>NZ_AKKU01000017.1 GCF_000272005.1 Alishewanella agri BL06 | reverse complement strand
AATCTGTAATGCCCGCTTAGCGGGCATTTTTTTGACTTTAAACTGCCAGTTTTGCTCTGGATTCGTATTGCCTTGTTCGCCTGTTCAATGCCTTTACGTCCGGGCTGGACGACTCTCCGCCAAAGAGTTGGTATCTGTGAGCCAATCATCTGTAATAATTCAGTGAATCCCAGGGCGTGCTGAATCTCAATTAAGCCGCTTGTTAAGTAAGGTGTCTAGTCAGGTTATGGGTCTGAACTGGCTTGAAATGTCGTAGGCGATGTTCAGGCAGAGAAGCGGGCACAGTGAGGATTATCCGGGGCTGAAATAAGAACGATTAGTTGGGGTTGGCGCAGCGGCGCCGTAAGTTAGGTTGACAAGGAAGTTCCTGTTTGTCGTTAACCTTAGCCAGGTATCGACAACGAATTAAGCCGAACCTGACTGCTCACCCAGCAACCTGGCCTCAATAAAAAGGCGCCATAACGGCGCCTTTGTTGCTGGATGTTTAGATCTTACTGACAAGCCTGCGCAGTATTATCGCTAACACGCTGGATCCGCGCATCGGCCAGGCTCAGGTTTAGCTCGCCGGCGCTTTCTATCGTCAGCACATTAAATACCTGTGCCAAATTCAGCCCTTGCTGTTGTAAACAACTGATGCTGATTTGCAGCGTTTGCCATTCGCCTTCTGGCATTGCGGCCAGTGCTGGCGCAATATTCTGACTACCACGGCAGGCTTCGCCACAGCTCATACTGAGCGCGACTTGCTCCGGCACGGCGCCGCGGCGCATTAGCTGCAGTGTCAGTACACTGTCGGCGCTGGCAAAGGCGCGCAAATCCCGTGGGAAAGGGCTACCGAAGTTCAGGCCGGCATTCGCCTTACCGCTAAATTCAAAGCGGCGGGCATCTTCCTGTACCTGATTATCAAAGGTACGGCTACGAATAGCACCAAACTCCTGCACACTACTGGTTACGCCAATACGCTCGGTGCCACTCAGTAGCTGTAACTGCCAGGGGGAGCGTGGTGCGCGTTCAAAGATCACCATCTCGCTATTGGCGGCAGCATCACCGCTATCTTCTGACAGCGTGTTACTCAGGGTGCTGGCATCGCCATAGCGCAGGCCAAAACCGTAGGGCAGCAGCGGCTGATAGTCAGCATCACCAATATTGACAGTACTTTGCTGTGGTGTTGCTGGCCAGGAGAAGGATAACTTGCCGTGGAAATCATATTGCACCTCTCCGGCAGCATTGCGCAGGATCACATCAGCTACGCCCTCGCCTTCACTACCCGGCAGCCAGACTGCAACAAAGGCATCTGAGGCATTGAGCTCCGGATTGACCCACATCGGCCGGCCACTGATAAAGAGTGACACCACTGGAATGCCCTGCGCTTTTAACTGTTGCAGCAGTGCCAGATCGGTTTTATTACCACGCTGGTACTCCAGATTATCCAGATCACCATTACCCTCGGCATAGGGTTCTTCACCAAAGACGACGATGGCCACGTCCGGTTTTTCCGTAAAGCTACCATCACTTGATAATTCAACCTGCCCACCGGCGGCCGTGACCTGGCGGGCAATACCGCCATAGATCGAGGTGCCGCCCGGGAAATCTTCATTGGTATTACCGGTACCCTGCCAGCTGATGGTCCAGCCGCCGGATTGCTGGCCGATATTATCGGCGCCAGGGCCGGTGACCAGAATACGTTGCTGCGGTTTCAGCGGCAGTAACTGCTCGTTATTCTTTAACAGTACCAGCGACTGGCGCACGGCATCGCGGGCCACGGCGCGGTGTTCTGGCGCACCGATTAACTCGGTACGGCCGGCCAGTGGGCGCTGTGCCGGGCTTGGCTTATCAAATAAGCCAGCACGTTTTTTCACGCGCAGAATACGCCGTACGGCATCATCAATCCGCGCTTCTGGGATCGCGCCGGTTTTTACCTGCTCAATCAGATTGTAATAAAGCGGCTTCCAGGCGGCGGTCGGCACCATATACACATCCAGGCCGGCATTTGCTGCCTGGGCGCAGTTATCATTAGTACAACCCGGGATCTGGCCATGACCATTCCAGTCGCCAACGATAAAACCATCAAAACCCATCCGATCTTTGAGTACCTCGGTCAGCAGGTAGCGATCGCCATGAATTTTACTGCCATTCCAGCTATTAAAAGACGCCATCACTGTCTGCGCGCCAGCTTCTAAACCGCCGACATAGCCCTGGGCATGGATGCGGAACAGTTCTTCTTCGCTGACCTCGGTATTACCCTGATCGACACCGCCGGTAGTACCGCCATCGCCGACAAAGTGTTTCACCGTACTGATCACCCGCCGTTCGCTGAGGAAATCCTGATCGGCGGCACCTTGTAAACCCCGCACGATAGCTGCGGCGTAATCGCGCACGATATCCGGATTCTCGGAGTAACTTTCGTAGGTGCGGCCCCAGCGGTCATCGCGCACTACGGCCACTGTCGGCGCAAACACCCAGTCGATACCGGTCGCCATCACTTCGCGAGCTGTGGCTTCAGCGATTTGTTCAATCAGCGCCGGATTGTTCGCGGCACCTAAACCGATATTGTGTGGAAAAATGGTCGCGCCGATCACGTTATTGTGGCCGTGTACGGCATCGGTACCCCACATGGTTGGAATAGCGACGCCATCGATACTGGCATCCATTGACGCCTGATACATGGCTTCGGCCAGGGCGATCCAGTCGGCTGGGGTGGCGTACTTATTGTCATTCGGGAAGGCGCCGCCGCCATTTAAGTAGGAGCCAAAGCCGTATTTACGCATATCCTCAACGGTGATATCACGGATTTCCGGCTGAATCATCTGGGCAATTTTTTGCTCCAGCGTCATTTTGTTCATTAACTCGCTGATCGCTTGCTCCATTGCCTGGTCTTGTGGTACCGGCAGTGTTAAGGCTGGCCAGACCGGCGGTGTGGCATTCTCGCGGGCCACCGGTGTCGGAGCCTCGCTGCAGGCGGTCAGTAGCAGGCTGCCACTGGCAGAAAGCATCAACATGGCCATAGTGGTTTTCTTTATCTTCATCCGTTATTCCTTCGTTGTAACCGGAGTTTGCGGGATACAGCCTTTCAGACCATAGAAAGCAATATACAGGTAACATACCAGCGGTAATACAAAAGCTAGTTGCACCCCGATCTGGTCAGCCAGCATCCCCTGCAGCACAGGTAAAATGGCGCCGCCAACAATCGCCAGGCACAGAATGCCCGATCCCTGGCTGGTATATTGTTTCAGACCTTGCAGCGCCAGGCTGAAAATGGTTGGAAACATAATTGAATTACACAGGCCGACCAGCAGTAAGGACCACATTGCCAGCTTGCCAGAGGATAAAATTGTTAAGGCCAGCAAGAGCACGGCCATTACTGCATTAAAAGCCAGAACCTTGCCCGGATTCAGCTTTTGCATTACCGCAGCGCCAATAAAACGCCCAACCATAGCACCGCCAAAGTACCAGGAAATATAGTGCGAGGCGGCTGCTGTGGTCATACCGCCGATTTCCGGTTGTGACAGATAAATGGCCAAAAAGCTGCCGATACCGACTTCGGCACCAACATAAACAAAGATACCAATAGCGCCCAGCACTAAATGCCGTTGCTGCCAGGCTTTACCGCCCAGTGGCAGGGCTGCTGCCGGATCTTTTTTACCCATAGCTGGCAGTTTTAACCAGGCGAAAATAATGGCTAGCAGTATCAGGCTGGCGGCCAGGATTAAATAAGGCACTTGCACCGTTGATTCGGTAACGGCACCCGGCACCGGCTCAGGCGCATTCATACCGCCGAAGATTAGCCAGGCACCGAAGAAGGGCGCGACTGTGGTACCCAAAGAGTTAAACGCCTGAGTCATCGTTAAGCGGCTGGAGGCGGTTTCTGGTTTGCCCATTACGCTGACATAAGGATTCGCCGCCACCTGCAAAATAGTAATACCCGAGGCCAGTACAAAGAGTGCAAACAGGAACATGGCATAGACATGCATTTCAGCTGCCGGTAAAAACAACAAACAACCGGCGCCGGCGATTAACAAACCGGTGACGATCCCCGATTTATAGCCAATGCGGCTGACCAACATACCAGCCGGGATCGAGACCACAAAATAAGCGCTAAAAAAGCAAAACTGGATCAGCATCGCCTGGGTGTAGTTCAGATCGAACAGCAGTTTTAAATAGGGGATCAAAATGTCATTTAAGCAGGTAATAAAACCCCACATAAAAAATAATGAGGTTAATGCCGTTAACGCAAAGCGGTAGCTGGTTGGCGCGCCTGGCTGCGCAGCAGCGTCTGGCGTAATAATGGGTGTGGCAGCCATAAGGGTTCCCTTGTCGTTTCTGTTTTAATTGACGTTCGGCAAAGCGGCGTCTAGTATTAATGTAAGCGCTTTCATTTATAGCACACCTGCCGCTGAGCGCAATATTTTTTGGTGCTATTGTGCAAAAAGCATGTGCAAAAACTAGACAGAAGAAGCCTCTATGCAGAAGATTGTATTAGCCGAAAATTCACCGCTGTTACGCTCAGATTTTATCTTTGGTGTCGCCACCGCCGCCTTTCAGATCGAAGGTGCCGCCGAGAGTCGCGAGCCCTGTATCTGGGATACCTTTTGCGCCGAGCCTGGCCGGATTCGTGACGGCTCTGATGGGCTGGTAGCCTGCGATCATCTGAACCGCTGGCGTGATGATATTGAATTGATTAGCGGTTTAGGGGTGGATGCCTATCGCTTTTCTGTGGCTTGGGGCCGGGTGATCCGCGCTGATGGCAGTGTTAACCAGGCCGGCCTGCAGTTTTATCTGGATTTACTTGCTGAGTTGGAAGCACGGCAAATTAAAGCTTTTGTGACCTTATACCATTGGGATTTGCCGCAATATCTGCAAGACAAGGGCGGCTGGCTAAATCGGGACACTGCCTATCGTTTTGCCGAATATGCCGAGGTGGTCAGTCAGGCCTTTGGTGATAAAGTTTACTCTTATGCCACCTTAAATGAGCCATTCTGCAGCGCCTATCTGGGTTATGAGGCCGGTATTCATGCGCCGGGTGAACAAAACCGCCAGCATGGCCGGCAGGCGGCGCATCACCTATTGCTGGCGCACGGTCTGGCGCTGCAGGTGTTGCGCCGTAACTGTCCAAAGGCATTAAATGGCATAGTACTGAATTTCAGCCCTTGCTTTGCTGCGACCGAAGTCAAAGCCGATCAACAGGCCGCCTGGTTGGCCGATCAGTATCATAATCAGTGGTATCTGCAACCTTTACTGGAAGGTAGCTATCCGGATTTGAGTGCCTACCTGGCGCCAGCTGAATTGCCGCAGATCGCTGAGGGCGATCTGCAGATTATTGCCCAGCCGCTGGATTTTCTCGGCATTAATTACTATACCCGTACCGTGTTTACTGCCGGTAAAGATGGCTGGTTTCATGATGTTAAACCGACACAACCGCCACTGACCGACATGGGTTGGGAAATTTACCCGCAAGGGTTAACGGAAATTCTGTTGCAGCTACATCAGCGTTATCCGCTACCGCCGGTCTACATTACCGAGAATGGCGCGGCCATGGTCGATCAATTGGTAGAGGGTGAAGTACAGGATACTGACCGACTGGCGTATTATCAAAGCCACTTAGTGGCAACCGAGCAGGCCATTGCTGCCGGCGTGAACGTGCGCGGCTACTTTGCATGGAGTTTGCTGGATAATTTTGAATGGGCCGAAGGTTATGCCAAGCGTTTTGGTATAGTCTATGTTGATTACGCCAGTCAGCAGCGCATTGTTAAAGCCAGCGGCCGGGCATTGCAGCAACTTTGGCAAAGCAGAAAATAATAATAAGCAGCGCACTGCAACAGGGTAGAATTATGCTGACCAAAAAAGAAAAAATCGCTTATGGCCTTGGCGATACAGCTAGCAACATCATCTTTCAGACGGTGATGTTGTTTTTAACTTTTTTTTATACCGATATTTTCGGCATTTCGCCGGCTGTGGTCGGCACCATGTTTTTAGTGGTGCGGATTATCGATGCCATCACCGATCCGCTGATGGGGGCGCTGGCAGATAAAACCCACAGCCGCTTTGGCCAATACCGGCCTTATCTGTTGTATCTGGCGCTACCCTTTGCTTTTATTAGCGTATTGGCCTTTACTACGCCGGATTTATCGCCCAGCGGCAAAATCTGGTATGCCTTTATTACCTATACCCTACTGATGCTGGCCTATACCGCTATCAATATTCCCTATTCGGCATTGGGCGGCGTACTGACCGTCGATCCGGATGAGCGGGTGTCGGTGCAATCCTACCGCTTTGTGTTTGGTATGCTGGGTGGCTTGCTGGTCACCGCCTGCACTCTGCCCCTGGTGAGTTTTTTTGGGCAGGGCGATCAGGCCAAGGGTTATCAGCTGACGATAGCGGCAATGAGCGTGCTGGGTGTGCTGCTGTTTTTACTCTGTTTTAAGGGTACGCGCGAACGGGTTAAGCCACCTGCCGATCAGCAACTGACGTTAAAAGCCGGGCTGAAGGCATTGTGGCAAAATCAGGCTTGGCGGGTGTTGAGTCTGGCTGCGCTGGTGTTATTAACCGGTATGGTACTGAAAAATACTTTGGTTATTTACTATGTGAAGTACTTTTTACTGCGCGAAGATCTGGTCACCACCTTTATGACACTCGGCATGCTGGGTAATATCGCTGGCTGTGCCTGTGCCCAGTTTGTGGCGGCGCGGGTAGATAAGGTGAAAGCCTATATTGCCCTGCAGCTGCTGGCCGCCTTACTTTGTGCCGCTGGCTTTTGGGTTGGCAGCAGTCAATGGCAGTTAGCGATTGTGCTGCATATTGCCTGGTGTTTCTTCTTACAAATGGCCACCCCGATGCTGTGGGCAAAAATGGCTGATGTGGTAGATTATGGCCAGTGGTTAACCGGTGTGCGCACCACCGGCCTGGTGTACTCCTCTGTGGTATTTTTTATTAAGCTGGGCCTGGCAGTGGGTGGGGCCTTGGCAGGTTGGTTACTGGCGTTTTATCAGTATCAACCGGCGGCAGAGCAAACGGCGGTAACGCAACAGGGTATTTTATTGAGCTTTACGTTGCTACCGGCGCTGGGTTCCGTATTGGTCGCCTGGATTATGCGCTATTATCCGCTGCATCGGCAGCAGGTAGCACAGGTATCGGCCGATCTGGCAGCGCGCTAAGCGGCAGTGAGAGTCTGATTGAGGAAAGGATAAGTTCGCACTATGGCGACGATTTACGAAGTATCCAAGTTGGCTGGAGTGTCACTGGCCACCGTATCAAGGGTGATGAACAATAATACGCCGGTTAAGGAGTCGACCCGGCGTAAGGTGCTGGATGCGATGGCACAGCTGGATTACCGGCCAAATAGTATCGCGCAGTCGCTGGCTTCGAATCGCTCAAACAGTATCGGGGTGCTGGTCTCGGAACTGCACGGTCCTTTCTATGGTGCCATGCTAACCGGTATTGAAGCCGAATTTCGTGCGGCTGGCAAACATGTGATCATTACCGCAGGTCACAGTGATCTGGCCACCGAGCAAGACGGCATTGAGTTTTTGAAAAGCCGTAACTGTGATGCGCTGATCCTGCATGTCGAAGCGGTATCAGACGACTATCTGCTGGCGCTGGCGGCGGAAGAGACGCCCTTTGTATTGCTTAACCGTCATATTCCGGCTATTGCTGACCGTTGTATTAGTCTTAATAACGAGCTGGGTGGTTATCTGGCCACCCGGCACTTGCTGCAGCAAGGGCACCGGAAAATTGCCTATATTGCCGGCCCGATGTGGAAAACCGACGCCCGCGATCGTTATCATGGCCATCAGCGCGCGCTGGCGGAATATCAGCTTACTGCCGATCCGGCATTATTTTTTGAAGGTGATTTCCGCGAAACCGGTGGCAGCAAGGGCTTAGAGAGCCTGCTGAAAACGGGTAAAACCTTTAGTGCGCTGGTCTGTGCCAACGATGAAATGGCATCGGGCGCCATTACTGCCGCGCGTGAGCTGGGGCTTAACATTCCGCAGCAGCTGTCGGTAATGGGCTATGACAATGTCAATTTTGCCTATTACACCTACCCGAAGCTGTCGACTATCGATTATCCAATTAGTGCCATGGGGCAGATGGCTGCCCGCTGGGTACTGCGTGAAGTTTACCAATATGATGGCAACGAGGTACAGCAGGTATTTGAGCCAGCACTGATTAGCCGTGACTCTGTGCTGGCTGTGTAAGCGAATGGCTAGGAGCAGTTGCTACGTAACCAGCGCCCTTGCTGACTCATTTGCATCTGTTCCTGTTGGCCCTCAAAGTCACTGCTAAAGCTGGCTGAACCCTGATAAGTTTTGCGATCGATAATCAGCATTTCACCGCTGCCACTGCTTGGTGGCTCCGAGCTGCACTGGAAGGTAAAGCTAAAGCGGTTTTTATCCTGCTGAGTCAGTTGTTGCTTGCAGCCCTCCTGCTCCGGCAGCTTGCCCTGTTTTAGATCTTCAGCGGTCATACAAACTTCGACACTGCCGCTCATACCATCAAAGCTCATCCCTTGCGCCTTGAGCATGTCCAGCATCATCTGCCGCTGCGCTTCTGGCAACGCCGCCAATTGCTGCTGCACTTCCTGCAACATCTGCTCTAACCGGCCGCTTTGGCTGCTGACTTTAAAGCTGTGTTGCCACAGGCCCGGCTCTAAATCGAGCTCGATGTTTTGCGCTAAAGTTGTTGCTGAGTACCACCCTGTAACCACAAAAAAGGGGATTAAAACTGACTTTTTCATGACGACCTCCATTTAGGTTAGCCTTCAGCCTAGCTCAGTGAGGCAGATCCCTCCACTTTTGGCATAGAATTCGATATTAGCGGTCCGTCATGTAGAGCCTGAATACGCAGCAGGTTTTGCAACAGGCTGCGAGTTCAGGCACTTTGTCGGCTTAACAATTAGTCGCTGTTCGGCCGGTAACGCGCCAGCCAGTGGGCATAAGGTGCCGGTAATACCCAGGCCGGGTTGTCGATTTGTAACTGCTGCGCTGCAACATAGCTCCAGTGCGGATTAGCTAAATGCGCCCGGCCAATCATTACCAAGTCCATTTGACCGCTGGCCACGGCGTTTTCCGCTAATTGCGGTGTGTCGATACCCCAGGATGAGGCTACCGGTAATGCGGCTTGTTGCTTCACTTGCTGGGCGATCGGGCCTAAGAATGCCGGCCCCCAAGGAATATTGGTTTCGGCAATGGTAAAGCCGACGCTAACATTTAGCAGATCCAGCCCCAGAGCTTTCATTTGCCGCGTCAGCTCAATCGATTCTTGCAGCGTTTCTTCGTCGTTGCCGTCAAACTCAATCACACCAAAGCGGGCCGTCAGTGGCAAATGCTCAGGCCAAACCGCCCGCACTGCTGCCACCGTTTCTAATAAAAAGCGACTGCGGCCGGCAAAGTCACCGCCGTACTCGTCAGTACGCTGGTTGCTGTGTTTGGAGAAAAAGCTTTGCGCCAGATAGCCATGGGCAAAGTGCAGCTCTAACCACTCAAAGCCGGCTGCCAGCGCCCGTTTTGCTGCCGCCACATAATCGGCTTGCACCCGCTTGATATCGTCGATAGTCATAGCATGCGGTACTTTGGGTAAATGATGGCCAAAAGCAACGGCCGATGGCGCTATAGTTTGCCAGCCTCGGCTATCGTCAGCGGCAATATGATCATCACCTTCCCAAGGCTTATTGGCACTGGCTTTACGGCCGGCATGCGCCAGCTGAATGCCCGGTACACTGCCTGCCTCTTTAATGGCTTTTGCAATGGCCGCCATGCCCGCTTGCTGCTCATCTCGCCATAACCCGGTACAGCCTGGGGTAATACGTCCTTCCGGTGCAACACCGGTAGCCTCTACAATCACCAGGCCTGCGCCACCGCGGGCCAGTGAGGTGTAATGGGCCAAATGCCAATCGGTAGTAAAGCCATCTACGGCGCTATACTGGCACATCGGCGGAATGGCGATGCGGTTACGTAAGGTGACACTTTTTAAATTAAAGGGGCTAAACAACGCGCTCATACGATTTCCTGTTAAAACGGCAAATAAGGCAGGGTTACCTGCGGCTAAAAAGTATGCGGCGATTTTAGAGTAATGAGAGTATAATAAGAATACATATAAACTTATGTTATGCATAAATTATCATTATGACAAATCTCAACTGGCTGCAAAGTTTACAAGCCATCGCGCGTACCGGCAGCTTTACCCGGGCGGCAGAACAATTAGGCTTAACCCAGGCGGCGGTCAGCCAGCATATCCGGCAGTTAGAAGATCAGTATGGCTGTGTGGTATTACGTAGCCTAAGGCCTTTGGCGTTAACGCCAACCGGCCAGCTATTGCTTAGTTATGCTGATGAGATAACGGTGGCAAATGAATGTTTGCAGCAACGCTTGCAAGCTAACGACAGTTTGCAGGGTGATGTTGGCTTAGTAACACCGGGCAGCAGTGGTTTATTGTTATATGCCGATTTACTGGCGTTACAACTAAGCCAACCCGGATTAATTATCCGGCACCGTTTTGCGCCGGGCGCTGAAGTACAACAGGCGGTACTGGATAATAGCTACCATTTGGGGGTGTTAACCTTTAAACCGGATGATCCCCGGTTATATGCTGAAGAAATTGCCGAAGAGCCGCTGGAGCTGGTATACCCTGCGGGTTACCAAGTGCGGGAATGGCAGGATTTACAGCGCTTAGGCTTTATTAACCACCCCGATGGCAAAGCGATGGCGACCCGTTTGCTTAGCCGGCATTTTCCGGGTAATCCGGGGGTAACAACCCTGCCCTGCAAGGGCTACAGCAATCAGGTAAGCTTGTTACTGCAGCCGGTGGCTCTGGGCTTAGGCTTTACCGTGGTCCCCCGTTATGCACGGCAGGCGTTTGCTGCCCAAGATAAGATTGCTGTATTGCAATGTGGCCAGCCGGTAATCGATACACTATGGGCAATTTATCGCGCCGAGTGGCCGTTAAATGCCCGTTGCCGGCTGGTACTGGAGCGAATCCGCAGTACTCTCAACCAAGCTGCTGCCAGTCAAATTCAGTAAAACAGCGAATTTTATAATCGGCAATGGCAAATTTGCTGTGCTGCCATTCATGTGCAGCGGGTATTGCGACCACTGTCATCCCCGCGGCTTTGGCAGCCGTTACGCCGGCAAAGGAATCTTCAAATACCAGGCACTGTTCTGGTGCGACGCCAAGCTGGCTGGCCGCCAGCAGATAAATATCTGGCGCCGGCTTACCGCGACTGACCAGCTCTAAATGGCAGTGCGCCTGAAAATACTGCCGGATTTGTAGCCGCTGTAAGGTGGTATCCAGCAGCAGCTTCGGCGAGTTGGTAGCAACGGCCATCTTGAGCTGACGCCGTGCATTTTCAGCCAGCAGCGCCAGTAAGCCTGTTTTCGGTTCGCCGCTGCTGGCGATGCCAGAGGCTACAAAGTCGATAATCTGTTGATGTACCTGCTCCGGGCTAAGTAAGAGCCAGGGTTGATGCTGATACCAGTGCGCGATGACCGCAGCCGTGGTAAGGCCGGTACTTTGTAGTAGTGGTGGCCGGCTAAAATCGACACCCAGCCCACCGAGAATTTGCTGTTCGGCCTGATGCCAGAGTGGCTCAGAGTCGATCAGCACACCGTCCATATCAAAGATAACTGCCTGAAACATTATTGCTCCGTTGTGATAATTGACCGGATCAAAAGCAAGCAGGCAGATTACATCGTCACCGCTTGCTATTCCAGAGTTCTATCACGGCGAGTTACAGCCAACCTTTTTGCCGCGCAATGCGCGCGGCATCAATGCGGTTAGCCGCGTTAAGTTTGCTGATGGCTTCCGACAAGTAATTACGGGCGGTGCCTTCGGCAATGTAGAGCGCACTGGCAATTTCGCCGGTGTTTTTGCCCTCAGCCGCTAACCGAAGTGCCTGGCGCTCTTTCTCGGTTAACGGGTCCTGCTCGCCTAGTGAATTTAGTAACAGCTCACTGTCGACGACCTTTTTGCCTGCCATTACCTGTTGCATCGCCTGCACCAGCTGTTCGACCGGCGCATCTTTTAATAAAAAGCCGCCGACACCGGCATCCATCGCCCGTTTTACATAACCAGCGCGACCGAAGGTGGTAATAATCACTACCTTGGTCGCCAGCTTTTGCTGTTGTACATACTGCGCCAGTTCAATACCGCTGGCGCCCGGCATTTCAATATCGGTGAGCAGCATATCAAAGCTGTGTTGCTTTAACTGTTGTAAGGCTGCATGACCATCCACCGCTTCCGTAACCTGTATATTGGCCTCTAAGCGCAGTAAAGTGGCTAAGGCAGTACGTACCATTGCCTGATCTTCAGCCAGTAAAATATTCATAGCGGCTCCTGTAGCGGTAACTCAATGATAGCCCTAAAGCCAGAGCCGTGTTCTAACGTTAACTGTGCGCCAATCGCAGCAAGGCGCTGCCGTAGGCCGGTTAAACCGTTGCCTTCTTTGAATGCCGCAGCTTTGCCGTTGTCGGTTAGTTGCAGCTGTAAGCGATGATTGTTTTGCATAAAACCTAATTGACAGCTATCGCCCTGGCTGTGACGCATAACATTAGTAACGAGCTCGGTCAGCGCCAGAATCACTGTGGTTTCACGGCGGCTATCCAGCTGTGGGATCTCACCGCTCAGTTCGACTTGAAAGCCGGCATCACGTAAGCGCGACAGCAGTTTCGCCACTTCGGCAGTTAACCCCTGATGTTTAAAACCAGAGACACTTTGTCGCACCTGACTTAACGCATCACGGGCGATAGCGCTAAGTTCGGTCAGTTGCTGCTGTGCTGCCTCTGCTTGCTGGCGTGCCAGCAGTTTTTCCGCCAAATCAGCTTTTAAAATAATGCTCGACAGGGTGTGCCCTAAGATATCGTGCAGATCACGGCCAATACGCTCACGCTCCACCATGGCGGCCAGTTGCTTGATTTCATCGGCACTTCGCTGCTCTTGCAAGCGTTTGCGCATCGTTTGTTGCTCAATCCAACCTAAAAAACTGACCCCAAGTACAATCGGCACACCAATATGCAAAAAATGTGGCCAGTGAATGGTTAGGGTTAAATCGAGGATAACCAGCAAGGCGATCAGGGCAGCGATGGCCGCCAGGTAACGATTTGATGGATTGGCATAACCGATAAAAAAGCCAGCATAGGAAAACATCGCGATAGAGCCGGGGTTAATGGGGGTGATAAGGCTGGCTATAGCAATAATACCAAGGGTGGGTTTCAGCATTTCCCGGCGAGTGCAGCTGTACGCCCAAAAGTAGCAATACAGAAAACCCATTAGCGCCACGGCCATCAACAGATACTGCCACCACAGAAAACGGACAGTAAACAGCGGAATAAAGAAAAAGATCAAATTAAACAGATAAACCCAACTGAGCTTTTTTTGCAGCAGTTCCTGGTTCGATATAGTGTTCGCCATGATGCGTCCTGAGCCTGACATATGCCGCTACAGTCTAACGAATATTTTGCTGCGGCAGTAAGTGACAAAGATCATCTTTTCTAATGGCAGTTGTCAGCCGAAAGTGCTGACAAAAGTGAGCGGTGCCAGTCACTGCTGCAGACTAGACTGCACTCATCAGCACTAAGGTGTGCATTAACGATGAGGAAGCGGCCATGAACATAACAAGCAAACTTAAGACATTTTTTTCGGTAACTACAGTAACACTGGCACTGGGGCTAACGACAGTGAGTCCAGTGGCGGCAACTCAAACCGCAGCAGATCATAAGGTCGCAGCTCTGGACACTCAATCAGCCTGTGCCTGTTTTGAGGTAAGGGTGGTGGGTGAAGGTCCGGCAATTCTGCTTATTCCGGGCTTGGCCTCTTCCGCTGATGTTTGGGAAAGTACCATCAGTGCGTTAAAGGACCACTACCAGCTGCATATTTTTACGCTGGCCGGTTTCGCAGGGGTGAAACCCCTCTCCGCTGAGGCGTGGGGACAAAGTTATTTAGTCACGCAACAGCAGGCAATCCTGGATTACATCCAACGCCAACAATTAACCAAACCGGTTGTGGTAGGCCATTCTTTAGGCGGCTATCTGGCGTTAGCCCTGGCTACCAGTGCTCCAGAGCAAATCGGTGGTGCCATTAATGTCGATGGCTTACCCGCTTTAGGCGTGCTGTTTGCGGAAAGTGCCGCGCGTAACACCGACACACCGCAAACGGCACCTGCCAGTTTTGATCCGATGCTGATGGCTAAAGGTATGGCAAACAATGAAAGCTGGCATCAGCGTATCGTCAACGATATGTTCCGCTCTGACGGCATGACCTCTGGCCGGGTAATGGGTGAATTAATGCAGGCAGATTTAAGGCCACAGCTGGCTAATCTCCGCGTACCGGTGTTGACGTTAGGCGCCTTACAACATGGCGCACCTTACAGCACACCGCAAGAAGTGCAGGCTAATTATGAAAAGCAGTTAGCTAGTGCTCCGGCACAGTTCCATCGCTTTGCGTTTGCGGCAGACTCCAAGCACTTTATTATGGCAGACGCCCCAGACTGGCTGAACCAGCAGATCAGCCAGTTCCTGCAAACGCACCTTATCAGCGGGGAGTAATGACGATGTTGCCACTGGATGTTCAACGCTTAACTAAAGCTTATGGCAGTAACACCGTGCTGGCTGGCGTAGATATCTCACTGGCTGCCGGTGAGGTGCTGTGTGTGCTTGGCCCGAATGGTGCCGGTAAAACCACCTTAATCTTAACCCTGCTAGGGTTGGTAAAAGCCGATAGTGGAGAGATCCGGCTTTTTGGCAACCAGCAGCAGGGTATAACGCGCAGCCAGGCGTTACGCCAGCAGCTTGGGGTGATGATGCAAATCGGCAGCTTAAGCGCCAATCTTAGCGTGTATGAACAGTGCGATTTATTTAGCAGTTACTATGCACACGGCTACAGCGCTGCCGAGCTGGTGCAGTTGGCAGGGCTGGAAAGCCATGCCATACAACGATTTGGTAACTTATCTGGCGGACAAAAGCAGCGTTTGTTGTTTGCTTTAGCATTAGCAGGTAAGCCTAAGCTACTGTTTCTCGATGAGCCGACCTTGGGTATGGATGTCGAGGCGCGACAGGCATTATGGCAACAGGTGAAACAGCTCAGGCAGCAAGGCGTCGCTGTAGTGTTAACCACGCACTATCTTGAAGAAGCCGAGCAATTAGCCGATAGCATTGCGGTGTTGCATCAGGGACGGATTGTGGCCAAAGGCAGTCCGGAAGAATTAAAAGCCCTAATGCAATACAAAGTGGTGCGTTGTCGCAGCCGCTTAACGGATGCGGAGCTGGCCTTATTGCCAGCGGTATTGCAAGTTAGCCGTAAACAACAGCAGATCACCTTACATAGTCGCCATGCTGAACAAACGGTGCGTGCTTTATTAGATGCAGATCAGCAGGTTACTGATTTAGAAGTCCGGCCCGTCGCCTTAGAGCAAGCCTTTTTACACCTTACCCAAACCCCTGCAACGCAACAGGAGCAAGCCGCATGAACACCGTAGCTATCTATCGAAAAGAAGCCTGGTACGATCTGCTGAGCATTTTGCGTACCCCGGCTTTTGTCATTCCTTCCTTAGCCTTTCCGGTGGTGTTCTATGTATTTTTTGGTGTGCTGTTTAACAGCGGCGGCGCGAGCGCCTATATGTTGGTGACCTATGGTTGCTTTGGTATTATGGGTCCGGCCATGTTTAACTTTGCCATCAATATTGCCAGCGACCGGGCTCATGGCTGGTTAACCTTAAAGCGCTTGTCACCTATGCCAGTGCCAGCCTATTTGCTGGCAAAATTTGCGACCGCTCTGGTGTTTTCACTGGCGATTATTGTGCTTATGTTTAGCATTGCCGCGCTGTTTGGCGGCGTAAGGTTGGCCGTTGGACAATGGTTATTACTGGCGGTGGTGTTATTACTGGGCACCTTGCCTTTTGCCTTAATTGGCCTGATTTTAGGGTTAACCCTCAGTGATAAAGCTGCCCCTGCGGTGGTTAATCTAGTGTATCTGCCGATGGCTTTGTTATCGGGTCTGTGGTTACCGATTCAGATGTTGCCGATGTTGCTGCAGCAAGCCGGCTGGATTTGGCCAAGTTATCATCTGTCACAAATAGGGTTGAAAGTGATCGGTATGGATCAGGGGCATGCGCTGTCGATTCATCTGTTACTACTTACCAGCAGTAGCATTCTATTGGCGATAGTCGCAGTTTGGTCATTTAAACGCCTTACTGGAGAAAATACGTAATTTTCATCGTACATGGGCACCGAAAGTAATCTGGCGTTTCAGTTAGAAATTCCGAAAAACAAAATTAATAAAACAACAACAGTCATCCAGGGCAAAGGTGACAACCACCAGCTTACACCCTCGATACTGGCTTTTCATGGGTAACATTATTTCAATTTATATTCAAAACCCGCTTCAGCTTCACTATCGTGAAACGGCGTTACCCGGGTTTTTTTGTTGAGCAGGGTATTTACCAGTGAATTGGGGAAGACTTCGATGCCATTATTAAAGTCTTCCACATTCTGGTTAAAAATACGGATCGCGGCACCGATATTTTCTTGCTGTTCGGCGATTTCACGCATCAGGTTGTTAAAGATTTCAGAAGCCTTGAGTTCCGGATAGGCTTCTACCGCTACAGTTAAACCCTGCAATAGTTTTTGGGTGCTACCTTCAACCTGTTGCAAGGTGGCGGTATCGATAGTGCCGGGTTGTAAACGCGCTAAGCCGGAACGTAGTTCGGCAATACTGCTTTGTAACCCCATTTCATGCTGTTTAAATTGTTCAGTCACCTGCTCCAGATGCGGGATCATCTTATTCTTCTGCCGCTCCTGAGTAATCACATTCGCCCAGCCGCGCTCGACGGCATTCATCCGGGTGATAATGCCGTTATAAATGACCACCACCATAATCAAAACGATGCTGACGATGCCGATTAGAATACCCAGTCCCATGGTGCTGCTCCTAAAAGTTACTGTCTGAATGCCGCAGTAGCTGATGCACTGTCGCTAACAGCTGGCTGAGCTTGGGCAGTGCAGTTGGTTGTTCGATACTGTGCCTGAATTGCGCCAGTTGATCCAGACCACAAGGGGCTTTACTCTGCAACATATCGTTGTCAGCAAAGCTGATACAAAGCTGTCCGTCATGACTAAAGGCCAGATTAAGTTGTTTCAACTGCCGGGCTTGTTGCTCCAGCGCCACTATCACCGCTGGTTTTAAAAACCGTGCTGCTTGCATCGGTTCGGCGGCCCGCACCTGAAAGATCTTATTAAAGCGACCAGAGTCGCTGGTATAACGTTCGCCAGTAATGCCGTCAGCGGCAAAGGACGTCACAAAGAGATCGCGGCAATAGGCAAAAGGGATAATTAGGCCATAGCGGTCAAAGTGGTCGTATACGGTACGGGTTTGCACCTGACCTTTACTGTTAGTCGTTACCTGAGTGCGTTTATTTACATAATGAAAATGCCAGTAGTGGTAACTAAATTGATGTTCGGCGCCGCTGAAGTGGCCGCGGATAAGCTGGCGGAATTCCCGCTGATGATTACCTCGCCGGAACTCGGCAAACTGCTGCTGCCAACTGCGGGTGACGTTTGGCCAGTCCGTGTTGGCCAGCTCCGATAAGTTGTTATCCAGTAGCGCATTTTTCCAGTACAAATGCTCAGTAAAGCGTTTTAACTGCTGTAAATGGTAAAGCGCAGCCAGTAGCGGTACGACACTGCACAGTGCCAGGATAGCTGCGGCATAATACAGCACGACACTGCTTTGTAACTGATAGGTCAGTACAGCCAGTAGCAGGCTTAGTAACAGCCCCGCGCTGCAAAGATAAGCGCGCTGCTTAAAAGAATAGCGGATCGGTTGTGGTAGTAGGGCCAGTTGCTCCAGTACTGCCATCAGGGCTGTTTTATCCGCAACCTGATTCAGTTGCTTCTGTAACCTGCTGATGGCCTGTGCCAGCTGACGATTGGGGTTAATGGCTGCCATAAGCCTCCGCGACAAGCAAAGACTTTACCTTAGCAGGACGGTCTGATTTTAGCCAAGCTGATATTTCTCCAGCCGGTACAAAAATGCTTTATAGGGTAGCTGCAGTAGTTTGGCTGCCTGGGCGCGGTTGCCGTTGCTACGCGATAACGCCTGTAGCAGGCAGTCGCGCTCATGTTGTTGCCAGTTCAGGCCCTCCGCCGGTAATACAAAGCCGCTGCTGACGGTAGCTGCAGTGTTAAGATCGGCTAATAGCTCGCGCTCATCTGCCAGTAATACAAAACGCTCAATGCGGTTTGCCAGTTCACGCACATTGCCGGGCCAGGGGTAGTCCATTAGTTGGCGCAGCGCGGCTTTACTCAGCTCTGCTGCCGGCAGCTGATAGCGTTGCTGGCTTTTTTGTAAAAAATGCTGGATCAGTCGCGGGATATCTTCCCGTCGTTCGCGCAATGCTGGCATATGCAGTGGCACCACATTTAAGCGGTAAAACAAATCCTCCCGAAAGCGACCTTCCTGCACCGCCAGGGCCAGATCCTGATGGCTGGCTGCAATAAGCCGCACATCCAGGCTAATTTCCTGATGACTACCCAGCCGCGTGACCTTACCTTCCTGCAACAGTCGCAACAGTTTGGCCTGCAGCGCAGCCGGTAACTCGGCCACTTCATCCAGAAACAGGGTGCCGCCATTAGCGGCTTCAAATTTCCCGGCTTTACTCTGATGAGCACCGGTATAGGCGCCTTTTTCGGCACCGAACAGCTCAGCCTCGGCCAGTTGTTCCGGAATCGCACCGCAGTTAATAGCGATAAAGGGACCCTTGCGCCCGGACAACTGATGCAGCGCACGGGCAGCCAGCTCTTTGCCGGTACCGCTTTCGCCGCTGATCAGCACAGTGGCGTGGCTGGCGCTGATACGATTAATGCGCTGAAACAACTGCTGCATACAGGGCGCATGGCCAATTAGCTCGACAAGTTGCTGCTGCTCGCTTAACTGTTCGGTGAGTTGTTGATTTTGCTGGCGTAACCGCCAGGCACTGAGGCCCTTGCTGATTGCCAGCAACAGCTCCTGCCGTTTAAATGGCTTGGTCAGGTAGTCGTCGGCGCCGGCCTGAATGGCTTCTACCGCATGGCTGACCGAGCCATAGGCCGTAGCAACCACAAAGCCCAGCTGCGGATAATGCTGGCGCAGGTACTGCAGTACCTGCAGGCCACTGCCCTGACCCAGTTTCCAGTCACATAACACCAAATCCAGCGGCTGTTGCTTGAGGGCCAGAATCGCAGTTTCGACACTGTCAGCGCTCTGTACCTGATAGTCCTCAGCACGTAGTAACTCACATAGCAATTGACGCTGCTGCGCATCATCTTCCACTACCAGTAGCCGCTCAGTCATGCTGTTGTGTCCTGTGAAAGGTGAGTGTTGCTACGCAGCCGCCTTGCGGATGATTGTGTAACTGCACTTTGCCCTGATAATAGAGTTTAAGTAAACGGCTGCACAAATACAGCCCCATGCCAGCCCCTTCGGCTTTGCCGGAACAATGTGGCTGAAATAAGCGGCTGGCAATAACCGGATCCAGCCCCGGGCCCTGATCCCGGATCTGAATTTGCAGTGCGGTTGGCTGCTCCCTGACCTCAATCGTAATCTCGCCGCCAGGCGGGCTGGCCTCAACGGCGTTGGCCAGTAACGAATGTAAAATGGTTCTAAGCTCAGTTTCTGCGCCCGGCAACCGCGCCTCCAGATCACCGGCTAAGCGGATCCAGCTCTGGTCTGAGCTAAATTCCAGTAGTAAGTCCTGTAGTACCGGCTTTAGCGCCACCAGCTTACTGCGCTCAATATCGGCACAGCTTAGCGTCAGCATTGCGGTCAGGCTGCGGTTGATATGCTGCATCTTGCGCTCGGCCTGTTCAGTTAAGCGTTGACGTAACGCAGGGTCATCACTGCTGGCAACCTGCTCCAATAACAGGTTCAGGGTGTGCAGCGGGTTGCGTAGCGCATGCACCATGCCGCGGCTGATTTCGCCCAGCTCCGCCAGATGTTGTTGCTGTTGCAGCCGTTGGCTTTGCTCGGCCAGTTCGGCCAGCCGGACACTCATCTGGTTAAACTGGTCGCTAACATAACGGTACTCGCTTAAGCCGCTGACCGGCACCTGCTGTCCAAGCTGGCCTTGCTGTAAAGCCCGAAACCCCTGTACCAGATGCTGTAACGGCTTAATCAGACGATGCCCCAGTAGTAGTGCGATCAGTATCGCCAGCAAGGTGGTACTGACGATCAGCAGCATCGCGTAGCGGCTAAATTCGGCTAACAGCGGTGTACTTCTCGCCTGCTGGCGGCGCAGTTGCAACTGTTCCAGTTGTTGTTTTAATTGTTCAGGTTGAATCTGGGTGCGAATACGCTGCGCTGCCTCGCGGGCCAGCTCGGCCTGGCGCATCTGATCATTGATCAGCCGGACATCCAGCTGTTTACCCTGATGCTCAATTTCAATAATCTCGACCCGCGGTCGGGCCGCAGGAGCCGGTGGTACGGGTGGTAATGGTGCCCATGCCAGTTGTTCCAGATTGGCTGCGGTTTGCGACAATACTACCCGGGTAATTTCGGTACTTTGTTCTGTAACCTGCTGTGCCAACTGATTTTCCAGCCGTTGTAACAGCCAGATTTGGCCAAGCGCCATTAACGCCAGTAAACAAATAATACCCAGGCTCAGCGCCCAGCGGATTGACATAACGAGGTCCTGCGTACTTTGATAATAGTTTTAGCTTACAAAGCTTATACCACTTTGCCCAGTAAGAACTTTATATGTTTAATCAGCTGCTTAGCGAAAGTGTGATTAAGGTGACGCTCTCAGATCTGCCGAAATGGGGAAACTGATGTGCCGATATCAGGATAACAGATAACGGCAATACTGTAACACTATGAATTACAATGATAAAAATTATGGCATTAAACTTTCATTAGCAGTTGGCCCAATCAACAGGAGATTAAGTTATGCGTGTAACCTTATTAGCGACCCTGATCGCCCTATTAACCGGCTGTGCTATGCCAAAAGCCCAGGCAGAGCCGGCACCGGAAGTGAGCAAAGAGCAGGAAACCCGTATTGTGGTGTTGCAGGATGGCGAGAAGCGCGAGCTGCGTTTTAGCGGCAGCAACTGGCGGGAAAGCGCTGAGTGGCAAGCCTTACTGCAAGAGTTAGCACCGGAGCAGGCGGCACGGCTGGAAGCGCTGCTGGCCAAGGCTCCGTTACCACCGCTGCCGCCGTTGCCAAAAAATGTCGAAATCATTGAGGAGAACGGCGTCCGGCGGGTGATGGTGCTGGATGCGGATGGTCAACCGCTGGAGCAAAAAATCATCAAAATTCGCGCTGACGCTGCCGGCCACCGCTTTGAAGCAATCAAACGGCTGTTGGAGAGCGCCGAGCTCACTAAAGAGCAGTTGTTAGAGCTACAAAAAATCCTGGATGCGAAGCACTAAGCTGCGTCAGGCTCAACCTGTCGTCCCAACCCGGCAGGTTGAGCCGCCTAAAGTGTGGTCAGTAGCGCCACCGGTAACTCCCAGCTGGCAATGAGTATCTCGCCTTCCCAAGTTTCAATGGTTAACCACAATTTATCACCCTCATCCAGAGTCGCGGGCGCTATCGCATGAACATGCTGACCATGCCGGCTGCCATGTAATATACCGTCGGCGGCTTGTTGCAGTTGCCCTAGCGGCAGCGCCTCGGGGCCAAGATTGACATAGCCCTGACGGATCTGTGCCACATCGCCCTGCTGGAATGCCAGATAAAAATCTTTCAGATATTGGTCATGATGAATATAAGGTGGCTTAAGATTAAGCGGCATCGGCGCAATGGTAAAGGGCCCCAGTTGCTGGCTTGGCCAGGGTGCCGGAAACTGCGGATGTAACGCCTGATAAAAATACCAAAGGGGAAACAGTAATACGATACCGCTAAGATAGTAGCGATAACGTTGCCAGAACGAATCAGGATGCTTCATAGTCGGCCTCGCTCAAATCAGTGGTGTGACGACTGCGGCGAATTGCGTATTGGGTACGGCCATGCCACAACAAAAAGCCGGTGATCGACATGCCGGTTAACAACAGGCCAAAGATAAACCACAGTGTTTTGGTCCACAGTCCTGCCAGGGTGCCGTAATGAAGCGGATCTGCCAGATGCATAATGGTTTGCCAGGTGTTCATATTGGCCGGGGATTTTTCGCTGGCGATTTCACCGGTCCAGGGGTTAATACTCAGGGTGTAAGCGAGTCTGTCATAAAAAATGTGGTCGCCACCACCCATCAGGGTATACATACCACGCTGGTGTTCCGGTAACAGTAAATAACTGGGCTGGAAGTCCGGGAAACGCTGTTGCGCGATGTCTAAGGCTGCTGCCAAATCCAGCCGGCGGGCATCTGCCGAGTTTGGCAGTGTGGCAGCGGACACCACGGGGGTATGCGGTTCAATATCAATATCGGCGTGCCAGAGCACCGCTTGTGTTAAATACCACAAACCTGTTGCACTCATCAGCAGTAAAAACCAGATAGACCAGACACCCGCCAGTCGGTGTAAATCAGTGAGTAAGGTCTTTTTACCTTGCCGCCAGCGCAGCTGGGGTCTTACAAAACTGCGCCAGAAATTTTTGTAAACTATCAGCCCGGTGATCAGTGCGCCCAGCATCACAATTGCCATGGCCGATACCAGATAGTAGCCAACACTGTAGCCGTTTTGCCAGGGAAAAAGTAACCAGCCATGCAAACTACGCATAAACCCGATAAAGGTTTGTCCCTGATTTACCTGCTGAATTTCTCCGCTGTACGGATTAATGTAAGCCAGCGCGTAAGGTTTATCGTGATCGGTAAAGGCCACCACATGCACTAAATAGGGTTCGAACACCATTACGGTACTGATATCTGCAGTCGGGAATTGTTGCTGCACCCGGGCAACCAGCTCTGGTATCGGCCGGGCGGGTAAGTTATCCGGATTACCGGCCCGTGCTGCCGGGTTGGTCAGCCAGGTTAGTTCATGGCTGAAGACGGCGACGGTGCCGGTCAGGCACACAAAGCAAAAGATCAACCACACGGGTAAGGAAAACCAGCCGTGTAACTGAAACCAGAATCGATTAGTCAGTTTTGCCATAACAGGAACACCTAGGAAATTTACATAATCGTAGCGCTAATGGAAATCATTATCAATTAATGTTTGATGTAAGGTCGCCACTGCTGAGCCAGTGGCGATCCTCTTATCAGAAGTTGTAACGTAAGTTAGCGGTCAGGGTTCGCTGTTGGCCATAGAAGCAGTCGCCACGGGCCAGGCAGGAAGTGATAACGGTTTTATCAGTTAAATTATGTGCTTGCAGGCTGACACTATAACGACCGAAATCGTAACCCAGCATGGCATCAAATAGGGTGTAGGACGCTGTCGTCAGGGGTTGATTTAACACCACGCCATTTTGTTGCACAAAAGCGGTGCCGTCCGACGTTTCACCAACATAACGTACGCCAGCGCCAAATTGCCAACCATCAAGTGCTGCCGGACGCCAGGTTGCCCAAATTGAGGCCAGTTGCTCCGGTTGCGCGGCCAGGGTTGCGCCTTGCTCGCCAATCCGGTTACTGCGACTGACATAGGCGTCAATAAAGGCATAGCTGGCATAAATATCCAGATCACGCCAGGCCAGTTGAGCTTCCAGCTCCACACCCTTTGCTGTTGCCTCGCCGCTTTGTATCTGACCATTTGGATTAATCAGTGCCGGATCATTTAACTGTCCGGCAGCCAGACTGGTAGTGCGGTTTTGTTCAGTGATCTCAAACACAGCTGCCGTAAGCAAATGTTCAGTACCTTTTGGCTGATACTTGATCCCTGCTTCAATTTGTTCCGCGGTTCTGGGCACAAAGGCTTTACCGAAGGCATCCGTTCCCAGTAAAGGTTCGAACGACTCACTGTAACTGATGTAGGGCGAAATACCCTGTTCGAACAAGTACATTAACCCGAGCCGGCCGGTTGTAGCATATTGACTGGCGGCAGCGGTTAGCTCGGGATTGGTGGTGGCTTTGTCGCGGCGCAGCGCTGCAGAAAGTAGCCACTTTTCGGCAATTTTCATATTATTTTGCAGATAAAGCCCGCTTTGATAGGTTTTACTGGACGGATAATCGACAAGATCTGCGGTTGTCGGCAAATTAGCAACCAGACCATACTGTGGGTTATATAAATCCAGCAAGCCACCGGTTGCGGCGTAGTAGGAGTCATTGTCGGTGTAAGCGTTTTGATAATCAAAACCGACCACCAGATTGTGTTCGATCAGGCCGGTTTCTAATTTGCCATGTAATTGCAGATCGCTGGTCAGGGCGCGGGCCGTGGCGTCACTTAAATACACCACCCGATTGACGCTGCGATTATCGGCTTGCAGTACCGGTGGCCAACCATACATAGTGCGATAGTCAGCATGGCTGTCGCTGTAGCGGCTGGCAAAACGCAGTTGCCAGTCGGCCGATAGGTCATGTTCCAGGATAGTGGTTAGTGCCACCTGCTCAGTATCATATTTGTCGAAGCCAGGCTCAGACACAAAGCGGTTACTTGGGATCTGGCCAAACTCATTGGCCAGTATTGTTCCTTTGTGCGGGAAGAACTGGGTGCTGGAGCCAGATTCATTTTGCTGCCAGTTTAGCAGTACCGTCAGTTTCGTCGCGTCACTGAGCTGCCAGCTGACCGAAGGCGCCAGCACTTTGCTGTTATCCGGTACAAAGTCGGTTTGAGTGTCACTGTCACGCCAAAGTGCAACCAGGCGCCCCTGAACTGCTGCATCGCTGTTGAGTGGGCCTGTCCAATCAGCGGCCAGTTGCTGCCGGGAATAGTTACCCAGTTGCAGCCACACCTGACCACTGGGTACCGGTTCCGGTTTTTTACTGACCAGATTCACAATACCACCTATCGATCCCTGACCATAAAGCACTGAGCTTGGACCTTTTAGGATCTCAATTTGTGACAGAGCGTACGGAGCAATCCGGACGTTATTGTAAAAACCGAATAGCGACTTTAAGCCATCCAAATACTGCACCGGTGATACGCCGCGGATCTGCGCCCAATCACCGCGGGTATCTAAACCATAAGGGCCGTTATACAAGCCCGCGACATACCCCAGGGCATCCTGCACAGTCAAGGCACCGAGATCCGTAATCCGTTCTTCCGTTAACACTGATACTGACAGCGGAGTTTCGATAATAGGTGTATCCGATTTCGCGCCCGAGGCACTGACATACGAAATCAGGCCGCGTTGGCTTTTCACCGTGATCACCTCAATTTCTTGCTCTTCCGGGCTTACCGGAGCCGGGGCGGCGGCTGCCGCTTGACCAATCAGCGCAGCCGACAGGCTGGCGGCAAGTAACGAATACTTCATTGATGCAGTCTCCTTGATAAAAGTTTGGCCGCAGTGTTTGCTACAACCGGGCCCTGACTAAGATGGCTGCAAATAATACAGTATTGATAATCATTATCAATAGCATTAGTGATAATTTATCTGCTTGGCTGCTAACACCACACTCTTGGTTACCGGCTGGCTTTAGGCTACAGTACCGGATACCTGACGGGTCATTTTGATAACAATAACAATGCAGCAGACTCCGTGTTATGTGCTGGCGCTGGATTTTGGTACCCAAAGCGTCCGCGCCATTATTGTCGACGACAGCGGCAATATTATCGCCAAAGGTCAGCAGGCGATGCCGCCGTATCACTCACCTGAGCCCGGTATGGCGGAGTTGCCGGTCAGTGCGTATTGGCAAACCTTAAGTGCAGCCTGTGCCGATTTGTGGCAGCACAGTCCGGTCGCAGCCAGCGACATTGCGGCCGTTACTCTTACCACCCAACGTGGCACCATGATTTGTCTGGATAAAGACCAGCAGCCGCTGCGCCCTGCTATTTTGTGGTTAGATCAGCGCTCGGCCACAGTGTTGCCCCGGCTTGGTAGCTGGCGCAGTCTGTTCTGGCTAATGGGTATTACGGCAATCGTCGAGCGTTTTCAGCGCCGGGCGCCGTCAAACTGGCTCGCTGAGCAGCAGCCACAACTGTGGCAACAGACCGCCCATTATGTCTTGCTCTCCGGTTACCTGACCTTACAACTGACCGGGGAGCTGGTGGATTGCAGTGCGGCCCAGGTTGGTTACCTGCCCTTTGACTTTCAACAACAGGGCTGGGCCAGCCGTTTTAGCTGGAAGTGGCAGGCGTTATCGTTAAAACCAGCGCAGTTGGCGCCATTAAAACCCCCAGCCACGGAATTGGGCAAGCTGACCGGCAGCGCTGCGCAAGCGTTGGGACTGCCTGCCGGGATCCCGCTGTTTGCTGCTGCGGCAGATAAGGCTTGCGAAGTCTTGGGCTCTGGCGGCCTAACGCCCGATACCGGCTGTATCAGCTATGGCACTACAGCCACCATCAGCACAGCCAATCGGCGCTATATAGAACCCGGCCCCTGGTTACCCGCTTACCCTGCGGCTCAACCCGGATATTACAATACTGAAGTGATGATTTACCGCGGCTTTTGGCTGGTAAGTTGGTTTAAAACCCAGTTTGGTTTGCAGGAGCAGCAGGAAGCGGCGGTGCTGGGCATCGCGCCCGAGCAGTTGTTTGATGAACTGCTCAAAGCTGTACCGCCCGGCAGTATGGGCTTAATGTTGCAGCCTTACTGGTCACCCGGCATTCGCGAGCCGGGGCCGGAAGCCAAGGGCGCCTTAATTGGCTTTGGTGATGTGCATCAGCGGGCGCATGTCTACCGGGCGCTGATTGAAGGTTTGGCCTATGCCTTGCTCGAAGGCCGCGAGCGTTTAGAGCGTCGCAATGGCGTAAAGATGCAGCGGCTGCGGGTATCGGGAGGCGGCGCGCAAAGCGAGCAAATTCTGCAACTGACTGCCAATGTATTTAATTTACCGGTGGAAAGGCCGCATACCAGTGAAACCTCAGCACTGGGCGCTGCCATCACTGCCATGGTTGGGTTACAGCGCTATGCGGATTTCAGGCAGGCGCAGCAGGCGATGTGTCAAAGCCCGCAGCGTTTTTTACCAGAGCCGGCCGTGGCGGCGCAATATCAACGCCTGTATCGCGAGGTGTATTTAAAAATGTACCGCCAGTTAAAGCCCCTGTATCAGAAAATCCGCGTGATCACCGGTTATCCGCAGTGAGGTGCTTGCAGCGGTGCGATAGCTAATCAGTGCCGAAAACTGCCAGTGATTTCGCCGCTTCTGGTTATACTGAGGCCAATTCGTTACCGGAGCCGGTTATGGTTTTTTCTGAGACAGAGTTGCAAATTTTCCAGCAGGCCCGCTTAGCACGCGATGCGCGCTTTGATGGCCGCTTCTTTGTTGCGGTAACCAGTACCGGGATTTTTTGCCGCAATATTTGTCCGGCGCCGGCACCCAAAGAGCAGCATGTCCGGTATTACCCCTCAGCCGTCGCAGCGCTTGCTGCCGGTTTTCGTCCCTGCTTGCGTTGCCGGCCAGACAGCGCTCCCGGATCCGCAGCCTGGCGTGGCACAAACAGCACCCTGACTCGGGCACTGCGCTTGATTGACGAAGGTGCCTTGCAGCAGGGCGCGATGCCGGCACTGGCCGCTCGGCTGGGTGTCTCCGAGCGTTACTTACGGCAACTGTTTAACCGCCAGTTGGGACTGTCACCCAAACGCTATGCGTTATTGCAGCAACTGCTGCTGGCGAAACAATTGCTGCAAAGTACCGCCCTGCCGGTGACTGACGTGGCGCTGGCCAGTGGTTTTCAGAGTATCCGCAGTTTTAATGCGCAGTGTAAACAGATCCTGAAACTCAGCCCCGGTGAAATTCGCAAGCGTGAGCTGCCAGCTACAAGCGGTATTAGCTTGTTTTTAGCCTATCGCCCGCCTTTTGCCTGGCAGCAGTTACGACAATTTCTGCAGGCGCGGTTATTAGCGGGGGTGGAATGGGCTGGCAATGATTATTACGGCAGAACCTTTACTTTGCGGCAGGCTCAGGGCCATTTTACGTTGTATCATCAGCCCGATTTACACCGTTTTCGGCTGCAGCTGGAGCTGGATCACTGGCCGGTATTGCCGGCCGTATTGCAACAGATCCGACGCCTGTTCGATCTGGACGTAGATATTAATCAGGTCGAGCAGCATCTGGCCCCGCAGTTGGCCAGGTTACCCGGCTATTGTCAGGGTCTGCGCTTACCCGGTTTATGGAGCCCTTTTGAAGCTGGAGTGCGGGCAATTCTCGGGCAGCAAGTTAGCGTGCAGGCCGCCCGGCAGCTATTAAATACGCTGGTACAGCAGCTGGGTGAACCCTGTAGCACGGCGGCTACTCTGGTGGAGGCGCCGCGTTTCTTTCCTACTGCGCAAGCAATAGCCGGTAGTGAATTAGGTTTTTTGAAAATGCCACAGGCGCGGCGGGATACCTTGCGTCGCTTTAGTGAACATATACTGCATGATACCGAGCCGGATAATATCGACCGCTGGCAACAGCTAAAAGGTATTGGCCCCTGGACCTGCCAGTACGCCCGGATGCGCGGTTTGGGCGATCCGGATATCTGGCTGGCCGGTGATGCCGGTATTAAGAACGCCCTGCAGCAAACTGAGCTGGCGTTCACTGCAGAAAGTGGCCGGCCCTGGCGTAGTTATTTAACCCTGCAGTTGTGGCAGTCGCTGGCAAAACCGCCGCTGGCTGAATAGGAGAGTGAAGATGTATTACAACTATCTGCCCAGTCCGTTGGGACTGATTGAAATTGCGGCTAACGAGCAAGGTCTGACGGCTGTCAGCTTTTGTACTGCGGCGACACAGCCTTGCAGTGAGCAACCGCTGCTGCTGGCGGCCAAAACGCAACTGGCTGCCTATTTTGGCAAAGAACTGACCGAATTTGATTTACCGCTGGCCGCAAGCGGCACCGCCTTTCAGCAGCAGGTCTGGCGCGCCCTGACCGGAGTACCCTATGGTCGCACCGCCAGCTATCGTGATATCGCTATCGCTATTGCGAATCCAAAAGGTGTGCGGGCGGTAGGACTGGCCAACAGTAAAAACCCGTTGGCGATTATTGTACCCTGTCATCGGGTGATTGGTGCTAACGGTACTTTGACCGGCTAT
This sequence comes from Alishewanella agri BL06, assembly GCF_000272005.1. Lineage (GTDB taxonomy): Bacteria > Pseudomonadota > Gammaproteobacteria > Enterobacterales > Alteromonadaceae > Alishewanella > Alishewanella agri. Next base: position 203,942 of record NZ_AKKU01000017.1, on the reverse strand, counting down.
GCCGGCGGGCTGGATAAAAAAGCCTGGTTGTTGCAACATGAGGAGGTGACCGGGCTGAAATGGTAATCGATAAGATTCAGCCGCAATTCAGTGGCGGTCACTATACAATAGCCATGTGAGTAGCAACGGGCAGCCCGCAACAGGCTGCAGCATCAGAGGTCAGCAAGGGAGTCAACGATGAAAAAACTGTTAGCGCTAGTGGTAGTCAGTAGTCTGTTTTTGGTGGGATGTGCGCCGGAAGTCGGCTCAAAAAAATGGTGTGAAGCAATGGAGAAGAAGCCCAAAGGCGATTGGACCGCGAATGAAGCGGCCGACTTTGCCAAACACTGTCTGTTTAAAGTCGAAGAATAACCGCGTTAAGCCTGCCGCTATCCGGCGGCAGGCTCCTTTTGTGGACTCTGGTGGTCAGCGCGCCACAAACTCCAGCACTGTCGCATTAATACAATAACGGGGGCTGCCATTCGGTCCATCGTTAAACACATGGCCCAGATGAATGCCGGATATGGCGGCCAGCACTTCGGTACGAACCATGCCATGGCTGTAATCCGGCCGCGTTGTGACGGCACCCGTCACCGGTTTACGAAACGATAACCAGCCGGTACCCGAGTTAAAGCGGTCACGGGTATCAAATAACGGTGCGCCACTTAACGCATCGATAAAGACCCCATCCGGCGTATTACGAAATTGCTCATATTGCTGGCAAAACGGCCTGTCGGTGCCACTGTTAAAGGCCACTTTATAGGCTTCGCTTTGCTCTCCCAGCTGAAAATGTCCCAGCACCCGGTAAAAGTCTGCCGGCGCCAGATAGCCCTGAATACCCAGCACTTCAACCCCATCCTGCAAAAAGTACAGTGTAGGTGTGGCAAAGGTCGGGGTTTTCAGCTGCAGTTGTTGTAGCTGGCTGGCGCGGCGCAAATGCAGCGGAATGGCGCCCTGATAGTGCTTAACCACATCAGCTTTAAACTTTTCACAGTACGGACAGTCCGGCGCATCTAACAGCACAATATGTTTATCGGTCAGCAGCGCGCTGTTATCTACCGCAGCGATCACAGGCTCAGGACTATCGGCAAAGCGTACGCCGGTGGCGTGGTCCGGGCAGTAGCCATTCGGGTTTTTCGCCAGATAATCCTGATGATAGTCCTCGGCTGGATAAAACTGCGGTAGCGGGATAATTTGTGTTTGAATGGCGCCGTAGCCGGCCGCAGTGAGTAAGGCCTGATATTCTGCGGTGATCTCACGGGCCAGCGCGGCTTGTGTCTCATTCTGATAAAAAATAACCGAGCGGTACTGGGTGCCAACATCGTTACCCTGGCGGTTTTGCTGGGTTGGGTCGTGCATTTCATAGAATTGTTGCAGCAATTGCCTGGCACTAATCAGCTCTGGCTGAAACTCAATTTTTACCACTTCGGCGTGATTATTCGGGTTAAATTGATGCCGGCGTTGGGTAATTTCACGGTAAACCGGCCTGACTCCTTTACCACCGGCGTAACCGGCCTGCACATCCAACACCCCTGGCATCGCCTCAAAGCGCTTTTCCACCCCCCAAAAACAACCGGCACCTAGCACCAGGGTTTCGGTGTGCAGCGTCAGCTGGGTTTGCTCAGTGGTTGCTTTGGCAACTGCTGCACTGCAGTTAGCGATAGCGGCTAACCAAAGAAGATGGAACAAAAATCGCCGTAACATCATTAGTACCCTCTCGCACCTGGCGTTGTAACACTGTGCTTTGTACGAACAGCGTGTTGCTTAAGACCAGTTATCCTTAGTTTAGACGATAATTTCCTTAGCTTATCCAAACTGGCTGGCCGCGTAAAAGCGGGCCAGCAATACTGATTCCCGTACTCAAACATAAGGAATCAGCAACATGAAAATCGAAAAAGAATTAAAGTTACTGCGCGTTGCCGTATTAGCCAGCCTCAGTTTGTCAGCAGTGATCCTGACTACAGGCATGAAAGCCAATAATGACGCCCGGTTTGAAACCCTGTCGGTCGAGCGGTTAAATATTATTGAAGCAGACGGCACCGTGAAAATGCTTCTGACTAACACAGCCCGTTTTCCGACTACTGAAGAGGTAAATGGCCGGGTATTAAATGAAGATCGGAAAAAGCGTGCCGGTATGCTGTTTTTCAATGAAGAGGGGATCGAAGCGGGTGGCTTTATTTATGATGGCAGCAAAAATGAGCAGGGCCATAGCGCCGGTATGTCATTAACCTTTGATAAGTACGACGGTGATCAGGTGATGCAGCTGCTGACCGTGGATGAGAAGCGCGGTGATAAACGTGTTATCCGCTCCGGACTGGCGTTTAATGACCGGCCACAATTCGAAACCCAGCAAGGTACCCGCGACATTATGCGCGAGCTGGCGCAAATTACCGATCGGGCGGAGCGACGGAAAAAAATTAACGAATATCAAGAGCAGGGTTTAATTGGTGGCGCGCCACGGATCCTGATCGGCAAAACTGCGGAACAGAATAATGGTTTGTTTTTGTTCGCAAAAGACGGTTCACCCCGGGCCATGTTTTATGTAGACGAGCATGACCAGGTGCAGTTACAGTTCTTAAATAGCAAAGGCGAGGTGACGCACACCTGGTCGGGTAGCGAGAGCAACTAAAGCTGAAACTGTGCCGGCGCCAGACGCCGGCACCTTACTCTTAACAAGGACGACCTTTTATGTGGCAAGCTTTCCTCAGATATTTACAGGTTGACCGCACTTTTCTGCTACTGGTATTCGTATTCAGTTATCTGCTGGTAATCAGCAACCGGGTGCGGGCCGGTATGATGTCCTGGTATGTGCTGACACCCGAGGGGCCGCTGGCCAGCTTTGCCGCCGCACTGCTGATTTTTGTGCTGTTAAGGTTTTGGTTAAATCGGCAAGCGGAAGTGGCGCCATCCGGTAACCGTCATTCAATATATCTGCGTAGCTTTGCGCTGGGGCTTGGTGCCTACCTGTTGTTTACTAATGCTCTGGGTCTGCTGATTGCAGCGCTGTTTGGTAATCTGGCCCGAAATTTTAATCCAGAAACGCTGCTGCATAGCAATCTCAGTCAGGTCGTGGATTTTGTGTTGTATGCGGGGCTCTATCTCGCCTATCACCATAGTCAGCAGGCCGCAGCGTACCGCCAGCAGCTGGCCGACTATCAGCAGCAGCTGGCCGCTTTACAATTACAGCAATTAAAGGCGCAAATGAACCCGCATTTTGTGTTTAATGCGCTGAATACTCTCGATGAGTTGATTGCGGTGGCGCCGGAGCAGGCCAGCAGTTATTTGCAACACTTTGCCAGTTTATACCGGATGTCATTGCGTTATGCTGAGCAGCAACTGGTGCCACTGAGCGATGAGCTGAATTTCGCCCGTCACTATTTCCAGTTAATGCAGCTGCGGCTGGGCGACGGCTATCAGCTCGAGATTAAGGCTGATGACCAGGGCGCAACCTATTGGTTGCCCCCCTTTAGTTTGCAACTGTTGTTAGAGAATGCGCTGTTGCATAATCAGGGTTCAGCTGCGCAGCCATTACGGGTCGCGGTAGTGGTGCGGGATGGCCGGTTGGAGATCAGTAATCCGCTGCAACCCAAGCCGGTACCGGTAACAGGCAATGGTGTTGGTCTGGCGAATCTGGCGAAGCAGTGGTTATTTTTATCGGGTGAAAATATCCGCATCAGCCGTGATACGCAGCAGTTCAGCGTCAGTCTGCCCTTATTGGAAGAACATGCTCATGTTTAATGTCGTCATTATTGAAGATGAACCGCTGGCGCGCAGTAAGCTAAAGCGTTTACTGCAGCAAATCGCGGAACCTATACAGGTTATCGCAGAGCTTAGCAGCGTCAGCGAAACGCAGGCCTGGCTGAGCAGCGGCGAGTGCGCCGATCTGATTTTTTCAGATATTGAATTGCTCGATGGCAATGTTTTTCAATGTTATCAACAGCAGACGCCGCCCTGCCCGGTTATTTTTATCACCGCTTATGATGACTTTATGTTGGCGGCGTTTGACTCACTGGGGATTGCTTATCTGCTAAAGCCATACGATCTGACTAAGCTGCAACAAGCCTGGCAGAAATTCCGGCTGTTAACCGCGAAACCAGAACACGGCAACAACGCCCTGGCGCAGCAGTTACAAACGCTGCTACAACATTTGCCCATTCCCCAGCCGTCCTATGTCACACGGATCCCAATCCGGCAGCAGCAACAGATCTACTTTCTGGAGGTGGCACAGATTCTGTATCTGCAGGCCGATGGCAACCTGGTGATGGCCTTTGATCAGGCAGGGAAACGACATTTTCTGCCCTATGCTTCGTTACAGGCAGCAGAGGCGGCACTGGATCCGGCGCGCTTTTTCCGGATTAACCGCAGTGAGCTGGTGCAGGGGCTACATATTCAGCGCTTAGAGCGTTATTGTAAAAACACTCTGACGCTCTATATGCCGGCTGGTATCCAGCTGAAAACCAGCCAGAGCCGTACCAGCGAATTTAATCGCTGGTTAGGGCTAAGCACCGGTTAAAGCCTTAGGCAAAGGTCAGCACCAGACTGATAATGACACCACTGATCAGTAGTTGCATCAGACAAAAGCCCATAATGTCCTTCGCTTTTAACCCGGCAATTGCCAGTACCGGTAGCGCCCAGAACGGCTGAATCATATTGGTCCAGGCATCGCCCCAGGCCACCGCCATCGCGACCCGATTAACATCGGCGCCCAGCTCTAGTGCTGCAGGCAACATTACCGGTGCCTGCACCGCCCATTGACCACCACCCGAGGGCACAAAGATATTGACGATACCAGCACTGATAAAACTCCAGAACGGTAAGCTGTGGGCACTGGCGAAACTAACAAACCACTCTGACATACTCTGCGCCAGCCCGGATTGAATCATGACTGCCATAATGCCGGCATAAAACGGGAACTGAATTACAATACCGGCACCGCCCTGAATTGCTTGTTGCAAGCTGTGCAGTAAACGGCGCGGCGTGCCGTGTAGCACTATGGCAAGAAAGATAAACAAATAGTTGACGATATTCAGATTTAAACTGCCGCCTTTGACAAAATACTGCACCAGATAGGCGATACCGGCAAAGCCTACTAACAGCGCCAGCAACATACTGTTTTCCAGTTTATCGGCCGGCCGCTCATTACTGCCAACTCGCGCGGGTTGGTCCTGCAATTTAGCCGGGTCGACATAGATGCTGTCAGCGGCTTTGGGCAGCATCAAGCGGTTAACCAGCGGCACCGCGATAAACAGAATGGCGACCAACAGCAGATTAAAGTTGGCAAAGATGGTGTCAGTCGTTGGAATCAAACCAATCAGGTTTTCACTAAAGTGTCCGGGTGTGGCAATAGTCAGTGGCACTGAACCGGCTAAGCCGCCATGCCAGACAATAAAGCCAGAATAGGCACTGGCTACCAGCAAGCGGTAATCGACCTGAATTTGCCGTGCCAGCGCTTTCGCAAATAAGGCGCCAACCACCAACCCAAAGCCCCAGTTCAGCCAGCTGGCCAATAGTGAAATCAGTGTCACCAGTATAATGGCCTGGCCCGGACTTTTCGCCAGCGCGGCCAGACGATTCAGTAAGCCGGTCACCAGTGGCGTACTGGCCAGCATATAACCTGCTACCAGCACCAGTAACATCTGCATCGAAAAGCTGAGCAGACCCCAGAAACCATCGCCCCACTGTGTGACCACCGCCAGCGGGCTTTGTTGTTCAAACAGCATGGCGGCAGCAAACACCACCAACGTCAGTAACAACACAAAGATATAAGGATCTGGCAGATAACGCTCCACCAGCCTCACAAAGGGTTTAGCAGCGGTATTTAGCATAACAGGCTCTTTTTATTACTTATTGTGATTAGGGATACCTTAAAGCATTCACAGCGTTAGCACTAGCTAACAGCTAGGTGCTTGGACCACTTCTGGTTAGCTTTCCACCTTTTATGGCTGGCCTCGGGGCTTGGATCTGCAGTATGCTAGGCGCTTCGGGACAGAAACGGATACCAAGATGCAATTTACAAAAAAACTTATCGCCGGTGCGGCATTATTAGTCGGCAGTGCGCTGTCATTCTCTTCTCAGGCGACGATTGTTGAGTTCAGAACCTCACTCGGTAATTTTGAGGTCAATTTATTTGATGAGACTACACCGGAAACGGTGGCTAACTTTCTGAAATATGTTGAAGCAGAACGTTACAACAATTCAGTTATTCACCGTATGGTGCCAGATTTCGTGGTGCAGGGCGGCGGTTTGTACTACCCCGGTGAATTACCGTTAAAATCGATCCGTACTTTTCCTGCGGTAAAGAATGAGAAAAAATGGTCGAACCGCCGTGGCACTATCGCTATGGCTAAATTAGACGGGCAACCTGACAGTGCAACCAGCCAATGGTTTTTTAATTTAAAAGACAACCATGCTGGTGACGCGCGTCTGGATTCTCAAAACGGTGGTTTTACCGTTTTTGGTCAAATTTCTGCACAAGGCTTAGAAATTCTGGACCAAATTGCCGAATTAAAGCGCTTTAATATGGGCGGAGCGGCAACCAGTATTCCATTACGCGACTACACCGCAGCCGATGCTGCTGCCGGTAAGACTGTTACACCGGATAATCTGGTGATGATAGAGAGTATCGTAGTGGTAGATGATCGGCCAGATACCGCAGCCGGCTTGTCACCTGTTGCCAATGAAGCCCAGGTTGATGCACCAGTACAGGAAGAAGACAACTCCAGCTCTGGTGGTGCCGTTAATTTCCTGTTGTTACTGCTACTACCGCTGGCATGGTTACGCCGTCGCGTTAAAAATTAACTCGCGCAGCCCTGCCAATGGTGCTTGGCAGGGCGTCTGTAAATGCCGCTTTCTACTGATACACTGCAACAATTATCCAAACTGGCGCTGGCTGAGCCGGCCAGTGCAGCCTATAAACAGGTACTCCTTAGTTTAGCCTTGCCCCTGACTGCAATGTCCAAGCCCACTGTAATTGGGATTAGTGGTGCCCAGGGTACGGGTAAAAGTACCTTGGCAGCGCTGTTAGCAACGGAGCTGCAATATCGGGGGATCCGCTGCACCAGTGTCTCACTGGACGATTATTACTTGCCAAAGACAGGGCGCGCAGCGCTGGCTGAGCAAGTGCATCCGCTACTGGCACAACGAGGTGTGCCCGGCACACATGACATTCATAAGGCGCTTGCCGATGCGCAGCAAGTTATGGCCGGGCAGCCAGTCGCGCTGCCGGTATTCGATAAAGCACTGGATGAGCGGCGACCAGACCGACCTGCTGTAACGCTGGATCTATTGCTTGTTGAAGGTTGGTGTCTGGGATTACAAGCGCAATCTGCAGCCGAGTTGGTGCGGCCAGTGAATACACTGGAAGTCGCGGAGGATCCGCAGGCTCACTGGCGCAAATATGTTAATCAGCAGCTGGCAGGTGCCTATCATGACTACTTCTGTTTACTCAAACCGCTGATTTGGTTAAAAGCGCCGGATTGGCAAAGTATTTGTCGCTGGCGCCAGCGGCAAGAACAACAACTGTGGCAGCAACGTGGCGCCGGCATGAGTGATGCACAGTTACAACGTTTTATGTTGTTTTTTCAGCGTCTGACCGAACTGAGTTATCAGCAGTTACCGGCACGGGCAAACTATACTGTGGTGCTGGACGTGCTACAGCAGCCAACTCTGAGCTGTTAACCGGAACAGGAGCCCTGCCAAACAATGCTGATGCTGCGCCTGGTCTTATCCCGCCTGACAGAAGACTACCTGTTGCTAACCTTAGTGTTACTGCTACCGCTTCTGCTCTGGCTGCAGCCTGTTACACCCGGCGACATGCTGGCGCTGGTAGACTGGCAGACGGTTTCTGCTCTTGCCGGTTTAATGTTGCTCAGCCGCGCTTTAGAGGACAGCGGCTATCTGGCACGTTTTGCCGCCTGGCTGGTGGCGCGCTGTCATGTGGAGTGGCTGTTGGCGGCCCTGTTGTTATTATTTGCTGCCCTGTTGGCTGCCGTGGTAACCAATGATGTGGCCTTGTTTATTTTGGTGCCGATTGCGTTAAGTCTGGGCCGTTTAACCGGCCTGGCCAGTGGCCGGCTAATTATCTTTCTGGCACTGGCGGTCAACGCTGGTTCAGCCTTAACACCGATCGGTAATCCGCAAAATTTATTGTTATGGCAAGCTTCTGGTTACAGTTTCTGGCAGTTTACGCTAATGATGGCACCGCTGGCGTTTAGCCTGCTGCTTTTGATCATACTGCTTAGTTACCCGGCATTTAGTGCTCGCCGCTTAAGTATTAAGGTACCTCACAACACCAGCCTGGATAACCGGCGTTTGCTGTATTGGGCCTTGCCGGGGTATCCGTTGTTTATTCTGGCAATGGAATATCAATTAGCGCCTTATGCTGCCGCTGCGGTGCTGGCTGCATTTCTAATCACTAAACGCAGTGTCGTCTTCGGGATTGATTGGTTATTACTACTGGTATTCGGCCTGATGTTTATCGATCTCGGTTTATTGGCACAACTACCTTTAATGCAACAGCTGGCAACGGCACTGCTGGCATTACCACAAGGCAGCTACACCGGAGCTGCCATGTTATCGCAACTGATTTCCAATGTACCTGCAGCGATTTTTTTACAGCATTTTACTGATGATTGGCAGGCCTTAAGCTGGGGAGTCAGTGTTGGTGGCTTCGGGCTCGCTATAGGTTCGCTGGCCAACCTGATTGCCCTGCGGCTGAGTAAGCAGCAGGGTTTATGGCGTGAGTTTCATTATTGGTCGCTGCCGGTATTTATACTGAGTCTGGCGTTGGGTTGGGCGCTGATATAGATCGTCGTTATCATTCGTCAGCTTTTATATTCTGCAGCAGCAGTCTAAGATGGTGATAAGAACAGCAGGAGCTGCCCCGAGAGCAGGTGTTAAGCAGGTTCGGCATTAGGTTCGGACAGAGGGATCCGTATGCGTTTATTTTGCTCATGGTTATTAACCTTAAGTTGTCTGGCATTGCAGCATCCAGCGGTAGGCGCCGCTACGCCGATAATTGCCGCCGATTATCTGGAAACCTCACCTCACCGCGAACTAATTGAATATGCGTTAAAAGTGACCGAAGCAGAGTATGGTCCAGCAACGCTGACCTTTAGTGGTGAAATGGTACAGGGGCGGGCCGAGCAACTATTGAAGGATGGCAAGCTGCTGCATTTGGTGGTGTTTGCGCCATCGCCGGAGCGCGAGCGCGACCTGTTACCGGTCTATTTTCCATTGAGTCAGGGCTTATTGGGTTATCGCTTATGTATCATTAATAGCGGACAACAATATAAGTTTGATGCGATTCACAATCTGCAAGACTGGCAGAAAGCCGACCTGAGTATTGGCCAGGGTACACACTGGCCAGATGTGGCGGTATTGCGCCATAATAATCTGACCGTCGTCACCAATCCTTTGTATAGTTTGTTGTTTGAGATGGTACGGCAACAGCGCTTTGATTGTTTCGCCCGCAGCGCCGACGAACTAGCGCGTGATTTGCAAAACGAGCATGCCAGCGGTTTAGTTGCCGAACAGCAGTTATTGCTACATTACCCGCAGTTATCGATGATTTTTGTCTCGAAGAGCTTTCCACAGCTGGCTGAGCGGTTACAAAAGGGCCTGGAGCGCGCTCATGCCGAGGGCGTGGTGCAACGGCATTTTCGTCGTCACTATGGCGATATCGTTAACCGGCTACGTTGCGAACGGCGCCGGGTGCTGCAGCTGGAAAATCCAAATTTAAGCGAAGCCAGCCGTAAGGCGTTACAGCGTTTTGCTTATACACCGGAGCAGTTGTTGGCTGCTCCGGCTAAAGCTTGCCCGCCGCAATAAACATTACCTGGTTTAACAACATTCCTGCAACTTGCGCTCCAGTTGCTCAATCCGCTCCTGAGCCTGTTCACGATAACGGGTTAAGCGTTCAATAGTGGCAGCGGAGTTAGATTTAACAAAGTTAACCTGCTCTTCTAACTGCAACTTTTGTTTTGACCACTGATAACGTTCTACCTGAATTTGTGCAGCCTGATCACGCTGTTGCTGCAGTTCTTCCCGCAATTGTTTAATGGTTTCGCGCTGTTCCGCCTGGTGATTAGCTGTCAGAGCACTCTGGTGCTTCAATAAGGCGATCGCGGCTCTTAACTGCTCAACATTATCCGTGTTCTCATTCGCCGGTGCGCTTAACATAGCTTTTAGTTGTTGCAGCTCGTGTTGTAATTCCGCTACCTGATCAGCCTGGCGTGCCGCCGCCGCAATAGCTTCGTCGCGTTCAGCTTCAAGTGCTTCCCGTGTTACTGAATCCTGTTCTACCGCCTGAGCCGCTGCCAGCTGAGCTTGCAGTTGCTGAATTTGCTGTTGCGCCGCCTGCAGGGCTTCTGTGGCTGCGCTTTGCTCTGCCTGCTGGGTGTGCAGCAGCGTACTGTTGTGTTGTTGTAACGATGCAATTTGTTGCTGCAGCTCGGTAACGATAGCCGGATCGGGCTGCGCAGGCTGTTCAGACAAGACAGCTAACTGTTGCTGCAGTTGCTGGTTTTGTTGTTGCAGATTATCTATTTGCTGACTCAGTGCCGTATCGGCGGCGTTAGCACTACCGGTTTTTAAGCTTGCCAGGATCTGATCGCGCTCAGCGGTGAGCTCGGCGCACTGTTCGGCATAATCTGCCAATTGCTGATGGATTTGTTTTTTAGACTCGAAATACTGGCGCTGTTGCTCGGCATTTTTTCTGCGCAGGCTCTCGTGTTCTTCAGTCAGCGTCAGTGCTTTTTGTTGCTCCAGTTGCAGCTGTTGCTGCAGCTGCAGCAACTGATCTTGCTGTGCGGTAGCAGCTTCATTCGCCACAGTTAATTGCTGCTGCAACGCGACCAGCTGCTGTTCAGTGTGCAGCAGTTGATGTTGCGCCTGCTCAGCTGCATTAACCGCGTGCTGCAATTCGCTAATTTGTTGCTGTGCACTTTGATACTGCTGCTGCAGTTGGTTTAACTGCTGCTCCTGTTCGGCCAAATTTTGTTGAGCGGCCAACAGTTGTTGCTGTAACTGTTGCGCTTGTTCAGCATGCTCGCCGCTGGCGGCAACTGCTGCTGTCAGTTCAAGCTGCAGCTGCTGAAAATGCTGTTGTTGGGTGTTCAGCTGTTGTTGCAGCTGTTGCATCTCTTGCGCTAACTGGTCACGCTCGGCACTGACAATAGCAAAATTGTCGGCCTGGGTTGCCAATTGTTGCTGTTGTGCCGTTAGCGCCTGTTCCAGTTCCGTTCTGCGTTGCTCGGTTTGCCGCATTTGCTGTTGCAGTGCCTGCACTTGTTCCACGGCTTTCACTTCGGCTTGTAACGCCTCTGCCAGCTGTTTCGTCAGCTGATCAGTTTGCCACTGCGTTTGTTTTTGTGCTTCGCGCTGAAACGCAGCAATAAAATCTTCACTAAAGCCGGACAGGTTGTCCTGCTGCCGCTGCTGCCCTTGCTCGGTGCGCCACTTTTTATAATGTGACACAACACTGGCTTGAGCATCTGATACTTTAGACAGCAAGTAATCCAGAGATACCGCTTTGCCGGAACTCTCTAAATCATCACAAATCCTTTTCACATCAGTATATTGCGACATGATTATGTACCTTTAACGCTAATAATTGGAGGCGCGGCGATTAACGACTGGCCCGGAACGAAAGCTTACGTAATAGCAGGTAGGACAGCAAACGCTGATTGCACAAAATTTACACAACGCAAGGGCTGTTTGATTGAAATTTACTAAAGCTTTGATAGATATAATTATTAATTTTTTGTTGGTAAATTCTTCAACAGAAAACACCGGCTCTACGCCGATCAAAATAACCCGAAGGTATTAGCACTCAAGGTACACCGTCAGATTGTTTTGCTATCACGGCATTTTCTGGCTAAAGTAACTGATTATTTATACAGTTATCTTAAGGCCTGTTGATCTGGTTATGATTCTCTATATCGCCGAAAAGCCCAGCCTGGCGCGTGCAATAGCCGCCGTTTTACCTAAACCACAGCAGAAGCAAGCGGGGTGCATCAGGCTGGCTAATGGTGATGTAGTCAGCTGGTGTGTCGGCCACTTGCTGGAGCAGGCTGAGCCGGAAGACTATGATCCCCGCTACAAAAAGTGGCAGACAGCGGATTTGCCAATAGTGCCTCAGCAATGGCAACTTAAAGCGCGTCAGGGTTGCGCTACACAATTACGTTTATTGAAACAACTGATCAAAGCAGCGGATACGCTGGTGCATGCCGGCGATCCGGACCGTGAGGGTCAGCTGTTGGTGGATGAAGTGCTGAATTGGGCCGGCACGGCGAAAAGTAAATTGGCCGCGACCCGGCGCTTACTGATTAATGATTTAAACCCGGCTGCCGTGACCAAAGCGTTACAGCAACTCAGAGCTAATAGCGATTTCGCTGCCCTATCGGCTTCTGCCCTGGCTCGCAGCAGAGCCGATTGGTTGTACGGTATTAACCTGACCCGGGCTTACACCCTGCAAGGCCAAAAAAGTGGTTATCGCGGTGTACTCTCGGTGGGGCGGGTACAAACGCCGGTGTTGGGTTTGGTGGTGCGGCGTGATGCCGAGATCGCTAATTTTGTCAGTACCACGCATTATCAGGTGCAGGCTCAACTGCAAACCGCCGCCGGGGAAAGTTTTAGTGCACTGTGGCAACCCAGTGCTGCCTGTGAACCCTATCAGGATAGTGAGGGTAGAGTGTTATCGCGGCAGTTAGCGGAGCTGGTACAGCGCAAAGTCTCTCAGCAGCCGGCAAAGGTGGAACAGCTAACGCGGCGGCAGAAGACATTAGCACCGCCGTTACCTCTGAATTTATCGACCCTACAGATTGAAGCGGCTAAACGTTATGGTTTGAGTGCGCAGCAAGTGTTGGATATCTGCCAGCAACTTTACGAGCAACAGCAGCTGATCACCTATCCACGCTCGGATAACCGCTATTTGCCGCAGACTCACCATCAGGATGCGCCGGCAGTGACGGCGACTATTTTGCAGCAACTTCCAACGTTGGCAACGGCCGTCCGGCACGCGGATTTAAACTTACGCTCTAAAGCCTGGGACGATACTAAGGTTGAAGCGCATCATGCGATTATTCCTACCGCAAATAAGGTTGCACCAGGCCGCCTGACGGGCAGTGCGCAAAAAGTCTATCAGCTGATTGCCCACTATTATCTGGCGCAGTTTTATCCGGCTGCGCTACAGGATGAACAAAAGGTCAGCATCAGTATCAATGGCGGTCATTTTCTCGCCACGGCGACAACCGAGCGGCAAGCAGGTTGGAAACAGTTGTTCCGGGCCGATCCCGACAAAGGTAGAGAAAATCCGCAGGCCGTCGCTGCGGAACCCGTTACGGCAACGGCTTTACCCGCGCTCACTGAGGGCCAGCTATTACACAGTGCCGATGCCCTGGTGTTGGAGAAACAGACGCAGCCACCGGCAGCCTTTACCGATGCCACCTTATTGGCGGCGATGACCGGGATTAGCCGCTATGTAAAAGATCCGGCGGTACGGCAGATCCTGAAAGACACCGATGGTCTTGGCACCGAAGCGACCCGTGCCGGCATTATCGAATTATTATTTAAACGGGGCTATCTGCTGCGGCAGGGTAAAACGATTCTGGCCACCGACACCGGCAAAGCGTTAATCGCGGCGCTACCGGAGCGCCTGACCTTACCGGATTTGACAGCACAATGGGAAGCTGCACTGGCCGGGATAAGTCAGCGCCAGCAGAGCTATCAACAATTTATGCTGCCGCTGCAGCAACAGTTGCAGCAATTGGTACAGGATGCAGCAACAACGGCGCACTTGCAATTAACGGCCAGTGCACCGGTTCGTTCCCGTAAACTAACCCAAAAGAATTATAAAAGGCGTGCAGCAACCCGCGCTAAGGGGCGCCGGACAAGGCCTGCCACTTGAAAATACAAAGCTTCCTTTTTTCTACCCCACTTTGCTTTATGCTGAATATAGGATGGTGAATTTTCGGTCAAAAGCTGGAGATAGCCATAACTTCGCCTACACTTAACGGTGTGTAACATCAGAGCAGACAGCCAGCGCTGTTTTTATCCAGAGAAGGTGCACAAAATGATATTGCTTGTTGGTGGTGAAAAAGGTGGTAGCGGCAAAAGCTGTCTGGCGCAAAATATTGCCGTCTACTTTTCGCGGGAAAAGAATGCCAATGTCATGCTGGTAGACTGCGATCCGCAACGCACAACGTCGGACTGGGTGCAGGAGCGGCATATGAATCCGGAACTGCCCTGGATTAACTGTGTGCAGATGTACGGTAAGATCCGCTACGAACTAAAAAGTCTGGAAATGCATTATGATGTGGTGGTGGTTGACTGCGGTGGTCAGGATAGCGTTGCGTTGCGCTCTGCCATGGTGGTTGCCAGTCATGTGTTATTTCCACTGCGGCCTAAGCGGCGCGACCTGAAAACACTGGAACACTTAGAAGACTTGGTCAGTGCCTGTAATGTGGTTAACCCGGAAATGATAGTGGGTTGTGTATTAACCCAGTGCCCGGCCTTACCCAATCAGGCTAACCGTATTCTGGACGCCAAAGAAGTATGCAAAAGTTTTAATTTGCGGGTATTAGACAATATCACTTATAGTCGTAATATCTATGATGACAGTGAAGAAAAAGGTCTGTCGGTAATGGATGTGGATAACGAGGGCAAAGCCGCCAGCGAAATCCGGGCGATTATTGAAGAACTGCTGTCGATGAAGGCGATACAAGAAGATGGCGCTAAGCGACCTGAAGAAAAAGTCTTTGCAGTCAAATAAACCCAGCTTTACCGTAGATGAGTTTATTGATGATGCACACAATTATGCGCTAGGGCTGCCACAAATTGTCAGCCTTAGACAGTTATTGCCCGACGAAGATGACCAGCCGCGTTTGCCGATGCGTCATGCTACCTTTACGTTGAGTGAAGAAGCCATTAGTGCGCTGAACGAATTAAGTGCGTTAACTGGCGAGCCAAAATCAAAGTTAATTCGCAAATTGATTTTACGTGCCACGCAATCAGTACAATTTGATTTATCAGAGTTGAAAACGGCCAAAGCTAAACTGCCGCCTGGCGGCAGCTAGCATACTGCGGCTTTAGCGGGCTAAAAACGCATAAGCGGTGAGAAAAGCGGTTTCCTGAAATGCTTTTAAACCTGTGGCTTTAAAGTCTACCGGAATGGGGAAACGTTTGATTTTCTCTTTTAGCTCGGTAGCAGACATTAGGGTGGTGTCGCAATTATCCAGTAGCTGCAAAGCGGCTTCGATTTTAAAGCCGACAGCACCACCGGCGAATTTACCTTTCTGCGGTCTTTCTTTAATGATTAATTGTTGAATTTTGTAATCTTCTACCAGTTTACGCATCGCAAACTGAAACTTACGTACGTTCTCTGCCTGCTGATCCTGGCTTAACGCCAGACGGATCTGCCGGCAGTCGGGTAAGTTATACAAACCATTCTGATATTCCATTAAACATAAAATGGCTTCACTGCCTTTAATTTCTACGCCACATACTCGCATGGTTGATCCTGTTTAGTTGCCGGTTAGGCGATCATAGTACTTATCAATAATGCTGCAGCTGCGCTGCAAGGGCTCACCGAACAGTACCGGATTAAAATCTTTATTTACACAGTAATTTTGCCGAAAACTCAGGATACTGTCTTTGTTGGCGGCGGCGGTGGCCAGAAACTCCTGCTGCCGTAAGCCCAGAGTCTGCGCATAAGCATTGAGATCGCGCTGAATGGAGGCAACTGCCTGGCTATCGCTCTGCCACTCAGCTGGCACCAGACTCAAGGCATACTCGATGATTTTATCGCGATACGGTTTCAGAGGCGGCTCCCCGGAAAATGTCAGTAGCAACAAAAATAGCACGACAAACCAAAAGATTTTTTTCATTACTGCACTCCGCCAGTTCAATGCGACCTAGTTTAACGGAAATCCATGGCTATCGCATTAGCTGTCTTTGCTGCCGGCTCAGCGTTTTTCCTGATGTACAGTTATTTTATATCAATTATTTGCCGCCGGTTACTGATATACTTAACCCGCTGTAAGTCATAGCTGGGGAATGATGGTGGACAAGCAAAAGATTGATGTAAAAAATATTCCGACCGAGGTGAAAATTCACCGCCCTCCGGAAAGTAACAACGCTAAATATGCCTCCCGGGATCGGATTTATGTGCGGGCGGTAAAGGGGTTACACCAAAGTCTGCGCCGCAATATTGGCTTTGTGTTTATGGCGCTGTTTTTCGTGTTGCCCTGGATCCAGTTCAACGGTCATCAAGCCATTTTACTGGATATTTTCGAGCAAAAATTCAACATCTTCGGTTTAACGCTCTGGCCACAGGATTTTACCTTACTGGCCTGGATCTTTATGATCGCCGCCTATGCGCTGTTTTTTGTCACCACCTTTTATGGCCGGGTTTGGTGTGGTTATCTGTGTCCGCAGACGGTCTGGACCTTTATCTTTATGTGGTTTGAAGAAAAGATCCAAGGCACCCGCAACCAACGGATGAAGCTTGATCAGGAGCCGATGAGCTTTAATAAGTTTTGGCGTAAAGCCCTGACCCATTTTTGCTGGCTGGCCTTTGCGCTGCTTACCGCCCTGATTTTTGTCGGGTACTTCACCCCTATAGGCCCGCTGTTTATTGATTTCTTTACCTGGCAAGCCGGGTTTTGGTCAACGCTGTCGGTATTGTTCTTTGCGGCTTGTACCTATGGTAATGCTGGTTGGATGCGCGAAATTATGTGTACCCACATCTGCCCCTACGCCCGCTTCCAATCCGCGATGTTTGATAAAGATACCTACACCGTGACTTACGATGCTGCCCGTGGCGAAAGCCGAGGCCCGCGCAGTAAGAAAGATCTGCAGTACAAAGAAAAAGGACTGGGTGATTGTATCGACTGTAACCTGTGTGTGCATGTTTGTCCGACCGGGATCGATATCCGTAATGGCTTGCAGTATGAGTGTATCAACTGCGGTGCCTGTATTGATGCCTGTGACGATACCATGGAAAAAATGGGTTATCCGAAAGGTCTGATTAGCTATACCACTGAACATACGCTGCAAGGTCGGCCAGCAAAAGTATTCCGGCCCAAGCTGCTCGGTTACTTTCTGGTATTACTGGTGGTATGTGGTGCCTTTATGGTGAACCTGGCGATCCGTAAACCGCTGGAGCTGGATATTATCCGTGACCGCGGTGCCCTGTATCGGGAAACGCCGGAAGGCCTGATTGAAAACACCTATACCCTGGGGATTATCAATAAATCGCAGCAGGAAAAAACCTTTGTGCTGGAAGTCAGTGGCATTGAAAACCTGAACTGGATTGGCCCAACTGAAGTGACGCTGGCGGGCGGAGAAAGCCGGAATGTCGTCGTCAGTTTGTCTCTCGACCCGTACGAGGCGCGGCGGCCGGTGCTGGATTTGACCTTTAGCATCAGCCATAAAGATGCGCCGGACGTGCGGGTATCACAGGAGAATAAATTCTTTGCCGGCCGTTGATATCGGGCAACGTTTTGATTTCTCGACGCTGCAGCCGGATCTGATTCTGGATGCGCTGCAGCATTATGGCCTGGATGTCAGTTCAGGCCTGCTCGCTTTAAACAGTTATGAAAACCGGGTCTATCAGTTTAATGCTTACCGCAATGCAGCGGTACGCCCGGAAAAAATGGTGGTGAAGTTTTACCGACCACAGCGCTGGACGTCGGCGCAAATTCAGGAAGAACATCAATTTGCGTTTGAACTGGCGGCGGCGGAGATCCCGGTAGTGGCACCTTTGCTATTTGCCGGTGAGAGCTTACTTGGTTATCAGGGGTTTTATTTTGCGGTCTTTCCCAGTCGTGGTGGCCGCACGCTGGAGATCGATAACGACGATCAACTCGCGATGCTGGGCCGGTTTTTGGGGCGGATGCATCAGGTCGGCCGCAAGCACGTCTTTACGGAACGCCCTGAGCTCAGTGTGCAAAGCCATTTACAGCATAGCCAGCAAGTACTGGCAGAGCTGGAATTGATTCCGGGCTATCTGCGACCGGCTTTTGATAGTGCGCTGCAGCAAGTTATCGCGGAAGCGACCCGGCAGTATCAACCGAAAAAGCTGATCCGGCTGCATGGCGATTGTCATGCCGGCAACTTGTTTTACACCGGCGAGAGCCCGTTTTTTGTCGATCTGGATGATTGTCGCAGCGGCCCTGCGATGCAGGATATCTGGATGATGTTATCCGGCGATCGGCGACAACAGCGCGAAACGCTGGAGCTGATGTTGGAAGAGTATGAGCAGTACTGCGATTTTGACCCGGCCGAATTAAAACTGATCGAACCATTACGCGCGATGCGTATGATTCATTATATGGCCTGGTTGGCCAGGCGCTGGCAGGATCAAGCCTTTGTAATGAACTTTCCCTGGTTTGCCACAGACAAATACTGGGAACAGCAATGCCTGGCATTAAAAGAGCAGCTGGCTTTATTGCAACAACCCCCACTCAGTCTGGTGCCAGACTACTGAGAATTTGATAAGCTTGGACAAACTCCGACTAACCAGAGGTTAAAGAATGAAAAAGTGGTTTGTAGCTGCTGCTGCAGCTGTGTTGTTACCCTTATCTGCCATGGCCAGTAATTTTCAGGCCGGCAAACATTATGAAGTGATTGCAGAACAGAAAACTGCTAAACCAGAAGTGAAAGAATATTTTTCATTTTACTGTGGTGGCTGTTATTCGTTTGAGCCTATAGTGCAGAGCTTAGCGAAATCATTACCCGAGGGAACAGAGCTTAAGAAATCCCATGTCGATTTTATACGTGCAGCATCGCCGGAAATCCAAAATGCGCTGGCACGAGCTTATGTTGTTGCCAAAAACCTGGGTAAAGGCGACCAGGTGTCTACGGCGATCTTTAATCAAATTCATCAGAGCCGGGTGCCGTTTCGCTCTGAGAACGACATCCGCAGCTTGGTGCTGATTCATGATATCGACGGTGAAACCTATGACAAAGCGATGCGTAGCTTTGGTGTGCGTGGTGCCGTTAACCAAATGATGAAAGAGCAGCAGGAGCTGAGCGAGCGTCGGGTACTTACCGGCGTGCCGATGCTGGTGGTAAACGGAAAATATAAGATTCTGAACGAAAGCCTTAACCAGCGTAATCTGCAGCAGGATTTACAACAGCTGGTAGAATATTTGCTGAGTAAAGAATAAGTTGTTCTTTGGTTATTGGGCCGGCAATAGCCTAATGCCGGTCAGTTAAGCTGACCGGCATTTTTCTTTCTAACAGGGTATTTCTGCTTACTCGACTTTATACACCGTGGGTAACATCGCTCTCGTCGTCCAGGTAGTAAGAAGTAAGACGCCATTTCGGTAATATTCATCACTACCCGTGGGACTCTTCCTGGCGCAACATAGGGTAATGTCGCTAACTGGAATACGATGTAACTTGCTGATTCTTTGAAGCTCAGCTGACTTGGCGTGATATCTTTTCCTAACGAGGCAGCCATAAGTACCATCTGATACCGGATCAAGTTATAGGCCAGCAATACTCCCCACAGCTCTTGTTTCACCATATCTGGTTTTCTTGAGCGCAGTGTGTAGGTATTCTGCAACATTGACTGCTTTATTTCCCTGAAGCCCAGTTCGATTTCCCAGCGGGTCGAGTATAAATCAACAATGTCAGCGGCAGGAAAACGCATCGGGTCTACCAAAGAGCAGAGTATTTTGACTTCTTTGTCTTTAATGGTTTTAGTCAGCAATCTCGCTTCAATCGTATGCGGTAAGTCTGCGAATTTCTTGCGTGATTGGGGCGTCGTTGTCAGTCGTACCAGTTGATCCTGTTTGCCCAATGACCGAATGACTTCATACTGTGTATGCTTCTTCAATGGCAGTAACCAATGGCGTTGTTCACCTGTGCTTTGCCACTTATAAAGCAAACCCAGTGAGTAAAACCCCTTATCGAATATTGTCAGAGAGTTATCACTGGTATGAGGGATTAGGTCCTCAGCTAAAATCATCTCATTAGTATCAACACTGTCAAACCGGCTGGCGGTGAGCAAATGGCTCGTTAACTCCATCTGACATACCATTCGAATTTGTGGGTAGCAGGCTTCTCCCGTGTGCGACTTCGTTCTGGCGAATGCGGCACTATTCTCGGGTGTATCTTCGGTGCGAAACACGACACCATCCACACCTAATAGCGTTAATCCGCACCAATTGGGATGGTCAGCTTGCTGATTCCAATGTCCAGCGGTGAGATTAAATATATGCTCTATCGCTTCGTAGCCTAAACGCTGCCTGGCCTGTACGACGGCACTTGGCGCAACATAAGGTACTTTGCCTGGCAACAAGATATCCATCTGAGATACAAGCTGTTTTATAGACATATTACGAAACAGGGCCATACCCAGTACTGCCCATACCATTTGCTCCATGGGAAGACGGCGAGTTCTGATCGTGGATACACCGGCAATGCTAAGCCCTGTTTCAATAAGTCCAGGGTCTAAAACATCTGACAAACTATCAAAGTCAACGGTATGACTATTTACTAAAACGGTTTCCAGCGCTTGGCTAATATGCATAAAAAAAGCCTACAGAGTTCATTCTGTAGGCCTTTATATACCAACTACTGGATCGGTCAACCGATCTGAAAAGCTATTAACTGATCGGCATTACGGCAATAGCCGGCCTTTTTACTTTATTATTCGGCAATCTCGACAGCGCTGGGCACTAACTGATAGGCATCCGGTTGCCCTTCGCCCTGTGGCCAAACCTTAACCACGCCAGTAGCGTAGGCGGTTTTACCCTTAGCACTTAACGGAAATACCATCTCGCCATCGCGAACCTTGATCCGAAAACGCGGCTCGTTCTCGGCGGTGGCCAGCGTCATCCAGCAATGTTGTTTGCTGCAAACCCCAGTGACTTCTCCTACTACTGTAACCTGTTGTTCCAGATAAGTTGCTGGCTTGGCCAGGATAGCAGCGACGGCGGTCACCTGCTGTTTATTTACTGCGTCACCAAAGGTGACAGCGGTATCGGCCTGCACCACGGCTGAGCTGGCAAAGGCCAGGCTGAGGGCACAAATTAATGGTTTTAACATCGTGATCTCCTATTCAGTTGTCTGATTGTTATGCAGCGGCGGCTGAAAAACAAGCCGTCTGGCAGCATAAAAAACGCAGCCGAAGCTGCGTTTCTGACAAAAGTTACGCTGGGCTTAACGGGCGCCCGGCTCGGCAAAGCGGGTCATCCAGTCTTTCACCTGGTTATACCAATAAATTGAATTATTAGGCTTTAAGATCCAGTGGTTCTCATCCGGGAAATAGATCATGCGTGACTCGACACCACGACTTTGCAGAGTACGGAACAACTCAAAGCCCTGGCCAACCGGTACCCGGTAATCTAACTGACCATGGATCACCAGCGTTGGCGTATTAAAGTTGCCGGCAGCATAGTGTGGTGAAATCGATTTATAAATTTCCGGGTTATCCCAGAAATTGCCAAAACGGGTAGAGTGCACCGCAAAGTCAGCTGCCATCTGTGAGTACATATTGTACACGGCAGCATGGATCAGCAAGGCTTTAAACGGATGCTCGGTACCCAGCAAAATGGAAGTCAGATAACCGCCATAGCTGGCGCCACCTGCTACCATACGTTCGGTATCAATCCAGGGCTGATTCTGGAACCAGGCTGTCGCGGCCTGAATATCAGCCAATGGCTTGGTGCGCCAATCCGGGTTAATCGCATCGGCAAAATCCTGGCCAAAGCCACTGGAGCCATGGAAGTTAGGCCAGGCGGTAACATAACCCCAGGAAGAGAAGGTTTGCGCATTCCAGCGGTAGCTAAAACTGTCGGTGATCGCATTATGCGGGCCGCCATGGATTAGCAGGAACAGCGGATACTTTTTCGACTTATCAAAGCCGGCCGGGTAATGTACCCACATCTGAATATCATTACCATCAGCACCTTTATAGGTTACGGATTCGTAACTACCGAACTCAGTTTTTGCCAGCAGCTCATCATTAAAGCTGTCCAGACGGGTAGTGCGACCGTTACGGATATCTACCTTCACCAGCCGTGCCGGGTATAGGAAGCTTTCGTTAGTCGCCACCAGCATATTGCCGGCCAAAGCCGGGCTGTTAAAGCTGGTATCTTTGGTAATGGCGCGCTCTTTGCCACTGCGGGCATCAATTTGATACAAACGGCTGGTACCGGCGTCGTCAATACTGGCGAAGAAGCTGCGGCTATCGTTGCTCCAGACAAAATTGCTGACTGAGCGATCCCAGTTGCTGGTCAGTTCGCGGCTGGTTTTTGCTGCCAAATCGTAAACCATCAACCGCGCCGTATCGGCATAAAAACCGTGAATTTTTTGCCGGCTAAAGGCCAGACTCTTGCCATCCGGGCTAAAAGTCGGGCTGCTGTCCGGCGCCTGGTTATCCGGGGTAATATTTTCCGCGTTATCGCTGCCAATTGTGGCCAGGAAAATATCAATTTTCGGATCAACGCTGTTCTCAGAGCCATTGGCATTAAAGGCAATAAAACGCTCTTGCGGGTGCACGTCGTAGCTGCTGGCACTCTGGCTGGAACGCGGCAGCTCGCGGCCAAATTTCTGGGTTACCGGCTCAACATCACCACCCTTGGCCGGGATACGGAACACATGAGCCTGACGGTTTTCATCAATCCAGTGGTCAAATTGCGAATAAGGTAAGGCATTCCACTGCCAGGCCGAGACTTTTTTGTCTTTGTTGGCTTTTAACTCTGCCGCCATTTCTTCCCAGTTTTTACCCGGCCAAACGCGGCTGATAAAATACAGATGCTCACCTACCCATTTAATGCCATAAACCCCGGTTGGCACTTCGGTTAAGCGCTGGGCTTCACCTGGTGTGGTTAGTGGCAGCAGATAAATCTGGCCGGCTTCATCTTTATTACGCTGGCTGATAAAGGCCAGGGTTTTGCCATCCGGTGAAAAAGTCGCTTCGCTGGCACGCATGCCGTCGGCAGTGAGTGGCCGTTGTTGGCCCTTATCATCAAATAACCATAAACGGGTATGGCCCTGATCGGCTTTCACATCAAAGCGGGTAACAGGGGCAACGATAAACTTACCATCAGCAGACGCTACCGGGCTGCCTATGCGCTCCAGTTGCCACATCCGCTCGACACTTAAGCTGTTATCCTGTTCGCTGCTGGCCAATGCCGCCAGCGGTAGCCACAGAAGTAACAGCCAGAGTTGCTGTAGTTTTTTCATTTTGGACTCCGGTTGTTTTTTTATTGTCGCAACGATGTTAGCACAAGTGCAGGCCGGCCCAAGCTGTTTTGCCGCAGTGGGTGGCGTGTTAGTCGGAAATGCCGCCTGGCCCTGTTGCTGCTGGCTTTATATTCCGGCTGCGTTGTATAAACACCAACTAAACGGCTGCAATAACAAGCAGCAAACGTCAACACGCCCCGGGGATTTTGCTATACTGCCGGCCGTTGTAACGCCGGATATCAGACAGCCCATAGTGAGTCAGCCCAATCAACTACAGACCAGCCAGTATGGCTTGGGTGATCCCGATGCCCGTTTTCGGGTTTATGTCGCGAACCGACCACCCATGCAGGAATATCACGCGCTGGCTCAGGTTCAGCCGTTATGCCGCGGCGAAATCGCACTGATCAATCAGGCCTGCGGCAATGGCTGGCGCAAAGTATTTAATGTTTACGCCAAGCTGCTGTTTGCGCTGCCACAAACGCCGTTGTTTACATTCCACCAGCATGCCGCCAGCTGGCAAGATTATCGCGATAGCCGGCTGTTACAAAACGGTAGTGATACCGCGCTATTATTTTCCGCACCCCAGCTTGAGCCGGTGACAGATCGCATCCATATTATTGCCGGCCGCACCTTTGCCAAAGTGCTACTGGAACAGGGGTTAGCGGCACAGTTGCAGTGGCTAAATGCCGAGTTTGCCATTGATAAGCGGCAACGGCTGTTGATTTGCCCGTATTTTGACTACCGGCAGCTTAATAATGAGAAAATTGCTTATCTGGTTAGCCTGATTCGGCAGTTGGAGACGTTTTAATGAACCTGTCTGCGCAGTTACAGCAGCTTTCGACTTTACTACAACCTTACCCCTTTGGGATTGGAGGCAGTTGTTTGCTCTGGCAATTGGGGCTGGAAGCGAACCCGGGCGATATCGACGTGGTTTGCCGCGAGCAGGATTTCGACGCCATTTGCCAGCTGTTAGCTCAGCATTATCAACCAGAAGCCGTGACTTTTAACCCCGACTTTGTTACCCGCCACTTTGCCCGTTTTAGCCAGCCGGGTCAGCGTGATATTGAACTGATGGCCGGCATTGCCGTACTACAACAAGGCAAGCTAATCGAATGGACATTCCACCCGGAACGCTGCTACTGGCAAAACCAGATCTGCTTTATGCCCGCCAGCGACTGGCTGGAGCTATACGGCCTGTTCAACCGCCCCAAGCGGGTGGAGACGTTAAAGCGGTATTTGGCGGAGTAGTTTATCTGTTTCGTACACCGCGATCAAAAATGCCTTAATCAAACTGCATCTTACCTGTAAATTTTCCATTGATGTGACTTATCGTCCGAGGCCTGAGCTTGCTGGTTGTTCAATAATCAACGAACTGAAATAACCGGGAGCAGTGACATGCATAAGTTTATTGAGAATGAGGAAATCCGGCTACCTTATGAAGAAGAGGTAAACGGCTACACCATTTTTATTGACGTTAATCCGGACCGTTGGCGTGGCGGATCTGTCTGGTCGGTATGTAAAGGTGGTGTTGAGTTGGATTCAGGGCTGGCATTCGATGTGACTGATGCAATTGGCAGCGCGAATAATACTATTGATGCGTTAGTGAGCTTTTTACGAAGTTGACGATGTCAGCGTAGAGCTTAAAGGGAATTTTAAAGCTGTTAACTCGTTGGCTATCCGAATATAATCTTGCACTTAGTTGTATGTCTGATGTTATTTTTTGAGGCTTATGAAACGGAATTCAATTCCTGTTGTTGATCTATTCGCCGGACCGGGGGGGTTAGGCGAGGGTTTCTCTGCGTTTAATGACGGCAAGTCGTTTCATATTGTCGTATCCGCTGAAAAAGATCCTATTGCTCATAAAACCTTAAGACTTCGGGCGTTTTATCGTTTATTGCGGTCGGAACGACCTGAGCTGCTTTCAGACTATTACTCCTACTGCCACGGCGAAACAACCGAGCCTTACAGCGAAGCTTCCGAAGATTTATGGAAAAGAGCTGGCGAAGAAGCATTGTGCATTGAACTCGGCACTGAAGAAGGTAATGCCGAGTTAGACAAAGCTATAACATCTGCGCTTGGCAGCACACCTAATATTCCCTGGGTATTAATCGGTGGTCCACCTTGTCAGGCTTATTCGCTGGTTGGCAGAGCACGTAACAGGGGTAAAGCAAACTACAAACCAGAAGGAGACGACCGTCACTTTTTATACAAAGAGTACCTGCGCATCATTCAAAGATACAAGCCGGCCTTGTTTGTCATGGAAAATGTTAAGGGGTTACTGTCTGCCAAAGTAAATGACGGTCTTATTTTTCATGAGATTTTACGTGACCTCGCTTGTCCGGAGCGAGCAATTACAGATGTCTCTAATGGAGTGAGGTATAAAATCTTTTCGATGGTGTCGGACCAATCTTTCTCCATCGATGATGATCCAGCCAAACTGGATGCCAATTCTTTTATCATTAAAGCCGAAGATTATGGTATTCCGCAGGCTCGTCATCGTGTGATTTTGGTCGGTGTAAGAGAAGATCATGTGGATAGACCTATCCCGAACCTTTTGAAACAGGCTGAAGTAAGTGTTGAGGATGCTATTCATGAACTCCCCAAACTTCGCAGTCGTTTAAGCAAACAACCTGATTCTCCACAATTATGGGCAGAAAATGTAGGTATGTTATTAGATGAGCTTGCCGACAGCGCTGTTGACTACGCCATGCAAGATATTGCTGCTGGTTTGCGGCAAACAGCTACTGAGTTACATGAGCTATCTGATTACGGTGCAAATGTTTACCCCAAAAAATATGATGCTGAGACAGGTTTTGCACCACTGGATACCTGGTTAATGGATAAAAACCTGGATGTCTGGTTAAATCATGAAAGCCGCTCGCACCGTATCGACGATTTAGGTCGCTATGCTTATGCGGCAGTGTTTGCCGAACAACGTAATAAGTCACCAAAAGGACATGCAGAATTCTTGTTACCGGGCTTGGCGCCGGCTCATAAGAATTGGGAAAGTGGCAAGTTTTCAGATCGCTTCCGGGTGCAAACACGTAACGGCCCCTCAACCACCATAACTAGCCATATTTCAAAAGACGGTCATTACTTTATTCACTATGACCCGGCGCAATGTCGTAGCTTGACTGTGCGTGAAGCTGCACGCCTACAAACATTTCCGGATAACTATTTTTTCCAAGGGCCGAGGACTGAACAGTTTCATCAAGTCGGGAATGCGGTGCCTCCATTTCTTGCAAATCAAATCGCCGCTATTGTATGGGATTACATTAACGGCGATTGCGCAGGTTAAACTTCAAACCCCATTTCTTTTAACTTATTCAGAGTTGCCAGTGCTACGGTGCATTGTTTGTCAGACGGTATCTTTCTGGGTATTGCAGTGCAGGTCTCAAGTATGCCTCGCTCTTTTGGGCTAAGAAGATCTTTACTGATTCCCCATGCCAAAGCTGAGCGCCATAGTTCTGAGCCTAATTTAAAAACTTCAATCTCTGTGTTAACGCTCTGGTCAAGTTCCGCTGAGCGCTTTGCGTCTTTTACTCTACTTATGGCCAGATCTTTAGAAATACTAATTTTGTCTGGTTTCGTCATGTAATCTGCAGTTTTCTCTGCGACCCATTTCCAACATATTTCTTTTTTCGCCCATTCTCTTGGATTTTGAAGCCCTTTAGGAGGATTTATAATAACTTCTTGTGAAATTCTACCTGCCTCTAGCAAAGCAATATTTAATTGAGGTGATAATGATTGATTTTTCCAGATCCAGTCCAAATCAATAACTTTGTTTATTTCGTTAAGATCAAAAACCAGTTTACTAATGCCATAGGTAACAATATTGGCCCGACAATCTCCTTCGTACCAATCCGCTTTTGAAACCAAATTTTCCATAGCACGGAATAAAATAACTTTAGCGATAAGCCTTTTAAACCATAACTCATCAAAAGACTCGCCGTTATTCCCCCATGCTTTACCAATATTTTTTGCAAACTCGGTAAAATTTTTCTGTGCGCCCAAGCTCACAATATGCGGTAAGCAGCTAAAGGTATTTTCAATTTTTGCCAGCTCTGTTTTGGTAAAGAACTGGTTCCTCGGAAACTCAGTGTCAAATTTTTTCCGTTCAGCAATGGTTCGACGGGCGCGTTCGTCAGCATATTGGCCTCTTGCCCGTTCATAAAACCACTTGGTCTCGCGGTATCTGGACTCGCCAGCTGGCGCCAGTAATTTACGTGATAGTTCTTCCACTCTGACGTGGTAAGGGTGGTTAGCGAAGAAATCAGCCGCGTTAACCTTATTTTGGCTATTGGCGTACTCAGAAATTCTTGGAACTACTTGCTCAGAAAGCAAATTCGGCACTATGGTAAGTTTCATTTGTACATGCACGTTTTTTAGTTGCTGTTCAAACAGCTTTCTTGCCGCATGTAAAGATGCTGTGGTTTGGCCTCCATTTACAATCTGAAGGTTGGTGGCGTTTGAAAGTACAAAGCCATCTTCAGTTTTTTCCAGTTCAATGCTGTCTGCTGTCGCACTTAAACCGTTGTTATAGGCAAAGAACATATGGGGCTCGTCTCTGATAGTATCTCTGATACCCTTGTTAACCTTACCGCGCGCCTGCAGGAAGCTTCTGACATTTGCTTCAAGTAGTCTTGGCCCCCATTTTTCATAAATGTTTGCCAGCTGCCAGCCTGGTATAACGGCCAGATAACTCTCTAGGGTATCACCGCCAGTCGAGGCTTTAAGGACCGGTACGCTGCCGCCAAAATCGTCGGCGAAGTTTATTACAAGGTCTGCTCTTGCCTGCCCTTGTTCAACAAACTGCTTGAGTCGCTTAAGGTCCCAAACGCTCAGGCTAATTGGTTTATTATCCAATGGCGCCAGGGGCTCGGCATCAGAGCGGGCATTGAAACTTGCATTTGTGGCAATGATAAATTTAATTTTTTCAATATTTTGCCATCTTACATTGATCAGTTGAGCAAGGCTGAAGCCGTTACTGCTTTCTTCCAGTGAGTTTCTGAAGTTTGCATCTAAACTAGCTTCCAGGAAGCGATATAACCTTTTCTGAAAGTTCTCTACATCAGCTTTATTTATCGCTCTGACTTCACTAGTAATGGCAAAATCGCAGAGAATTAAAGTGAGTATGTTGGCGTTTTCTGCCGGGTCGCCACCATATCCATCCACCTTAATAACTGACTTGCCAATTGCCCCCTCGTAGTAGGCTCTGTTCGCCTCATCTATTTCGCCGGTTTCGGTAAGTAAGTCAGTTACTTTCTCAAAAAAAGCTTCTGCGGTGATCAACCCCTGAACGTCTGCATCACCCTGGATATCCGCAATCAGCTCCCGGTGAAATTCTATCAATTCACTCATTAGCATCACTCTCAAGAATCAGGCTTGTAGGATCCTGGTCTGTTATAAAGTCACTGCAGGCATCCAGTGCTATTGAGTACCTCACCATTTCTACGCCCGGCAACAGAGGGGGCATAATACGTGGGAAACCGTCCTTTACTTCATAGGTTTCATCTGCAAATAAATGCCAGCGGCGCTCTTCGTAATCATTTGCGGGGTCATAGCCGGTCGAATAAAGCAAATCTTCCCACTTATCAAAAGCATTCGTTGAGTTTTGAAACAACTTGGCAGTCAATACCACGTGGTCATGCAAAGTTAGCCCATCAGGGCTGACAGCTGATGCCACGTTTTGCACATTAAGAAAAAGGCGACAATCTTTGATATCTGCTAACTGTTCTGCCGATGAAATAGAGACATAGGGCTTGGCAGCGGCTCTTTTAGTTTTAACTTCGATGCAGGTATTTATGAACTCGAAATCCCGAGTTGCTCCGCCAGGTCCTGTCCATCCTTCAATGGCCATATCGGGGCCAAGCTTTTCAACTAATTTACGTAAGTACGCAAGCTCACCAACGAGGCCTCGCTGTTCTTCAAGGGTTAAGCCGTTCGGTTTACCGCCTCGAAGCAAGTGATGCCAGCGATATGTTCTTTGTATGGTTCGTGACAATGCTTCATTGATATTGTCTGCTGACTCGCCTGCATCTACTACATCGCGGCAAAGTGTTTCGAATACATCAATTTGACTCTGATCTTTAAGGGTTAGAACAAAAGCATAGCCTGAACTAACGCTTCTGAAATTTGCAGTTAAGTTTTTAAGTTTGGGCAAGCGAGGTAAAGGATCGGGTTTCTCCAATAAACGAAGCATCAAGCCGGGTACACCGGTTTCTGGTCTTACCCAGAAAAAATCAAATTTACCGTCGGCTTTTACCCTTAATGCCTCATCCTCACTTAGCTTATTCCAAGGACTCTCAGATATGATCATCAGCTAATAAATCCTCGTCTTCTTGATACTCTCCAAACATCTCTTGATACCGTATCGTATTAACTAAATATTCAACTTTATCAGATGGTTTATTTGATACAGGTAAGCTCATACCCCAAGCCACCACTGGTGACGATGGAATCCGTTCAGCCTTTGGATCACTTTCTCGACCTTTAGGTGGGGTTGCTTGAACATAATAAATAATTAGAAGTGGGCGGTCTCTAACCTTTCGATATATACCATCGGGGTAGTTTAATTTTTCAGTTGGGGTTTTCTGGTTGTTTCTGCGGTACTCTTCTTCCGCCTTTTCGGCCTTTATTGGATCGACACCAGCTTTCTCTACTCCTCGGCTGGCAACTCGCATTTTTTTGCCACTGAAGGACATGAAGTTATGCTTCAAGTCATCTAGGCACACATAACGTTGAATGGGTATTATCTCAACTCCAAGAGAATCGTCAAAAGTCCCTTTGTTCAAGCTTACGATCAGGACATCCCATTTAGAAACCTCATCATCTTTTCTTGGACGTAGGTAGGCTCTTACCGGTTCGGTTTTTGTTAGGATGCTTTGTTCGGCGTTGTCCCAACCCGATAAAAAATAATCAACAACATCAAAGTCAATCCCAACAAATAGTTGGCCCCATTTACAAGATTCTTTATGGAATTCGCCGTCAAAGCATTTTGCTATTAGCTCTCTAGCTAAACGTATATTATTTTCAATACTTTTCGGAGCAATTGATACTTTTGAAGTTTCAATAAATTCGTTTGATAGGCCTACAGAAGAAATTATTTTTCTTCCTGAGCCCATTTTGTTTCTTGCCGTAACCAATAAGGAAGCAGGGTGACTCCTCACGGCTAGACCAAATTGTTCTGGAGTAGCTTTTGCCTTTTCCATATCTTTGAGTTCATCATGTAACTCATTTGTAGCATTAGCTATAAAGCTGTACCAGCCAATTGCTTCGTCAGGCATCCATATACGACAGAGATCTTCATACCCTGTACGATAGCCAAACCAACGTCCCATCTGCATCAACGTGTCGTACATCATAGTGTTACGTAAAAACCACGTTATTGTGAGACCTTCCAGTGTTAAGCCGCGTGATAGAGCATATCCCCCAACTGCGATATATGACTTCCCTTTTGAACCGCTTTTCTCTTTTGGGTA
This sequence comes from Alishewanella agri BL06, assembly GCF_000272005.1. Lineage (GTDB taxonomy): Bacteria > Pseudomonadota > Gammaproteobacteria > Enterobacterales > Alteromonadaceae > Alishewanella > Alishewanella agri. The sequence goes on along the minus strand of NZ_AKKU01000017.1, from coordinate 173,283 downwards.
TTCGAGGAATCCGGAGTCTTTGTTAACCACAACAACAGAAGTTGCAGCTATAGCATCATGTAACTGTGCTTGGATTTTTGACCAATCAGCAAAATTATCTGCAAATTCTTCTTCCCATACTTGCTTTAAAGCGAATATTTCTGGGTCGCTCAGAGCCGCCTCACCTAACGATGCATTTAGCCTTACAGAGTTCTTAATTGTCTCAACGACATCATGGACTCTGTTTCTTATCTGTTTCTGTATAGGGTTTCTCCAACTTGCGTTTATTAACATTGAGCAGTGTTTGTGCTCCTCTCCCCTTAGATTACGAATAGTTCTTGCAAGCAAAAAAGATCTCACTGCTTTTATAAGTGAATTAGGTACACCATTTAAAATAAAATCTTGTTTGTGGTTTATCGGGAGAATGTCTTCGTTGTCTTGTATGGTTCGAAGCCATTGCGGCTCATCGTCATCAGGAAGACCATCAATAAACACTTTAGTAGCCCCAAAGTAGTTATCTGGTGCATCTAAGCCAATAATAAAATCTGCAGGAAATAAATCCTCACCATGCATATCATCGTCTTGGTCAGGATCTATAAAGATATTTGCGAAAGGTGTTGCAGTGTATGCGACATAACAGCTTCGATGAAAAAGCTTAAGAAGGTCACGGATTTGACCGTTTATTGTCGTTATGAGCTTCTTTCCATATTTAGTATTAATGCTTGCGTTATCAGCTTCATCGTCAATCAACAGCATAGGCTGTTCTATCATTTGCTGGTCACCAGAAGCACTATTGTCTTTTAACCAATCAAGCAAGTTCTGCAGGGTACGATGATTCTTTTTGATCACTAAAACAACTGGTTCGACATAATCACCAATTTGACTGCGATCACTATCAGCTCTGCTTTTATTAAAGTCATGTATTCTTGTAGTTAGCGTTACTGGCCTCCTTTCTGCACCAAAATTGCCTGCTCCAATAACATACTTTCTGCCACCAACCACACGCCCCCAGTCTTTACCTGAGTCGAACCCAATAAAACCTTCATCTATTCTTTCTTGAGTCTGATTTCTAAGGTTTGTATGGATACCAGCAATAATAATGATTAAGCGATAACCAGCATCTGCTGCTTTACAAATCAATCCTGTGTAATTCGCTGTTTTTCCGCTCTGAACATGCCCAACAACCATGCCACGACGATCCCATTGTTTTTCTAGGTAAGGATTTCCCAATCGGCTTAGAATAGTGTCTGTGACTTTGTCAGTGGTTCGAATTACGTCCTTAGGTAAGCCATTTTGAAGTAGCAGTTTTTCATATCTTGACCAGTAATATGGCGTTATCGAAGCTTTCGCATCATCCAACCACGGCTCGAACCCCTCTCCATCGACAACCGCTCCCAGCCCTGCCTTGATGCCCTGCTTAAACTCTATCTCCTTTGCTAGCTTTTCTAGCTCTTCGTCATTCAATCCTGGCGGAAAAACAGTCGCTACACTTTTAATAAACTCACGTAGCTCAGATTCGGATTTTCTAGGTTGGCTGAATAGCCCCATTTCCACCATATCTTTAACAGTATCAAAAATCGAACTCATGATTTCTTCCCTAAAAACTCTAAAAGTAATTCATTCGCTGATTCCCAGCGGTCACGAAGATACGGGTTAGCTTGCATGACGTTTTTAATGACGTCAGTGCTAACACCATTTTTTAATAAGGTTTCTGCAAGTGAATACACAAGATCCCGTAAATCTTCTATTTCCGCCTCAGCTGATACTACAGCTTCCGGGTTGCCTACTAATTCGGCATGAAGTGTATCGATAGGTAAGCCTGAACCTACCAGACGCAGACAGCGATAAAAGCCATCTTTAAGATCTTCGGGCAATTGATTGGCATAAGAGCTAAATACCGGGTGGACGAGATTGGGTTTAAAGCTTATTTGACCGTTGGCGATTACGCGATTCCATAGGGGGTGCAAATCCTCATCAACTAACTTTTTACCTCTGGCACTGTAGGTTCTTTTAGATGTACCAACAAAACGCTCAATGATCCGCTTTAATCGGTCGCGTACTTGCGGCGGTAACTGAGCTGAAGCTTTTTTAACATCAATCTTCCACTCTGAATCCATAGTGTTGGGAATATCAATAGCTATTCTGCAGAGTTTGGTAAGCTCCGTTTGCTTTGTAAGTCCAAGCCAGCCACCGGCAATGATTAATCTGTCTTCCCTGTATATATAAAGCCCCTGCGATTTAACATGACCTTCAGGCCCAGCTAATTCATCCCAGTCATCAGAATCCATTTTTCTGTGATGCGGCAATGTATGGCAGCGAATTCTGACATTACCCTTGTTAAGGGGAATTACCTCTTCAGGATCTTTTTGGGTTGCCGGGTGATCACTACAAAGTGGATCAAGCGGCTTTAGTTTTCGATCATTGAGGTACAAAGACAACCGTGGTTTGGTGCCTTCAAGAAAACGGTGGAAAACCTGGCATAAATGCCTTTCTGCTTTAACAAGCTCAGCGTTTGCATGTTCAATAGATTTACCCTGAGGCAGACTTGTCTCACCAAGAAGTCTGTCTAGCTTTTCCCAAATAACAGCAGACCCATTTGAAGTTAATAGTTGGTAATGAGTCAGTTTTTCGGGATTGTCTATGATGGTTAGTGTCCAGTCGTTTCTAGATGCAACGTGATCAAGATCCCACCTGGCACAGGTATCTTTACCATCTTTGCGGCTAATTACTGTAAGTTGTCTGCACTGTGAGAAACTGGCGCTTTTCATACCGAGACCAAAGCGGCCAAGATCCTTTCGTAACCTTGCGTGCGTAGGGTTTTTAGCTCCAAGCTTCATGGCCTCCACAAGCTCGGCTTCGGCCATACCACTGCCATTGTCAACTATCGCGATATAAGGTGAATCTGAGGAAGTGATTGCCGTAATTCTTATCTCTGATGCGCCCGCCGTAATTGAGTTATCTACGATATCAGCTAATGCGGTTTCAAGGCTGTAACCAAAATCTCTGTGCCCCTCAATAAGTGAAGATGCATAGGGTGCAGCCTGAATTTCTCTTACTTGGTATTCTGAATCAGTCACTAATTCCATTTATAACTCCGAAAGACCGTCCCAACTTCCATTTAATCGAGAGATTTATCCTAGTTAAGCTTGTCCTAAGTACTAAGCTCTATAACCTAACACCGAATTTAGAAACAATCTAGTCTCTTAGATATTTTGAAAAGTAGCTGAATTTAATCAGGATTAGTATGGCAGATGTCCACTCCAAGGCAGTCAGAAGTAAAAACATGACTGCCATCAAAAACCGGGATACCCGACCTGAAATGTTGGTACGCAGGTCCTTGCACCGGGCGGGATTTCGCTACAGGTTTCATGTCTCCAGCTTGCCGGGTAAGCCGGATTTGGTATTTCCGCGATACAAGGCAGTGCTCTTTGTGCAGGGCTGTTTCTGGCATCAGCACCAGTGCGCTATGTTCCACTGGCCGAAAACCCGCGCAGGTTGGTGGCGACAGAAAATCACTGCTAATCGTGCCCATGACGAAGCAGTGCAGGATAAACTGCGGGAGCTGGGCTGGTGGGTAATGTTGGTTTGGGAATGTGCGTTAAAAGGGAAAAATAAGCTGCCCAAGGAGCAGTTGGTCTTGGAAGTTTCAGACTGGCTGCGCACTGGTGGCAGTTTTGCAGAGGTCCCTGAAGTATTAGTATAAAGGTCTATTTTTTGAATCATTCTCGTATCTATTCACTTTTATGCGCACAAAAGTGTGGTTTTTAACATTTTTATGCGCACAAAAATGTTGATTTGTTTGTTTTTATGCGCATAAAAGTGTAGTGTTGCTGTGGTGTCCCAGCTGGAGCCTGTTATGCAACGTGAGCTACTGACGACCTTACTAGACTGGAAAGCCCGGCCTGAGCGCAAGCCACTGCTAATTGACGGCGCCCGGCAGACCGGTAAAACCTACTTACTGCAAACTCTGTTTGGTCAGCATTTCCCTAGAGTACTGCGTATCGATTTTTTGGAATCGCCACAGATGGCTGATGCCTTTGCCAGCTCTTTAGTACCGCAAGATGTACTGACCAATATAGAGCTGTTAACAGGCCAGCCGTTTAATCTGCAAACCGACTTATTAATCCTCGATGAAATTGGTGAATGCCCACGTGCTGTTACTGCCTTAAAGTACTTTGCCGAGCAAACCCCGCAGGCGTTTATTGCTGCTAGTGGCTCTAATATTGGTTTGCTGAATACTTTCCCGGTGGGTAAGGTGGAACAATACAATTTACGCCCTTTAACCTTTCGCGAGTTTTTGTTGGCCGCCAATGAGCCGGCCTTACTAAAGGTGTATGACGCAGCGCAAAACTCCGCGGCTGCGCACAGCAGATTGTTTGATAAGTTAACTGATTATTACTTTACTGGTGGTATGCCGGAGGCGGTGAGCCTGTGGTTTAAATTGGTTGACCAGAGCATCTTGCAGCGGGTTAAAGCGGTTTCAAAAGTACAGGCGGATCTGCTGGCTGGTTATCGTCGGGATTTTGGTAAATATGCCGGTAAAACCGATGCGGCGCTGATAGAAGCTATTTTTACAGCTGTACCGTCACAGCTGGCAGCTGTGGTAGATGAGTCGGTTAAGCGCTTTAAATTTAAAGATGTTTATGCGCGAAAATCACGTTATCAGGATCTGGAAACCGGCATTGCCTGGCTGGAAAAATGCCGTCTGGTATTAAAAAATTATCCGCTTGAAGGGTTGCCCCGCAGCCCGCTGGCTGCTTATAAAAAGGATAATATGGTAAAGCTGTTTCTGTTTGATGTCGGTCTGCTAAACCACATGCTTGGTGTAAGTTATCTGGAGCTTAAGCAGCAGAATTTTGAGTATAAAGGCTATATTGCAGAAAATTTTGTACAGCAGGAGTTGGCTGCGCTGGGGATCGATCCATGTTTTTCCTGGAATGATGCCAGAGCGGAAATTGAATTTATTCTAACTGATGCGACCGGCAATATTATTCCGCTGGAAGTGAAAAGCGGTAAGCGCACCCGTGCCCGATCGCTGCAATCCTTTATTGAAAAATGCCAGCCGCTAAAAACGATCAAATTAACGGGCACTCAGGGCTCTTCAGCGCTGGAACAGCAACATCTGGTGTACCCACTTTATTACACCGCGCATGCCGTTACTCAGCATCTGTTGACATAAAGGTTAGACGTTATCGCTACAGGGAGCCAACTATGTCATTTTTAGAACTTAAAATCCCACCGCTGCTTTTAATGTTGTTATTTGCGCTTGGGATGTGGCTGCTGGCACCACTTACTGCGCCATTCTCTGTGCAATTGGCGCTACCGGCGCTATATACCACAGTGTTAGCACTTTGTCTGGCGATGACCGGCATAGCGGTGGCATTGGCTGGCGTGTTGGCGTTTCGGCGCGCTAAAACCACGGTGGATCCGCGGGTGCCGCAACAAAGCTCCAGTTTGGTGCTGGTGGGCATTTACCGTTACAGCCGCAATCCGATGTATCTGGGGTTTTTATTGTTGTTGGCAGCCTTTGCCTGTTATTTGCAGAGCATACTGGCTTTGGCTTTGCTACCGCTGTTTGTATTGTATATGAACCGCTTTCAGATAATGCCGGAAGAGCGCTTTTTGCGGCAAAAATTTGCTGCTGAGTATCAGGTTTATTTACAAAACGTTAGGCGTTGGTTTTAAGCTACTACCTTTGTATTAGTTTATGTTGTTATATAAAATATATTTATATCAGTTATTTATATATATTTCTGTCTCGGTTCCTTGTTTGTTGGTTATTCGTATGCTAATTTTTTGATGGCTAATATGTGGCCATGTTAATAAGCATAAGAGAAGGATATCCATGAAGATCCCATTTAAACTCTCACTGTGCGCTGTGGCAACAGGTTCCCTACTATTACCTTTCGCTTCGGTGGCACAACAGCAAAGCACTGAAAACTCAGAACTGCAGCAAGTTGAACGGATTGAAGTAACCGGTTCCAGGATCAAACGTAATGATTTGGAAGGCGCTGTGCCGATTGCCGTTATTGATCGGGATGCTATTTCAAAATCGGGCTTTTCCAATTTACAACAACTATTAGAGCGGACGCCTGTTGCCGGTGTTGGGACTTTTTCAACCCGCGGCAATAACCAGGATTCCACTGCCAACGGTGGTGCAGCTATTAGTCTGCGCGGCTTTGGTGCTGATGCTACCTTAGTGCTGATTAATGGCCGGCGGGTGGCGGTAAGCGCTTTTGCCGAGAATATTGCTAATTCTTTCGTTGATATCAATAGCATTCCGGTTGCCGCTATTGAACGAGTAGAAATCCTGAAAGACGGAGCATCGGCGGTTTATGGTTCTGACGCTGTGGCGGGTGTAGTAAACGTAATTCTTAGAAAGGACTTTGAAGGTACCGAGGTAGCAATAAGCCATGGCGGTACGACGGGGCCAACTTATGATGAAACCTCTGCCAGCCTGGTTTGGGGTGCTCAGGCAAAAGAAGCAAGCGCGACATTAATTCTGGATTATTTTAAGAATACGACCATTTTGGGGTCAGAGATGGGGCGTTTCGGTACGGCCAATCAGGCACCTTATGGTGGTAATGACTTACGGTCGTCACGTGGCTATCCTGGTAACTTTATTGTCAATGGTGTTACCCGTATTGACCCGGGTTGTCCGGGAGATCAAGCCTTTGGTCAAACCTGTGTTTACGATTATGGTCCAGCGATTATGGCGGTTACGCCAGCCGAGCGGGTCGGTGCCGTATTACAGGCAAGTCAGAATATTGGTGCTCATACTCAGGCTTATGTCGAGTTGTCAGTACAGCATAACCGCTCAAAAGCTCAGGGCGCAGCGACGCCGCTGGATGGTGACGCTGGTTTGACCGTTCCCGCTTCTCACCCTAATAACCCCTTTGGCGTGGATGTTGGCATTAACCGCTACCGTACCGTTGATGCCGGACCCCGTATCTGGGATATTGAATCAGACTCGTTACGGTTAGTGCTGGGGGTTAAAGGCCAACTGAATGAGTTAGATTGGGATATTTCAGCGCAAAAAGGCCGCAGCGAATCGATGCAGACTGGCAGTAAGTCGCAAGGTTGGGTGCGCACCGATTTTCTGCAGCAACAAATCAATTTAGGTAACTATAACCCTTTTGGTGGCGTTACCAATTCACCTGAAGTGATTGACGCCATTACCACTAGTCTGGTTCGTCGTGGTGAATCCCATCTGACCGCTTTTGATGCCAGTATTAGTGGTGATGCCTTCCAGCTGGGTGACCAGATGGTATCTTTTGCTGCCGGTGCTGAGTACCGTAAAGAGGATGCGTTTGACCAACCCGATGATCAATTTCAGCGCGGTTTGATTTTCGGTACTGAGTCGGTATCTGCCCAGGCTGAGCGTGATCAGTATGCAGCTTATATCGAGTTTTTGGTGCCGGTGACTGACCAGTTAGAATTTACGTTGGCTGGCCGTTACGATGACTACAGCGATTTTGGCTCGACCACCAATCCTCAGGTCAGTATGAAATGGCGACCACTGGATAACTTCACAGTTCGTGCGTCTTATGGTCAGGGCTTCCGCGCGCCATCACTGGCCCAGATTGGTTTAGGGCCATCACAGGAGTCAGTATTCTTTACTGATACTTTCCGTTGTCCTACCCCTGATGCCAGTAACCCAGCCTGTGCTGCAACCGACTACACCATCGTCTTTGTTGGTGGTGGCGATCTGGAGCCTGAGGAATCAGAGACCTTTAATGTAGGCTTTGTCTGGCAGGTGACCGACCAGTTTGATATCAGTGCAGATGTCTGGAGTATCACTCAGGATAATAAAATTGACCAGAACGACTATGAAAATGTCTACGCTGCGGAGTGTAACCGTCAAAATAGTACTATCTGTGTGCGGCTAGCGCCGCTGCCTGGTCAGACACTGGGCGAGCTATCCCGCTTGTTCAACAGCTATATCAATATCAGTTCGCAAGAGGCTACGGGGGTGGATTTATCCACCGCATACCGGATGGATATGCAGCAGTATGGCGCTCTACGGTTAAGCCTCGATTATTCTTACACGCATAAGTTTGAGAAAAATAATATTGATTACGCGGGTGAATATAACTATCCACAACATCGTTGGCTGGCGACAGCTGACTGGAGTTTTGGCGAATGGGGCTTAGTTACCAGTTTGAACTATGTTGGGGCATTCGAGGATTATGCCGCACCAAATGAAGTGATGACGACCAAAACCCGAACTGTGAGTGCCCAGGCGTTACTGGATATTCAGGGCCGTTATAACCTGAACGATAACACTACGCTAATGCTGGGGATGAACAATGCGCTGGATAAGGATCCGCCATTTGCTATCGGTGATGGCGATGCCGACTTGTATGGCTATGCTTCTAAAGTGCACAACCCACGTGGTCGGTTTGTTTACGCAAAAGTGAGTTATCGCTTTTAATTCAGTGCCTGACCGAACTAAGGCAGTGCTTGCCGCCTTAGATTAATGACAAGCCCCGGTTTTTTGGCCGGGGTTTTAGTTTGAAAGGTTTACCGGCGGTTTGATTAGCGACTCTGCCGGAATGCCCAAGCCCTGATGCAGCCGCCATATCATTTTCAGGGTTAATGAGCGTTTGTAATTCAGAATCTCATAAACCCGGTTACTTTTGCCAATCATCGGTTCCAGATCTTTTACCGTTAAACCTTGGCGCTCCATTTCAAACTTAATAGCCTCAACCGGATCGGGTAAGTCCATAGGGAAATGTTTTGCTTCGTAGGCTTCGATCAGCGTAACCATCACATCAAGCTTTTCGCCCTCTGCCGTGTCTGGCTGCGCCAGCATGAGCTGCTCAACCTCTTGTAATGCCGCGCGATAGTCGGCTTCATTTTTGATAGGTTTAATATCCATCATTGCTACTCCGGCAGTTAAATGGTTTGCACATCAATTTCGTCATACTGACTGTGCGTACCGACAAACCTTACATAAACCACTTTGTAGGCATAATTTATCCACACGACCAGCCGGTACTTATTGCCGGCAATGTTGAAGACCACTCTGCCATCTTTGAGAATACTGGCGTGCCTGAAATCCAGTTTTACTTCTGCAGGCAACTGCCAGTTTGCGTTTAGTACGTGACGATGCCAGGCTAGAAGAGGCTCTTTGGCATCACTGTATTCCGGGTTATCTTGCCAGAATGCTTTTAACGTAGAGAGTGCAATAATTCTCATAGCGCGATCATAGTCCCGATTTGGGACTTTTGCAACAAGGCGCCTTTCGCCGTCACTATCATTGCGGTTTAACCCAACATCGGCTTTAAATATTTACCGGTATAAGACCGCTTACAGGCGGCTACCTGCTCCGGCGTGCCGGCAATCAGGATTTCGCCACCGCCGCTGCCACCTTCCGGGCCTAAGTCGACAATCCAGTCGGCGGTTTTAATCACATCCAGATTGTGTTCAATTACCACTATGGTATTGCCGTGATCACGCAGCCGGTGCAAGACATTCAGCAGCTGCTGGATATCGTAAAAATGCAGGCCGGTGGTGGGTTCGTCCAGAATATACAGGGTTTTACCGGTATCGCGTTTACTCAGCTCGCGTGCCAGTTTCACCCGTTGTGCTTCACCGCCGGATAAGGTGGTCGCCGACTGCCCGAGCTTAATATAGGACAGGCCAACATCCATCAGCGTTTGCACCTTACGCTTAATCGCCGGGATGGCGTCAAAGAAATCCAGCGCATCTTCCACCGTCATATCCAGCACTTGGTGGATATTCTTGCCTTTGTATTTAATTTCCAGCGTTTCGCGGTTATAGCGTTTGCCCTTACAAACATCGCAGGGCACATACACATCGGGTAAAAAATGCATTTCCACTTTAATGACGCCGTCGCCCTGACAGGCCTCACAGCGACCGCCTTTGACGTTAAAACTAAAGCGGCCGACCTGATAGCCGCGTGAGCGCGCTTCCTGGGTGCCGGCAAACAGCTCGCGTACGCCGGTAAAAATACCGGTGTAGGTCGCGGCGTTAGAACGCGGGGTGCGGCCAATAGGGCTTTGATCGATATCGATTACTTTATCAAAATGCTCCAGCCCGCTTACCGCCTTATAGGGCGCCGGATCGTCACCCTCGGCTTTATTTAATACCCGGTGGGCGATGCGGAACAGGGTATCGTTGATCAGTGTCGACTTTCCGGAGCCGGACACCCCGGTAACACAGGTCATCAGGCCAAAAGGAATGGCGAGATCGACGTTTTTCAGGTTATTGCCGCTGGCGCCGGTTAGCTTTAACCATTTATCATTCAGCGGCGTACGCTTCGCTGGCACCGCGATTTTGCGCGCCCCCGACATATACTGGCCGGTCAGCGACTCTTCTACTGCCATCACTTGCTGCAGCGTGCCCTGCGCTACGATATTGCCGCCATGCACACCGGCGCCGGGGCCGATATCAATAATATAATCCGCGGCCCGCACGGCATCTTCGTCATGCTCAACCACGATCACGGTATTACCCAGATCGCGCAGATGATTCAGCGTCGCCAGTAAGCGGTCGTTATCACGCTGGTGCAGGCCGATAGAGGGCTCATCCAGCACATACATCACGCCAACTAAACCGGCACCGATCTGGCTGGCTAACCGGATGCGCTGTGCTTCGCCGCCAGACAGGGTTTCGGCGCTGCGCGACAGGTTCAGGTAGTTAAGGCCAACATTCACCAGAAACTGCAGCCGATCCTGAATTTCTTTTAATACCTTTTCGGCAATTTTGGCTTTCTGGCCGGTTAAACTCAGTTGCTGGAAAAACGCCAGACAGTCGCCAATCGCCAGTTCTACCACTTGCGGTAAGGTGGTTTTACCGATAAAGACATGGCGGGCTTCGGTACGTAGCCGGGTGCCATGACAGCTGGGGCAAGGCTGGCTGGCCAGATATTTACTTAGCTCTTCGCGTACCGAGTTCGATTCGGTTTCGCGGTAGCGGCGCTCCATATTCGGCAAAATGCCCTCAAACGGATGGCTGCGCAGCACAATATCGCCACGGTCATTCAGGTATTTAAAGTCGATAATGGTATGGCCGCTGCCATACAGGATCACGTCCTGCTGCTTTTTGCTCAGGCTGTTAAAGGGCACATCCAGCTGAAAATCGTAGTGTTCAGACAGTGCCTTTAGCATCTGAAAATAATAGAAGTTACGTTTATCCCAACCCCGGATCGCCCCGCCGGCCAGACTCAGCTCATCACTGACCACCACTTTTTTTGGATCGAAGAATTGCTTCACACCCAAACCATCGCAGCTGGGGCAGGCGCCGGCCGGGTTATTAAAGGAAAACAACCGTGGCTCCAGCTCGGTCATGGAGTAACCGCAAGTCGGACAGGCATAGTTAGCGGAAAACACCAGCTCTTCAGCATCAGGCTGGTCCATCAGCGCCACCCGCGCCACGCCGCCCGACAGTTGCAGTGCGGTTTCGAACGACTCGGCCAGCCGCAGCTTAATATCATCCCGCACCTTAATGCGGTCTACCACCACTTCAATGGTGTGCTTTTTCTGTAAATCTAACTTCGGCGGATCGGACAGATCGCAAATCTCACCATCAATCCGCGCCCGCACATAGCCCTGTGCTGCCAGGCTTTCTAAGGTTTTAACATGCTCACCTTTGCGCTCCTGCACCACCGGTGCCAACACCATCAGCTTGGTGCCTTCCGGAAATTCGGTGGCTTTATCCACCATCTCACTAATGGTTTGCGCGGCGAGGGGCAGATCATGCTCCGGGCAACGCGGCTCGCCGACCCGCGCAAATAGTAAGCGCAGATAATCGTAAATTTCGGTAATGGTACCCACAGTAGAGCGCGGGTTATGGGAGGTCGACTTTTGTTCAATCGAGATCGCCGGTGACAAGCCTTCAATATGATCGACATCCGGCTTTTCCATCAGGCTTAGAAATTGCCGGGCATAGGCCGACAGCGATTCGACATAGCGGCGCTGGCCTTCGGCATACAGGGTATCAAAGGCCAGCGACGATTTACCGGAGCCGGATAAACCTGTTACCACGATCAGTTTGTCGCGTGGCAGGGTTAGTGAAATATTCTTCAGGTTGTGGGTGCGGGCGCCGCGGATCTCAATTTTGTCCATGGTGGTTCCATTTAGCCGGATAATGCTGTACAAATATACACTAGGCTGCGCAGTAATTGCCAGCTGCAAGCGGATTAAAGCTGCTTATACGCCGCCGATCTGGCTTTGGCCCGCCGCTGGCAGAATTTCACTGTCGCAATGGCAGCCATTGCTGCGGGCGCTGCCGCCGGCCGGCTTTTTTATGCTAAACTGCCGCCCTGTTTATTTTGAACCTCTGGTGTTAGCTGTTCGCATGCATCATTTGAATGCCCTGGAAAAGCGCGCCGCCGTTGCGCTGGCGCTGGTGTTTTCTACCCGTATGCTCGGGCTCTTTATGCTATTGCCGGTGTTTGCCCTGTACGGCGAGCAGCTGGCCGGTTTTTCCCCGCTGTGGATCGGGTTAGCGATTGGCGCCTATGGTTTAACTCAGGCGATTTTACAAATTCCTTTTGGTTGGCTGTCGGACAAAATTGGCCGGCATAGAGTCATGCTGCTGGGCTTAGCTCTGTTTGTGCTGGGTTCGGTGGTGGCAGCGCTGGCAGAGTCCGTTTATCTGGTGACGCTGGGCCGCGTATTGCAAGGTGCCGGGGCGATTTCCGGTGCGGTATTGGCACTGGCGGCCGATCTAACGCGCGAAGAGCAGCGACCGAAAGTGATGGCGATTATCGGCGCCACCATCGGCTTATCTTTTGCCTTGGCAATGGTACTGGGGCCATTACTGGCGAAGCTGGCCGGTTTAAGTGGCGTGTTCTGGTTTACCGCGGTAATGGCGGTGGCGGCCATGTTATTGGTTGCTTTCGTGGTGCCGAAAAGTGTCAGTAAGGCACCGGCTGCTGAAACCTTGGCCTTACCGCAAAGCCTGACTGCGATGTTCCGGCACCGGCAACTGTTACAGCTGGACTTAGGCGTATTATTGTTGCACCTGATGCTTACGGCGATGTTTGTTGCACTACCGCCGCTACTGGCGTCGCAGCAGTTCGCGGCAGAGCAGCATTGGCAGCTGTATTTACCAGTATTATTGCTGTCGTTTGTATTTATGGTGCCGATGATGATTATTGCGATGCGCCGGCAGCAGGAAAAACGGTATTTTTTAATAAATATACTATTATTAGTTATTGCGATGTTAATAGCTTGGCAGGCAAACAGCTTCTGGCTGTTGGCGCTGGCCCTGCTGGTATTTTTTACCGGCTTTAATTTTCTGGAAGCCAGTTTACCGGCAATGGTGTCGCGGGTGGCACCCGCCGGCCAGCGTGGCAGTGCGATGGGGATTTACTCCAGCAGCCAGTTTTTCGGTGCCTTTTTAGGCGGCTTGCTGGGTGGTGCTATCGCTCAGCACTTTGGTTTTATGGCGGTGTATGGCGCCCTAGCAGTAATTGGTTTAGTATGGCTTATCATAGCCAGCACCATGCAGGTGCCCGCCCGTGCCCAGCGCTTATCGCTACCGGTTGCTGTCAGCACTGAGCAGCAAGCAGGCCAGCTGGCAGCCAGGCTCAGTAGCCTGGCCGGGGTGCAGGAAGTCACGATTTTATTGGCCGATCAGCGCTGCTACCTGAAAGTCAGTTCGCAGCAGTTTGACATCGCACAGGCTCAGTCTTTGATTGCCGCTGGCAATCAGTAATAATTTTGCAGGAGAAATACGCATGGCGCGTGGAATTAACAAAGTCATTTTAATCGGTAATCTGGGCCAGGATCCGGAAGTCCGTTATATGCCGCAGGGCGGCGCCGTCGCTAACCTGAGCATTGCGACCTCTGAAAGCTGGAAAGATAAAGCTACCGGCGAAATGAAAGAGCAAACCGAATGGCACCGAGTCGTGATTTACCAGCGTCTGGCAGAAATTGCCGGCGAATATCTGCGTAAAGGCTCTAAGGTGTATATCGAAGGCAAGCTGAAAACCCGTAAGTGGCAGGATCAGCAAGGCGTAGAGCGTTACACCACTGAAATCGTTGCCAATGAGCTGCAAATGCTGGACGGTCGTGGCGAAGGCCAGGGTGGCGGCATGGGTGGTGGAATGGGCGGCGGCCAGCAAGGTTATCAACCGCGGGCGCCACAACAAGCCGCACCGCAGCAGGCAGCCTATCAGGGTGCACCACAACAGAATTTCCAGCCGCAAGGCAATTATCAAAAGCCGGCACAGCCACAAGGTGGCTTCCAGCAACAACCACCAGCGCAACAGCGCCCGCCGATGGAACCACCAATCGACTTTGATGACGATATCCCGTTCTAAGGTTGTTGACTAAGCCCCTGCTACGGGGCTTTTTTCTGCTTGCTATTCAACACCGTCAGTGTCTATAGTCAGAGTAGTGCTCAGCAGGAAGCGCCACTATGCCACCGCATTCACATCATCATTCTCACTCACATTCGCAGCACCCGCATTCGCAGCATCAGCACGGTCATGGGTCTCATCGGCATGGCCATGGTTTAGTATCGACAGAGGATAGCGGTAGCCGGCTCGGTTGGGCGTTTTTTCTGAATCTGGGTTTTACCATTATTGAGTTTATTGGCGGCTGGCTGACTAATAGCACGGCCATTATGGCGGATGCGATTCATGATCTTGGCGATAGTCTGGCGCTGGGCAGTGGCTGGCTGTTGTATAAGCTGGGTAAAAAAGCGCCCACTGCACATTACACCTACGGTTATCGCCGGCTTAGTTTATTTGGCGCCTTGTTAAATTGTTTCATTCTGATTGGTGGTTCAGTCTGGATCCTGGCCGAAGCCATTCCGCGACTCAGTGAGCCGGTGATGCCGCTGACTGAGGGCATGATGGCGCTGGCCGTGCTCGGCATACTGGTAAATGGTTTCGCCGCCTATAAACTCAGTGGCGGTAAAACCCTGAATGAGCGGGTACTGAACTGGCATTTACTGGAAGATGTGCTGGGCTGGGTCGCGGTGCTGCTTGCGGCGCTGGTGATGCAGTTTGTCGACTGGCCAATCATTGATCCACTGTTATCGATCGCCTTTACCTTGTTTATTTTGTTTAATGTACTGCGCAATTTACGCAGCACGGCGCGACTGTTTTTTCAGGCGGTACCCGATGCCGGCTTATTAGCCGGGATTGAACAACGCTTGTTAGCCCAATCAGAAGTACAAGAAGTGCATCATTTGCATCTGTGGTCACTGGATGGTGAGCAGCATGTGCTGAGTGCGCATCTGGTGGTGGCGCTGGACGATTTACGGCAATATCAGCAGTTAAAACGCCGCGTAGAGCAGCAACTGGTGGAGTTTAAGCTGTTAAATACTACGATTGAGATTGAGCTGGCCGGCGAAGCTTGCCGTGATCATACTCATCACGGCAAGCCGGCGCATTAACGATAGGAAATAAAGTCGTCTTTGGCACGACGTACTTTTTTCAGATTCACCAGCCAGTCGCCTTCAGCAGCGCGATAACCCAGCGGTAACAGTAATACCGACTTTAAACCCTGTTCGGCCAGACCAAGAATGGCATCGACTTTTTCCGGTTCGAAGCCTTCCATCGGCGTGGCATCAACTTGCTGTTCGGCAGCAGCCAATAAGGCTGAACCTAAACCAATATAAGCCTGGCGGGCGGCATGCTCGAAGTTTTGCTCTGCCGGGCGCTGCGGATAATAAGCCAGCAGTTTTTGCCGGTACGCTTCCCAGCCGTCGTTTTTAAAGCCGCGCTGTTCATTCACCAGATCAAACATCATATTGATCCGCTCGGCGGTGTAATTATCCCAGGCAGCAAATACCAGTAAATGCGAGCAATCTGTTACCTGTGACTGATCCCAGGCGACCTGGCGGATTTGCTGCTTTAACGCCGGATCGGTTATCACCAGCACCTGATAAGGTTGCAGGCCACTGGAGCTGGCACTCAGGCGGATTGCCTCCAAAATAGTGTCCAGTTTAGCGGCGGGGACTTGCTGCGCGGCATTCATCTTTTTCGTGGCGTAACGCCAGTTTAGTAATTGCACGATATTTGACATCATGTTCTCCGGTACGGGTTAAGCAATGGTGCTGAAATTGGTACTGCAGCGCGGGCTTTCAAGGTGCAAGCCCGAAACAAAACCTGCCGGGAACAAAACAGCAGCCGCCTACCGCTATAAAACCGCGCTTCGCCGAAAGCGTTGTCATCTTTACCAAATCTTGACGTAAAGCGCATTGAGCACTGACAGAGCGCGCATTATAGTGGCGCCAATCCGGATTTTCGTCGAAAAGGTTTTCTCATGGCATTGCAAAAAAAAGCCGTAACAATGGCAGTCGTAGCATTAATCGCAGCCGGTGCTGCCTGGTGGTTCTGGCCAACTGAACCCGCCCCTACAGCCGCTGCCCAGCGGCAAATGAATCCGTGGGCTATGCCGGTACCGGTGCGGGTGGTGCCTGCTACCGCTGCGGATTTACGGGTACAAATCAAAGCTATTGGTACCGTGACCCCGCTAAATAGTGTGGTGGTACAAAGCCGGGTTAGCGGCCCGCTACAGGCGCTGCATTTTAAAGAGGGCGATAAAGTCGAGGCCGGCCAGCTCTTAGCAGAGATTGATGCCGCTGATTATCAGATACAGCTGGCCCAGGCGCAGGGACAACTGGAGCAAAATTTGGCGCAGCTAAAAAATGCTGAGAATGACTTGGCGCTGTATTCGCGGTTGCGTGAGCAAAGCTCGATTTCTGCGCAACAATTTAACAACCAGCAGGCGCTGGTAGAGCAGTTAAAAGGCAGCTTGCGTAGTAATCAGGCGCAGCTGGATGCGGCAAAACTGCAATTATCTTATACCCAAATTAAAGCGCCAATTTCTGGCCGGCTGGGTTTACGCCGGGTTGACGTTGGTAATCTGATTCAGGCCAATAGCGCTGAAGGTCTGGTAACCATCACCCAAAGCTCGCCGATTAATGTGGTATTTGCTATCCCTGAGAATCAATTACAGCAGGTACGGCAAGCAATGCGCACTGGCGAGCCGTTAGTGGTGGAAGCCTGGGATCGCGCTGAGCAACAGCAATTAACGGCTGGTGTACTGACCACGCTGGATAACCAGATTGATATTGCTACCGGTACTTTGCGCTTAAAGGCCGAGTTTGCCAACCAGCAGGAAGAGTTGTTCCCGAACCAGTTTGTTAATGTGCGACTGAACGTGGCGGTGCGCAGTGGCGCTGTGACCATTCCGCAAGATGCCGTGCAATATGGCTCGGCTGGTACCTACGTCTATACCATCGAAGATAACAAGGCACAAATCCGCCAGGTGAAGCAGGGACCGGTCGACAATGGCATGGTAGCAATTGAAGAAGGGTTGAGCGTCGGCACGCCGGTGGTACTGGAAGGTTTAGATCGCCTGCGGCCGGGCCGCGCAGTAGAAATTATTACTGAACAGGGTAGCGCAGCTCCGGTAACACCGGCTGAGGACACGCCGCGGCGGCGGCCACAGAGGGCGCAATAATGAATTTTTCGCAGCCCTTTATTCTGCGACCGGTTGCTACCTCGTTACTGATGCTGGCGTTACTGGTTGCCGGTATTCTGGCCTGGCGGCAGCTGCCGGTGGCGGCCTTGCCACAGGTTGACTACCCGATTATTCAGGTATTTAGTTTTAACCCCGGTGCCAGCCCGGACATTATGACCCGCACCGTTACGGCGCCGCTGGAGCGGCGGTTAGGGCAAATTCCCGGTTTAAAGCAGATGTCATCCAGCAGCTCTGCCGGCGCTTCCGTCATTACGTTACAGTTTGCGCTGGAAGTAAATATGGGCGTGGCCGAGCAGGAAGTGCAGGCGGCCATTAATACCGCTTCTTCGTTACTGCCAAACGATTTACCCAGCCCGCCGATTTACCGTAAGGTCAATCCGGCTGATGCGCCGATCCTGACACTGGCCATCACTTCGTCCACACTGCCGTTACCGCAGGTGTATGACCTGACTGATACCCGGATGGCACAAAAACTGGCGCAATTACCCGGCGTCGGCATGGTCAGCCTGGCCGGTGGTCAGCGGCCGGCCATTCGGGTGAAAGCCAATCCTTCGGCACTGGCCAATATGAATCTGAGCCTGGAGAATTTGCGCGCTGCCATTGCTGCAGCTAACACCAACCAGCCTAAGGGCAGTTTCGATGGCCCCTTCCGCTCAACTATGCTGGATGCCAATGACCAGATCCGCGATGTCGCTGAGTACCGGGATCTCATTATCGCCTGGCGTGATAATGCACCGGTGCGGCTGCGGGATGTCGCCACTGTTGAGCAAGGCGCTGAAGATCGCTTCTTAGCCGCCTGGGCCAACGAGCAGCCGGCAGTATTACTGAATATCCAGCGTCAGCCCGGCGCTAACGTGATTGAAGTGGCCGATCGGGTACAACAATTACTACCGCAGCTGATGGCAACGATGCCAGCCGCGGTAGATGTGGTGGTATTGACCGATCGTACCCATAGTATCCGCGCCTCGGTGCGTGATGTGCAAAAAGAGCTGGTGTTTGCAGTCTGTCTGGTGATTTTCGTCACCTATGTGTTCCTGAAAACCATTCCGGCGACCATTATTCCGAGTTTAGCCGTACCCTTATCCTTAATCGGTACCTTTGCGGTGATGCTGTTACTGGGTTTCTCAGTCAATAACTTGACGTTAATGGCGATGGTAATTGCCACCGGCTTTGTGGTTGATGATGCTATCGTGATGCTGGAGAATATTGCCCGCCATCGCGAACAGGGCGCCTCGCCGCTGGAAGCCGCACTAAAAGGCGCGAAAGAAATTGGTTTTACGCTGATTTCACTGACTTTCTCGTTAATTGCCGTCTTGATCCCGTTGCTGTTTATGGCGGATGTGGTTGGCCGCTTGTTCTTTGAATTTGCGGTAACCCTGGCGGTAGCCATCCTGATTTCATTAGTCGTGTCGCTAACCCTGACGCCGATGCTGTGCGCCCGGCTATTAAAGGCAATGCCTGCCCATGATCAGCCGAATGATGTTATTCAGCGGCTGATTAACCGCTATGCATTAATGCTGCAGTGGGTACTGCGCCATCAGCGGTTGGCGCTGGCCAGTATGCTGGGTACAGTGGCGTTGACAGTGGGGCTGTATCTGGCGGTACCGAAAGGCTTTTTTCCGGTGCAGGACAGTGGCGTCATTCAGGTGATCACCGAAGCGCCACAGGATATTTCATTCCAGGCCATGGCTCAGCGGCAACAAGAGTTAGCTGCTAATTTACTGCAGCACCCCGATGTTGCCAGTTTGTCATCCTTTATTGGTGTTGATGGCAGTAACAGCAGCATAAACAGCGGGCGGATCTTGCTGAACTTGCAGCCGCATGCCAGCCGCAATAAAACGGCAGTAGAAATTATCCGCGAGCTGGAGCAACAGGTTACGGCAGTAGCGGGGATTAAAGGCTGGTTTCAGCCGGTACAGGAATTAAGTATAGAAGATCGGGTCAGTCGTACGCAGTATCAATTTACGCTAAGTACGCCGGACAGCGAGGTACTGAGCCTGTGGTTGCCGGAAGTCATGGCGGCACTGCAGCAGCGGCCGGAGTTATCCGAGGTCGCGCACGATCTGCAGCAGCAAGGTTTACAGGCCTTTATCGATATCGATCGCAATGCTGCCGCCCGGTTGGGCTTAAGCGTGGCACAAATCAGTGCTGTGTTGCAAAGTGCCTATAGCCAGCGCCAAATTTCTACCTTGTTTACCCAGGCTAACCAATACCGGGTGGTGCTGGAGGTCGATCCGGCGCAGGTGCAGGGTATTGAGGCGCTCGACAAACTCTATCTAACCAGTAATACCGGCGCTACCGTACCTCTGTCGGCCGTGGCGACAGTCAGCCAGCGTCCGGCAAAGCTGCTGATTAACCAGCAAGGACAATTCCCGGCAGTGACGCTGTCATTTAACCTTGCCGCAGGCTATTCATTGGGGCAGGCGGTTGCTGCCATTGAGCAGGTGCAAAGCCAGTTACAGTTACCCCCGGAGTTAGAGCTCAGTTTTCAGGGCGCGGCTGAGGCGTTCCGAGCCTCCCTTGGTAATACGCTGTGGCTGATACTGGCGGCGATTGTCACCATGTATATTGTGTTGGGCGTGTTGTACGAGAGTCTGATCCACCCGGTCACCATTTTGTCGACGCTACCGTCGGCTACTGTGGGAGCCTTGCTGGCACTGCTAATCACGGGCCGGCCGCTGGATCTGATTGCGGTAATCGGCATCGTGCTACTGATTGGTTTGGTAAAGAAAAACGGCATTATGATGGTCGATTTTGCCCTGGATGCGCAGCGCAATCAGGGCATGACCCCGGCCGAAGCTATCTATCAGGCGGCGCTACTGCGTTTTCGGCCAATTTTAATGACCACCTTGGCAGCATTATTTGGTGCCATTCCGCTGATGTTATCCACCGGCTCGGGTGCCGAGCTGCGCCAGCCCCTGGGTTTGGTGATGGTGGGTGGCTTGCTGGTTAGCCAGATACTGACGGTGTTTACTACACCAGTGGTTTATCTCTGGTTCGATAAGTTGGTACGTAAGCGCCAGCAAAGTCCGGTTGAGGTTGCCAGTCTATGAATCTGGCCCAGCCCTTTATCCAACGGCCGGTCGCCAGTGGTTTGCTGGCAACGGCGATTTTGCTGCTGGGCTTACTAAGCTGGCGCTTGTTACCGGTGTCACCGTTACCGGCAATCGATTTTCCGATGATAGTGGTCAGTGCCAGTTTGCCGGGTGCCAGTCCGGAAAGTATGGCGGCAACGGTTGCGACACCGCTGGAGCGGGCACTGGGCAGTATTGCGGGCATTCGGCGCATTAGTTCATCCAGTAATCAGGGCTCAACCCAAATCCGCCTCGAATTTGAATTAGACCGCAATGTCGATGATGCAGCGCGCGAGGTGCAGGCGGCGATTAACGCGGCGCGCAGTCAGCTGCCATCCGGGATGCCGGGTAACCCGGTGTACCGCAAGTTTAACCCGTCACAGGCACCGATCATGGCGTTGGCGCTTAGCTCCGATCATCTGGCGGGTAGTACCTTGTACGACAATGCCTCCACCATTCTGGCTCAGAAAATTGCCCAGATTAGCGGCGTAGGCGAAGTCGAGGTCAGTGGCTCGTCATTACCTGCGGTAAGGGTGCAACTGAATCCGGGCATGCTGGCGCAATATGGTGTAGCACTGGATGAGGTGCGCAGCGCTATCAGTACTGTTAATGCCTCGGTGCCGCTCGGTGTGCTGGAAACGGATAGCCATCGCTGGCAGCTGGCAACCAGTGAAACCTTACGCCGGGCCGCGGATTATCAGGATCTGATCGTTAAATATGTTGATGGTGCCGCGATCCGGCTGGCGGATGTGGCACTGGTCACAGATTCGACGGAAGATCGCTACAGTGCCGGTTTTCACAACGATAAAGACGCGGTGATCTTGCTGATCAGCCGTCGTACTGGCGCCAATATAGTGGCCACCATCGATGCGATTTATCAGCAGCTGCCCTTATTACAAGCCTTGGCGCCGGCAGGCGCTGAGCTGGCGGTAGTGATGGATCGTAGCCCGGTGATCCGGGCCACCCTGAGCGAGGCACAAATTAGCCTGACCTTAGCGGTATTGCTGGTGGTGCTGGTGGTCTGGGTATTTCTGGGAAACTTACGCAGTGCCCTGATCCCGAGTGTCACTATTCCGGTGTCGTTAATTGGCGCCTTTAGCGTGATGTATTTGTGTGGATTTTCGCTAAACAACCTGTCGGTGATGGCATTGATTGTTGCAACCGGGCTGGTAGTGGATGATGCTATCGTGGTGGTGGAAAATATCCGTCGTCATCTGGAACGCGGTCTGTCACCGCTGCAAGCGGCGCGGCAAGGGGCTGCCGAAGTTGGTTTTACCTTGCTAGCAATGAACCTGGCGCTGATCGTGATTTTCCTGTCGATACTCTTCATGGGCGGCCTGGTTGAGCGCTTGTTCCGCGAGTTTTCAATTACGCTGGTGGCGGCAATGGTGATTTCGCTGCTGATTTCGCTGACGCTAACACCCAGTATGTCGGCGATATTGTTAAGGGCGACGCCAGCGTCGGCAGCACCGGATCAAGCGGGTTTCTTCCAGCGCTTGCAGCAGGGTTACCGGCGCAGTATTGATTTTGGCCTGGACCATTATCGATGGTTACTGTTATTGCTATTGTTACTCTTTGGCGCCACCGCCTGGTTATACACTAAGGTGCCGTCAGGCTTACTACCCGAACAGGATACCGGACAGTTAAATGGTTTTGTGCGTGGTGACGACGGTGCCTCGTTCCAAATGATGCAACCGAAGATTGAAGCCTTCCGCCAGCATGTGCTGCAGGATCCTGCCGTCGCTGATGTCACCGGCTCTGCCGGTGGTAGTGGCGGGGTCAGTAACTCCTGGATGCGGGTACGGTTAAAACCCCTGGCGGAGCGACAGGTGTCGGCGCGGGCGGTGGTCGATCGTTTACGAGCGACGGCACCTAAGGTGCCAGGCGGCATTCTGTTTATGAACGTCGATCAGGATATTCGCCTGTCATCGCCGTTTGGGCGCAGTGATTATGAAGTGCAGTTACTGTCAGATGATTTAAGTTTGCTGCGCCAGTGGGGCAAGCGGGTGGGTGAGAAACTGCAAGACTTACCGCAACTAGTGGATGTGAACACCCCGGGAGGCGAGGACGCGCAGCAAATTGAGTTGAAAATCGACCGTGAAGCAGCGCAGCGGCTGGGTGTCGATATGCGCACCATCGCCAGCTTACTGAATAACTCGTTTTCACAGCGTCAGGTCGCGACTTTGTACGACCAGCAGAATCAGTACCGGATCGTGATGGAAGTGTTGCCCGGTTATACCGCCCAACCGGAGGTGCTGCAGCAGCTACAAATTGTTACCAGTAATGGCGAAAGAGTACCGTTGGCTGCTATTGCGACCTATCAATATGGGCTGGTAAATGACCGTGTGCAACATGATGGCCAGTTTGCTTCGGTGAATATTGGCTATGGTTTAGCGCCGGATGTCACGCTGGAGCAGGCATCGCAGGCGATTGACCAGGCTATGGCCGAACTGATGTTACCCGGTGCTATCGTCGCCGTTAGCGGCGAGAATCAGCGGAATGCGTTATTTCAGACGGCGGATCAAACCTGGTTGATTATTGCGGTCATTGTTGCCGTTTATCTGCTACTGGGCGTGCTGTATGAAAGTCTAATCCAACCGCTGACGATTCTATCGGTGGTGCCTTGTGCCGCTTTAGGCGCCCTGCTGGCGCTTTATCTCACCGGTACGGACTTTAATCTGATAGCGCTGCTGGGTCTGTTTCTCTTGATAGGTATAGTGCTGAAGAACGCCATTTTGTTAGTTGATTTTGCGCTGGCGGCAGAGCGGGAGCAGGGTTTGACGCCGCAACAGGCTGTTGCTCTGGCAGCCCAGCAGCGTTTAAGACCCATCTTAATGACGAACTTTGCCGCGCTGCTGGGTGCGCTGCCGTTGTTATTGGGTGTTGGTGAAGGTTCTGAGTTACGTCAGCCACTGGGTATTACCATAGTGGGCGGCTTATTGGTCAGTCAGTTGCTCACCTTATATACCACGCCGGCCGTGTACCTGTTGTTTAGCAAAGTGCGGTTGCGCCGGGCTAACAGTCCTAGCGCTTAGGCTGGCTGTTGTTGTAGCAGTAACCGGCGGAATTCCTCTGCCGGTACTGCCTTGCTGAAATAATACCCCTGGTAGTAATCACAAGCCATTTCCTGCAACAAGGCCAGTTGTTCAGCGGTTTCTACCCCCTCCGCCAGTACCTCGAAGCGCAGCGTGTGGCCAAGCTCGATAATGGCTTTGGCGATTTGGCGGTCATCAGTGTTGGCCGTCATATTGGCAATAAAACGGCGATCGACTTTCAGGATATCCAGAGGCAGGCGTTGTAAATACGCCAGTGATGAATAGCCGGTGCCAAAATCATCAATCGCCAGCCGGACCCCGGTTTCCCGTAACTGTTGCATGGTCAGTACCACTTTCTCTTCATCCAGCATCAGTGCGCTTTCTGTTACTTCAAGTTCCAGCAATCTGGCCGGGAAGCCGCTTTCTGCCAGTACCATCTTAACTTGCTGCTCCAGGTCACCACGGCCGAATTGCTGCACCGACACATTGACAGCCAAAGTGATGGGCGGCAAGCCTTCGTTCAACCAGGCTTGCCCCTGGATACAGGCTTGCTGCAACACCTGCTGACCAATAAGGTGTATTAAGCCGGAACTTTCAGCTAAGGGGATAAACAAGTCCGGACTGATAAAACCCAGTTCAGGATCCTGCCAGCGCAGTAATAGCTCAGCACCGATAATACTGCCGGTTTTGATATCGAGTTGCGGTTGGTAGTAGCAGCGTAACTGTTGCTTCTTGATCGCTTGCCGTAACCGGCTTTCCAATACCAGCCGTTGCCGGGCCTGAGCTGTCAACTGATCGCTATAGTAATAGTAGGTATTGCGGCCTTCCGATTTAGCTTTATACAGCGCAGAATCCGCCCCTTGCAACAATGCCTCAACGTTATCATGGTGGGTGGGGTATAAGCTGATCCCGATAGAGGCGGCCGTACTGAGCTCCAGGTCCTGTTCTAATAACATCGGTTGTTGTAAGTTTTGCAATAATTCCTGGGCAAAGCGGGCGGCATCTTCCGGCGTGTCCAGGTGTTCTATCAGGATGGCAAATTCATCGCCGCCAAGCCGGGCCAGGGAGTCTGTTTCCCGACAACAGATTTGCAGCTTTTCTGCCACCCGTTGCAGTAGCAGATCGCCAGTTTTATGGCCATAGGAGTCATTTATGTTTTTAAAATTATCCAAGTCCAGGATTAGCACGGCCAGTTGCAGATTTTCCCGGCGTGCCACTTTCAGAGCCTGGTCCAGTTGATTGGCAAAATAATGGCGGTTTGGTAAGTGGGTCAGCGGATCGTATTGGGCTAAAAATGCCAGTTGTGCTTCTTGTTGCTTGTAGTCCGTCAGATCAATATCGATACAGTAAATCTGTGGTTTTTTGTCAGGCAGGATAATGACGGCATGAGACGAATACACGGTAACGGGTGAGCCATCTTTACGCCTTAAGGTCAGTTCTTCAGCATGTCTGGCTTCGCCAGAGCTGGCCATCAGGTTAATTGCTTCGCGTACCCCATCCTGCATTTTTTCCGGAATAATCAAATCCAGTAAGTTACGGCCTACAGCTTCCTTTCGGCTATAGCCATACACTTTTTCACTGCCTTTATTCCAATACAGTGTTTTGCCCTCCTCATCATAACCCTGCACCGAGATGGTTGGCATACTATCCAGCAAAGTCCGGAATCTGAGTTCACTCTCTTCTAATTTCATCTGAGTCAGCTTTACATCAGAAATATCCTGAATCACTGACACAAAAAAGGGCTCACTATTTTCGGTTTCAGCGATTAAGGCTACCGATAAGCGTGCCCAGATAATTTGCCCATTCTTATGTAAATAGCGTTTCTCCAGCGTATAACTTTGCCGTCTACCCTGCAGTACTTCATGCAGCAACCCCTGATCCCGGGATAAATCCATCGGATGAGTTAACTGCTGAAAGCGCATGGTAAGAAGTTCTGTGGCGCTATAGCCAAGCAGGTTACAGAGTTCGTCATTAACGCGGATAAACTGGCCATCAGCGTTAACATGCGCGATTCCGGCTGCAGCACGGGCAATCGTCTGTTCTAACAGATATTCTGACTTGAGTAATGAGCGGGCGAAATGTAAACGCTGCTTAAGTAATAACCAGGCTAATAGCGCAGTCAGTAACACATAGGTATAGCCTTTATAACTCTGGTAACGGGTCAGGGTGGCCGCATCGGTAACCAGGGCTGATAGTAATTGGTCACTGAAAGTTATCCACAAAAAGCCCAGTACCAGATAGCAAAGCGCCCCTAACAATGGATAGTAACGAAGTTTCTTGCGGCGGGCGTCCAGTTGCTTCATGCGTGAAATCTTTCTACTCAGACTAGAGGTGAGTTCTAAGCATAGCGGAAATTTCAGTAAGATCAGAGGCAAACCAACAAAAACGGGCCAAGAGCCCGTTTTTCTGTTGTCTTAGAACGAATAGACCAGCGTCAGGGACGTCTGGGTATCAGTACTCTTTTTATCCACTGGGACATCGGAGTCATTTTGCACCAGAAAAGCCGCTTTCATTTGCATCGCACCATTAATCCGGGCACTAAGCGCGGTTTCGGCGATGGTACGGGTATTATCAGCACTGTATTCGACGCTCAGTGTTTGCGTGAAGGCGGCGGATTCGCTTAAAGTCCATTTATAGGATGCGGCGCCGCGGGCAAGTAAACCTTTTTCGGTTTCCCGGAGCAGGCCAGTTTCCGTTTCAACGGCTGCGCGCTTAGCGGTGTAATAACCCGGACCGACTTCGACATCCAGTGATTGATTTTCCAGATTGAGTAAACGGGTACCGTAACCGGCAGCTAGAGTGGTGTATTGGGTGTAGGCACCAAACTTGTCATCGGTGTAAGAGCCGAGCACGAAAACGTTGTCGTGTTCCTGCGTCAGTTTATAGGCGCCCTTGGCTGACACCAGGTAGCGTTCTGCGGAACGCTCCTTCACACGGCTGCCGTCAGCGCCCTCTTTTTCATCCTCTTTAAAAAAGGCGCTCAGAATATACTGATTACTCCAGTTGGTCAGATCTTGCTTGGCGTCAATTTTACCGGTGATAGAGGTGCCCTCAGTGTTACCGGTAGTGGTGATGGCACCCAACTCGGCTGACGTAGTCCAAACTTTTTGCTCTTCAGCTTGTGCCTGCGCGCCAGCAGCCAGCGCGATCGCGACAGCAAGGGTTACTGTTCTCATACTTACTCCTTGGAATCTTGCTTGATATGGACATCCATCTGTGGGAACGGAATGCCGATGCCGTGTTCATCAAACGTCAATTTAACTTTTTCCAGCGTATCCCAGTACACGCCCCAGTAGTCATCTGTGTTAACCCAGGGACGGACAATAAGATTGACTGACGAAGCAGCCAGCTCTGAGACCCGGATATTCGGTGCCGGTTCCGCCAATACACGTGGGTCTTCACTGATAATTTGCTCCAGCAGCGCTTTGGCTTTACGCAAATCTGAGTCATAACTAATACCGATAACCAGATCGACACGGCGCGTACTTTCAGCCGAGAAATTCGTGATGTGACCGCCGGTTATTTTAGCGTTCGGCACTATTACTCTTTTGTTATCCGGCGTTTTCATAATGGTCTGGAAAATTTCAATTTTATCAACGGTTCCGGTGATGCCGCCGGCATCAATAAAATCACCTGATTTAAACGGCCGGAACAGAATGATCAGCACGCCGGAGGCAAAGTTGGCTAAAGAGCCCTGCAACGCCAGGCCTACTGCTAAACCGGCTGCACCCAGAATGGCGATAAAGGACGTCGTTTGTACGCCGACCTGTGACAATGCCATCAGGGCAGTCGCAATCATTAATATGGCGTACAGAATACTGGATAAGAAAGACACGACGGCCTTATCAATATTGCGTGACAACAGGCCTTTTTCTAACAACGCTGAGATGCTGCGGGCGATAATCCGGCCAACATAAAAAATCACAATAGCCGCGATCAGCTTTAAAAAGTAACCTAGCAAAACCTCATGATTTTGCTGGAACAATTCGTTAATTTGCTCCATATGTTCACTCCCGTGAGATAAATGAGAATCGCAATCATATCATAAAAAACTGCCGATTTCGGTTAGTAACTGGCCAGTTGCGGCTATACTTGGGCAAAAGCGGCAAAAAAGGGCTTGGTTGGCTGCCGGCTTTTTGGTTAAAATATTGCACTGTTGTGGTGACTGTAGCTCAGTTGGTAGAGCCCCGGATTGTGATTCCGGTTGTCGTGGGTTCGAGCCCCATCAGTCACCCCACTCCTTTCTCCTGCCCTGCTATACTGCCTGTATTATTGTTTTTATCGTCAAATATCTGATGGATTTAACGTCTTTACAGCAACAGCTTGAACAACCCCGGCTAGCCCCGGTTGAACAATGGGATCCCCCTTTTTGTGGCGATCTGCCGCTGCGGATCGATGCACAGGGACGCTGGTGGTATCAGGACGGCGAAATTGCCCGCCCGGGGCTGATAAAGCTTTTCGCGTCGGTGATGCTGTGTCAGGGCGGAGCGTATTTTTTACAAACACCGGCGGAGAAAGTACGGATCCAGGTCGAGGATGCGCCCTTTATCGCCATTGCCAGTCGCTGGCAGCCAACAGCGACTGGCCCGCAGCTGTGGTTTACGACCAATTTGCAGGACAGTGTGCCGCTGAGTCAGGATTATCCACTGCTGTTGCGTCGGTATGCCGGACAAAGCTTGCCTTATCTTAGTTTGTGGCGTGGTTTGTCAGCACGCTTACATCGCAATCTGTACTATCAGCTACTGGATGAAGCAGAGCTGAGGCCAACCGAAAGCGGCACTGATGCGATTCTGCACAGCGCCGGCGCAGCCTATTTGCTGGCGCAGGCAGAATAAAACCGAGCCAGCGCGCTTTATCGCAAAAACAGGTCAGGTATCGCAAGCGCATTGCAGAGTCTGCGGGTGCCGTTGATAGTAAAGTTCCCCTAAGCTGAGGATAACTAAAATGAATAAGACGCTCTCTGTGTTGTCGCTGGCCTGTCTGACCGCTTTGACCTTGCCGCAGGGTTATGCCGCTACCTATATCCACGCCGGTAAGCTGATCACTGCCGAAACCAACCAGATGCTCAGTGAACAGACGATTATTGTCGACGGTAACAAAATTATTGCCATTGAAGGCGGTTACAAAACGCCGGCCGCTGGCGATACCTTAATCGACTTACGCCAGCATACGGTGCTGCCGGGTTTAATGGATATGCACACCCATTTCTCCAGTCAGATCAGTGCCACCTCTTATGGTGAGGGGCAGCGGCTGAATGAGGCTGACTATGCGTTACGTGGCGCGGTGTTTGCAGAAAAAACCTTAATGGCAGGTTTTACCACAGTACGCGAACTGGGTGACAGCCATCATGTCAGTGTCGCGCTGCGTAAAGCCATTGCTCAGGGCTTTGTTAAGGGGCCGCGTATTTATGCTGCGGGTAAGTCCTTAGCCACCACGGGCGGGCATGCAGATCCGACAAATGGTCTGGCCTATTTGCTGCAGGGCGATCCCGGTCCGAAAGAGGGGGTGATTAATGGCCCGGATGAAGCACGTAAAGCAGTACGCCAACGCTATAAAGATGGTGCTGACCTGATAAAAATTACTGCGACCGGCGGTGTGCTCAGCGTCGCCAAAAGTGGGATGAACCCGCAGTTTACCGATGATGAGTTAGCAGCGATAGTCAGCACGGCCCGTGATTATGGCTTTAAAGTGGCGGTGCATGCGCATGGCAAAGAGGGGATGCAGCGCGCGATTAAAGCCGGTGTGGATTCGATTGAGCATGGTACCTTTATGGATAAAGAGACCATGGCGCTGATGAAAAAGTACGGTACCTATTATGTGCCGACCATTAGTGCCGGTAAGTGGGTACAACAAAAAGCTGAAATTGATGGTTTTTTCCCGGACTTGGTACGCCCCAAAGCGGCTAGCATTGGTCCACTAATCCAACAAACCTTTAGTGAAGCTTATAAAGCCGGCGTGAAAATTGCGTTTGGTACCGATGCCGGTGTGGGTGCGCATGGCGACAACTGGCTGGAATTTGTTTATATGACAGAAGCCGGTATGCCGGCCATGGCTGCCATCCAATCGGCAACGATCGAGGGGGCCCGGTTGTTGGGGATGGAACAAGAGCTGGGGTCAATTAAAGCCGGTAAGCTGGCAGATATTATCGCGGTGCCGGGTAATCCGCTGGACGATATCAAAACGCTGGGTCAGGTCAGTTTCGTGATGAAGGATGGTCAGATCTACAAGCAATAATCTTGTCGCAGCAGGCATTAAGCCTGCTGAAACCGTTCCAGAATCAGCCGCAGGTCGACTTCGATCTGCGCTTTTAAATCCTTTTCCGCACTGAGTCGTACTTTATCCTGCTGCCGGGTAAGCTTTTTGTCCTGATCTTTGCGGGCCTGGTGGGTCGGCATATCTTTTACGGTCAGATACATCTGATAAATACCGGGGTAACTGCTTACGGCGTCCGGTTTATCTGCGACCGGCCAGTGGTCTAGTAATACCCAAAGTCGCAGAGCACCTTCCGAGAACTCGCATTGTTGCTCCAGCATGGCACGGCTAATCAGAACAATGCTTTCTTGCAGATACGCTTTCTTTTCCTGCTGTTGCTGGCGGGCTTTCTGTTCAGCCAGCTGCTGTTGTTGTTTTTGCTGCTGCAGCAACCATAGCAATCTGCCGGCATAAAATGCCAGGCCAGCAACAATCAATACCGCTGTCGTCAGGAGTAATATCAACCACCAGGTCACGCCGGATCCTCATCGCCTAACAAATCTTTACGCCAGTCAGTACGCTCGAAGCGGCTTAGCGGATCCTCGTCTTCTGCTGTCGCATCAGCGGCCGGTTCTTCGTCATCCAGCCCTAACAGCGTCATTAGCTCGCTGATGCGTGCGGTTTGACGGTTAAAGTACTTAGCGTCTTTACCGGTGAGCAGCTCATCGCGCTCTACCCGCTCCAGTAATTGCTGTAGCTTAGGATCGTTTTCCAGCTGTAATAGCTCTTGCTCCGGGCTTAATGTCTCGGGTTTAGCCGCCTTTAACTGCACCTTTGGTAACGGTGCCGGAGCGGCTACCGGCAGCAGTTCCGGCTTGGCTTCCGGTAGTAACGCTATAGGTTTTTTACTGCCCAGACGCGGATCTTTTTTGGCTTTGTTGGCAACCGGATCCTGGTTGACGTTAGCTTGTTGCATACTGTTGCGGTTACCAGATTTCAGACCAGCGCCTTTTTTCTTGGTTTCATCCTTTTGCTCACGGATTTTACGGATTTCTGTGGCCGGTAAATGGCGTTGTCCGTTATCGCTGGCCTTACGGGATTTTTTTTGACGCGTCATAGTAATCTGGATACCTGTAAAAAAGGGCGCACATTTTAACCAGCTTTGCGTAAAAGCACCACATCCTTCGCAGGAAAACTTAGGCTTAACTGATCGCGTTGGGCTAAAAACGCAAAAGTGCGCTGATGAAAGAAGCGGATATGCGTTGGATCACGTTTATAGTGCCAGTTGGCAAAGTGCGCCGCATCCAGGTAGTGGCTGGTCATAATGGCCAGAACGCCGCCAGGCTTCAGTAAACCTAACCAACATTGCCATTCTTGCGCCGGGTGCACGAAATGCTCTATTGCTTCGCTGCAGCTGATGAAATCATAAGATTGCGCCAGTGCTGCCGGATTGTTGGCGAAAAACGGATCCCATAACTGCATCTGATGGCCCGCTTCGGCTAGCATTTTCGCCAGCAAAGGTCCCGGACCACAACCAAAATCGAGACCCTGTAGCTGACCTGGTGGCAAGGCCGCTAATAAGGGGCTGGCCAGGCGTTGTAAGAATTGACGGTAGCCGGGATCATCGAGATCATTATTGTGTAGCTGATAGTGTTGCTGTTCCTGTGCTGGGCTCAGCAACTGAGCACTCGGTACATACACCAGCTGACATTGCAAACATTGCCGGTATTCACGTTGCGAATCTGAGCTAAATAAGATGCTGTCAGCATGCTGACAAAGTGGACATGGCTCCATTAAACCTTCCTGCAAATCGACATAAAAACAAAGGGCGATAAGATTACCTTATCGCCCTGTTTATTTGTGCCTAGTGGTGGACACTTCTCTCGAATCGCTTAAATCATCCTGAAGCGCAGCCAACATCGTGTTGCAAGTTATCCCTATATTATTATTTGCTGTCCATGCCAGCTCTTTTATTCTTTACGACCATCCTGGTAACTTTCGTAATCATCCTTGCGCGCTTGTCGCGCCTGACACCATCCGGGCATCTCAAAATACACTGCACCCAAGGGTGCTTTACCTTCCTTTGCCGCAATTCCCTGTTGTTTTATCGCCTGCGGACAACGCTTTAAATTTACTCTGATCTTCGAATATGGCAAGCCCTTGAGGTAAAAAAACCTGAAAAAAATTCGACTTTAGTCTACATTTTTATTTTTTTCAGTAACTTATTGCGTATAAATTATGGCCAAAAAGTTCCATACGAATGAAAGAAACGCAAAAGTCTTACAGCTTGTGTGAGAGATCTCTTACAGCAACATAAAAAAACCGGCGAGGTCGCCGGTTTTTGTTAGCAGCTGTTACAGCTTATCGCTGATTAATGCAGACCACCCAGGTACTGCGACAGCACCCGAATATCTTCGTCAGTCAGTTTTTTCGCAACTTCACGCATCATGCCGTTCATATCGTTGGCCCGGGTACCGGCGCGGAATTCTTCCAGTGTTGTTTTGACATAGTCCGCATTTTGGAAGCCAATGCGCGGAAAACCTGCCAGGCTGGTGCCTGCGCCCCGAGGACCATGACAGGCGATACAGGCAGCGATACCACGCTCAGCATCACCACCGCGGTACAATTTTTGACCTAATTCAATCACATCTTCTGGCGTTGTACCTGGCTTCACGCGTTGTGAAGAGAAGTATGCGGCCAGATCTTTCATATCCTGATCCGATAATGCGGCAACCATACCAAACATAATGGCATTCGAGCGGCCTTCTTTTCCGCCTGAGGTCATGCCCAATTTATAGTCAGTTAATTGTTTATACAGGTACTCAGCGTGCTGACCAGCAATTTTAGGATAAATAGCCAGCGGACTGTTGCCGTCCGGGCCATGGCAAGCCGCACAGGTGGCTGATTTTGCCTTGCCAGCTTCGGCATCACCATCAAAAGCGTTTGCTGCACCGATTAATCCGAATAACAGCGTCAGAGGTAATACGAGTTTTTTCATGTTTGATCCGTCTCAGTCCGCATTCAAACGCCAGCGATCTGGCTGCAATGAATTATATTAAGGTGATTTTTGCTCTATTTTACACGAAACTGCCCAAAGTAAAATCCCATCCTTTAGTCAAAAGCTTCTTCCGATCCTTCAGATCCGCTACAATAACCTCAATTTACCAGCCGGAGTAGCTTGTGTCACAGCCAAAGTTCAATTTTCAGCAGGTCAGTTTTCTGACCAGCGCCCCTGATATCAGGGCTTTGCCCGCCGATACCGGTACTGAGGTCGCGTTCGCCGGCCGCTCAAATGCCGGGAAATCCAG
The DNA here is from genome assembly GCF_000272005.1 of Alishewanella agri BL06. GTDB lineage: Bacteria > Pseudomonadota > Gammaproteobacteria > Enterobacterales > Alteromonadaceae > Alishewanella > Alishewanella agri. The sequence goes on along the minus strand of NZ_AKKU01000017.1, from coordinate 140,221 downwards.
CGCGCTGAATACGCTGACCCGACAGAATAATCTGGCTCGTACCAGTAAAACACCTGGCCGGACCCAGTTAATTAATACTTTTGAGCTGGCGCCGGATAAACGACTTATCGATTTGCCCGGTTATGGTTTTGCCAAAGTACCCTTGGCAGTAAAAGAGAAATGGCAGCAATCGTTATCGGAATATCTGCAAAAGCGGCAGAGCTTAAAAGGCTTGGTGGTATTAATGGATATCCGGCACCCGCTGAAAGATTTAGATCAACAGCTGATTTTCTGGGCGGTAGAGAGTAAGTTACCGGTATTGCTACTGTTAACAAAAGCCGACAAGCTTGGCCCGGGCGCACGGAAAAAGATTTTGTTGGAAGTACGCGAAGCAGCATTAGCCTTTATGGGTGATGTGCAGGTGCAGCTCTTCAGCTCACTGAGCAAATTGGGGTTACCTGAGTTTGAGCAAGTACTGAACGGCTGGTTTACCGATCTGACAGACGAAACAACCTGACCTTACTGTATCCTGATTTCCACCCATAAGCGGCTGGCTATCTGTAAAGAACCAGCCGTTTTTTATTGCTGATTTCCAACAGGCAAAAAAAACCGACCCCTGAGGGTCGGTCATAGCAATCGGGGAGAAGCTATATAAAATCAAATCAACAGGGTGTCTTATCGCTAAGACGTGTGCAGTATAACAGCAATATTGCACCGTTTGAAGTATTTACTCTAAAAAATGTTATTGGGTAACACAGACGGTCTACTGCAATATGCTCTGGCGCGCATTCTGTTTTGTGTTGCGGGCTTCAAACACAAATAAAAAAAACGCCCCGCTGCAAGCAGCGGGGCGGCTAAATAAAGCCTACTTTCATAATCCGGAGTGAAACACCCCGGGTGAAAGATAGAATATCTTACCTCTGTACCCTACGACTCAAATTCTAGTCATTTTCTGAGCGATTGCAAGGTTTTTTTGTAATAAAACTACATAAAAGTGTAGGTGCTGCATTTTTAAGGCTTTTTATGTAATTAAATTACCATCTGCTTAGGGCGTGTTGACGTTTTCTGCTTAGATTTTGTTCGCACTGGCGGCGCTTTGATCGCGAAACGAGGAGCGCAGTTTAGTTATTCTAAATAAGTGACGAGTGACAAAGAGCAAAGCGCCGCCAGCGCGAACCCTTCGGGCAGCGTTTGGCTGGCGTTTCTACTGCGTTATCGCTTGTTCATGTAGAATAACTACACATCACAAGCTCTGCCTTGTATAAACACCAGCCAAACGGCTGCAAAAACAAGCAGCAAACGTCAACACGCCCTAGTGTGCTTCATCCCAGTTTTTGCCATAGCCTACTTCGGCGAGTAAAGGCACATCCAATTTGGCTGCGCTGGCCATCAGCTGTTTCAACTCGGTAGCTAACCAACTGACATCTGCCGCCGTCACTTCGAACACCAGTTCGTCGTGTACTTGCATAATCATGGCAGCTTTATCAGCAGCATGCTGCTGTAGCCATGTCTGTACCTTAATCATTGCCAGTTTGATAATATCAGCCGCCGTGCCTTGCATCGGTGCATTAATCGCAGCCCGTTCCGCCGCTTTTTGTCTGCCAATATTTTTAGCATTAATATCAGGCAGATATAAGCGACGGCCAAACAGGGTTTCAACATAGCCCTGTTCATGCGCCTGTTTGCGGGTGCGCTCCATATAATCGAGTACACCTGGGAAACGCTCGAAATAGCGGTCAACATAGTGCTGAGCTTCACCGCGGCCAATACCAAGTTGCTTGGCTAAGCCAAAGGCTGACATGCCATAGATTAAACCAAAGTTTACGGCTTTGGCACTTCGCCGCTGCTCGGCGGTAACCTGCTCCAGACTGACGCCAAATACTTCGGCGGCGGTTGCCCGGTGTACATCCAGTCCCTTGGCGAACGCATCCAGTAACGCCTTGTCCTGCGACAGGTGCGCCATAATTCTCAGCTCAATCTGCGAGTAGTCGATGGCCATCAGTAATTTGCCTTTGGGCGCGATAAAGGCTTGTCGGATCCGGCGCCCTTCTTCGGTGCGGATCGGAATATTCTGCAAGTTCGGCTCGGTGGAGCTTAAGCGGCCCGTGGCAGCGACCGCTTGGTGGTAGGAAGTATGCACCCGGCCCGTCGCCTTATTAACCATCTTCGGTAATTTTTCGGTATAGGTGGAACGCAGTTTACTCAGGCCGCGGTGCTCCGTGATCAGTTTTGGAAATTCATATTCCAGTGCTAACTCTGCCAGCACTTCTTCTGCTGTTGATGGCGTGCCGCTGGGTGTCTTTTTCAGTACCGGCAACTTCATCTGCTCGAACAGAATTTCTTGTAACTGTTTCGGGGAGGCCAGATTAAATTCTTTGCCGGCTTGCTGATAAGCCAATTGCTCCAGCTCGGCAATCCGCTGACTCAACTGCTGGCTTTGCTCAGCCAATAATTGGCTGTCTATCAGTACTCCATGACGTTCAATATCTGACAGAATGGCAATCAATGGCAGTTCAATTTCATTGAAAACCTTAACCAATCCGGCGCTCTGCTGTAGCTGAGGCCATAATGTCTGATGCAGCCGTAATGTCACATCGGCATCTTCTGCGGCGTACTCAGCAGCCTTTTCCAATTCAATTTGATTAAAAGTGAGTTGCTTGGCGCCTTTACCGGCCAAATCTTCAAAGCTGATAGTGCTATGTCCAAGATATTTCAACGCCAGGCTATCCATATCATGGCGGCCGGCAACGGAGTTAAGTACGTAGGACTCCAGCATGGTGTCAAACTTGACACCCCGCAGCGCAATCTTATAGCGTGCCAGCACACTTTGATCGTACTTCAGATTCTGACCTACCTTGGCTTTAGCGGGATTTTCCAGCCAGGGTGTTAAGCGTTGCAAACAGTGCTGGCGATCCAGTTGCGCCGGCGCGCCCAGATAATCATGTGCCAGCGGCAAGTACCAGGCTTGACCGGCGGCGGTAGCAAAAGATAAACCAACCAGCTCGGCCTGCATATAATCCAGACTGGTGGTTTCAGTATCAAAAGCCGTTAATTCTGCCTGATCCAGGATTATCAGTAACTGCTCGAAATCCTCTGACGTCAGAATGGTTTGATATTGCTGACGATCAATCACCTGCCGCACTTCCGTTGGCGTCTTATCGGCTGTCTCGCTTGCGCTGGCATCCTGTGCCGGACTCTCTGACGCTCCGGCACTGTGCTGGCTACTGGCTAAGACTTCAGCCAGCCAGCGTTTAAACTCACATTCACGATATAATTCAGCTAGTTGTGCCTGATCAGCTGGCTGGATTTGTAATTCATCCAGTGTGCAGGGTAGCGCTACGTCGCATTTAATCGTTGCCAGCTCGTATGACAGTTTCAGCTGGGCTTCAAATTCCTGCAGTTTGGCTGCCATAGTTTTGGCGCCGCGGAAACTCAGTGCTGCAACCTGATCCAGCTGTTGGTAAATCTGTTCAATTGAACCCAACCCCTGCAGCAGAGCCGCTGCCGTTTTCTCACCTACTCCGGGCAGACCCGGGATGTTATCCACCTTATCACCCATCAGCGCCAGATAATCGATAATCAACTCCGGGCCAATACCGAATTTTTCCAGCACCGCAGGGGGATCGAGCAGCGTATTGGTCATGGTATTAATTAGCGTGACATGCTCATCGACCAACTGCGCCATATCCTTATCGCCAGTTGAAATCAGGGTGTGCCGTCCGGCCGCGCTGGCCTGCCGCGCTAGCGTACCAATCACATCATCAGCTTCCACACCACTGATACATAACAACGGCAAACCCATGGCCCGGATAATATTGTGCAGAGGTTCAATCTGGCTACGTAAGTCATCAGGCATCGGTGGCCGATGGGCTTTGTACTCGGCATACATCTCATTCCGAAATGTTGGCCCTTTGGCATCAAACACGACCGCCATTTGTGTTGGTTGGTACTGTTTGAGCAAGCTCTTCAACATATTGACCACGCCATAAATGGCACCTGTGGCTTCGCCACGCGAATTCGTTAAATGTGGTGGCGCGTGATAAGCACGAAATAAATAAGAAGAACCGTCGACCAAGATCAGCGGATTTTTGGGGATATAGACCATGATGATTGCCCTGCGCGGAGTTTGAGATATAGGATGCCATAGCTACACGGATCCGGCTAGCTGAACAAGTCGGGTTGCGGCAGTCAAAATCGGGAGTAAGCTGTGGATAACTTTGTGCAAAAAAATAGCTAACCGACACGCTGTAGTAAACAGCATGAGGCTGGTGTAATTCTAAGTGTTTGTTTTATAAAGAAAGGAACGAAACTGCAAGTGCCCTTATTCTTATTTTTTCAGCATTGCGTAATGTGGAAAACGCTTGAGCTTTCGCCCGGAGTCCATTCACAAAAAGCTGCCTGCAACTCCATGCAGGTGGAACAGACTATCACAATCAGCGGCTTTGCCCAGAGTAAATTTTAAAAAATTTTGCTCCTAAAAATCCTATTTGCTGTATAAAACGGCATAAAGCAAGTTTGATAAGGCTTAGCACGCTATTGTCAGGATCATTTGACAAAATTAAGGCGTTAAAAGCCTGCTGCGGCTAACTCTTCCGTTCTGCCGCAAAGGCAGGCTATAATGCCAGCAAATCAGTATGGCTTTCAGCACGGGATCGACATTATGAAGAAATTGACACTTGCAGTAGCAATGCTGCTGACAACACTAGGTTTGCAGGCCAGTACCGAACAGGAAGCTGACGCTATCGCTAAGCGGATCGCGCCAGTGGGTCAGGTTTATGTTGCTGGTGCAGCGGCAGCCACAGAAGCCGTCGCAGCGGGTCCACGCAGTGGTGAGCAAGTGTATAAGTCGGCCTGTTTTGCTTGTCATGGTACCGGCGCACTGGACGCCCCCAAGCCTAATTCAGAGGCCTGGAAGCCACGTTTAGCGCAAGGATTCGACGTGCTGCTGAAACACTCTATGGAAGGTTTTAACAATATGCCAGCGATGGGCACTTGTACTACCTGTTCTGAGGATGAAATTGCTGCCGCGATTCGCTTTATGACAGACGGTGTTTAAATCATCGTTAAAGCGCTTTGGAAAACCGCAGCTTGCTGCGGTTTTTTTATCTCTGCAGTGTTTAAAGATCTTCTTTAACTAATTTAGTGATATTTCCTTGCTATCTCTTCCCTGCGTCTAAACTTTGTGCATAATAACACTTTATTATTATTGCTCTGACCAGTGTTTATTCGCAACGGAATGGCGGGATTGAACAACTTAGAAACACTTCAGCATCAACTTAAACGCGCTTCCACCAAAATACGGCGGTTGCTAACCCTGATTGAGCGCTTTAAAGAAGCCTACACCATTCAGGGGGCTTTGTTGCAGCTCTCAGAATTAGCCAGCAGCATCAGCGACATGGCTGAATTTTATCCGGCCATCCACAAGATGGTGTCGGAACAACTGCACGCCGAAAATTTTTATGTTGTGTTGTATGACAGTGAAACGGGTCAATATAGCCTGCAATATTTTTCAGATGAAAAAGATCAACAGCTGATTGCTTCGGTACCGTCCAGTGCTTTTTCACGGGGTTTGACAGGTTATGTCGCCAGAACTGAGCAGCCTTTGCTCTGCGACGAAGCGCAATTTGATGCTTTGGTGCAAAGCGGCGAAATTCTGGCACAAGGCTCACCGTCTGCCCATTGGATGGGTATTCCGCTATGGCGGGATGATAAAGTTATCGGGGTGATGGCAATCCAGTCCTACGATAGCCAATACCGTTATAACGAACATGATTTAAAATTGTTCAACAGCATTGGCAGTAATACGGTGATTGCACTTGATCGGGTAAAGAGCCGTGAGTTACTGGAAACCACAGTAAGACAACGCACCTTGCAGTTACGCCAGACTAATGAGTCTTTACAAAAAGAAATTAAAGAACGCACGCACGCTGAAAAACTGCAAGCCGCACTGTATAAGATCTCGGAACTGACCGCCAGCAGTCAGGATATGCAAGCTTTTTACCGCGCCATGCATAATGTGCTCTGTGGTTTGATGGCAGCAGACAATTGCTATATTGCTTTGCTAAGTCAGGACGGCACTAAACTGAACTTTCCGTTTTACCTTGACCAATACAGTCCGGCGGCAGTTGACCGGCCGCTGGGTAAAGGTTTTACCGAATATGTGATTCGGTGTGCCGAAGCGCGCTTAATTAATAATGATGAAGCACAGCAATTGGTTGAACGCGGCGAAATCCGCCGCGGCATAAGTAATCTGGGCGGGCCTTCTAAATATTCCAGCAGCTGGCTGGGTGCGCCACTAAAAATTGACCAGAAAGTGATCGGAGTGATAGCGGTGCAATCCTACGAGGCTGGCTATCAATACACTGATCAGGAGCTGACCATTTTGCGTTTTGTGTCACAGCATATCGCTGTCGCCATTCAGCGCAAGTTAGCGGCAGAGCGGCAACGCCAGCATCAGGAAGAACTGGAACGCAAAGTGTTTGAAAGCACCCGGGAGCTGCGCCAAACCAATTTGTTTTTACGCTTGCAGGTAGAAGAGCGGAAAAAAGCTGAGCAAAAACTGTTTTATGATGCTAATCATGACGTATTAACAGGGCTGGCGAATCGTCAAATGTTCTTGCAGCAATTAAAACAACAATTTGCGCTAAGTAAACGTCAGGCTCATCCGGGTATGGCGTTGTTATTTCTGGACTTGGACCGCTTTAAGTTAATTAACGATACGCTCGGCCACCATATTGGCGATGCCTTTCTGGTGGAAAGCAGTAAACGTTTGCTCAGTGCGATTCGCGAGCATGATCTGGCTGCGCGCTTCGGGGGGGACGAGTTCGTGGTGATGCTGGTTAATTTACAGCATGCCCAGGATGCCGAAGAGGTCGCACAGCGGATTATTGATAAGTTCCGCCAACCTTATCAATTAGACGGTCATAAAACCCAGTCTGGCGTCAGCGTCGGCATAGCACCACTGACGCTCGAATATCACCACGCCGATGCGCTGTTACGCGATGCCGATGCGGCTATGTATCATGCCAAGGCGCTGGGCCGGGGCCGCTACGCGGTATTCCAGCCGGAAATGCGCGACCAGATGTTAAAGGCGCTGAGTAATTAAGTGCCGGTCATCCGGTAACGACTTAGTTTTTATTTAATAATTGCCGTAAGCGGGCAATATTCGCTGCGGCGGTTTGTTGGCGCTGCTCAGCCGTTTTCGGCTGCTCCGGCTTTTGCCATTCCAAATCATCCTGCGGTAACTCCTGTAAAAAGCGGCTGGGCTCTGGCTTAATGGTTTCACCGTATTGCCGGCGTTCGCGGGCGTAGGTAAAGATCAACTCACGCTGCGCCCGGGTAATGCCAACATAGGCCAGCCGGCGCTCTTCCTCGACATTATCTTCATCGATACTGGTTTGGTGCGGCAAAATACCCTCTTCCATCCCAACCATAAACACGTAGGGAAACTCCAAACCTTTTGAAGCATGCAGGGTTAACAATTGCACCTGATCGGCCTGATCTTCCTGTTCCTGGCGCTCTAACATATCGCGTAAGCAAAGCTTACTAACGACTTCGTTAATAGTCATCGCCGGCTCGTCATCTTTGCCTTCCAGCATTTCGACTATCCAACGGTACAGCTCGTTGACATTTTTCAACGCCATTTCCGCCGCTTTCGGGCTGTTGCTGGTTTCAAATAGCCAGGCTTCGTAATGGCTTTGCCGGATCAAATCGCGAATCGCTTCGCTGGCCTCAGCGCGCTGGGCATTATCTGCCAGCTGATTAATCCAGTCAGCAAATCGCGTTACCGTCTGCAGGCTACGCGCCGGTAAGACCTGTGCCAGCTCTGGGTGACAACAGGCGGCGAACAGGCTGATCTGTAGTTGATTAGCAAGATTACCGATTTTCTCCAGCGTGGCATGGCCGATTTCCCGCCGCGGCACATTAATAATCCGCAATAGCGCGTTATCGTCATCCTGATTGACCAGCAAGCGCAGATAAGCCATTACATCCTTAATTTCGCTACGGGCAAAAAAGGAGGTGCCACCGGAAATGCGGTAGGGGATACGGTTAGTCATCAGCGCCTTTTCAAATACCCGCGCCTGATGGTTGCCGCGATAGAGGATGGCATAATCTCGGTATTGGCTGCGGTTACTAAAACGGTGCGAGATAATTTCGGCTACGACCTTGTCGGCTTCATCGTCTTCATGTTTGCAGGGCAGTACTTTAAGTGGTACGCCATAGCCATTGACGCTAAACAGCTTTTTCTCGAATTCATGCGGGTTATTGGCGATCAGAATATTCGCGGCTTTCAAAATGCGTTCAGCGGAGCGGTAGTTTTGTTCCAGCTTGATGACCTGCAGCTCAGGAAAGTCTTTTTTCAACAGCACCAGATTTTGCGGCCGGGCACCGCGCCAGGAATAGATTGACTGGTCGTCATCGCCCACCACGGTAAAGCGGCGCCGCTCGCCAACCAGCCATTTCACCAGTTCATACTGACTGGTATTGGTATCCTGATATTCGTCGACTAACAAATAGCGGATTTTTTGCTGCCAGCGTTCGCGGGTTTCGGTCTGATGCTGAAATAACAGGGTCGGTAGCAGGATAAGATCATCAAAATCAAAGGCATTACAGGCTTTTAGCATCTTACTGTACTGCAGATAATAATTCGCCAGGCTAATGGTCTCAGCATCCTGCGTTTGTTGCAGCGCCAGTTCGGGTAGCGTCAGGTCGTTTTTCCAGCTGCTGATCCGGTTTTGTAGCTTGCGGATCAGCTCTTTATCACCGTTATACTCGCCAGCGGTCAGTTCTTTTAACAGCGCAAAGCTATCCTGATCGTCAAACAAACTGAAGTTAGCTTTGTAACCAAGCTGGCGATATTCTTTTTTCAGAATCTCCAGCCCCAGGGTATGGAAGGTCGAGATGGTCAGGCCACGGGTGGCACTTTTCGGCAATTGGGCGTTAATCCGCTCCCGCATTTCACGCGCGGCTTTATTGGTGAAGGTCACGGCGGCGATATGTCGTGCCGGCAACTCGCACTCCTGAATCAGGTAAGCGATTTTATTGATAATGACCCGGGTTTTACCGCTGCCAGCGCCTGCCAATACCAGACAGGGGCCGCCAATAAATTTTACCGCTGCATCTTGCTGTGGATTTAATTTCATCTAACCTGCCTTTCGTTCCGGGTTGGCATTGTAAGGCCTGCCGCCAGAAATTTCATTCGCGTTCTGCCATTTAGGCCGTAGAATAGACCAACATCATCGAAAACCCTGGAGAACGAGATGCTGGATCCAAAAAAAATTGAAGAGATCGCCCGCCAGATTGGGGCTGTTATTCCTCCACAGCTCAAACAGTTTGCCGATGAGCTGGAAGGCAAGGTTAAGCAGGTATTGCAAGCTAAGCTGGCCGATTTAGACTTTGTTAGTCGGGAAGAGTTTGATGTACAGCGTCAGGTACTATTGCGTACCCGTGAGAAAGTTGAAGTGATGGAGCAACAATTGGCGGCATTATTGGCTGAAAAAACCCAAGACTTCCGTCAAAACGAGTTACCCAGCTCAGATCAGCAGTAATGCAACCCTAAAAGCTGCGCCGGTGTTGGCCGGCGCAGTTAATTGTTTATTTTTGTACAGATTTCAGGATTTCTGTTAAACCGGCTACCGCGCCACCGATATTCGCCAGCTCTGCTGGTACAATCATCGTGTTATTGGCTTTAGCCAGGTTGCCAAACTCTTTCACGTATTGCTCAGCTACCCGCAGACTAACCGCTTCCTGACCACCTGGCTGGTTAATCGCCTCGGCGATCTTACGCAGACCCTCTGCTGTGGCGACGGCAATCAGTTCAATTTCCCGTGCCCGGCCCTCAGCTTCGTTAATTTGCCGCTGTTTGTCGGCTTCAGACAGGTTGATCACTTCCTGTTTCTGACCTTCAGAGACGTTGATCATTGCCTGACGTTCACCTTCTGACTTGGCAATGGCTGCGCGTCGCTCGCGCTCGGCGCGCATTTGCTGTTCCAGCGCATCTTTAATGCTGATCGGCAGTTCGATATCAGCAATTTCATAACGTAACACTTTCACACCCCAGGGGCCGGCGGCTTCGTCCAGTGCCCGTACTACTTCTTCGTTGATTTTGGCCCGCTCTTCAAAGGTTTTATCTAAGTCAGTTTGACCAATCACCGAACGCATGGTGGTTTGAGCCAGCTGTGCCGCGGCGTAGCGATAATCATTGATGCCGTAACTGGCCTTCATCGGATCGATCACCTGTAGATATAAAATGCCATCAATTCCGACCTGAATGTTATCCCGGGTAACACAGGTCTGACGGTTAACGTCGATCACTTCTTCTTTCAGCGTTTGGATATAAGCCACTTTATCGATAAACGGGATCAGAATATGAAAGCCGGAATCCAGGGTGCGCGAGTACTTGCCGAGGCGCTCAATGACAAAGTTGCTCCGTTGAGGGACCACCCGGGCCGACTTGAAAATGGTAATCACCACCGCCAGCGCAAAGCCGAAGGTCAGAATGGTTTGAATATCTAATTGTTCCATAAGTTACGATTCCTTTTTCGTTAATGAACTTTGACAACGGTCAGATGAATACCCTCATTAGCAACGACCCGCGCCAGATCGCCGGCTTTTAACGGGTCACTGGATTGGGCATCCCACTGCACACCGTTTAATACAACCCGGCCACGGCCGTGCTGAAAGTCGGCTAACACGGTAACAGTGTCGCCAATGTCTTCGGTAAAGCGTGATGGATGTTCGCCTTTGTCGGCGGTATAGCCAACAAACCAGCGTTTAAAGCGGCCACGGGCGGTAAATAGCAGTACCAGACTGACGATACCGAAGATACTGTACTGGGTACTGGCGGCTTCAATCCAACCGAGCTGCAGTAAGATACCGACAACGATAGCGGCCAATCCCAGAAAGACAGCGACAATACTGGTGGCTAATAATTCGCTGAGAATTAGCACCACACCAATAATGATCCAAATCATTGCAGCGCTCAAAGTTCTCTCCTGTTAACGAGCTGATTTTACACTACAGTGTAGTGTGAAAAATTTAATTTGGTAACTGTTAATTTACAACTAATTGTAACCGTGTATGTCACACTAAGTTATGAGTTGCTTGTGGCAAAGAACAATAGATTTATGCTCAGAACGCTTTTCCGTTTAGTGTTTTGGTTGGGATTGGCCTGGTTGCTTTGGAGTAGTTTTAGTCACCGGGAACAGCAATCTACCACCAGGTCAGCAGTTAACGGGTCTTTGTGTCAGACGCCGGTTGCCTGGCGTCTGGCAACGCTGGATCCGGCCTTCCGGTTGTCGGAAGCTCAGGCGTTGGCATTGATCACCGAAGCGGCTGAGCAATGGAACCGGATTACTGGCCAACAACTGTTTACTTATGACGCCGCGCAAGGCTTTCCAATCCACTTTCAGTACGATGAGCGGCAGCAGCAATTAGCGCAACGTTTGCTGTTACAGCGTAATGTGCAGCGCTATGACGAACATCTGGAGGTGCTGCAGCGGCAGTATCAGCGCCAGTTAGTACAGGTGCAGCAACAAAACAGCCGGGTACAGCAGTTGCAGCAGGAGTATCAACAACAGTTACAAACTCTGGAGCAACAAGGAGCACGAACTCTCCCGGCTGCTCTGCAGCGACAGTGGCGGCTCCTGGAAGAAGAACAAAGAGTGCTGATGCAGCAGGCGGATGAGCTGAACGCCGAGCAACAGCGTTTGCAGCAAATGGTGACCCAACGCAATAATTTGCTACCGCAGCAGCAAGTGATCGGCAGCCACGAGCTTGGTGTGATGAGTATCCGACAGGCGCAGCGCCAGATGGTGATCTATGCTTTCGCGGACCAACAGGATTTACTGGTTACGCTACAACACGAGTTTGGCCATGCGCTGGGCTTACCACACAGTGACGATCCGGCGGCGGTAATGCATGCTCAATTACATGGCGGTCAGCAATGGCTGACCACCACCGATTTTAAGTTATGGCAGCAATATTGTGTTAATTAAGCCGATCTTTTTCGGCTAGCTGTTGATCCAGAACCTGTAAAAAGTTCAGCACGGTTTCCACCACCTGATGATAAAACGCCACATCCACCTTATCAGCCGTGTCTCTCGGGGTATGGTAGTCCGCGTGATCCGCCACCCCAAAATAGATAAAAGGGATACCCTGTTGGTGAAAGACACCGTGATCCGAGCTAAGTGTCCAATCCTGAGTATGCCCAGCTTTGTACCAAGGTCGGTCGTGGGCCGCAATCAGCTTGACCGCACTCTGTTGTTGCACTTGCTGTAGCAGAGGCTGTAACCATGGATGATGATAACTACCAACCGCAAATAGCTGCTGCTCTGTATCACGGCTTAGCATATCAATATTGATATTAAAGCGCAGTTGGTCAGCATCAAACAGGCCGGTGCGAAACAGCGCTACTGCGCCTTGTAAGCCTTTTTCTTCGCTATCTAACGCGACAAACAGCACAGAGTGACGCAGTGGCTGTTGCTTAAGGTAACGTGCCAGTTCTAACATGGCGGCGACGCCAGAGGCATTATCGTCGGCGCCATAGAAGATGGTATCGCCGTGCATGCCGAGGTGATCATAGTGGGCGGTGATAATCAGTGGCTTTAAACCCGGTTCAGTACCAGCTAACAGTCCCAGTACGTTGGCCGCATCTGCTACGCCGGGGATCACCGCGTTTTTACCCCTGAACCAGCGGCGTAACGAAAAATGCTCGGTTACGCTATAGGGGTGCAGATAACCCTCGCTGCCGGCGGGAGCTAAACCGATAGTCGCAAATTGTTCGGCAATCCAGAGTCTGGCGGCAATACCACCGGCAGTACCGGGAGCCCGCCCTTGCCGCTCAGCTGCCGCTAACCAACTCAGGTCGGCCATCATTCTTTCAGCATCAAGGCGTTGCAGTGGTGCTGCCGGTACGGCCTGTTGCTTCAGCGTGATAATTCTGGCACTTTCCTGCTGGGTTAACTGTGTTAGCCAGTAGGGTTTCAGGCCGTAGTAAGCCAGGGTAGCAATAACTACAAGGGCCAGTGGCCAGCGTAGTTTTTTCAGTAGCACCATCTGTGTTTCCCGTTATATCTAAGAGAGCCGCACGGCAGCGGTGGTGGCTACCGTGTCATTGAATGCAAACATCATACGGATAATGACCGGCAAAGCCGTCATTTTTCGACTAGACCTCACTGGGCAGCGACGACTTTAATTTCGACTTTCCAATGCGGATCGGCCAGTTTCGCTGCTACTGTGGTGCGGGCAGGCGCGGCACCGACGGGCAGCCAGGCATCCCACACCTGATTCATCGCGGCATAGTCGGCCATATCGGCCAGAAAAATAGTCACGTCGACCAGTTTTTTGCTGTCACTAAAACAGCGCTCCAGTAAGGCATCCACCTGAGACAGCACATTTTGGGTTTGCTGGCTAATATCGGTAGCATCTGTATCAGGTACCATGCCGGCACAAAAGATCAGCCCATTGGCGATCACGGCTTCTGAATAACGCACTGTCGGATCAATACGTTGGATTGTCATAACCACTCCTTTTTCAGCTTAACTGTTGCAGGCTACCTCGCTTTGTAAAAAAGTACCAGTCGCACAATAAAAAAGGGCGTACTGTCATGCGATGCAGTACGCCAAGGCCGTGGTTAGGAATGGGTGTTAATTTTTTGCCGTTTTCTGAGTGTTAAACAAATCAAAATCTTGCATCACCGGCAAACGTTGTTGAATTTGACTTTCCAGTTGATCCAGTTGCTCTACCTGCTGGCACATGGCTTCACCGCGCTGCTCCAGCACACTGGCTTTTTGCTGCATATTTTGCTCTAACTGCTCGCCAAATTTTTCCATGCGTTGGCCAAAGGCTTCCATCCGCTGCTCGAAGTTGCCCTGACCATTGACCATGGCTTTACCAATTTGCAGCATAATATTGCCCATGCTTTCCTCGACCAGGTTTTCAATTGCTGCATCAAACTCCGGACCAAAAGCCTGATCCAGTGTCGACATCTGGCTGCCACGTAACTCCAGCGTATCGCCATTACGGATAATAATATTGTCGGTACTGAGCTGAATTTTTGCCATCACCTGCTGCAGCGCCGGATGGTCTTGCAATGATTTTCCGGTCAGTTCAGTTAATACCTGCCCTACCGCAGTACTCGCCAACAGCATGGCATCCGTCACTAACTCCACCGTAGAGTTAGCTTGCTGGCGAATGCCAGCCTGATATTGCTGTAACAGCGCCCGGCTTTCGGCATCCGTTGTTTGCTCTTTGTCTGCTAACCAAAGCCGGCCTTGTGGGTCAATACGCCACAGAGGCTGCTGTTGTTGTTGCAAAACCAGTTGGGTGGGTGAGATCAGTAAATCGTGTTCAAGTTGAAACTGGCAGCTTTGCTCAGCTACCGCCGGGTTAGAGATAGTAACAGCGGCAGTTAACAGTAATGCTTTCATTATTTTATCCTTCTTGCTGATTTGACCCTGTTAGCAGAGCAAAGTGAATGCCAACTATTAATACGCTGATTTTAAACAATAAAATTATTTTATTAGTGACGGGCTTAGGAAGTTTATTGTTGGATTTGCTAAAAAGTAGTGAGTTTGACTAAGTGGTTGTTACTGTCTTTAGAAAGAACTTATTCAGGCCGCCTGAGTTTTTAATTCCTTTCTGGAATAACCAAGAGAGATCCATTCTTTTACCAGTAGTCATCTGGATGGCTAAAATGTGGGTAATTAATTTAAGCAGGGTTTGTTATGCTGTTATCGTCACTGGTCGCTCAGGCCAGCCCGCTGTCTGAACAGCAGGTAAAACAATTACAGGGGCTGGTAAGCCAGCTTAATCCGATCCAGCAAGCCTGGGTTAGTGGCTATCTGGCGGCCAGTGCCCAATTGGCCGGTCAGAGTGTGGCAGTTGCTCCTTCGGCGGTAGCGGCACCTGCCGCGACTTTAACAGTGCTATATGGTTCACAAACCGGCAATGCCAAGCATGTTGCGCAAGATCTGGGCAAGGCCGCCAGTGGCAAAGGCTTTACGGTTAAGGTGCAGGACCTGGCCGAATATAAAGCGGCTAATCTGAAAAATGAGCGCTTTTTAGTGATTGTCACCTCGACCTATGGTGAGGGAGAGCCGCCGGAAAATGCCATCAGCTTTTATAACTTCCTGTTTAGTAAAAAAGCGCCACAGCTGCCAGAGCTGCGTTATGCGGTATTGGGCTTAGGCGATACCAGCTATGAATTTTTCTGCAAAACAGCACAGGATTTTGATCAGCGCCTCGCCGAATTAGGCGGCAAAGCTATTATTGCCCGGGCCGATCTGGATGTCGACTACGGCACTGCCGCCGCAAACTGGCAGCAGCAGCTAATCACTACCTTAGAGCCGGAATTTGCGCAGGCGCCGGCGGCAACGGCTGATGTTATTAGCTGGCCGGGTGTCAGCCAAACGGCGGCGGCAGAGAGCAGTTACAGTAAACAACAGCCGTTTAGCGCTGAGCTGTATACCAATCAGAAGATCACTGGCCGTGATTCGAGCAAAGATGTGCGGCATATTGAGATTTCGCTGGCGGGCTCCGGGCTGCGTTATCAGCCGGGTGACGCCCTGGGTGTTTATTTCAGTAATGACCCACAGCTGGTAAAAGAGCTCTTACTGCTCACTGGCATTGCCGCTACTACCCCGGTATTACTGGGTACAGAGCGTCTGACCATTAGTGATGTCCTGACTGAACAGCTGGAGCTAACCCAGTCCTATCCCGCCTTCGTCGATAAGTATGCCAAAGCCAGCGGCAGCGCCGCGTTACAAGCTTTAGTGGCCGATAAAACCGCGCTACGCAGCTATCTGAGCGAGCGGCAGATTATCGATATCGTACGTGAACATCCGGCGCTGATTAGCGCGCAGCAACTGGTGGATGCGCTACGTAAGCAGCAGCCACGCTTATATTCTATTGCGTCCTCACAGGCCGAGGTAGAGGACGAAGTGCATTTAACGGTGGGTGTGGTGCGTTATGAAGCCTATGGCAAACCGCATCTGGGTGGCGCTTCCGGCTTTTTAGCCGAGCGGTTAGCAGAGGGTGGCAGCATTAAGGTGTTTGTTGAAACCAATAACAACTTCCGCTTGCCGGAAAATGATGACACCCCGGTAATTATGATTGGCCCGGGCACCGGCATTGCGCCGTTCCGCGCCTTTTTACAAGAGCGGGATGCCCGTGCCGCCAGCGGTAAAAACTGGCTATTCTTTGGTAACCCACACTTTACCCAGGACTTCCTGTATCAGGTGGAGCTACAGAATTACTTAAAGCAAGGCTTGCTGACCCGGCTCGACGTTGCCTTTAGCCGTGATACGGCGGAAAAAGTCTATGTGCAGCACAAGCTGCTGAAACATGGCGCTGAGGTCTGGCAATGGTTAGAGCAGGGTGCACACCTGTATATCTGCGGTGATGGCGCCCGGATGGCGAAAGATGTGCATCAGGCGTTGTTGACGATAGTGCAGCAGCAAGGCGGTAAAGATGAAAAGGCCGCGCAACAGTATTTAGATCAGTTACGGATAGCCAAACGCTATCAGAAGGATGTGTATTAATGAGTCAGTATCCTGTTAATCCTGAATTTGTCGCGCCGGGCAAGCTGTCGGACAACGAGCGCTTAAAGGCTGAAAGCGACCATTTACGTGGCACTATCACCAGCGACTTGCAAAATGAGATTACCGGTGGTTTTACCGGCGATAACTTTATGTTGATCCGTTTTCACGGCATGTATCAGCAGGATGACCGTGATATCCGCGCGGAGCGCGCGGCGCAAAAGCTGGAGCCGCTGCACAATGTAATGCTGCGGGCGCGGATGCCCGGCGGCATTATTACACCAACGCAATGGCTGGCTATCGATAAGTTCGCGGCCGAGCACACCTTATATGGCAGTATCCGCCTGACCACCCGCCAGACTTTTCAGTTTCATGGCGTGTTAAAGCCGAATATTAAACCGATGCACCAGTTCTTAAACAGCATTGGCATCGATTCGATTGCCACTGCCGGAGATGTTAACCGTAACGTGCTTTGCACCTCTAACCCGGTCGAGAGCGAGTTACATCAACAGGCGTATCAGTGGGCGATTAAGATCAGCGAACATTTGCTGCCGAAAACCCGCGCCTATGCCGAGATCTGGCTGGATGAGGAAAAAATTGAAACCACCGAGACCGAACCGGTGCTGGGTGATACCTACCTGCCACGTAAGTTTAAAACCACAGTGGTGATCCCGCCGCACAATGATGTTGATGTGCATGCCAACGATCTGAATTTTGTTGCCATTGCCGAGCACGGCCAGTTGATTGGCTTTAATGTGCTGGTTGGTGGCGGCCTGGCGATGACCTTTGGCGATACCTCGACTTATCCGCGCCGGGCGGAAGAGCTGGGCTTTATTAGCCTGGAGCATGTACTGAAAGTGGCCGAGCATGTGGTCACCGTGCAGCGCGATTATGGTGATCGGGTGAATCGTAAAAACGCCAAAACCAAGTACACCATCGATCGCATCGGCGTCGACAATTTCCGTAGTGAAGTAGAAAAGCGCGTTGGCGTGGCTTTTGAACCGGTGCGTCCTTATGCCTTTACCAGCCGCGGCGATCGCTTTGGTTGGGTCGAGGGCATTGATGGTAAACATCACCTGACGCTGTTTATCGAAAATGGCCGGGTGCTGGATTTCCCCGGCAAACCATTAAAAACCGGCTTAGCGGAAATCGCGAAGATCCATCAGGGCGATTTGCGGATGACGGCAAACCAGAACCTGATTATTGCCGGCGTGCCGCTCGAGCAAAAAGCGCAAATCGAACAACTGGCACGTCAATACGGTTTGCTGGATGACAGCCACAGTGAGCAGCGTAAAAACTCGATGGCCTGTGTGTCGTTCCCGACCTGCCCGCTGGCAATGGCGGAAGCGGAGCGTTATCTGCCTGAACTGGTGACGAAAGTTGAAGGCTTGCTTAGCAAAAACGGCGTTGCCGACGATCATATCGTGCTGCGGGTCACCGGCTGTCCGAATGGCTGTGGCCGTGCGATGCTGGCCGAGGTCGGCTTAGTGGGCCGGGCGCCGGGTAAATACAATGTCTATCTGGGGGGTAACAAAGTCGGTACCCGGATCCCGAAACTGTTTTTAGATAACGTTGCAGAAGCGGAGATTTTAGCTCAGCTTGACCAGCTTATCGGGCGTTGGGCCACCGAACGGCAGGCCGGCGAAGACTTTGGTGACTTTGTGATCCGCAGCGGTGTGGTCGCAGAGGTCAAAGTGTCTAAAACCGATTTTCACGCCTGAGCCGGAGTAAGCAGCATGGGGCAAGTACTGAATGATTACCGGCAGATCCTGCAGCAGAGCACCGAAGTGCAGCAAGCCTGGCTGGCGGAGCTTAATTCGCTGCTGGCGCCTCTGTCGGCGGCTGAGCGGGTGGCCTGGGCGCTGCGTCATTTACCGCAGCAACCGATGCTCAGCTCCAGTTTTGGCATTCAGGCCGCGGTGATGCTGCATCTGGTCAGCGTGCAAAAACCGGATATTCCGGTAGTGCTGACCGACACCGGCTATTTATTTCCGGAAACCTATCAGTTTATTGATCAGCTGACTGAGCGACTGGGACTGAACTTGCAGGTTTATCGCGCTGCTCTCAGTCCACAGTGGCAGGAAGCCCGCTATGGCCAGCTCTGGTTAAGTGCTGAGGGTATCAAGCAATATAATCAGCTTAATAAAGTCGAGCCCATGCAGCGAGCGCTACGCGAGCTAAAAGTGGGCACCTGGTTTACCGGCTTGCGCCGCAGCCAGAGCAGCACCCGTGCCGATAAAGCCATAGTGGAAATCAGCCGCGGGGTGGTTAAGGTGCAGCCTATTATCGACTGGAGCAATAAGGACGTCTTTTACTACTTAAAACAGCATAACCTGCCTTACCATCCGTTGTGGGAGCAGGGCTATCTGTCGGTTGGTGATACCCATTCCACTGCGAAATTTGAACCGGGCATGAGTGAGGAGGATACCCGCTTTAATGGCTTTGGCCGCGAATGCGGTTTGCATATGGACGGTGACGGTATCTAATTTTTCTGAAAGCGCTATCGCTTTGCTGAAAATTCAGCCATATTAAGTTACATCTAAGGGTGTGGTGCTAGCTAAGTAATGAAATTTCTGGCTGTCAGCTGTCTGTTGTTAATGCCGCTATGGCTGCGGGCGGAGTCGCTGGTGATGTATACCGAGCACTTCCCGCCTTATAGCTACGAAAAAGACCAGCAAATTACCGGTCTGAACACTGAACTGGTGCGGCGTAGCTGTCAAATTGCCAAGATCCAATGTGAATTCCGCTTATTGCCCTGGTTACGCGCTTATGAAGCGGCGCAAAATGATCCCAAATCCGGTTTGTACTCCACTTCACGCAATCCGTTACGGGAAGACGCTTTTCAATGGGTTGGGCCACTGGCCCATGCCAGTGCCAGTATGTATTGGCTAACATCCCGCCTTGATGCGCCGCCCCGCACTCTGGAGCAGGCGAAGCAATATATTGTTGCGGTTGCCCGTGGCGACGTTTATGAGTTGTATCTGCAAAGCCAGGGCTTTGAAGTGGATGTCAACTTACTACGTTTTAATAGTAAATCTGATGCGGTGTTACCCTTTTTACATGGCAAGGTTGATCTGTTAATTGCGTCAGAGCTTATTTTGCCGGTATGGCTGGCTGAGCATCAACAGCTGCGGACTGTCGTGCAACCGGTGATTGATTTGTCTGCAGTAGGTCATAATTATCTGGCGTTGCACCCTGAAATGCCGCCAGCACTGGTAGAACGCCTACAACAGGCGCTGAACGAGCTTAAAGCCACGGGCGAGTATCAACAATTAATGGAGTACTTTCTGCAACCCAAGCGCTTGCAGAGTGATACCTTACCTGCAACTCAAGGCTAAACAGCCTGCATCTGTTGTCACCCCTGCGTCATCTTCTGTTGTTATGTTGTGGTCTAATTCGCTGTTACAGCATTGAAATCAGCTGCCCTAGCCCTAACCTTAGTGCAGAGTAATACAGGCGAACTTTTATCGCCGTCGTTGGTCTGTTTTGGCGCCCAATCGTATAACTGTGAACTGGGCTTTATCAATTAAAGCGATTAGTATGATTTGTTTTATTCGTTTTAAAAGCTGATGAGGCTTGGCTACACTAGTCAGCGTTGAAACATTAACTGTTTTATTAACTGTAAGGAGCAACACATGTCTTCATTAATCAATACCAAAATCAAGCCGTTTAAAGCAACTGCGTACCATCAGGGTAAATTCGTACCAGTAACTGATCAGGACTTACTGGGCAAGTGGTCTGTAGTGTGCTTCTACCCAGCTGACTTCACTTTCGTCTGCCCAACTGAATTAGGTGACCTGGCTGATTTCTACGCTAAGTTCAAAGAAATCGGTGTGGAAGTGTATTCTGTTTCTACTGACACCCACTTCACTCACAAAGCCTGGCACGATGCTTCTGATACCATCAAGAAGATCGAATACCCAATGATCGGTGACCCAACCGGTGCTATCACCCGCAACTTCGGTGTGATGATCGAAGAAGACGGTCTGGCACTGCGTGGTACTTTCGTGATCAACCCAGAGGGTGTGATCAAAGTATGTGAAATCCACGACCTGGGTATCGGCCGTTCAGCTGCTGAGCTGTTCCGTAAAGTACAAGCTGCTCAGTACGTTGCTAACCACGACGGCGAAGTGTGCCCAGCTAAATGGACACCAGGTGAGAAGACGTTAGCACCTTCTCTGGATCTGGTTGGTAAGATCTAAGTTTGATGCAACTTGCAGGCAACTGCAGTGTTGTAAGCTGATTACAGCCCCTCTGTGAAGCTGTAATCCAGCTTCACACTGCCAAAGGAAACTTTGGTGTCTGGCCGGTGGAAACACCGGCCCGATCCTCCCTTGCCTTGCTGCGCCGCGACTTTCAGTTTTTAAGGACTTATTCTCTATGTTAGATACTAACCTGAAGCAACAATTACAAACCTATCTGCAAAACCTGAAAACCGAGGTTGAGCTGGTGGTATCTTTAGATGATAGCGCCAAAGCAGCCGAGGTAAATGAACTGGCAACTGAGATTGCCGAATTATCGAATTTAGTCACCTATCGTCGCGACGATAGTCAGGCCCAGCGTAAACCCGCCATGTTGGTGCGCTCTGTGGCCAAAAATACGCAAATTACCTTTGCCGGTGTCCCACTAGGCCATGAATTTACGTCGTTAGTACTGGCCTTACTGCATTCTGGTGGTCACCCGATCAAGGTCGAAGCCGATCTGATTGAGCAAATTAAAAATATCAGCGGCAGCTTCCAGTTTGAGACCTATGTGTCCTTAAGCTGCCAGACCTGTCCGGAAGTGGTACAGGCGCTGAATATTATGTCGGCGATTAACCCGAACATCACTAACGTGATGATTGACGGTGCCATGTTCCAGGATGAAGTTGCAGCCAAAAATATTATGGCAGTGCCCTCTGTATACCTGAATGGCGAGTTGTTCTCGCAAGGTGCCATTACGCTGGAGAAAATTATCCAGAAAATTGACGTTAACGCCGAAAAACGTCAGGCCGAAGCACTGAAAAACAAAGCGGAATTCGATGTGTTAGTGGTCGGCGGTGGCCCGGCTGGCGCAGCGGCGTCAATCTATGCCGCCCGTAAAGGTTTAAATACCGGTATTGTGGCCGAGCGCTTTGGTGGTCAGGTGGCAGATACCGTCGGCATTGAAAACTTTATTTCGGTGAAGTACACCGAAGGTCCAAAGCTGGTCGCTGGTTTAGAAGCCCATGTGCGTGAATACGATGTGGACATTATGAATAACCAGCGGGCGGTGAAGCTGCGCAAAACCGATAAGGTTGAGCTGGAGCTGGCCAATGGTGCGGTACTGAAAAGTAAAACCCTGATTTTAAGCCCTGGCGCCCGCTGGCGCGAAATGAATGTGCCGGGTGAACAGGAATACCGTGGTAAAGGTGTGGCTTACTGTCCGCACTGTGATGGCCCGCTGTTTAAGGGCAAGAAAGTCGCCGTGATCGGTGGTGGTAACTCCGGTATTGAAGCGGCCATTGACCTGGCAGGTATCGTTGAGCACGTGACAGTACTAGAATTCGCCGCCGAGCTACGGGCCGATGCGGTACTGGTGAAAAAAGCCAACTCCATGGGCAATATCACCATTATTACCGAAGCCCAGACCACTGAAGTGACAGGTGACGGCACCCGTGTGAACGGTATTAACTATACCGATCGTAAAACCGGAGAAGCGAAACGGATTGAACTGGCAGGTATTTTTGTGCAGATCGGTCTGGTACCTAATACTGAGTGGTTACGTGGTGCAGTGGAATTATCGCCGCGTGGCGAGATTATCGTGGATGAGCGTGGTCAAACCTCGATCCCTGGCGTCTTTGCCGCCGGTGATGCCACCACAGCGCCCTATAAGCAAATTATTATTGCGATGGGTGCCGGTGCTAATGCGTCTTTGGGCGCGTTCGATTATCTGATCCGTCACTAAGCAACCGTTTTACATAGCCTGGGATACTCTCTCATCCCTGTTTGGCGGCACGTTTGGTTGCCGCCTTTTTTATGTCTGAAATATACCGCCACCTTATTAGCTTGAGTATAAATAACGCTATTTTTGATAGCCTTTGGTTATAACTGAGCGCAAATTGCTATTTCCGCTTTGCCGCACTGCTGGGTAAGCTGTCAGCCTGATGATAAAGGCTGCAACCCGAGGCGACTGTGCAGTATCTGCCACTTTTTGTAAAACTAACCGATAAACCGGTGCTGATTGTTGGCGGCGGTAGTGTAGCGCTGCGTAAAGCCGGTACCTTATTGAGCGCCGGCGCCCGCTTAACCGTGGTAGCGCCGGATTTTGCGCCGGAATTTCTTCAGTGGCAACAGCAGGGCAAAGCCGAGTTGTTAGCCGGTTTTTTTACTCCTCAGCTGCTGGATGGCAAGTTGCTGGTGATTGCCGCCACCGATAATGACGAGGTGAATGCGGCGGTTTATCAAGCCGCTACAGAGCGCAATATGCTGGTTAACACCGTTGATGATCAGCCAAAGTGTGGCTTTATTTTTCCATCGATTATTGATCGCAGCCCGATCTTAATTGCTATTTCCAGCTTTGGTACCGCCCCGGTATTAGCCCGTCGGCTAAGAGAAAAGTTAGAAACGCTGTTACCGCAACATCTGGGGCCACTGGCTGAATTGGTTGGGCGTTTTCGTGACCAGGTCAAAGCGAAAATTCAGGGTTTTGCGGCGCGACGTCAGTTCTGGGAGCGGGTATTTGACTCAGATGTGGTACGGCAACTGGAGGCGAACCGGCCACAGCAAGCGGAGCAACAGTTAGCAGAGATGCTACAGAGTGAACAACCACGGCAGGGCGAAGTATGGATTGTCGGTGCCGGCCCGGGCGATCCGGAGTTATTAACGTTAAAAGCCTTACAACTGATGCAGCAAGCCGATGTAGTGGTTTACGATTATCTGGTGTTGCCACAGATTATGGAGCTGGTACGCCGTGATGCAGAGCGGATTTGTGTCGGCAAAAAAGCCGGTGCGCATTCCATGCCACAACAGGATACCAATGCGCTGCTGGTACAACTGGCGAAACAAGGTAAAAAAGTCTGTCGCTTAAAAGGCGGCGACCCCTTTATTTTTGGCCGCGGTGGCGAGGAAATTGAAGCCCTGTTGCCAGAGCAGATCCCGTTTCAGGTGGTGCCGGGTATTACTGCCGCGGCCGGTTGCGCCGCCTATGCCGGTATTCCGTTGACCCATCGGGATTATGCGCAAAGTGTGCAGTTTGTGACCGGCCATTGCCGTAAAGCTGGCGATGAGCCAGACTGGCACAGTATGAGCCGGCCGCATCAAACGCTGGCGATTTATATGGGTATTCTAAAAGCAGCCGATATCCAACAGCAGCTGCTGACTTACGGCCGCGATCCGGCAACACCGCTGGCGATTATTGAAAATGGCACCCGTCGTGAACAGCGGGTGATCACCGGCACCTTGTCTGAATTAGCGCAATTGGTCGAGCAGCAACAGGTGGTTTCACCAGCCTTATTAGTGATCGGCGAAGTGGTAGCGTTACAATCGCAGTTGCATTGGTTTGGGCAAAGACCTGCGGCGGCAGTCTTTGCCCAGCCGTTAACCCGGCTGGCTTAAGTGGCTGATCTTTCTCGGGGATGCTGATACAGTAACCAAAATTCCAAAGGCAGGCGGTATGACAGAAAGCAACAAAGCGAGTCACATTCAATGGCAGCCGTATCAGATTGATGCGGCGGCACGAGCCCGGCTAAAGGGCCATCAAAGTACAGTATTATGGTTTACCGGTTTAAGTGGTTCGGGTAAATCGACCGTTGCCAATGCCCTTGAACAAGCTTTACTGGCGCGTGGTGTGCACACCTATTTGCTGGACGGAGATAATGTCCGGCATGGTTTATGTGCAGATTTAGGCTTTAGCGCAGCCGATCGCAGTGAAAATTTACGCCGGGTTGCTGCTGTCGCTGACTTAATGGTCGATGCCGGTTTAGTCGTACTCAGCGCCTTTATTTCGCCGTTGCGCGAGCAGCGTGAGCGGATAAAACAGATGTTGCCGCCGGGGAAATTTCTGGAAATTTATATCGCCACGCCGCTTGAAGAGTGTGAAAAGCGTGATGTTAAAGGCTTATATAAAAAAGCCCGCGCCGGCGAAATTCAGCAATTCACCGGTATCTCGGATCCCTACGAGGCGCCAGAGGCTGCCGATTTAGTGCTGAATACCGCAGAATTCTCGTTAGAGCAAAGTGTACAACTCTTGCTCGATTTACTGCTCGCCAAGGCAGTTATTGCCCCTGCCGCCACCTGATTAATGGAAAAGTCTATGTTATATCTGCAACAGGTTATTACCATAGCCGAACAAGCCGGCCAGGCAATCTTAGAGATTTATCAGCAGGATAGCAGTCAGTTTAATGTTACTGACAAAGCCGATGCCTCACCGCTGACGGCAGCTGATCTGGCAGCGCACACGCTGATTGTTAATGCCCTGACGGCGCTGACGCCGGATATTCCCATTTTATCGGAAGAAGCCGCCAATATCAGTTGGGATATCCGGCAGCACTGGCAACGTTACTGGCTGGTCGACCCGTTGGATGGCACTAAGGAATTTATCAAACGCAATGGTGAATTTACCGTCAATATCGCGCTGATCGAGCAAGGTGAGCCGGTTCTGGGTGTGGTGCATGCGCCAGTGCTGGCAAAAACCTATTATGCGGCCAGAGGTCAGGGCGCTTGGCTAAAAACCGCAGCCGGTAGCCAGTCAATTCAGGTTAGTCAAACTTCCGATCGGGTTCGGGTGGTTGGTAGTCGTAGCCACCCCAGCCCGGATTTAGCGGGCTATCTAGCACAATTCCCGCAGCATCAGATGGTTGCAGTAGGCAGTTCTTTGAAGTTCTGTCTCGTCGCCGAAGGGGTGGCCGATGTTTATCCACGCTTTGGCCCGACGATGCAGTGGGACACGGCTGCCGGTCATATCGTGGCATTAGAGGCCGGCGCGACCGTGCAATTTGACGGTATCAGCGGCCCGGCTTACCAGCGCGAACAGCTACTGAATCCGAATTTTATAGTCTCGGCGCTAAGAGCGGGCTAAACTACATTCATCAATCAGGGTGAATTATGCGTTTAGATAAGTTTATTTGTGACTGTACCGGCCTGACCCGCACTCAGGCCGGTAAGAGTATCCGCCAGGGCCTAGTCAGTATTAATGGCGAGCTGGTTAAGCAAGCTGCCCGTCAGGTCAGTGTAACGGATCAGGTGGAGCTCGACGGCGAGCCGCTGCAGCTGATCGGCCCACGCTATATTATGCTGCATAAGCCTGCCGGCTATGTCTGTGCCAATGATGATCCTGAACATCCGATAGTGTTTACGCTATTGGACGAGCCTCTAGTAGAGCGGTTACATACTGTTGGCCGGCTGGATCTGGATACCACAGGTTTACTGTTATTGACTGACGATGGCCAGTGGTCACATCGCCTGACCTCGCCGAAACATCATGTTGCTAAAACTTATCGGGTTTGGACTGCGGATCCAATCCCAGCTGACGCCATTGCGCAATTTGCCGCTGGCGTGATGCTTCGCGGCGAAAAAGAGCCGACCAAGCCGGCACAATTAGAGCTGGTGGCAACGCACGAAGCCCTGCTGACGATTCACGAAGGCCGCTACCATCAAGTAAAGCGGATGTTTGCCGCTATCGGCAATAAAGTTGAGCGACTCCATCGCGAGCGGATTGGTGCTTTGCAGCTGCCGGTTGATTTGGCAGAGGGGGAGTATCGTAGTTTAAATGAGGAAGAAATACGGCTTTTGAGTTAATCACTAATTTTACCTTAAGTTACAAATTTGCTATTGCATTCAGATTTCACTTTCAGTAGTTTCTTCGCGCGGGAACACGCAAAATATCAAAAATATGGAGATTCACATGAAACTAGCGTTATTAGCTGCATCCGTTTTAACCCTGTCTTTAGCGACGACTCCTGCTGCACAGGCGCAACAAAAAGTTAACCCTTGGAAGCAATGTGGTATTGGTGCGATGATTTTCGATGACAACGGCACTGCTGCTGCGTTATCAAATATTATCTGGGACTTGGGTACTACTGCCGTGACTTCAAACGTCAGCTCACAAAATACTTGTGAAGGCATCAAAGTTGCTGCTGCTGAATTTATCAACAGCACTATCACCAATATCGAAGAAGAAACGGTTGCTGGTGAAGGTGAACACTTAACGGCTATGCTGAACCTGATGGGCTGTGACGCTACGGCGCACCAGGCCATTATTCAGGATGTTCGTGCAGACTTTAATGTTAACGTTGAAGGCCAGGCTGCCAAAGCAGAAGCTTATTATAATCAACTGGATAACACCATCAACACCAAGTTTGCTGCCCAGTGTCAGGTCATCTGATTTATTGCACTCCATTGAAACCCGCCGTGTTGCGGGTTTTTTCATTTTGAGTCGTAGATGAAGTTTTTACTCTTCGCGGTTTGCTATCTGCTGGCATTTCCTGCTTGGCCAAATGTGGTTGAGCGGCTACAACAACAGGCTGCCTTACAGGATCTGGCCACTGCACCCTATTGGCTGGCGCTGTTGCACCAAGAAGGTGTCAACACCCGCAGCGCGATAGTGGATCCGGATTTTTTCCTGGCGTCAGCGGCTGACGCTGGCGCCGAACTGAATGCCACTCTTGCCGCGCTGTTACTGCCGGTAAGTGGCGATGTTAATGCGCATGCGCAATGTCGTTTTATTGCACGGTCGCATTGGTTACAGCAACAACTGCCAGAGCTAAAGCATCAGCTGGCGACTGTTTCTTGCCCGTTGTTTGATGATTGGAGCGACCAGCAGCAAATCGGCTCGGTTAGTGCTATTTTTGCCAGCGGCTACCTGGGGAACCCGGCCTCGTTTTATGGCCATATTCTGTTAAAGTTTAATAGTGCCTCAGATAAAAGAGCTCTGTTGCAACAGCAAAATATTAACTTTGGTGCTGAAGTACCTACTGCAGAAAACCCATTACTTTATATTGCTAAGGGGCTCGCTGGCGGTTACAACGCGGTTTTTTCCTATGGTGATTTTTACCGCAATATTCATACCTATGGTGAGACCGAACTGCGCGACCAATGGGAGTATCAACTGGCACTCACCGACGCAGAGGTTAAACAGCTGCTCTATCATGCCTGGGAGTTGATTGGCCGGGATTATGTCTATTATTTTCTGAAAGAAAATTGTGCCTTTCGGATGGCGGAGCTATTGGAGCTGGTAGTCGGTCAGCCCTTGATTAGCCGCCGTAAGCCTTATGCGATGCCAATCAGTGTTTTTCATCGCTTGGCAGAGGTTGAACATCATGGTCAGCCGCTGGTCAGCAAGATTACGCAACATCCATCGCGACAAAAGCGATTGCATGCAGGGTATCAACAAAGCTCACCAGACGTACAGAATGCGGTAGCCTGGCTCGTAGCCAATAATTATCAGCTGGCGGGTGCGGCATTTCAGCAACTGACAGTTGCAGAGCGCATTCAGGTGTTAGAGATACTCTTTGATTATATCGAATTTCTTAAAGTTGAAGCTGATACCCCAGAGCTGACGAAAATCAAAAATCTGTTACTGCAGGCCAGATTGCAATTGCCGGCAGCCAAACCAACATCCTTAACGCTTAATGATAATGCACCGCACCGCAACACCTACCCATCTTTAATACAAGTTGCTATTACCGATACTGAAAATAGCGTTGCTTACGATCTGCGGTTTCGGGCGACTTACTATGATTTACTCACCGCCAACCGCGATCCGGGGGTATTTTCGGCACTGGCGATGTTCGATGTGCAAGTGCGACTGCAACAAGGGCGCTTGGCACTGCAGCGTTTTGAGTTATTAAATATTGAAAATATGAACTTGTCACATACGGGATTAGTCGGCGACGGTGGTTTGGCGTGGAAAATCAATCTTGGATATCTGCCCGAAGATCTGGTTTGCGCCGATTGCCAGCAACTTCAGCTGACCGCCGGTGCAGGTAAAGCGGTACCTCTGAGCAGTGGCATTCTCTATCTGATGCAAGACGCCCGGCTGCATCAAGACAAATTCCAAACGGGTTGGCTTTCAGCTGATAGCAGGCTTGGCACTGTGTTTGATGTGCAGCCATACTGGCGGCTGCATGCAGAAATTGGCTATCGTAGTTATCTTAATACAGAGCGCGATAACTTTTTTTGGTATCGACTTCAGCAGCGTTTTGGTACCAGCCAGCGCTGGGATCTGCGCTTAGGCATTGTCCGGCAGCGCGCCACAGAAGTGAGCCTTGCTTTTAGTTACTATTTTTGAGCTCGGCATCGGAGTTGTATGTCAGCAGAGCTGTGTCTTTTTAAATTTTAGGTTAACCAGTCTTGTCTTTTTTCGCCGCTGATTCATAATCGAACCGAGTTTAATAAACCGCATGGATAGCTGGTCGCGCAGTGTTCGTCCTGCCATTCTGCGTAATTGAGGGAATAATGAAGAAATTAGTTCTGCCTTTGGCGTTGGTATCGTTAGCGGCATGCACGTCCGCAACCCGC
Source organism: Alishewanella agri BL06 (assembly GCF_000272005.1). Lineage (GTDB taxonomy): Bacteria > Pseudomonadota > Gammaproteobacteria > Enterobacterales > Alteromonadaceae > Alishewanella > Alishewanella agri. The sequence continues at coordinate 111,228 of NZ_AKKU01000017.1, read as the reverse complement.
GAAGTAGTGAACAAACCCGTCACCAGCCAGCCTGCCGTCAGCGCCACTTTGACCCAGCCGCAAGAAAAGAGCCTAAAACGCGTAGTCGCAATAGCTCGTTTCTCTGATGAAACTAAAAGAGGTAATGCGTTCTTAGTCGATAACAACGCTGATCGGCTAGGTAAACAAGCGTCAGATATTTTGGCTGCCCGTCTTACCGAAACCCAGAAATTTATAATGCTGGAGCGTGCTGATCTGGACAAAGTGCTGCGGGAGCAAAGCTTTAGCGGTGCTGAGGTTAAGAGTATCGGTTCAGACTATTTAATCGTAGGTTCGGTATCAGAATTCGGCCGCTCTACCAATAGCGAAGTCGGGGTATTTAGCCGCAACAAAATTCAAACTGCGACAGCGACCGTTAATGTGCGGCTGATCAACACCCGTACCGGACAGGTTGTATACTCTGAAGAGGCGACCGGTGAAGCCAGAGTTGAGGCGAATACCGTGTTAGGCGTCGGTGAGCGCGCTGCTTATGATACGGCGATCAACGATCGTGCCCTGTCCGCTGCCATCTCTAAGTTGGTCAGTAATATTACCGAAAATTTATTGGATGCGCCCTGGCAAGCCTATCTGGTCAGTAAGCAAGGCAATAATTTCCTGATGACCGGCGGTAAGTCGCAGGGGATCCAGCTAAACGATACCTTTGCGGTTGCAACGCAAGGAGAGCAAGTGCGTAACCCGCAAACCGGCTTATTTATTACCTTACCTGGCAACGATGTCGCAGTATTACGGGTAGTCGGTTTTGTGGGTGAGGGCGATAACGAATTATCTGTTTGTCAGTTGGTGTCCGGTTCGCTGGATGGTACAGATTTGCAGCAATTAGTCGTAAAAGAACAAGGGAAGGTTTGAGATGAAATATTTAGTCACAGCGTTATTTGCGCTGCTGCTGAGCGCCTGTAGCAGTCAGTTCCAAACGGTAACCCAAGTCGATGATATCGCCCATCTACAACTTGCAGGCAATTTCAGCGGTGCGACTTTAACTATCAACGAGCAGGCGCCAATTAATCTGGATACTGTTGCAACTTTTACTTTTAAGGATGAAAAGGTTGCTAAATTCCAACTCGCAACCGGCAGTCACAATGTGAAAGTTGAGCGTGCCGGCAAACTGCTGGTAAACCGCAAGATTTATGTTTCAAACGGCAATACTTTTGAGTTGAGAGTGCCATGAAAGCAATAAAAATAATAATGATCAGCGTTTTTGCTCTGATACTGACGGCCTGCGCAGCTAACAATAACAGCATCTATTATTGGGGCAGTTACTCGGCAACGGCCTATAAACTGAAATCTGAGCCCACAGCAGAAACCCGCGCCAAGCATAAAGCGGAATTACAAAATATTATTGCGCAGGCTGACGCGAAGAATAAGCGGATTCCACCTGGCATTTACGCCGAGCTGGCGATGCTGGAAGCTGAAGACAATAATGTCAGCGCCGCGTTGCAATATTTTGAACAAGAAAAGCAGTTATTTCCGGAGTCCAGCAAGATTATTGAGCTGATGCAAAGCTCGCTACGCAAGGAAGTGAAACAATGAAACAGCTGCTAAAACTCTTGTTGGCAAGCCAGATAGTATTGCTGGTGGGTTGCGTGTCACCCATGGTAACTAAGCAAGAAGCTTTCCCGAAGATGTACTCAGAGCCGCCACTGTCGATTCTGGTCGTCCCGGCGATCAACCATTCTACTGCTGCCGATGCGCCTGATTTGTACTCGACAACCATTGCACATCCGATTGCAGAAGCCGGTTACTATGTGATGCCATTGCCGTTAACTAACTTCCTGTTAAACCAGGAAGGGATCACCGATGGTGCCCAGTTGCGTGAAGTGGATGCGACAAAATTTAAGCAGTTGTTTGATGCCGATGCGGTATTGTTTGTCACCATTAATCAATGGGACACCAACTATTACGTCACTGGTGGCAATGTCACTGTAGGGGCAGAGTTTGACCTGGTGTCTACTAAAACGTCTGAAGTGCTTTGGAACTACCATAGTGTGATAGTACACAACACGTCCGGTAATAGCGGCAATCTGATTGCCGATATTATCTCAACGGCCATTACTACCGCATTAACCGACTATGTACCGATTGCCCGCATCGTGAATGCCACTGTGGTGGGAACTATGCCGGTGGGTAAATACCATAAGGCGCATGGTAAAGATGGAGCTATGCAAAGTGTGAATAAACACCAAAGTAGCCAAACAAAGGGTTAAAGCAGAAGCCCAAGTTGCTCGCCAGTAATAGAGGGTAGCGTTTTCTGATTTTTGCGCTACCCTGATAGTGACAATGATAACAAAGGTAATGCTATGAACTTTATCCTGTTTTTAATTATCGGTGCGGTCGCTGGCTGGTTGGCCGGTAATATTATGAAAGGCCGTGGCTTTGGCGTGCTGGGTAATATCGTAGTCGGGATCGTCGGCTCCTTCCTCGGTGGTATGCTATTTGGTGCCCTGGGTTTAAAAGCCTTTGGTTTGATTGGCTCGCTGATTACCGCAACAGTGGGTGCTGTGGTGTTGTTGTATCTGATTAGTCTGGTGAAAAAAGCCTAGAACAAATCCAGTGAACCGGGTTGCGGCTCAGGTTGTGACCCGGCATTAGCCTTCTGCTGTAAGCGCGCCCGGCGCTGCGCCAGCAGTTTTAAAATGCGCGCCCGCTCTGCTGCCGGCTTCAGATGCCAGTTAAAGCGCTCTTCGCGCGAGCGCAGGCAGCCCTTGCAATAACCGCGTTGATTGCTCTCACATACCCCAATGCAGGGGTTCGGTAGCTCAAATAACTCAAGTTGGTCCACGGCCGTGGCGACCTGCTGTTTTACACCTATACAGATACTCTAGCGGCTCACTGCCGGCGACACAAATTTTAATTATTTTCAGAAAAAGTCATTTTTTCCGCAAAAAGCGGTTGACTCCGGACAGATAGACGTCTATTAATATAGCCAATCTGCTTTTTGATTAAAGCAACAACAATTAACCGTAAGAGTTAGTGAGTATTAAATGCGTTTAGCAGCCGTTCTGAACATCATTGTCCTCGTAATCGTGGTGATTATTAATCTCCGCGGGGGCGGTGTATTGGAACGATAGCGCACACTAAGTCGACTTCCAGCAAAACCCCCGCTCCGCAAGGACCGGGGGTTTTGTCGTTTCAGGGCTGGTGAAAATTGATTCGGGCAACAAGTAAAAAGGGCAACAGCAAATGAAAGGCGCAGAATTGGTATTAAAGGTATTACAGCAGCAGGGGGTAGACACCATCTTTGGTTACCCGGGCGGCGCTATTATGCCAATTTACGATGCGATTTATCACAGCACCGTTAAACACTATCTGTGCCGGCATGAGCAAGGTGGCGCCTTTTCGGCCATCGGCTACGCCCGCGCCTCTGGCAAAGTTGGCGTCTGTTTAGCGACATCTGGCCCGGGCGCCACCAACCTGATTACCTCACTGGCTGATGCCCTGCTGGACTCGGTACCGCTGGTCGCCATTACCGGTCAGGTATCACAAGCGGTGATGGGCACCGATGCCTTTCAGGAAGTCGATGTTTTAGGCTTATCGTTGGGCGTAACCAAGCACAGCTTTATGGTCCGCGATGTCAATGAGCTGGCGCATACGTTACAGGAAGCTTTCCGACTGGCAGAAAGTGGTCGCCCCGGCCCGGTATTAGTTGATATTCCGAAGGATATTCAACTGGCTGAGGTCAGTGAACCCGAGTGGCCAACGCTGCCAACTGCCCGCTTAGCGACCTCACTGGCTAACGCGGCCAAAGCGCGGCAGCTGATCGCGCAGGCGAAAAAGCCGATTGCCTATATCGGCGGCGGTGTGCAGATGGCGGATGCGCTGCCGCAGTTACAGGCTTTTCTGGCCGAAAGTGAGATGCCATCAGTCACGACGTTAAAAGGCATGGGCTCGGTGGCCCGCGCTAACCCGCACTATCTGGGCATGCTGGGGATGCACGGCACCCAGGCCGCTAATTTGGCGGTGCAGCAAGCTGACTTACTGATCTGTTTGGGGGCCCGCTTTGATGACCGGGTAACCGGTAAGCTGGATAAGTTTGCACCGCACGCCAAAGTGATTCATGTGGATATCGATCCGGCAGAAATTAATAAGGTGCGCTTTGCAGACTGTGCCTTGCTGGGCGATATGAAGCAAATTCTGCCGGCGATCAGTACCGCCACCCAATGCGCTGACTGGCTGGCGCATTGTCAGCAATTAAAGCAGCAATATGGCTGGCGCTATGATCACCCGGGTGAACGGATTTTTGCTCCTCTTATGCTGAAACAACTGAGTGAACGGATGCCGGATAACAGCGTGGTGTGCTGCGATGTGGGGCAGCATCAGATGTGGGTGGCGCAGCATATGCGTTTTAATAGCCCGCGCAATCATTTATCCAGCGGCGGCTTAGGCACCATGGGCTTTGGTTTACCGGCGGCGATTGGTGCCAAGCTGGCACGGCCACAGGACACGGTGATCGCCGTCAGTGGCGATGGCTCCTTTATGATGAACGTGCAGGAGCTGGGCACCATCAAGCGCTTCCGGCTGCCGGTGAAGATCGTCATTATCGATAACCAACGGCTGGGCATGGTGAAGCAGTGGCAGCAACTGTTCTTTAATGAACGCTATAGCGAAACCGATTTATCGGATAACCCGGATTTTGTGGCGCTGGCAGCGGCCTTCGCCATTCCCGGCCATACCATTACCCGCAAAGATGAAGTGGCAAGCGCGCTGGAAGCGATGTTTAGCTGGCCGGGGCCCTATTTATTACACGTACGGATCGATGAAAAAGACAACGTCTGGCCTTTAGTACCGCCAGGTGCCGCGAACGAAGATATGCTGACGGAGACGAACTGATGCAACATACCCTGAATATCACCACCCGCAATGAAGCCAGCGTGGTAGAGCGTTTACTGCAGGTAACCCGCTATCGTGGTTATCAATTGGCGGGTCTGGCGATGACCCCGCTAACTGACCGGGCCGGTTTACAAATTACCCTGACAGTGCAAAGTGAGAAACCCATTACGCTACTGACCAGTCAGCTGGTGAAGTTATATGACGTACAGCAGCTGGAATTGGCTTCGGCTGATGTTGCTGTGCTGCGTGCCTAATCGTGCTTAATTGACTTACGTTTTTTACAGGATAACAAGATGCCAAAACTCAGATCCGCTACCGTCACCGAAGGCCGTAATATGGCGGGCGCCCGTGCCTTATGGCGGGCCACCGGTGTAAAAGATACCGACTTCGGCAAGCCGATAGTGGCGGTGGTTAACTCCTTTGTCGAATTTGTACCCGGCCATGTGCATTTGCGCGATCTCGGTAAGCTGGTAGCCGCCAGCATTGTCGAAGCCGGCGGTATCGCTAAAGAATTTAATACCATCGCGGTTGATGATGGCATTGCCATGGGGCATGGCGGTATGCTGTACAGCCTGCCGTCACGGGAGCTGATCGCGGACTCGGTAGAATATATGGTGAATGCCCACTGTGCCGATGCCATGGTCTGTATCTCGAACTGTGACAAGATCACCCCGGGTATGCTGATGGCCGCGCTGCGGTTAAATATTCCGGTGATCTTTGTTTCCGGTGGGCCAATGGAAGCCGGTAAAACCAAACTCTCGGATCAAATTATCAAGCTGGATCTGGTTGATGCCATGGTATCGGCGGCCGATCCCAAGGTCAGCGATGCCCAAAGCGAGCAAATTGAAAAAAGTGCCTGCCCAACCTGCGGCAGCTGCTCGGGGATGTTTACCGCCAACTCGATGAACTGTCTGGTGGAAGCATTGGGCCTGGCGCAGCCGGGCAATGGCTCTTTACTGGCAACCCATGCCGATCGCAAAGAATTATTTGTGCAAGCCGGTTTCCGGGTTATGGAGCTGTGTAAGCGTTGGTATCAGGACGATGATGCCAGCGCCTTACCGCGTAGCATTGCCAATAAGGTTGCCTTTGAAAACGCCATGATGCTGGATATCGCGATGGGCGGTTCAACCAATACGGTGTTGCATTTACTGGCTGCCGCTATTGAAGCCGAAGTGGACTTTACTATGGCTGATATCGACCGTTTATCGCGTGTCGTGCCGCACCTGAGTAAGGTGGCGCCCTCTACGCAGAAATATCATATGGAAGATGTGCATCGTGCCGGTGGCGTGATTGCGATCCTGGCGGAGCTGAACCGCGCCGGTTTGCTAAACCCCAATACGCCGCATGTTGCCGGTAGCTCACTGGCTGAGGTGTTGGCGAAGTGGGATATTAAAACCACTACTGATCAGCAGGTAAAACAGTTTTATATGGCCGGTCCGGCCGGGATCCGCACCACTCAGGCGTTTTCGCAGAATTGCCGTTACCCGTCATTAGATGATGATCGGGCCGGAGGTTGTATCCGCGATAAAGCGCATGCCTATTCGCAGGATGGGGGTTTAGCGGTGCTGTTTGGTAACCTGGCGCCAAAGGGGTGTATCGTTAAAACTGCCGGTGTCGAGCCGGAAAACCTGGTATTTAGTGGCCGGGCGCGGGTATTTGAAAGTCAGGATGACGCTGTTGCCGCCATTTTGGGCGGCAAGGTCGTGGCCGGTGATGCCGTTATTATCCGCTACGAGGGGCCCAAGGGTGGCCCGGGGATGCAGGAAATGTTGTATCCAACCAGTTATTTAAAATCGATGGGGCTGGGCAAAGCCTGTGCGCTGATCACTGATGGTCGTTTCTCTGGCGGTACCTCAGGCTTATCAATTGGTCATGTGTCACCGGAAGCCGCCAGCGGCGGTGCTATCGCGCTGGTCGAAGAGGGTGATCGGATAGAGATTGATATTCCCAACCGCAAAATTGCCATTGCCGTCAGTGACGAGGTGCTGGCCAGTCGCCGCGCTGCGATGCAAGCCAAAGGCAGTAAAGCCTGGAAACCGGAAAACCGCCAGCGTGTGGTCAGCGCCGCGTTAAAGGCTTATGCGTTATTAGCCAGCAGTGCCGACCAGGGTGCGGTACGCGATCTGTCAAAACTGGAGCAGTAATGGATAATCTGGCACGGGCAGCAACCGACAGCAGCGATGCCGAGGTGATGCAGCACTATCTGCGGGAAATTCTGTTGTCGCCGGTGTATCAGGCGGCGGTAGAAACGCCGCTGGATGAAATGCATAAGTTAAGCGCCCGCCTTGGGCAGCAGGTGTTGTTAAAGCGTGAGGATAAGCAGCCGGTTTATTCCTTTAAACTGCGCGGCGCCTTTCATAAACTGCATAAAGTGCAGCAACAGCAGCCTGATGCCAAAGTGATTTGCGCGTCGGCCGGTAACCATGCCCAGGGTGTGGCGCTGTCCGCCGCGAAATTAGGTCTGGACGCAACCATAGTGATGCCGATCACTACGCCGGAAATTAAAGTAGCCGCAGTGCGGGCCTTAGGTGGCAAGGTGGTGCTGCATGGTACCGCCTTTGATGAAGCCAACAGCTTTGCGATGCAAAAAGCGCAAACCGAAGGCGCCATCTATATTCCGCCCTTTGACGATGCTGATGTGATTGCTGGCCAGGGCACCGTGGCCAAGGAGCTGCTAAGCCAGCATAACCGCCTGGATGCCGTCTTTATTCCGGTGGGTGGTGGTGGCCTGATGGCGGGGATGGCGGTCTATATCAAAGCCATTCAGCCCCATGTCAAAGTCATTGGTGTAGAGCCGGAAGATGCTGCCTGCTTAAAGGCTGCGCTGGCAGCCGGTGAGCCGGTGACCTTGCCACGGGTGGGATTATTTGCCGATGGGGTGGCAGTAAAGCGGATTGGCAGCGAAAACTTTAATCTGGCCAAACGGTTTTGCGATGAGGTGGTCACAGTAAGCAGCGATGAAATCTGTGCTGCGATCAAAGATATCTTTGATGATTTACGGGCCGTGGCCGAGCCGGCCGGTGCTTTGGCCCTTGCTGGGCTCAAGAAATATAGTCAGCTGTTAAGAAACAGCACCTTACCGCGGCCGCAGCATTATGCCGCTGTGCTTAGTGGCGCCAATCTTAACTTTGATACCCTGCGCTATGTGTCAGAGCGCTGTGAGCTGGGCGAGAAAAAAGAAGCGGTGTTTGCGGTAACCATCCCGGAGGAAAAAGGCAGTTTCCGACGTTTTTGCCAAACTCTGGGTGGCCGTGCCATTACCGAATTTAACTACCGTTATGCCAGCGAGCATAAAGCGCAGATCTTTGTCGGCATTAAATTGCGTCATGGTGAGACTGAACTGAATACGGTAAAAAAGGCGCTGACCGAGGCCGGTTATCAGTATCTGGATCTGTCGGACGACGAGCTGGCCAAACTGCATGTACGGCATATGGTTGGTGGTATGCCACCGCGTAAGCTACAAGAGCAGGTGTATCAGTTTAACTTCCCGGAATACCCGGGAGCACTGATGAATTTTCTGAATACGCTGGGAGAACACTGGAATATTACGTTGTTTCACTATCGTAACCATGGTGCCGCCACCGGCGACGTGCTGGCGGGTTTTGAAGTGGCAGAGCACAGTGCTATCGCCGGCTATCTGGATAATCTCGGTTATGAATACCGGCTGGTAACAGATAATAGTAGCTATCAGGCGTTTTTAACCGCTGCTCAGCCCTAGATCCCTTTAGTACAGCAGAGCGCTGTATATAAATTGAACTAATCACTATTGTGTTAACCTAAGCGTGCAGTTAGACTGCGCGCGTTTTTATACAGGAGAGCAATAATGAGTAAGCAAGCGGCAACCGAGCATGGCCGCGGGGAAATTCGCGACAATGCACTAAAAGCCTTAGTGACCAGTAAGCTGTTTCAACCCCGGGTGGTAAAAGCGAAAAAGGGCAAAGGCTCCTACAACAGAAAAGGGCGTAACTCGAAAGATTACGCCCTTGTTGTTTTTGCGGCCTTTACTTGCAACACAGTATCTAACCAACTCTGCAGAGGTTGAGCTTTTAACCCCAGGTATAACGAAAACTTTGCTGTTCTTTATAGGATTGCGCTGACATAACTGCCCCTGAAAACGCCATATGTTAAGATGCGTTCAAAATTTACCATAAAGGTTAAATGATGACTTGGCAAATATTAGTCGCTTCAGCCAATCCGGCCAAAATCCGGGCGGTTGAGCAGTGTTTTCAGGTGAATTTCCCCGAGCAAGCTATTACGGTGCGCGGTATTAGCGTGCCGTCCGGTGTTGCTGAGCAGCCGCTCAGCAGCGAGGAAACTTATGCCGGAGCGAAAAACCGCTTAATGGCGTTAAAGCAGCAGGGCGCAGCCGATTTTTATGTGGCCATAGAGGCCGGTTTGGATGGTGAGATGACCTTTGCCTGGATGCTAATTGAACATCAGGGCAAGCTCGGCAAGGCGCGTTCGGCCAGTTTAATGTTACCCAAGGCGGCGCTGCAGGCGCTGGAACAGGGCCAGGAGCTGGGCGATGTGATGGATGAGCTATTTGGTACCCGGAATATTAAACAGGCTGGTGGCGCTATCGGCTTATTAACCCAGAACCGGTTAAGTCGCAGTGGTGTTTATCAGCAGGCGTTGACGCTGGCATTAATCCCGTTTTTAAACCCGGACTGGTTTTAAACGAGGAGCGATTAAACCGGATACCGTCAACAGAGGTTGGCGGCATCCGGCTCAGGCATAATCAGACGCTGGTATGCAACCTTACTTCGATATTGCCGCGAGTGGCGTTAGAGTAGGGGCAAACCTGATGTGCGGCCGCGACCAGTTGCTCAGCTGCTTGCTGTGCTAGACCAGGCAAGCTAATAAACAGGTCGACATCCAACCCAAAGCCACCCTCAATTTTGCCAATCCCGACTTCTGCACGGATAGACACATCGGCAGGCAGGCTTTGCTTGTTTTGACCGGCGACAAATTTCAAAGCGCCAATAAAGCAAGCCGAGTAGCCGGCGGCAAACAGTTGTTCCGGATTAGTGGCATCGCCCTTACCGCCCAGTTCTTTTGGGGCCGCCAGTTTTGTTTGCAGTAAGCCATCGTTTGACTGCGCCTGACCATCACGACCACCGGTAGCGGTGACGACGGCTTTATACAGAATATCCATTTTGTTACCTCATTCAGTTAAAGGTTGATTGCCAGAGCATACTAACGGCAATTAATCTTGTGCGCAATATAATTGCGTGAAATATTTTTGCGCGATAGCGCCGGGCTTCAGTTATAATCAGTGCACTCATTACTTTACTCGCCCGAGGCTTGGTTGATGACGGCTAAAACACTCCCGCTACCACAGCAAGTATGCTTTGCACTCTATAGCGCCAATAACGCGATGATGCGGCTGTACCGGCCTTTGCTGCAGCCCTTTGATCTGACCTATCCGCAATATGTGGTGCTGCTGGCATTGTGGCAGCAGGATAAGATCAGCCTGGGTCAGCTTGGTGCGGCGACGTTGTTTGACTCGGGTACCCTAACGCCTTTGGTAAAGAAGCTGGAACAAAAAGGCTGGCTGCAGCGGGTGAGTGATGCCAGTGACGAGCGGGTGAAAAAGGTGCTGTTAACCGCGGCAGGTCGGGCTTTAGAAACTGAGGTCGCAACTGTGATGCCGGCTTTACGTTGCCAGGTGGCACTACCGGAAAGCCAGCTGCTGGCGTTACGTGAGCAGGCGCAGCAGTTGCTGCAACAGCTGCAGCAACTGGAGGCTTGTCGTTAGGGCTTTAGCTGTTCACATTAACCAGTAAGCGGCCCTGAATGTCTCCGGCCAGCAACGCCTGGGCTTGAGGTATGGCTTCTGCCAGGCTGATTTCCCGACTGAGTAAGGTAAAGTCGTCTGCGGTTAATAACTCGGCCAGTTGTGCCCAGGCCGCCAGTCGCGGTGCCATCGGTTGCATCACGCTGTCGATACCACAAAGTGTAATGCCGCGCAGAATAAAGGGTGCTACCGAGGCCGGGAAATCCATCCCCTGTGCCAGACCACAGGCAGCCACCACACCACCATAACGGCTCTGAGCACAGGCATTGGCCAGCGTGTGGCTGCCGACTGAGTCTACGACACCAGCCCATTGTTCTTTAGCCAGAGGTTTGCCCGGAGCGGACAGGCTATCACGACTGATAATCTCAGCAGCACCAAGTTGGCGCAGATAGTCTGCGGCACTGGCTTTGCCCGTCGCGGCCGTAACCTGAAAGCCCAGCCGCGCTAACAGTAATACTGCAAAGCTACCGACGCCGCCGGTCGCTCCGGTGACCAGTACCGGGCCGGCAGCCGGGGTTAACTGATGTTTTAACAAAGCCTGTACGCACAGCATTGCAGTATAGCCGGCAGTTCCGATAATCATCGCTTGCCTGGCAGTCAGCGGTGCAGGTATTGGCTGTAACCAGGCGGCAGGCACAGCAGCACGCTGCGCCAGGCCACCCCAGTGCTTCTCGCCCACGCCCCAGCCGTTTAGCAGCACCTGATCACCGGCTTTAAACGCCGGATTCTGGCTACTCACCACAGTACCGGCCAGATCGATGCCTGGCACCATCGGAAAGTCCCGTACTACCGGCGCTTTGCCGGTAATCGCCAGCGCATCTTTATAATTTAACGTGGAATAGGCGACGTCTACCACGACCTCGGCTGCCGGTAACTGACTGGCGTCGAGTTGCTGTAAACTGGCGCGATAATCAGGCGTTTTATCGATCACTAAAGCATTAAACATCAGACACCTCCGTAAAGTTAGGTGATTAAGACTAGTCCAGACAATGGCTTAGCGCTATGCGGCTTTGGTCGCATGCGCTGTCACCGTTATATTTTGTTACATCTGTAAGGTTTTCATTAATAGCACCAGCTGCTTTAATCATCAGGTATTTAAATATATTCAGGAGCTTATTTTGAAATATTCCGCCCTCTCGCTCGCCCTGTTAGTGGCGCTCGGGGTTGCTGGTTGCAGCAGCCAACAAGCAACAACCTTACCTGCAGGGGTAAAGTTAGTTGCAGTAAACCCGCAACAGGATGACCGCATTAGTCTGCCGTATAAAAAATATCAGCTGGAAAATGGCTTAACGGTCATTATCCATGAAGATGATTCTGATCCACTGGTGCATGTCGATGTTACCTATCATGTTGGCTCAGCACGCGAAGAGTTGGGCAAATCTGGTTTTGCGCATTTCTTTGAACATATGATGTTTCAGGGCTCGGACAACGTGGGCGCTGAGATGCACTTTAAGTATGTTACCGAAGCGGGTGGTACCCTGAATGGTACTACTAACAGTGATCGCACTAACTATTTCCAGACCGTGCCGGTCAATCAGCTGGAAAAAATGTTGTGGTTAGAATCGGATCGTATGGGTTACTTCCTCGATTCCGTCACCCAGGAAAAGTTTGATATCCAGCTCTCGACGGTGAAAAACGAGCGCGGGCAGCGCGTTGATAATCAGCCTTATGGCCGTTACTTTGAACAACTGCAAGGTGCGCTCTACCCCTATGGGCATCCGTATTCCTGGCCGGTGATTGGTCATATGGATGATTTAAACCGCGCCACTATGCCAGATTTAAAACAGTTCTTCCTGCGTTGGTATGGCCCGAATAATGCGACGCTGACTATCGGCGGCGCGGTTAAGGCCGAAGAAATCCTGCCGATGGTGCAGAAATATTTTGGCACTATTCCGGCCGGCCCGGCGGTAGAAAAAATGGCCAAAGCGCCGGCGAAACTGGATGCGGATCGCTATGTATCGATGGAAGATAATGTCCACCTACCGCTGATTAGTATGACTTTTCCAACGGTCTATGCCGGTCACCCGGACGAAGCACCACTGAATATTCTGGCGGATATTTTGGGCAACGGTAATAACTCATTGTTGTATCAGAGCCTGGTGCGTCCGCAAATTGCGGTTAATGCGTCAGCCGGTCACCGTTGTATGGAATTAGCCTGTACCTTTAGTTTGAGCGCCTTGCCTCATCCGGCTTCAGGTAAAAATCTGGCTGATATTGAACAATTATTAAGGCAAAACTTACAGCAAGTGGCTGAGCGTGGTGTTAAGCCCGAGGATTTGGCTCGGGCTAAAACACGGGTTGAAGCACGCAGTATCTTTGGCTTACAGAGCGTTGCCGGTAAAGTCAGTCAATTGGCCTATAACGAAATTTTCTTTGGTGAACCCGATCGGATAGCTTCGTTACTGGCCAGTTACGAAGCAGTTACAGCAGAAGATGTGATGCGGGTTTATCGGCAGTATGTGCAAAACAGCCCAGCGGTAATCAGTAGTGTGGTACCGCGTGGTAAAACTGAGCTGATTGCCGCCGCCGATAATTTTACTGCCCAGAAGTTTGATCCGGCTAATGCGACTACCGCTGAACCGCTACCAATGCGTTATGCCGCCCACACTTTTGATCGCAAAGTGGTGCCACAGGCCGGCGCTAACCCCGCCATTTTATTACCTGACACCTGGACTACGGTGTTGGACAATGGCATTCAGGTGCTGGGTTCGGTGAGTGATGAAACGCCAACGACGTCGATTCTGTTACGGATCCCGGCGGGTAGCTTCCACAACACAGTGGAGCAAGCCGGGTTGGCATCAATGATGGCGGCACTGTTAAACGAAAGCACCGAGAATTACAGCACGGAACAAATGAGTATGGCGTTGGAATTGCTCGGCAGTTCAGTGTCTTTCAGTGCCTCGGATAATGAGCTGAATGTGTTCATCAGCAGCTTAAGCCGCAACTTGCCACAAACCTTGCAACTGGTGCAGGAAAAACTGCTGCGCCCGGCTTTCAATGCCGAAGATTTTAATCGCATCAAACAACAGCGGTTACAATCTTTAGCTCAGGCGCAGAAGAATGCCAGCTATCTGGCTGAACGTGCAGTCAGCAAGTTGATGTTTGGCGACAGCATTGCCGGACAATCCAGTATGGGGTCTGCTGAAAGTTTGCAAGCGATGACACTGGAGCAGGTAAGCGCGTTTTATCAGACACATGTTAAACCGCAGGGTGCGCAGTTAGTTACGGTATCTGATTTGCCGCAGCCGCAGTTACAATCGCTGTTAGCTGATATGGCCCCGCAGTGGCAGGGGAAAGCACCGGAACTGGCGTTAGCTCTACCGGCACCGGCAATCCAACAGGGGGCGATCTATCTGGTACATAAAGATCAGTCGCCACAGTCAGAAATCCGTATTGTGCGTCGCACTATGCCACGCGATCTGACCGGTGACTTCTATCGCGCCGGCCTGATGAACTTTACGCTGGGTGGTAACTTTAATAGCCGCATCAACCTGAACTTACGCGAAGACAAAGGCTATACCTATGGTGCGCGCAGCGGTTTTGGTGGTGATCAACAAGTTGGTTTGTTTACTGCCAGTGCCGCAGTTCGCGCTGATGTGACGCGTGAGTCAATCGAAGAGTTCTTAAAGGAGCTGAACAACTACCAGCAAAATGGTATGACGGCAGCAGAGTTGAACTTTATGCGCAGTGCGGTCAATCAGTCAGAAGCGCTACGCTATGAAACGCCAAATGCCAAGCTGGGTTTTATGGCGCAGATGCTGGAGTTTAATGTCGGTCCGGAGTTTACCCGCGAGCGCAATCAAATTCTGCAGCAGGCATCACTTGAGCAGCTAAATGCGTTAGCCAGCCAATATTTGTCGCCGTCTGAGATGGTGATCGTGGTAGTGGGTGAAGCGGATAAACTGAAGCCGGAGTTGGAAAAGTTGCAATTGCCAATTATTGAGCTAAAGCTGTAATTGCTTATCAAAGTGCGTAAAAACGCCGGCTTCAGTCCGGCGTTTTTTTATGCCTGCAACTTATAAAAAGCGTTGTACGTAAGAGCAACTGGCATGAATTTGCAGCCCACGGCTTTTTGCCCAGCTTAGGGCATGGCGCACCAGCTTTTCGGCCAGGCCCTTGCCGCGAAACTCCGGTGGCACATAGGTATGGCAAAAATCGATGTGTTCGCCGTTTAACTGGTAGTCGAGTAAGGCGCTGGCATTACCCTCGCTCAGAATAAAACGCTGGCCTGCGCTGTCATGTTGGATGTTTAACTCACTCATTATTCCTCCTCCAACCAGGGCGTCTCCGGTAACAAAGCAAGATGTTCGGCATACCGCTCTAGATTAAAGCTCTCCTGACGCTCAATCACTGCATACATTTCCGGTGCTAAGGCACATGCCATAAGCTCTAAAGCTTCGTCACGGCTGTGACCGGTCATCCGCAGTCGCATTAAGGTCGCTGTCACTTCTTTTGGGTAGTTATCGGCTAACTGGTTTTCCAGTACCTCAAAGAGTGTGTTTTGGTCTATCAAATCGTCATCTTGCATTCTGGGCACCATGCGTATGAAACAGAAAAAATAGCAGCACAGCCCTATCGCAGGCTGCTGCTTTCGCCTGTTGCTTAGGCTAAGCTAGCGCTCACTAAATAACAATCAATAATAAGTACTATGCAGCAATCGGGAATGGGGTGGCGCTACTGGGCGCAAAGTTTAGGGCCGGGCATTCTGATGGCGACGGCAGCGATTGGTGGCTCGCATCTGGTGGCCTCAACCCAGGCCGGTGCGCTCTTTGGTTGGCAGTTACTTTGGTTGATCTTACTGGTAAATATTCTGAAATATCCGTTTTTTCGTTTCGGTGTACAGTACACCCTGCAGCAGAACGAGAGTTTGGTTGAAGGCTACTGGCGTAAGGGGCGGGGATATTTTTATAGTTTTGTGCTGCTAAATGTATTGGCGGCGGTGGTGAACACGGCAGGGGTACTGATTCTGACCGCGGCACTACTGCAATATGCCCTGCCCTGGCAGTTATCACTTACCCTGCTGTGTTGGCTGATTTTGGCCAGTTGTTTGCTGATTTTACTGCTGGGGCATTATCGGGCGCTGGACCGGGTGTCGAAAGTGATTATGCTGTTGCTGACACTCACCACCTTAGTGGCAGCAACAATAGCCTTTAATAATGGGCCTACCGCGCCGGCAGGTTTTCAGGGCCCCTCACCCTGGCAATTGGCGATGTTGGGATTTTTGGTGGCACTGATGGGCTGGATGCCGGCACCGATTGAAATTTCGGCCATCAGTTCCCTCTGGCTAAAAGCCAAGCAGCGTCAGCAGCCGGTGAGTCAGCGGCAGGGACTATTCGACTTTAACCTCGGCTACTGGCTGACCACTTTTTTAGCACTGGTGTTTGTGACCTTGGGTGCGTTGGTGCAATACGGTAGCGATCAGCCAATAGCGCTGGCGGGTGCAGCCTTCGCTCAGCAACTGGTGGAAATGTATGGTCAAACTATCGGTAGTTGGGCCAAGCCATTGGTATCACTGATTGCGTTTTTATGTATGTTCGGTACCACCATTACGGTGTTAGACGGTTATGCCCGCACCTTACATGAGTCAGGACGTTTACTGGGCTGGTATCAGGCTGATAACCGCCGGATAGCGGCGTTATGGTTGTTATTGCAAGCGCTGGCAGGTATGGCGTTGATCTTGTTTTTCCGCTCTGCGTTATCGCCGATGCTCACTTTCGCCATGACGCTGGCGTTTTTAACCACTCCGGTCTTTGCCTGGTTAAATTTTAGTTTGTTGCGAGGTCAGCCTAACCAGCCACTGCCATTCTGGCTTAATACCCTAAGCTGGCTGGGTTTGGTCTATCTGTTTGGTTTTGCCCTGTTATATCTGGCCTGGTATCTGGGGTTATTAAATGCCTGATATGGCTGAGCTGCATTGGTGGCAGTTAGTGGGTCTGTTTTTGCTACAGCTGGGGTGTATCCTGTTGGCTGCCCAAGTTTTTGGCCGCCTTGCCCGTTATATTGGTCAGCCCAGAGTCGTGGGTGAAATGATAGCCGGAATCGCGCTGGGGCCGTCTTTATTGGGTTGGTACTTGCCGGAGTTACAACAGGCGATCTTTATTCCAGAAACCCGCAGCTGGCTGTATTTCGGCGCCCAACTTGGCGTTGGGCTCTATATGTTTTTGGTTGGTCTGGAATTTAATACCCGACTGTTCCGGCAGCAGGCGCAGAGTGCGTTAACCGTATCGCTGGCGGGCATGTTAGTGCCCTTTGCCGTCGCGGCTTTGTTAGCGCTGTGGTTATTACCTATGCCTGGTTTGTTTGCGCCCGGCATCAGCTATGCCAATGCGGCACTGTTTCTTGGTGCGGCCATCGCCATTACGGCCTTTCCGATGCTGGCACGGATTATTTATGAGCGGGGCCTCGCCGGTACTAAACTGGGTACTCTGGCGCTGGCGGCCGGCGCTATCGACGATGCGGCAGCCTGGCTGGTGCTGGCGCTGGTATTGGCCAGCTTCGGTGGCGGTAGTGGGCTGCTGATTAAAGCACTGTTGGGCGGTAGCCTCTATGCCTGGTTAATGCTGACCAAAATGCGGCTCTGGTTACAACCGCTGGCGGATCGGGTGGCGCTAACGGAACAGTTGGCGGCCTGGCAGTTTGTGCTGATCCTGCTGTTGTTCGCATTGTCGGCCTGGAGTATGGATTTTGTTGGCTTACATGCCGTCTTTGGTGGCTTTTTGCTGGGCATAGCGATGCCACGCGGTACCCTGGTTAGCTTGCTGCAACGACGGTTGGAGAAACCGGTGTTACTGCTGCTGTTACCGATGTTTTTTACCTATTCCGGCCTGAATACCCGGCTGGATGTGCTGGGCGCCAGTGGTCTTTGGTTGGTGACATTGGCCGTGCTGGCGTGTTCCATTCTGGCCAAATTTGTTGCCTGCTGGGCGGCAGCCCGGCTAAAAGGCGCTGATAATCCAACGGCGCTGGCGATCGGCGCACTGATGAATGCCCGGGGCCTGATGGAGCTGATTATTATCAATATTGCACTAAGCTATGGCGTGATAGAGCAAGGCTTGTTTTCGATGTTAGTGGTTATGGCGATTGTCACAACGCTGATGGCGGCGCCGCTATTTCAGTTGGTCTATGGACGCTTTCAGCAAAAAGTCACGGCGACCTGAGTCGCCGTTAGCAGCTGTATCGAACACGGATGAGGCCTAAAGCGCCAGTGTCTTTTCGCCGCGGGAGATGCCAGAGACGCCGCTGCGCACTACTTCCAGGATCTGAGTACCGCTTAAGGCCTGAATAAAGGCATCCAGTTTGTCACTGGTGCCTACCAGTTGCACAGTGTAGGTGGTGGCAGAGACATCGACGATCTGGCCGCGGAAGATATCAGCACTACGTTTTACTTCATCCCGCTGCTCGCCGACCGCTTTCACCTTAACCAGCATCAGCTCGCGCTCGATATGGGCAGCCTCGCTCAAATCCGTCAGTTTTACCACTTCAATCAGTTTATGCAGTTGCTTGGTAATTTGCTCGATCACCTGATCATTGCCATGGGTCACCAGCGTTAAACGCGACAGCGTCGGATCTTCAGTGGGGGCCACGGTCAGTGAGTCGATATTATAGCCACGCTGGGCAAACAGGCCGACCAAACGTGCCAGGGCGCCGGATTCGTTTTCCAGTAATACAGAAATAATATGCCGCATGCTTAAGTCCTCTCTGTCTTACTTAAAAACATCTCATTGACCGCACCGCCCGGAATTTGCATCGGGTAAACATGCTCTTTCGGATCGATATGGATATCCAGAAACACCAGCTGATCTTTGAGCTCGACAAAGGCGCGCTGCAGCGCCGGTTGCAGCTCTTCCGGTTTGGTGACCCGGATGCCGACGTGGCCATAGGCCTCAGCCAGTTTGATAAAGTCAGGTAACGAGTCCATATAGGAGCTGGCGTAGCGCGACTCATAGTTCATATCCTGCCACTGCTTAACCATGCCCAGATAGCCGTTATTCAGGTTGATAATCTTCACCCCCAAACCATATTGCTTGCAGGTCGACAGCTCCTGAATGTTCATCTGAATTGAGCCTTCGCCGGTGACACAGACCACATCCGCCTGCGGGAAATTCAGCTTGACGCCCATCGCTGCCGGCAAGCCAAAACCCATGGTGCCAAGGCCGCCGGAGTTGATCCAGCGGTTTGGTTTATTAAATTTGTAGTACTGGGCGGCAAACATCTGATGCTGGCCGACATCACTGCAGACAAAGGCCTCGCCCTTGGTGATCTTGCTGACCTGCTCTATCACGTGTTGGGGTTTTAGCAGTGCAGAGGTGGTGTCATAGCGGCCACCATGTACAGCACGCCAGTCATTAATCTGCTGCCACCATTGCTCCAGTGCACTGCTATCCAGCTTTTTCTTTTTCTGCTTCACAGTCGCCAGCATTTCTTCCAGCACTGGCTGTACCAGGCCAACAATCGGGATATGGGCATTGATGGTTTTTGAGATACTGGCCGGGTCAATATCGATATGGATAATGGTGGCATCCGGGCAGAATTTCTTGGTGTTGTTAGTGACCCTGTCGTCAAAGCGGGCGCCGACCGCCAGGATCAGATCAGCATGATGCATGGCCTGATTCGCCTCGTAGCTGCCATGCATCCCCAGCATGCCGATAAACTGCTTGTCCTCACCCGGATAGGCACCCAGCCCCATTAGGGTATTGGTCACCGGCAGGTTCAGGTATTGCGCCAGTTCGGTCAGCTCTGCGGCAGCGCCACCCATAATCACACCGCCGCCCGAGTACAGCACCGGCTTCTTTGCTGCCAACAGGGCGCTAACCGCTTTTTTAATCTGGCCGCTATGGCCTTTTAGTTTTGGCTGATAAGAGCGCAGCTTAATTTCGTCCGGATAATGATACGGAAACTTATTGCTCGGAATCGTCATATCTTTCGGGATATCCAGCACCACCGGGCCCGGCCGGCCGCTTTGCGCAATGTAAAACGCCTTCTTAATCAGGTACGGAATATCCTCGGGGCGACGCACCGACATATTGTGTTTCACAATAGGGCGGGAAATGCCCAGCATATCGGTTTCCTGGAACGCATCTTCACCAATCAGATGGCTCATCACCTGGCCGGTCAGCACCACCATCGGGATTGAGTCCATATAAGCAGTAGCGATACCGGTTACTGCATTAGTAGCACCCGGGCCGGAGGTCACCAGTACCACGCCGGCTTTGCCTGTGGCACGGGCATAGGCATCGGCCATATGGGTCGCGGCCTGTTCGTGGCGCACCAGCACGTGTTTTACTTTATTTTGCTGAAATAACGCATCGTAGATATGCAATACAGCGCCACCGGGATAGCCATAGACGTATTCTACCCCTTCATCGGCCAGCGCACGGATCACCATTGCTGCGCCCGATAACATCTCGGCATGTTTGGATTGGCTTGTCATAGTCAGGTCTCATCATTTTACTGAGGTCAAAGCGCCTGTTTTTCGGGTACAGAACGCTGTTGGCAGCCTAAATGCTACCTTGTGCTACGTGGTTGGCTGAACGGTATTGGCGAACCTTACCGGCGCTTTAGTGGTTAGCTCTGAGGCTTTTATAGTGCGCCTGATTAATTTACGGTAATGGCCGCGGAAAGTCGATGCCTTTTTCATGCTTTTAGACTTCTTTACTGCTTTGAAAAGCGGCAAGTCGCCACCATAGTACAGGGAGTTAAAGCTAAGGAAGTGAAGTATGCAAAACCCTATCGTTGATGTCAGCCTGATCAATGCCCGCGAAGTGCTGGACCGTTCGTTACAGCAGCTGGTGATCTTCCAGTTCTGGTCGGCGCGCAGTGCGCTTTGTCAGCAGTTAAGTCCGGTATTGGAAAAAATTGTGCGCCAGTACCCACAGCAATTGTGTCTGGCCAAAGTAAATTGCGATCAGGAGCAGGACTTGGCGATGCAGTTTGGTGTGCAATCATTGCCTACCGTCATGCTGATTAAAGATGGCCGGCCGGTCGATGGTTTTGCCGGCGCGGAGACCGAGCAGCAGATTCTGACCCGGCTGGCGGCTTATCTGCCAAAACCGGAAGATGAGCTGATTGCCAAAGCGCAGCAATATTTGGCACAGCAGCAACTCGCAGAAGCTTATCCGCTGCTGGCCGAAGCGCTGACGCTGGCGCCAGAGCGGGTGGAAGTTAAACTCTGGTTAGCCGATACCGCTATTGGCCTTGGCCAGTTAACCCAGGCTGAAAAGCTGTTGGCTGAAGTGCGGCTGGCCGATCAGGACGCCTTATATAAAACCGTGCTGGCCAAGCTGGAGTTGGCGCAGCAGGCCAGCAATACCCCGGAGATCCAGGCACTGGAAGCCCGGCTGGCAGCAGCACCGGCAGATAACAGTTTAAAAGAGCAATTAGCTGTGCAGTACCAGGCCGTCTTGCGCTCAGAAGAGGCATTAGCGTTGCTGCTGCAGATTCTGCAGCAGGATCTGAACTTTGGACAAAGCAAAAAGCTGTTTTTAGATATTCTGGCGGCCTTGCCCAAGGGCGATCCGCTGGCCAGCCAGTATCGGCGTAAACTCTATGCACTGCTGTACTAAGGCTGATTTTTGAGTGTCTTTGCCTGCAGTGGCGCTGAGCTGGGTAAGCTGTTTACTCAGGTTGCCGCTGTCCTGCACCGCTATCAGCGCTATTGGCAGTTACAGCCGATGGCGCGCTCGGCCTTAC
This sequence comes from Alishewanella agri BL06, assembly GCF_000272005.1. Lineage (GTDB taxonomy): Bacteria > Pseudomonadota > Gammaproteobacteria > Enterobacterales > Alteromonadaceae > Alishewanella > Alishewanella agri. Next base: position 89,879 of record NZ_AKKU01000017.1, on the reverse strand, counting down.
CCTTTGACGCTGCACTGAATAGCCTGCTGCAGAGCTTATCGCTTACTGAGCTGGCGGCACTGGAAGATAATCCTGAGCAGCAACAGCAGCTGTTTGGCGGCTTTTTCCCCGAACGCTTTGCGCTACCGGCGATCAGTCAGGCTGAGCCGGCAGAGGCCTTACCCGAGTGGCCATTTTGGCTCACCAATGGTATTGGCGGGCGTAAACTCTCGCAAATTCAGCATTTTTGTCAGCAGCTCGCCCCATCCGAGCTGCCGCTGTTGGAATGGTGTGCCGGCAAAGGCCATCTGGGGCGGCTACTGGCGGCGCAGGGCCGGCAGGTTACCAGTGTTGAATGGCAGGCCGAACTGTGCCGACAGGGCGAGGCACTGGCAGCACAATTTCAGTTGCCACAGCGCTTTGTCTGTGCCGATGTGCTGACGCCGGCGGGACGGGCAGTGCTGTCGCCACAGCAACAGCTGGTCGCTTTACATGCCTGTGGTGATTTACATTTGCAGTTAATCAAACATGCGGTTGCCGTCGGCACGCACGCCTTACAGCTGGCGCCTTGTTGTTACCATCTGATTGCCGCTGCACATTATCAGCCTTTATCGACGCTGGCGCAGCAGCATAATCTGCAGCTGAGCCGACAGGATCTGAAACTGGCGGTACAGGCTCAGGTTACCGGCGGTGAACGGGTCGCACGGCTGCGGCAAACCGAAGTCAGCTGGCGGCTGGCGTATCAGTTATTGCGCACTGAACTGACGGCAGATGCCAGCTATCAGCCGCTGCCATCTTTACCTAAGCACTGGTTTAGCGGAGACTTTAGCGCCTTTTTGGCCTATGCGGCGCAGCTGCAACAACTGCCGTTACCGGCGGTTATCGATAATAACGCTTTGTTGGCGAGGGCTGACGAGGCGTATCTGCAGCTGCAACGTATTGATGCGGTGCGGCATCTGTTTCGCCGGCCGCTGGAGCTATATCTGGTACTGGATCGGGCGTTGTACCTGCAACAAAAGGGTTATCAGGTACAACTGTCGGTGTTTTGTGCTTATCAGATCACGCCGCGAAACTTTTTAATCCGGGCCTGGCGTGATACGTCAGCTTTGGCTGACCGGTGTAGCCTGTAAGCTGCGTTGGCTCTGCTTCAGATAGCACTCAATTTGCTGATCTTTACGCTGCCAGCGCTGATTCAGCCACTGCTGGAAGTTATCGCGAAATGCCGGATCATTAAAATAATCACCAATGACTGCGGCATCGACCGGCAGGATCTCGGCCTGAATCACCACCCGTTTTAACCGTCCCATTAGCATATCCAGCGCAATATGCTGGGTGTTATCCGGGTAAATCAGCGTGACGTCCAGGATGGCATTAAACTGCTCGCCCATACTGGCCAGCGTAAAGGCAATACCGCCGGCTTTAGGTGGCAGCAAATGGGTAAAAGGGCTGTTTTTAGCGCGCTGTTTTTCCGGTGTACAACGGCTGCCTTCCACAAAGTTGATGATGGTGGTTGGCGTATGCACAAACTTAGCGCAGCTGTTACGGGTGGTTTCGATATCCTTGCCTTTAAGTTCAGGATGTTTGGCCAAAGTCGCGGCGCTATAGCGTTTCATATAGGGCATATCCAGCGCCCAGCAGCCGGTGCCAAGGAAAGGTACCCACTTTAACTCATCTTTTAAAAAGAATTTTGGCTCCGGGATCAGGTGATAAGCAAAGGTACTGACCACCGGAATATCAACCCAGCTCTTATGGTTGGCGATCAGCAAATACCAGCTGTTTTTATCCAACTGCTGCTGACCACTGATTTGCCAGTCGACATTATTAAACAGGTTAATTAAAAAGGTGTTCACCGCCGTCCAGCCCCGGTAGCAGCGCCGGCCCAGGGCGGCAATCAGCCGGTGCGCAGCTTTAAAGGGTAACAGTAGTTTCAGGATGCCAAGCGGGGTGACCACTATGCCCCAGAATGCCAGATTCAAAGCAAACAAACTAAAGCTGATCGGTAACAGTAAAAATCCGGGTAAAAAGCTTAGCATCGCTGACACACTCCTTTATTTGCCTGCGCCTGTCTCTAGCCTGGCCAGTTGCTGGTCTTTCTCCAACCATAACTGGTTAAGCCACTGCTGAAAGCGCTCACGATACGCCTGATCGTGGTAGTCACCTATTAACTCTTTCGCAATAGGCAGTACCTTAATATTGACAGTTATAGCATGAACCTTGCCGGAAATATAATCCCAAAAGGTGGGAATGCCGCCGGGATAGTGAATGGTCACATCCAGCAATTTATGTAATTGTTCGCCCATGGCACCCAGCACAAAGGCGGTGCCGCCAGCCTTGGGTTTTAACAGATGCCGGAACGGCGACTGTTGGCGATCATGCTTATCTTGGGTAAAGCGGGTGCCCTCGACAAAATTCATTATTGATACCGGCTTAAAGCGGAATTTAGCACAGGCTTTACGGGTGGTCTCGATATCTTTGCCTTGCAGCTCAGGGCGCTTTTGCAGCAGTTTTTTGCTGTAGCGCTTCATAAAGGGGAAATCCAGCGCCCACCAGCAAAGTCCCATAAAGGGCACGTACAGCAGCTCTTTTTTCAGAAAGAATTTAATAAAGGGGATCTTACGGTTAAAAATATTCTGCAGAATTAAAATATCGGCCCAGGACTGATGGTTGGCGATAATCAGATACCAGTCTTTACGCGACAGTTTGTCCAGCCCTTCGACCTGCCACTTAATCGAAGTGAAAATACGGGTCGTCAGGTTATTAACGCTAATCCAGGCCACTGCTATCGCATCCAGCAAATAGGTCATCCAGGCTTGCCAGCGCTTAACTGGCAGTAACTTCAGAATCGCCAACAACATGAGGGGTACAAACCAAAACAAGGTATTAACGATATACAGCAGAAAGGAAAGTGACCCCTTTATCGGGTGCGGTAACCAATTTAACATAAGGCACTTATCTCATTTTCAGGTGGCGAAACCACCGGCTAAATGGGGAGGTGTAAGTGGTTACACCTCCGATCAGTGCCTATTCTAGCTTAATCTTCGAAGTAGGTGTAACCATAAACGCCGGCTTTCAGTTCATCCAGCAGCTCATCTTTACGTTCGTCCTGCATGTCCAGTTTAGCCAGTTGCTTGGTGTAAGAGGCAATCAGCTTTTTGGCATCAAACTGCACGTAGCGCAGCACATCGGCTACCGTATCACCCTTGATAATATTGGTCAGCTTGTAACTGCCATCTTCGGTCAGTTCGACATGCACTGAATCGGTATCACCAAACAGGTTGTGCAGATCACCCAGAATTTCCTGATAGGCGCCGACCATAAACATACCGAGCAGATATTGCTGATCGTCTTTGTATTCCGGCAGCGGCAGGCTGGATTCGATACCATTGCCATCAGCATAGCTTTTCAGCATACCGTCTGAGTCACAGGTAATGTCCTGAATAATGGCGCGGTGATTCAGTGGCTCCGTCATCCGCTCCAGTGGCATCACCGGGAACAGCTGATCAATACCCCAGGCATCCGGCATGGACTGGAACAGCGAGAAGTTAACGAACAGCTTATCGGCCAGTTTTTCATTTAACTCATCGTGAATCGCGCGGTGTGAGCGGGCATTCAGATCCAGATTCGCCCGAACCTTATTAATGGTGGCGAAGTACAGCTGCTCTAACAGTGACCAGTCCTGTAAAGTCAGCAGGCCATGCACATACTGGGCATGGGCATCGGTAAAGTAGTGGACAGCATCATGGTAGGACTCGACGGCACTGCGTGGCGTAACATTCTTGTAGGCGTCCCACATCCCTAAAATGACCGTCGGGGCCTCTTCGCTTGGCTCCGGCAGATTCACTAAACCAGGCGCCCGTTCGATATCGATGGCATCGGTTACCAGCACCGCATGGTGTGCGGTCATCGCCCGGCCAGACTCGGTAATAATATTCGGATGTGGTAAGTCGTACTCGTCGCAGACTTCTTTTAAACCATTAACCACGTTACGGGCATATTCGTACATGGTGTAGTTCATCGAACAGGCAGAGCGCGATTTCGAACCTTCGTAATCGACACCTAAACCACCGCCGACGTCTACCGTGGTAATAGGCACGCCGAGGGTACGCAGTTCAGCGTAGTGACGGGCACATTCACGGATCGCATTGTGAATATCGCGAATATTGGCAATTTGCGAGCCGATATGAAAGTGCACCAGCTGCAGTAAATCCAGCTTATCAGCAGCGCGCAGGATGTCGATGGCTTGCAGCACCTGGGTGGCGGTGAGGCCAAATTTGCCTTTCTCGCCACCGGTATTTTGCCATTTGCCTTTACCGACCGAGTTTAAGCGGATACGAATACCAATACGTGGTGCGGCACCCAGATTATCGATTTCGCGTAGCAAGGTTTTCAGCTCTGACAGCTTTTCAACAACCACATAGACCGTATGGCCCATCATCTGACCAATGGTTGCCAGCCGCAGGAATTCGCTATCTTTATAGCCGTTACAGACGATTTGCAGTGGCTGCTCGGTTACGCCAAGGATTGCCATCAGCTCCGGCTTACTGCCGGCTTCCAGGCCAACTTTGCCGCTATCATGGCTAATCAGGCGTTTAACTACTGAGAATTGCTGGTTTACCTTGATCGGATAAACCGCGGTATAGTTACCCTGATACTCTTTTTCAGCTTTGGCGCGTTGGAAAGACTTAATTAAGGTGTCGACCCGGTGTTGCAGAATATCGGTAAACCGCACCAATACCGGCAGCGTCAGGCCCTCTTCCTTAAAGCGTTGCGTCAGCTCCGGAAAGCTAATACCTGGCTTACTGTGATCCTGATCCGGATAGGCAATCAGATCACCAGCCTTGTTCACATCAAAATAGCCTTCACTCCACACGGCTACGTTGTAAATAGAACGCGCCTTCTCAAAACCCCAGTCTGCCATTATCTTTCCTCAAAAAAATTAACTGCTATAGTTTAAAGCCATTAGCCGCAAGGTGCAGCAAAAAAGCCGAAAAATTTGTATGTCAGCGTTGTCGCAGGCAAAATACGCGCCTTATACGTTGCAGGGGGTAAAAATGTCAGTATTTGATGACAAAAAGTGGCTAACCGAGGTGTTTGCCGACAGCGGTAGTGTGTTTGGCCTGGCCATTACCAGAAAACTGGATGAAGTTCAGTCACCCTTTCAGAAAATTACCATGTATGAAACCACTCATTTCGGCAATTTAATGGTGATTGATGATGTGATTATGCTTAGCAGCCGGGATAACTTCCTGTATCACGAAATGCTCAGTCATCCTGTGCTGTTTACCCATCCGAACCCGAAGAATGTGGTGATTATCGGCGGCGGTGATTGCGGTACCCTGCGCGAGGTGTTAAAGCATCCTGGCGTAGAGCGCGTAACGCAAATCGATATCGACGAGCAAGTGACCCGGATGGCAGAAAAGTACTTCCCGGAACTGTGCGCATCAAACAATGACTCGCGCGCAACGCTGAAGTTTGAAGATGGTATTAAATTTATGCGCGAAGCTGCGCCGGGTTCTATCGATGTGATTATTGTCGATTCAACGGATCCGATAGGCCCGGGCGAAGGCCTGTTTAACCGCGCCTTTTATGCCAGCTGTGTGGCAGCCTTAGCCAACGACGGTATTCTGGTGCAGCAGAGTGAATCACCGCTGATCCATATGCCGCTGTTAAAAGCGATGCGTCAGGCAATGAGCGATGCCGGCTTTGCCAGCCTGCAAACACTGAATTTCCCGCAAATGGTGTATCCATCAGGTTGGTGGACCTGTACGCTGGCGAAGAAAAGCGGTGAATTTAACGGTTTCCGCGAAGCCGATGCGGCGGCTGCACCCTTTAGTACCGAGTACTACAATGTTGAGGTGCATCAGGCGGCCGGTGCCCTGCCAAATTTTGTAAAAAAAGCCTTTGCTGAATAGGCAGCTGTGAAATAGACAGCTGTAAAACACAACGCCCGGCTTAGCCGGGCGTTGTGTTTTAAGTACAAGAAATTACTCGACGATCGGCTCGATATGCACTTCTACCCGACGGTTTTTCGCGCGGTTGGCTTCTGAATTGTTCGGGAACGCAGGGCGATCCGGGCCATAACCGATGGTTTCAATACGGATCGGTTGCACACCTTGCGCGACCAGATAACTTTGCACGGATTCGGCACGGGCGCGCGACAGGTTCATATTAAACTGATACGGACCGGTATCATCAGTATGACCGGCGACCACCACCATAGTTTTCGGGTAGTCACGTAAGACCTTGGCGATATCGTTTAACGCCGGATACAGGCTGGGGCGAATGTCCGAGCGGTTAATATCAAAAGTCAGTTGCGCCGGGATATCCAGCACTAAACGGTCACCGTCACGTTGTACGCCTACGCCCGAACCTTTTAGCTCTTCGCGCAGCGCCTTTTCCTGGTTATCCATATAGCTGCCAACGGCCGCACCGGCTAAAGCACCGACAGCGGCACCGATCACCATCCTTTTGTTTTTATGGTTGCCGGTTGCTTTACCGGCAATAGCACCGGCCACTGCACCGATGGCCGCACCGCGGGTGGTATTTTGGTTATCGGTAGTGGCACAACCGGCCAGGACCAGGCTGCCGGACATCACGGCTACTAGTGCAACTTTTGTTTTCATCTTGTTTCTCCATTACGCAATTGGCGCTAAGTATATAGCAGTTTAGGTTAAGGGTATGAATGATTGCTGAATTTGCGGATTCGCTGATAGAAATAGCGTTAGACATATAGACTGCCAAAGATTAAGCTTTGGACCAGCAGAATAACCCAAAGCAGATGTTGGTAAGCAGGTAGCGAAGATGGCGGTATGTGGCTGGAAACGAATCGTTTTAAAAGTAGGCAGTGCGCTGATTGCGCCTAATGCAGCCGGCTGCTCTACCCGGTATTTGTTATCTATCGCCCGCTTTATTGCCGAGTGCCGGGCGGCCGGTACTGAGGTGGTGCTGGTGTCGTCAGGCAGTGTCGCCGCAGGTCGCAATGCCATTAGCTATAAGCAGTTGCCGTTGCCAATTAATGTGAAACAGGCAATGGCGGCGGTGGGGCAGAGCCGGATGATGGCGAGCTGGGCACAATTATTTGATTTTGACTGTGCGCAAATCCTGCTCACTCACGATGATTTAAAGGATCGCCGTCGTTATCTGAATATCGACAATACCCTGCGCACCCTGCTGGCGAATCAGGTGTTACCCATTGTTAATGAGAACGATACCGTTGCCACGGCTGAATTAAAGGTCGGTGATAACGATAATCTGGCGGCGATGGTGGCGATTCTGGCCGATGCTGATGCCTTATTAATCTGCTCGGATATCGATGGTCTCTACACCGCCAACCCGCGTACTGTACCTGACGCTGCGCTGGTGCCACAGGTTACGCAAATTACACCGCAGATTTATGCGATGGCCGGTGGCAGCCACCATGCTATTGGTACCGGCGGTATGCAGACGAAAATTCAGGCCGCCGATAAAGCTACCCGTGCCGGTATTGATACGCTGATTATCAATGGCCAGAAAGCGGCAACCTTTGATGAATTACTGGCCAACCGCCAATGTGGCACGCTGTTCCACAAGCAACAGGAGCGAGTCAGTGCTAAGAAACACTGGTTACGCCACAGTTTAAAGCCGCGCGGTCAACTGGTCATTGATGAAGGTGCCGGGCAGGCGTTACTGAGCCGCGGCGCTTCGTTATTACCGTCTGGGATTACCGCTATTAATGGCGATTTTGAAAAGGGTGATGCAGTACTGGTACAGAGCACTACTGGCCAGACGTTGGCTCAAGGTATTAGCCAGTATAGTAGCCCTGAACTGAACAAAATTCGTGGCGTTCATAGTCAGCAAATAGCCAACATCCTGGGATATTGCCCCAGTGAAGTGGCTATTCACCGCGATGATTTAGTACTGTTTCGGGACTAGTCCTATACTGGTCCCGCTGGTGTCGATTTTTTAAACTATATAGCGCTCTAGGGGTCAAGTTGTGCGAGTAGTTGACTCTCGCGACCCAGGATACTGCGCTGCTCATGGATCCGTCGTTGCAGTTGGTCGATACGCTGGCGTAATTCGTTGAGCTGGCGATTATTATCGGCTAGCAACGCTTGGTGTTTGTTGCGAGCGCTTTGTAATTCGCTTTGCTGATCGCTGCCGGCCTGTTGTTGTTGCTGCGAAGCTTCGCTGCGAGCAGCTGTTAGCTGTTCATTTTGCTCAGCTGATAGCGCATCCACTTGTTGGCGATAGGTCGTAGCGATCGCAGCAAGGTCTGCGCGACGTTTATCGGTGACAACTTTTTCAGCCGCGGCAATTTCCTGTACCCTGGTGTTATGGGTCTGGTCGATCTGCTGATATTCAGCCCGCAGCTTTTCGTCAGCTTGAGCTTTAAAGAGGGTATAGTCTGCTCTTTGCATAGTACTTCTGGCGCTCTGAGTTTCAGCCGCATGTGCTTTGCGGGCAGCGTTACGTTGTTCGGTACGAAGATCCTGAGCTTTGGTGCGAGCCGCTTTAAACTCGGCAGACTGCAGGCGATACGCACTTTCAATTTCAGCAGCCTGCTTATCATGTATTTGCCTGAATTCCGCCGCTTTAGCTTGTCGTTGCTGTTGCAACTGATTGCGTAACTCGACGTTCTGACTACTTAGCTGTTGTGCCAGTTGGTCCCTTTGCTGATAGCTTTGTTGCTGCAGGGTATTTAGTTGCTCGCTGGATTGTTGCGCTTTAGTTTGCAGCTCCTGCTGTAGTTTGTTGTACTCAAGCAGCAGTTGCTGAAATTGTTGCTCGTCGGTGGCAATCTGCTGCTCAATTTTTTGTTGCGCTTCTTTGGCTGTTTTCAGCAGCTTTTTATAATCACTGCTGCCAGCTATCACATGTTTGTCGGGAAAGCGACTCAGAGGCATGCCGAAAGAGATGGCTTGCACCAGATTCAGATCCATACCAACCTGCCATTCACCGTTATAAAGCGCAGAATTTGCCAAACCGTTCAGTTTGAACTTCTCATTTTTCTTCTGCGTCACCTCCAGAATATCCACTTCCTGTAAACGACCAATTCGGTGGTGCATTGCTTCTTTTGGGGCAATTTCCGCATTAAAGCGGTATTGCCAAACAGGGCTGACTTTAGTCCCGGTTTCTTCCTCAGCCTCTACGTTAAAGCTGGTGACTTGCCATTGCTCGGGTATTTCTGCTTGCAGTTGTTGTTTGACGGCTGCCAGCTGTGGTGCATCACTGCAGGCAGTAAGCCACAGCATCGGTAGCAAGATTAGGATTAATGAATACTTCATTTGTATGACTCCGGTTAGTAACCGGGCGGCAGCTTAGCCGGTCGCCGGTTGGTTATTGAAATCAACCCGAAGTCGCGTGCACGGCGTTGCGACCCACAACAGAGTTATAGCTGTTATAGTGTAGTTGGTAGCGAGAGAGAGTGGTAAACTTTTAGTGTAAAAAACAGGCAAAAAGCGCTCTGGGAGACAAGATGCAAATTGCGGTTGTAGGGGGTGGCATTAATGGCCTGTGCAGTGCCTGGCAGCTGGCCCTGGCTGGTCATCAGGTTACTTTGTTTGAACGCGACCAGTTAATGCAAGCCACCAGTGCGGCCTCATCTAAATTGTTACACGGTGGCTTACGTTATCTGGAGCAAGGTGAGTTCCGGCTGGTACGCGAGGCGTTACAGGAGCGGCGCTGGTGGTTGAAAAAAGCGCCGCAGCTGACCCGCCGTTTACCCATTCTTTACCCAATATATCTTGATTCACAACGAGCGCGCTGGCAGCTGAAAATCGGACTCTGGCTTTACGATAGCTTTGCCGGTAAAAAACGTATAGGCCGGCATCGCTGGTTAACGGCGGCGCAGACGCTACGCTGCTCACCGCAGCTAAAAGCCGACGGTTTATTGGGTGCCTATCTGTTTTTTGATGGCCAGATGGATGATCAAAAGCTTGGCCTCTGGATGGCAGAGCAGTGCCGCAAGGCCGGCGTCAATATTGTAGAGCACAGCCCGGTATTAAAAATTCAGCCAGATGGTGAACTACAGCTCGCCACTGGCAAATTGAAATTCGCCAGCATTATTAATGTCGCTGGCCCCTGGAGCAGTGCTCTGTTACAGCAATCCGGCCTGTCCGCGCCGCCCCTGGATCTGGTGCGGGGTAGTCATTTGTTGCTGCCAGCGATTAGCCGCTATGGCCATATGCTGGAAGTGCCGGGCGAGCGGCGTATCGTCTTTGCTTTACCTTATCAACAGCAGTGTCTGCTGGGTACGACCGAAGTCAGGCAGCAACTGGATGAACCTGTACAGTGCTCACCAGCTGAACGCGACTATTTACTCGATGTTTACGCACATTACTTTACGCCAGCCGTTGCGCCAGCGCAGCTGTTAGGCAGCTTTGCCGGCGTCAGACCGTTATTGTCGGGAAGTGCGGATGCCAGTCGCGCCAGCCGCGAATATCAGTTTCACTGGCAGGGCAACATTCTGACGGTCAGTGGTGGCAAATGGACCACAGCGCGGGCTTTGGGGCAACAGCTGGCGGCTGAGGTCAACCGCCGCTGATAGCCTGGGCTCCGGACTTACAGATCCAAAGCCAGGATTTTTGAGCGGCGCTGATAGTTATACAGCTGCTTTTTCTGGGCCGGCAGATCATCGACGGTCACCAGTTCAAAACCCTGCTCTAAAAACCAATGAATGCTGCGGGTCGTTAACGCAAACAGCCGGTCATACTTACGCTGCCGGGCTTGCTGGATCACACTTTTTAGCAGGGTGGTACCACGATCGGCATCACGGTAATCCGGATGTACCGCTAAGCAGGCAAACTCACCGACATTTTCTTCCGGAAACGGATAAAGCGCGGCACAACCTATTACCAGACCATCACGCTCAATCAGCGTAAAGTAGTCGATTTCCATTTCCAGTTGTTCCCGTGAGCGGCGCACCAACAGCCCTTGCTGCTCCAGCGGCCGGATCAGATCCAGAATACCACCGATATCGCTGATTACCGCGCGGCGTAGTTTTTCTGCCGATTCAGTAACGATCTGGGTACCGATACCATCGCGTGAGAACAGCTCCTGCAGTAATGAGCCATCTTCGGCATAGCTGACTAAGTGACAGCGTGGCACGCCGGCGCGACAGGCGGTAACAGCGGCACGTAAAAATGCCGCCGTGCCGACGCAGTGATCTTCCTGCTGCTCCAATTCATACAGAATATGTTCTGCCATATTCGGCATCAACTCTGCAGTGATTTCGCCATTTTCGCCGACAATACCGCCAACATCGTTAAAACCAATCATCTTGTCGGCTTTCAGCCGAATCGCGACCTGGGTGGCAATTTCTTCCGCCGTTAAATTAAAGCTCTCCCCAGTGACCGACGCGGCTATCGGCCCCATTAGCACGATACCGTTATTATCAAGCTGCCGGCGGATACCAGCAGTATCGATACGGCGCACCTTACCGCTATGGAAATAATCCACGCCTTCATCGACGCCGAGCGGTTGGGCGATAACAAAATTACCGCTGACCACGTTAATTTGCGCGCCCTGCATCGGTGTATTGCTTAAGCTCATCGATAAGCGGGCGGTAATATCCAGCTGTAACGCCCCGGCAACCTGTTTGATCAGCCGGAACGAATCATCATCAGTGACCCGGATCCGGTTATGGTACTGTGGCTCCAGCCCGGCATTGCGCAGCGCCTGATTGATTTGTGGCCTGGCGCCATACACCAGTACGACTTTGATCCCCAGACTGTTCAGCAGCGCAACATCATTAATAATGCTGCGAATGCCGGGTTGCATAATGGCTTCGCCCCCCAGCATCACCACAAAGGTTTTGCCACGGTGGGCGTTAACATAGGGGGCAGATTGGCGGAAACCGCTGACGAGTTCAGTTGTACGCACGGGCGAATGTTTTCCTTGCACGGTATACAGATAAGATAAGTCTGGCAGTTTTCCGGGAAAACTGCCAGACCAGCGCAAAAAGTTGCGGGATTTTAGCAATAAAGTGGTTTTATATCCAATATTGCTGCATAAATATTCCTGCTTAATCCAGAATAATATGCGGTAAGAAACGCGAACTGTCCTTAGTGATCAGACTGTTATCTTCACGAATGCCGATCCCTGCCGCTAAATCACCGACCACCCAGCTGCCAATCAGCGTATAGCTGTCACCAAAGCGTGGCAACGGCGCAAAGGCCTGCCGGATATAACCGCTATCGGTATAGGGTCCACCTTGTTGCAGCTTTTCACCTTGTGGTGTAATCAGTTCTACATTGGCCCCTTCACGCGAGAACAGAGGTTTACGCACCCAGCCAGGGTTCAACGCTGTTTTGCCGTCATCAAAAAACGCCGGCAACAGATTAGGATGGCCCTGATACTTTTGCCACAATAACGGCAGAATCCCTTTATTGGAGAGCAGTAACTTCCATAACGGCTCTAAAAAGCGAGTGTCGGAGCTTAAAATGGTGCCGGCGAATTCTTCCTGCAGCATAAACTCCCAGGGATAGAGTTTAAACAGGCCCTGGATCGGATAACCTTCCAGATCGACCAATTGACCGTCGATATCACCAATCTGCTCCAGTTGGATATAGCGGCTGTCCAGGCCACTTTGCAGCGCAATATCCATCAGATAATCAACAGTGCCCTTGTCTTCCTGACTTTCGGTGACGCTACTGAAATAGAATGGCCGCGGTAACGGCAGCTCGGCGAAGGCCTGCTCCAGTTTATCCTGCAGCGAGTTAAATTGATCGGCACCTGCAGGCAACAAGCCACGCATTTGCTGATCTTCCAGCCATACCCACTGAAAAAAACCGGTTTCGTATAATGAGGTTGGGGTATCGTAGTTCAGCTCCAGCAATTTTGCCGGGCCCTTGCCATCATAAGCAAAATCCATCCGGCCATAAAGATGTGGCTCGGCGCGCTGCCAGCTGTCTTTTACCGCATCCCAGAACGGCTCCGGGATGCCTAGTTGGCTCAGTTGCTGTTCGCTGCGGATAATATCCGGGATCAGATCCAAGGCCATTTGATGCAGCTGCTCGGTCGGTGCTTCCAAATCGTCTTCAATCTGTGCCAGACTAAATTGGTAATAGGCAGACTCGTCCCAGTATGGCTCGTTATCAATAGTATGGAACTGAAAACCAACGCTTTCAGCAAACGCCTGCCAACCCGGGCGAGGGGCAATCGGAACCTTCTTCATCGCTTAGCCGCCATAAGTCGCCTGCCGTGGTGCTGCGGCCGCACGTTGTTGCGCCTGGGCACCAAAGCCGCCACGGCGGGCCAGGGTTGCTGGTTTTGGCTGTACGGCGGAAGGGCGAACCTGAGTTGGCCCAGGCTGACTGGCCACCGGGGTATTGGTTGCGGTGCGGAAGGTACTCTGATCATCGCGCGCTTTGTACAACGGCTGGTTTGGCACCGTATTGCGGCCAGCCGCTGCGGCTGCAGTTTGCTGCTGTTGTTGTGGTGCCATGCCACCGCGATTGAGCATTTGTCCGGCTAAAAATCCCATCATCATCGGCATAAAAAAGCTGCCCTGTGCATGTTGTTGCGGGGCCGTTTCACATTGGCCAGTACCAAAGTCAGCTTCGCATTCCTGCTTATTGGCGTATTTGGGGGCGACCTGTGGATGTAGCGCCTGTGCCTCGGCAAAAGCCGCCTGGCATTGCGCCGGTGGATTGTAGAAAGCAGCACATTCATCCGGGGTATTAAATACCTGGGCTTCAACCGCTTTTTCAGCACCGCAGCCCTGTAATGCCAGCGTAGCGGCGGGCACCATAAAGATCAGCGCCGCTTTGCGGCTACGCTTAAAGGGTTTTTTTTGCATCTTAAGCTCCTTGGGACATAGCTTAGTAGGTCATACAGGCAGCATTGAGCATACCCACGCTAACTGAGCAACCGGCGGAGAAAATACCGGCGGCGATATCACCCTGGGTAATACGTTGCGATAGATTTTTTAGTGCCAGTTGGCTGATAAAAAAGGTCAGTACTTGCACCAATAACGCCACCAGGCCCCAAATGGCACAATCAAGCAGGGACATGGAATGCGTTATAGCGCTGGAAAGTGGTAGGGCAAAACCAATTAGCGCACCGGCAAAGGCCACTGCTGCGGCCGGGTTATTGTCACGGATTAAGCCAAATTCATCATGCGGCGTAACCCAGCTATACAAACGGACAAAGATCAGCACTGACAGCACAGCTACGGCAAAGTACGCCAGAAAAGACGGTAAGCCGGCCAGTGAGGTTAAAGCAGTATCAAGCATGGTGAACTCCCGATAACGAAACTACGCAGATCCTGCGGAAATTTATGGCTAATTACAAGTAAAACCGCACGCGGTTGCTTGCAGCAAAACCGCAGTCTGACATTTATCGCATCTGACAGGGTTAATATCCTGTTTGCAAAGCAGCAAGCAGGCAGATTTTCTAAACTCGAGCCGATTATAAAAACAACTGAGGTACCAATATATGACCAAGATCTCTGCTCTGGCGCTGGGTGTGGCGCTGGCGCTTGGTGTGGCAGGCTGTAGCAGCCCGTCTGGCACTGAGCAAACCGTCGTCAGCCAAGCCGCAACTAGCCAACAAGCGGGTTTTGACCTGAATAACTTTGATAAAAGCGTTGCACCGCAACAGGACTTCTTCCGTTTTGTAAACGGTAACTGGTTAGGCAGTACCGAAATTCCAGCCGATAAAGCGCGCTGGGGTAGTTTTGACGAACTACGTGAAAACGCTGAGAAGCAAGTGTTGGAAATTATTCAGGAGCTGGCAGCCACTGAGCATCCGAAAAACTCCGATGCGCAGAAGATGGCCGATTTATACAAATCATTTTTAAATGAGCCGCTGATTAATACGCTGGGCCTGAATCCACTGCGTGGCGATATTGCCCGTATTGAGCAGGTGCGCAACCATCAACAGCTGGCAGTGCTATGGGGTGAATTACAACGCTACCGTTTCGGTACCCCGGTAGCGGTGTTTGTCGGTCAGGATCAACGGCAGTCTGATCAATATATTACCGGCGCCAGTCAGGGCGGCTTAGGCTTACCTGATCGCGACTATTACCTGAAAGATGACGAGCGTTCGCTGCAATTGCTTGGTCAATATCGTGATTTTATTGCCAAAATCTGGCAACTGGCCGGCTGGGATAATCCAGAGCAGGCTGCGGAACAGGTGATTGCGCTGGAAACTCAACTGGCCAAGGTGCAGTGGAGTCGGATCCAAAACCGCGATCGTAATGCGACCTATAACAAGCTGAACCGTGCCGAGCTGGCTAAACTGGCCCCCGGCTTTGACTGGCCGGCGTTTTTACAAGCCGCTGAGCTGGGGCAGGTACAAGAACTGGTGATCCGTCAACCGTCATACTTTACCGAGTTTGCCAAGCTGCAGGCCCAGGTGCCGGTTAGCCAGTGGCAGACGTATCTGAAGTTTCACCTGCTGCGCGCTAATGCCGCTAACCTGAGCGAGCCTTTTGCGCAGGCCAGTTTTGATTTCTACGGTAAAACCTTAAGCGGCCTGCAAGAGCAGCGCAGCCGGGAAAAACGCGCGGTAAATCTGGTTGATAGCAATCTGGGCTTTATGGTGGGTAAAGAGTATGTTGCCCGCCATTTCAAACCCGAAGCCAAGGCGCGGATGGATGAGATGATTGAAAATCTGCGTGGCGCCTTTAAAGAAGCCATTAACGAGCTGGAGTGGATGAGCGAGGCGACCAAGGTCGAGGCTCAGGCCAAGCTGGCGAAGTTTAATACCAAAATTGGTTACCCGGATGTTTGGCGTGACTACGATTGTTTAACCATCGATGCTAACGACTTAATCGGCAACCTGCGTCGCAGCAGTGAGTGTGAGTATCAAAGGATGGTTAACCGCTTAGGTCAGCCGGTAAACCGCGACGAATGGGGCATGACGCCACAGACGGTTAACGCTTACTACAGCTCCACCATGAATGAAATCGTGTTCCCGGCTGCGATTCTGCAACCACCGTTCTTTAACGTCGATGCTGATGATGCGGTAAACTACGGCGCGATCGGTGGTGTCATCGGTCATGAATTTACCCATGGTTTTGATGACCAGGGCCGACGTTCTGATGGTAACGGTAACCTGCGCGACTGGTGGACGCCTGAAGATGAGCGGCAGTTCCGTGAGCGTGCGCAGCGCATGATCGATCAATACAATGCCTTTAATCCAATCGACAACCTGCATCTGCAGGGGGCTTTGGGTCTGGGTGAAAATATTGCCGATCTGGGTGGTTTAACGGTGGCGTTCCGTGCCTATCAAAACTCGATTAAAGATCAACCGCGGCAGACTATCGCTGGCTTTACCCCGGAGCAGCGTTTCTTTATCGGCTGGGCTCAGGTCTGGCGCATCAAGTTCCGCGATGAAGCCTTGCGACAGCAGGTCATTACCGGGCCACACTCACCAGGCATGTACCGGGTGTTAGGTGTACTGTCGAATATGCCAGAGTTCTATGAAGCCTTTGAGGTAAAACAGGGCGATGGTATGTATCGCGAAGAAGATGTGCGGGTAAAAATCTGGTAATACGCACGGCTTGCCAACCACAAACCCCGATCAGCCGATCGGGGTTTGTTTTTTCAGCAGCTGATCAGAACTGGTAGTTGACACCCAGTGTCAGATTGTTGGTTTTCAGTTTGAAGTTATATGGGCCATCAGAGAATTTCTCATCGGGCAGCTGCAGGTATTCCAGTGTTGCAGTTAAGCGTGGTGTGACACGGAATCCGGCGCCCACTCCCCAGGCTAAACCGTTAATGGTTTCCGTTTCTGAGAACGAGAAGCCAGTCGACCGCTCCTGATATTTAAACTTAGTTGAACCATAACCGGCGACGCCATACAGCGAGAACATATCGTTGATAGGTACCGTACCCTTTAGCAACAGCAAAGTTTGCAGATCAACACTAAGTTTCTCGGAGTAATCGAGCTCACGAAAGCTTTCCCCTTTTACTCCCGTACCCAGCCGCAATTCAGCAGCAATGTAGGGCGTAAAGTGATAGCCAGCCAGTGCCGACAGCGTAGTAAAATCAAAACTATCAGAATTACCCGCTTCTGATTCTTTTAATTCGGTCGCGCTAATCTGGGCTCCGACATAAAACGGTGAATCAGCAGCCGTAACAGCCGTTGAACAGGCAGCAATAACCAGCACAGAGAGATATTTTTTTAACATGTCGCATTCCTTTTACGATGAGAGACAATCCAATCATCAGCCAGCTAAGCTGAATTCGGCCTTAATAGCTGAAGGCGGCGCGAGTGTGCCAAAAAATACAGTAAGATTAAATGTTAATTTTGTAATAAAAAGTTAGCGTTATACTGGAACTTATCTCAGTTTTTGCCGAAATGGTCGCTTTGCTACAGGCGAGCGGCTTAAAACGTGTTACAAAAATCTGTTACATAACACAACAGGGAACCTGAGAATGAAATTGATCCTCCGTGCCGCGCTGCTCGGAAGCCTGATTTGCTGTAGCCCGCTAACGCTAGCGACTGCAGTTGATATTGGCTATCAACAGCCGGTAAAAGAAATTGTCGATATCGTGGATGCGGCTCCGGCACCTGGTGCCATGTTAAGTCCGGATGGGAAGCTCATGCTGAGTACCGGCTTTGCCGCTTTGCCAGGCATCGCTGATTTAGCCGCACCGGAATACCGGCTGGCCGGGGTGCGCTTTAATCCGGCGAATAATGGCCCGGCACAACCGCGTTATGTGTCATCGTTACAGCTGATTGCATTGGATAGCCAACAAACTCAAACGATCAGTGGCTTGCCGAAAAATCTGAAAGCCGTCAATCTGAACTTCTCACCCGACAGTCGTCATTTAGCCTTTATTCAGTTGGAAGACAATGAAGCCCAGCTGTGGAAAGTGGATCTGGAAAAGCTGCGCGCCAGTCGCTGGAGTAAACTGAGCTTAAATGCGATTTGGGGCGGTTCATTACAGTGGTCAGCGGATAGCAAAGCCATTTTTGCGGCGACCGTGCCGGCAAAACGCGGCGCTGAGCCAGCCGAGAGTAAGGTACCAACCGGCCCGGTCATTACCGAAGCGCGCGGTCGTACAGCACCGGCCCGTACCTATCAGGATTTGCTGAAAAATAAGCATGATGAAGCGCTGTTCAGCTATTACTTTACCAGTCAGCTGGTAAAAATTGGCTTAAATAACAAAGTGACGACTTTGGGTAAACCACAGTTATTACGTGGCGTCGAAGTATCACCGGATAATAATTTTATTCTGGTTAACCGGATTGAACAGCCATTCTCCTATGCGGTACCGGTGTTCCGTTTTGCTTATACCACTGAGGTGTGGGATGCCAGCGGCAAGCTGCAATATCAGGTAGTGCAGCAACCGGTGGCCGATAATTTACCGATAGCCTTTGATGCGGTGGTGACCGGCCGGCGCAGTGTTGGCTGGCGCCCGGATCAGGCTGCAACCCTATATTGGGCGGAAGCTGCGGATGGTGGCGACCCGGCGAATAAAGTCGCGGTACGGGATCAATTATTCCAGCTGGCAGCGCCTTTTAATGCTGAGCCGGAAAAGCTGCTGGATTTAAGTTTCCGCTTCTCTTATCTGCTTGCTGCAGCCGACGGTAGTTTGCTGGTGTGGGAGCGTTGGTGGCAGGATCGCAATGAAAAAGTCTGGTATCTGGACCCGGCCAAACAAGCGCGGCTATTCTGGGAACGCTCGTCTGAAGACCGTTATAATGATCCGGGCAGTCCGTTATTAACCACTGCTGCTAACGGTCAACGCTTATTACGGGTAGAAGATGGCGCGATTTATTTAACCGGCGTTGGCGCCTCACCAGAGGGTAACAGACCTTTCATCGATAAACGCCCACTGGCAAGCGGTGAAACCAGCCGGTTATGGCGTTCCGAAGCGCCATTCTATGAGTTTCCTTATACGGTGTTACCATCAGGTAAGTTGTTAACTCAGCGTGAAGCGCCGGATCTGCCGCCGGATTTTTACCTGCGCGATTTAACTAGCGGTGAATTAACGGCTCTGACGAAAACACCACACCCAATGCCGCACACTCAGGGTATTAGCCGTGAGCTGATTAATTATCAGCGTGCTGATGGTATTCCGATGTCAGCGACACTATTGCTGCCAGCCGGCTATGATAAAGCCCGCGATGGCGCACTGCCGACGGTGATCTGGGCTTATCCGCGTGAGTTCCGCAGCGCTGGCGCCGCTGGTCAGGTCAGTGATTCGCCGTACCGTTTTAACCGCATTAGTTACTGGACACCGCAATTCCTGGCAACTCAGGGCTATGCGGTATTGGATAATGCCACCATGCCAATTGTTGGTGAAGGTGAGCAGGAACCGAACGATACCTTTATTGAGCAACTGATCCTCAATGCAGAGGCAGCGATTGGTGCGGGCGTCGAGCGCGGCGTAACAGACCCGAACCGGGTGGCGATTGGCGGCCATTCTTATGGTGCCTTTATGACGGCAAACCTGCTGGCGCACTCTAACTTATTTAAAGCGGGTATTGCCCGCAGTGGCGCTTATAACCGCAGCTTGACGCCGTTCGGCTTCCAGATGGAACAACGCACCCTGTGGGATGATCCGGAGCTGTATAGCCGGATGTCACCGTTCTTCCATGCCGAAAAAATCAAAACACCATTGTTGTTAATTCACGGTACCGATGATAACAACTCAGGTACCTTCCCGATGCAGAGCGAGCGCTTATATCAGGCGATTAAAGGCAATGGCGGTACCACCCGCTTAGTGATGTTGCCACTGGAGTCACACGGCTACCGCGCCCGTGAGTCTGTGCTGCATATGCTATGGGAAACTACGGCCTGGCTGGATGAGTTTGTGAAAAACGCCAAGGCCGATAACGCCGAGTAAGTTGTGTTGCAATAAAGTTAATCTATAATAAAAAGCGCTGCTAAACCCAGCGCTTTTTCTTTTTCGGAGGTAAGCATGACATGGAGTAAGAAATTTGCTTTAGCTTTGCTGAGTTTGCTGGCGATAGTGGTGGCTTATCAACTTGGTAAGCAAATTGGTGCCTGGATAATCCGTTCTGGAACGATGATTGGCTAGCTCACCACATGTTCATCGAATTTCTGCTTAAAGTGACAGTGACATCGATAGGCGCTGGTTTTGGTCATAAGCTATGCTGTCGTTTAGTCAATGGAACCAAAAAACCTGATGAAAACAGGCAGTCAGTTTATTGCGCTCTGGTTACGGCTCTGTCTTACCTGTTTTTTTCAGTGTTATTCTGCTTCATGAAGCTGGACGTGGCCGGATTTGCCACGCCTTTTTGTTTGTCGGATTAATGCGCTTTACGTCACTTTGCAACCAGTACAGCGCCCCATTTGGCCGGAATCGTGAGTTGTATGGTGTCGCCGTTTTGGCTGATTGCCAGTTGGCTTAGCACATCCTGCCAGTTGGTCTGATCTTGTGGTAGTGTGATCTGCTGTGGCTGCTCGCTATTATTTAACAGCACCCGTACCCGTTGCTGTTGGTGACGGCGTTCAAAGCCGTACAGCTCACGCTGGTCATCAACTAACAGGGTCTGATAATCCCCCAGCCGCAACGCCGGCAGTTGCTGGCGCAGTTGAATCAATAGCCGGTAATGCTGCTGTAACTGACGATTTACCGCAACCTTGTCAGCTGGCCGTAAACTACCATCCGGGTTAGTGACTTCGTCTTCGTAACGAATATCGTCCCAGATCATTGGCTTACGATCATCAGGGTCGTTAGCGCCCCACATCCCGACTTCATCGCCATAGTAGACCATTGGCGCCCCGACATAGGTCATTTGAAAAATAACAAACAACTTTTGTAACCGCAGTTCCTCAGCGTTAGGTTTGCGCACCTGATACGCTGGATTCTGGCTGACTTGTGACAACTGAAAATAGGCGCCCCAGTCGCGGAAGTTACCGATGCCACGGTTCACAATATGTGAGCCAATACGGTTCGAATCGTGACTACCAAATAAATTCTGGGTGACATAAGCCACGCCCTTGGGGTACAGCGCGCGCATCTCGGCCAGTCTGGCGTCAAATTCGCTGGCCTTAATCCGTTGTGGCGCCGGGTTAAACATAAACTCAGCGGCGGTGAAGGCAAAGTTATAGTTCATTTCACCGTCAAACTCATCGCCTTGAAAATAAGGTTTTACCAACTCCGGCGGCATCACCAGTTCGGCAGTGATGTAGGCGTCAGGGTTCAGTGTTTTGACATGCTGCCGCCAGTCTTTCCAAAAGCCATGGGCGACACAGAAAGCGACATCTAATCGCCAGCCATCAATACCGAACTCGCGGCCCTGACCTTTCGGATTCATCCAGCGCTCAGTGGCAGCAAATACATAATCCCGTGGCCCGGCAACCAGACCCTGGGCATCCTCTTTAAACTCGGGTAATGACGCGACACCAAACCAGCCCTCATACCGGAATTCACTACCGGTTTTTTCATCACGAAAGCTGTGTACGGTAAACCAGTCTTTGTAGGGCGATTGCTGCTGATGCTGTTGCAGATGCTGAAAGGCAAAACTGTTAATGCCCATATGGTTAAACACACCATCAAAAATAACCCGGATACCACGTTGCTTCGCTTGTTTGATCAGTTCCAGCGCCAGTTCATCGGCTTTGGTCCAGACCCAGGTGCTGGGGTCTAATGGATTCTCGGTGGCAATCAGTGCCCGGTCACCCGCCGGATCCGGACCGAAATTTGGGTCGATATGGTGAAAGCTGGCCGCATCGTATTTATGCAGTGAGGGAGCAGTAAAAACCGGGTTTAAATAGATCGCATTGAAACCCATATCTTGAATATAGTCGAGCTTGTCAATCACCCCCTGCAGATCGCCACCGTAGCGGCGGCGTAACAGATGCTGCCACAATTCGGGTTCACCGTTGGCCACTTCGTAGGGCTGGCGTTTGTACCAGTCGCTGCCCCATGGATGGATCTGCCAGACTTTAGGTGGCTCAGCCGGATCGGCACCGGCAATATCCCGTACCGTCGGGTTATTGCTGGGATCACCATCGCGAAAGCGCTCTGGAAACACCTGATACCAAACCGCACTTTTTGCCCAGTCTGGCACGAATTCACCTTGTTCGTTTAACGCGATCGGGCCTCTGGGAGTAGCATCGGATGTTTGCGGGCAGTAAGCCTGAGCGGGTTGCGGATAACACAAGATAATGCCAGTGACGGCGCTTGCCAGCATTAGAGCCAGGGATTTTCTTAACATCATGTTCTCTCATTTATTGTTAGAAAAACGCCACCGTTTTGGGTGGCGTGGCGTTCTGCTGGCCGCTGCACGTTAGCATTAAGGCCCGCGTTTAATTTCAACCTGCTGTCAGCGCTTAACTGCGCGCCTGCTTAATTTCTTGCATCAGCTGCAGTACCTTGTTATCGCTTAGAATCGTCTCGATATTCTGCGGTAATTTGCGCTGCCAGTTCGCATATTCAGTACTGGTGCCCGGTATATTGACCGGAGTTTCCAGCAATACCAGGTCTTCCAACTGATAGGCGAATAAACGCGCCGGCGTCGCTGCGGTATACAGATGACAGGCACGAACCAGCGTTGCCGCATCCGGCTGCGCAATGCCGAGCTGCTGTTGCAGGATCTGCTTTTCGCTCTCTCTTAGCTGGTGCAGGCTGTCGGCCACGGCTGGGCTGGGGAATAAATCCAATTGATGACGTAGCGCTAAGTCCAGCTCCTGCCAGAAGCCGACCAGCGTAGGCATATCGTGTGTGGTAACTGTTGCCAGTGCCTGCGGTGGATAGGTCAGATCCCGGTGTTGATAGCTGCCAGCCTTTTGCTCCAGCATAAATACCCGGTAAGACAGTACCTGATAATGCTGCATCAGTTCACTGATTTCCGCTGGTACCGTGCCCAAATCTTCCCCAATCACGACGCAGTGATTACGCTGGCTTTCCAGTGCCAAAATGGCAAACAACTCCTGCGCCGGCATCCGCAAATAACAGCCGGCTGTGGCATCGGCGCCGAGCGGGCAACACCAAAGCCGCAATAATGCCATCACATGGTCCAGCCGTAAGGCGCCGGCATAGCGCATATTAGCGCGGATCAGTTCAATAAAGGGCTGATAGGCTTTTTGCCGCAGCGTCACCGGGTTGTAAGCTAATAGCCCCCAGTTCTGGCCTTTTGGCGCCATAATATCCGGCGGTGCACCGACACTTAAATCCAGCAAGAAGTCATCCGGCGCACCCCAGCTCTCGGCGCTGCTACGGCTGGTGCCTACAGCGACATCACAGTATAAACCAATGGCCATACCTTGTTTGCGGCACTCGGCTTTCACCTCTGCCAGCTGCAGCTGTGCTAACCACTGTAAATACAGCTGCTGTTCGATAGCGCTGGCATGTTGTTTGGCAAAGGCCGCAACGGCGGGGCTATGCGGGTTTTGCAGTTCTGGCGGAAATTGCTGCCAGGCGGCGGTTTGCAGATCTTGCCAGAACAATTGGCCCTGTAGTACCGAGAATACGGCCCACTGATACAGACTCACGCCGGCCTCTGCTACGAAAACCTGAAACGCCTTGGCCCTTTCACTTTGCTGCGCCAGTTCATGTTGCTGAAAATGCTGAAACAGTAAGGTCGCGACCTGCTGCTTTAAGGCGGCAACGGCCGGATAATCAACATTCGCCGTGGCGCGACAGGCAGCTAGCTGCTGCTGAAAATCGGCACTGGCGACTAGCTGTTGTGCTGCGGTACAGGATTGATAATCCGGGGTTTCATCCAGCGCGACATAAAGCGTGTTTAACCATAAACGGCTGCTGGGGCTGTACGGGCTGCAATCCTGTGGCAGCATCGGATAGAGCGCATGCAAGGGGTTTAAACCGATAAAATCGTTACCGGCTGCTGCTAATGGGGCAACCATTGCTTTCAGATCGGCAAAGTCACCCATACCCCAGTTGCGGGCCGAGCGTACGGCATAAAGCTGGACCGCCGGCCCCATGGTCTTATGTAAAATGGCGCTGTCGTGCAGCTGAAAACAGCGCGCTGGAGTAATGATCAGCTGCTGTTTCAGAACCTGCTTGCCATCGCTTAACGTTAGCTGGTGGTAACCAAGCGGCAAATCCAGCTCGAACGACAGATTAAAGGCCAACATAGCTGTGTCGTCTATCTGTCCTTGCTCAATAATATCCTTGGCCTGTAGCAAAAAGTCGCCATTTAAAGTCTGACCGTCTTCCAGCAGAATCTGCCATTGCCAGTGGCTGCTTGCTGTAGCCGCGGCCAGCTGCAATCTGACTGCAAATACTTGCTGTTGCTCTGCCACAGTGACTGCTGCAATATTGTTTTGCCACTGAGCTTGCTGCTGTCGCCGAATCTGGTCGGCGATAGTTTGTTCGGTAGTTAAGTCAAAGCCCATGGCCTGTAAAATGGCAGCCTGCACATCGGGGCTAATATATTCGAGTTGGCCGTTAGCGTGCACGTAACTGTGTTGCAAACCGGCAAGGCTGGCCAGCTGTTTAAGTTGTTCCATATACCACCTGTAATAAGGGTGTGGTGTTTACGACAAGCATAAACAGGGCTGTCTGAATAAGAAATATGCTGCATACGTATGCAGTTGTTCATAGCGCCACACTTTTTCGTCCCCGAACGCTTTTCGCAATATTATCTTGCTCGTCCGCAACGAATCAGCGGTTTAGCAAGTTGTCTGGTGCACAACAATAGTGCAGCTTTCGGTCGCTTGCACTGTGCTTGTGCGTCTTTTGCACTATGAATACGTATTCATATTGAGCTCCCGCCCGAATAAGTTTAATAAATGACCATGGCAAAACTGCTGCTGACGGATTTCAGCATGACTTTCAGTTTCGCAGCTATAAAATAACAACACACCGGGGTAGGTAGGATTATGAATAAGTTCAAACTCAGTATGCTGACACTGGCGCTGGCAGCAGCTGGTAGTAGTGCAGCGGTCTTCGCCCAAGAAGCGGATACACAAACTCAACAAGCGCAGGAAGAGGCAGTAGAAGTTATTGCTGTCAGGGGCTTCCGCCGCAGCTTACAGGAATCGCAGAACATTAAAATGTTCAATAGTTCGATTGTCGAAGCGGTTTCGGCAGAAGATATTGGTAAACTGCCTGACGTCAGTATCGCTGAATCATTAGCCCGTTTACCAGGTTTAACGGCACAGCGTCTGAATGGTCGTAGTCAGGTCATCAGTATCCGCGGTCTGGCGCCGGATTTCTCAACTGCACTGTTAAATGGTCGCGAGCAGGTTAGCTCCGGTGATAACCGTGGCGTAGAGTTTGACCAATATCCGTCTGAACTACTGAGTGGTGTGGTTGTTTATAAAACGCCGGACGCTGGTTTAATTGGCCAGGGCCTGGCCGGTACTGCCGATATGCGTTTGGTTAGCCCGCTGGCACACGGTGAACGCACTGTAGCGGTGAATGCCCGTTACGAGTGGAGCCAAATTAGTGCGTTAAATGCTGGTGCGGATGATAAGGGCAATCGTTTTAGCATTTCGTACATTGACCAATTCGCCGACAACACCATTGGTGTAGCTTTAGGTTACGCCACTATGTCTAACCCAATGCAAATTGAACGTTTTGAAGCCTGGGGTTATGCCGACACAGCTGATGGCAATAAAGTGATTGGCGGTGCTAAAGTCTTTGCGAACTCTAACTTGCTGGAACGTGATGGCTTTATTGGTGTATTTGAATACAAACCAACCGATAGCTTTAGCAGCACAGTAGATTTCTATTACTCAGAGTTTGATGAAACCCAGCGCACCAGCTTTATCGAATTACCGCTGTTCTGGGGTGGGGCTCCGCTGGTAAACCCAACAGTAGAAAATGGTTTAGTGACCTCTGGTGGTTACACTGGTGTTAAGGGTATCGTCCGTAACCATGGTAACTTCCGCGAGGCTGATTTGTTCTCTGTCGGTTGGAAAACCGAATTTAAATTATCAGATAGCTGGGATGCCACTTTGGATCTGAGCCACTCTTCGCTGGATCGTACTGACCTGATTCTGGAATCTGATGCAGGTACCGGCCCTGCTGGTTCGGGTGCTTTAGACAATCTGTCGTTTGCAATGAGCGATCGTGGTCCAATTTTCAACTCCACGCTAAATTATGCTGATCCAAGTTTAATCCTGTTAACCAGCCCGCAAGGTTGGGGTGGCGATATCATTCCTGGTGGTCAGCTGGGTTATTACAACTCGCCGTCGATTACCGATGATTTAAATCAGGTACGTTTAAGTGCCAAAACCATGCTGGAAAACGACAACTTCGATTCACTGGAAGTGGGTTTAAACTACAGCAACCGCGAAAAAGACAAGAAAGCCGATGAATTCTTCCTGGCGCTGCCAAATGGCGCCTTGTCTGCACCTATTCCAAACGTCGCCGGTACCACCAGCCTGGCTGCTTTCGGTATTCCGGGTATGGTTAGCTATGACCCACGTCAGCTAATCGACACCGGCGCCCTGGTGCGGGTACGTAACCCTAACGCTGATGTGCTGATCAAAGACTGGAATGTGGCGGAAGATGTGGTAACCGGTTATGTAAAACTGGGTATTAACAGCCGCGTTGGTGAAATCCCGGTGACGGGTAATATCGGTACGCAGATCGTCCATACTGATCAGTCGTCTTATGCTTTAGCGGCTTCAGGTACCGGTATTAATGTGTCGTCATTCCGGATTGATGGTGGTGATAAGTACTGGGAAGTGTTACCCAGCCTGAACCTGAACTTTGAAGTCGGTACCGGTAAATACGTACGCGTTGGTTTAGCCCGTACTATGGCCCGTGCCCGGATGGATCAGCTGCGAGCCAGTCAGGATTATAGCTTCAACCCGGCACTGAACAACTCGCAGGCAACACCAGAGCAGAACTCGCCATGGAGCGCGTCTGGCGGTAACCCGGCGCTGCGGCCGTGGATTGCGAATGCACTGGATGTCTCTTACGAGCAGTACTTTGAAGACAGCAAAGGCTATGTGGCGATTGCGGCTTTCTATAAAGACCTGGAAAGCTATATCTACGACCAGCAAGTGATTCAGGACTTTACCGGCTTCCCATCTGGTGGTGAAGTACCAGTGATTAACCAGGGTGTCGCAACCACACCACAAAATGGTAAGGGTGGCCGCATCAATGGCGTGGAATTTACCCTGTCTGCCAGTGGCGCGATGATTATGCCTGAACTGGAAAGCTTCGGCGCCATTCTGACCGGCTCCTGGACCGACAGCAGCATTCAGTCTAACCCGAACGATCCTTCTACCCCGTTACCAGGTTTATCTGAGCGGGTAGCTAACCTGACGTTCTATTACGAGAACGATGGTTTCTCTGCCCGGGTCAGCAGCCGTTACCGTTCTGATTTCCTAGGTGAAATTTCAGGCTTTGGTAATGGCCGTGACCTGCGGATGATTGAAGCTGAGACCGTTGTTGATGCACAAATCAGCTACAGCTTCTCGGGTCGTTATGAAGGCTTAACCCTGTTACTGCAAGCAAACAACGTAACGGATGAGCCTTTTGTGCGGGTTGAAGGTGATGACAGCCGCCGCGTGATTGAGTATCAGCGCTATGGCCGTACTTATATGGCAGGTTTATCCTATAAGTTCTAATCACACCTGACGTGAGTAAAGGCCCCTGTTACTATCGAGCATAGACAGGGGCCTTTTTGTTGGAGGCAAGGTGAAGAATACAGATTTAAATCAGGTGCGCCGGGTATTGATAGTCGGCGGAGGTACTGCCGGTTGGATGACCGCAGCGATGCTGGCGCGCATTCTCGGCGAACAAATTGACTTACAGTTAGTCGAGTCCGATACGATAGGCACAGTCGGTGTTGGCGAGGCGACTATTCCGGCGATTCAGCATTTTAATGCTGCCTTGGGGATTAACGAGGCCGAGTTTTTACGCGAAACCAAAGGCAGTATTAAGCTGGGTATTCAGTTTGAAAACTGGGGCCGGCAGGGTGATAGTTATATGCATGCCTTTGGTCCGGTTGGCCGCCAGCTTGGCATGGCATCCTTTCATCATTTCTGGCTGGCCGCGCAGGCCAAAGGTGATAACAGTAGCTTTTGGGATTATTCCCTGAACTATCAGGCGGCGAAAGCCGGTAAATTCAGCCCGCAGTCGCAGCTGCCGAATTCCCCTTTACCTGGCTTACAATATGCCTATCATTTTGACGCCGGGCTCTATGCCGCATTTTTACGTCGTTATAGCGAGCAGCGCCGGGTAAAGCGGATTGAAGGCTTAATTGCCAAAGTTGAGCAAAAACCATCTGGTGACATCGCTGCAGTGGTACTGACCGATGGCCAGGTATTGAGTGCTGATCTCTTTATTGACTGTTCCGGCTTAAGGGCTTTGCTGATTGAACAAACCCTGGCTGCCGGTTATGACAACTGGCAACACTGGCTACCCTGTGACAGTGCGCTGGCGGTACCTTCAGAAGCCCGTTATCCGATAGTGCCATACACCCGCGCTATTGCGCATGGCGGTGGCTGGCAATGGCGGATACCATTGCAACATCGCACCGGTAATGGCCTGGTCTATAGCAGCCGTTTTCTTGACGATGAGCAGGCGAAACAAACCCTGCTCAGCAACCTCGATGCCCCTGCGCTGGCCGAGCCGCGCAAAATCAGTTTTGTTACCGGGCGGCGCAAGCAGCAATGGCGGCGTAACTGTGTGGCCATTGGCTTATCCAGTGGTTTTCTGGAGCCGCTGGAGTCAACCAGTATTCATCTGATTCAAAGTGCGGTGGTGCGGTTGGTGCAATGCTTCCCGGCAACACAGGATATGACAGCGCTCAGCAACGAATTTAATCGTCAGTCGCAGCAGGAATTTGAAGCGATCCGTGATTTTATTATTTTGCACTACCACTTAAATCAGCGTACTGATCATCCGCTTTGGCAATATTGCCGGGAGATGGCTTTGCCTGACGCTCTGGCGCAGCGGCTGGAGTTATTCCGTCACAGCGCGCAAATCTTCCGGCAACAGGATGAGCTGTTTACCGAAGTGGCCTGGCAACAGGTGCTGCTAGGACAAAATCTGTTGCCTGCCAGCTATCATCCGCTGGCGGATAGCCTTACTAAGGCGCAACTCACAGGCTTTTTTGCTGACCTTAAGCAGGTCATTAGCAAAACGGTCGCGGCCTTGCCAAGCCTCCAAAGCTTTTTACAAAGTCAGAGTTAACAGGATGACGGGCGATGTCCGTCATCCTGCTGTTTAACAGTGGCTAATTCTGCCGCTGCTGTGCGCTGTGCCACAGATTTTGATGCTCCGGAACACTGAAAAAGTTCTCCGGCTGCCAGCATTTAGGTACTAAGCGGCTCAGGTATTTCGCTTCGCCATCCTGATACAACATATTGAGCAGTTCTTTCAAGCGTTGCTCTGGCAGCGTTTTTAAGCGATCTCGAGCTGGTTTAAAATACAGGTTGAGTTCGGTACTCAAGCTAATGTTATAACCGGTATTTCGATACTGCTGATTGCGGCTGACTACCCGGCACAGCGGTTGTTCGGGTTTTTCCGGATACAAAGAATTGACGATCGCAAATTCATATTTTAATTGCGGTTTACCATCATCGCCCAGCGGGGTAAAGACCATGCCATAGCCCTGTGGAAACAGACCGACAATGCGGAATAAGCAATCCACCAGCAAGCCATTGTAGTCGCCCCTTGCCGCAGCTTCACGCATCAGCAGGGCAGCTCTGGGTAGGGCATCGTAGTTATACCGGCTGCGCCCCGGTAAGACGATTGACGTATATGCCTGCGGGACTTTAAACAGACTACCCAGCGGTGTATCTGCTTTGGCGGTAATAAAGCGCTGCAATTGCTGCTGTAAGAACTGTTGCTGCTGCACATGGTATTCGCGCTGCTCTTTATTGCCGCGGCTAAATGGCAGCTGCCCTAAACCTTGCTGCAACAGTTGCAAACTGCCTTGTAACGTTAACGCCAAAAAATGTTCGCGCTCCTGTGCGCTAAAGGCTTTTTCCGGTACGTTGTCCGATGCTGCTGTTAACAGGAACTGAGCATCAGGATCAAGCTGTCCAAAATGCTGCAAAAAGGTGGCCATTACCAGGGGCAGTTGTAATTTCTGCCGATACTCACATTCTGCTGGTTGCGTTATATCACGATGCAGGTACCAGGCCTGCCACTGCGGATCTTTCAGTATTTGCTGTTCCAGCAAGTGTTCCAGCAAGCGTAGACTTAAAAGCGCCCGGTACAGGGGTTTGTAAGCATATTCGAGCAGTAGGAGTTTGCGTTTATTGCTGGCAGAGGTGATCAATAACCCGCCTAACAACCGGGCGCTAAGCATCTGACTATCGCTGGCCTGACTACCTTCGCTTAACTGTAACAGCGCTTCTGCCGCCTGCAATAAACTTTGCCAGCGGGCAATGCGTTGCTTTTCATCCACAAACTGCAAATCTGTAAAGGTTTTTCGCGTTTGCTTCAGTACGTCAGCATTAGTACCTTGCTGCGCCTGTTGCCAGCGCTGCTCTGCTAGGTGTAATTCTTGTTGCCGGGCCTGTCGCTGTTGGAAAAAGTCTAGTGCTTCCCGGTAAAAACAGGCGTGATTCGGACTATACAAAAACCCCAGCAATTGCTCCAGATTACGTACAAATACCGATTTTTTGACAAAGGCCAGATTCAATCCTTGGCTCCGTAGTCCACTTAACTGCGCACAACATAGCACTGCTGCAGTCGCCAGCAAAGAATTGCTACAGGTTTTTTTGAATTGAAAAGCTTGCGCTATCAGTGAAGTTAATTTTTTGTGTTAGTAACCGCTTTATGAATACGTATTCATCTTGCGGAAATCGCTAAACCGGTCAATAACTAAACAGGAAAAAGTTAGCAGCATCAGCCCATTTTGCGGTTAAGGCTGACTGATAAAAAACAACAAAGACGGGGAAATAAGGTATGGCAAGGTACAGGCTTAGCCTGCTGTCAGCAGCGATGATGACAGCGGGTGTCAGCTCGTTTGTGCTGGCGCAGGAAACAGCGCCGCAACCAGCGGAGCAGACAACAGAAGAACAGGTTGAAGTAATACAGGTGCGTGGTTTTGCACAAAGTTTATTTCGTTCGCTCGACAGTAAACGCTTTGGTGATGTGGTATCTGAAACCATTTCTGCCGACGATCTCGGGGCCTTACCCGACGTCTCGATCGCTGACGCCTTAACCCGTCTGCCTGGTATTTCTGCAGTGCGAACCGGCGGCCAGGCGGCTGAAATCAACATTCGCGGTATGTCGGGTGGCTTTGTGTTCTCCACGCTGAATGGACGAGAACAGGTCTCTACCAGTGGTAAGCGTAATATTGAATTTGATCAGTACCCGTCTGAATTAATCTCCTCTGCTGCGGTGTATAAATCGCCGAAAGCTTCACTGATTGAAGGGGGTGTTGCTGGTACCGTTGAGCTACAAACGGCGCGAGTACTGGGTAACGATAAAACCCATACTTTTACTGCCAACTTGCGTGGCATGCAAAATGACCGTGCCAACGAGGTTCCGGATGGTGAAGAGTTTGGTCATCGTTTTAGCCTGTCCTATCAGGGCAAGTTTCTGGATGATACCCTGGGCTTGGCACTGGGCTATGCGCGCTTGTATCAACCCAGCGTGGCGACACAGTTCATTGGCTTAGCTTACAACGTGAGCCGGGATTTGAATCAGGATGACACGCCGGAATATATCAGCGAAGGTTTTGAGATCCAGCATCTGGGTGGTGAGGAAACCCGTAACGGCTATCTGGGTTCGTTACAGTGGCAACCCAATGAGGCCTTTAGTCTGACCGGCGATGTGTTTATTTCGCAGTTTGACCGCGAAGCCTTTGCCCGTGGTTTCCGGGTTAAATTTGAAGGCGCGACAGCTAATATCAGCAACCCGATTTATAATGGCTCATCGCTGGTGGGCGGTAATATCAGTCGTACCCGCAATGGCTTTACCCGGGTAGAAGTGGTGAATGATGACAACCGCGACGCTGATGAAGTCCATAGCTATGGCATGAAGGCTGACTGGGATATTAACGACCGGGTTAATCTGGTGTTTGACCTGTCGCACTCCAGAGCCAGCAGCGATTTCCGTAACGGCTTACTCTGGTCGTTAGTGGCACAGGACGCTACCGTGGCCAATCCGGTGCTGGACCCGAATGTCTCTATTAACTATCAACTCAATGGCCTGAATTTACCGGCGATCGGCCTGAGTCAGGCGGATGCTTTTAGTGATATTAACCGTCTGATGGTCAGTAAGTACGGTATTTATCCGTTTGTAAATACTGATGAAGTTAATGCTGCCCGGTTGGATTTGAGTTTTGATCTGGAACTGCCGGTTATCCGCTCTGTGGAATTTGGTGTGCGCTACTCAGCCCGTCGTTACTCAAATGACCGCTCGGTATTTGAATACGGTAGTGATGGTATGTTCTTAACCGGCCAGCCACCATTACGTCTAACCGCTGATATGGTAAAGCAAGTTGATTTTAAAGGTAAATTTGCAAGCTACCCCAGCTATCTGGCTATTGATCTGGATAAAGCCCTGGCGGCCTGGTTCCCGCAGGGTATTCCGCAGCCGGTGCAAACCTGGGGTGCGGGTAACCCAGATGTGATTAACCGCGATCCTAACGCTACAGCTAATACTGCCTGGTCGGTATTAGAGAGTGGCCGGGTGTATGAAGATGTGCTCGCCAGTTATCTGATGGCGAATCTGGATACCGAATTATTTGGCTTACCGTTAACCGGTAATATCGGGGTACGGCGGGTAACCACCGACCAAAGTGCCACTAACCTGTCAGATGTCGGTGGCGACCCTTTGCGTGGTGCACAGAATATCGCCGATGAAGTCGGGTTAATCAATACCCGTTATGCCGCAGGTATCGTAGGTGACAAGTACACCAAGCATCTACCCAGCTTAAACCTGAATCTGGCGCTGACCGATGAGTGGCAATTACGTTTTGCCAGTGCCAAAGTGATCTCCCGCCCACCGATTAACCGTTTGGCGTCGGTCACATCCTTTAATATCAGTGATACCGGTGAAATTACCGGTAACAGTTCCAACAGTCCTTTCCTGCGGCCGTTTGAAGCTAATCAGTATGATCTGTCACTGGAATATTATTTTGGCAGTGGTGCCTTAGCGGCAGCGCTTTTCTACAAGGATATCCAATCTTTTATTCAGGATGATGTATTACCGGAATTTGATTTTAAAGCGGCCGGTTTCCCGGTACCGGATTTTATTATCCCGGATCCGGAATCGGGTGTACCGGTGGCAACCCGAAATGGCTCGCTATTTACCGCAGTAAACAACAGTAATGGCGGTTATATCCGTGGTGCTGAAATTGCGTGGACTCAGGTATTTAAAGCCCTGCCAGGCGCCTTATCTGGCCTGGGAGCGCAACTGAGTTACTCCTACACCGAGAGTGAAGTATCACTGATCAATAGCCTGGGTGGCGAACCGATTGAAACGACTTTTGAGGGGCTGTCGAAAAATGTCGTGAATGCCACGCTGTTTTGGGAATACGAAGGTATCGATACCCGGATTAACGCCCGTTATCGCTCACCCTTTGTCTCATCACAAGTCGGGATTAACGAGCAGATCACCAACTTTGATAGCGAAATGGTGGTGGACTTTCAGTTTGGCTACCAGTTTAACGACAATCTGAAGATGCTGTTCCAGGTGAATAACCTGACGGATGAGCCAACCAAGAGCTATTTTGGCCAGCAAGCGATGACCGGTACCTTGCAATTCTTCGGTCGTCAGTACTTCCTGGGCGCAGTGTACTCATTTTAATGCCGCGGGCATTCGTGCCCGCAGCTGGTAACACAGAATTGGAGTAAGTAAACCATGTTTAATCTGTTCAAAATGCTAAAACTGAGCAGTCTTGCGCTGTGCGCTTTACTGCTATACGGTTGTGGTGGTGGCGGAGACTCCACCAGTCCCGGCAGCGCTTTGCTGACCTGTACCCTGCCACAGATCCCAAACCCAACCAATACTGCCTGTATTGATCCACCGCCGTTCTCCTGTCCCAAAGGTCAGTTCCCGAACGATACCAATGATGGTTGCCGGGTCGGTAAAGATCCTAACGCACCAGCCCCGGTAGTAACAGCCGGGCCTGATCAGGCGGTATTGTTCTACAAACGGCCACAAGATGGCGCCTATGAAGGTTTCCGGTTACATACCTGGAATAACGAGACCTGTGACGCTTACCAGCCGTCTTCCATTGCTCCGTCCTGGGATAATGGCTTGCAGTATAACGGTATTGATCCAAACTATGGCGCCTACTGGATCCTGAATCTGAAGCCAGGCTATGCCGGTACCGAAGGGGCTTGCGGTAACTTTATTATCCATATCGGTACCGATGATGCTGGTAAAGACCCCGGTCCGGATATGCAGATGCCACTGTCACAGGATGATCCGGATTTTGCCCGCATGAACTGGGTATTTTCAGGTAATGCCAACGTTTATGAGTTTCCGATTGTTTCACTGGGTGTCAGTATCCAGGGCGCTGCTGCCCATTGGTTAACAGCCAATACCTTTGTCTGGAATACGCCGGTAGCCGATACCGCGCCAGTGGTGAAGTTGTTCTACTCTACCGATGCCAGTTTAACCGTGAATAATAGCGATGAAATCGAAGGTGGCAGCAGTATTGAACTGACGCCGGTGGCGGCTGATGACAGCCTGACTCAGTTAGTGCCACACCTGGCCAATGCAGCGGTATTTAGTGCAAACTTTACCGCAGAACAGGCAAAAGCCATGGCCAAGAATCAGCTGGCACTGGCGGCTTACAATAGCGATAACGAGCTGATTAGCGCCAGCTATGTGCAGGTTGCCAAAGTGCTGGATGACCTCTATGCCTCTGGTGACAACAGTGCCCTGGATGCGCAACTGGGCGTGCGGTACAACGGCAATGATGTTAGCGTCGCAGTCTGGGCACCTACTGCCCGTAGCGTGAAGTTAAAACTTTATAATGCCAGTAAAGCCGCAACTGCAACGCATAATATGACGGCGGATGCCACGACCGGTGTTTGGCGTTACAACGGCAGTCGTAGTGCCCTGGATCGCCAGTTCTATCGCTTTGAAGTTGAGGTGTATCATCCGTTAACCCGCAAAGTCGAAATGATTGAAGCGACCGACCCCTACTCTGTTAACGTCTCAACCAATGGCCGTTACAGTCAGTTTGTTGACTTAAATGATGCCGAGACCAAGCCAGAGGGCTGGGATAGCCGTGAAGTACCGGTAGTAGCCAACCCGACCGATATCGTGATCTATGAAGGTCATGTGCGTGATTTCAGTATTCGTGATCAGAGCACACCGGCAGCCCACCGCGGTAAATATCTGGCCTTTGCCGAGGCCGATTCTGCGCCGGTACGTCATCTGCGTAAGCTGGCAGAAAATGGCTTAACCCATTTTCACGTGCTGCCGCTGAATGATCAGGCGAATATTAATGAAGATGCCAATCGCCGGATCAATCTGACCGATACCATCGGTCGGTTATGCCAGTTAAACGCACAGGCGCCGGTGTGCGGGGTAGAAAATGCCAATGCCACTATTGAGTCTGTGTTGCAAAGCTATTTGCCATACGAATCGAAAGCCCAGGAGTTAGTGCAGTCTATGCGTGCCATTGACGGCTTTAACTGGGGTTATGATCCGCATCATTTTATCGCCGTCGAAGGCAGCTACGCCTCTAACCCGGAAGGCATCGCGCGGATTAAAGAAGTGCGGGCGATGAACAAGGCACTGAACGACTTAGGGCTGCGGGTGGCGCTGGATGTGGTATACAACCATACCAGCAGCTCAGGCCTGTTTGATAATTCAGTGTTTGATAAAATTGTCCCTGGCTACTATCACCGCTACAACGAGACCACCGGTAATATCGAGCGTTCGACCTGCTGCGAAAATACCGCCACTGAACACAAGATGTTCGATAAGTTTATCAAAGACTCGCTGGTGATCTTATCGCGCGACTTTGGTTTTAACGATTTCCGCTTCGATATTATGGGCCACCATCCAAAAGAAGGTATTTTGGCAGCTCGCGAAGCGGTACGTGCCATTGACCCGGATGTTTACTTCTACGGTGAAGGCTGGAACTTTGGTGAGGTTGCCAATAACCGCTTATTTACCCAAGCCAAGCAGCAGGATATGGCGGGTACTGAAGTAGGCACCTTTAACGACCGGATCCGCGAAGCCGTGCGCAGTGCTGCCTTGTTTAGCGGAGTAAATAACGATGGTAACCTGGCACAACAGGATTTTGTGCGCATTAGCTTAGCCGGTACCTTAAAAGACTTCGTGTTTAAAAACTACCGCGATATCACCGGCCCGGCCAGCAGTGCCAATTGGAATGGTCAGGCGGCAGGTTATGCGGATAGCCCGGCTGATATTATCAACTATGTATCGAAACACGATAACGAAACCTTGTGGGATAATCTGCAGGCTAAGTTACCGGAGTCGATGGCACTGACCGAACGGGTGCGGGCGCAGAATGTGGCAATTGCCATCCCGTTAATGAGTCAGGGTATTCCGTTCCTGCAACTGGGCGGTGATTTCCTGCGCTCCAAATCCATGGACCGCGACAGCTATGATTCCGGCGACTGGTTTAACTTTGTCGACTTCACCTATCAGACTAACAACTGGGCTGTAGGTTTACCGCTGGCAGAGAAAAACGAAGCGAGCTGGGAAAATATTGCCCGCTTATTCCTGAATCGTGAAACCAAAGCAGAAAGCGAAGATATTCAGTTTGCTGCAGCCGTGTTTGCCGAATTCCTGAGTATCCGTAGTGGTAGTCCGTTATTCCGCTTGCGCACTGCGGACGACATTACCGCTCGTTTAGGCTTCCACAATATTGGCCGTAACCAGCAGCAAGGTCTGATCGTGATGAGTCTGGATGATGGACTTGGTGTACCGGATCTGGACCCGATGTACGATGCGATGGTGGTCGTCATTAACGGTACTTCGGGTGAATTATCCCACACTGTACCCACAGCTGCCGGTTTTGAGCTACATCCAATTCAGCAAGCGTCTGTGGATCAGCGGGTGCATAGTGCCAGTTTCACTCAGCAAGCTGATGCGGGTACCTTTACTGTGCCGGCAAATACTATTGCCGTCTTTGTTAAGCCACAGATGGGTGCGCAGGGCGCAGGTTTAGCTGCAGATGCGACACTGGGCGCGCCGGATATTCCACCTTATGCCGCAACCGATGTCTTTGTGCGTGGTGGTTTTAATGGTTGGGGTGAAGCCGATGCCTTTAGCTATGACGGTGCCGGTATCTATACTGCCAGTATCAATATTGACCAGGGTAGCTACGAGTTTAAAGTCGCCTCAAGTGATTGGTCGACTGTAAATCTGGGTGCAGGCGCCGCCGGTAATCAGGTTGTAGTTGGCACGCCGCTGGTGATCCAAACCAGTAACGACAACTTACGGATTGATATCGCTAAGAGCTCAACCTATGTATTTACGTTAAATGCCAATGATGCTGCTGCACCAACCTTAACCGTATCTGAGTATGTGCCTTATGGCCCAACCACCATTTTCCTGCGTGGTGGTATGAACGGTTGGGGAGAGACAAATGCATTTAATTATGTTGGCGCCAATAAGTACAGCGTAGATATTAATATTACTGCCGGTAACTATGAGTTTAAAGTGGCATCCAGTGACTGGGCTACGGTGAACATGGGGGCCGGAGCAGCGGGTAATACCTTGACGTTGGGAACACCGAAGATTATCGAGACCAGTAACGATAACCTGCGGATGGACTTTGCAGAAACCGCGACCTATAACTTCCTGTTGGATGCGACCTTTACTGCAGAGCCGGAGCTAACGGTGACGAAGAAGGAATAAACAATACCAAGTATCAGAGCCTGCGGCTCTGATACGGTACCTTGACCGTCGGGAATGAGCGCCCGAATGAGATAACATCTAAAAGCTGCAGCTGGTCTGCAGCTTTTTTATTGCTAATAGCTGCCAACGAATAAGAGGCATCATGTCAAATAAGTCCGGCAAACGATGCCCGTTGTTGTGGCCTGCAGCTAGCGACATACTCCAGGCTCAACCAGACTATGTCACGGGTAAAGGTTAATCGGTTCAATTTAGCTGCTGCATCAGCTTTTGTGCTAACTCCGGTATCGGGTCGGTAAGCAGTGCCCGCTGCAGATAATGTTTCGCTGCTGCTTTTCGCCCCGCCTGCAGCAGAATTTGTGCCGCCTGCAGGTTGGCCTTGCCATCATGCGGCAGGGCATCGGCAATAATCAGCAGAGTTTTTAACAGCATATCGCCGTTACGTTGCTGATGATAATGTTCGGCCAGGCGGTTTTGCATACTTAACCAATCCAGCTTACCCTGCACATGTAACAGCGCCAGCTGCTGACTAAGATCATTGGGTGTTGGGAAAGTCACCGCTGTGGTAGTGGCTTTAAACGGATAGTCGGACGTTAATTGCAGAATACGTAAGTAACCAGCATATTCTTCGGCCGGGGTGAGCGGGCGCTCTTGCCAGGCGAGCTCTGCCGGTACCGGCCGTGGCCATACGCCAAAAGCACTGCGCTGATAGAGTGCGCGGTAAAAGCTGTCAGCCAATAAAAAATAGCCCTGCACATTCGGATGCAGATGCTCCAGCATCAGGTTGCTACCTATTAAGCCACCCGACGAGTTGGCAACAAAGGCGGCCTCGGTATCCACTAATACCGCACCATAGTCCTGAGCCAATACTTTAATCTGTTCATTAATGGCCAGCGGCGCCCGAAAACGCAGCAAATCGTGCTCGCGCGCCTGAATAAACTGTACTTTAGCCTCGGCAAATTGCTGTTGCTGCCGGTACCATTGCCCAAGTTGATAGTGCAGCAGGGCATGGCCGGTTGTGGCTGCAGTCTGCTGCAGCTCTGCTGCCAGCGCCTGTTGTGCCGCAGGCTCGCGCAGTTGGCTAAGTTGCAGTAACTGTTGCTGTTGTTGTGCAGTTAAAGGCTCGCTTTGAAAAGGTGGCTGATCTGCCAGATTGCTGGCTATTGTACTGAGATAAACCGGGATCCCCGCCGCACGATAGCGCGCCAGTAAGCGGCTCATATTGGCCTGAAATTGCGTTAGCCCGGCTTGGTAAGTCGGCGAATCCAGAGCGATGGCTTTGTCGCGCGCGACCTGTGCCATAAAAGTACGGCTGTTGCCGTTTAGTTGTGCTGGCGGTCGCAGCTGCAGATAGCCCTGTTCCAGCAATTGAAAGCTGCGCAGTTGCCGTAAGCTGAGTAGCCAGCGGCTGAGTCGCGGCGAGCGTGCCGCCAGATAATTAGAGCCAACACCTAACAAGCCCAGGTACTCGTTATGACCGGCGTAAATCAGCACCGCATCGGGCTTAAGTGCAATAATTTCGTCGGCAAAATCCAGTAGGGTGTAGCTGTTTACCGCCGATAAGGCGGTATTGACTACCTCTACCGGCCGCTCCGGAAAGGTGCGCCTTAAACGTTGTTCCAGCATTCCGGCCAGGGCCGCACCCATACCATAAGGATAACCCGCTGCGGTCGAGCCACCCTGTACCACTAAGCGGATACCATTAGCTGGCTTTTGTGCCAACACAAAGCTGGGTTCCAGCTCAACCCTTGGTACAGCAGCGCCAGCTGGAAAGTAGCGTTTGACGATCTGGGTTTCGGTTACCAGATAGGCCGGGTTTGCCGGGTAGGGCTTAAACAAGGGTAAAGGCTGGGCCGGAAACAACAGCCGTACCGCGCCTTCCAGTAACAGAAACAGCAGTAGCGGTAAGCTGAGGGCAATAAGCCAGAACAGGGTACGTTGCATGTTAAGGGCGTCCGGGTGCTTGAGTTGGCGCTAACTGCTGCCGCAATTGGGCTTGTTGGCGCAACGCCAGCGCATGAGTCGGGTCGAGGGTCAGAATGTGTTCTACTTGCTGCAGCGCTGCGGTTAGCTCACCAGCATAATAGTAACTACGCGCCAGCATTAGGCGATAGGATATATTTTCTGGCGCCAGATTGACGGCGCGCTGCTGATAATACATCGCGAGTACCAGATCCTGACTATCAAAATACAACTGACCAGCGACATAGGCTGCCTGATGCTGGTTAGGCAAGGCGTCAAATAATAAGGCGGCCACCTTCGCCGCTTTCGCGGGTTGTTGCTGTTGTTGGTAGTAATCCAACAGCTGCTGGTTGCTTTGTAGCCAGCTGAGTCCCTGTGCCCTTTGCCAGGCGAGCTGCTGCTCCGGGTTTTGTCGTGGGCCAAAACTGATCTGCTGTGGCTCGGTAGTAAAGGGGTAATCGGCAGTCAGCTGGCGGATCTTGTAATCGGCCAGTTGCAAATCCACCGCAGTCAGTGGCATATCCGCCCAGGCCTGGGCCAGGCTAACCGCGACAGCCGGCGGCCCCAAATAGCGCTCCAATAGTGGTAACCAGGTTTCGGCAATCAGAAAATAACCACGGGCATTCGGATGCAGATGCTCCAGCATCAGCTGATAATCGATAATGCCATTGTTGCTGGCCTGGCGTAGCTGCGCTTCAGCATCTGCCAGGGGCAGTTTAAAGTCTGTGGCCAGCTGTTGCAGCTGCTGATTGATCGCCAGCGGTGCCCGAAAACGCAATAGATCATGCTCCCGCGCCAGTTGAAAATGTTGCAGCGCTAAGCGCTGCTCACCGGTGTCGAGCAGCAGCTCGGCCAGCTGAAAATGCCAGCTGGCAACATCGGGGTTCTGTTGTAACGCTTGTTGTAATTGCTGGCGTGCTTGCTGCGGCTCCGGCGCCAGGGTTAATGCCGGCTGGCTGGAGCTAAAGGGGGGCTGGCGTTCATTACTGGCGATACTGCTTAAAATCACTGGTACCCCGGCTTGCTGGTAGCGGTGTAGCAGCGCCTTGAGATTAGCCTGAAATTGCTGTAATCCGGCCTGATACAGTGAGCTATTTAGCGGGATCTGCTGTTCGGCGGCAATCTGCGCCATCATGGTGCGCTCCGCCAACGCTGGCGCGGGTGTTGTTCTAAGCGCACTATATAAGCGTTGTCCGGCCTGAAATAAGGCCAGTTGCCGTAATTGTAAATACAGCAGCTTACTCAGGTGGTGGCCGTCTCCCAGTAGCGCTGAGCCGACACCCATCAGGCCCAGATATTCATTATGGCCGGCATAAATCAGGATCAGATCCGGCTCAATCGCCAGAATTTCGGCGCTCAGATCCCGCAACGTATAGGAATTTACCGCTGACAGGGCGGTGTTAAGCACCAGAATATCCCGCTGCGGATACAGCCGCTTTAACCGCTGCTGTAACATTGCCGCCGGTGAGCCAAAACGGCCATAGGGGAAACCGGCAGCGCTGGAGCCACCTTGCAGCACGATGCGAAACTGGCCGGCTGGTTTCACTGCCGGAAAATACTGGGTATCAATGGCCAGATCCGGCGCCTGCTTGGGATCGGCAAAATAACGTTTTATTAAATCCGGATTGGTTTGCAGATAGCCCGGTAAGGATTCAGAGGCGATAAACAGCGGATAGCGCTGATACCAGGGACTGACACGCAACAGCATTTCCAGTACCAGTAACAGCAATACCGGTAGTAGCAGCGCGATCAAATAAAAGACTTTGCGTGGGGGCTGTGGTGTTGCCAACTTTGCTGCAACCTGATTCAAAAAGCATCAGCTTACGTTACCTTAAGCCCTTGTTAGCAGCAAGTTTTCTGATACCAGCTCTATCGGCTTTTTAAAAATCAGGTTAAGTTAAGGCAATAAGTTTTCAGTTAATGGATTTATGCGTTATATCCTCGGTATTTCCTGCTATTACCATGATAGTGCCGCCTGTGTGCTGCGCGATGGCGTGATAGTGGCGGCGGCACAGCAAGAACGCTTTAGCCGCCTGAAACATGACGCCGGCTTCCCAGCTGACGCCATTCGCTATTGTTTGCGCGAAGCAGGGATAGATCTCAGTGAGCTAAGTGCCGTAGTGTTTTACGACAAGCCGTTACTGAAATTTGAACGCTTGCTGGAAACCTATCTGGCACATGCGCCGCGCGGTTTTCGCTCGTTTTTAATGGCGATGCCGGTTTGGCTGAAAGAAAAACTGTATTTAAAAACCTTATTACGGCGTGAGCTTCGGGCGTTAGCCGGGCTGGATCGCAAGGCGCCACTACCCAAATTGTTGTTTAGCCAACATCATCAGGCGCATGCTGCCTCGGCGTTTTATGCCAGCCCCTATCAGGAAGCGGCAGTGATCTGTCTGGATGGGGTTGGCGAGTGGGCGACATCGACTATCTGGCATGGCCAGGGTAATCAGCTAAGGCCTTTAGCGGAACTGCATTTTCCGCATTCATTAGGTTTACTGTATTCGGCCTTTACCTATTACTGCGGCTTTAAGGTGAATTCCGGCGAATACAAGTTAATGGGGCTGGCGCCTTATGGCGAGCCTAAGTATGTTGAGCTGATTTATCGCGAATTAATTAGCGTGCGCGAGGATGGCAGCTTTGCACTGAATATGCGCTATTTTGCTTATCCGGTTGGCTCACGCATGATTAATCAGCGTTTTGCTGCCTTGTTTGGCGCACCACCGTTAACAGCAGACGCCGAACCCGGCCAGCTCTATCTCGACTTAGCCGCTTCCATTCAGCAAGTGACCGAAGAGATCGTACTGAAAATTGCCCGTCATGCCCAACAACTGACCGGCGCCAGCAAGCTTTGTCTGGCGGGTGGTGTCGCCTTAAATTGTGTCGCCAATGGTCGCTTATTGCGCGAGGGGCCTTTTCAGGAGCTTTGGATCCAACCGGCTGCCGGCGATGCCGGTGGTGCCCTGGGCGCGGCCTTACTAGCCTGGTATCAGTATTTTCAGCAGCCGCGGCACAGCGATGAGCAGCAGGACCAGATGCAGGGGAGCTATCTGGGGCCAGCCTATAGCGACAGCGAAATCCAGGCGCTGTTACAGGCAGAGCAGGCACCCTATCAGTACTTGAGCGAGCCGCAGCTGTATTCGGAGGTGGCACGGTTACTGGCGGCGGGTAAGGTGGTCGGGTGGTTTCAAGGGCGGATGGAATTTGGACCGCGGGCATTGGGGAATCGCTCCATTCTTGGTGATGCGCGCAGCCCGGTGATGCAAAGTATCCTGAACCTGAAAATTAAACAGCGCGAATCTTTTCGCCCTTTTGCACCGGCGGTGCTGGCCGAGGATTTGCAGCAGTATTTTCAACTTAACTGCCCCAGCCCCTATATGTTGTTAGTGGCCAGGTTGGCCGCTGAATTACAACTTGAGGTGGCGCCGGGGTTAAGTGGTTTAGCCCGGCTGGCGCAACAGCGCTCCAGTCTGCCGGCCATTACGCATATTGATTACAGTGCCAGAGTGCAGACGGTCAGTGCCGATACTAACCTACGTTTTTATCAGCTGTTGCAGCACTTTAAAGCTCAGACCGGCACCTCAGTGCTGATTAATACTTCGTTTAATGTCCGGGGCGAGCCGCCGGTCTGCAGCCCGGCTGATGCCTTGCAGGGCTTCTATGCGACCGATATGGATGTACTGGTGCTGGGCAACTGCCTGCTACATAAAGCTGACCAGCCTGCTTTAAAACTACAGGCGGCGCGCCAGCGCGTCTTTGCCGCAGATTAGTGCCGGGGAGCAGATAACAGATGAGTGCGCTGTTACTAAAAAAAACTGACCACAAGGGGCTGCGCCAATTTGGCTTGCAAATGGCGCTGGTGATCCCGATGCTGTTTGGTCTCTTGCTACCCTGGCTTTTTGGCTGGTTTTGGCCTCTCTGGCCTTGGATGGTCGCTGCAGGATTTTTATTGCTGGCGCTGGTTTATGCGCCAGGCTTATATTATCCGTATCGGGCCTGGATGGCTTTTGCAGCAGGGATGGGCTGGCTGAATACCCGGCTGCTGCTCGGCGTGGTGTTTTATCTGTTGATAATGCCACTGGGCTTATT
Organism: Alishewanella agri BL06; assembly: GCF_000272005.1. Lineage (GTDB taxonomy): Bacteria > Pseudomonadota > Gammaproteobacteria > Enterobacterales > Alteromonadaceae > Alishewanella > Alishewanella agri. Next base: position 46,206 of record NZ_AKKU01000017.1, on the reverse strand, counting down.
GCTGCGGTTATGCGGTAAATTGCAGTATCAGGCGCACCCGAAAGGGGACAGTTTCTGGCGCCAACCCGATAAAGAGCCGCTTGCTAAAGATTTGGAGGATCCATTCTAATGCAGGAATTTTTAACTGATTTATGGGCCTTTTTGCGGGTGCGCAAAAAAATCTGGTTGCTACCCATTATTTTAGTGCTGGCGTTGTTGGGCGGGCTGGTCGTTGTCAGTCAGCAGTCTGCGCTGGCGGGCTTTATCTATACCCTATTCTGAGCGCCTAATTAGCTAAAGCTGAGCAAATGCTGTATGCTGCGCGCCCTTCCTTTTGAAGGGCACTGCAGCTGCGGGCAGAGATTTTCGCAGCACCACTGCGGGAATACGCATGCAATTTACTGATTTACCTTTAGCGGCTGAGCTGCTCAAAGCGGTAGCTGAAAAAGGCTACACCACACCTTCCCCTATTCAACAACAAGCTATCCCGGCGGTACTGGCGGGGCGTGATCTGATGGCCGCCGCCCAAACCGGTACCGGCAAAACGGCTGGCTTTACCTTACCTTTGCTGCAGCGGTTAAATGACAGTCGCGAGCAAGGCCGTAAAGTACAGTCAAATCAAGTACGGGCACTGATTTTAACCCCAACCCGTGAACTGGCCGCGCAAGTGGCCGAAAGTGTGCAGCTGTATGGTAAGCATTTACCGCTACGCAGTACGCTGGTATTTGGTGGCGTTAAAATTAACCCGCAGATGATGGCGCTGCGTAAAGGTGTCGATATTCTGATTGCTACGCCGGGCCGGTTGCTGGATTTATATCAGCAAAACGCGGTGCGCTTTAATCAGCTGGAAATTCTGGTGCTGGATGAAGCCGACCGGATGCTGGATATGGGCTTTATCCGCGATATTAAGAAAATTCTGGCACTGTTACCACCAAAGCGGCAAAACCTGTTATTTTCGGCCACCTTTTCTGAAGAGATCCGCACCCTGGCCAAAGGCTTACTGCATGAACCGCTGGAAGTCACGGTAACGCCGCCAAATAGCACGGTAGAGCGGATTGAGCAGTGGTTATACCCGGTTGATAAAGGCCAGAAAGCCAATTTATTGATCCAGCAAATTAAAGCGCACAACTGGCAGCAGGTGCTGGTGTTTACCAAAACCAAACATGGCGCCAATAAGCTAACCTTGTTATTAGAAAAAGCCGGCATCAGCGCCATGGCTATCCATGGCAATAAAAGCCAGAATGCCCGCACCAAAGCTCTGGCTGAGTTTAAAGCCGGCGGCATTCGGGTGTTAGTGGCAACGGATATTGCTGCTCGTGGTCTGGATATCCAGCAATTACCGCAGGTCGTCAATTATGAGCTGCCAAATGTTGCTGAAGATTATGTGCACCGTATTGGCCGCACCGGTCGCGCCGGTGCCGCTGGTTTGGCGGTATCGCTGGTCTGTGCTGAAGAGTTAAAAGAACTGAAAGGCATTGAAAAGCTAATCAAGCTGCAGTTGCCGCGCAAAGAAATAGCCGGCTTTTTTCCGCAGCAGCCGTTAGCCGAGACAGTGCTAAGTAGTGCAGCGGTGAAACCCAAGAAGCCGAAAAAGCCCAGAGTGTTCACCCAAGCTAAAACGACTAACCGGGCGCCTGCCTAGTCTCAGAACGACGTGCGCGGCAGCTGAGATAATTGCTGTCGCGCTCTTGTATCCCCGCTATATCGGCATATACTGAACTTCAGGCGTCGTACTTTGGAGTTAGCCGGGATGTATGGGTATATAGCGCGTCAGCCAATCTTTAACAAAGCTAAAGAAACCATCGGTTATGAACTGCTTTTCCGCGATGGTGAAGCAAACGCCTTTCCAAAAATAGATGCAGACGAAGCAACCTCGAAGCTGATTATGCAGCATCACCTGCTGATGGGGGTGGAGAAGGTCACCTCAAATAAACTGGCCTTTATCAACTTTTCTGAAGAAACCCTACTGCATCATTTCCCGACCTCGATTAAACCGGAATCGATGGTGATCGAGGTGTTAGAAACGGTACCACCAACACCTGAGCTGTTAGCTACCCTGAAGTATCTTAAGGAGCTTGGCTACCAGCTGGCACTGGACGATCATGACTTTGACCCAAAATGGGACCCGTTCTTACCTTTTATCAGCTATCTGAAGGTCGATGTGCAGCAATTTAACTTGTTGCAGATTAGCCGTCACCTGCGCCGGGTAGCGGATTATCCTTTTACACTGCTGGCCGAACGGGTGGAAACAGCCGAGCAGTTTGAAAAATTAAAATTGATGGGCTTTCAGTTATTTCAAGGCTACTTTTTTGCTCGCCCGGAAATGCTAAAGCATAAGCAACTGAGCTCCAATAAAGCGAACTTGCTGGCCTTAATGGCAGAAGCCTCCGCCTGTACACTCGACTTCGAGCGGCTAGCTGATATTTGCCAGCGTGACCTGGGGCTGTCTTATAAACTATTACGCTTTATTAATCACAGCGGTCAGAACCAGGCAATAACCTCAGTTAAACATGCGATGGTCTATATGGGCGAGGCCGAGCTGAAAAAATTTATTGCGCTGTTAGCGCTGGCCAATCTGCAGGACGGTTCACCAGATGAGTTACTGCGGCAGTCCTTGGTCAGAGCGCGCTTTTGCGATGCTTTGGCTAACCATGTTAAGTTAACTAAGAATCCACCTAGCAGCTTTTTAACCGGGCTATTCTCCAATGTACACTTGATAGTTGAGCAGCCGCAGGATGAGTTACTTGCTCAGCTGCCATTATTGACGGAAGTTAAGCTGGCGCTACTAAAACGTGAAGGGCAGTTTGGGCACTTTTTGAAACTCACCGAAGCGCTGGAACAAGCCGACTGGCCACTGACTGATGATTTACTGCAGTCGTTGCCTGAAGGCGCAGATCTGGCACCGATGTATCTGGAAGCCGTCGCTTGGGCAGAAAGTCTTTTGCGGCAGGTTTAACTGCAAACGGCGTTACGGCCACTGGCTTTAGCGCGATACATCGCCTGATCAGCTTGTTCCAGCAATTCAGGTATGCTTTGACCGCTATGGTGCTCGGCGACCCCAATACTGAGGGTCAGCGCCCTGGAAATAGGTGCAGGCATTGCTGTTTCTGCCAGCGTAAGACGCAGCCGTTCGGCGATCTCCAGCGCTTGCGCCTGTAATGTGTCGGGTAGAATTACTACAAACTCTTCACCACCGAAACGCCCCAGCCATAAATCGCTGCTTTGCATACGTATGCACCAAAAAAAGGCATAACCCAACGCAGGATCTGCGGTAATTTAATCACCATAACCAGATCAACAGACAAGGTAATCGCTGATGCAAATAAAACACGCCACCCTAAGCGCTCTGGCGCTGTCGATGTTGCTTGCTTGTGGTAAAGCACCTGCGCCGGAACAGGCTACGCCGGCAGCCGCCGCAAATCCTAAAACAGACGCCGCTGCAGAGTCTGCCGGTAAGCCCGTGGTGTATCAGGTATTTACCCGCCTATTTGGTAATACGAATACCACTAACAAGCCTTGGGGCACACTGGAAGAAAATGGTGTCGGTAAGTTTAGTGACTTTAACGATGCTGCGCTCAAAGGTATTAAAGCCTTAGGTACAACCCATATCTGGTATACCGGGGTGCCACACCATGCGGTGATCCGCGACTATACCGCCTATGGCATCAGCAACGATGACCCTGATGTGGTAAAGGGTCGTGCCGGTTCACCCTATGCCGTGAAAGACTATTACAGTGTGAATCCGGATCTGGCCGACGACCCGGCCAAGCGGCTGGAAGAATTCCAGGCGCTGATCGCCCGTACCCATCAACATGGCATGAAAGTGTTGATCGATATCGTCCCTAATCACGTGGCGCGGCGTTATGAGTCACTGGCTAAGCCGGACAGCGTGCGTGATTTTGGTGCGGATGACGATACCAGTGTGGAATATGCCCGTGATAATAATTTTTACTATGTGCCGGGTTCCGCCTTCCAAGTTCCGATCTGGCCGGCGGATTATCAGGTACTAGGTGGTGACGCTCACCCGTTGGCCGATGGCAAATTTGCCGAAGTGCCGGCGAAATGGACCGGTAATGGCGCCCGTTCGGTGCAGCCGGCTTTTGACGACTGGTATGAAACGGTAAAAATCAACTTTGGTGTGCGTCCGGATGGTAGTTACGACTTTGACAAACTACCGGCCGACTACGCTGAGAAAGATTGGCAAGCGCATTATCAGTTCTGGCAAGGCAAAGAAGTGCCCAACACCTGGATTAAATTCCGTGACATCGTGTTGTATTGGACTGCGATGGGCGTTGATGGCTTCCGCTACGATATGGCCGAGATGGTACCGGTGGAATTCTGGAGCTATTTAAACGCCCATATTAAACAACAAAACCCGGACGCCTTTTTATTGGCCGAGGTGTATCAACCACATTTATACCGCGACTATATCAAGCTTGGTTTGATGGATTACCTGTACGATAAAGTCGAGTTTTACGACAGCCTGAAGCTGGTGATGCAGGGTAAAGGCCCGACGTCTGAATTAGTTACTATTCAACAGCGGATGGCCGATATTGAACAGCATATGCTGCACTTTTTGGAAAACCATGACGAGCAGCGTATTGCCGCTCCGGAATTTGCTGGCGATGCCCGCAAAGGGATGCCGGCGATGGTGGTGTCAGCCTTGATCAGTAAATCCCCGACCATGCTTTATTTTGGCCAGGATGTCGGCGAACCGGGTGCAGCTGACGCTGGTTTTGGTAAGGCCAGCCGCACCACCATCTTTGATTACTGGGGGGTACCACATCACCAACGCTGGATGAATGGTGGCAAATTTGATGGCGGTGCGCTAAGCCCGGCAGAGCGTGAGCTGCGGCAATTCTATGAAACCTTAATGCAGTTTAGTGCCAGGGCGCCGGCGTTAAACGGTGCCTACCGCGAACTGCACACCGACAACCTGGCTGCCGGCAGTGCTTATTCAGAGCAGCAATTAGCATTCGCCCGTTATAACCAACAGCAGCAATTGTTAGTTGTTAGCCATTTTAACCCGCAACAGGGCATTGAATTCAGTCTGCAACTACCGGCAGATTTAATCACCACCTGGCAATTAAGTGATGGCAAATATTTACTGCAAGATCAACTGACGGGTAAAACTAATGAATTAGTGGTCACCGCTGGCAAGGGTGAGGTGCAAGTCAAGCTGGCTGCGCTGGGCTCTGTGGTGTATCAACTTAATCGCCAGGGGGAGTAATGAGCAAAGTGTTTAGTTGGGTCCTGACCACTGCGAGTGCCCTAACCTTATCGCTGGCGCCGTTATTTGCGTTGGCAGTTGAGCATTATCAAAGTCACCGCATTACGCCGCAAGGGGTGGTATTAACCACCGATCAGGGCGAAGTGAGCGTTGAGTTCTATAACCCGCACAGTGTCGCAGTTTGGTATCAGCCTGCCGGGGTAACTCAGTTACCCTCGCTGCTGATCGGTAATCCGGCGCAGCCGGTTGAGCTGGCGCTAGCCAGCTCCGAGCAGCAATTAACACTGCAAAGTGATGCCTTGCAACTGGTGATCAACAAAAGCCCGTTAAGTATTGCTTTTTACCGCGATGGCGAGCTGTTAACCCGGGATCAGGCCGGCCTGATTCAGGCGGACGGTCAGCTGGGTTTTGATTTTAGTCTTGCCGAGCAGGAAAAATTAGCTGGTGCCGGGCAACGGGTACTGGGCATGGATCGCCGCGGTCATAAATTACCGCTCTATAACAAGGCGCATTATGGCTACAGTACCGAGTCGAGCCAGATGTACTTTAGCCTGGCCGGTATTTTATCTGATAAAAACTATATGCTGCTGTTTGATAATGGCGCCACTGGTGAGCTGGATCTGGGCCATAGCCAGACAGATCAGTTACGTTTTCGTGCTCAGGGCGGCCGCAGCAGCTATTTGCTGGTCGCTGCCGATACGACCCCTGAGCTGATCCAGCAGTATCTGGCGGTCAGTGGCAAACCGCCATTACCGGCGCGCTGGACCTTAGGCAACTATGCCTCGCGCTTTGGTTATCGCACTGAGGCAGAGGCGCGGGCGGTGGTGCAAAAATTCCGCGATCTTAAGCTGCCATTAGATGCCATTGTGATCGATCTGTACTGGTTCGGGCCGGATATTCAGGGCCATATGGGTAATCTGGACTGGGATCGTGAAGCTTTCCCAAGTCCAGAGCAGATGCTGGCTGATTTTGCCGCCGATGGCGTTAAAACGATCCTGGTGACTGAGCCCTTTATCCTGACCAGCTCCAAGCGCTGGGATGAGTCGGTTACGGCGGGGGCTATCGCACCGGGGCCGGATGGGCAGCCAAAGACCTTTGATTTTTACTTTGGTAATACCGGTCTGGTTGATGTGTTTAATCCCAAAGCCGCCGATTGGTTCTGGCAGCGTTACCATGAGTTACTGACGCAAGGTGTTGGTGGTATTTGGGGCGATCTGGGCGAGCCTGAAGTGCACCCGGCCGATACCTATCATTATCTGCCGGGCATTGGCTTACAGCCTGCCGATGCAGTGCATAATGCCTATGGCCATCGCTGGGCTGAGTTGGTGCATCAGGGCTATCGTCGCGATTTCCCGGCACAGCGGCCCTTTATAATGATGCGCGCCGGTAGCTTAGGTTCGCAGCGCTTTGGTATGGTGCCCTGGACCGGTGATGTCGACCGCAGCTGGGGCGGGCTAAAGCCGCAGGTTGAACTGGCGCTGCAAATGGGCCTGTTTGGCTTTGGTTGGATCCACTCTGACTTAGGTGGTTTTGCCGGTGGTGAGGTTTTTGATCCTGAGCTTTATATCCGCTGGCTGCAATATGGCGTATTTCAGCCGGTGTACCGGCCACATGCCCAGGAGCATATTGCCCCTGAGCCGGTATTCCATAGCCAGGACGTGATTAACACCCTGCGCCCCTGGCTGGAGTTACGTTACCGCTTATTGCCGTACAACTATACGCTGGCCTATCAGCATAGCCAAAGTGGTATACCGCTGATGCGGCCGCTGTTTTTCCTGGATGAGCAAAACCCGGCGCTACGCGATGAAGCCAACAGCTATTTATGGGGTGATGCCTTTTTAGTGGCGCCGGTAACGGAACCAGGCGTAACAAGCTGGCCGGTAAATCTGCCGCAAGGCATCTGGTTTGATTTCTTTAGCGGCGAGCGGCTGGAAGGTGGTCAGGTACTACAGCGCCCGGTAACGATCGATACCATTCCGGTGCTGGTAAAAGCCGGTAGCTTTATTCCGATGACCGACAGCTTGCAACGCACCGCGGATTATCAGGGCAAGGCGTTAACGCTGCACTATTACGCCGATCAGAGTGTCGCTACCAGCCAGTACAGCCTGTTTGAAGATGATGGCGTAACGCCGGATTCGGTTGCCAAGGGCCAGTATGAGCTGCTGCATTTCGCGGCCACGACGGAAGACAACAGGCTAACGCTGAACTTTAGCCGCGAAGGCGGGGAGTATCAGGGCAAGCCGGCCAGCCGCGATTTAACGCTGGTGCTGCATAACCAACGTGGCAAGGCGCGTAAAATCTATCTGGATGGCCGTTATATCCCGATTGTTGCCCAGCCGCAGCGCTTTGCCCGGGGTGACTATATGGCCTGGTACGATAAAGCCAATAAGCAGTTAAAGATTAAGCTGCCACTTACGGCTGACAGTAAAATGCTACAGGTACGCTACTAGCCAAGGGAGCGGATTATGCGAAGCATCAAACAATACGGCCGGCAGGCCTGGTTGATCCTCAGTTTAGCAGCCAGCAGTCCGCTGCTGGCGGCGGATAACAATACGCCGCCTTTACCAGAGGTAAGTGCCGGGCAGTTGCTGCGCTTACCGCAGATCGCGTCGGCCTATGTGCCCAGCCGCCCGATCGATGTCTGGTTACCGGAGGGCTATAGCAGTGCACAGCGCTATGCGGTGCTCTATATGCACGATGGTCAGATGTTATTTGATGCCCGTACCACCTGGAATGGCCAAAGCTGGCAGGTAGCCGAAACGGCGCAGCAGTTACAGCAACAGGGTCAGGTGCGGCCCTTTATTGTGGTGGGCATTCACAATATTGGTGCGGCGCGGCACAGCGAGTATTTTCCGCAGCAGCCCTTTTTAAGTTTACCTGAAGCGGTGCAGCAACAGCTGTATCAACTGGAGCGCGCGCCCGGTGTACCGTTATTTGCCGGTGCCGTTTACAGCGATAACTATTTGCGCTTTTTAGTAACAGAACTAAAACCCTATATCGATCAGCATTTTGCTACTGATCCGGCGCGTGAAGCGACCTTTATTATGGGCTCCAGTATGGGCGGTCTGATTTCCTGGTATGCGCAAAGCCGCTATCCGCAGGTATTTGGCGGTGCCGCTGCCTTATCCACCCACTGGCCCGGCACCTTTAGCGTAGAGAATAACCCGATCCCGCAGGCCTTTCTAAGCTATCTGGAGCAACAGCTCCCCGCTGCCGGCCAGCATAAGTGGTACTTTGATTATGGTGACCAAACGTTGGATGCGCTCTATCCGCCGTTACAGCAGGAGGTCGATCGCTTATTCCGGCGCAAAGGTTTTAGCGCGCCCTTGTGGCACAGCGAGCTGTTTGCCGGTACCGATCACAGTGAACAGGCCTGGGCGGCCCGGTTAGCAACACCACTGCGCTTTTTACTGGCTAAGCCAACGCAGGAGCAAAACTAATGCGTAATTTTTTGCAATTAAAGTTATTTGGCTTATTAGCTATCTATGGCCTGAGTTTTGGTTTGCAGGCGGCTAGTGAATACGCGTCTAGGGTAAAGCGGGTTGAGCCACTGAACTGGTGGGTTGGTATGCAGCATCCGACTGTTGAGCTGATGTTGTACGGGGATAAGTTAGCAGAGCTGACACCTAAGCTCAGCTATCCCGGGGTTAGCATCAGCGCGGTACATCGTACCGATAACCCGAATTATCTGTTTGTTGAGCTGACACTGTCTGCTGATGCGGCAGCGGGCACCTTGCCACTGCAGCTTTGGCGCGGTGCAAAAGCCGTACAGCAAGTCGATTACCCGTTATTGGCGCGAAGTGAAGGTTCGGCACAGCGTCAGGGCTTCTCGCCCGCTGATGCGATTTATCTGATTACGCCGGATCGCTTTGTAAATGGCGACCCCAGTAACGACAGCGTACCCGGGATGCTGGAGCAGGCGAACCGGCAGGATGATAATGGCCGTCATGGCGGCGATCTGGCCGGGATGCAACAAGCGCTGCCGTATTTGCAACAGCTGGGCGTGACTGCGGTTTGGCCAACGCCGCTAACCGAAAATAATCAACCGGCTTTCTCTTATCATGGCTATTCCGCCACCGACTTTTACCGGGTGGATCCCCGCTTTGGCAGCAATGCGCAGTTCCGCGACTTTGTTGCGGCCGCCAATTCGCTCGGTATTAAGGTGATTCAGGATATTATCGTTAATCATATTGGCAGTAATCACTGGTGGCTGCCGGACTTACCGGCTAAAGACTGGCTGAACTTCCCGAGCGGCGATGGCAATGGCAACTTTGTGCCAACCAATCATAACCGCAGCACCATTCAGGACCCTTATGCGGCCGATATTGATCGCGAGCTATTTACCGATGGCTGGTTTGTCGACACCATGCTGGATCTGAATCAGCGTAACCCCAGATTAGCGACCTATCTTATTCAGAATAGTATCTGGTGGGTGGAATACGCCGGGCTGTCCGGTATTCGGGAAGATACCTATTCTTACGCCGATAAAGCCTTTTTAAGCGAGTGGGGCCGGCGCATTATGCAGGAATATCCTCAGTTTAATATTGTGGGTGAAGAATGGAGCCCGAATCCGCTTATCGTCTCGTACTGGCAGGCCGGCAAGCAGAATAAAGATGGCTATGTCTCGCATACTCCGGCGATGCTCGACTTCCCGCTGTATGACGCCCTGCTAAAATCACTGGCAGAGCCAGAGAGCTGGAATAGCGGCTGGATCCGCCTGTATGAAATGCTGAGTAACGATCATGTCTATGCCGATCCCTTTAATCTGGTGATCTTTGAGGGTAACCATGACACTGCCCGTTTATTTTCAGTGCTGGGCGAAGATCAAGACTTGTTCCGGATGGCGCTGAGCTATCTCTTTACCATGCGCGGTATTCCACAGCTGTTTTATGGCACTGAGCTGGCGCTGACCAGCCCGCCACAGCGCGATGATGGCAAGGTACGGGCTGATTTTCCCGGCGGTTGGGCGGGTGACAAGGTCAATGCCTTTACCGGCGTGGGGTTAACGGATACCCAGCGTATGGCGCAGCAACTGGTCAGCCGGCTGCTAAACTGGCGTAAAACTGCCAGCGCAATCCATCAGGGTAAGCTACTGCACTTTGCCCCGGATCGCGGCACCTATACCTATTTCCGCTATAACGAGCAACAAACTGTGATGGTGGTGATGAATAAGCAACCGCATCCGGTAACACTGGAGCTGGCACGTTTTAGGCAGGTGCTGCCAGCCAAGGTGCAGGCCACAGAGGTGCTAACCGGTGCAAAATTGCAGCTGCAACAACAGCTAACCGTGCCGGCGCGGGGCGTATTGGTATTAGATATTCGCTAAACTGCGACTGTTCTGCCATAGTTAGCAGTGATTTTTTCATTGTTTAACAGGGACTTTCCAATGCGAATTAAAAAACTGCTTGCTGTGACTTGTCTGACTGCAATGCTGCCTGTGGCAGTAAGCGATGCCTGTACCCGGGCTGTCTATAAGGGCCCGGAGCAAACCATTATTACCGCCCGCTCCATGGACTGGAAAGATGAAATTCCGGCGAATCTTTGGTTATTTCCGCGCGGTATCGAGCGCCAGGGCGAGGTCGGCCCCAACTCGGTACGCTGGACCGCCAAATATGGCAGTGTAGTCGCCAGCGCCTTCGATATTGCCAGCGCTGATGGCATGAATGAAAAAGGTCTGGTGGCGAATTTATTGTGGTTGGTCGAGTCACGCTATGCCGATTACGACGGCAAGGCGCCGGGGTTGTCTATCGCCGCCTGGGTGCAGTATATGCTGGATAATTTTGCCAGCGTGGCCGAAGCGGTGGCCTTTATGCGGCAGGAACCTTTTGTTATTGTGTCGGCTGATATTCCGGGCACCAGTAAGTTTGCGACCCTCCATCTGTCGCTGTCGGATGCCAGTGGGGATAATGCGGTATTTGAGTATCTGGATGGCAAACTGGTGATCCACCATAGCCCTGACTATACCGTGATGACCAATTCACCGATTTTTGAAAAGCAGCTGGCGATTAATGAATACTGGCAGCAAATTGGTGGCACCGTGATGTTACCCGGTACTAACCGGGCCGCTGACCGCTTTGTCCGGGCATCGTTTTACTTAAATGCGATACCGCAAACCAGCGATGCGAAACTGGCGGTGGCCAGCGTCTTTAGTGTGATTCGCAATGCCTCGGTGCCCTTTGGTATTTCTTCCGAAGCCGAACCCAATATTTCCTCTACCCGCTGGCGCAGTCTGGCGGATCATAAAAACCTGACCTACTACTTTGAAACGGCGCTAACGCCTAACGTATTCTGGGTTGATATCCGCCAGGTCAACTTTAGTGCCGGACAACCGGTGCGCAAGTTGCGGCTGGCAGAGCATCAGGTGTATGCCGGCGATGCGCTGGCCCAGTTTAAGCCGGCCCAGCCGTTTGTGTTTGCCGGACTCTAAAACCTCACAGCACCGGCGCCGCAGTAGTACCGGTGCTTGCTGAATACGTATTCATCTTGTCCTTGCCGGTAAATGCAGGTATCAAACAGCCTGACAGGTAAATAATTATAAAACCGCAAAAGAGAACAGCATTATGCAAACCAAACCAAACCTCAGCTTTTGGCAGATTTGGAATATGTGCTTTGGGTTTTTTGGTATTCAGTTTGGCTTTGCCCTGCAAAATGGCAACGTCAGCCGGATCTTCCAAACCCTGGGCGCCGACATGGAGCAAATTCCGATCCTGTGGATCGCCGCCCCGCTAACCGGCTTACTGGTTCAGCCGATCATCGGCCACTTTAGTGACAAAACCTGGACTAGGCTGGGCCGCCGCCGGCCGTTCTTTTTATACGGCGCTTTAGCCACTACCGCGGCGCTGGTGATTATGCCAAACTCGCCGACCTTGTGGATCGCCGCCGGTATGCTGTGGATTTTAGACGCCGCCATTAACGTGACGATGGAGCCGTTTCGCGCCTTTGTCGGTGATAACCTGAACAAACAGCAGCGGCCAACCGGCTTTGCCATGCAATCGTTCTTTATCGGTGTCGGTGCCGTGGTCGCGTCTGCCTTACCCTGGATTATGACCAACTGGTTTGGTGTAGCCAATACTGCTGCCGAAGGCATGATCCCGGATTCGGTGGTGTACTCTTTCTATGCCGGTGGTGTGGTACTGTTTTTAGCGGTGGGTTGGACCATTATTTCCAGTAAAGAATATAGCCCGGAGCAATTGGCTGCTTTTGATGCCGCGGAGCAGGCAGAACACCCCAGTGCGCCTATGGCAACCCCGGCTCAGGATTACTGGCGCAGTGGTGCTGCAGCCGTAGTAATTGGTGTAGCAGCCTTTGCTGCGGTTGGGTTCTGGCAGCTGGATAAGCAACTGTATTTACTTGGCGCCTTAATTGCCGCCTTTGGTTTACTGCAATGGGCGGCCAGCTGGTTTAAGCAACAGCAAAACCGCAATATGCTGGTGCAGCTGACAGATGATTTATTTACCATGCCGAAAACCATGCGCCAACTGGCCGTGGTGCAGTTTTTTTCCTGGTTTCCGTTATTCGCGATGTGGATCTACACCACCGCCGCCGTCACCAGCTACCACTATGGCACCACCGATACGACTTCGGTAGCCTATAACAATGGCGCTGACTGGGTTGGGGTATTGTTTGCGGTGTATAACGGTTTCGCCGCCATTGCTGCCTTGCTGATCCCGCTACTGGTTAAAGCCACCAGTACGCAAAAAGCGCACTGCATTAACCTGCTATTCGGCGCTCTGGGTTTATTCTCCTTCTTCCTGATTAAAGATCCGGCGCTGCTGTGGTTACCGATGATTGCCATTGGTATTGCCTGGGCCTCGATTTTGTCACTGCCTTACGCGCTGTTATCTAACTGTTTACCCGCCCATAAAATGGGGGTGTATATGGGCATGTTTAATATCTTTATCGTACTGCCGCAGCTGCTGGCGGCAGCCATTCTGGGTAGCCTGGTGGGTTATCTGTTCCAGGGGCAGGCGATTTATGCGCTGGCGATTGGTGGCGTCAGTTATGTGATAGCGGCACTTTATGTGTTGCGGGTAAAAACCGAAACAGTAAAGGGATAAACCATGTTAAAAACCTCATTAACCGCGCTGACGCTGGCGCTGGCACTTAGTGCCTGCAAGCCGGCGCCACAGCAAACTGAAACTGTTGCCGCACCACTGGCGGCGAGCGCAGCAGCCGAGTCTGGCCCCTGGTGGCAGGATGCGGTGTTTTATCAGATTTGGCCGCGTAGCTTTTACGATACTAGCGGCGATGGCCATGGCGATTTCAATGGTATGACCGCCAAGCTGCCGTATTTACAGGAGCTGGGTATTAACGCCATCTGGTTAACGCCGATGTTTGAAGCGCCCTCCTATCACGGTTACGACTTTACTGAGTTTTATCAGGTGGAGCGTGACTACGGCAGCATGGCAGAATTTGAAGCCTTTATTCAGGCGGCCGATGCCAAAGGCATTAAGGTGATTCTGGATTTAGTGATTAACCATATCTCGCGTGAACACGAGTGGTTTCAAAAGTCAGCCGAAGGCATCGCGCCCTATAAAGATTATTTTGTCTGGCGCAAGGACTTACCAGCCAAAGGCGAAGGCTGGGGCCACGCCTGGGCTGATAATGATCAGCCGGACGCAGTTTGGCACTTTGATGAGCGGCGCGGTGAGTATTATTACGCTGCCTTTGGTGCGACCCAACCGGATCTGAATTTAGAACACCCGGATGTGGTGGCCGAAATGAAGAAGATGGCGAAATTCTGGCTGGACAAGGGTGTGGCCGGTTTCCGCTTAGATGCGGTGCGTTTTGTGATGGAAAGTGGCCCGGATGGTCAGGCCGATTTGCCGGCGACCATTGATTACTGGCGCGATTTTAATGCCTTTGTAAAAAGCGTGAACCCGGAAGCCTATTTAGTTGGCGAAGCCTGGGTAGATATCCCGATTGCCGCCAAATATTGGGGCAACGGTGAAGGGCTGGATCAGGGCTTTGACTTTGAAGTGGGTTATAAAATTATTGGTCAGCTGCAGCAAAATGCCGGCAATGCCGCGCAGTTTGGTACTATTAGCGGTACGCAAAGTGGCGAATTACACCCGCTACAGGAAAACCTGCAACGCCGTCTGGACTCGTCCGCGCCACTGGCGTTCTTCACGCCGTTTTTAACTAACCATGATCAGGATCGCGTCGCTTTTCAGTTAAGCGGTGATCGTGCGACGGTACTGCAAAAATCCAAACTGGCCGCCGCCATGCTGTTTAGCTCGCCCGGTACTAAGTATCTTTACTACGGTGAAGAGATTGGCTTAACGCAGGCGCAAAGTGGCCACGATGTATACAAACGCGCACCTATGCTGTGGAACACTGAGACCCAGGCTGGCTTTACCGCAGCGCCGCTTAGCTGGGTAGAGCAAAAAGAGCAGTTTACCGTGCAGTTTGCCGATTGGTGGCCGGGCTTTTTACAGCAGCAGTTAAGCGCCGGTGGTAATACCGTAGCAGAGCAGCAAGCCCAGCCAGACTCACTGTGGCGGCTGTATCAGTTCTTAATCGCGCAGAAAAAGCAGCGGCCCGAGCTAAAACTGGCAGGCAGCTATCAGGTGACAGAACCTGCTGCCGGCCTGCTGCAGATTGACCGCGAGCTAAATGGCAGCCATACCCGCTTCGTACTAAACCTGAGCGAGCAGCCGTTAGATATCAGTGCCACCCTGGATAGCAAGCTCAATGCCAGCTGGGGTTTTGATCTTAATGCCAGTCAGCTGGCTCCCTATGGTTTAGTGGTGCTGCAAAGCCAATAAGGTCTCTCCCTGTTCCCGACTACAGCACCTCGTCGTAGTCGGGAATTCCTGCCTTAATTAATCGAAGAATAAGCTGCTGCGTTCTACTGCAACCCGGCCATCTGACCAGAGCCAGCGGCCTTTGGCCATTACAGCCCTTAACTGTAAGGAAGCCTTGTCGATTAACAGGATATCGGCATCAGCTTTGACAGCCAACCGACCTTTATGTGGTAGTTTCAGCACAGTCGCCGGGTTTAGGGTGACAGCCCGTAACGCATGTTCCAGTGGTACGCCTAATCTGACCGCATCAACCATCTCCTGGTATAAGCTCTGAATTTTCCCTTCGCCCAGACCGATAAAATCACCTGCTGCGTTGAAGAACGGCAGCGAAGCATTAGCGTCTGAGGAGAATGTCAGGCGCGATAAATCCAAGCCACGTTGCCAGGCTTGCTGTAGGGCGGCGGCACACTTAATTTCGCCCTGGGCTAAATCCTCAGGTGTACAACTGGTGGTCAGGTCAATCCAGCCCCCCTGTTGCAGCCATTGCCAGCCTTGTTCTAACAAGGATTGATTGCGGTTGATATGAGTAGGGTAAAATTGGGTCCGCGGAATATCACTCTGCGCTACGACCTGCCATAACAGCTCTAATCCGGCAGCTGCCGGCCCGACGTGCACACTGACAATTCCCGCTTTGCCAGATAGCATTCCACCCACCCGGGCTTGTGAGGCGAGGCGGGCGAGCTCCTGGTAAGTGGGTTGCGATGAGCGATGATCGGCAATAGCGACTTCTCCCACGCCGATAAACTTATCAATTAGTACCAGGTCATCCATCGTATCAGCAAACAGGGTTTTTGCCGGGATCTGGTAAGAACCGGTATGGCAGTAACAGGTTAACCCCTCTTCATTTATGGCCTGGGCTTTCGCCAGCAGATTGGTCAGGGTGCGGGTAATGGCATCGGTACCGAGCACGCCAACCAGAGTTGTCACACCAGCTGCAATCGCATCTGCGGTTTTTAACTCGGTAGTTCGGGTACGGAAACCGCCTTCGCCACCGCCGCCGATAATATGCGCCAGGGAATCAACCAGGCCGGGGACGACATAACAGTCAGAAGCATCCACTTGTTGCACCAGGCTACCGCGCAAATCCTGGTTGCCTAATGCCATCACAGATTGTCCGGCTACCCAGACATCCTGTTGGCCTAAGGGTTCAGGGCTGTAACAGATTCCACCAATAATTTGAGTCAGCATGTATCACCTGTTTGTTAAAAGCCGATCAGCACGGCTAGCGTTACGGTAGCAATGCTCATTGCGGTTAATAAGAGCCATAACGACCACATAGAACGCAGCCAGTCGGCAAAGCCAACGCCGGCAATAGCCAATGTGCCCATTAGCGACGCTGAAGTGGGATAAAATAAGTTAGATAAACCATCACCCAGCTGAAAAGCCAGTACCGCCGTTTGCCGGCTCACCCCAACCAGATCCGATAGGGGGGCCATTAAAGGCATAGTCATCGCAGCCTGCCCCGAGCCTGAGGTGACAAAGAAATTGAAGCCACTTTGAAAAACCAGCATCGACTGCGCGGCCAGCCATTGCGGCAGCTCTGCAATAGCCGAGGCGGTATGATGCAATAAGGTATTAATAACAGTCGGCTGCGTTGGATCGGTGCCGCCGAGCAGCAGGATCACGCCCTGTGCAATGCCGACAACCAGGGCCGCGGGGAGTAGCTGGGCGGCACCTTGTTTAAAGGCCTCAACATAACTATTTAAATTAGCCGTTTTATTGAGTTTAAAAATTAGTCCCAATGAACAGCTAATGACGCCGATAACAAAAAACTGGGTGGCAATTTCCCGCAGGTAATAACTCTGGCTCACAACGCCCCAAACCACCCAGGCCAGGCCTGTAAATAATGTTAGCAGCACCAGCAGGTGACCAAAGTTGAAGCTATGCGTTAAGCTAAATATTTCTGACTGGCCGGAACGCGTTTTATGTCGCTCTGCCCGCCACACCATCCAGAGAATATACACGCCGGTAAAGATCAGCCACATCCCGATCCGAAAGCCGGTACCCGATAATGGCGCGACGCCGGCAATGCTTTGGGCAATCGCAACGGAAAACGGGTTCATCCATGAGGTGGCAAAGCCAAGCTGTGTGGCACCATAAGTTAGCAGCACAGTGGTAATGGCATCGTAACCCATTAAGCGGATTAACGGCGCTAACAGAATGGCGAAGGCCATAGCTTCTTCACCCATCCCAAAAATGGCGCCACCGAGGGAGAATAATGTAGCAAGCACCGGCAGTAATAATAACGCCCGGTGCTGTAATTTAGCTATTAGCCAGCGCAGAGCCTGTTCTACGGCGCCGGTATGCAGGACTAAGCCAAAACTGCCACCTACCATCAGAATAAAGACCACCACCGCGATAGCGGCATTATGGCGCGAACCTGAGGTCATGCCGTCATAAAACGCCGTTAAGATGCTGGTTTTCTCGCCGCTGGCAAACCAGGCTAATGCGGCACCGTCGGTAACAGCACGATAGCTGTCGGCCTGAATAATTTGCCGTCCTGTGGCGTGATCCGTCAGAGTCTGATAAACCCCGGGGGGCAACCACCAGGCCAATAACGCAGCAAATAACAAAACGGCGAATACGATAAGTAGCGTATCTGGCATCTGCCAGCCACGGTGATCAAGGTTATGAGTTTGCATTATTCACTTCCAGTATCAGCGGTAATTGCTGATAACGCCATTGCTGATCCTCACGTTGGCAAGCCTGCACCTTGCCGCCCTGCTGTAACCAGCGCCATTGTGCCTTTTCAGCAAAAGCGGAGACATCGATCTGTTGCGCCGGATAGTGGCTGGTTTCAGGACAATGTAATCTGACCTGAATGGTTGTGCTGCTTAACGTTGCGCTATCGCCGGCCAGTAAACGGCTGGCCTGCATCCCGCTAAGCCGCCAACCTTGTGCGTTAGGGGCTGAATGTAATGAGGGGGTTGTCTGGACGATCCACACGCCACCCGGCCCCATTACGCTAAGCTCAGCCTGTTCCGCCGTCACAAAATTCACCCGCAATAGTGTGGCTTCATCAATGCCGACGCCGGTGTTGGCGCCACTATCAAGCAGCAGTTTCATCAGCCGGCCTTCCCGTGCCCGCTCGCGAAAGTGCGTATCTAATACGCCCAGGGTAAAGCTTTGCAGGCCGCCATCGGCTTTATAAGTTAACACGGGCTCACCTAATAAAGGATTACACTGCTGAAACAGCTGGCAGAGCGGACGGTCGGCATCGGTGGCCAGGGTGCCATTTAGCAGCGCACTGGCGGTACTGCCGCCGCTGAGCATCGGAATGTTGCTTCCCGGGCGACCTGATTGCACGGCGGTGCCGGCACTGGATCCACCCAGTGGTATTCCTTCGGCTAGTTTTTGCTGCAACATAACCGCAACTTCAGTCCAGTTGCCGTTGAAATCTTGCAAACTGCGCATGGTTAACGATTGATCGCCACCATTGATAAAAAACAAATCGGCACTGGCAACCAATTCAGTCAGCTTTTCCTGTTGCTGACAAAATTGTTGCTGGTAAGCTGCCAGCTCCGGGTATCGGGCTTGCCGCTGTAATTGTCCATTCCAGAATAGGCGTTGCTGGTCCAGCTCAGCACAAGGGCTCCCCTGAATTATCGCCGGTTCGATCGGTAGCCAGACCACTTCCGCCCCTGCTGCTGTAAATAACTGCTGATAGTAGTCTACCCATTCAAACACGTTGTAAGAGGAGGCAGTAATCAGCACCAGCCGCGGCCGGAGCACTACCTTACCGGTTCTGGCCGTTGCCCGTTCGCGACCGGAGGCAACGAATGCCTCAAACATGGCTCTGACATAATCCGGTGTACCGGCATAATACACTTGCATGGTCCGGGTGGCGCCGTTTTGCGTCAGTGGCCGTATTTCAAACCAGTCATCCAGCAGGCTTTGTTCATCGCCCGTCAGTTCCAGATGGTTAAAGTGGTGATGCCAGTCAGGTTCGGCCAGTGGCTGGCCCAGTACAGCGGTTAACAGTGGCAATAAGGCTGACTGCAGGTGCTGCCGCCGTTGTGTGCTGTCTGGCCAAAGTTCAGATTGCTGCCAGCGCTGTAACGTTGCGGCATCAACCTGAAACACTTTATGACGGATAGCTTCGGTTTGGGCGAAGAATTCTGCAGCTTGCTGGTTGAATTCAGGCAGGCATTTTTGCGGTTCCACACTGGAACAGATGGGTTCACCGCCACCGAACAGCCAAAGCTCTTTACCGGGAGCGGGCTTGCTACCGGTTGCGCTTGCCTCCGTGCCACTCAGAGCGAAGAGCAAACTCCCAAGGAGCAGGGTAGGTAAGGATAATGTGGGCATAATACTTTCCGGGGCAGTGTCCGGGTGTTAACCCGGACACATCAGACACTTAGAAACTGTAGCGGGCGGTCAGCCTGACAGAGCGCGGTGTCTGGAAGTTAAGGTCATTCAGGAAGTTCGGGTTTTGTCCGCTGTCTTCCAGCGTCAAATCACCTTTTTCATCATACTCGGTAACTTGCTGCGTGTTCAGCAAATTGAAAATGCTGGCCTGCAACGTTAAGCCGGGTAACCAGCCCGGATGGTAGTTAACACCAATGTCTACTGTAAAGGTCCACGGAGTACGGCCGAATTGTCCGCGGTTGGTCAACTCCTGTACGCCATTGGCATTCCGGCAGTACAGGGTAGAAGCCGCATAACGTTCAAATACTTCATACTCCGGATCATCCACGCTGAAAGGGGCATAACCAAAACAGCTGACCGGTCTGCCAGATTGCACCAGCAAGTTGGCATTTAACTCCAGCTGCTCAGTGATATCGTAGCCGCCAAATAATTTCAGAGTATGGCGCCGGTCATTGGATAAATCACCGTCAGTACCATCGACATAGACTTTATGGTCAAAGTCATTGGTCAGACCCGGTGATTCCGATTCCAGCCAGCTGTTGACCAAACCTTCGCTGTTACCTGAGCTTTTCGCCAGCACATAACTGAGTCTGGCATACCAGCCATCGGTTTTGGCACGTTCAACCGAGAACTCCAGCGCTTTGTAGGTTCTTTTATACTCTTCCAATTGCAGATAGCTATTGGGTACGGTAACGCGCTGCAAGTTACCGTCTCCGGCCAGATCCATATCCATTTGCAGGTCGCGGCCCGGATTCAGAATAATACAGGTAGACAGTGTGTCCGGGTCAAAGTCGGCATAACCCTGATCGGCGGCAAAATCGATAAAAGCCTGTCTGCCACAGTAGTCATCTACGCCGTTTTTGACTTCACGCAGGATCAGGCTGACGCCGGCGCTCCAGTCCGCATTCAGCTCGCGCTGATAACCGACAATCAGTTCATCCTGCAACATAGGCTCCAGATCTGCAGAGGCAACGGTCGCCGGATCCGGCGAGGTATTGCGGCCGCTGGTCAGAGTGCTGCCTAATTTCTGGCCTAACTGCACGGGTGCCCGGGTGACCGGATCAACTTCACCGTTATACAGATAATATTCCGTTGTTACATACTGCCAGTTTGACGCGCGGACGTTGGTGTTGGCGGCGATTGGAATAAAGTAACGACCAGCGTTGGCGTAGAACTTGGCAGTGGCATCACCGTTGACATCCCACACCAGCCCCAGCCGTGGAGCTAACATATCGCTGGCATCGACAAAGGATTGACCATCCGCATTCAGGTTGTCAAAGGACTCGTTGCGTAAGCCGGCATAGACCATCAAGTTATCAGTCAGATAAACACTATCTTCCAAATAAAAGGCCCGGTTTTTCACTTCGTATTTGCCAGACGGGGAAGTCCGGGTGCGCTTACGTACGACATGGGCACCTGGCTCAATGTTTACCCCATTCCAGCGATCAGCGAAGTCCACTGGGGTATACAGGCGGTAAAACACACCACCGGAATATTCGGCACCGGCAATGCGGGATCTGAAGGTTTCGTCATCAAAACCAAAACGGATGGTATGGTTGTTCAGGCGCCATTCGGCATTAATCCGAAACGCGGTACGCTGGTCATTATCCGGGCCAAAATCCAGGGTTCTGACGTTGATATTGTTCCAGCAACCGACATCAATCACGTCGTCAGTATCCTGATCATAGATATCGACCAGCGGACATTCGTCACCCGGTAACGGATCGGGTGTCACATAAGCCGAGTCCTGATCTAATTTGCCGTACAGTAAGCCAACGCTAAAATTGTCGGTAAGGTGTCCGGTATATTTACCAATCAGGATAGTACCACCATCATGTTGGGTAAAGGCTGTGCGGGGGTTACCATGACGCCCGGTGTAATACTGGTCGTCCGGGTTTAAAAAAAGTTGATAGTCGGTTTCTTCTTTGTTCGAAATGCCCGTAAATTCAACAATATGGTTATCTGTGATATACCAGTCCAGTTTCGCCAGATAATTCGGCGAGGTGTTGCGGCTGGTACTGCTGCGATCGACGGAGTAAATATCGGTGGTATCGCGTTTGCCTTCCACCAGGCCGTAAATAAACAGCTTGTCCTGGATCAGGGCACCGCCGCCGCCAACACTCACGGAGACCTGGTTCGATTGATCAGCAGAGCGGTATGCAGAGTAATAGCCATAATCGCCAGCAATGCCAGTACGGCTGACTACATCTTTTCCTGAAGCACTGAGTGCGGACGGAGTCCAGACCGCGGTAGTGTCAAACTGCCAGTCATTGGTCCCTTTTTTGGTAGCGATATTGATTACACCGCCCAGTGCCCGGCCATATTCCGCCCCAAAGCCACCGGTTTTCACTTCCTGTTCACCAATAGCGTCGAACGGCAGCCTGGCATAGCTTAAAAATGTTCTGGCATTAGTCACGTCAAAGCCGTTGATATAATAGCCGTTCTCTGCAACCGAGGCACCACCAAAGGAGGCGAGTTTACCAAAGCCGCTGTCGCCACGCACGGTACCGGGTGCTAACAGGGCAACGTCTGACACATCACGGCCGATTGGCAGGCTAGCCAGTTGTTCTGCACTGAAAACGGTACTGGATTCTACCGAGGAGGTATCGATACGACTTATCCGGTTACCAACGACCGCAATACGTTCTGGTTGTGTCTGATTCAGGTCAACCGGGGTACCGGTACCAATCACAACGTTCAGCTCCAGTGTTTTACCGTTAGCAATTAACTGGTAGCGGCCGGTTGGTAGCTGTGAGAAAACAAAACGGCCCTGAGCATCAGCTGTTAACTCTCGTTTAAGCCCGGTATCC
This sequence comes from Alishewanella agri BL06, assembly GCF_000272005.1. Lineage (GTDB taxonomy): Bacteria > Pseudomonadota > Gammaproteobacteria > Enterobacterales > Alteromonadaceae > Alishewanella > Alishewanella agri. The sequence goes on along the minus strand of NZ_AKKU01000017.1, from coordinate 24,013 downwards.
AGGTTTCTAATGGTAATAGTACTGCCAGTAGGCGCCTGACCATACACCGAGCCGACAGAGAGATCTGCTCTGGCTTCAGGGTGACTTAATGCGAGTAACACCGCAACAGCGGTATATTTTAAGACAGCAGTACGTTTTGCTTTCATGATGCGCTCCGGCTTATTGCGGTCGTCTTATTGGATGTTAGGGTCAAAGCTGAGCTGGGGTTGCTCAAACTTTATTCTGATATCGATTCATCATAGACAGTCGTGCAAAATGAGAACATATCCAGTTAGGAATAAAAAATACCAACCTCGTCGTGGGAGAGGTGCTTTGACTATTCCTTAAGCGATAGGCGATTTTTGGTTCTGGTATAACAGTAATGGGTCTGAGTCTTCGTCTGGACGGGCGTAGGGAATACAACTGATAAAGAGAGAAAATAATTCTGCCTGAGAGCCGATTTCCAGTTTGCGATAAATATTCTTGCGGTGAATTTTCACTGTGCCATCAGAGGTATGCAGCTTCTCAGCGGTGAGCGCTGAAGAGTAACCCCGTAGTAGATAGAGCAAGACATCACGTTCGCGCTTGGTGAGCAAAGAGCTGGCAAAATGGGCCAGGGTGCATTGAACCTGTTGATGCGTTTTATCTTCAGATGGCAGCGGGATTACTGGCTGGTGCAGCTGATAATGTCGGGTTAGCGCAGCAGATAAAATCGGCAGTACCATGCGCAAGGCAATTAAATCTTCGGGCGTAAATTCTGAGCTATGAATATTCCGCTGCATAAAAAATACCAGTGCGGTATCGTTATCCAGACGCCACAGCACATCAATTGAATCTGCGACGCCGGTTTTAGAATAAAAAGTCTGATAATACTCACTGCTGTAGAAATCATCAGGGGCAATATCTCGTAACCAGTACGCGCCGGTGTCACAGCCGGATAAAAATAACAAATATTGCGGATCCAGTGCATAAGGCCCGGTCGAGTAGATATTTGCCGGAACCTGACGTTCTACCGGATTAAAACGATGCAGCAAGCTAAGCGGTTTACGTTCACGGTAATAAACCAGAATGCCGCAGGAGTCTGTCGGGCAAACTGCTTCCAACACATCCATTACTGCCACCGGGAACTCTGCACTTCCCAGTTGCTGCCAGAGTTGGCAAAAGGCAGTAATCACCCGTTGATCAAAATTAAGACCTAATAAGGGCCGATAGTGTTTTAACTGCTGCATTATGATGCCGACTCCGGTATGGCCGAAAAAGCACGACTGATAACTTGGTGTCAACCGATGTTACAGTTAAAACAATTACTTGTGCAAGCAGCGACAAGATAGAGAATTGTTCTGACAGTACCGACTAAAAGCCGATAGTCCCCTGCCTAAGTCCGCGCTACACTTACACTATTATCTTTAGCTAAGGGAATGCCGGATGTCGCATCGCGCCCATTTATTTTCGTTACGGATTTGCCATGCTTTGCGTGAGAGTCTGGCCGAGGGTTATAACCGGCACAAGCTGGTCAAAGACTTACTGGCCGGTGTTACGGTCGGTATTATTGCAATACCACTGGCGATGGCGCTGGCGATTGCATCCGGTGTACCGCCGCAGTATGGGCTTTATACGGCTATTATCGCCGGCTTTGTGATTGCCCTTACCGGCGGCTCACGTTTTAGCATCTCCGGGCCGACCGCGGCCTTTGTGGTGATCCTGTATCCGATAGCGTTAAAGTACGGTTTAAGTGGTTTACTGCTCGCCTCAGTGCTGGCCGGGGTGATGCTGGTGGCGATGGCGCTGTTTCGCTTGGGCCGCTTAATTGAATATATCCCGGAGTCAGTAACCCTCGGCTTTACCTCAGGTATTGCGATTGTGATCGTTATTTTGCAAATCAAAGACTTCTTTGGTTTGCCATTGGCGGCGTTACCCGAGCATTTTGGCGATAAAATCTGGTTACTTGGCCAGCAATTACCACACTTTGCCTGGCCAAGCCTGTTGGTCGCAGCTGTCACACTGGCAGTAATGATTGGCTGGCGTCGCTTAAATACTGCTATTCCGCCGCATCTGCCGGCGCTCTTGGTCGGTACCTTACTGGGGTTGCTATTACTGCAATTTGGTATTGATTTACCGACGGTGGCCTCGCGTTTTAGTTATACCGCTGCTGATGGCAGCCTGGCTGCCGGGGTGCCACCTTACTTACCTTATTTTGACTGGCCCTGGAACCGGCCCGGCCCCGCAGGTGAGTCACTGAGTTTTAGCTGGCAGCTGGCGAAAGATTTATTGGCTGCCGCCTTTGCCATTGCCATGCTAGGGGCCATTGAATCGCTACTCTGTGCGGTGGTGCTGGATAATGCCAGTGGTCGGCGCCATAGTGCGAATAGCGAATTATTGGGGCAGGGCCTCGGTAATATTATTACGCCGTTCTTTGGCGGCATTACTGCCACTGCGGCGCTGGCGCGCTCTTCGGCTAATCTGAGGGCTGGTGCGCAATCACCGATTGCCGGCATGGTGCATGCGCTGGTGGTATTATTGGCATTATTACTGCTAACACCGGTATTGGCGTATATGCCAATGGCAGCTTTAGCTGCGCTGTTGGTGATGGTGGCCTGGGGCATGAGTGAAGCGCCGAAAGCCTGGCACTTACTCAAAACCGCGCCACGTGGCGATGTGCTGGTGTTTTTAGTCTGCCTGTTACTGACCGTAGTATTTGATATGGTGATCGCCATTACCGCCGGTATTTTGCTGGCAACCATGCTGTTTATGAAAGATATTGCTGCGATGACTAAGGTCACCGATATCAGCAGCAACCGCAAGCAAGTTGAACAGGTATTACCCGAAGGCTGGAAGGTATTAAAAATCAGCGGCCCGCTGTTTTTTGCCGCTGCCGATCGGATTTTCGCCGAAGTAGCACTGCTCAGCCAGCAGCAGCGGGGGCTGGTACTCTATATGGATGGGGTACCACTGTTAGATGCTGGTGGTTTGGCGGCGTTAGACAAACTATTACACAGCTGTCGTAAGCAAGGGGTGGAATTACTGATCGCTGACTTGCAGTTTCAGCCGCTAAAAACTCTGGCTAAGGCCGGCGTTAAACCAGAGCCGGGGCAGCTGACGTTTTACCCAACCTTACGCGAGGCGCTGGAGCAGCTGGCCGGCCGGCAAGCTGTGCCAACTTCGTCTGAGACTGCGGTATTACCGGCAAGTTAACGGCCTAGCTAGCGCTATTGCCGGCAGCACCACAGGATTGCCGTACCACCAGCTTAGGTTCGATTAGTGTATCGGTAATCGGCTGGTTGTTGATCAGTTTCAGCAGGTTATTCACTAATAGCTCACCGGCTTTGCTGGTATCCTGCTGAATAGTACTTAAGCCCGGTGAGGCAAAAGAGGCGGCGGGGATATCATCAAAGCCCATCACAGCGATCTGCTCTGGCACGTTAATGCCACGACGTTTCAGGCAGCGCATTACGCCAATCGCAATCAAGTCACTGGCACAGAAAATCGCATCAATACTGACACCACTGTCCAGCAAGGCGGCGGTGGCTTGATCACCGGCACTTTCGGTTGAGATCGCATCAAAATGCGGTACCTGTTGTGGTGTAATGCCGGCTTTGGCCAGCGCATCAATAAAGCCCTGATAGCGGGCACTGAATTCCGGGCTGCCCTCTGAGGCATTACCAATAAAGGCAAAATGGCGGTGGCCGGTATGCAGTAAATGCTCACCGGCCAGATAACCACCCTGCCAGTTATTGCTGCGAATGGTAAATTCCGGATGGCCTAATACTTCGGCCCCCCAGCAGACAAAGTGGGTTTGCTGCGCCAGTAATTTGGCCAGCTTTTCTTCGTAGTCAACATAGTCGCCATAGCCGAGCAGGATAATGCCATCAGCTTTTTTACTGTCTTCATAGTCGGCATGCCAGTCGTCACTGAGTTGCTGAAACGACACCAGCAGATCCTGGCCGTTACGGGCGCAGGCGCGGGTAATGCTGCCAAGCATCGATAAGAAGAACGGATTGATCAGCGACTCGTCGGTAGTGGGATCTTCAAACAGCAGTAACGCCAGCGTGCTGCTACGCTGTTTGCGCAGGTTACTGGCATTTTTATCCACCTTATAGTTCAGCTGGCGGGCAATCGCCTGCACCTTTTCGCGGGTTTCTTTGTTTACCTGCGGGCTGTCGCGCAGTGCACGGGACACCGTGGATTGCGACACTCCGGCCAGATAGGCGATATCAAAAGAGGTGGCTTTATCTTTCATGCTGTACTCTTAGCGGCGATACCTGCTTGTACGTTAACACGGCGTCACAGGTTTAGTCTGGTTATCATAGAGTGAATCGGTGTCAGATTCAACGCACAGCAGCGGCGGTAACCATTCGGCATTTTGCAGCCAAAGGCCGCTTTTCTAACGAAATTTCGCTCTGGTTGTCGCAGGGCTGAGCCGTTATGATGCGCCCTCCCGGAGGTTTGTCATGAAATTCGTCTCACCCTCACTCTGGCAAGTGATGTTACTGGCTGCAGTGATTGCTATCACCCCACTGGCAATAGATATGTATTTGCCAGCCTTACCGCTGATGGCCTCAGCCTTAGCTACTACTAATGCTCTGGTACAACAATCGTTAAGTATTTATCTCGCAGCCTATGCGCTGGGAATGCTGTTATTTGGTCCCTTGGCTGATATGTTGGGGCGCCGCCCACTGGCATTATTTGGCTTAGCCGGCTTTCTGGTAGCCAGTGTGGCGTTGAGTCTGGTAAGCAGTATCGAAGGTTTCCTGCTCTGGCGTGCGCTGCAGGCATTTTGTGGTGCGGCGGCGACCGTAGTGATCCCCGGTATAGTGCGGCATCTTTACCAACAGCATACGGCTAAGGGCATGTCGTATGTGTCGATGATTATGATGTTGGCACCGTTAATCGCCCCGGCGATTGGCAGCGGTGTGATGTATGTCACCCACTGGCAGCATATCTTTTCGTTGCTGGCGTTGTATGCCGCCATTATGCTGCTATTGTGCTGGCACTTTTTACCAGAGATTAAACAACAAAGTGGCAATAGCGCCCGGCCGGCATTTTTTAGCGGCTATCAGCAGGTGTTTGCCAACCGCTCAGCCTGGCCTTTTATCGCCATTTCAATGTTTGCGTCCTTTAGCTTTTTTACCTTTCTCACGGCCGTATCTTTTGTCTATATCAGCTATTTCGGCGTTAGCGAGCAGCTATTTGCGCTGCTATTTGGTTTAAACGTCTCTGCTTTGATGCTGGCAAACTTTACTAACAGTCGCCTGGTAACCCGGCTGGGGCCAATGCGAATGCTGAGTATTGGCCTGGTGCTGGCTTTATTGGCGGCAACCAGCCTGACGGCGGTGAATGCAGCCGGGTTGGGGTTATGGTTTACGGTATTAAGTATTGCGCCGCTGATGGCCAGCTTAGGGCTGATGGCGACGAATGCTGATGCGCTGATCCTGATGCAGTTTCCACAACACAGTGGCACCGCAACGGCAGTAATTGGTACCTTACGCTTTGGTAGTGGCGCTTTGGCCGGTCCGTTGTTGGGCTTACTTTATACCGGCACGGCATTACCGTTCTCGTTGCTGATGCTGGCCGGTACTTTGTGTATTTTAGGTTCAGTGATCTGGGCTAAAGCCCTCGGTCACTAGACGATTACTAAATCTTGCAGGCGCCGCCGCTACACTCGTCATCGTCATCGCCAAACTGCGGTTCGGCGGCAGCGCTGTTGGCAGCAGCCAGCTGGGCAGCGACGGAATCTTCGGCGGCGTCAAAATCTAAATGGTCTAAGTCGAGGTCAAAGTCTGACATGGCAAGGTTTCCTGGTTGGTGTAGCAGCAGAATCGCTGCCATGTAAGCAAGTGTAGCAGAGCTGGTGGCGACTGAAAAAGCCTGAGCAGTAATTTCGTCAGCGGGCTATCCCTGCTATCATAGCGCAACTTTTCCAGCCGGCCGGAGCTTACCGATGACGACTTTAACGCTGCAAACCCCCGATGATTGGCACCTGCATTTTCGTGATGGCGATATGTTACTGGAAACCGTACCGGCCACGGCGCGGGTGTTTCAGCGGGCTATCGTGATGCCTAATTTAGTACCGCCGGTTACCACCGCCGAGATGGCAGTTGCCTACCGCGATCGTATTCTGGCAGCACGGCCGGCCGGTAGCCGCTTTCAGCCGCTGGTCACCTTATATTTAACCGATAAAACCAGCAAAGCTGATATTCAGCAAGCCAAAGCGGCAGGGGTCGTGGCGGCTAAGTTATATCCGGCCGGTGCCACGACAAACTCCAGCTCAGGTGTCGCGGCACTGGATGCCTTATACCCGGTGTTTGAGGCAATGGCCGAAGCGGGTATGTTGCTGCTGATCCATGGCGAAGTGACCGATCACGAGATTGATATTTTTGACCGTGAGAAAGTATTTATTGATCGCTATTTGCAGCATATCGTTGCCCGCTTGCCGTCACTAAAGGTGGTGTTTGAGCATATTACTACTGCTGACGCCGCCAGCTTTGTCGCCGAAGCCTCAGCTAATGTGGCGGCGACCATTACACCACAGCATTTACTGTTGAACCGTAATGATATGTTAGTCGGTGGTATCCGGCCGCATAACTACTGCTTGCCGGTATTAAAACGCCGCACTCATCAGGAAGCACTGCGTGCCGCGGTGGCCAGCGGCTCAGCCAAGTTTTTCCTCGGCACCGACTCGGCGCCGCATGAAAAACACCGCAAAGAATCGGTCTGCGGCTGTGCCGGCTGCTACAGCGCGCACAGTGCTATCGAGTTATATGCGCAGGTGTTTGATGAGCTGGGCTGCCTCGATAAGCTGGAAGCCTTTGCCAGCCACTATGGTGCTGATTTCTATGGTTTACCGCGCAACAGCGGCACCATTACGCTGGTACAACAGGAATGGCAGGTGCCGGCGGAAATTATTCTGCCAAACGGTCATCCGATAGTGCCATTTTTCGGTGGTCAGACCCTGAAATGGAAATTACAGCAGGGTATTCAGTAAGTACTGAGTGGTCTATTGCCGCAGATATTGAATTAACCGATCTAAGGCTCGATAACTGAGCGCTTCCAGCAAGTGGGGGCGCTCAATTTGCGGGCTCTGCTGCAGATCGGCAATAGTACGGCTGACTTTTAGTAGCTTGTGATAGGTCCGGGCTGATAATTTAAATTTCTGTAGGGTGTTTTCTAAAAACGTCGCATCGCTGCTACTCAGTGGGCAGTAGCGATTCAGCTCCCGCCCCAGTAAACGGGCATTGGCTTTGCCCTGACGCGCTAATTGCAATTGCCTTGCGGCCAGCACCCGTTGCTGCACCTGCTGGCTGCTTTCTTCCGCTTGCTGACTGCTCAGGCTACCCGCCGGCAACAACGGCACTTCGATTTGTAATTCAATCCGTTCCAGAAAAGGCCCGGACAAGCGGTTCAGGTAACGCAGAATTTCACCATGATTGGCGCGGCCGTCCTCATGATGGCCGGTGGGGCTGGGGTTTAACGCCGCCACAAGCTGAAATTGTGCCGGAAACTCGGCCTGCCTTGCGGCCCGGGAAACGTGAATCGTCCCGGTTTCCAGGGGTTCCCGTAATACATCCAATACTTTACGCGGAAACTCAGTAACCTCGTCTAAAAATAGCACCCCGTGATGCGCCAGTGAAATTTCACCCGGCCTGGGTACTGAGCCGCCGCCAACCAGCGCGACAGCAGAAGCAGTATGATGTGGCGAGCGGAATGGGCGTTGTTGCCAATCTTGCTGATCCCTGGCGATACCGGCAATCGAGTAAATAGCGGCGGTTGCCAGTGCTTCGCTTTCTGTTAACGGCGGTAAGATCCCCGGTAAGCGTTGTGCCAGCATCGATTTGCCAGTACCCGGCGGGCCGAATAACAACAAATTATGTTCACCGGCAGCGGCCAGCTCCAGCACCCGCTTGGCTTGCGGCTGGCCTTTTACATCCGCCAGATCCAGCGGGTTGCCTGGTGGTTTGTCAGGCAGAGATGGAATGGCGGGCAGGGCTTGCTGTGCCAGTAAGAAACTGTGTACTTGCAGTAAATGGGTGGCGCCATGCACGGCCGCGTCAGGGATCAGCTGCGCTTGTTGGGCATTAGTCATCGGTAAAATGGCGGCGCGTCCGGCATCGCGGCAAGCAATCGCCAGCGGGATTTCGCCTAGAATCGGCCGGATTTCGCCAGATAGCGCCAGTTCGCCGCAAAATTCAAAGGGATCAGTGCATTTTTCCGGTAGCTGGCCAGAGGCGACAATAATCCCCAGGGCAATCGCCAGATCAAAACGGCCACCTTCTTTCGGTAAGTCGGCAGGGGCTAAATTAACAGTAATGCGCCGGTCCGGGAATTGAAAACCGCTATTTAACAGCGCACTACGCACCCGATCCCGGGCTTCTTTTACCGAGGTTTCCGGTAAGCCCACCAGTTGAAAAGCCGGTAAGCCGTTACTCAGGTGTACCTCGACGGTAACCAGCGGGGCCGCCAGACCATAGCGGGCGCGGCTAAAAATAATGGCCAGTGACATTATTGCTCCCTGCAAGCTGAGTTAGATTAAAGTTTATTTTATTGTTAAATAAATGCAAGTTTTTGGGTTTTTTGTTATCGCTTCAAAGCAAGCTATTCAACAAACAGAAATTTTGTAGTTTTTCAGCGGCAGGCCGATAATTCCGATATACACTTTAACCACAGTCTAAAAGATGGAGTAAGCGGTAATGGAGTACGCCCTATGGCTTCAGTTCAGCCTCTGATCCTGCGCGGCCGCTGGTTAATTCTGGCGCTATCGCTTTGTTTTATCGTGTTAAGTAGCATCGGGCTGGGCCAGTTGTATTTCCGCGGTGATTACCGGATCTTCTTTGCTAAAGATAATCCACAGCTGCAAGCCTTTGAGCAGATGCAGCTGGAATTTAACAAAAGCGACAATATTCTGATTGGTATAGCACCGCGCAGCGGTGACGTCTTTCAACCGGAAATGTTGCAATTAATCCGCGAATATACCGAGGCCGCTTGGCAGACACCCTATTCAATCCGCGTTGATTCGCTGAGTAATTTTCAGCACACCACAGCCGAGGTCGACGACCTGGTGGTTGCCGATCTGGTGCCGAACTCGCAGCTCTCTGCTGCGGAGCGTCTGGTTATCCGTGACATTGCCATTGCTGAACCGGCTCTGGTGAACCGCTTGGTGGCAGCCAATGGTAAGGTGACGGCGATCAACATCACGGTGCAATTGCCTGAACCAACACAGCAACAGCAGGTTACTGAAATTTGGTCATTTGTCAGTGACTTATCAGCACAATTTGCAGCGCGTTATCCTAACGTCGAATTCCACCATACCGGTATCATCGCGCTGAATTATGCCTTTGCCTCTGAGGCAGAACAGGATGTCCGTGCACTGGTTCCGATAATGCTGGCGGCTATTATGTTGATGCTGGCAGTGTTACTGCGCTCGATCGCCGGTGCGCTGGCGACCTTGTTGATAATAGTGGTAACTGTAACTTCAACCCTGGGTATCGCAGGCTGGCTAGGGCTGTTTATGAGTACTGCGACCGTCAACGTGCCGACCATTCTGATGACGTTGGCCGTTGCGGACTCCGTGCATTTGCTGGCATCTATGCAATTTGCTTTGGCCGATGGCAAGACAAAATCACAAGCTATTCAATACAGTTTGCAGCGTAATTGGCAACCGGTAGTGATTACCAGTGTAACCACTGCTATCGGCTTTCTGACGCTAAATTTCTCTGAAGTGCCAATTTTACGGGATCTGGGTAATCTGACCGCACTGGGCGTGATGCTGGCCTGCGTCTTTAGTCTGACTTTGTTACCGGTGCTGATGCAATTTCTGCCGTTACGGGCCGCTACCATACAGCAAAGTTCTGGCACTATGGCGCGTTTATCTGAATGGGTTATTCAGCGTCAGCGGCTCTTACTTTGGGGGTTCGTGCTGGTGACACTGCTTTGTACAGCGCTGCTGCCGTTAAATCGCGTCAATGACGAACCGAATAAATACTTTGCCAGCAGCACCAGTTTCCGCCAGGCGAATGACTTTATGGAACAAAACCTCAGTGGCTTTACCAGTATTGATTTTGCGCTTAATGGTGGCGTTGCCGGCGCGGTTAATCAGCCGGAATTATTGCAGGCACTGGAAAGCTTCAGCAACTGGTTAGCAGAGCAGCCGGAAGTGATGCATGTCAATACGCTCAGTGATGTGCTGAAGCGGCTGAATAAAAATATGCACCAGGATGATCTGGCCTTCTACCGCCTGCCGGAAACAGCAGCAGAGGCGGCGCAGTACTTACTGTTATATGAAATGTCCTTGCCGTTTGGCCTGGATCTGAACAATCAGTTGAATATCGATAAAAGCGCTACCCGTTTAACCGCAACACTGTATAACCTTGGCAGCAAAGAATTAATTGCGCTGGAGCAGCGGGCGCTGGCTTATTTTGCCGCTAACTGGCCGGACTATCAGCTGTCCGCTGCCAGTGCCGCTCTGATGTTTGCCTATATCGGCGAGCGTAATATGGCCTCGATGCTGACCACTTTGCCATTGGCCTTACTGCTAATCTCAATTTTATTGGTAGTCAGTTTGCGTTCCTGGCGTCTCGGCCTGATCAGTATTATTCCAAATCTGGTACCGGCATTAATTGGCTTTGGCCTGTGGGGGCTGCTGGTCGGTGAAATTAACCTAGCATTGTCGGTTGTGGCCAGCATGAGTCTGGGGATCATTGTCGATGATACCGTACATTTTCTCAGTAAGTACCGCCATGCGCGGGAAGAGGGGCGGGACAGCGAGCAGGCGGTGCGCTATGCTTTTCATAGTGTTGGCCGGGCGCTCTGCATTACCACGCTGGTACTGGTAGCCGGTTTTGCGGTACTGATGTTTTCCGGCTTCCGGCTTAACTCCGATATGGGCCTGCTGACCTCAGGGATTATTTTGATCGCCCTGCTGGTTGATTTACTTTTTTTACCCGCTTGTTTACTCAAGCTCGACAAAACAGGGAGAACTGCCGATGTTAGTCCGGCAACAACAAAACACAGCTGACACCCCCCGCCAATCTGATCGTTTCGGTATCGCCTCTGGCTGGTTGTTAGTGGCAAGCCTGCTGTGCATGCCGCTGGCGCAGGCAGATGCTGAAAAAGGCCTGGCGATTGCCACCGAGCAAAAGGTGCGTGACCGCGGTTGGGGTGACAGTGAAAGCGAACTGCAGATGGTGCTGCGCACTGCTCAGGGCCGGGAAAGTGTGCGCCGGATGCGCACCCTGGCGTTGGAAGTGCAGGGCGATGGTGATAAAAGCCTGACTATTTTTGATGAGCCGCTGGATGTGCGCGGTTCGGCTTTTCTAACCCATTCCCATCCCACTGCTGAAGATGACCAATGGTTATACTTGCCCAGTGTAAAACGGACACGGCGGATTGCCAGCCGCAATAAATCCGGGCCCTTTATGGCCAGTGAGTTTGCTTATGAAGATATGACGTCCTTTGAGCTGGAGAAATTCAGTTTTAACTATTTGCGGGATGAGCCTTGCGCTGAGCTGACCTGCTATGTGGTTGAACAAACACCAACCGATAGTTTTTCTGGCTACAGCAAAATTCTGGTCTGGGTAGATCAGCAACATTACCGCGTGATGCGTGCAGAGTATTACGACAAGAAACAAAGCTTGCTGAAAATTCTGGAGCTGAGTGATTACCGGCAGTATCTGGATAAGTTCTGGCGGGCGCACAAGCTGAGTATGCAAAACCAGCAAACCGGCAAAAGTACCGACTTGTTGCTGGAGAGCATCCGCTTTAATACTGGACGCAGTGCCGCAGACTTTGATGTCGCAGCCTTAGAGCGGGCGCGCTAAGAGATGCAGATATTAGGTCGCGTTAGCGTTATCGGTTTACTGTTGCTGGCATTACAACAGCCGGCCCAGGCTGCCACCTTGGGGCCGGTCGATGCCAATACGACACTCTGGCGGCTGGCGCTGGCGGCGCGCCCCGATGAGCAGGTAACAATGCCGCAGGTGATTTATGCACTGTGGCAGCATAACCCGGCCGCGTTTCGCGACCAGAATTTGCATTATTTATTAAAAGGCGCCCGGTTAGAGGTGCCAAGCCGCGAGCAAATGTTGACCACTCCGGCGGAACAGGCGCATCAATGGTATTACGGCGAACTGGCGAAGCAACCATTACCAACCCGCATAGCCGCTGCCCAACCGGCTAAGCCTGAACCCGGTGCCACCGCGCCGGAGCCTGAGGCAGCCGTGGCAGTACTGCAGCCAATCCGCCCTGCGGCACAACCGGCTAAACCTGTGGCAACAGCACCCCGTCCTGCACCATCTCCTGCAGTAACACCCGCTCAGGCACCACAAGTTGCCAGCAGCACCAGCCGTTTGCAGCAGGAGTTGGGTTTTGAACAGCGTTTTTTTGCCAGCCGGGGCCTGGCAGCAGCCGAGCGCTCACAGCAGCTGTTAAGTTATCGCGCGCTGTGGTCGTATGAGGATGCCAGTCGCAAGCATCAGCTTAATCTGGAGCCGTATTTGCGCTGGCACAGAGCTGACAGTGACAGCAATCTGGTCGATCTGCAGCAGGCTTACTGGCGCTATATCGGTGATGGCTGGGAATTTAAGGCCGGTATCGATACGCTATTCTGGGGGGTAACCGAATCACAACATCTGGTGGATGTACTGAATCAAAGCGATCTAGTCGCCGGCGTTGAGCTGGAAGCCAAACTGGGGCAGCCGATGCTGCAACTCAGACGCAGTGGTACTGCCGGCACCCTGGATCTGTTTGTACTGCCGTATTTTCGCGAACGCTTATTCCCCTCACCACAGGGCCGGCTTAGTCCGCCGCTGCCGGTAAACCATGACCTGGCCTGGTATGAATCCAGCTCCGGTAAACATAATCTGGACTTTGCCCTGCGCTATAGCCAGCGCTTTGCCGGTTTGGATCTGGGGCTGAGTTTTTTTAGTGGTAATAACCGCGAGCCGGTTTTAGTACCTACCGCAAATGCCGGGTTACAACCACTTTATTACCAGATGGAGCAGTACGGGCTGGATTTGTCATGGGTGCAGGGCGACTGGCTCTGGAAGCTGGAGTCGATTTACCGACGTAGCGGGCCTTTTGACTATGTTGCCGCTACCGGTGGTTTTGAATACACCCGGGTCGGCGTCTTTGGGCAAAGCTGGGATCTGGGCTGGATTGCCGAATATCAGTACGATAGCCGCGGCAAGGCCGCGACCCTGCCGGGGCAGAATGATCTGTTCTTCGGTTGGCGGCTGGCGCTGAATGATATTGCCGGCACCGAGTTTTTATTTGGTGTGCTGCAGGATCTGGATCAGCGACAAAGCCGCAGCATCAAGCTGGAGGGCGCCCTGCGCCTGACTGACAGCCTGCGGTTAAGCCTGAACGGTTGGCTATTTCAGAGTAATAACCCGCAAGATGCGCTGTTCTGGCTGCGTCGTGATGATTATCTTGCGCTGCAACTGACCTACTTTTTCTGATTTCTGGTTATTTAGGCTTTGGTCTGTGCTGCCTTTACGGTAGCATAGGTCTTTTGCCTGTTGTGTAACGCCGAGAAAAACGTGTCTGAGCAAGATCCTGTTGATACCAATTTCCCATTGTCGGATGCCAAGCTGCTGCAGTGGTTTGATCCGGCGACGGTCCATCGTGCCCGCGCTTATTTGCAGGCCGGTAAAGTGCTGAAACTGGAATACAACGACGATCTGAGTCAAATCAGCGCCCAGGTGTGGGGCGCCGGTTTTGCCCCTTACCGGCAAAAAATCAGTCTGCGTGAACAACAAGGGCAGTGGCAGTTAGAAGATAGCTGCAGTTGCCCGGTCGGCGGCCGCTGTAAGCATGTGCTGGCCGTACTGCTGCGCTTAAAGCGCGATTATGCACAGCAGCAACTGCGGATCAAACAAATGCCACTGTTACAGCTGGACAATTGGTTTGCCGAAGTAGCCAGAGTACGTGAACCTGATGCTGCCAGTAGCGAAGAAAGTGTCCTGTATTTACTGAGTTATGGCCAAAGTGGTTTGCAGCTTTATCCGCGACGGGTCAAGGTGCTGAAAAAAGGCGGCTACAGTAAAGGCCAGCCTTTGGGTAAGTACGATCTGGTCGCGCCGCAGCCGCCAAGCTGGCTGGCCGAAGAAGACTACCGCCTGTTGACGTTATTCCGCTCCCACAATCAACAGGACCAGCATTTGCTTGAGGGCCGCTGGGGTTATGAGTTGTTACAGGCATTTCTGGCAACCGGCCGCTGCTATTTTGGCGAAGCCCGGCAACCCTTAAGTTGGCAGGAGGCGCGACCGCTGCAACTGAGCTGGCAGGCCAGCAGTGGCGGACAACGGCTACAGTGTCAGATCGCAGAAGATGAGGCGAACCAGCCAATCTTTACCGAACCGCCCTGTTTTATCAATACCGATCATTATGAACTGGGCCCGCTGGATACGGCATTAACGGGGCGCGAGTTAAAACTGCTGAGTAAGATGCCACTGATCCCGCCGGCACAGCTAACCCAGCGGCTGGGCCAGCTGCAAAAGCTATTCCCGGCAGTCACCTTACCGCTGCCGGAGGGCGCTGCCGCCAGTCAACTGGATGTGGCACCGGTACCGGTGCTGGCACTGCAAATGCGGGTGCAGCAACCGAAAATGCCGGCCAGACCCGTCGCTATTCTGGCCTTTGATTATGGCGCCCACCGGCTGCCGCTGAATTTACAGCAGCGGCAAACCGAGATCGTAACGGCAGCGCAGAGTATCTTTGTGCTGCGCCAGCGTGGCGTGGAAGTGGCCGCTTTAGAGCAATTGCTGGCACTGGGGCTGGTCAGTTGTGAACTGCCGGCACCGGCGAATACGCTCAGCGCCTTCTCAATAGGGGATGGGCCGGATAATCCAGAGCTATGGCAACCGTTGCTGGAAGCTTTGCCCGAACTGCGGCAGCAAGGCTGGCGCATAGAGCAGGACAGTGACTTTAATCTGCAAATTCTGGATGCCAAGCCCTATTTACAGGTCAGTGACGGTAAACAAAGCGGTTTTGAGCTGGCGATCCAGGTCGATGTCAGTGGTCAGCAGGTGCCGTTATTACCGTTAATTAGTCAGTATCTGCGGCATTATGGCCTGCCCACCGCCGGTGAAACCATCTGGCTGAGTCTGCCGCAGGGCAAACTGGCGATCCCGATGGCATTAATTCAGCCGCTGATTGATACCATCGTTGAGCTGCTGAACTTACAGAAATCGCCGCTAACGCTGGAGTTACCAGACTATAAAGCCGCGATCCTGCCGCCACCCGGCGCGGCGGAAATTCAGTATCTGAATGCCAACCGCCTGCAGCGTCTGAACGAGCAGTTACACAATTTTCAGGGTATTAGTGAGGTGCCGCTGCCAACAGGTTTGCAGGCGACACTGCGCAGCTATCAGCAGCAGGGTTTAAACTGGCTGGTGTTTTTACGCCACTTTGGCCTGGGCGGCATTCTGGCCGATGATATGGGCTTGGGTAAAACCCTGCAAACCTTAAGTTTCTTGTTGCACGAAAAGCAGCAGGGGCGTTTAACCCAGCCGGCGCTGATTGTTTGCCCGACCTCACTCCTTGGCAACTGGCAGAATGAAGCGGCGCGTTTTACCCCAGCGCTGCGGGTCCTGCAAATTTACGGTGCCAAACGCCGGCCTTTGTTTGAGCAACTGGCAGAGTTCGATGTGCTGGTGACCAGCTATCCGCTGCTGGTGCGGGATCTGCCGCTGTACCGGCAGCACGCTTTTAGTGTGGTGGTGCTGGATGAAGCCCAGCATATTAAAAATGCCGGCAGTCAGGCCGCGCAGAGCGTGCGGGCGTTAAAACGCGACTTTAGCCTGGCCTTGTCGGGCACGCCGCTGGAGAATCACCTGGGTGAATTAAAGTCATTGTTTGACTTTGTATTGCCGGGGCTGCTTGGCACCGAAGCCCACTTTACTCAGGTGTATCGCAAACCGATTGAGAAACATGCCGATACCGAGCGGGCACAGGCATTAAAACAAAAAGTGGCTCCCTTTATGCTGCGCCGCACCAAACGTCAGGTGGCCGCAGAGTTGCCCGAGAAAACCGAAATTGTCCAGCTGCTGGAGCTGGAAGCCGATCAGCGCAACCTGTATGAAAGTATCCGCTTGATTATGGAAACCAAGGTGCGGGAGCTATTTTTGCGTAAAGGCGTTGCCGCCAGCCAGATCGAGTTTCTGGATGCCTTGCTGAAACTGCGTCAGGCCTGCTGTGATGCCCGCCTGGTACCGATCGAGCAGGCGCAGCTGGTGCGGCATAACGCCAAGCTCAGTTGGTTGCGGGAGAATCTGCCGGAAATGATTGAAGAAGGCCGGCGGGTACTGTTATTCAGCCAGTTTGCCAGCATGCTGTACCTGATTGAGCAAGAGCTGCAATTTCTCGGCATCAGTTACAGTAAGTTAACCGGCCAGACCAAAAACCGGCAGCAACAAATTGATGCCTTTCAACAGGGTGAAACAGAAGTCTTTTTAATCAGTTTAAAAGCCGGTGGTACCGGCCTGAACCTGACGGCTGCCGACACCGTGATCCATTATGATCCCTGGTGGAACCCGGCGGCAGAAAATCAGGCCACTGACCGCGCCCACCGCATCGGCCAGGATAAAGCGGTCTTTGTGTACAAACTGATTGCCCGCAATACGGTAGAAGAAAAAGTCCAACAACTGCAGCAATACAAGCAGGGACTGGCCGATCAACTGCTGAGCAGCGGTAAGGGCCAGCTATGGCAGGGGAATGCCGAGGATCTGCTGGCGCTGTTTATGGCTGACTAGGGCCGGGCAACAGCGCATAATAAGCGGCGAGCAGCGTAATATCGTCATCGGTCAGGCCGCGCGCCTGCGGGCTCATTAACGCATGTTTGCGACTGCCATCGCGATATTGCTGCAATGCCTCAGCCAGCTGTGCTTCTGGCAAGCCTGCCAGACTAGGGTATAACGCCTGGCGCGAGATACCATTAGCGCCATGGCACGCTGCGCAACTGCGTGCACGCAGGCTGCCCTGCTGCAGTAACTGCTGCTGTTCCGGCGTAAAACGTGCCGTTAACTCCGGCTCAGGGGCGGGCTTACCGCAGGCCGCTAAACCCAATACTGCTCCTAATAACAAACCACAGCGCATTACTCCGTTCCTTTTTTAAGCTGAATCAGCAAACATCAATATGCCCTAGCCTGCCATAAAATTTTACTATTGCCCAGTTAGCCAAAACGGGTAGTGACACACTCTGCACCTCGACTAAAGTTGCAGCAGCAAGCGCCAACAAGCCCTGCTATTTTTCTGTTATGGTTAATGCAGCTTAACTTAACGGATGCCCTATGTCAGACGCTACCCCAGAGCTGCATCAACAACCCTTTGCAGACCGGCTAAGCTGGCTGGAGCAGTTAGCCAGCCGGCATAGTGCGGCTTTTATTGCCGGCACCGCTGCCCGCGAGGCTTATCTGGCGCAGCATCCAACCAAAATTATTGCGCTAAAATGCATGGATGGCCGGATCCACCTGCCGCATGCTACCCAAACGCCGCTGGGGATTATTCAGCCCTACCGCAATTTGGGTGGCATTTTTAACCTTGGCTGGCCGTATCTGGGCGATTTGCTGTGTGATGATATCAATCAAGCGCTGGCGCAGGGCCGACCGGTGCTGGTACTGATTAGCTATCATTTCTCAGCCGGTGCCAGAGAGCGCGGCTGTGCCGGCTTTCAACATGATCGTGATGCCGCACTGGCGCAGGCGCTGCAGATCCGCGATCAGCTACAGAGCATTTTTGCCGCCAGTGAGCAGTGTTATGCGCTGGTGGTTGGTTTTGAAACCGATAGCGACGCGCTGGTATTGCATGGCAGTACTGGCCGGATGCTGGATTTAAGCCAGTACAGTCCGGACCTGAGCCCGCAGTTACCGGCCTTGTTGCAACAGCTCTGCCCGTTATTGCCAGCGGCGATGCAGCGTGATTTACTGCCTCTGCTGCTCGGTAATTTGCGGCACAGCGCCTTGCAGCGGCAACAACGGCGGCAGCTGGATATTGAGCATCGGGAGTGGATGCTCTGTCTGGGGCGTGGCTTTGATTTTCTGCATGTGCCTAATATTGCCCTCATTATCGGCCCCTTTAGCCCGGACCTGTCGCAGCCGGTGAAAAAGGCCGCCGCGATCATCCTCAATAATATCAAGCAGCAGCGGATCCCGGCAGATGGCGTCTTACTGCTGGCCTCAGTACCTTATCAACAGGCCGGCATTGACCGACGCCGCGCTGAGTTAAAGGCTGCGTTTTTCTGTCAGTTTGCTAAAACGGTGATTGCCGAACAGGAACCGGCATTATTGCCGCTGCTGCAAAGCCGCAGTGCCGTGATGTATTGGCCAGAGCGGCGGCTGGAGTGGTTATAAGCTGGCTAAAACTTGGTGATTTTTACTAAATAGTGGTTTTGGCCTGGCGGCTTGCTGAATTGGTGCAGTATAAGTATCTGTTTTTATTTGCTATAAATTTTGGCCGTAAATTTGCATTAACCGGTCGATAGCAATCAATCAGGTTAAAACAGAGGCGAATAATAAAATGCATAACGTAAAAAATAAAAAACTATGGTTAGTGCCGGTATTAGTGTTTAGCGGCCTGTTAAGCGGCTGCATTGTCGTGGTTGACGCCGCGGAAAAGACCAATGGGAGTTATCAGGGCACGGCGCAGCAAGGCGATGTCTCGCGGGTAAATGGTAGTATCAGCCTGAATGAACAAAGCCGGGCGGGCAAGGTCTCCACCGTTAATGGCAGCATCCGTCTGGCGGAGCAGGTACAGATTGACAGTGCCGAAACGGTGAATGGCAGTATTAAAGCGGCACAAAATTTAACGGTACAAGGTGGTTTAAGCACAGTGAATGGCAGTATTGAAACGGCGGCGGGCTCGACCATTAAAGCCGATATCAGTACGGTCAATGGCAGTATCCGTTTAAGCGGCAGCGAAGTCGGCGGCAAGCTGGAAACTGTAAACGGCAATATCAGTCTGTTGGCGGGGACAGTGGTAAAGGGCGATCTGATTTATGCTGAGCGCAAACGTCAAAGCGGTTGGTTTGGTAAAGATGACAGCAACCAGCCGACTCTGACCATCAGTGCCGACTCGCGTGTGGAAGGGAAAATTATCCTGCGTCAGCCGGTACAGCTAAAGCTGGAAAATGCCAGTCTGGTTGCCCGGGTGGTGCGTGAGTACTAGGTATCTAGTAGCTAAAGTGTTGCTGCAGGCGGCTAAATTCGTTCTGATAGACGATGATAGCCGCCGCCAGCTCATCTCTCACCAGATTGGCCTGTCCCAGACTTTCATTTAGTTTGGCTAACTCATCGCGGATCGTAATTCGTTGTTCGCGAGTCAGGCCGTCTGCGACCAGCTGCTCATTGAGCTTGGCGATACTGCTCTCCAGTTCATAGATTTCCTGTTGTATGTCGCGTAACTCGTTATGCGCACCGTCAAGTTGAGTTTTGGCCTGATACAGCGTTTGGCCATCCCGATAACCTGCCATAAAAGCACTGGCGAATTCAGGTGGGCAGCTATTCTGATAGCGATGATTGTTGCGACCCTGGGCAAAGCCATTTTTGGCGGTACAAAACTGTGCTGAACCCTCATAGTGGCCAGCTCGATAAGCGGCCAGATCCGGTGTGACCCCATGTTTGGCACAGTCTTGACGATAGTTGCTGATCTGGCTCTCGTTGCGGCCTTTAATGCCATCTTCAAAGCCGAGCGTACGCCAATCGGCATTTAGGCAACCCGCCTGGTCCAGGCTACTACAGCCAGCCAGTAGCAGACTGATTAAGCATAGTGGTAATAAAATTTGTTTCAACATCTCGGGTTGTCCCTTATAAAGTCGCAAAATCGTCTGCTGCTATGATTTCAATCCGGTTTCGACCACGTTGTTTCGCCTGTAGCAGTGTTTTATCTGCCCGGGCAAACAACTGATTAAAACTCTCATTTGGTTGTTGTTCGCAAATACCAAAACTTGCGGTCACTTGTTGGTCAATTACTTTAATCTGCAGCTTTTCAATGCTTTGTCGTAAACGTTCACACAACAGCGCAGCTTCCACAGCATTGGTTTCCGGCAAGAGTAACATTAGCTCGTCACCACCAAAACGACCGAGTAAATCTTGTTGTCGCAATTGCGTTTGTAGTTTTCGACACACCTGCTGTAGCACCTGGTCACCAACCTGATGACCGAGTACGTCATTAACGCGCTTAAAATGATCAAGATCCAGCACCGTCAGGCAAAGCTTGGTATTACGTCGTCCGGCACGGCCCATTACCAGCTCGGCTTGTTCAATAAAGGCTTGCCGGCTGAGTATGCCGGTAAGAGGATCAATAGTCAGGCTCTGTTTCAGTTGTTGATTGGTCGCATGCAGCAACGGCACTGCCGAGCCATACAACATGCTGGCGGAAATCATGGCAATCGTGAACTGATAAACGGCGGCATAATCAGTAACCTGTAGTACCCGCATCAGTACCACAATAGCGAGGCTGATAAGTGCCAGGCCACTGAAACTTCGCCAGACCGATTCGGTATAAACCAGCCACATGGCGGGTAAAATCAGGAAGAAAATTAAAAAGGTGATTTCCAGCTGACGAATTTGTTGCGCTAACAACATCGAGCAGCAGATCGCGATAAGTGCCAGGGAGAGCTTAAAGGCATAGTCTCGCCACTTACCCGGAATAGCAGGTACCAAACGGCCAATCCGCACGACACTTTGTGCACCATTTAGCTTATCCAGCAACAGAAACAGCAGCGGTGTCAGCGACAGGATTGCGACCAGATCGCCGAGCCACCATCCCAACCAGATAGCGGAGCGCTCGCTATCGCTGAGTAAGCCGGCCCACTGCAATGACCAAACACCACTTAGTGCTGCTGCTAAAGCCGCCAACGCGGCCAGAATTAAAAAGCTGACCACGATACCTGTGTAGCGCAGGTGTTGTCTGA
The DNA here is from genome assembly GCF_000272005.1 of Alishewanella agri BL06. Lineage (GTDB taxonomy): Bacteria > Pseudomonadota > Gammaproteobacteria > Enterobacterales > Alteromonadaceae > Alishewanella > Alishewanella agri. The sequence continues at coordinate 3,135 of NZ_AKKU01000017.1, read as the reverse complement.
TGACTAATGTACGCAGCCCCAGCGCGCCGCAAAGATAACTTAAACTGTGAGCCAGAGAAGGATACAACGCCTGTAAATAAGGCACCGAGTCCGCAGGATGATAAAGCTCAATATGACGCAGGCTGATCAGGACACAGGCAATAAAAATTGCTGGCAAAGCGCGCCATCCGAATAACGTTAGTGCTGCGAAGCTTAGCGCTGCCGGGGGATACCACAAGCTGGCATGAGGACTGTAAGCGAGAATATCTGCCGCTTCATATAACAAAATCCACGTCAGAATAATCGTCAGTTGCAACAAAAATGCGCGAGCATTGGGAGCTATCACGGTAACAGGCATATCCTTTAGCCTACTTTTTGTTCCAGTGTATACGGTATTTCTGTTGTCGACTATAGGCTGCTTTTTATTTGCCGGTAGCTGATTATTTACTGACCTGCATGGTGATTAATTCATTCACAGTAACAAAGCGATAACCTTTCGCCTGCAGCCCCTCGATAATGAGCGGCAGCGCCTCGCGCGAACTTTGCCGGCTTTGGTACATCACATGTAACAGGATAATACTACCGGGGCGGGCGTTGGCAATCACCGCCGCCGCCATCGCCTCTGGATCCGCTGCCAGCTTTGGCTCGGACTCTGGCTCTAAATCCCACATTATGGTTTTGCGCTGCTGCTGGCTAAGATACCAGGGCAGGGTGAACAGTTTTTTGCCGTAAGGTGGCCGAAACAGGATCTCGTCGGTAAATCCGGCCTGCCGGATTTGCTGATCAGTGCGCTCCACTTCTGACGCCACTATTGCCGGTGATACCAGTAACATACGCTTATGGGTATAGCTATGATTGCCCAACTGATGCCCGGCCTGCACCAACAAGCGGCCTTGCTCCGGATGGCGCGCGAGTTCATGGCCGGTGACAAAAAATGTGGCCGGCACTTGATAGCGTGCCAGCAGTTCAACCACCTCGGCGGTATAGCGCTCAGAGGGGCCATCGTCAAAGGTAAGAGCAATTAACGGCTGTTCTGTTTCCACCCGGGCGATCAGCTCGCCAAACAGCTGATACTGCCGTGAGGACGCCAGTTGATACAAGCCGAGCAACAGCAGTAAGAACAGTGAGACAGTTGTAACAGCAGCGGTGCGTTTTTGCATTGAACGTCCTTGTGCAAACCAGATTAATATCCAGTTTGGTATATCGGAGCTGAACTGCCAATTAATGTTGAAAATTTATTCTGCCAGTACCGGGTGCGGCTCGATAAAGTGTGCCGGATAGTGGCTGCTGGGCCAGAAGTAATAAGCGAGCACCAGGATAGCGCCCAGCAAACTTAGCCATACTTTTCGCCGCATGTCAGCAATCTCTCCCGCGAGCTTTGTCGTACATGCTAGGGCGTGTTGACGTTTGCTACTTAGATTTTGTGAACCCTCCGGGCAGCGTTTGGCTGGCGTTTCTACTGCGTTATCGCTTGTTCATGTAGAATAACTACACATCACAAGCTCTGCCTTGTATAAACACCAGCCAAACAGCTGCAAAAACAAGCCGCAAACGTGAACACGCCCTAGATAATTTATAGCGGGATTTTGCGATGCGATCATTATTCTGTTGTTGGTTATTACTGATCTCGGCCGCTGCCGTGGCCGATGATGCAGCCTGGCAGGCCTGGCGTGAGGGCAAGGCGGTATTAATGTTACGGCATGCCCTCGCGCCGGGTACCGGTGATCCGGCCGGTTTTCAGTTACAGGACTGTCAGACACAGCGCAATTTGAATCAACAGGGGCGGCAGCAAGCTAAAGCCTGGGGGCAAAAATTACGCCAGCACTACAGTGGTGACATCCGGCTTTATAGCAGCCAGTGGTGCCGTTGCCTGGAAACGGCGCAGTTGATGGCGATAGCGCCGGTGCAACCGCTGCCGGCGCTGAATTCATTTTTTGCCGGGCGCGGTGATGGCCAACAGCAAACTCAGGCCCTGCTGGACTACTTTGCCAAACCCGGCGAGATGCCGCTGGTACTGGTCAGCCATCAGGTCAATTTTACTGCGCTGACCGGTATTTTCCCACAATCGGCAGCCGGTGCCATTTTAGCCTTACCGCTAACCCAGCCGGCGAAGGTACTCGCCAGCGTCAGTTTGGATGAGCGCTAGTATCTTGCAATGCCTATTCGCTGTTGTATAGTGGTTAACAGCTTTTCAACATTCAGAGGCGCGCTATGGGTAAAGCTGTGGTACTGGCCTTGTTAAGTGCCGGGCTATTCTGTGCTGTGGGTAAGGCGCAGGCTGTTTCGGCAGAGTTACAATGTCAATTACAGGTGCCGGCGGCAGTGCACGGTACTTCTGTGTGGTATCAAATGGGTTATCCGTTTAACCTGACGGCCAATAATCTGGGCTTACTGCCGGGTAGCACCCTGTATCAAATGGCGGAGCAGGCTTTTGGCTTATGGCAACAAGGTGTCAGCGAAACCACCGTTATGGCGCAGGTAAGTCAGCGCTGTGCCAGCTTTAGTGCGGCTGAGCTGAATCGCGAGTATTCGTTTTTCGAAGAGGAAGGCAATACCCCAACGCACCTTACCGCCTGTGGTGATATGACTACCACCGTAGTGCAAAGCTTTGCGCTGTTGGATGGCCAACCGCTGACCCTGAGTAACTTTAAAGCGGTGATTATAGGTGAGGAACAAAAGCCGGCAATTACCCGGTTAATTGTGCAGGCCTTTAATTTAAAACAGCAAGGCCAGCTGGAAACCGCCATTCTGGAGCAAACCTTTGCCTATTGTCAGCAACAAAGCGCCGAATTTAAACAACAACTGGCAGCAGAGTTCTATGCTGAATAACCTCTACTTTGCGGGAGCCGCGAAATTATGATTACAGCAGTCTATGCCGCCTTACTGGCGGTGCTGTTTGTGGTGTTAAGTGTGGCGGTGATCCGGCAGCGCCGTCGCTTACAGGTGGCATTAGGCTCGGGAGGCCATAGTGCACTGCAACGGGCGATGCGGGTGCAGGCCAATTTTGCCGAGTACACGCCTTTTGCGCTGTTGCTGTTGTTTCTGGCCGAATATAGCGGTTTGACCGGGTTTTGGTTGCACCTGCTGGGCGCATTATTACTGCTCGGGCGCTTAAGCCATGCTTATGGGGTGAGTCAGGATCCTGAACCGCTTAAA
>NZ_AKKU01000016.1 GCF_000272005.1 Alishewanella agri BL06 | reverse complement strand
GGCGATACTGGTGCTCTATGTCAGTCGTTGAACCGGTGGCGCGGCAACTCGCCGCTTACAATCAGCATAATCTGGCCGAGTTTATTGCCTGTTATGCGCCGGATGTGCGGATTTACCGCATGCCGGCCAGTGCACCCAGTTTGCAGGGGCGCGAGGCGCTGGCACACTTCTATGCTACCGAACGTTTTACCCTGCCAAAGTTACAGGCGGCAGTACTAAGCCGGCAGGTCGTTGGCAATAAAGTCATCGATCATGAACGCGTGACCGGACTACGGGACGAACCTTATGAAGTGGCAGTGGTCTATGAGGTCCAGGCAGGCCTGATTAGCCAGGTCTGGTTTTTTGCTGCTGACTAATGGCAGTTTCTCGCTAGTCGCCGATACCGTGGCCTTACCCTATACCCTCTATTCCCAAAACAAATATGGCAGTATTGCTGTGAAGTAAGTGCCTTGGCTTAGCATTGCTACCTCGCTGGTACTGAGCGGGTACCTGGGCTATGCTAAGCGTAATTTTTTTATGGGTTAGGGTTTGCTTATGTCTCTAGATATTAGCCCTTTACTAAAAGCTATTGCTCGTTTGCAAGAAGGTTGGCAGCGCTATCAACTGGATATCAGCGATATCCAGATCCGTGATGGCCTGGTGCAGCGCTTCGAGTTTACCTATGAAATCAGTCATAAAATACTAAAACGCTATCTTGAGCATAGTTCGCCCTCACCTGAACTGTTCGATCAAATGCCTTTTGCTGATTTGATCCGCAGTGCTAATGAGCAGGGG
>NZ_AKKU01000015.1 GCF_000272005.1 Alishewanella agri BL06 | reverse complement strand
TTGCTGTGGTTCCTATCTTGCGGTATGCCATGCGTTTAGATATTGATGGCGCCTGTCTCTTTGAAGATACAGTGCTACAGTATATACAGCACGATAAACCGACCCAATAAACAACGAAAACGAGCTGAAAGCCACATTTACGAACATCGTGAACAGTTGCTGGTGATGTGGAGTAAAGCGGTAAACGGTGAAAATCCCGGGAAGTTAGGTGATGTATGTTGAAAGTCATAGATGTTGATTTTATCTCAGACCACACATTAGAGCTGACCTTCAATGACGGTTACCAGGGGCATGCCGACTTGTCGGTATACTTTAAAAAGTTGCCATTCTCCGAAATTAAAGACTTTAAACGCTTTTCATTGACCAGTGACGGCGCTTTAAATTGGAGTGGTAATGAACTGTCAGCTGCGACATTGCGTGATATTACGCAGGGCTCTTATAAGCCGACAGAGTTAAGTTTTGACGTTCAGGAGATGGAAACTGTAATCAAGCAAGCTTCCTGGGAGTCAATGATGGAGGGGCGTCCCGATATCCTGCAAGCCGCTATTCGCGCTTATGTGGAGCAGTTTGGTCATGGACAGGTTATTGCTAAGGCCGGCATAAAAAGTCGCACCAGTGCTTACCGTTCCTTAAAGCCTGAAACCACGCCAAACTTTGGCACTCTCGTACAACTGGGGCATGCGGTCATTGAGCTTGCTAAAGATCGAACGGCGGCAAACAAGAAATCAAATATATAGTAATATCAGATTATGCACGGCGCCGACTCCGGTATGCGTGCGTACCGGAGTCGCAATCTGCGAGATTGGGGTTTGCATTTTTTGTTGCTGTGGTGGCTGTCTTGATGCGAGGAAAGGCTGCTTTGAGCGCTAAACCCGCCCCCGCAAATTACACCTGACTTCGACTCCGGTATGCTTGCCGTACCGGAGTCGCGATCTGGGATGGTGGGGTTGGTATTTTTAGTTAATGTGAAGCCTGGCTTTTGGCATATAAACGCTGCTTTGAGCGAATTGCAGTTGTTCAAAGTTGGCGATCACAAAAAAACGAATGTCGGCTTTGCCTTCTTTGCAGACATTCTATCTTTCGTGAACCCAGCAAATTATCTCTAGTTGTGTGGCGAAATTCAGAGTGCCACTACAGCCGCTACAAAGCTATTCTTTCATCGCGTTGTAGGCTCTGCAATTTTTGTTTATTAGATGATAGTTCGGATTAAAGTCAAATGTTGGCTTCTCATCGACTTTGAAATACCCCGTTATGGGCCAGCCTTTTTGACTCTTATTTAACGAATGAAACATTCCGGTTAACTCCATGTGACATTCACTAACTTGCAATAAATAGCGCTGAACCTCATCGTTTGACTTAACTACAATCCTCTCTTTCCCTCGGCTATAACAAGACTCCATACTTGAACAAAAATAGAATTCCCCTTCGTCTTTCAGTAGGAAACCTCTTAATGAGATTTGTCGGTTATTAATATCCTCACTCAACACGCCCAACTCAGAAAAGCTAGTGAGATTGATGCTGTTTCCTGTATCTGCTTCAACAAAAGTAGATAACAAAACTAACATTGACATTAAGTATTTCATCGGCATTCTCCAATTAGACATGTATTTGCATTATCAAATGTGTCTCTAGTCATAGGCCAACTACTAGCTCTAGCTGAAGGTGCGTTATACAAACTTAAATTTGGTTTTCCATCACTTCCAACTGAGCTGACATATTGCCTGAAATAGCTTTTATCGCTATCTCTATGTTCGCCCCATGATGCAAAATGACTTCCAGATGAATGTGTATGCCAATCTGCTCTATTTTTAATAGAATCATCTATATAATCCATTTTATCTATTCGAATTTTTGATGTACTCAAGTCAACATAATTCGAATGGTAAGAAGTGACTATTTTACCTATTCTAAATCCAGTTTTGTCACCGTAAACTTTAGCAATTATTGCTCCAACTTCTGCGCCATACCTATCCTGCAAATAACCTGCGTTTGCGTTTAACCATTTCGCCGCGTCTATCTCTTTTTCAAATGGCTCCAATTCTTCTCTTAGCGCATTTACCACGGTTAAAGCATCATTAAATTTTTTTCTATTGGATTCTAAAAAATAATTATAGTCATCTGGTCCAAATTTAAAATCCCCAACACTTCCATCTTGTTTGGAAACATCTTGTTTAGAAACATCTTGTTGAGACCCAATCCCTCCTGCATCTGTCTTTGACTCTATAGACTTGGTGTTTTGTACAGCACCGTTATTTGGTCGTTGATAAATAATATCCTGAACAAAACTCCGCCCAGAGCGTTTTTTGGGCTCTGAGCGTTTAGGAGGCTCTGGACATTGCTCTACACACTCCGCGGTATATCCTGTCGGATCTGTCCCCGCCAGAGGATTATTCATTATATAGCTGTACGGATTTAAGCTCTGGCTATTCCCCGGTGCCTGAATGACCGGGTCTACCGAATAAAACCTACCCAGATTACAGTCATAAAAACGACCATTCATATGAATCAGCTGGGCGCCGTCTAAATGCTCATGGTCGGTAAAGCCGCGGCTGGTGAAGGGCGTTGTGCCAACCACACCGGTTAACGTAGCCGGGTTCCATTGCCGGTAGTCGCCTTTACGGGGTTTACCGAAGGGGTCATAACTACGGTGCTCGCTTAACGTATTGGCTTCATTGGTTAAACTCACTACCGAGCCTAAGCGGTCGCGCAGCGTATAGCGTATCGCATCGCTGGCGGTGCTTTGGCCACTTTGCTGGGTTTTGCTGATAATGGCAATATCATCAATAAATAACCGGGTAGTGGTGGTGCTGCCTTTTATCGATACCTCAGCGGTTTTACCAATGTAGTGCAGGGTTTCCGTGCCACTGCTGTTGCTTCGTACCTGTTTATAGCGCTGCAAGTCGGCGCCGAAACTAAAGGTGCTAGTCGGAGTTCTGCTGAAACTTAAAAGCGGACTTTAGTGCCTAAGCAGTAAAATATCGGCTATTGGCACAAAGCAGCCGTTCTTCGCTAAAGCATTAGCTACATAGGAAGGCAATAACTTCCAACCCACTATCGCAGATCGCGACTCCGGTACGCTAGCATACCGGAGTCGGGGTTTGGTGCTTTTTGAGAGAGTGGTTTAGCGTTTGGTACAAAGCTTCTTTTCTTCGCTACAGCTTTGTTTGCACATGAAGGCAAAGGTCTCTCACCCACTATCGCAGATCGCGACTCCGGTACGGCAAGCATACGGGAGTCGGAGTTTGGTGCTTTTAGGGAGAGCGGTTTAGCGTTTGGCACAAAGCTTCTTTTCTTCGCTAAAGCTTTGTTTGCACATGAGGGCAAAGGTTTCTCACCCACTATCGCAGGTTGCGACTCCGGTACGGCAAGCATACCGGAGTCGGGGTGCGAGGCAGCATCAGGTTATGACTTTTGTTCGGCAAGTGCGCTTGCGTCGGGTGGTGCTAGCAGCGGCACCGGCGTAAGTGGCATCGCCTGCATCTGTTGCTGGCGCAGGCCTTTTAGTTGTTGGCAGATCAGTTGTTGATAGGGGGTAAAAGCCGGGTGCATAGCCATGGCTGCTAGACCGGGTTGGAATTTTAACTGCTTGTTATCCAGCATTGCCGGGCTGGCAGCATGTTGAAATTGGCTTAGCTCGGGTAAGAGCATACTGCTACAACCTAAACTGATGGCGATGCTTAACCCTGCTAAATCGGCATCGCCAAAATAGACATAGGGTTTACCGGTTTGCTGCCAGGCATCACAGAGAGCAGCACAGCCGCTGCTGTATTGTGTATCGCCACGATAAATGATCAGCGGCTGCGGGTACGGCATCGTGAACGTAAAACGCTCCAATTTATAGAAGCAATCCAGGTTTTCGACCACTAATAAGGCGTCATAGGCGCTGAGCAGTATTTGCTGCCAGTCGAGATCGCTAAACTGCAGTGCTGGCAAGCCTTGAGCGTAAAACGGGGTGTTAAGCCTGATTAATACTCTATGCTGGCGCGGGCTGGCGCCGGCGCCTTTTAGCTCTTGCTGGCTGTGTAAGCTTTGCTCCAGTCGATCCTGGCTGCTTAAAGGCTGGCGGAAACAGGCTTGCCCTAACGCTTGCTGGGCCTCTGCAATGTGCTCTAACAGCGCCCGGTTAAATGGCACTGTCGGTAAGCGCGCACTGTGTGCCGGTAGTAATTGCTGTTCAATACACCAGGCAATCACCTGAGCGGCGATCTTAGTGTCGGCTTTGATGGTAGCGCTGCCGTCGCGTTGCAGGCGCTGCTCCAGCTTTAACAGCCAGTTTAGTGCCTGTAACCCCAATGCATCATGCATTAACATAACCTTGCAAGGTTATATTTATATCTTGTATGAGCATTAATTCATTGTAGTAGTTTGCCTTCACTTCTTCATTAGCAAGAGCAAACATCTGCTTTTCATCGACCGGTAACGCCTGATACTCGGCCAGGATCTGATAGAGCCAGATCTCGCTGTCCCAGGGCAGTTGTTGCTCTGTCAGATATTCCAGCGCACTTAAACTACCGCCGCGGTCGATCACCCGCAAATAGAAGTTTTCGACATCGGTTTTTAGTGCCAACTGGCGGGCTGCGATTTCTTCATCCTGCAGCAGCTCACTAAAGCTGGCGCTTGGCGTATCAGACAGCGTTACCGCAACCTGCCGTGGCAGGGCGCGTACCAGTTCGGCCAGTATTTGCCGTTCACTGGCTTTATCCAGCGCGATAGCGGCCTGTGGCCGGATGGCGCAGGCCTGGTTAAACAGGTCCGGTAGCTCGCTGCGGTTGGGATAATCGGCCGGCTGATACTTTGGATGCTGGCGTAAAAACGCCACCATATTGCTAATCAGTAAGGATCGCGATTGTTGTTGGCGGAACTTGGCCAGCAGCTCGACCAGGCGTTTTTGCACTTCCAGCAAGCTACTATGATGCGAGCTCAACTGGCTTTGCAGCTGGCTGACCAGCAGCTTGCGCAGATGGTTATTACCTTCCGACAGTTCAATCAGTTCGGTAAAGTCGAGCAGATCCAGGCCATCGAGCAAGCGGCGCAGTTGTTTTTGTGCGCGCTCGTTTTCGCGAATTTTATCGTCCAGACTGCTGACAAAACCAAAGTCGCTGTTGAGCCGGTGCCACAGGCTGTCGATCGCCTCTTCAAACTGGCCGCTTAAGTCATGCACATGCTCAGTTAACCGCTGCAGCTGTAACTCGGCCACTGCATAGTCGCCTTTGTACTGCGCATCGCGGTAAGCCTGCACCCGGTTGCGGATTTGCTCCAGTTTTTCGGCCACGTCGGCGTTGATCTGGCGGCGGTTTTCATCGGCCACCATACTGGCGATCAGCTCGCTGACTAAAGGCCGCAGTGCCAGCGGTTGCTGTTCGTCTGGCCGCCACAAAATACGGGCGGCAATCAGCTTTTTCAGTGCCCCTTCGCTAAAGGCCGTTTCATCGACATAACCATCCAGATAACCCTGCATCAGTTGCTTGTGGTACTTGCCGAGTAAAGCCAGCCGCTCAGCACCGGTATTAAACAGGTTGGAGGCGATGCCCGGTGTCAGATCCAGCGGCGCCATCAGAGTAATGCCTCCTGCTGCGGGGTGTCTTCTACCGGCAGATGTTCTTCATCGCGGATAAAGCGAATCACATCAATCAGATAATCAATTTTACCGGTAACGATATAGTACTGGCGGTCGGCATGCGGCTGCAGCAGATAGCCATGTTCTTTTAAACGACGGAAAATCAGCTTCACCTGACTATCCAGTTGCTCGCTCTGGCTATTAAAAAAGCGGTCGCTGGCCAGTGTATTCAGGCGTTGGCGCAGGCTCTGGTTATCTTCGGTACGTAGCACAAACTCCTGCAGCTTGATGGTATCGCCAGCGGTCAGGGCGCTATCCCGGCCCAGGGTTTCCTGTACCAGTTGCAACCATTCCAGCAGCGGCAGCAGTGACTGCACCGTTTGCGCAAATTGCTGACTCAGCTGCTCGCGTGCCTCTTTGCTCAGCTCGTAGTAGCCAAGAAAATACACGCTCTGGTCATCATTACTGACCAGCCGGCGGTTAAGCGGCCGCAGGTAATGATTGATGTCCTGCTGGGTTTGCTCCAAACTTAAATGCCGGTAGGCATCTTCATCGGTAATGCGGCAGATAAAATCGCCTGCCAGCAGGCGTTCCAGTAAGGGTCCGTGTTGCAGCATCAGTTGGCCTCCTGCTGTTTACTGGCTAAGCGCTCGGCTAAGCGGCTGATTTTGGGTTGAATACGTTTCAGGCGGCGCAGGCTGCTATTCTGCTGGTCCGGCTCAATTAAATAGCGGTGCTGGAATAACATTAACACATCGGATTCCGGGTTCGGGAAGGCGCCGACTATCACGATCTGATTGCTGCTACAGGCCTTAAACAGTTTCTCGACGTTGTGATAGGCCAGGGTACCGATTTCATCAATCGGCCAGTGGATGGTGACCTTAGCTGCACCGCGTAATAAGCGGGTAAAGGCCAGCAGGTACTTACACAGAATCAGATAAGCCATACCATGGCTGGAGGATTCCAGTAGCTGACGGTCGTTTTTAATCACCAGCTCGGAGCCGCCTTCGCTTAAATGCAGCTCAAGGCGTAACAGCGATTCTATACTGTACTGCTCATCGGCGCGCAGCAGCTCTACCACATCGGCCAGCGCATTCAGATACTGCTCCGACGGTAAGGCTTTACCGGAGGCGCCCCAGTCATCATACAGCTTGGCAAAGTGCTTCAGCGGCTGCCAGAAACCCAGCTCGTCGATGGTCGATAAAATCCGTACTTCAGATTTGCTGATCCCTTCCAGTACCAGATCGTCGGCCACGGCTTCGCTTAAGCGGCGGCTTTGCAGTGCAATGCGGCGGTTAATATCACTAAAGACGGTAAAGAATTTTTTCAGATCGCCGCCGATATTCTCGCCCATTTCCAGCAGCTGTTGCTGGGCATCTTTGAGAATTTGCAGCAGGTTTTGCAAAATCGGCAGCTGGTCGCGTTCTTTCGCATAGTCGGGCAGCTTACGTTTTTCATGCTCCAGCCGGTCGAGGAACTCCGGGCCGGCGTCTTTACTAAGCATGCCCTCAAACTGCGCCAATGCTTGTTTCAGCAGGCTTTCCAGTTTGTTACGTTGCTCCAGTGCTTCATTAGCCCGGGCCAAACGTTCAATGATATCTGCACTCGGGTTCGCCGCGGCCGGGCTAATACTGGCCAGCTGCAGTTCCTGCAACTTGTAGAGCACGGGCTTTAACTGCGCCAGTAAGTGCTCGGCTTGCTGCATCTGCTCCTGCACGCTGCGCTTTTGTTCTTCCAGCTGTTTGCTGCTCGCGCTGTATTCGGTTTTTAACTGCTCCAGCGCCTGCTTGCTGCTACGCAGCTGTTGCTTTAAGCCGGTTTCCTGTTCCAGTAGCTGTGGCCGCAGTTTCTGCCAGTCCAGCGCCATAAAGCTTTGCCAGGCGGTTAGTTCATCCTGACGGATCTCAACGGCTTTGATCTCGCTGCGTAGCTGATCCTGTTTCTGTTTTAGCTCGGTCAGGCGACGCGGGTCGATGCCTTTCGCCGACAGTTCTTCATTAAAGGCTTGCTGCAGCTCTTTAATTTGTTGTTGGTTATCATCGCGCTTGCGTTCAAGTTGCCGTTCCAGCTCGTCGATCTGCTCGTCAAACACCTGTAGCTCAGCCTGCCAGTCGGCTTTCAGCTCCATGCGCTGGCTGTGATGATCGTCTTTTAGCGCCTGCAGATCCTGCTGCTGTTGCTGCTTAGTTTTTTCCAGCAGCTGCTGCTGGGCAGACAGCTCGGCTTTAACTTTTGCCTGACGCTGGGTCACCAGCTCACGCTGCTGTGCCTGCAGGCGGTTACGGGCATCTCGGGCGTACTCGATATTCTGCTCGTACTGGGTAAACTGCCACTCTGCCTGCTCGACCTGGGCCCGCAATAGCTCAGCTTGCTCAAAGCGCTCTTTTAACAGCTTTTCGGCCTGCTGTTTCTGGCTTTGCAGTTGTTGCACCTGCTGCTCGGCAGCCTGAATACGGTGGCGGATCGCGGTCTCATCCTGGGCATAATCCGGGGTATCAATGGCAGTCAGCTCCAGCGTCAGGCCATAGAGGTTGTCGCTAAGCTCGTTCAGATGCGGCTGTAAATCCTGCCGGTCCAGCAGGCGCTCGTCCAGCACCTTACCGAGTTTTTGCTCCCAGCCATTGTAGTGCAGGCGCAGGAAATGCCGCAGACTGCCTTGCTCCGGGCTTAGCTGGCGGTGTAGTTGCTGTAGCTGTTGCTCAGCACTGTGCAGCGCTTTGCGGCCTTGCTCCAGTTGTTGATCGGCCTGTTCGCGTGCTTCGCGGGCTTTCTGATACTGTTGCTGTAATTGCTGCAGTTGCCGGGCCTGCTGCTGTGCCTGTTGCTGCGCTTGCTCCAGCCGCAGCTCGGCAACGCGCTGCGCTTCCAGCTCCTCTTCGGTTAAAGCCGGGCTGCTAAGCTGGCTTTGTAATACGGCGATCTGGCTGCTTAGCTGGGTTAGCTGGTCGGCATATTGCTGCTGGGCCTCTTGCAGGCGGCCCTGGAAGCCTTGCTCCAGTGTCGCCAGCTTGTGTTCCTGCTGCTCGCGGGTCTGATCTTTTTGTTGTTGTAAGGTGCGCGCCTTGGCGCGGTGTTGCTCACTTAGGCGGTTAAAGGCTTCGGCAAGTTTGGCTTTGCGTTGCTCCAGCTGGCGCTCTAAATCGCCATGCTGTTCCACCATCAGTTGATACTGCTCGGCCAGCTCCTGCAGGGTTTCACGCCACAGAGGCAAGGCATCGGTATCCCGCTGCAGTTTTGGCATATCCTTGCTGTCGTAGTCGTCATAGCGCTGCTGCAATTGGTCCAGCCGGGCGCTGGTTTCATGTAAACCGGCTTCAGCCTGGGCCAGCTTGCTGCTCAGCTCCAGCTGCTGGGCGCTATAAACGTCCTTGGCGGTTTGCAGCTGCCCCCGCAGCAGATGCAGTTGCTGTTCAGCATCGGCTTTACGTTGTTTTTGCTGCTGCTCATCGTCCTGCAACAGCGGTAGCAGCGCCGCTAACAAGGCTTCGCTGCCATCGAGTTGTTGCGCCAGTTGCTTCAGCCGCTCAAAATCCTGCTGCAGCCGGTCCAATCGCATTGACTGCCGCATCTGTTGGATCCATTCCCGCGCCTTGGTGTTTTTAACCTTGGTGGTGGGCAGGGTGACGCCGTCTTCTTCAAAGATCGCCGCCAGCATCGCTTTCAGCGTATCCATTTTGCCTTCTTTGGCATGCACGGCGCTGACCAGCTTTTCGATATGCCGCAGTTTATGGCCACTGGCAACCAGGCTGTAACTGCTGGCCAGGCGGCGCAGTTTCAGGCTATCGGCATTGTTGCCGCGCAGCGCGGCGGCATCGTTCTGAATAATGCTGCGATACTCGCTGGTGGCACTGATTTTTGGTGACACCTGTACATCCGGGCGGGCGCGCATTGCCGCTGCCCAGTCACTGTAGCTCATACCTTTGGCGCCTTCGCTGCTGTGCTGCAGATAAAAGTCGCTCTGATAGGGCGCGCCGACAAAGCGGTAATCGACACCGCCGTCGCTTTTCCGGGTTAGCACTACCTGGCAAATTTCGCCGCCTTCGCGCCGGTATTCATAGATCAGATAGCTGTTGGTATAAGGCAGGTAAAATTCATCGAATTTTTTGCGGGTTTTTGGCACCACCCGGTTCGGCTGTTCACCGTAAAATACCGGTACCAGCCGCTGCAAGGTGGTTTTACCCGAGGCGTTGGTACCGCAAATATTAGTATGCTGATCCAGTTGTAATTCCACCACACCCGGCAGGTGAGTATGGATCAGCACAATACGAAGTAATTGAGACATAGCGCATCCTATCGGCGGCGCAGAATCGCAGCGCCGCTATCTTCTGATTTTGGCGGTTATTATCCATGGAATAGCGGGAATTGCCAGTTCAAATACAGCCGCCAGTGCCAGGGGGAATACCTGCCACCCAGCGGCAAAAACAACCGGCAAAGGTTAACACGCCCTAATATTAATTAGAGTCTGCTGGCTTCGCCGTGACTGAGCTTGTGTTATCAGGTTGCTCAGGTCTTTGGCTTAGCCGGCGCCAGCACCATTCCAATGGACCTTGCTGATAATAACGCAGATAAAGTTGGCTAAAGCCCAGTTGTAACAGCAGCATCAGCAGAGCGATAGTCGTTAGCTGCAGTCTATCCAGGGTGGCAAACCATTCCGGCCGCAGCACGCGGAACAACAGTACCATCAATACGGTTTGGCTGATGTAGAGTGTCAGTGCCAGCTTGCCGCAAGGTGCCAGCCAGCGTTGTGGCCACTGCGAAGCGCGTTGCTGGATCAACCAACTGGCGAAGGCTAAAGCCATCATCACCTCGGCCAGATAGGCCCAGGGCAAAATAGAATTTAAGCTGAACAGATAATCTGTAGCCTGATCAAGCCAAACAATACTCAGGCTAAGCAACAGGCTACCAAAAAAGAGTTTAAAGGTCATACCCATACTGTAGCCGGTGTTAAACCACTGGCTTTTATAGAGCGCCATGCCCAGTAGCATCAAAGCTGCAGTATGCCAGAGTGCTGAAAATGCAAACAGCAGCGCGACCAACAGGCTATGTGTCAGATTGGCAACAACTTGCGGCCAGTAGGGCCCAGTCCAGAGTGCGATTTGTTGTGCGAAGGTTTCGGTATCAGCTAAGTCTGGTGCGATTCCGCTGCTATCAAGCAGGATCATGATGGACAGCACCAACGGCAGGATTAAGCCGATCAAAAAAAAGCGTATCGCTTTACGCCACAGTTGAGCGCTATCAAGCGTGAAATAATTGCGCTTTAAGATCATTAAGCCCGTTAAGGCATACCAGAGCAGAATATCACCAAACCAAAGGAACCAGCCATGCAGTGCACCGAGCAGTGCCAGCCAATAGAGGCGGCGACGTAAGTAATCAGTACCATATTTTTCTGCGATCAGTAACAAACTGACGCCAAACAGCACGCTAAAGAGAGTGATAAAGCGGCCTTTAATAAATAGCGTTTGCAGGTTGTAAAGCCAGATATCGAGGCTACCGGCTGTTATCCCCGGTAAACGCAGACTGTGGCTATAGTCTGGCGGCAAGGCGAACGCATAGATATTGATTAGGATCAGCGCCAGTACGGCCAGGCCGCGGATCTGATCCAATTGTTGCAGTCGTTGCATAAGGTTACCTCCCTGGCAAATAAATCTTCCGTGTTAAAACAACATAAATTTTACAAGATGCCAGCTCTCTGAGCATGCTCAGGCTGTCGGTTCAGTTAGCGAGACGGCGCCGGCGCAGAGCTCTTGCAGCTGCAACTTAAAACTTGCCAGGTCGGCGGCAGCCAGACTGACGGATAATGCAACACCCTGTTGATACTGGACATCCAGTAAGGTGGCATCAAACTGCGCCAATAACTGACGGATCCGGGCTTCTAAAGCAAAGTCTGCAGCGATCCGCAGCAGACTTTGCGGACTTACTAAGGTTAACCGAGCCTGTTGTGCTGCCTGCGATACCGCTGCGGAATAAGCGCGGACCAGGCCGCCGGCGCCGAGCTTAATACCACCAAAATAGCGTACCACCACCGCCAGACAATTTCCCAGTTCGCGCTCGGTTAGTACATGCAGCATCGGTTTGCCTGCTGTACCACTGGGTTCGCCATCATCACTAAAGGCCTGAGTCTGTGGCTGGCGGGTATTGCCAATAATGTAGGCCCAACAGACATGGGCCGCGTCTTTGTAGTGTTCGCGGTAGTGCTGCAGCCAGTGCAGCGCCTGTTCACGATCGCTTACCGGTTGCAGGAAGGTAATAAACTCGCTGTTTTTCTCCAGCAACCGGTGTTCAACGGCGGCAGCCAGAATACTGTATTGGCTCATTGCAGGCCTGCGTTATCTGAAACCAGGTCGCTATTATAGGTCGAAAAAAACCGGCAGTCAGGCTGCCGGTCATGTTAAAGCGTGTTGGCGGATTAATCGGCCTGCAGATACTGCAGCGCCTGTTCCAAGATTTCATCACGCCCGGCTTTGATACCGGCTACCGTCGGCGTGACGAAAACATCGGGCACTATGCCAACCCGTTGTGTAGGTGTTTTATCCGGATAAAATACCCCAATACCAGACAATGAAGTCCAATAACCACCAGGCAAGGTGATACGCGAGACATTGCCATCCGCGCCGGCTGTAGTGCTACCAAACACTTTCGCTTTGGGCGCGCCACGAAATGCCATAGTGGTATATTCGGCCATACTTTGTGTTTGTTCGTTGATAAGGATAGCGATCTTACCTTTGTAATAGTTTGGGTTTACTTGACCTACGATAGTTGGTTCGCTCCAATTAAATTGCCCGGGGTTGTCTGGTTGCATTCTGGTAAAGCTAACAAAGCGATAAGGTAGTGGATAGAGATACTGACCCAAACTAAATACTACAAACTCAGAGGGGTAATTACGAATATCAATAATCAGTCCTTTGGTATTAGCTAAACTCCGCATCATTTCGTCAAGATTCACTCTCGCTATCCTGTCCAAGCGGATATAACCGATTTCTGGCGTAATGCGATGATAAGCGCTGTTACCATGCTCATAATAATAATTCTGTCGCTCAATGGTGTTTAACGGTAACGCGGGTAGCTGCAGAGTTAGTGGCTGATTGTCACGCATGATCCGAACTTCTGATTTTGAGTCATTGGTGCGAAGTAATAACCTCGCCAGATCCCGCATTCTTGTCGGCTCATTGGATGCAGCCAGTAGTGGTCGTAAATACTCCATGCGTTCAGTAATAGTCTTGTTATCAATATGTGTGATCACATCGCCAACACGAATAGGTAAATTCTCCTGATACACTTTAAATACAACAGCGTGTTGTTCTATAAAGCGTATATCTGCAGGCACGTTATTGAGGCCAATAAACTGCCGTAATAAGGTGAGATCTCTAGTATTGAACTGACTATGAGTATCATGGATGGCATAGATTACTTTGGCTAATGCTAATTGATAGTCCAGCTCTGATTTCGCCGATACAATTGCCGGAATCGCATCCAGTAATACTTGTTCCCATGGCTGTTCTGTTAGGTCGCGGTAAGGTGAGTAATAGTGAATGATATTCCACAGTCTGAACAGGGAGAGTAAACGAAAGCCTGAATCCTGATAGCTAATATCAGTGTACGGCTTTTCGTTGAATACGGGATTGGCAACTCTGGGGGCAGGTTTTACCCAATAATGCGGTATAGGAAGCTCTGTGGCATAGATGCGAGCCAACTGTTGGTTTAATTCTGCTGATAAATTCCAGCCTAACCAGAACTCTGCCGGATGCACTAGTGCAGCCTCGCTACTCTCCTTACATTTATCGCAGGGGGTTAACTCACCGAGCTGATTAATCCAGGTAATAAGTTTTTTGTCTCTTTCCGTGTCAGATACGGTAAGTAGTTGCGGAATTAACCGGAATAACTCCGCATCCATACTAATATTGCCCTTCGCAGACTCAGGGTGATAATACTTTACAAAGCCCCATACCTTAGCTAATACCGCCAGATGTTGCTGTTGTGCAGTAGATAGTTGGCTAATTCTGATGCCAGAATCTTGCTCGAATTCGTGTGGTTCTGAAGCGATAAAAGTGGGTTTTGGCGCCTCTTCCAGCGGTTTATCATCCAGTGTCAGCTTTAAATCTGCGAAGTAGGCCGTACCGGTGCCGGCTAGCAGTGTACCAAATGTCAGCATATCGACATCTGGCGGTACCTCCATAGAGAGTTCAATTTGTTGCCACGCCTTAGTGCCCTTCAACATGTTTTCAGCCATATTGTCGAAAGCTGCCAAGTTACTGCCACTGTCCAGCCTGACCCAAAGTGCGGCACCGCCATCGGCACTGACCTGTTCTGTTTTGAGCCAGCCAGTTAACTTGAGCGTTTTTCCGATAAAGTCAAAAGGGATAACCTGTGCAGCATAAGCAAAACTATCTGATGAAGTCTCAGTTCGACTTAAACGCAGGCTTTGACCTGACGATGTTGGGTGCTCCCTAGTGATAACCTCTGGTTCATTGCCTTGGATATTCCAACCGATCGGCATTTGCTCGGCAACTTGTGAGAAATCGAGATTAACGGGGGTAGTTTGTGCAGCCAGGTTCACTGACCAGAATAACAAAAAACTGATAAATCCTTTCATTAGGTATCCTTATGAACAAAGTGGCTGAGCGCATCTGAGTGATCTTGCTGTACCACCATAAAATAACTATTGAGCTATTGCAATATTGTTTTATGTGTGAATTTATTGTGTATTTCGTGCGCTGTAATTGATAGTTAGTCCGTCATCGCGGCATCGATAACTGGGGCAGTTTAGTTAGTGGTTAGCTTTTGCGGATCCAACAAGTTGGCCAACTCCTCCCGATCGATCCCGGTTTGCTCGGTGGCAACATCCAGAATAGGCCGCTGTTGTTGATAGGCTTGCTTGGCAATACGCGCTGCCTGTTCATAGCCGATGCGGCTGTTAAGTGCAGTAACCAGGATCGGGTTTTGCGCCAGACTGGCCGCAATATGTGGCTCGTTGACGGTAAAGCCGGCGATGGCCTGTTTAGCCAGTGCGTCACAACTGCCGCTGAGTAAAGCTATGGCCTGCAGTAAGTTATCGGCCACCAGCGGCAACATCACGTTAAGTTCAAAGTTGCCGGATTGCGCAGCGATGCTAATCGCCGTATCACAGCCAAATACCTGAGCACAGGCCATAGCAACGGCTTCCGGAATAACCGGGTTCACTTTGCCGGGCATAATTGACGAGCCTGGCTGCAACGCCGGCAGGCTGATTTCCGCTAAACCCGCTAAGGGGCCGGAATTCATCCAGCGTAGGTCGTTGGCGATCTTTAGTAAGGCGGCGGCCAGTGTTTTCAGGCAACCCGATAACGCCAGGGCGCCGTCCTGCGAGCTGAGGTTAAAGAAAAAATCCGGGCTGACGCTCAGCCTCAGACCGGTTTGCTTACTGAGCTGTTGGGCGAACCTCGCCGCAAACCCGGGGTGAGCGTTAATGCCGGTTCCTACCGCGGTGCCGCCCTGCGCCAGTTGGCTTAATAGCGGTATCTGCTGCTGTAGTTGTTGTGTGGCATGTTGCAACTGACTGTGCCAGCCACCCAGTACCTGCGCGAAGGTCACGGGCATCGCATCCATTAAATGGGTGCGACCGGTTTTAACAATATGGCCAACAGTGGCAGATTTTTCACTGATCGCCTGCTGCAAGCCCTGAATCGCCGGTAGTAACTGCTGTTGTAACGCCAGCAAGCTGCTGAGCTGGATCGCGGTTGGTATCGTATCGTTACTGCTTTGCCCCAGATTTACCTGATCATTAGGGTGAATTTTGGCGCCGCTGAGCTCACTGGCCAAGGTCGCCAGCACCTCATTGACATTCATATTGCTGCTGGTACCCGAGCCGGTCTGCAGCACCGGCACCGGAAATTGACTTAAATCGGTGTTGTTGAGGAGTTGCTCAGCCGCCTGACTAATTGCTTTAGCCTGCGCTGCAGTCAGTAAACCCAGTTCGGCATTGGTAAGGGCCGCGGCTTTTTTAATCTGTAGTAAGGCTTTGATAAAACCCACGGGCATTGGCTTGCGGCTAATCTGAAAGTTTTGCACCGCGCGCTGGGTTTGCGCCTGATACAACGCCTCTGCCGGTACCTGCAGTTCTCCCATTGAGTCGCGTTCTAACCGAAATGCCATTTTCTACCTCCGCTCAGGGTTCATTTAACTCCTGGTGGTGTTTGCCAAAAACCGGAATAGTAATATGCCATTTAATGGCGGCTAAGCGCAGTAATAACAAGCCCAGCATACCCGCCAACATCGCATACAGCTGTGGTACTGCCAATGCCAGTAACGAGGTGTAGATAATGCCGCCGAAAATACAGGTAAAGGCATAAAGTTCGCCGCGAAACACCATCGGCACCTCCCGGCACAGCACATCGCGGATCATGCCGCCACAGACGCCACTCATGGTGCCGAGCATAATAGCCACCATGCTGGAGGTACCATGATCCAGCGCCTTCTGGGTACCCATAATCACAAAGAACGCCAAACCAAAGGCATCGGCAATTTGTAAGGTGTTATTGGGAATGGTCAGCCGGTTACGTACCAGCAGGATAGTGCCGATAGCGGCAACAAAGATGGCATAAAAATAGGTATTGTTATTAATCCAGATCACCGGCACATCCAGGATCAGGTCGCGCAGGGTACCGCCGCCAATCGCCGTAACACTGGCCAGTACAATCACGCCAAAGCCATCCATATGATTGCGCCAGGCCGCTAAGGTACCGGAAATCGCAAACACGGCGATGCCCAATAAATCAAACCATAAAAAATATTCCGGCATTTTGCGATTCCCTGGCGAACTTAGCACAATTGACACAGTCTGCTTTAAGCAGCACCTTGTTGCTTAAAATAACACTGTCAAAACTTTATTGCGATGCCAGGCCTGTGCTAGGCTGCGCAATTTTCCGGAATAGTTTTCGAAGCCTATGAAAAAAACGCTGTTATTCTCGGTTGGAGCCCTGCTACTGGCGGCAGGCAGCTATTTTTATGTGAATTATCAGGCCGAAAAACTGATTGCCAGCCAAATTGATGTGTTAAATACCTCCTACGCTGAAATGGCGAAACAGGGGCTGATGCCGGCGGTAGAGCTGAAATACAGTGGCATTCGCGCCAATTTCTGGCGGGACCATTACCGCTTATTTGGCTTGCAGCTGAAAGTGGCTGGTGTCGGCGCGGTGGCCGAAGTGGGGCGCCTAAGTTTACGTGGTTTTAAACCGGGGCAGCTCTCCGAGCAAGGCCAACTGCGGGTGCAGGAATTACGGCTGACCGATCTGGTGCAACTGATGTTACCGCCAGAGGCGGCGCAATTACTGGCCGAGTCGCCGTTATGGCTCGACTACCGCTATCAGTATCTGCCAGCACAAGACCAATTGCTGTTGCAGCAACAACTGCAAATTGAGCAAAGCCTGCAACTGGATATTCAGTTACAGCTGGGTGGCGTGCAGGCGTTATGGCAGCTCGGAAATGAACTGGCAGCCATGGATGTACCGGCACAGCAAGAGTTTAGCCAGAGTGAGGCCTACAAAAGCCGTTTGCAGCAGGCCTTTGCCAGTTTAACCCTGCAAAGTGGTGAATTTACGCTGGAAAATAATGGTTACCTGCAAAAGCTACAGCCGGTACTGGCCAGTCAGCCGGCTACCGCACAGCTGGCTGCGATTAAACCGCAGTTGGAGCTGTATGTGCAAAGTACTGAGTTGGTCACTGAGCGCATTCGCGAGAATTTGCTGCTATTTATCAGTAACCCGCAGCGGGTAAAACTGAGCTTTAATTTGCAGCGGCCGCTGACCTGGCAGCAGCTGCAAAGCGGTGAGCTGGCAGAGGAGTTGACCACCCCCGAACAGTGGGTGGCCTTTACCGGTTTACTGGTCGAAGCCAACTAATGCTGGCTTCGCTGCGACACGGCTAACGCTAACCCAGCCAGGGCAAGTTAGCCCGTCGCTGCGCTTCAAAGGCGGCGATCTGTGGATTTAACTGCTCGCTGGAGCCGATAAAATCCAGCCCGGAGAGTAAACGCTGTTTAATATCCGGGTCGATATTAAAGCCCATCGCCGCATTATTGCCGAACAGGATCTCCTGGCTTGCCAGATCGATCTGCCACTGCTGCGGCCCCTGGGCACAGCGGTTAAACAACAGCTCGATATTGGTTTTGCTTAAAGTAATTAATAACATGCCGTTATTTACGCTGTTATTGAAGAAAATATCGGCAAAACTTTCGGCAATAATCACATTAAAGCCATACTGCTGCAGCGCCCAGGGCGCATGCTCGCGGCTGGAACCACAGCCAAAGTTGGCGCGGGTTAATAAAATTGACGCGCCCTGATATTGCGGATAATTCAGCACAAACTCCGGGTTAGCGGCGCCATCAGCCAGATAACGCCAGTCATAAAACAGCGCTTCAGCAAAGCCATCGCGGCTCACCGAGGTTAAAAACTGCTTGGGAATAATCTGGTCGGTATCAACGTTATTTTTATCCAGCGGACACACCAGGCCTTGTTTAAAAATCTGGCTCATTGGGCGGCTCCTTCTAAACGGGCGACATTAACAAACTTACCGGCGATAGCGGCTGCGGCAGCCATGGCCGGGCTAACTAAGTGCGTACGGGCACCACGGCCCTGACGGCCTTCAAAGTTACGGTTACTGGTGGAAGCGCAGCGCTGACCGGCGGCGACTTGATCGTCATTCATACCCAGACACATTGAGCAGCCCGGTTCCCGCCATTCAAAGCCCGCTTGTTTAAAGATCTCGGCCAGACCTTCCTGCTCTGCCTGACGCTTGACCACGCCAGAGCCAGGTACGACCAAGGCCCGCACGCCGGGCGCGACCTTGCGATCCCGCACGACGCTGGCGGCGGCACGTAAGTCTTCAATCCGGCTATTGGTGCAGCTGCCGATAAAGACCACATCA
Source organism: Alishewanella agri BL06 (assembly GCF_000272005.1). Lineage (GTDB taxonomy): Bacteria > Pseudomonadota > Gammaproteobacteria > Enterobacterales > Alteromonadaceae > Alishewanella > Alishewanella agri. The sequence continues at coordinate 387,978 of NZ_AKKU01000015.1, read as the reverse complement.
ACGGCACAGTCGGTCAGTTTCTGGCCGGCGCTTAAGCCCATATACTGCAGGGCGCGTTCGGCGGCCTGACGCTTGGTGTCGTCGCTAAAGCTTGCCGGTGCCGGGATCGGCTCATCAACGGCAATCACCTGCTCAGGGTTAGTGCCCCAGGTAATTTGCGGGCTGATGCTGCTGGCATCCAGGCTGATAGTTTTATCAAATACGGCATCAGCATCGGAATGCAGGCTCTGCCAATAGCTAACGGCTGCGTCCCAATGCTCAGCCTGTGGTGCATGGGCTTTGCCTTTTAAATAGGCAAAGGTAGTGTCATCCGGCGCAATTAAACCGGCTTTGGCGCCCATTTCAATACTCATATTGCACAGTGTCATGCGGCCTTCCATACTCATACCGCGAATGGCGCTACCGCAAAACTCGGCGACATAGCCATTACCGCCAGCCGTACCTAATTTGCCAATGACCGCCAGGATCACATCTTTGGGCGTAACATGCTCTGGCAGGTCACCACTAATTTCTACCTTTAAGGTTTTCGCCTGCTGCTGTGGCAGGGTTTGGGTGGCCAGCACGTGCTCAACTTCCGAGGTGCCGATACCAAAGGCCAGAGCGCCGAAAGCACCATGCGTCGAGGTATGCGAATCACCACAGACAATAATCATCCCCGGCTGGGTTAAGCCTTGCTCCGGGCCAATCACGTGCACTATGCCCTGATCAGGGTGGGTCAGATCCAGCAGGGGAATACGGTGCTCATCACAGTTGGCGGCCAGGGCTTCTAATTGCTTGCGCGAGGTTTCACCGGCTGCATCCAGGCTGCGGCGCTGCGTAGAAACGTTATGGTCCATGGTAGCAAAGGTCAGATCCGGGCGGCGCACCGCGCGGCCAGCCAGTTTTAAGCCGGAGAACGCCTGCGGTGACGTCACTTCATGAATTAAATGCCGGTCGACAAATAATAAGTCGGTGCTGGCGTTTAATTTGCCAACCACATGGCTGTGGTAAATTTTCTGATACAGGGTCTGGCCCATCAGTGTGTCTCCTGCTGTAAGGTGGCGACAATGGCCGCGCCAACGGCGGCGGTGCCATAAGTAGATTTCGGGTCGATATCACGGGTGACGATATGCTGCTCTAAACACTGCTGCACCGCGCGCTCAATTGCCTGCGCTGCGGCTTCTTCGCCAAAGCTGTAACGCAGCATCAGAGCGGCACTTAATATTTGCGCGATAGGGTTGGCGATACCCTGGCCGGCGATATCCGGCGCACTGCCACCGGCGGGTTCGTACAAGCCAAAGCCGCTGCCATTTAAACTGGCTGATGGTAACAAGCCTAAAGAGCCAGCAATGGCGGCAATTTCATCGGATAAAATATCGCCGAACAGGTTATCGCACAGCATCACGTCGAACTGCTGTGGACTGCGGATCAGCTGCATCGCTGCATTGTCGATATACATATGCTCGAGCGTGACATCCGGGTAGTTTTTGGCCACCTGTTCTACCGTTTCGCGCCATAAAATACTGGTTTGCAGCACATTGGCTTTATCAATAGAGGTGACTTTTTTGCCGCGCTTTTGTGCCGCCTGAAAGGCTACTTCGGCAATGCGGGTCACTTCTGCCACGCTGTAGCGCTGGGTATCAAAGGCAGTGTCGCCGCTGCGACCCTTTTCGCCAAAATAAATACCGCCGGTGAGTTCGCGGATACACAGCACATCCATGCCTTTGCTGCTGACCCTAGGATGCAGTGGCGATAAATCGGCAAAGGCCGGATAGATTTGCCCCGGACGCATATTGCAGAATAAGTCGAAGGTTTTACGCAGTGGCAGCAAAGAGCCACGCTCAGGTTGCATATCGGGTGCCAGGCCAGTCCACTTTGGACCGCCGACTGAGCCAAATAAAATGGCATCGCTGGCTTTACACAGCGCCAGCGTGTCCGGCGGCAGTGGTACGCCGGTGGCATCCAGGGCGGCGCCGCCAACCAGCGCTTCGGTTAACGTTAATTGGAACTGAAATTTATCCGCCACCACCTGCAGTACCTTAATCGCCTCGGCCATGACCTCCGGGCCGATACCATCGCCGGGTAATACCGCGATCTTGTAATGCTTACTCATATCTCACCTGCTGCTTGTTTAATTTGGGATTCGTTCGCTTTGGCCTGTTTATGGGCATCGATGGTTTGGGCACGTTGGATCATATTCAGCACATGCACATAGGCCAGCACTGAGGCGCGGACGATATCGGTGGCCAAACCGGCACCGTGGAAGCGTCGCCCTTCATGTTCGGCAATAATATCGACCTGACCCAGGGCGTCTTCGCCGCTGCCTTTCGCCGACAGGTTAAAATCGACCATCCGGATCTGTAATTTGCTAATGCGCTGTACCGCCTGAAACGCGGCTTCGACCGGGCCATTGCCGGTGGCGGCTTCGGTAAAGATCTTGCCGCCGCAACTTAAGCCTACTGTGGCGCTGGCGACATGGCCGGTATGGGTCGAGGAGCTTAAAAACTCCAGCTTGTAGAACTCGTCCTGCTCCTGCAGGTTCTGGAAGAACACCAGGGCTTCTAAATCGTAATCAAACACCCGGCCTTTCTGATCGGCCAGTGCGACAAAGCTGCTGTACACCGCTTCCAGATCGTAGTCGTCTTTGGTGTAACCCAGCTCAGCTAAGCGGTGCTGAATAACATGACGGCCCGAGCGTGATGTCAGGTTTAATTCGTTCTGGCGGATGCCGACCTGTTCAGGCGAGATAATTTCATAGGTGCTTTGCGCTTTTAACACGCCATCCTGGTGAATGCCTGAGCTGTGGGCAAAGGCATTTTCGCCAACGATGGCTTTGTTGGGCTGGATTGGCATATTGCAGATCTGGCTGACCAGATGGCTGCTGCGGTAAATCTCGGTGGTTTTAATGTCGGTATACAGCGGCGCTAAAATATCCTTGCGGGTATTGATAATCATCGCCACTTCTTCCAGCGAGCAGTTACCGGCCCGCTCACCAATACCATTGACGGTGCATTCAATCTGCCGCGCGCCGGCCTGAATGGCGCTGATACTGTTCGCCACCGCCAGCCCCAGGTCATTATGACAATGCACACTTAAGCGCGCTTTATCAATATTCGGCACCTTGTTACGCAGCGTGCTGATAATAGCCGCATATTCGTTGGGGATGGTGTAACCCACGGTATCCGGAATATTAATGGTGGTGGCGCCGGCAGCAATGGCGCGCTCGACTATCCAGCATAAATCATCAATCGGGGTGCGGCCGGCATCTTCGCAGGAGAACTCAATATCATCGGTATAGCGGCTGGCCAGTTTAATGGCGGCGACCGCCTGATCTGAGGCTTCGGCCAGGGTTTTGCGCAGCTTGTACTGCAAATGCAACGGGGAGGTGGCAATAAAGGTATGAATACGGCGGCGTTCAGCATCTTTTAGCGCGGCGCCACAGGCTTCAATATCGGCTGCCACTGCCCGCGCCAGGCCGCAAATGATCGGGCCTTTTACTTCGCGCGCGATACGCTGTACCGAATCAAAATCACCGGGGCTTGACACCGGGAAGCCCACTTCCATCACATCGACATTTAAGCGGGCAATGGCATGCGCCAGCTGGATTTTTTGCTTCTGGCTTAAACTGGCACGCAGTGCCTGCTCGCCATCGCGCAGGGTGGTATCGAAGATCCAGATTTTGTTATCAGCACTCATTACGCAATCCTATGTTATCAAATCGTGGCGTACTGCTTGCCGGGATAAAAACAAAAAACCCCGGCCTTGGGCACGGGGTTTTAGGTTTATCGGTAAGGGTTTTTCACCAATAAGCACGGCCCCGCGCAGCGCAGAGGAGCACGAGGAGGAGGCTATTGAAACGCACTAATACCGGAGAAATCATTTACTGCCTTTTAAGTCGAAGTTGCAGAACGCCATTAGTAATACCATGGTTATTTTTTATCTGCAACAGTATAGATGGCTAAATGGATAAATTTTTGCAGAAACTTTAGTCGCACAAGGCAACGCATATTGCGTAACCTTTGACTCACCGCTAGATTAGCCGACATTCTTCCCATTGCAGGATTGCGAATGAAAACCCTATTTAAACCTTTAACTGCGCTGTTGTGCAGTACCTTATTGCTGACGGCCTGTGATAAACCCGCCGCACCTTTAAACAGCGAGCCGGCCGCGGCGGTCAGTGTTGCCGTGTTGGATGAAGCCGCCGAGCACTATGTGAAACTGGTGCTGGCGCTCGGCCAATACGATAGCAACTATGTGGATGCCTATTATGGCCCGGCCGAATGGGCCGAGGCAGTAAAACAGCAGCCGCAACCCCTGCCAGAGCTACTTGCTGAAGCTCAGCTGCTGCGCGATGCGTTACAGGCGCATAGCGAGACGGATGCGATGTTAAAGTTGCGGCTGCATTATTTACAGCGACAGCTAACGGCGCTGATTAGCCATGCCGATACACTACAAAACGGCACTGCGGCCAGCTTTGAACAACAAGCTAGCGAACTCTACGATACCCAGCCACCGCAACAGGACCTAAGCAGCTTTGTCCCTGTGCTGGCTGAGCTGGAGCAACTGGTCCCCGGCGAGGGCAGCCTGACCGAGCGGGTCGTGGCCTATCGCAAAAATTTTGTTATTCCGGCGGATAAATTACAGCTGGTGTTTGAACGGGCGATTGCGGAGTGTCGCGACCGCACGCTGCAGCGCATCAGCCTGCCGGCGCAGGAGAATTTTACGCTGGAGTTTGTAACCGACAAACCCTGGAGCGGTTATAACTGGTATCAGGGCAAGGCTTATAGCCTGATCCAGATTAATACCGAGCGGCCGATTGATATCTCCCGCGCTGTCGATCTGGGCTGTCACGAGGGCTACCCCGGCCATCACACCTATAATGCGCTACTGGAAACCGAGCTAAAACAACAGCGTAACTGGGTGGAGTTTAGTGTTTATGCGCTATTTAGCCCGCAGTCGTTAATCGCGGAAGGCACCGCCAACTATGGTATTGATATCGTCTTTCCCGGTGAGCAAAAACTGGCGTTTGAACGCGATGTACTTTACCCGTTAGCAGGGCTGGATCAATCGCAGGCCGCAAGCTACGACCGCTTTTTAAAACTGATGGCACGCCTTAGCTATGCCGGTAATGAAACCGCCCGTTTATTGCTAAATGGCGAGATTGATGAAGAGCAATTTGTTGCGCTGCAACAGCAATATTTGTTGCAAAGCGAGGCCGAAGCGCGGCAGCGGCTACGTTTTGTCAGAAGTTACGGCGCCTATGTGATTAACTATAACTGGGGCAAAGATTTGGTGAAACAGTATGTCGAGCAGGCCAGCAGCGAAGATGAGCGTTGGCAGCGTTTTATTAGCTTATTGTCGACGCCAAAACTGCCGTCTTCGTTAGCTTGGTAACAGTGTAAATACGCGGTCGCGCCGGACTTGAAGCCAGGCGGCGCAACCCCATTATTAAGCAAGAAGTTTTAACAGGAATCGTTATGGAACGTTATTTTGAACGTTTAATGTATGCCACGCGCTGGATTATGGCGCCCATTTACCTTGGGTTAAGTCTGTGCCTGCTGGCGCTGGGTATTAAATTTTTCCAGGAAGTGTTTCACTTTATTCCGCTGATTTTTAGTATGAAAGAAGTGGAATTAATCCTGATTACGTTAAGTCTAATCGATATCGCCCTGGTTGGCGGCCTGATTGTGATGGTGATGTTTTCCGGCTATGAGAACTTTGTCTCGCGCTTAGATCTGACCGGCCACGATGATAAGTTGGGCTGGCTGGGTAAGCTCGACTCTAATTCGCTGAAAAATAAGGTCGCCGCCTCTATTGTTGCCATCTCGTCGATTCACCTGTTGAAGGTATTTATGAATACTGAGCAAATCGAGAATGACAAGATTATGTGGTACCTGTTAATCCATATTACCTTTGTCATCTCTGCTTTTGCGATGGGTTACCTGGATAAAATCTTACGCGATAAACCAGACCCGAAAATTGTTGTGCCTGATCACACACAGAAATAACTTGCATATCGGCGCAGCCTTAATTAAGATGCGCGCCGTTCTGTCGGTGCCCACGCACAGTATGCCCGGGTGGTGAAATCGGTAGACACAAGGGATTTAAAATCCCTCGGGGGAAACCCCGTGCCGGTTCAAGTCCGGCCCCGGGCACCATTTAGTTGATTTTAAACAAGTTTTTTAATCGCTGAAACGCAGAATAACGAACTACAAAAAGTCATGTGTAGTTTGTGTGTAACAAAACATGCGAGTTTAGCTCAGCTGGTAGAGCGCGACCTTGCCAAGGTCGAGGTCACGAGTTCGAACCTCGTAACTCGCTCCAAATTCCGAAAAAGCCGCTTTTAACAGCGGCTTTTTGCGTTCTTACGTCTAAGCCGCACCGCGTCCCGTCTCCGGTATGCTGGCGTACCGGAGACGCGATCTGCGATTTCAAAATATACACCTGTCTGAATGACTACGACTTTACATCTGTTGAGCTATTGTGAATGTATTGAGAGGTGAAATGAAACGGTGCTTTTCATTTTATAGCGTGGAAAACGGTACGATTTCTGGACTTGAGCTAAAACGGTTCAGCAGGCACTGGTGTGCCTGTGATTTCATTAGATTTTTCTGGTCGTTATTCCTTGCAACCCCGCTACCTCTGCGGTTTAATGCAGTTAGTATTCAAAATAACAACACGCAGCAACGGACTTGCCTTTTCACCTGCCATTAACCCCTAATGGCCTGCAAAACCGCTGCTGCCTCAGAGGTTTTACATGGTCGTTGAAAATCACTCCCAAACTGCATCTTTTATCTGGTCTGTCGCTGACTTATTACGTGGTAACTTTAAACAGTCTCAGTATGGCCGGGTGGTGTTGCCATTTACGCTGTTGCGTCGAATGGAGTGTGTGCTTGAAGCAACCAAGGCCGAAGTGTTATCCGCTGCTGCGGTGCATAGCAATAAACCGGATGAGGTGCGTGAGCAGTTATTACGCCGTGCGGCCGGGCAAGAGTTTTTCAACAGCTCTGCGCTAAGTTTAACTACCTTATCTGATACCCAAACTGCTGAAGATTTGATTAGCTATGTGCAATCATTTAGCCGTGAAGCGCGAGAGATTTTCGAGCACTTTAACTTTGAAGAATTTGTGCATCAGCTACAGCAAGCCGATTTGTTGTATCAGGTCACCCAGCGTTTTGCGTCATTTGATCTATCGCCTAAGTCCATCAGCAATTTTGGTATGGGCCTTATCTTTGAAGAGCTGATCCGTAAGTTTGCTGAAAGTTCTAATGAAACCGCCGGTGAGCACTTTACCCCCCGTGATTGCGTGCATTTAGCCAGCTCATTACTGCTAACCGGGCAGGATCATATTCTGCAGCCCAATAGCATTGTTACCATTTACGACCCGACAGCGGGGACGGGCGGGTTTCTATCTGAAGCCGAAGAGTATATTCAAAGCATCAGCAAGGGCGTAGACGTTAACCTGCTGGGCCAGGAGCTGAACCCCGAGTCTTACGCTATCTGTAAGGCCGATATGCTGATTAAAGGTCAGGCAGTGGGTAATATTAAGCTTGGTAACACACTATCGAACGACCAGTTACGGGGTGAACGCTTTACCTACATGCTAAGTAATCCGCCCTTTGGTGTTGACTGGAAAGGCGTACAAAAGGTTATCGACAAAGAGCATAAAGAGCAGGGTTTTGATGGCCGCTTTGGCCCTGGCTTACCCCGCGTATCCGATGGCTCGTTACTGTTCTTATTGCATTTGGTTAGCAAGATGCGTGATACCAAAGACGGTGGTTCACGTATTGGTATCGTACTTAACGGTAGCCCATTATTTACCGGCTCTGCCGGTTCGGGTGAGTCAGAAATTCGCCGTCACCTGCTGCAAAATGACTTAGTAGAAGCCATTGTTGCGCTACCCACTGATATGTTTTTTAACACCGGCATTGCCACCTATATCTGGATTTTATCTAACAGCAAACCGGCCAACCGCAAAGGTAAAGTGCAGCTAATTGATGGCAGCAACCACTTTGCCAAAATGCGTAAATCGCTGGGTAGCAAGCGTAAATACCTGACCGAAGAGCATATCAACGAGCTGGTGCGCGTTTACGGTGGCATGGAGCAGTCGGCTATCAGTAAGCTATTCCCGAATGAAGCCTTTGGCTATCGGCGTATTACTGTAGAGCGGCCATTGCGGCTAAATTTCTGCGCAAGTAGCGAGCGCATTAGCAAGTTGCAACAAGAAACCGCGCTGCAAAAGCTATCAGGTGCCGAGTTTAATGAGCTGCTGCTGGCTTGCAGTAAGCTGGGTGATACCCTTTACAAAAACCGCGAAAGTTTCGTAAAACTGCTGGATAAGCAGCTTAAAACCATAAGCTTTAAAATTGCTGCGCCGGTTAAAAAGGCTGTGCTTAATGCGCTGTCAGAGCGCGACGATAGCGCTGATATTTGCTGTGATGCCAAAGGTAACCCCGAGCCAGATACCAACCTGCGTGATTATGAAAACGTGCCGCTGACTGAGACAATAGATACCTACTTTGCCCGTGAGGTATTGCCGCATGTACCAGATGCCTGGATAGACACCAGTAAAACCGACCCGCTAGATGGTGAAGTGGGTTTCGTCGGTTTTGAAATACCCTTTAACCGGCATTTTTATGTGTTTACCCCGCCACGGCCACTCTGTGATATTGATGCTGATTTAAAAGCCTGTACTGATCGAATTAAAGCGATGATCGAGGGGTTGTCGGCATGAGTTTTCACTCAAATTATTTTACTTTTTACACTAAAGCGGCCTATACTGTTCGCAACAACACCCCTCAAGCATATTTCTCGGCCATGCCGGGCGCTGCTCAAACCGAGGGGTTACTCTTTTCTGGCAACATGCTTTTTTGTGGTGTGTTGCCATGACAGCTACCACCTACACTAAACCACCGCGTTCAATACCCGATCAAATCGCGCTGCTGCAGCAACGTAACCTGCATATTGCAGATGTGAGCGTGGCTGAACATTACCTTGCATATATTGGTTACTACCGCTTAAGCGCTTATTGGTTACCGTTCGAGTTACCAGGCCAAACCGCCTCTCGTAATCATCAGTTTCAACCGGGTACTAATTTCGATGCCATTGTCGCGTTGTATGCCTTTGATCGTGAATTGCGTTTACTGGTGATGGAAGCCATAGAACTTATTGAGGTCGCCTTACGCTCACAATGGGTAAATACGTTAGCCTTAGCCAGCGGTAACGCCCACTGCTATCTTGATGCCAGCCTGTTTAAAGACCCTTGGCAACACCTAAGTGATGTTGCCAAAGTGGCGCGTGATTTAGCCGATAGCAAAGAAACCTTTGTTACCCATTACCGTAACCAATACAACCAGCCTTTTATGCCGCCGGTGTGGGCCATGGCAGAGACGCTATCGCTTGGAGCGCTATCCCGCTGGTACAAAGCGACTAAAGATAACAAAGTAAAGATGGCAGTCGCCAGAGCGTTCAGTATGCCAACCGTCGAGATCATGGAAGGGGTACTACACGAGCTTACCTATATCCGTAATTTATGCGCCCACCACAGCCGCCTGTGGAACCGAAAAATGACCTTGCAGTTACCCAATATCAAAAAACTCAAAGCCTATATGCAGCAAGAACCTTCGCTAGATGGCAACGGTCAGCCGAAGCTTAAGGCCGATGGTACAGTGGCCATGCAGCTTAAACGTGAAATTTATAACTACTTACTGGTTATGATAGTGATGATGCAGAAAACCAGCCCCGACAGTAGCTGGCAACAGCGTTTAGCCTCGCATATTAATAAGGTTACAGCCGCACAACAGCTGGCGATGGGGTTTCCTACAAATTGGCAGACTTTGGCAATTTGGCAAGGAGGGCGAGTATGAGCTTCAGTAGTTATCCAACCTATAAAGATTCAAATATCGAATGGCTTAGCAGTATTCCTGTTGATTGGCAGTTCAGCAAACTGAAGTTCGTTACGACTTGTAACGACGAAGTGCTACCAGAAAACTTCGATCCGGAAGAAGAAATAAATTACATAGAAATTTCTGACGTCAGCTTAAATCTTGGTGTCACTAATTTGAGCACGTTGGCTTTCGGAGTTGCACCATCTCGGGCTCGTCGTGTTGTTAGACACGGTGACATTTTAATATCTACAGTAAGAACCTATTTAAAAGCGATTGCACAAGTAACTTACCCCGAACCAAAAACCATAGCGTCTACTGGTTTTGCAGTAATTCGACCTAAAGAAAGTTATTCGACATCAGGATTTCTAAAACACCTCGCTCATGCTGAAGGCTTTATTGGTGAAGTTATATCTCGCTCAACAGGGGTTAGTTACCCGGCTATCAATGCGTCTGAGTTAATATCGATAGATTTACCTTTACCACCGATAAATGAACAAACCCAAATCGTCCGCTTCCTCGACCACGAAGTCGGCAAAATCGACGCCCTTATCGCCGAGCAAGAAAAGCTGATTGCGCTGTTAAAAGAAAAGCGCCAGGCGGTTATTAGCCACGCGGTAACCAAAGGCTTAAACCCAGATGTACCGATGAAAGAGTCCGGTGTGGAATGGTTGGGGCAAGTGCCGGAGCATTGGCTGGTCAAAAAGTTTGGCTTCTTGGCTAACGTTGTCAGAGGTGGTTCGCCTCGACCTGCGGGTGATCCAGAATTGTTCAATGGTGATTTTTCGCCATGGGTGACCGTTGCAGAGATCACCAAAGATGACTCCATATACCTTAATGAAACTGAGTCATTTTTAACGCAAAAGGGATCGGAACAGTGCAGAGTATTTAAGTCAGGTACTCTAGTTTTATCTAATAGTGGTGCTACCTTAGGAGTTCCTAAAATCCTTGCTATCGATGCAAATGCAAATGATGGTGTTGTGGGTTTTGAAGACTTAAAAATTTCAAGTGTGTTCTGTTATTTATTGCTTGATAGTATGACAGTGGATTTGCGTGAGCGTGTTAAGCAAGGCTCTGGCCAGCCTAACTTAAATACTGATATTGTCAAAAATATCTTTATTGCAGTACCTCCTACTGAAGAGATTGAAAATATAGTCAATTTTTCATTGAAAGTGAGGGAACAGTTTTCAAAACTGATCAATGAAGCAGCTACCTTTTCAAATCTTTTGTCAGAGCGCCGTTCAGCTCTAATCTCCGCTGCTGTTACCGGCAAAATCGACGTTCGGGGCTGGCAGCCTCCGGCAGCACAATAAAACAAGGACGCTTTATGGCTGATACCAAAGAACGCATCTTTCAAACCGATATTTTAAACAGCCTGGAAGCGCAGGGTTGGTTAGTCGGTAAAGCGGCCAACTACGACCGGCTCAACGCACTTTATACCGAGGATTTGCTGCACTTTGTGCGTGAAGCTTACCCCGAGCGTTGGGAAAAGTTTGCTAAAAGCAACTCGGCGAATCCGGAGAAAATCTTAATACAGGCACTAACCCGAGCGTTGGAACGCGATGGTGCTTTGCATGTGCTGCGCCACGGTTTTAAGGTGATTGGCGGCCATATCAATATCTGCGCCTTTAAGCCTGACCATGGTATGAACCCCGATACCGAACGCCGTTATGGTTTAAACCAGTTGCGGGTAGTGGAAGAAGTATCGTACTCACCGCATGCCCGTGAGGGTGCCAATTCAGCAGAGAGTTATAACCCGCGTATTGACTTGGTGTTATTCGTAAACGGTATCCCTACTGCTACGCTGGAGCTTAAAAGCGAGTTTAAGCAAACCATTGAACATGCTAAAGCGCAGTATAAAAAAGATAGGCCGTTAAAAGACCCGCTAACCCGTAAACCTGAGCCACTGCTGGCGTTTAAACGGGGTGCCTTGGTGCATTTTGCGGTAACGCAAGATGAAGTAGCGATGACCACTAAGCTGGCCGGTAATGACACCTTTTTCCTGCCGTTTAATATGGGCAGTGATGAAGGCGGTGCCGGTAACCCCGCACCGAAAACCGGTGATTACGCCACCAGCTATTTATGGACGCAGTTATTTGCCAAAGACAATTGGCTGAATATCCTTGCCCGCTTTATGCACTTGCAGGTGGATGAAAGGCCGCAGTTTGATGGCAGTATCAGTCGCAAAGAAACGCTGATATTCCCGCGCTTTCATCAATGGGATGTGGTTAACCAGCTTATTCATACCACCCGTAGCGAAGGGCCGGGTAAACGGTATCTTATTCAGCACAGCGCCGGTTCCGGTAAATCTAACTCTATTGCCTGGACAGCCCATCAGCTGGCATCGCTGTATCAGCAGGATGAGAAAGGGCAGCATAAAAAGCTGTTTAGCTCGGTTATTGTTGTGACTGACCGAACCGTGCTGGATAGCCAGCTGCAAAATACTATCCGCCAGTTTGAACATGCTGATGGCATGATTAAAGCCATTACCCGTGATATTGGTAACCTGAGTAAATCTGAACAATTAGCCGAAGCGCTGCAAAGCAATACCCGGATAATTATCGTTACCATCCAAACCTTTCCAGCCTTGTATGATGCGTTAGACCGTTACCCTAAGCTAGCTGAAGGGCATTACGCCATTATTGCCGATGAAGCGCATTCATCCCAAACCGGCTCGTCAGCGGCCAAGTTAAAGGCGATTTTAGGCAGTGATAAACCCGATGGTGAAGAATTAAGTGCTGAAGAGTTACTAAGCGCTGCCGTGCAGGCCCGAACACCGACCGACCGTATCAGTTACTATGCCTTTACTGCCACACCTAAAGGGAAAACGCTGGAGCTGTTTGGTCGCCCCGAACATCCTGATGAGCCATTAAGTGATAGCAATAAGCCATTTGCCTTTCATCTGTATTCCATGCGCCAGGCCATTGAAGAAGGCTTTATTCTTGATGTGCTCAATAACTACACCACCTATGCCACTGCTTGGAAGATTGCTCACCCTGACGGTGAAGATACCGAAGTGGAAAGCAAGCAGGCACGCATTAAGCTGGCGAAGTGGGTACGGTTACACCCTTACAATATCAGCCAACGTGTAGAGATTATTGTTGAGCATTTTCGTACCAACGTACGCCACCTGCTAAACGGCCAGGCCAAAGCTATGGTAGTGACGGCAGGGCGTGAAGATGCTGTGCGTTATCAGCTGGCGATGCAGCAGTACATTAAAGATAAAGGGTATGTCGATGTGCATGCCTTAGTGGCGTTCTCAGGCAGTATTTTACCCAACGAGGTGATACCCGAAGAGGTTACAGAAACCAGTCAGTTGCTTAACCCCGGTTTAAAAGGGCGTGACCATGCCAAGGCATTAGATTCCGATGATTTCAATGTGCTGATTGTGGCGAACAAGTATCAAACCGGTTTTGACCAGCCCAAGCTTTGCGCTATGTACGTGGATAAAAAGCTCGCTGGCGTGGAATGCGTGCAAACATTGTCACGGTTAAACCGTACCTTCCCCGGTAAAAATCAGACCTTTATTCTGGATTTTGTAAACGCAGCCGAGGATGTGAAAAACAGCTTTGCGCCTTATTACACCCGCTCTGAAATTGAAACGGTTACCGACCCATACCTGATTTTTGATATTCAGAAAAAGCTGGACGATGAGCATATTTACCAATGGTCAGAAGTACGCGGTTTTGCGCAAACTTTCTATGACCCTAAAGCCAGTGCCAGCAAACTGTCGTTCTTTGCAAAACCCGCTAAAGAGCGTTTTACGCTGCGTTATCGACAAGCCAAAGAAGCCTATCAACTCGCCCGTGACGCCAAAGCCAAGGCGCAAGCAGACGGTAATACCTACGGTATAAAAGCAGCGGAAGAGGGGATAAAGCAGGCGGGTGAAACGGTAGACCAGTTAGACTTGTTTAAGAAAAACCTAACGTCGTTTATCCGGCTGTACGAGTTTATGTCGCAGATTGTGCCTTATGAAGATAACGATCTGGAAGCCCTGTGTGTTTACGGTAAAAACCTGTTACCGCTGTTACGTGCTGACCGCTTGGAAGACCCGGATGATTTCGATTTAACCGGCACCGAGCTTACCCATTACCGCATTACCAAAAAGCAGGAACTGGCCATTCGCTTAGGGGAAGAAGATGGCCCTTACTTGAAAGGCATTACCGAAGTCGGCAGTGGTAAAGCGCACGACCCTGAGAAGAAAAAGCTATCTGAAATTATCGACGCCCTCAACGACTTATTTGGCGCTGAAGTAAGTGATGATGACAAGCTGCATTTCGCCCGTGGCGTGGCAGAGCGTATTACCAAGGACGAGCCTACCATGGCACAGATCAGCAAGCACACGCCTGATGAAGTGATGTATGGCCGCTTCCCGCAGCTGGTTACCGATACCATCCTGGATATGATGACGGACAACGAAAAGCTCGCTACAGAAGTGCTTGCATCACAGCAGAAGGGTAAAGACTTTGCGCGGCTGATATTGCGGTTGTTGGCTAATTAATATTAAAAAGGAATTTTATGAGTAAAGACGTATTTTTAGCGGAAATTGAAGCTAAGTATTTGGCAGATGAAGATTCACGGCCACAAATTTATTGGGAAGAAACAAAGAGTTTAAATGCTTTATTTACATTGTTTGAGGAGAATGATTTTTTACCCTCGGAACTCTATCTTGGTTTACGACCGCACAAGGTAAGAACTTGGAAAAGCTTACTAAAAATAGTGGAGCAATGCCTTGAAGTTAGAGTTTGCCACCTAAATAACGAAGCAGGGGACTTCAATCATGATGCTTTCTTCGGAATAATTAATGAGTTCGTTGATACTGGGCGAGATGAGATAAGTTACTCAGATTTAATTTTATGTTATTTGAGTGAATTAAATTCGATTAAAGTGGATAAATGTATTGCTCCTGTTCGTGATTTATTAATTACGCTTGAGAAGATAATTGGAAACGAATGCTACAACATTAATAAAACAGAACCTTGGCAGCGATGGGGTCTCATTAACACAACTCTGCCGAGATATCGATATCCATTAACTTTCGGCCCTGAAGCTAATGTTAAAGTTAAAGCAGTTACACCTGAAATTAATAACCTTGATCTAATTTCTGGAAGATATACTTTTGGTGCCAATCAATTAGATATTTTCCGAGGTATATACAATGCGTTAATTTACTTGCAAGATAATGGGTATTTTAAGGATAATTTAAAAATTAAATAGCTTTTCTAAGTTGGCGAGTTGTTCATTTTTAGGTCGAAGCTTTATTAAGTTTTTTTATGGAAAAGTTGTAAATTATGGAGTCTGTAAATGTTTAAGTTGTTACCTGTTCTGCTTGCAATTCCCCTTTTATCTGCCTGTACTATGAGGCCTTTACACTACAATATGTCAGGCAGTGTTGTTGATTCGCCCATCAGTTTAAACAAAAACTTACCAAATATTGTTGTTACTGATTTTGAGTATAAACCTCATAGGAACATAACTCAGTATGCAACTTCCGTTATTGGTTGCCCATTTTGCGATCCTGATGGTGGTAGACAACAGCTGGTTTTTGCTCAACCAATCAATCAAATCATTCAGGCTGAAACAGAATCAGCTTTAACTGAAATCATGCTTAGGGATAAAGACTCTACATGCAAGCTTTCAGCACAAATTCAGTTTGTGGGTATGGTACAGAGTTTCAGTGCCATGACTCACCGAGTTGATGCGACTTATACTTTGAAGAGTGGTGACGCAACCTATTTTATTAAGCGGGTTGTGGGGGAATATACTCCGGGAACATTTGAGCTACAAAGAGATGTGAAAATGTGGGCCCGCCCAGTAAGAGATAGTATGAGACAGCTTGTAGCAGATCGAGCTTTCAACCAAGTTATAGATGAACGTTGTAGAAGCATTTAATTTAGAAAAAGGACTTTAGAATTGAAAATATTTAACTTTATTTTTGCCGTTTTACTCATTAGCTTCGCATCAGGTTCAGGTGCGGCAACGCTTCCATATACACTCGGTGAAGTGACTATTGACCTGATTGGTTTAAGTCAATTTAGTGAATTTAAATGATGGCTTGTTGAGCATAGCACTCTTAGGTGCAGCAGTTTATAATTTCATAGTGATTCTGGTATTTGGTTCAAAAAGGTAGCATCAGTGAGTAACGCAAAAATCAACAAAACTATGCTGACATGGGCGCGCGAGCGTTCCGGCTATGCTTTGCCTGAATTTGCGCGTAAATTGAATGTGACTGAAGAAAAAGTCAGTGAGTGGGAAGCTGGCGAGCGGGATATTACCTTCGTGCAAGCGATGGCGTTTGCTAATAAAGCTCATGTGCCTTTTGGTTTTCTATTTTTAAGTCAGCCTCCTGTTGAAAATTTACCGATCCCTGATTTACGCACTGTGGATTCCGCAGAGTTAAAGCGTCCAAGTACTGAGCTGATGGATTTACTCAAGAATATGCTGGAATGTCAGGACTGGTACCGCGACTATGCCCGTAATCAGCTGCTAGAGCCTATCAGTATTGTCGGGAGCTTCCGAATTGAAGATGGGGTGGCAGCTGTTGTGGCAGATATGCGCAATAAACTTAACATTCCACCTCACCCAAAGCGGGGTTCTTGGGACGACTACTACCGCGATTTAGTACAGCGAATCGAGGCGCTTGGTATTTTGGTGATGAGGCAATCTAGTCTTGGACATCACAGCAGACCTTTTAGTGTCGATGAATTCCGTGGTTTTGCGATGTGTGATGAGTTTGCGCCAATTATCTTCGTCAATCATGCTGATGCCCCCGGTGCCCGATTGTTTACCCTTATCCATGAACTATGCCATATCTGGATAGGGCAAACCGGCCTTTCTGATGGCGATGCTAACAGTCATCGCGCGGAAGAGCGGTTTTGTAACGCGGTGGCAGCTGAGTTACTCGTTCCTACTGATGAATTTCGGGCGCGTTGGCGCATCGATGTTGATAACTGGCAACAAAACCTACCTGAGTTAGAAGCGCATTTTCATGTTAGCCCCTGGGCCTTGGCGCGGAAAGCATTAACGCTGGCATTGATTAGCGAGGGTGAATACGGAGCCTTTATTAAGGCGCAAAGAGAAGCATTTAAAGAGCGCGAAGCTAGCGATAGTAGCCCAGGCTATTTTAAAACCAAAAAGGCGCAAATTAGTCAGCTGTTTTCTAAGGCCGTTGTCAGTGAAGCGTTGAATGGTAAGTTGTTGTTGCGTGACGCTGCTTGGCTGCTTGGAATGAAACCGGCCAGCGTAACTAAATTCGCGCAGGAGCTTGGGTTTTGATTTATCTGTTGGATGCAAACACCTATATAGAAGCTAAAAACAGCTACTACAGCATGGATTTTTGCCCCGCCTATTGGTCTTGGTTAGATCACCAATTTGCGACCGGTATAGCGGGTAGTATTGATATGATTGGTCGTGAGCTGAAAGAGGGTAATGACGAGTTAGCGGAATGGGTTAAAGCCCGCAAAGGCCAGTTTATTGCTAATGATGATGATGCAACGCAAACGGCTTTTGTGCAAATCATCGAGTATGTAATGGCCCAGAATTTTAACCTTGCCAATCGAGATAACTTTCTAGCTAAAGCGGACCCTTGGTTAATTGCTAAAGCGATGTCGAGCGGCGCTATAGTTGTAACGCATGAAAGTTTGGTTAGTGATGCGACGAAGAAAGTTAAGGTACCCAATATCTGTAAGCAGTTCGGTGTTCAATGTATTAATACGTTTGAATTCCTGCGGCAGACAAAAGCCAAGTTTGGCTTGATTTGAATGTGTAACAACTTAATTGCGATAGATACTCGGTAAATCCAAATTCCGAAAAAGCCGCTTTTAACAGCGGCTTTTTTGCTTTCTTACGCCAAAGCTGACGCTAAGCCACACCGCTTCCCGTCTCCGGTATGCTGGCGTACCGGAGACGCGATCTGCGATATCAAAAGGTAACTGACTCCTGCCGCAGTAATACTTCATTTCCCGCAATCTTCCCAAGATGCAAGCACCAACAAAAATATTGCGCAAACCCAGGTTATTCTTTAGCGTAACACGTTAAGCATTAGCGGCGTGGCAAACTGGCGTAACAGGACGATGGGCATGACAATAAAGCTTTCTACGATCGCACAAATTGCGCTGACGGTAAGCGATGTGGATACGGCACTTGGCTTTTACCGCGATCTGCTGGGGCTGGAGTTGCTGTTCCGTGCTGGGCCCAATTTGGCATTTCTTAATGCGGATGGTGTCCGTATTATGCTCAGTACCCCACAGGGCGCTGGTAAGGTTGGCGCGAACTCTGTGTTGTATTTTAAAGTTTCGGATATCGAAACTACTCATACAATGCTTGTTGCTGCTGGCGCGCATAATGAGCGAGTGCCACAGCTGGCGGCAAAGATGCCGGATCATGAGTTATGGTTAAGTTTTTTGCGTGATCCTGACGCTAATCTGCTGGCTTTGCTGGAAGAAAAACGAGCATGATAGTGGGGTCTGGCCGGCGATAACTTTAATGTCCAGATTCCCTGGTGGGAAATACTTATTAAGTTACTGCTACTCGGTGGCAGCATTAATGCCTGCTAGTGGCTTATACGCTATTTAAGCTTAATTTAATATTGAACAAAACGGCGGCACATTAACCAGGTGTGCCGTTGCACTGGCGGAGGCAATGCCAGCCATAATGGAGAGGGACATCATGTATAAAGTTATACTTTTGACTGTAATTTTATTGCTCACGGGCTGCTCCAGTATTCCGCTTAGTACCATGCTGGAAATGCGCTCTTATAGTAAAGAGGATTTTCTGGCCACCCAGCCTGAGCAGCTGCGGGCACAAGTATTGTTGGTACAGCCGGTGCGGGCTGATTTAGAGAAAGTTGAGCTGCAGCTGGCATTAGAAACCAGCAAAGGCTTGCGACTTTATCAGTTTCCATTGCAGTTGCTGGTCGAGGAGCAGCTGCCGCAAGTCAGTGGCTTGTTCTCTACTACGCCAGCTAAAAATAGCTATACCTTTAAATTGTCCGAGCTGGCGATTACTAATTTTGTTGAGATGCAGCAACTCTTGGCCGAGCAAAAGTCTGCTAAGCTGAATTTCACTATCAGCTCTGGTTTGTTAGATATTCCAAAAGGTGCCAGCTCAGTGACGCTGACGGCCCGTTTAAAGCTGTCAGAGCAAAACGATTATCTGACGTTATTTGAGGACGCCAAACTGGCACTGGATCATAGTGATTGAGGATGAAAGATGATTGATTTTAACAATAAGGGTTTTTTTAAGTTAAAACAAAACCGTGACTATGCAGACCAGGTGGCGGCCCTGTTGCTGGATGGTGAGACCATAATTGACGCCTATAAATCCATGCGTGATGGCGTGGTGTTTACAACGAAAAGGCTGATTGTGGTTAACGTGCAGGGCATTACCGGTAGCAAAAAAGATTTCACCTCTATCCCTTATAAAAACATTGTCGCCTATTCGGTCGAAACTTCTGGCACCTTCGACTTGGACTCCGAGCTGGAAATTTATTTGTCAGCAGTAGGCAAGGTAAAATTTGAATTTACCGGTAAAACCGCGATAGTGGAGATAGCCAAATATATCGCGCAGCATTCGTTGTAGTAAAAGGGCCCACAAAAAATGGGCGCTACGCAAGGTAACGCCCGAGAAAAGCTTAGTAGTATTTCAAACCATCTGCCTTACCGCGAAACGCATAATAGGCGACCGCGGTATAGGCGGCGATAATCGGAATGACCACCACAGCGCCGAAGAAAATAATGGTCAGCGACTCCTTGGAGCTGGCCGCTTCATAGAGCGTCATTTGGTTTGGCACCACAAAGGGGTAGAAGCTGAGTGCCAACCCGACAAAGCTACAGATAAAAATAATCTTACAGATAAAGAACGGCAGCCAGGCGCCGCGATCGTCCGGTAGCGGCAACCGCTGTAATGCCAGATAACCCAGCGCAAACATCGCAAAGCACAATAGCGGAATGGCGGCGAACAAATAGGCCAGGGGTGGCTCGGTCCAAACCTGATACACATTGGCATTTACCAGCGGATTAATCGCACTTACCGCCAGAATACCCGCCAGTGTCCAGACCCCAGCCAGTTTACACTGCCGGATGGCATGGCGCTGCAAATCGCCACTGGTTTTGCCTATCAGCCAGGCATTGCCAATCATCGCATAGGCGGCGGTAACACAGAGGCCGCTAAAGCTGGCGAACACGACACTGCCAACGCTGTACTCCAGTCCCATCACATAGATACCCAGCATAAAGCCCTGGCTAAAGGTTGCCAGCAAGGAGCCAAATTTAAAGGTCCAGTCCCAGCGGATTTTCCGCTCCGGTTTGACTTTGGCGCGAAAATCAAAGGCAACACCGCGTAAGATCAAGCCAATCAGCAGCAAGGCTGCGGGCAAATACAGCGCATGCAAAATCGCGCTATGCGCAGCCGGAAAAGCCACCAGCAGCAAGCCGACGGCCAGCACCAGCCAGGTTTCATTGGCATCCCAGAACGGACCAATAGAGGCAATGGCGGTGTCACGCCAGGCTTCTTGCTGCATCGGCAGTGTTATGCCGACACCTAAATCATAACCATCCAGGATGGCATACAGCAGTACCGCCAGTGCCGTCAGGCCGGCGAATACCAGGGCCAGGTTTTCTGCAGTTAGTAGGCTCATGCTTCGGCTCCTTCGTTGGCGAGTTTGGCTTTCTGTTCTGGTAGGCCAGGCAGCGACAGGTCATATTCCTCAACCTCAATCGCCCGTTTTGCCAGCCAGAATAAGGTCTTAACATAGGCCAGCAGTAACACTACATAAAGCGCCAGATACATGATAAGCGTTAAGGCAACCTGCTCACTGGCTACAGTGGTCACGGCGTCACTGGTTTTTAGCACACCATATACCAGGTATGGCTGGCGGCCGATTTCGGTCACATACCAACCGGCCAGGGTGGCAAGCCAACCGGAGAACGACATGCCGATTAATACCTTATATTGCAGCGGTGATAATTCGCCTTTTCGGTACAACCGCAGGCTACACCACCAGGCAACGGCCAGCATTAATACACCGATACCCACCATCACCCGGAAACTGTAGAACACCGGCGCCACCGGCGGGTGCGCGCCCGGAAATTCGTTAAGGCCTTTTAGCTCACCGTTTAAATCATGGGTCAGTATTAAACTGGCCAGTTTTGGAATTTCCAGCGCAAAGCGGTTAGTCTGGGTTTCAGCATCGGGGATCGCAAACAGCACCAGTGGTGCGCCTTGCTCGGTATGCCAAATGCCTTCCATCGCAGCGATTTTCTGTGGCTGATGTTCCAGCGTATTTAAACCATGCAGGTCACCAACAAAGGCCTGGGTTGGTGCCAGCACAGCGGCGGTAAACAGCGCGGTTTTTAGTGTCAGGCGCGGTGCTTTTTTGTTGTCACCGCGATATAGCCGGTAGGCAGAAATACCGGCTACCAAAAAGCAGACCGTCAGTGCCGATGCCAGCAGCATATGCGTAAAGCGATACGGGAAGGAAGGGTTAAAAATAATCGCCAACCAGTCAGTGGCATGGGCTACGCCATCGCGCATTTCAAAGCCTGCCGGAGTTTGCATCCAGGAATTGAGCACCAGGATCCAAAATGCCGACAAGGTTGTGCCGAGGGCCACCAGTAAGGTGGCCAGTGTATGCAGCCAGCGCGGTACCTTGTTAAAACCAAACAGCATAATGCCGAGCATGGTTGCTTCGAGGAAAAAGGCGGTCAGGATTTCATAGGCCAGTAAAGGACCGGCAATATTGCCGACAGTTTCCATAAAACCCGGCCAGTTGGTGCCAAATTGGAACGACATGGTAATGCCACTGACCACGCCCAGTGCAAAGGTCAGTGCAAAAACTTTGACCCAAAAGCGGTAGGCGCGCATCCATACCGGATGCTGTGACAGGTCAAAGCGGATTTTAAAGTACACCAGCAACCAGCCCAGGGCGATGGTAATGGTTGGAAACAGGATATGAAAACTGATATTGGCCGCAAACTGAATGCGTGACAGCAACAGGGTGTCTAACATGGCAACCTCACTACAACAGAACAAAAGGTGGCAAAAACAGCTAGGCTTGTTTTGCCGGATCTTTTTTACCTAAAAACTTATCGGTAAATTCCAGTACCTTGCCAACGCCAGAGCCTAACTTCATTAGGGTATTTAGCTTCTCTGGTGATAAAGACTGCAGGCTTTGCGTCCATTCGGTAATGTTTTCCAGCAGATCGTGAATTTCGGCGATACGCTTTTGCGCATAGGCTTCTTCCTGATTCGCCGCTTCATCCATCATAATGTCGCGCAGTAAGCTGAGGGTGGGGTCCATTTCCCGTTTGCGCCGTTCTTCAAATACCCGGTTGGCCATATCCCAGATACTGCCGCGGCTATGGTAAAACTCGCGCCGCTCGCCGGGTTTATGGCTAACCTGTACCAACTGCCAGCTACCCAGCTCTTTTAAACCCATACTGACATTGCCCCGCGAGATCCCGAGTAGTTCAGCAATTTCGTTGGCGCAAACCGGTTGTTCGCTAATCACCAACAGCGCGTAAATTTGGCCAACGGTGCGGTTAAAACCCCAGCGGCTGCCCATTTCGCCAAAGTGGTAAACGAAAGATTCGATCATCGGGGTCATTTGCATGTTAAGTTCCTTACTGAACTTTCAGAAATTTCTGAAACAATAATACGCCTAAAAGTTGATCAGGATCAAATTAATTTGCTGTTATGCTAGACCCAGATAAGCGCAGCTCCGATTACCAGCTGCGGAAAAAGTGGTAAAAATGTCAGGGTTTTCCGAGTTGCAGGCTTTTATGCGCCGTTAGAGCTGCTAAAGTAATACTACTTGCCTGTTTATTTGGTCAGCTGTGCCGTTTTACGGTCTTATCTTTATTAACACAGGGTTTTGCCTATGTTCAGATCCATATCGATTCAAAAACGTTTATTGGCCGCTTTTGGCTTACTGGCTTTTATGCTGGCGGGTCTGGGGTTATATAACCTGAATACCATGTCACAAATCCGTGAGCGGGCGAATTTGGTAGAGACTAATATTATGCCGGCATTGATGAGCCTGGCTGACCTGAACCTGAACGTAACCCGGCTGCGGGTGATGACCCTGCGTTTAATGTTAACCACTGACATTACGCAGGAAGGCGAAACCCTGGCTCGGGTTGATGAGCTGCGTGCTGAGGTAGACCGAAATGAGGCGGAGTTTGCCTCTCATTTATACATCGATGAAGAAAAGGTGGTTTTCGTTGAGTTCGCCAAGCGTAAAACCCAGTATCTTGCCTTACAGAGACAGGCGATTGATTATCTGAAACAAGATGAAACCGGTATGGCGCTGGATTTACTGCAGCAAATGAATGCGTTAACCAATGATATGACTAATGATTTACTGAAGCTGACGGATTTGAACCAGGAAGCCGCACAACAGGCCCGGGCAGAGAGTGTCAGCGCTTATGAAACGGCCCGGATCTTAATCGTGGTATTGATTGCGCTTGCGGTCGCCGTAGCTGTTATTGTCGCGCTGGTGATTTCCCGTAGTATTAACCAGCCGCTGGAGCTGGCAGTGGCCTCGGCGCAGCAGATTGCAGGTGGCGATCTGACTCAGCAAATTAATAGCGCTGGTAGTGATGAACTGACGACCCTAAGCCAGGCCTTACAGCAAATGCAGCAAAAACTACGTGATGCCATAGGCCATATCGCCAGCTCAGCCAGTCAGCTGGCCTCTGCTGCGGAAGAACTCAATGCCGTTACCGATGATTCAGCACGGGCCATTCAGCAACAAAATGATGAAGTACAACAAGCCGCGACGGCTATCACTGAGATGAGCTCAGCGGTCGATGAAGTGGCGGCAACGGCGATGCAAACCTCAGATGCGTCTGCACAATCGGCCAATCTGGCCAAAGATGGCAGCCAGAAGGTTACCCAGACCCGGGCGGTCATCAGTAAGATGAATACCGAGGTGCAGCAAAGCGTCACTGTGATTAATGTGCTGGCAGAAAAAGTCTCGTCAATTAACCAGGTGCTGGAAGTGATTCGCAGTGTGGCCGAGCAAACCAACCTGCTGGCGTTGAATGCGGCGATCGAAGCAGCCCGCGCCGGTGATGCCGGCCGCGGTTTTGCCGTCGTCGCCGACGAAGTACGTAGTTTGGCGCACCGCACCCAAACCTCCACCGGTGAAATTGAACAAATGATCCAACAAGTGCAAGGTTCGGTACGTGAAGCGGTAAATGCCATGGGGCTAATTAGCCAAAACGCTGGTGATGCCCAAAATGTGGCCGAAGAAGCTGCCGCAGCTCTGGGGCAGATCGCGACCAATATTACCAGTATCAGCGATCAGAACCATGTCATTGCCAGTGCCGCTGAAGAGCAATCGAAAGTGGCGCGGGAAATTGACCGGAATATAATCACCATTAGCGACCTGGCCAATCAAACCTCTGCCGGTTCGCAGCAAACCTCGGCCAGTGCCACTGAGTTATCGCGGTTAGCTATTCAGTTAAACGAACTGGTTAATCGGTTTAAAGTGTAAGCGGTTGGCAAGCCAACAGGGCGCCTTTGGCGCCCTGTTGTTTTTTCAAAGGGTGGCATCTTTAGCCACACCCTAACAGACGATTTAAGCGCGAAATTTTATGACTTCAGCTCGTAAACCTCTGGCTTGACTGGCAACTTGTTCGCTCAGCCCCGAATTGTGCTCGGCACTACGTAGCGTATCCTCCGACATATCCCGAATCTTCACCACATTGCGATTGACTTCGGCCGCGACCGAGCTTTGCTCTTCAATGGCGGTGGCAATCTGGGTGGTCATATCCATAATACGGCTGATATCACCGGTAATTTGTTGTAATAACTGACTGGCTGAACCGGCTTGCTCGGCACTTTGCATACCATCATCGCGACAGGCCAGCATCACTTTGGCGATATCTTTGGTTTTGTGCTGCAGGTTTTTAATAATACCTTCAATTTCTGTTGTTGATTGCTGAGTTCGTTGGGCCAGAGTACGAACTTCGTCGGCGACCACGGCGAACCCCCGTCCTTGATCGCCGGCGCGGGCCGCTTCGATCGCGGCATTCAGCGCCAGCAGA
Organism: Alishewanella agri BL06; assembly: GCF_000272005.1. Lineage (GTDB taxonomy): Bacteria > Pseudomonadota > Gammaproteobacteria > Enterobacterales > Alteromonadaceae > Alishewanella > Alishewanella agri. The sequence continues at coordinate 363,065 of NZ_AKKU01000015.1, read as the reverse complement.
TTGGTTTGCTCGGCGATAGCGCGGATCACGTCCAACACCGAACCGATACTGACACTATCCCGCTCCAGCTCTGCTGTAGCACTGCTGGCTTGCTGTAAGCGGCTGGCCAGCGCCTGAATATGTTGCACGGTTTCACTGACCTGTTGTTGACCAATCAGGGCATTCTGGTTACTGGTTTCAGCGGTATTAGCGGTATTTTCTGTATTGGCAGCAATTTCCTGAATTGTCGCCCCCATTTCAGTAATGGCGGTAGCCACCATATCCGTTTCAGATTGTTGTCCGCGCATGACCTGATTGGTGGTTTTGGCGGCAGCGGCTAATTGCACTGTTACCTGATCCAAGGTGCTGACCGATTGATTTACTGACTGAATTAAACCTTGCACATCAGATAACACGGCATTCATATCGGCACCCAAGCCAGTGATTTCATCGCGACCTTGCAGGCTTAAACGATGGGTAAAGTCTTTATCACTGCGGATCCGGGCCAGATCAGCTGACGCTTGTTTAATTGGACGATGAATACTACGGGCTATCAGGCTGACCAGAGCGATCACTAACAACAGTATGACGGCGAAAATACCAACACTGATGCGATTAATTTGCTGGCTGGCCGCGGCCAGAGCCAGATCTAACTCTTCTGACAGTTGCTTGAGCAAGGTTTCGGTAGCCTGAATTTCCCGCCGCATCTTACCCTCGTTCCCCTGGCTTTCGCTGTATCCGCGCTCTGCCATCGCCTGATCTAAGGCGCTCAGACTTTGCTGGTACTGATTAAGCGCCTGAGAATCGGATAAGCCTGAGGCTTGCAGAGTAGCAAAGTGAGCTTGCTGTGCACTCAGATACTGGTTGTCATTACGCAGTAAAAAGTCTTTTTCCAGCCGCCGTAATTGCAGATAGCTGACCATTAACTCCGGGTTAGCTGCCAGTTGTTGCTCCAGTTGTTGCGCGGCCTGGCGCATTTGGCCGAGCAAACCGTCCTCCACCGTCAGACCGATCCGCTGCTGTGCCTGCACCAATGCTGCAAATTCGCTGACGTACAACCCGACCTGGCTGGCAAATTGTTTGCTTTTGCTGTCGTCCAATCTCAGTGCCAGCTGCAGTTGTTGCAGCTGTGTCAGCCGTTGTTGCAAACTGAGTTGCGTACTTTGATGTCGTTCCAGGTAACGCAGCTCCTGGCGTAGCAAAAAGTCCTTTTCATGCCGGCGCAGCTGCAGCATATCACTGTTAAGTTCTGCCACCAGACGGCCAGCATCGGCCAGGTTCTTTAACACTCTGGCCTGATACTGCATCAGCAATAACATCAGTGCCAGGGCAATGATGGCAACGGTGGCAATAATCACCAGCCGGCTTTTTATCGAAATATTGGTTAACTGCATCTTAAACCCTTAATGGCAGGAACTTTTCCTCTTAAAAGCATAAGCGCAAAGTTCCTGACTTGCGAGGGCGTGTTGACATTTGTTGCAACAAACGTCAACACGCCCTAGGACCGGCAGCGAATTTTCTGCTGGCGATCAGAGCAGGCGGCAGCAACAGAGCTGGCGGTCTGTGATATTCTTGCTGGTAGTTAACAGAGGAATGATTATGGCCCGCTACTCCGCCGACTTTATTAAGATGATGCCCAAGTCCGATTTACATTTACATCTGGACGGCAGTTTACGGTTAGACAGTCTGATCGAGATGGCAAAACGCAGTCAGGTGACCTTACCTGCCACCTCAGTTACCGGCCTGAAAGAGCTGGTGTTTAAAGACCGCTATCAGAATTTAGGCGAGTATTTGCATTGTTTTCAGTATACCTGTGCCGTGCTGCGCGATCCGGAAAACCTGCAACAGGCAGCGTACGAGTTGGCGCTGGATAATCAGGCTGAAGGGGTCAACTATATCGAAGTGCGGTTTGCGCCGCAATTGCTGATTGATCTGACACGCGGTATTGATTTCGACCGGATAATGCATGCGGTCAATAACGGTTTAAAGCAAGCGATGCAAGAGTATAACGCCACTGAAGCGGTGCTAAGCGGTCAGAAACCACCGTTTTATTATGGCATTATTAACTGTGCAATGCGGATGTTTGGTAATAAAGGTTTTTCACCTTATTACACCAACCTGTTTCAATTAATGCGCGACTTTGCGCCGATGGATGTGATCAAGCTGGCGGCGATGGAGCTGGTGCGGGCCAGTGTGCGGTTACGGGATGACGAGGGCATCCCGATTGTTGGTCTGGATTTGGCGGGGCAGGAGGCAGGTTATCCGGCGGGTAAATTTAAAGAAGTCTATGAGTACGCTCACCAACACTTTTTACTGAAAACCCTGCATGCCGGCGAAGCCTACGGTGCGGAAAGTGTATTTGAAGCCATTACCGAATGTTATGCCGATCGTATTGGCCATGGCTATTCGATGTTTATCCCGGAGATGATTAAAGATCCGGCGATTACTGATAAAACTAAATATATTAATAATCTGGCTTCTTATATCGCCGATAAGCGTATCGCAGTAGAGGTTTGCCTGACCAGTAATCTGCAAACCAATCCGGCAATTACCGATATCCGCCAGCATAAGTTTAAAGATATGTTGGAACACCGGATTGCTACGGTGATCTGCACCGACAATCGTCTGGTGTCTAATACAACTGTCAGCAAAGAGTATCAGCTGGCGCTGGATAACTTCGATGTGCCGCTAAAACGGCTGAAAGATATGGTGGCGTACGGCTTCAAGAAAAGCTTTTTCCCCGGCAGCTATGTCGAAAAACGTCAATACGCTAAACAATGTCTGGAATATTTTGACCGTGTAGCTCAGCGTTATGGTTTTATCTGATTTAAATCAGACGCTTACGCTTGGTGTCGCATTTTGCATACATGCTAAGCTGTTGTTTTTTAAAGACTCTCCTATTTGCCGCTTTTTGGTGTCGCTAATTAGCAACAGTTAGCGGCACCCTGGTTGCCTTTCTTTCGTAAAAAATATAATAAATTATTGATTTAAAATAACTAAATTAAGTTGGCACGACTGCTGCATTAATATCTGTGACGCTGCAGGGGAATAGCGTAAAAGCAATAAGTATTACTTTTACGCGATTCTCCTGAGACAGCACCGAACGCTCCCATATGGAGCCCATAGCCGGAGAAGTATCATGGATATGTTTTTAAGTTTTATCACGCTGTTCTTGGTTGCCAATATGGCCATTGTTTTTACGCTGTTACGTCGTGTTGACCTGAATAATGCCAGTGTTCAGGCCTGGGAGCAGGAGCAATCTGCCCGCTCAGCTAAGGCTACACAACCAGTTTATGCGCAGAGCATGAACACTGAGTTAGCGCAGTAATCGAATCCCATAGATCAGCGATCTAGCTGAATCTGCCTTGGCCAGTCTTAGTACTGGCCTTTTTTTTGTAGCGCAGCGGCAGTTTCTGCCGCTTTCGGCAATACAAGGCCCTGAATTTTCAGTAAACTAAACTCAGACTTTTCTGAGGGTGGAGCCTATGCGCTTTTCCGTGCAAACCGCATCATTACGGCAACTGGTATTGCTAAGCTTTTTTTTGGCGTTGATTCCGGTAGGCGTCTTGTTATGGCAAAGTAATAAGTCATTAAGTGGCGTCAGTAACTATGCTATCGCATCGGCTGAGCAGGCGGTGTCCAGCGTACGCCAGGCCGAAAGTATGCAAAGCCTGGTGGTAGACATTGAACGTGCCGTGCGCCAGTTTGCGGTGGTCCGTACCGACGCCTTACAGCGGCTAGCCTTAAATCATATCGACAATCAACTGCAATTACTGGAGCAACTCTGCCGTGATCTTCCGGATCTGGCATTGTGTGGCGCGCAGCGCAGCGCGTTACAGGGGCTGCGGGCGCGCTTTAACGAACCACTAACCGAAGTCCCGGAAGCATTACTACAACAGGTTCGTACCCAGCAACAACAAATTACCAAAGAAATCTGGGATCTGCTGGAGCAACAACTGGATCGACAACAACAGCAGGTTACCTCCACCCAGCAACAGCTGGCCTGGGAAACCTTCGCGCTGGTGATGCTCACTTTACTGTTGGTACTTTGGGCGTCCGGCCGGATTGCCGCGCCGGTACAAAAGCTGGACCGGATGATTCGGGCCATTGCTCAACCCAAGCATCAGTTTCCGGACGAAAAGCTGCGTGGCCCGCGCGAGCTGACCGAATTAGGTGAGCAATTACGCTGGTTAAGTTCCCGCTTGCAGCAACTGGAGGCATTGCGTTTAATTTTACTGCGTCACGCCTCACACGAATTAAAAACCCCGCTTTCCAGTATCCGTGAAGGCTGTGCGCTGCTCAGTGAGCAGCTGGTTGGGCCTTTAACACCGCAGCAACAGGAAGTAGTAACCTTACTCAATGCCAGCGCCGACCGCCTGAGCGTACTGACCGAGCAATTACTGGACTATAACCGTTTACTGCAGCAAGCACAGCCGAACTGGAGTCAGGTGGTGCCGCAGCAGCTGATGCAGGAGTGTTTTAATGACCACGCCTTGTCACTGCAGCAGCGCCAGCAGCAGGTAAAGCTGGATTGCCAGCTTAGTTCGCTCTGTACCGACGAAATGTTATTCCGGCGTATTTTGGATAATCTGATTAATAACGCTCAGGCCTATGGCGCTGAGGGCAGCCCAGTTTGGGTTAAACTTTACCGGCAGGATGAAAGCATAGTGCTGGAAGTTGCCAACAACGGATCACCGATCCCGGTGGCATTACGGGAAAAATTATTTGAACCTTTTCAGCGTGGTACTACCCCACGTTTTGATGCAGTACAAGGCTCAGGGTTAGGTTTGTCGATTGTGGCTGACTGCGCCCGTTTACTTGGCGGTCACGCAGACATCGTCGACGTCGTCTATGCCGATGTCTGTATCCGTGTGCGCTTGCCGCTATCAGGAGAAAAACCGGTATGAAGCAATCTTTAGTTCTCGTGTCGCTGGCGCTGTTAACCGCCTGCCAGCTAACCGCGCCCCCGCTGCCGCCACCATCAGAGCCGCCGGTTGAAATTGTGCCGGAGCAACCACCGGCATTAGAGCTGACGGAGCCGGAGCCGGAGGATATTCTGGCATTTAATGACGAGCCGGCAACGCTAAAAGCCTGGCTCGATTATAAGCAGCGTATTTTGCTTGAACCGGAAGCCGAGCGCTTGCGGTTAGCCAGTCTGGAAACACAGGATGAGGTGAGTCAGTTTCAGTTAGCTTTACTGAATTTGCATCCGGATATGCCTTATGTCAGCCGGTTTCGGGTGCAAACCCAGTTAACTGAAGTGCTATTAAGTTTGCCGCCACGGCTGGCCGCTTTGTTTAGCTGGGAGCTGACCTTCAATCAAAAATTGTTAGAGGCAGAGTCCGCAGTAACGGCTGTCACCCGGCTCAATGCCCAGCAACAAGACCAGCTGGAACGGCTACAAAAAACCAACCGTGAACTGCAAAAGAAAATTGATGCCCTGACCCAAATTGAAGCTGAACTCAATCAGCAACCGGTAGAAAACAATAACGGAGGCAATAATGGCCCGGGATAACCCACGTTTATTGTTAGTCGATGATGATCCGAGCTTACTGCGGCTGTTGACGCTGCGGCTGGAAGGAGAAGGTTATCAGGTGATTAATGCCGACAGCGCTGAAACGGCATTAGCCTTGTTGGCGAAACAAAGCGTGGATGTGGTGCTGAGCGACCTGCGGATGCCGGGGTTAGACGGTATGAGTCTGTTTGATGAAATCGCTAAGCGTTATAAAGGCTTACCGGTGATCCTGATGACTGCTCATGGTTCAATCCCGGAAGCTGTGGCGGCGACCCAGCGTGGTGTGTTTGGCTTTTTAACTAAGCCGCTTAACCCGGCTGAATTACGTGAAGTATTACAGCGGGCGCTGAATCAATCTTTACCGGAGCAGGAACAATGGCGCGAGGCCATTATTACCCGTAGCCCGCTGATGCAAAATGTGCTGGAGCAAGCGTACCGGGTAGCGCAGCGCGATGTGAGTGTGCTGATTACCGGTGCCAGTGGTACCGGTAAAGAACTGTTAGCTAAAGCGATTCATAATGCCAGTCCGCGGGCGACCAAGCCCTTTGTGGCGATTAACTGTGGTGCCTTGCCGGAGCATTTGCTGGAATCCGAACTTTTTGGCCATAGTAAAGGCGCCTTTACCGGCGCGGTGACTGAACACGCCGGTTTATTTCGCGAGGCTGACGGTGGCACGCTGTTTTTAGACGAAATTGGCGATATGCCGGTGGCCTTGCAGGTGAAATTATTGCGGGCCTTACAGGAACGGCAGATCCGGCCGGTGGGTAGTGCTAAGACGATGCCGATTAATGTGCGGGTATTGTCTGCCACGCACCGTGATTTGCAGCAGGCGATGGCCGATGGTAGTTTCCGCGAGGATTTATACTATCGCTTAAACGTCGTCAATTTGCAGTTGCCGACGCTGGAACAGCGGGCCGAGGATATTCCGCTGTTAGCCCGTCATGTGCTGCAGCAAAGTGCCGAGCGGCATCACGTTAAGGTAACCCGCTTTTCCGATGACGCGCTACAGCTGTTAGCGACTGCAAAGTGGCCGGGTAATGTGCGGCAGCTGGTCAACGTGGTCGAGCAGTGTGTGGCCTTAACGCAAAGCCCGGTGATTTCGGCGTTATTGGTCGAGCAGGCACTATCGCAAAATAGCAGCTATTGGCCAACGTTAACCGAAGCCCGTGACCAGTTTGAGCGCCAGTATCTGATCCGGGTGTTGCAGATGACGGAAGGCAATGTGACCCGGGCCGCCGAACTGGCTGGTCGCAATCGTACCGACTTTTATAAGTTGCTGAAGAAACATGAACTCAGTGCCCAGCAAGTCGCCGAACAGGGTGATGAACTGGAATAGGACACCGTGCAGGATAAAAAATATGAATAAACCCACCCCGCCAGACGCCTGGCTGGCTGAAGAAGCTGAGAACCCGGAGCTGGTCCGGGCGAAAATTATCAGTGAAACCGCCCGGATTAACTGGCTGGAATTGCAAAAATTTTATGCCGCCGGCAGTGTAATTAGTGTTGCCGCTGAGCTGGATCTGATTAGTGTTGCCTTTGCTTTTAGCCGTGATGATAAACAGCAGGTTGCCCAGTGGCTGCAAAGCGGCCAGGTTGAGCGCACCAGTGAGCAGCAAGCGCAGCAATGGTATCAGCAACAGGCAGAGTTATGGGCGGTAGTGATTTCGCCCTGGGTGTTGGTACAGGATAAGCCGTTACCGCAACAGTTAAACTAAGCGCCCACTGCGCCGGAGCAAGTTATGAGTCTGGATTATAAAACCGTTGCCTGTTCTCACATTACGCTGTCTCAGCTGATGTTGCCATCGCATTCCAACTTTAGCGGCAAAATCCACGGTGGCTATCTGTTATCACTGATGGACCAGATTGCCTTTGCCTGTGGCTCCAAATTTAGTGGTAAGTATTGTGTGACGGCATCGGTAGATCGGGTGGATTTTCTAAGCCCGATTGAAGTTGGCGAATTAGTTACTCTAAATGCATCGGTAAATTTTGTCGGTACCAGTTCGATGGTGGTCGGGATCCGGGTTGAAGCGCAAAATATTCAGACGGGTCAAATCAAGCATTGTAATTCGTCGTACTTTACGATGATTGCCAAAGATGCCGAAACCGGTAAACCCGTAGCCGTACCACGCTTGATTTTGCGCAGCAAAGAAGAAGTAATGCGCTACTTAAAAGCGGCGGAGCGTATAGAGTTGCGCAAGCAAAAACCAGCTTCAGCTGAGCCGTTCGCCGGTTGTCTGGAGCAGGCAGTGTGTGAAATCCGCCAGCATTTTGATGCCAAAGTCGAGCTGGTGATTTAGCGCGCATAAAAAAGGGCGACCCCCTGGTCGCCCTGTGATGATAAGCTTAATAGCCTGCAGCCTGGCCGTCTTTACGCGATTCCGAGGCACCAATCCAAACACCATTAATAGGGTCTTTCATAATCGCCTGATAGCCACCATAACCCCCCAGGCCATAACGTACGTCGTGACCACGTTTTTGCAGTTCGCGCACGGTTTCAAACGGAATACCACGCTCCACTTCAATATAGCCACCGTTTTTCAGATAGGCATCCTGGCCGTCCGTAGGTTCAGTACTGCCAAGATGCTGCCAACGGGCGGCATCACCGGCTTCCTGCAGATTCATGCCAAAGTCGACCATGTTGACCAGAATTTGCACATGACCTTGTGGCTGCATGGCACCGCCCATCACGCCGTAGCTGATCAGCGGTTTGTTGTCTTTGGTAACAAAGGCCGGAATGATAGTATTAAAGGCACGTTTGCCCGGCTCGTAAACGTTGGCATGGTTTTTATCCATTGAAAACAACTGGCCCCGATCCTGGAACACAAAGCCTAAGCCCGGCACTACTACGCCAGAGCCCATACCACGGTAATTACTCTGGATCAGCGATACCATATTGCCGTCTTTATCGGCCGTTGTCATATAGATGGTATCGCCCTCATACAGGTGCGGATTTCCGGCATCAACCCGCTGTGCAGCGCGTTGACCAATCAGTTTGGCGCGTTCGCGGCCGTATTCCTCAGAAATCAGCTTACTGATTGGTGTTTTGTAAAAGTCCATATCGGCATAAAACTTGGCGCGATCTTCAAACGCCAGTTTTTTTGCTTCTACCATCAGATGGATGCTTTCCGGGGTATTGTAGCCCAGCGCGGCTAAATCAAAGTTTTTCAGAATTTGCAGCATTTGCAGTGCGGCAATGCCCTGGCCGTTCGGTGGTAACTCCCACAGCGTATAGCCTTTGTAATCCACACCTACCGGTTCAACCCAGTCTGAGCGATGATTGGCAAAATCTGCAAAGCGCAGATAGCCACCATTTTCCGTCATAAACTTATCAATTTTGCGGGTGATTTCGCCGCGGTAGAAAGCATCGCGCCCCTCTTTCGCTACCGTACGTAGGGTGTAAGCTAAGCCCGGGTTTTTAAAGATCTGACCCTTGGCCGGCGCCTTGCCATTGATGGTAAAGGTGCCTTTAAAATCGCCCGGCTGCGGGCTTAAAATTGGCACACTGCGGTCCCAATAATAGGCAATTAACTCAGTGACCGGGAAGCCTTTTTCAGCATAGTCAATGGTTGGCTGTAACAGCTGCGGCATTGGCAGCTTGCCAAACTTTTTGTGCATTTCAAACCAGCCGTCGATAGTGCCCGGCACACTGATTGGTAGCATGCCGTGTGGTGGTAAATCAGTACGGCCCAGTTTCTCCAGTTCCGCCTTTAAGGTGTCGTAACTTAATCCCAGCGGTGAACGACCTGAGGCATTCAGACCATAGAGCTTGCCGCTTTTGGCATCCCAGATCATGGCATACAGATCACCACCAATGCCGTTACCGGTTGGTTCCATTAAGCCCAGCGCAGCATTGGCGGCGATAGCGGCATCGATGGCGTTGCCGCCTTGTTTCATCACATCCAGCGCAATCTGTGTTGCCAGCGGGTGACTGGTGGCCGCCATGGCTTCACTGGCGATGACCTCGGAACGGCTGGCAAAATCTTTTCCGGTAATTCGGTCGAAAGCCTGCACTAACGGTGACGAGATCACCGTTAGTCCCAGCAGCAGCGTTATCAATTTTTTCTGCATATAAAAGTGTCCCCTGTTATTTTGGCTAAGCTTTTTTGAGTAACTTAAGCAGTTATTAATACGCATGCCAGCCGCTTTCGCTCAGTCGTTAGTTTTCGGCGGTAGGCTGATGTGCGCTAAGTTGCGCCCGTTCCGCTTCTGTTAATAGACTGGCCTGTTGCTGTTGATAATCGAATTTGACCATTGCCGCAGTACCAGACACGGTTTTTTGGCCGTGTTGCCAGGCTTCCTGATAAACCTTAAAGGAGCGGTTACCGATTTCACTGATCCAGGTACGGATTTCGACCGGCTCGCCGTAGTGGGTTTGGGCATGGTAATTCAGTTGAATACCAGCAATAATCAGAGCCCATTTTTTGACATCCAAGTCCGGAGTAAAAATCCGGAACACCGGTTGGCGGGCGCTTTCAAACCAGACCGCAAACACCGTATTGTTAATATGCCCTAAGGCATCAGTATCAGAAAAACGGGGCTGGATAACCTCGGTAAACATCAGTAGGACCCTTACATGACCAATTTTATTGAAGTTTATGATAATGCGTTAAGCCCGGCACTTTGCCAACAGCTGATTAGCGCTTTTGAGCAAAGCCCATACACTCAGGCTGGCCGTACCGGGGCTGGCGTGGATACCAGCAAAAAAATCAGTACCGATCTTTATTTAAACGAACACCCGGAATATGCCACTTTGTTGCAGCAAATTCTTCAGGTGACCACGCACTATGCTCATCAGTATTTTAAGAAGTACCACTTTGCACTGATTGCGCCAGTGGGCATTACCACCCGCGATCCAGTCACTGGTCAACCCTTGCCGGTTACCCATGATAATTTTGGTCAGTTTAGCGAGCAGCAAACTTTTGATTTTATGCGTACTTTATACCGGCTAGGGCCGATTCAGGCACAAAAATATGCCGCCGGTAAGGGTAACTATAACTACTGGCATTGCGAGGTGTATCCGCAATTACCGGACAACGAGCCGCTGCACCGTAGCTTACTGTTTATGTTTTATCTGAATGATGTGACTGAGGGCGGGCAGACCGATTTTTACTATCAGCAGCAGAGCATCCAGCCCAAAGCCGGCCGTATGGTGATAGCCCCGGCGTATTTTACCCATACTCACCGTGGTGCTGTGCCGGTATCCAATGATAAGTACATCTTGACCAGCTGGATTTTACTCCAGCGCGCTGAAACCCTGTATGGCGCACCGGTAAAATAATAGTGACAGTAACACAACCATAAAGCCAAATGATAATTATTGCTGTTTGAGTTTGAAGTTGCTAAGATGCGCGGCAATTTCATACATCATGATTATCCAGGTGAGGTTTTATGTTGTCGACTAAACGTCAGCCCGTGGCATTGGCCGTGGCATTATCCTTAGGAGCGGTCAATCTGGCTGCGGTAGCAGAAGAAGCCGCTACTGAAAGCAGCGCCGGCAAGGTGATGCCATCAATTGAAGTAATCCGGGTCAAGGGCCAGCAGCAGGTACATCGTTTTGAGGAGACTGGCTCAGTGATCCTGATTGACCGCACTCAAATTGAGCAAGTACAGCCGTTATCGACCGAAGATGTGCTGCGCCGCGTACCGGGCATCAATATCAAAGGCGAAGAAGAAACCTCAATCGTCGCTAACTTCGGCATCCGCGGCTTGTCTGCCGGAGAGTCAAAATCGTTATTACTGGAAGATGGCGTGCCGGTTGCGCCGGGCTTATTTATCGGTAACGACCGTTATTTTAATACCCGGATTCAGCGCGTAGAGTCGGTGGAAGTGTTAAAAGGCTCTGCCTCTTTACGCTATGGCCCGTCCACCATCGGTGGTGTAGTGAACTACATTACCAAAACGCCAGATGACGGTGTGCAGCTGTCCGCCCGTGCCGGTTCCTTTAATATGCGTGAGATGACGGTCGAAGCCGGTGCTAAAAATCAGTCAGAAGATGCTTTTGCCGGGGTCGTAGCCACCAAAGCCAGTAGTGATGGCTTTATGGACAAAGGCTACGATATGTCTGATGTGATGGTTAAAGCCGGTTTAGCGATCAGCGACAAGCAGAAAGTCGGGGTGAAATTTTCCTATCATGAAAACGAAGCCAATATCTCTTACCGTGGTTTGTTACTGGCCGATTACCTGAATGGTGAGCGTTATAACCCGGCACCGGATGACTGGTATCTGACCGACCGCACGGCTCTGGATCTGAATCATGAGGTTATCCTGGGGAATAACGCCAAGCTAAATACCTTAGTGTACTGGAGTGAAACTACCCGTGATTACTGGCGGTATGACGTCAATACTGCAGCGTCAAATGCCGCAGGGCGTTGGGTATATACCGACACTTTGACCGGTAATAACCGTGGCTTTGAGCGTCTGGGTATTGAGAGCCGGTTAAGCTTCGATCAGCAGCTATTTGGTTATGCCGCGGCCAGTGAAGTGGGCTTGCGCTTAATGGAAGAAGAATCTAACGATACTCGGATCCGTGCTACCCGTGCCGCTGATCGCTCTGGTAATAATGATCGCCATATTGTTGATTCTGCCACCAGCGTCGCCGGTTATGCCCAAAGCCGGATCCAACTGACCGATGAGTTAGCGGTAACGCCGGGTTTGCGGATTGAATCCTATGAGCAAAAGCGGGTGATCCTGACCGACAATAATAATTCAGCGAAGACGACCAATACCGAGCTATTGCCGGGTGTCGGCCTGACCTATGAGTTAACTGCTCAGGCACAGCTTTATGGTGGCGTATATCGTGCCTTCTCTCCGGCTTCAAATGGCGTGGCGTTAGATGGCTTAACTGATCAGCAGTTGGATGGTGAACGCTCAGTAAACTACGAGTTGGGGTTGCGGGGTACAGCAGGCGCCGCTAACTATGAAGTCTCGGCGTTCTACATGAACTTTGCTAACCAGGTAGTTACCGGTAACAGCGATCCGAATCTGTCGCAATCTAACGCCGGTAAAACCGAACATACCGGTATGGAATTCTTGTTAGGTTATGAGCTGGGTGGCGGTTTCCGGATTGACACTAACGCGACCTGGGTGCCGACCTCGGAGTTTAAGTCTGGTGTGAATGCCGGTAACCGGATTCCGTATGCGCCGAAAATACTGGCGAATCTGGCACTAAGTTACACCGGCGAAGCGCTGAGTGTGGCCCTGACAGCGCATCATCGTGGTGAGCAGTATGCCGACCCGACCAATATTGTTGATATTCCTGCCAATGCCGCCGGCGGTATCTGGGGTGGTTTACTACCAGCCTATACCGTGTACGACTTAATGGCGCAGTACAATGTATTCGAAGGCTTTACGGTGTATGGCTCGGTCAAAAACCTGGCCGATAAGCAATATATCTCTGGCTTACGGCAGGGTATCTATGTCGGTCCTGAACGTTCTTTCGAAGCGGGCTTCCGTTATCGCTTCTGATAACCTCCAGTAGAATAAGAGCCTGTGAACTGTCACAGGCTTTTTTTTCAAGCTCCGGATAGTGAGTCTGGGGCACGTTAATCGGCATTAATAGCGACTTTACCTAGCAACCTCCAAGCTGCTGAGCAGCGATGACAATGCGACTAGGGTCCCGATCTTTCCTTGTTACAGACCAATTTCCCTAAATCAGAAATTTATTTGATAATGATTATCATTTGCTATTGATGGTTTAAATGATAATGGTTATTATTTGCTTCGTGTCTGGCCGGCCACAGAAAAGTTCAATTCAGTATTTGGTTTATTACTGCGCCTTCAGGCTCAAACAAGGAATGCATCATGTTATCTCGTTTCTCCACACTCAGTGCCGCCATTGCTGTGGCCTGCGGATCTTTACCTACGCTGGCTGAAGTCTCTTCTCAAGCGGATTATGACTTAGAGGTTATTGTCGTTACCGCTTCAGGCTATGAGCAAAAGCTGGTCGATGCGCCAGCAAGTATTAGTGTAGTGAGCCGCGAAGATCTGCAAAACCGGCCTTATACCAGTCTGGCGGATGCACTTCGCGATATTGAAGGTATTGACGTCGGCGCCGGTCAGGATAAACACGGCAATATCAGTATTACGATGCGCGGTTTACCGGCGGAATACACGCTAATTCTGATTGATGGCCGCCGCCAGAGCGATATTGGCAATATTGGCCCGAACAATTTCCGCAACAGCCAGTTTATGTATATGCCACCACTGGAAGCAATTGAACGGATTGAGGTGGTACGCGGCCCGATGTCGACCCTCTATGGCGCAGATGCCATCGGTGGGGTAGTAAATATCGTTACCCGTCGTGATTTAGAGCAAACTCATGGCAGTGTCACGCTAAGCAGCAATCTGCAGCAAGACAGCCAGTATGGTAACGATCATAAAGCCGACTTTTACCTGACCGGCCCGACGGGACTGGCAGCACTGACTTATGCCCTGCGCGGCAGTATTTATGATCGCGGCGAAAGTGACCCTACCTACAGTGAGAGCCGGCCTTTGCCGGATGGCAGTAACTGGGTTGATGAAGGCAGTTTTGGTGATAAGAAAATTGTGGCTGCCAAAATCTGGAATCTCGGCACCAGCCTGAACTATGCGCTGACCGAAAAACAGCGCCTGACCTTTGAATATGATGTTGCGAGACAACGTTATGATAATACCGAGGGCCAAACCGGCACCCTGGATAGTGTCGAAAGTTTATGGCGTGCCAGCAATGGCGGCATTGTGCAGCCGCGAGTCGGTTACACCCCTTACCAACGCGTTCAACGGGAACAAGTTGTGCTGGCACATCAGGGCCGCTTCGATGCCGGTACCCTCAGCAGCAGCCTGACCTGGAGCAGCAGTGAAAATTTAGGTCGTTCTTTGCCGTTAACAGTGGACGAGCGGTTGGCGCTGCAACAAATTTGGGATACTGCGCGGCTGGCGCAAAATACTAACCGGCCGCAGTTAACGCCAGCATTACGCGAACAGTTACAGGCCGATTTTTTACCGCGGCCGCTACGCGAACTGGCGATCGAGAATCTGATTGTTGACAGCAAATGGGATTCCTCGATTGGCAATCACTACTATGTTACCGGTTTCCAGTATCTGGACTCGGAGATGGAAGATGGGGTGTTTGGCATGTATGGCGATGGCTTTCGCGATGGCACTACACAGCGGCACCGACAATTGGCGGTATTTGCTGAAGATAGCTGGGAGTTGCACCCGAAGCTGACGCTGACGTTCGGTGGTCGGTACGATGACCATAATATCTTTAATGGTCAGTTTAGCCCGCGGGTATATTTTAATTTCCGGACAGAAAGTGCCTGGACGTTAAAAGGTGGCGTGAGTACCGGTTACAAAACGCCGGAACCAAATCAACTATTTCCTGGCATTACCGGCTTTGGTGGTCAGGGCGTCAGCCCAATGGTAGGAACCCCGGATCTGCAACCAGAGACCAGTGTTAACTATGAGCTGGCCAGCTATTATCAAGGCGAGCAGTTCAGCGGTAATATCACGCTATTCCTGAGTGATTTTAAAGACAAAATTATTACTCAGGATAACCTGCCAAACTGTGAACTGGTGACGTCCGGTATCCCTTGCGTTGATATTGGCCCGGGTTGGGCGGCGCTGGGTTATAACCAATTCTCGCAAGCGGCCAATGTCGATAAATCGGTCACTCGTGGCGTAGAACTGGCCGGTAAATATCAGTTTACCGATAGCCTGAGCCTGAACGCTAATTACACCTACACCGATAGTGAAGTAAAAACTGGCGTCAGTGCCGGTTTACCACTGGTCAATACCCCAAAAAATATGCTGAACGCCACCCTAAACTGGCAATTAGCTGAGCCACTGAGTGTGCAGCTGATTGCTGAGGTGCGCAGCAAGCGTTTTCGCGGTGTAGCAGAAATCAGTGGCCCAAGCGGGCCGGAAACAGTGGAACAGTATTACCAATCCTATGAGCTGTTGCATCTTGGGCTGCGTTACCGCTACTCAGAACAACTTAGTTTAAGCGCGCGCATTAACAATCTGTTAGATGACGACTTATCCAGCCGCAGCTGTGTATTGGCGGTAACGGAAGATACTTATAACTGTACCGCAGACTATAACACCACGCAGCAGGCCCGCAGCCTGTGGTTATCTGCCAGTTACCGTTTCTAGGATGCGGGTATGAAAAAGCGGGCAGCGGCCTTAGGCCGCTTAATGCGGACACTGCACACCTACAGTGCGATGTGGGTATTGTTGTTACTGCTGTTTTTCTCTGTTACCGGCATCACCCTGAATCATCCGGACTGGCAAAGCAAATGGGGAGCGCAACAGCAGTTGCAGCAGTTGCCCCTGCCTGAACCTTTGCAGCACTGGCCGCTGGCCACGCAGCAGCAGGAGTATGCAACAACGCTGGTTGACTGGCTGAAAAGTACTCAAGGCGTGGCTGGCATTAGCTGGCAAGCCCGGTTTGATAGTGATGAACAAACCCTGGAGCTGAGCTTTAAACGACCCGCGGGCTTTGCCGTCGCTCTGGTGGATTTTGCTGCTGCAGAAATCGAGCTGGAGCAACAGTTTAACGGCTATCTGGCGTTGGCAAATGACCTGCACAAAGGCCGGGATAGCGGTGCCCTGTGGCAAGCTCTGATTGATATAACCGCCATTGCCTGCCTGTTGTTTGCGCTGACTGGTTTTTATCTGTTGCTGAAAATGCCATCGAAAAAACAGCTGGGTAACGCTCTGGCTGTGCTTGGCGGCGTGATGGCTGTGTTGGCGTATCTGCTGGCCTTTCACTAACGCCGATCATTAACAAGGAGAACACTGTGAGAAAACCGCTATTTACGCTGGCTCTGCTGCTCGGCCTGGGAAGCCAGTCGCTGTCGGCGGCACAGGCCGACATTGTGCTGACGATCCCTGAGGTTACTTCGGCACAGTACTACCGGCCTTATGTCGCTGTCTGGGTGGAAGACGCGCAGCAGCAACCGGTAAAACTGATTGCCCTGTGGCGCAAGGAGCCTGACTGGCTAAAAGATATCCGCCGCTTCTGGCGCAAAATTGGCCGTAGTGATACCGCTCTGGTTGATGCGATGACCGGTGCCACCCGCACCCCCGGTCAGTACCGTTTAAGCTGGGATGGCACCAATGATCAGGGGCAGGCACTGGCCCCTGGCGCTTATACGCTCTATGTCGAAGCCTCGCGGGAGCAGGGCGGGCGTAGCCTGCAGAAAATTGATTTTCAGTTAAAGGGTCAACCACAACAACACAATGCGGCGGCGGCTGAAGAGCTGGGACCGCTGACGCTGACGCTTAAATAAGTGACTAAACAGAAGAAGGAGATAGCGATGAAGAAATTACTTACTGCTGCCATGTTGGCACTTTTTAGCCAGGCCAGTCTGGCCCATACTCTATGGGTGATGCCCAGTCATTTTGTGTTATCCGGCGAAGATACCTGGATTTCGGTGGATCTGTCTGCCGCCAATATGACTTTTGTCGCCGATAAGGGCGTGTCGCCGGACAATCTGAGCCTGGTGTTTCCTGATGGCAGCCGGCATAAGTTTAGCCAGAGTTACCAGGGCAAACGCAAATCCCAGGCCGATCATCAGCTGGTGCAGGAAGGCACTTACCTGATTGAAAATGGCGGCCCGGTGCGCTACTTCACTATGTTTGAGGTGAACGGCGAGCGTAAACGTATTGTAGCGGATAAGCTGGCGGCAGCTAAAGCGTTACCGGCAGGCGCGTCTAAGGTGGCGACCAGCCGGAGCCAGAGTAAGGCACTGGCGGTGGTGACGGTAAAGGCACCGAACCGCACGGCGCTGGACCCGAAAGGGGATGGCTTTGAGCTGAACTTTATTACCCACCCGGCGGATTATGTGGCAGAGGATAAGATTGAATGGCAACTGCTAATGGACGGCAAACCTGCGGCCGGGGTAAAGGTAGAGCTTTCCCGGCAGGATGAGTTATACCGTAATGCGGCCGGGCGGCAGACGCTGGAAGCCGATGCGGCAGGTAAACTGGCCTTTACCCCGGCGCAGGCTGGTCGTTACCTGATCGAGGCCAGTTATCAGTCAGCAGAAAAAACTGAATTGGCAGATCAGATCCGGGCGACACTGACCCTGACTTTTGAAGTCGGCTTACCTTAACTGGGAGCTTACCTTTACAGGAGACTTATCTTTAAAGGCGATTGAGTAGACGGCTGCCTGAGCAGGCTGCCGTCGTCGCACTTTATGCTGTTGCAGTCTGCTGAAAGTACTTAATCATCTGTAAATGCGGAATATCGTCTTCCAGGTAGGGTTCACTCGCTGCTTTAAAGCCTAATTCTTCGTAAAAACGTTGCAGATAACACTGCGCGGAAATATGAATATCAGTGGCTGGCCATAATTGGCTGGTCTCAGCCAGCGTCCGTTCCACCAGAACCTTACCCAGGCCAAGGCGGCGGGCAGTTTGCGACACACAAACCCGTCCGATCCCCGGAAAACCGGCAAAGCTGACGCCGGGAGCCAGCACCCGTGCATAGGCGATCACTTTATCGCCTTTTTTCAGTAGTACATGGCGGGTTTGCGGATCCAGGTCTTTATCATCCAGCTCCGGATAAGGGCAGTTTTGCTCGACCACAAATACATCGACCCGTAACTGTAATAATGAATACAGGGTATGGGTATCTAATTCAGCAAAAGTCAGCACTTGCCATTGCATAATCTGCTCCGTTGTTTTGACAGCCACTATAGCAGAGGCTGCAGATAGCGGCTAGATTGTTGGTGGTTGTCATATAACTGCCATGCAAAACCGATACTGTCAGGCTATTTAGTTTATGGAGTTATCTGATGTCTGCCCAACAGCCGCGCCAGCCACAAATTGATAATAGCGGTGATGAGCCTGTCGCCAATTTTTCTGCTAATCCGTGTTTTGCCGCAATATTACAGCAACGTCTGCAGCGCCGTACCTTCTTAAAAGGCTCGCTGGCGCTGGCGATTTCCGGGGTATTGGGTAGCCAGCTGTCGGGTTGTCGCTTAACCAGTGATCTGACGCCAGCCGCCGCCGGTGCCATTCGCCCCGGTTTTCTGGCTGTGGCCGGTAACCGGCTGGATCAGGTCACTGTACCTGCGGGCTACCGGGTGCAACCTTTTTTAGCCTGGGGCACACCGATTTGTGGCGACTACCCGGCTTTTAAAGCCGACGCCAGCAATACTGCGGCAGAACAGGCACAGCAGATGGGGATGCACCATGACGGCATGCATTTTTTCCCGATTGACCTGCCGCAGGGTGGCAATAGCTCCAGCGAAGGTTTATTGGTAATGAACCATGAATATGTTGAACCGGACCTGTTGCATCCGGCTGGCCCGGTGTTTCCCAGGACCGCTGAACAGGTGGCCAAAGAGCAGGCCGCACATGGCGTGTCAGTTGTGCATATTATCCGTCAGGCGGATGGGCAATGGATGCAAGTCGCAGGCAGCCGTTATAACCGGCGTATTACAGTACAAACTCCGGCACAACTGGCTGGGCCGGTGCGTGGACATGCGAAAGTTCGCAGTCGTTATAGCCCGGACGGTACCGCCTGTCGCGGTACCCTGAATAACTGCTCGCACGGTGTGACTCCCTGGGGCACTTACCTGACATGTGAAGAAAATTGGGCCGGTTATTTTGTAAATCATGATGCAGAGCTGCCGCGAGAGCAGGCTCGCTATAGTGTGCCGCGTCAACAAAGCGGCTACCATTGGGAAACCGCGCAGCCGGCTTCTGAGCAAAGCTTGCGCTTTAATGCCAGTCAAACCGCTGCTTCCGCCACACAGGATTACCGGCATGAACCGAATACTTTTGGCTGGATTGTCGAAATCGATCCTTTTAATCCGCAGTCAGTACCGGTAAAGCGCACGGCGCTTGGTCGTTTCGCGCACGAAGGGCTAATCTTCGCCAAAGCGGTGCCGGGTCAGCCATTGGTGGCGTATTCCGGTGATGATTCGCGTTTTGAATATATTTATAAATTTGTCTCGGCAGCGCCCTATGATCCGGCAACTGCCAGTGGCGCCTTGCTGGATAACGGCACCCTATACGCGGCCCGTTTTAACGAGGATGGCAGTGGCGAATGGTTAGCACTGGATTTAACGGATCCGGTTTTCCGCGCCAAAGTTGCTGCTGCCGCTGTTCGCTTCGATTCACAGGCCGATGTATTGCTGAATACCCGCTTAGCTGCCGATATTGCCGGGGCCACTAAGATGGACCGTCCGGAGTGGGGCGCCGTGCATCCACAAAGCGGCGAAGTGTATTTTACCCTGACCAACAACAGCCGGCGGCAAGCAGCAGAAACGGATGCCGCCAATCCGCGGCCGGAAAACGTGTTTGGACATATTATCCGCTGGCGTGAACAGCCACAGGCACAAAAATTTGAGTGGGATATTTTTTTACTCGCCGGTCCAACCGGAACCGCGACACCCGGCACGGCGTTACAGCTGACGGCAGATAATGCTCTGGCGTGCCCGGACGGGCTCTGGTTTGACCCTCAGGGTTTACTCTGGATCCAAACTGATATGAGTGGCAGTCTGCAAAGTGAGGGGCCTTTTGGTAACAACCAGATGCTGGCTGCCGATACAGCAGGACGGGAACTTAAGCGCTTTTTGGTGGGACCGGTTGAGTGTGAGGTTACCGGCGTTGTCACTACACCAGATGGTAAAACCATGTTTGTGAATATTCAGCACCCTGGTGATCGTTCGACACCAACCGCCTTTACCAGTCACTGGCCCGATGGTGGCAATAGCCGGCCGCGTTCGGCGACCGTGGTCATTACCAAAGAAGATGGTGGTGTGATCGGCAGTTAGAGCAGTAAAGCGGTGCCGGCTACGGTAAGGAGTGCGCCTAACCAGGCGCCCCAGGCGGGCCGGCGCCGGTATACCAGCCAGAGCATCGGTAAAATTAATACCGGACTGACCGATGAAAACAGCGCCACCAGGCCGGCATCGCCAGTTTTCAACGCCTGCAAAATCAGCGTCATACCCAGTACCATCGACAAGCTGGCATTAACGGCCACCAGCCAGAATACGCGCCAGGTCAGCGGTAAATAACTGCGTGCCACTTTCAGGCCCAGTAACAGTACCAGTAAGTGCAATACAAAACCGGTGCTCATCCTGACTGCTGAACCGGCAATGGCATCCAAACCCTCGCTCATCAGTGGTTTTAGCATCAGGGTAGACACGGCCTGACAGAGTGCCGACAACAGCGCCAGTGCCACCCCGCTTTTCATTGCCGCGGGTGACGCCTCCCACTGATGTTGCTCTTCGCGTCTTTTACCAAAGGCAATAGCGATCATCACGCCGCCAACTAACAGCCCACTGCCAACCAGCGTCATACCCCACAGCGTTTCACCGAGAAACAGATAAGCCAATAGCACCGAAAACAAGGCATGGGTAGCGAACAGCACACCAGCGCGGCGTGGCCCTAAGCGGTTCATCGCGGCAAAGAGCGCAGTATCACCGATAAAGATGCCAATTGCACCTGACAGGATGAGTAACAATACCTGGGGCAGTTGCAGACTTTGCCAACTGCCGGTGGCGAAGCTCAGCAGCCACAGCAGCGACATGGCAATCAGCATTCGGTAGCGGGTAAAGGCAAAGGCACCCAGATGCGTTGCCGCCTGCGCCGACAATAAACTGCCAAAGGCCCAGCAGGCAGCTGCCAATAGCGCCATATATTCGTATGACAAAGGGGCCACTCACTTAGCCGAAGAGGCCCTTATTATACCGCCAGCCGGAAGTTTAGCGTGCGGGCTTTAAGAACATTTTATGCTAATAAATACCGGATGATAAGTAACGGTCACCGCGATCACAGATAATCGCTACAATCACCGCATTATCCAGCTGCTCTGCCAATTTGATCGCCGCATAAACAGCGCCACCGGAACTGACACCGGCACAGATGCCTTCTTCCCGGGCCAGCCGGCGCATCATCTCTTCGGCATCTTTCTGGTAGATATCGATCACCTGATCGACGCGTTCGGGTTCAAAAAAGCCCGGCAGATATTCTTTGGGCCAGCGACGGATGCCGGGAATACTGGCGCCATCAGCCGGTTGCAAGCCAATAATCTGAATCGCCGGATTTTGCTGCTTTAAATAGCGGGAGGTGCCCATAATGGTACCGGTGGTGCCCATGCTGGAAACAAAATGCGTAATGCTGCCATTCGTTTGTTGCCATAACTCCGGGCCGGTACTGACATAATGTGCCGCCGGATTATCGGTATTATTAAACTGGTCCAGTACGATGCCCTTGCCCTCGGCCTGCATTTTTAACGCCAGATCACGCGCGCCTTCCATGCCCTGCTCTTTAGTCACCAGAATCAGTTCGGCACCATAAGCACGCATCGAGGCTTTGCGCTCTTCGGTGGCATTCGCCGGCATAATCAGCGTCATCGGGTAACCTTTAATGGCGGCTGCCATCGCCAGCGCAATACCGGTATTGCCGCTGGTGGCTTCAATAATCCGATCACCGGGTTTGATAGTGCCACGCAGTTCGGCCTGCACAATCATATTCAACGCTGGCCGATCTTTGACGGAACCGGCCGGATTATTGCCTTCCAGCTTGCATAGTACCGTGCTGTTGGTATGGTTCGCCAGGCGTTGTAAACGCACCAGCGGCGTATTGCCCACATAGGCTTCAATAGTCGGGAAATTCATACGCAGTTCCTGTTTCAGGCGCCGCCGAGGCGACGCAAATTATCGCAAATAATAGCGCAGGCAATACCAACATTCAGTGATTCAGCCTGGCCAAAGGCCGGAATGGTGATCTTCCGGCTGACATGTCGGCCTACTGCATCGCTGATACCATTTGCCTCATTACCCAGTACGATATAGCCACCACTTTGCGGCAACCCGAGCTGATGCACCGATTCACCGCCAAGATAAGCACCATAAACCGGCCGATTGGCAGCTTGTAACAAGGGTAACAGCGGCTGATAATGCAACTGTACCCGTAAAAATGAGCCTTTGGCCGCGGCAATCACTTTCGGATTAAAGGCATCAGCTGTGTCCTCAGAGCAGAGGATGTGCCGGATACCGTACCAGTCCGCAATCCGGATAATGGTACCCAGGTTACCCGGATCGTTAATACTATCCAGTACCAGTACCCAGTCGGTTGGCGCCGGTGGGGTAAAGTGCCACTGCGGAATCTTGACTACCGCCAGTGCCGCATCGTTGCTGCTAAAGCTGCCAACCTTTTCCAATTCAGCGGCACTGCAGTTTTGCAGCAAGGCGGCACGCTGACACAGCGCGGTATGCTGGTTCAAAAAGCTGTCGGTGGCAAATAAAGCGACCACCGGCCAGTCGGATTGCAGCAGTTCCAGCACTGCTTTTTCGCCTTCAACAAAGAATAACTGTTCGGCTTTGCGATGCTTCTTCAGATGCAGCGACTTAATTAGCTTGGCCCATTTATTACTGATCATCTCTACTCATCAGGTGTTGCGGCTAAGGTATAGCGGTATTTTAACCAGACTTTGCCGTGCTGTCTGACTTTATCGGCTTATTTCCGCGTTTTGCCCTTGAACTTAGCGCGCATTGATACCAGTTAATCATTAAGACGTCGAAACCTATAGCCAAAATTGGCGTCTTAATCTGCAGTCCTTATTGCAACAGGAGTAACCTATGCAAGTACAAATCAACAGTGACCGCAATATCCAGGCTGACGAGCGCCTGGCTGAGTTCGTCCGCGATACCCTTAATCATAAGCTACAGCGTTTTGCCGATCATCTGACCCGTATTGAAGTGCATTTAAGTGACGAAAACGGCAAAACCAAGCAGGACGGCCATGATAAACGCTGCTTACTGGAAGCCCGGCCACAAGGGTTGGAGCCAGTGGCCGTGACAGAGCTGGCGCCAACTGTAGGGCAGGCAATCAGCGGTGCGGCTGACAAGTTACAGCGTAAGCTCGGCACGGTGATAGGTAAATTACGCGATAAGCAAAGTCACGGCCAACGACCAGATTTTGTAACAGAAGAAGATGAAGTAAATTAATCGTAGTTCAGGCCCGCCGACTGGTGGGCCTTTAGTTTTACGCTTGCTAACGGCTAAAGCGCAGTTTGCCGTGGATCCAGGTTTGTTCGGTAGTGGTTTGCCACAGCTGCTCCGGTGGAATAGCGAAGATATCGCGGTCAACCAGAATAAAGTCGGCCCAGCTACCGGGCGCCAATGTACCCATGCTTTGCTCCTGGAAAGCGCCATAAGCGGCATCGATAGTAAAGGAACGCAGCGCTTCAATCAGTGTCAGACGTTGTTCTGGCAACCAGCCACCAACCGGCTGATTTTGCTGATCTTGCCGGGTGACTGAGGCGTGTAAACCATGAAACGGATTTGCCAGCTCTACCGGAAAATCTGACCCCCCGACAATAATACTGCCCTGATCAACAAAGGTGCGCCAGGCATAGGCACCACGTAAGCGGGATACGCCAAGCCGGTCGCCGGCCATATTCATATCTGACGTAGCGTGTACCGCCTGCATGGCCGGTAACACCTGCAGGGTTTTAAAGCGTGGAATATCTTGCGGTGAGACAATTTGTGCATGCTCGATCCGGTGCCGGCCGGCGGCGCGCTGCTCTGGCGTTGCCAGCAGTTCAAAACGATCAAGCACCAGCCGGTTGGCACGGTCGCCAATGGCATGCACATTGGCCTGATAGCCGGCATTAATAGTCAGGCGCATAATTTCTGTCAGGGCATCGGGCTGGGTAACCAGCAAGCCACGTTGCCCTGCCTGATCGCTGTAATCCGCTAACAACGCCGCACCACGACTGCCCAAAGCGCCATCGCCATAGATTTTGACCGAACGGATATCCAGCCAGTCGCTCGGATCATCGACGATACCTTTACTGAACCACTGTTCCAGCGCCGGATCTTTAGCTGACAGCATCGGATAAACGCGCACGCCAAGCGCTTGTTCTTGCTGTAACTGCTGATACAGGCTGACTAACTCGGTGCTAACGCCAGCATCATGCACGGCGGTAATACCCAGTGCCTGTAGATGGCTAAACGCCGATTGTAGCGCCGCTCGTTTGTCGGCTGTACTGGGCGCCGGGATTTTTTGCTGCACCAGATACATCGCATTATCAATTAACACCCCGGTTGGTTCGCCGCGTTCATCGCGAATAATTTCACCACCAGGTGGATCGATGGTGTCTTTAGTAATGCCTGCCAATGCCAGGGCTTTACTATTGACCCAGGCCGCGTGCGCGTCAATTCGTACCAGATACACAGGCTTATCTGGCAGCACTTCATCTAAGGTTTTCTTCGCCGGGAAAGCTTTGCTATCCCATAATACCTGGTTCCAACCCCGGCCAATGACCCATTGTTGCTCCGGGTTAGCGCGGGCAAAGGCGGCGACCTGTGCCGCTGAGGTCGCTTCGCTGGTAAGCCCGCGCAGATCCGCTTGTTTCAGATATTCACCCAAACCCAGTAAATGACCATGGCCGTCAATTAAGCCAGGTAACAGGGTTTGACCTTTACCATCCAAAACTTTTGCCTGTGGATAAGTCGCAGCAACACTGCTGTCACCACGGGCCAGTACCTGACCGGTTTCATCATCAAACACCAGGGTTTGGAAATTTACCAGCTGCCGCTGCTGATCAAAGCCATAACCCTGAACATTTTTCAGTACCACCGGCGCCGCGCCGGCGGCAAAACTGGTTAAACTGGCAAGCAATAACAAAGGTTTAAGTTGCATACGGGATCCTGTTGTTGATTTTTTTCTGACTATAGCAACAAAGGCCGATCGATACACTTTAGATGCGACAAAAGATGCGATGAAAAAAGCCCGGTTCATTCCGGGCTTCGGCATACATAGCAGAGCTTAGTTGTCGTAGCCGCTAATATCACCAATACCATTTGGCAGCAGACCTTTTAACATTGCCGGTGTGTAGGCGCCGGCATCGGTCCACAGCACCCAGTCGATATCACCTTTATAGCTGCTATTGCCTGCATCACCTAGTTGCAGGTAGTTGTCACTGGCATTGCTGGCCGGACGCATGGTTACACCTTCCAACACACCCAGCGGCGTGTTATTGCCTTCAATATAAACTGCAATATTACCGGTAGTGGGGGAGCTCAGGGCGATGGTAAAGTGATATACCCGATACTGTGTCATATCGATAGCGTCTGGCTCGTTGCCCTTGCCAAAAGTGATGGATGAACCATTGTTGGCATTTTCCAGTTGGATACCGGCATTACTGCCATCACCGCGGAATACCACTTTCAGACGGCTGCCGGCACTACCTTCAGTATCGCCAAAGGCAATTTCGGTCTCAATAATTCGCTGATTGTCAGTATTACCTTGTAAGCCCATTAATAAAGTGAAGTACTTAGGATAAACGCCATCGGCGGCAATAACGCTGTCCAACTTGGCCCGGCTACGATCTGAGCCACTGGCCGTGCTGTCGAAGGTTACCGTACCATCGCCGTTGGCGCTAAACAGATTAGGTTCAGCAGCGCCGCCGCTTTGTTGTGGTGCGAACTGACCTAAGCTGCCATCTGCCAAGGTTACGGCGTTGCTGGCAAAGGGCTCCAGATCAGCGGCATAGATGTTCCAGTCGACATTGGCCGGCGGCTCCACCGGATCAATCGGTACTGGTGGTGGTGTTGGATCTTCTGGTACTGCTACTTCAGGTTCCGGAGCGGGACAGAGGCCAGGGCTGGGTGGCGTTTCGATTTTTCCTACCCCGGCATAACGCAGCACAGTTTCTTTGACTTGCTGCACTGGGATCAGACTCTGCTGGTAGTCATACGGCACCAACAACTCGCCGGTAGATTGATTATCGTTGGCTATCACTGATCCGGCTGCTCCCGGTTCCCAGGTAATATTTTCAAAGATATTATCGATCAGCTGCCAATAGCCAATTTGCTGGCTAAACATCGACATCACCGGATTTTTCATATTGGCGAAATGGTTTTGTTCAATGCGGATCACCGCGCCCATCCGCGAGTTGATGCCACT
Organism: Alishewanella agri BL06; assembly: GCF_000272005.1. Classification (GTDB taxonomy): domain Bacteria; phylum Pseudomonadota; class Gammaproteobacteria; order Enterobacterales; family Alteromonadaceae; genus Alishewanella; species Alishewanella agri. The sequence goes on along the minus strand of NZ_AKKU01000015.1, from coordinate 336,661 downwards.
TTCCAGGGCTCCATCATAAAAGTTATTGTAGATATGGCCTTTGCCAAAACGAAACAGTGGCAAGCGTGAATTAACGTTATACCAGTGGTTATGGTGATAAGTGAGAGTGCGTTCATAGTTATCACTATCGGAGGAGCCGACCAGCGAGGTCTTCCAGCTATTATGAAATTTATTAAAGGAAATAGTGATATAGCGGGCATCGCCTTTGGCATCGACCAGTCCATCATAGTAGTCCTTAACCTGATCCAGTGTCAGGCTGGCGTCATCAACGGTCAGGCTGTTGTAGATTTCGTTATGGTCGATCCAGATATTGCTGGCAGGTCCTTCGATACTGATGCCATCACCGGGAGCACCTAAGTTGGCACGAACGTGGTGAATGCGCAGGTTGCGAATGATAATGTTCTGCGCCCGCACGATATTAAAGCCAATACCGGCCATTTCGCCCTGACTTCCCAAACCGATAATTGAGACATCACGGATATCTTTAATATCAATCCGGCTATCTTTCGCATTTTGTAAGGTGATGGTGCCGTTTACCCAAATGGTAAGAGGGCGCTGCGGATCTTTGTTTTTTAATGCCGCAATCATTTGCTCACCGGTACACACCACGACTTCGACCCGATTTTCGCCGCTGCCGCCGGTTGTGCCGCCGTTTTCTGAGGCATAACCATAGACGGTATCCAAATCGGTGAGCACTACCGCGCTGGTATCGACTGTTGGTGGCGGCGTCACTATGACTTCCCGCTCCACTTCAACCACGACGGTTTCGCTGTCACAACCCAGAAGCAGGCTGCTACTAATTAAGACTGCCAGGAGGCTTTTTCTATACATTTTTCTACCCTGTTGATTTTAATTATGTTGTGCTTTAAATGGCGCTCAGATGTGCACCTGATCTTGCGTTGTCTACCGGTGGCAAAGATTGGCTAAAAAAATTTCAGCGTTGGGCTGGTACCGGTAGTACTGGTTGCTTTATGGGCAAAAGCAGAAAAAAACACAAATTTTTTGTGTAAATTTTCACCGCTTTCTGGTAAAAGTTTCGCATCTGGCACAAAGTGCCTTGTTAAGCCAGCCGCAGAATATCAAGCTGGTGGATGCAAAGCGTTATTGCATCGCATAGAATGAACTTATTAATGTTAAGGGTATCTTATTGCAGCCAAGGCCGGCCAAGCGGTGCTGTTGCCCTTATCAACTTATAACACTATAAATAACCAAGATTTAATTAATGCCAATTCGCCATATCCGACAATTACGGGACCGCGTGCCCACCATGCATCAGCGGCTGATGTTGCTGTGTTTACTCAGCATCAGCGTGTTGATGGTCTGGCCACAGCAAAAACAACAGCAAAATCTGGGCGTAGTACCACTGGTGCTTGGCTTGGGGTTGCAGCATGGCCCGGCGCAATTACAGCAATTCCCGGTAACTGAAATAACCGAATGGTTGTACAGCAAAACCCAAACCACCCCACCTGAAGATCCTTATGTAAAAGTGTATAACATCGAATCGGGCGATAGTCTGAGCCGGATTTTTGCGCGCTATGGTTTAAATTATCAAACCGTACAACAGGTGATGGCGGCCGATGAGTCCTTGCTGGCATTGGACGTACTGCGTCCGGGTAATCGCCTGACATTACAACTGGATGACGATGGGCAGTTACAGAGCATGGAACTCTATGTCCATGCGGGTAAGAAGGTATTGTATAAGCGCGAAGCGCCAGATGAATTTAGTTATCAGGAACTACTGGACGAAGGTATCTGGCAGAATACCATTCTGGTGGGTGAGGTTTTCGGCAGTTTCTATGCTTCAGCACAGCGAGCCGGGCTGAATGATGCTGATATTTACAATATTAATCAGCTATTTAAAGATCGGATTAATTTCGCCCGCGATATTCAGGCTGGTGCACAATTTCAGGTGCTGCGCAGCGAAAACTATGTGGGAGAAGAAAGTACCGGCCAAAGCCGCATCGAGGGGATCCGGATATTAAACCGGCGGCAGACGCTCAGTGCTTTTATGCATGATGACGGCCAGTATTATGATGCTAACGGCGATAGCCTGGAACGCGCGTTTTCCCGTTATCCATTGAATAATCAGGTACGGGTTAGTTCGCACTTCAATCCGCGGCGCCTGCACCCAATTACCAAGCGGGTATCACCGCATAACGGCACTGACTTCCCATTGCCGGTTGGCACCCCGGTTATTGCACCGGCTGACGGGGTGGTAACGCGGATTGAAAACCACCCCTTTGCTGGTAAGTATATTGAAATCCAACACTTTGGTAATTACAAAACCCGTTACCTGCATTTAAGCCGCTTTATGGTGCAGCGCGGTCAGCGTGTAACCCGTGGTCAGCGTATTGCCTTATCCGGTAATACCGGGCGCTCTACCGGTCCGCACCTGCATTACGAACTGCACGTGAACAACCGCCCGGTAAACCCGATGTCAGCGCATATTCCATTGGCGCGGCCGGTACCGGCAGAGTCCAAGGCAGCGTTCGCGGCACGGGTTAAGCAACTCACGGCACAGATGGAACAGCAAACCCTGCTAGCTAAACAGCAAAGCGGCGAACAGGAAGTGGCAGATTAGGCCTGCAATCTGTAGCCGGCTGTAAAATATGAGGCCAGCCTTTGCTCTCACAAGCAGGATAATAAAAAAGCCCCCGCAGTTGCGGGGGCTGTTGTTTCAGGTCAGTCTGGATAGCGCTTAATACTTCGCCGGCTGACCTGCTGCGGGCAGTGACTGCAGAATAAACTCCCGCAAATCATCGTTCGATTTCTTTAAATCCTCATAGCGTAAATACATCATATGACCGCTGCGGTAGCCTTTAAAACTCAGGCGGTCTTTCATTTTACCGCTCGGATCCAGCTGCCACATATTGTACTTAGCGTCGAAGTAGTTGGTGGCACCATCGTAATAGCCGGCCTGGGTTAATACCCGCAGATAGGGGTTTTGTGCCATCGCCAGTCGTAAATTCTCACCGGTATTGTCGTTACTGCGGTCCCACGGGTGCACATTGCCGAACATATTGTACTTAATATCGGTTTTATAATTCAGCTCAGTGCGCAGATAGTGGTTAATTGCCGGCGTAAAAGAATGTAACCAGGAGGTGAGCTCTGCCCAATAATCCGGGCTGGCGCCAACGTCATTTTTGTCGATACCCAAATAACGTGAATCCAACCGTCCCACGGTATGACCTTGATCGCGAAGCAGTTCTTTCCAGAAATAGGCTGTACTGATATCTAAGTTGGAGCGCAGTACATTTTGCACGCTGATACCGGAATAACGACTAACCTGCTCGGCAATCCGCTGCTTTTCCTGCTCGGGTAGTGCATTACCACGCGCCAGTGCCGGTAAGTATTCGTTCAGGGTGAAATTTTCCACTTCCGGCAGGATGTCGTATAAATCCTTTTGCTGCAAATCTGCCGGTAGAACTTTGTGGTACCAAGCTGTTGCGGCGAAGTATGGCAGGCGGTTAGCCGCCTTTACCGGGCCCTGACGTTCAATACCGATATCAGTCGGCGAGACCAGAATCACACCATTCAGATACATCCACTGGTTATTTTGCAGCGCCAACGCCAGACCGGCTACCCGGGTGGTGCCATAGCTTTCGCCAATCAAAAACTTGGGTGATGGCCAGCGCTCGTAGCGGGTAACAAAGCTGTTGATCCAGCCGGCGAGATAGTTAACGTCAGCATTGACGCCAAAAAACATTTTTTGCTGCTGATCACGTGACGGCATCTTGCCATCTGGCCCGGGCAGGACCCGTGAATAGCCAGTGTTGACCGGGTTTACAAAGACAATATCAGCCACATCCAGTACTGAGTAGGGGTTGGTTTTTACACCATAGGGTTGCACTGGATAGCCTTCACTATCAATGTTCAGTGATTTTGGTCCGGTGTAGGCAATATGCATCCAGACGGACGCTGAGCCAGGGCCACCGTTAAAGGAAATCAGCAGCGGCCGGTTGCTGTTATCTTTGATATCGCTACGCTGGTAGTAGGTATAAAACAAAGTCGCAGTTGGATGACCGTTCTCGTCCCATACTGGTTGGGTACCAGTGTGTGCCCGGTAAGTAATGCGTTGGCCATTAATTTGCGTGCGGTGTTCGGTAACGACCACACTGTCAGCTTCAATACTGATGGCTTCAACTTTCGGGTTGGCAACCGCAGTCTGAGGAAAACTGAGCGCCAAACCAAGCCCGAGTAACAGGGTAATGGCATAGGAAGGTGTTCGCATAGTGACGTCCATATTTTTAGTTATAAATTGATAATTACCATAACCTTAAATTGCCTGACTGCGAAGTGACTTGCGATTGGTTGCAGATTTTCAGGATGGGTGTGGTTTGTATTGCAGGTGGCAGTAGAAATGCTAAGCATTCTTAATTGCAAATTAATGATATTAAACATATTTTTGCGTGCTCGTCATTTTTGGTCTAAGCTTTAAAGCTGAATTAAAATCTAGCCGGAGTCTGCTATGCACGGTCATCCTCAGGTTTTGAGTAAGCTTAACGAAGTGCTTACTGCCGAATTAACCTCGATTAATCAGTATTTTCTGCACGCCCGTATTTATAAAAACTGGGGCTTAAAAGCGCTGAATGATGTTTGTTACAAAAAATCCATTAAGGATATGAAGCAGGCGGATGAGCTGATTGAGCGAATCCTGATGCTGGAAGGCTTACCGAATTTACAGGCGCTGGGCAAACTGCGGATTGGTGAAGATACGCCGGAAATGCTGCAATGTGATCAGGATTTTCAGCTGGAACAATTGCCGTTGCTCAAAGAGGCTATCGCTTTATGTGAAAGTTTGCAGGACTATGTTAGCCGGGATCTGCTAACGGAAATCCTGGAATATGAAGAAGAACATCTGGATTGGTTGGAAACTCAGCAACATCAAATTGCGACGATGGGATTAGCCAATTATCTGCAAGCGCAATTAGGGGGTGAATAATGCAGGGTAGTCCAAAGGTTATCAATGCACTAAATGTGTTGCTGGCCAATGAGCTGGCGGCGATGGATCAATATTTTATTCACTCCAGAATGTATCACGACTGGGGCCTGCATAAGCTGTTTGAGCGCATTGACCACGAGTTCGACGATGAAAAAGGTCATGCATCGGCGCTGATTGAGCGCATTATTTTCCTCGGCGGCACACCGGATATGACCAAGCGCGACCCGATCCAGGTCGGTCAGGATGTGCCGCAAATGCTGCAAAATGACCTGAATGTCGAGTATGCGGTGCAAAAGCTGTTAAAGCAGACCATGGCGCTGTGTGAGCAGGAGCAGGATTACGTGACGCGTAATATTCTGCAGGGTCTGCTGGACGATACCGAAAATGATCACGCCCATTGGTTGGAACAACAATTGCGGCTGATTAAACTGCTGGGGCTGCAGAATTATCTGCAATCACAACTTTAATCACGATTCGTGCGCAAGCGTACGTAAACCAGCTGATAACGAATCGCCTGCTGTTGCAACCAGTGATAGCAGGCGCGCGACATGCAATCTGTGGTGACACAGTGCAAATGAAGACTGTCGTCTGTTTGCCAAGACTCCAACACGTTAAAATGTCCTGCCATGAGCATCGGCTGCCTGGCCAGCCAGTCATTGAGCGTTTTTGCCGGTATTTGACAGGCTTGAGTTAAATCAACACAGGAAAGAGCCTGACAGAGCGGCACCCGTTGCCGAGCAAACTGCACTATCTGACAGCCACTAAGTCCGAGTCGGGTTAACCAGAGTGCCACCTGGCTGTAGCTATTCTGCGGTTGTAATTCTAAGTGGACTGTCAGTGCCAGGTCGGCTGACGGCCCTTCCAGTTCCAGCATAAACTCGTACCCCGCGCTATGTTCAGCCAGGCAGCGATAGCCGAGAATACGTAAATGTTGCCAGCCGGCAGTGGGCGGAAATAACACCTGTTGTTGACAGGGGGCGGGCGAGTTGTTGTTGCGTAAAGATGGCCAGCATTCGGCCAGGATACCAAGTGCTTTCTTCAGAGATCCGGCTTCCAGCAATGGCATATTTCATCTTCCTCCACAAAAAAACGGGCAAGCAAGCTTGCCCGAACAATGCAGGACGAGCCACAAAGACCAGAGAGATGCCTTCCATGACCGGCTCTTAATCCGTTGCAGTCAGTATAGCGCGGCTTTTTTCAAATGCAAATAGTTATCATTAATATTTTGTCCGGAGTTGAGTTCGCTATTTTTAGTAGTAGCGGCCGGCAACGATCAAAATCGAGGTCGTGCAAATATCCCCTGTAGCAGTCGGTATGGTGTTTATCGAGGTTTTAAATCTGTTAAACGCACATCATTAATTTTCTGCATTGTTATATCATCACAAAAGTTGTATATTGTTACGATATAACATTTTGAGGTAATCCTGGAGTTAAGGACCAATGATCAAGCAGAGTGCGATAGCCCTAACCATAGCAGCGGCCTTACATAGCGCCGCAGCGCAAGCTAATACCATTAGTGGTGTAGTGAAGGATCCGAAAGGACAGCCCGTTGCGAATGCGGAAGTCGATGTGATTGGTGCCGCCGCTAAAACGCGAACTGACGAATCGGGTCGTTTTGTACTACGCAACGTACCGGTACGGGAGGTGGAATTGCACCTGGCAGCCCGTCGCTTTGGTCACAACAACGTAAAATTATCTGTGCCGGCCGCCGGGCTAACCGATGTGGAACTACAGCTGACGCCAAGCAGTTTTGAAATTATTGATGTCACAGCCAGCCCATTACATGCCTCAGTAACAGAATCAGCCTTGCCGGTCAGCGTGTTGGCGGGTGACCGTTTAAAGATGCAGCAAACCACCTCGTTGGGCGATACCTTACGTAAAGAAGTTGGCGTGCATTCGAATTTTCATGGTGGTGTTACCAGCAGTCCGATTATCCGTGGCTTAGATGGTCCGCGCGTGTTGATCATGCAAAACGGCCTGGATGCCGGCGACGCCTCACGCATCGGCCCGGACCACAGTGTGGCGACAGAAACCAGTACTGCTACGCAAATTGAAGTATTGCGTGGCCCCGCGACCTTGTTTTACGGCAGTGGCGCCATCGGCGGCGTAGTTAACGTGGTCGATGATCGGATCCCGACAGACAGCACGCCACGTGTTGAGTGGTTAACTGAGCTACAAAGCGTCGATTCAGCGAAACTGGTTGCCGGCTCGCTGGTTAATGGTAATCAGGACTATGCGGTTTATCTGGATGGTTTCTGGCGCGACAGCATTAATTACAAAGCACCGCATGATTGGCTGCACCGCGAGCAAGAAGATGAGCACGATCATGAGCACGATGACGAGCATGCAGATGAGCATGATGAGCACGGTCGTCGCATCGCGAACACCTTTAGCACCAGCAAAGGTTTTACCGTTGGCGGTAGTCGTTTGTTAGATAATGGCTTTGTCGGTTTGTCATACGGTCGTTTAGAGCGGGAATATGGTATTCCGGGTCATAGCCATGGTGGCGAAGAAGATCATGCTGAGCATGATGAAGAGCTGGTCTATGCCGATAAAAAGCAGGATCGGCTGCAGCTGCAAAGCGAGCTGTTTTTTGACAATCCCTGGTTACGTCAGCTGAATAGTCGTTTGGCCTATACCGATTATCAACATGCCGAAATTGAAGACGGTTTTGTTAGCACGGTATTCCGCAACAAGAGTCACGAAGCCCGCTTTGAGTTATTCCACCAGCCGGTATATGACTGGAAAGGTGGTTTGAGCCTGCATTATAAGTTTAGCGATTTTGAAGCAATCGGCAGTGAGGCCTTTACGCCACCATCCGAATCTACCATGCTGGCACTAGGCTGGATGGCAGAGCGTCATTTTGGCCCGGTATTATTGCAGCTGGGCGCCCGCGCTGAACGGGTCAAGATCAGTGCTAATCAGGTGCTATTACCTGAGCTGGAAATTCATGGCCATGGTGATGAACATCATGATCATGAGCATGGCGATGAACATGGTGATGAAGAGATGCTTCGGGTTTTTGGCGTCGAGAATCAATACACACCTGTCAGCCTCTCGGCGGGCCTGGTCTGGGATTTCGCAGCAGGTTATAACATCGGTTTATCATTATCCCAGGCGGAACGCGCCCCCAGTGCGGCGGAATTGTTCTCTTTTGGTCCTCACCTTGGTACCAGAAGCTACGAAGTCGGCTCCCTGTTCCGCTTAAATGAAGATCGCGACGGTTTTGAGTTAAATCGTAGCGGCTTTGAATTAGAAAAATCCCGCAACCTTGACCTCACGTTCCGTAAGTTCGACGGTGATTTTGGTCTGGTGTTGAATGCGTTTTACAATCGGGTAGATAACTACTTCTACCAGCGTAATACCGGATTATTTGCTGAATATAGCCATGAAGATCATGGCCATGAAGAAGAGTTGGACCACAGCGAGCATGAAGATGCTGCGGAAGGTCACGGCGACGAGCTGCCTATTTATCTGTATGTTAACGAAGACGTTGATTTACATGGTTTTGAAGCCCAGTTTATCTGGCAAATCAGCGCCCCTTATAAGTTAACTGTGCAAGGTGACTATATCCGTGCCCGCCTGCGCGCTGGTGGCGAGTTACCACGCACACCACCGCTGCGTTTAATGACCGAACTGGCTTATCAGGGTAACCATTTTGATGCTGATCTGAGTATCAGTCGCTATTTTAAGCAGGAAAACACGGCGGAATTGGAGCAAGCCTCGGCTGGTTACACCCTGGTTGATGCCAGTATCAGCTACCGCTTTAATGTCGGTTCGCAGGATTTAGTTGCTTACCTGAAAGCGCAAAACCTGACGGATGAATTGGCGTTAGTGCACACCTCTTTCTTGCGTGATATTACACCGCTGCCAGGTCGTAATTTTGCCTTGGGGATCCGAGGGAGTTTTTAAATTTACAACAGCAGTTAAGGCCGTAGTAATACGGCCTTATTCTTATCTGATACCGAACAATTTCAAGCTAATCCACACTTCTTATAGCGATTATTCAGTCTTGCCAAACCGGATCCAGTGTCAGTAGCAGGCGTGGTTCAGCCAGTGCCGGCGAGCGATGGCTAATGGCATAGGTGGCCATATTTTCCCAGCCACTGCCTTTAAGCAGTGCAACATCAGCTTGCTGTAGCTGCTGCACCCGGGCGTTGTTGTCAGTAAGGGCGCCGGCATGCCATTCCGTAGCCGGGCCATGGTAGGTGGTAACCAGGCGACAGCACAGATGATCGGTATGAAAGCGCGGACACATTGCCTGGTTTAATACTTTTAGGCGCAGACCGAGCTGTTGGCACTCCATTAAACAGGCAAACATCTGCGCTATCAGCGCCAGATCGGCGATAAAGTCGTCCTTACCTGGCGCATCCGGTAATGCCGGTTGCAGGTAATCCGGCAGCTGTTCCGGGCTGATAAAGTGTTGCAGCGGCAACCGCAGCAACGACAGCAGTTGCTGGCTATAGCTTGCAACTGCCGGAGCCAGAGAGCGTTGCCATACCGCCAGATTGACATCCGCACTAAAAATCTCTGTCAGTACCTCAACTGAAGAGGACAGCTGTTGCCGCGCCGGCAGTAAAACGGGTTCAGGGGTAAATTGCAAAGGCATGCCACTTGTCATGTTGTTGGCCACCAGCTGGCTCATCAGGCGGGTTCCTGTCCGGTAAAAGGATTTACATACTGCTGCCACTCTGACGCACCTTTGACTAATTCGTGATCAGTCAGCAGCGCATCCTGCAATTGCTGTCGCAAAGCGGTCTGGTCGAGTTGCTGGCCAATAAACACCAGCTCCTGCCGGCAATCGCCAAAGGGATCATGAAATTGTGCCAAAATCGCTGCCTGCGATTCGGCATCATCCGGCCACTCGTCGCGCGGCACGGCTTGCCAGAACAACCCGGCCATGCCATAGCGGGCAATGCCACCGGCCTGATGCCATTGCCAGGCGTAATCGGGGGTACTGGCTAACCAAAAATAACCTTTAGAGCGTAGTAATTTGCCGGTTGGCCAATCCTGATGTAAAAAGTCATAGAACCGCTGTGGATGAAACGGCCGCCGCGCGACAAAACTAAAGCTACTGATGCCATATTCTTCAGTTTCTGGCGTATGTTCACCACGTAGTTCCTGCAACCAGCCCGGCGCCTGCGCTGCCTGCTCAAAGTCAAACAAGCCGGTATTGATTATCTCCGACAGTGCCACCTTGCCGTGTTCGGCTAGCAATTGTTTGGCTCTGGGGTTGAGAGACTTTAAAATAGCTTGTAATTGTGCCAGCTGCGCCGTATCGACTAAATCGGTTTTACTGATCACCAGTACGTCACAGAATTCGACCTGTTCAATTAGCAAGTCAGCGATACTGCGCTCATCCTCTTCACCCAGACTTTCCCCGGCACTGGCCAGATCATTTGCTTCTTGGTAATCCTTTAAAAAGTTAACCGCATCGACAACGGTAACCATGGTATCCAGCCGGGCAATGTCTGACAGCCGGCTGCCGTCTTCATGTTCAAAGGTAAAGGTTTCGGCAATCGGCAGTGGTTCGGAGATCCCGGTCGACTCAATCACCAGATAGTCAAAACGCCCCTCTTGCGCCAGTTTGCCAATTTCCAGCAATAAATCTTCGCGCAGGGTGCAACAAATACAGCCATTGCTCATCTCGACCAGCTTTTCTTCGGCACGGTTCAGGCTGACTTCTTTATTAACCTGGGCGGCGTCAATATTGATTTCACTCATATCATTAACGATCACCGCAATGCGCAGGCCATCGCGGTTATGCAGAATATGGTTCAGTAAGGTGGTTTTACCGGCGCCGAGAAAGCCGGAGAGTACGGTAACGGGTAAAGGTTGATAGTTCATTGCTGCTGGCTCTGGTATAAATCGATATGTTATATTGTATCAATTATAGGGGGTGTAGTCGGCAATGCCAAGACGAATCGCCGCGGTTTACGGCTTTTCACCGAACCGTGATGACACAACCGTCGTGCTTTAGGTTGTCAAATTGTCGGGGTACTGATATCAATGCCGTCCAAAAAAGTGGGCAACATGCCTTTTGTATCTGTTTTTAACGAAATCCGGTGAACAAGTTCTATGTTTAGACCAGCCAAATTAGCAATAGCAGTAATAACAGTATTAAGCCAGGCCACCTATGTTCAGGCAGAAACCTTGCCCGCAGACGTGAATTTAGAACGCATCGAAGTTCGCGCTTCAGGTTTAAAGCGCGAAGTGGTCGAAATGGCCGGTCCGGTTTCGGTATTAAGCGGTGAAGAGCTACTGCGCCGCAGCGATGTCAGTATCGGTGAAACGCTGAAATATGAGGTTGGCGTGCATGCCAACTATTATGGTCCTGTGGCATCCCGGCCGGTGATTCGGGGTTTAGATGGCGCCCGGGTACAGGTCGTGCATAACGGCATGGGCACCGGCGATGTGTCGCGGGAGGGACCGGATCATACTATTACCGCCGATGCAGTAACGGCACAGCAAATTGAAGTGTTACGCGGGCCGGCAACGCTGCTGTACGGCAGTGGTGCCATTGGTGGCGTGATCAATGTGGTCGATAACCGCATTCCGCAGCGGGTACCGGTGCAGCGCGAAACTGTACTGCAAACTCGTTACGGCACGGCGGCTGGGGATCGCAGTTTAAGTTTTGCCCATGATAGTGGCCAGGGCAACCTAGCCTGGCATGCCGACGGTAGCTACCGCAACGGTAATGACTATCGGGTGCCGCGCTATCAGAATGACGAAGGCGATAGCAGTCGTCGCTTGCAGAATTCCTGGTCTGAGCACCAGGTGTTGAATCTGGGTAGCAGTTATGTGGTAGAGCAGGGCTTTGTCGGCGTCAGTATTGGCAAAATCAAAACGGAGTATGGTTTGCCGGAGGGCCCGTCCAGCGAGCCCGCTGCAGGTGAATATATCAAATTAAACCAACAGCGCCTGGCGCTGGCTTCTGAGTACCGGCCGCAGCAATCCAACTGGCAGAATCTGAACTTTGATCTGGCTTATACTGACTATGACCATGCCGAATTTGAAGAGGATGAGGCGGGCACTGAGTTCCTGAGTAAAGCCTGGGAGCTGCGTAGCTCGGCAACCTATGAGTTACCAGCCAGTTGGCGCGGCATCTTCGGCTATCATGCCATTTTGCGGGATTACCAGGCGCTTGGTGATGAAACCTTTACCCCGAATACTGACACCGACAGCCATGCCCTTTTTATGTTGCATGAAAAGCGCTTTGGCCCGGTGAAGCTGGAGTTTGGCAGCCGGTTTGAGCGTTTAACCCATCAGGCGTATGAGCTAACCGATGACAACGGCAGCCGTGATTTGCAACAGCAGTTTAATTTGTTTAGCTGGTCTGTCGGTGCGGTATATCAACTACAAAGTGAGCAACAACTGACACTTGCCTTCAGTCAAGCGGAGCGGGCACCGGCTGCCAATGAGCTGTATGCCAACGGCATTCATATTGGTACCCGATCTTATGAAATTGGTGTGGCCTATCAGGTCGCAGCAGAAAGCTCAGGGGCCAGTATTCTGCATGATGCTGCACTGGCGACTGCCGAGCGTGCCAACAATCTGGATTTAGGTTGGCGCGGTCAGTTTGCTAATGTCCGGACCAATATCAACCTGTTCTATAACCAAATCGATAATTATGCGTTTTTAGCTAATCTGGGCTTTCAGATCGGCGGCTTTGCTGCCTATCAGTATCAACAGCAGGATGCGCGCTTGCATGGCGCAGAAGCCAGTATCAGCTGGCAGTTGACACCTGAACATCAGTTAACGGTACTGGGTGATACTGTAGTAGCACGACTGCGCAGTGGTGGCTATCTGCCGCGGGTGCCCTCATTCCGGCTTGGCGCTGAATATGAATACCGGGCAGATAACTGGGCCGGTCAGCTCGGGGTTACGCACTATGGTAAACAAAGCCGGCTGGCCGAAAATGAGACTGCGACCGCTGGCTATACCATACTGGAGGCAGGCCTGAATTATTACTTCGACTGGCAGCAACAGGAAGTGATGGCCTTTGCCAAGGTGCAAAACCTGACCAATCGGTTGGGCTTTGTGCATAGTTCCTTTATCAAGGACGATGCGCCCTTGCCTGGACGTCAGCTAGTGCTTGGACTCCGGCTGGATTTCTAATCATACTTCCTCCCCGCACTCCGGTACCGGCCAGACCTCCGACCGGTACCGGAGTGCGGTCTGACCAGCTGTTGCTGGCTGCGACATATTTTCTTACAAATCCTACTTTGTTGAGACTGGCGTGTTATTAGCGTTTTCGTTAGTATCATGCTACGTATTTTTTACATTTTATCGGTAAAAGGATCCGCAAAATGAAAAAACTCTTTATTGTCAGTGCAGTAGCTTTGGCCGTCATCACCGGCTGTGCCCAGCAGCAAACGGTATCTCAAGGTACAGTAGTAGAACAGCAACAGGCGGCAGCGATTATTGTTAGTCCAAACGACCAACGCCAGTACAAAACTTTTACCCTGCCAAATAAGTTAGAAGTGGTATTGGTCTCTGATCCCAGCACAGAGAAATCGGCAGTATCACTGAGTGTCGGTGCCGGGATGTTTCAGGATCCGATGACGCAGCAAGGCTTAGCACATTATCTGGAACATATGCTGTTTATGGGGACTGAGCGCTACCCGGATCCGGCTGAGTATGCCGGCTTTATGAGTCAGCACAATGGGGCCTATAACGCCTACACCTGGTTGGATATTACCAACTATATGTTTGAAATTAATAATAATGTTTATGATGAAGCCCTGGATCGTTTCTCTGACTTCTTCAAAACGCCAAAGTTCTACCCCGAATATTCTGATAAAGAACGTAATGCGGTTAATGCGGAACAGTCGATGCGCCGGGAGCAGGATTTCCTGGCGCAATTTGAGCTGATGCGCCGGATGTTCGGCGATCACCCGTCGAACCGTTTTCTGGCCGGTAGTCTGGAGAGCTTAAGTGATAAGCCAGGCAGCAAATTACATGATGAGATGCTGGCTTACTATAACAACTACTATTCTGCCAACAATATGAAGCTGGCAATGGTTAGCAACTTATCGCTGGCTGAGATGGAGTTGCTGGCCAATAAACACTTTGGTGGCATTGTTAACAAAGATATCCCGCTACCCGAAGTGACGGCTGAGCTGGATAACAGCCTGTTTGGCGGTAAACGGATTCACTATGTACCGAATCAGGATGTGAAACAGTTACGCCTTGATTTTACTATTCGTAACAACCTAGAACAGTACGCCGTTAAGCCAAACGAATTTATTGCCTATTTATTGCGTTCTGAAATGCCGGGTACGGCTGCAGCTCAGCTAAAAGCTGCGGGTCTGGTATCCAGTTTTAATGTCTCAGTAAATCCGGATTTTTATGGTAACTACGGCAGTCTGGCGATTGATATGAACCTGACTGACGCCGGTATGCAGCAGCGAGAAGCCATTACCGCGGTAGTGATGCAGTATCTGGATTTGATCAAGCAACAGGGTGTAGATAGCAAATACTATAACGAGATCAAAACCAGCCTGGCGAACCAGTTCCAGTTCCTTGAAAAAACAGATGGCTTTGGCTATGCCTCTGGTTTAACCGCTGCGATGCTGAAGTTGCCGGTGAAGCACGCTGTGGCTGCACCCTACATTTATGAGCGATTTGATGCCGAAGCGGTGAATAATGTTTTGACACAGCTGACACCGGCGAATCTGCGGGTTTGGTATATCAGTAAGCAGGAGCCGCATGACAGCGAGCTGATCCGCCATGTTGGTAAATATAAGATCGTCGATATCAGTGCCGAAGAACAAGCCGCCTGGCAACAGCCGCTGGTGGCACTGAACCTGCCAATGGTAAACCGTCTGTTGCCCGAGAGCTTCGCGATTAAAGCCCGCAGCGCCCAGCAGAAGCCGGAATTAGTGGTTGAGCAGCCCGGTATCTCGGCTTGGTTATATCCGAGCCAGGTGTTTGCTGACCAGCCGAAAGGCCGGCTGGATATCGTATTAAACAGCCCCGCTGCGCAGCAGGATATCAAAGCCCGGGTGGCGTTTGCGTTATGGCGTGATCTGTACAATCTGGAGCAAAGTGCACTGCGCACTGAGGCCAGTGCTGCCGGTATCGAGGTATGGTTAAATGACGGTAATGGTCTGACCCTGAATCTGGATGGCTTTACCGACAAACAGCCGCAATTACTGGAACAGCTGCTGGCCGGTTTAACACCGACGATCACGGCTGATGGCTACGCTCAGGCAGTAGACCGCTTTGTGCGCGGCGTCGCCAATCAGAGCCGGCAGGTACCCTTCAGGCAAGCCTTCTGGGCCTTTAACGGCCTGTATCGTGGCGGTAGCTACAACCCTGAGCAGCTGATTGCCGCAGCACAGGCGATGACTGCGGCTGATTTACAGCAGTTTATCACTGCAACCTTAAAACAAAATCAGGTGCGGGTGTTTGCCTTCGGTAACTACGACAAGCAGGATGTGCAGACGCTGGTCAGTAAGTTGCAAGCCGCTTTACCTGCAGATCGTACCGTCACGCCTTATACACAAAGCCCGTTCTGGTTACCGCGCAGTGGCGATGCCATTACGCTGACCCGTGATATCGACGTGACTGACGTGGCCCTAGTGGATATGCATGTCCATCCGGCTAAAGGCATGGCGGCGCGCGCCGCAGCCAGCGTCTTGGCCTCGCATTTCTCGAATCAGGCCTTTGATAAACTGCGTACCGAGGAACAACTGGCTTACGCGGTTGGCGGTACAGCGATTGACCTGAATGACTACACTGGTTTTGGCTTATATATCCAAACACCGGTGAAAGGCCCAGCCGATATGCAGCAGCGGTTTGATGAATTTAAACAGCAATACTGGAACACGCTGCAACAAGTTACCCCGGAACAATTTGCGGCGTTAAAACAGAGCTTATTAGTAAGCCTGAATGAACCACCAAAAAATCTGTTTGAGGAAATGCAGCCGTTAGTCAGTGACTGGTATCGTGAGCGCTTTGACTTTGATAGCAAGCAAAAACTGATTGCGGCCGTCGAGCAAGTGACATTGGCGGATGTGCAGAGCTTCTATCAGCAAACATTGCTGAACCCCGAGGCCGCGCGGATCTCCGTGCAAATGCGAGGTACCAGTTTCCGGGAGCAGCCGTTCGCAACACTACCGAATCAGCAAGTCGTGACCGATATCGCAGAGTTCCAGCGCAAGATGGCTAAGCAATAGTCACGGTTAACGCAGCACAAGATCCCTCCGGCTGACACAGCGGGGGGATTTTTTTATGGCCGCTCGGCCACTTCAGTTTGGTAAAACACTACCGCGGCTTGCCCCGGGCGTTTCTTTGCCTGATACATCGCAATATCGGCTAGATGTAACAGTTGTTGCTGATCCAGACTATCTTGTGGGAATAAGGCAATGCCGACACTGCAAGAAATAGTAAGCTGATGTTCGGCAACCTGATAGGGTTGACTAAGTTGTTGTTGGATCCGGCTGGCTAACGGCAGAATTTGTGGCACTAAAGGTTGGCTTGCAGTAAAACCGGTTAAAGCGACGACAAATTCGTCACCACTAAGTCGGCCAGTTAAATCTGCCGCCCGGGTACTGTGGTGCAGACGCTGGGCGACCTGTTGCAGCACCTCATCACCAATGGCATGCCCATAGCAATCATTAACCGGTTTAAACCGATCTAAATCAATAAACAATAACGCCAGAGTATCGCCACGTAATTGACACAGCGCCAGCTGTTGCTCCAGCATTTTGTGGAACAAGGTGCGGTTGGCCAGCCCGGTTAAAGGATCATAATAGGCCTGGCGCGCCAACTCGAGGTTTTGCAGTTTTTGCTCGGTAATATCGCGTGCAATGCCGACATATTTGACCAAGCTGCCATCTGTATCGAGGAGTGGCGCAGCCGTTGAGGTGTGCCAGCGCATTTGACCATTTTTATGAAAGATCCGGTATTCGATAGTACCGTGATGGGTTGCCGTCAGCAGCAGACTTTGCATAAAGGCAAAACAGCGTTCCAGATCGTCCTGATGCACAAAATGATCAAAGGTTTTACCCATCACTTCCGTTGGATGATGACCCAGAATATCCTGCCAACAGGGCGAGACATAATCCAGCACACCGTTTGGCAATAGCGTAAATATGATATCGCTGGCGCTCTCGACCAAGGCTCGGAATTCGGCTTCGCTGCGTCTTAACTTCAGTTCGGCTGCTTTGCGCTGACTAATGTCGTTAGCAAAACCGCTAAATAAGATACTGCCGTCGGCAAGTTGTTTCGGAAAGTCGAAGGCTTCTAACCAGATAATCTGCTCGTCAGGACGAATAATCCGCAACTCCGCGTGCCAGGGTTTGAGCTGGGCTGCACATTCGGCTGACGTTTGATAGACCCGCTCGGCATCAGCCGGGTGGATACGGTCAAGCAGCAGACTGGCATCCTGCATAATGGCCTGCGCCGGGATCCCGAATAGGGCTTCGGTATTTTCAGAGGCGTAAACATAATGGAACTTTTGATCGGGGCTTTGTTTTAACTGATATAAAAAGCAGGGTAAATGCCGCGCCAGTTCGGCCAGCGGGCCAAACAGATGTTCGATAGAGTTGCTTACCGGTTCTGACTTCTTGTCCATGCCCAGCCTAAGCAGAAAGTAATCACCTTACTGTAACCAGAGTTATCCGGGCATGCCAGTAATTCTGCGAAAAAAGTTTGAAAGGCAGGCGCCAGCCCTGTTAATGCCGGCGCCGGCGCACTAGCGCATGGTCACGAACTCTTCTGCCGACGTTGGATGCAGCGCGACGGTGGCATCAAAGTCAGCCTTGGTAGCGCCCATTTTAATGGCAACGGCAAAGCCCTGCAGCACCTCGTCCATGCCCTCGCCAATGCCATGCAGGCCAATGACTTTTTCTTCCGGCCCTAAGCACACCAGTTTAAAGGTACTGAGGGCGCGGTGCGGGGTAATGGCGTTATACATCGCCGCAAAGCTGGAGCGATACACTTTAATTTGCTCTTTGCCATACTGCGCTATGGCTTGCTGTTCGGTCAGACCAATAGTGCCAATCGGCGGGTGGCTAAAGACGATAGTGGGGATTAGCGAATAGTCCATTTTCGCATCCGGCATAGCCGGGTTAAATAGGCGCTCGGCCAGCATACGGCCAGCTTTTACTGCCACCGGCGTCAGTTGTGCTTCGCCGGTAATATCACCCACGGCATAAATGCCCGGCACATTGGTATTTTGATAGGCATCGGTGCGGATATAGCCTTCGCTATCTGGCACCACACCGGCGGCGGCCAGGTTAAGCTGATCGGTTGCCGGTTCACGGCCAATGGCCCAGATCAGACAATCGACATTAAACAGGATACTGCCATTTTTCAGATAAACCGTTAGCCGGCCTTCGCCGGCGGCTTCCACTTTCGCTACCTCGGCTTCGGTATGCAATTGCATTTCATCCTGCTGCATCCGGCTGAGCAGGGCGTCGGTAATATCGCGATCAAAGCTGCGCAGTGGCCTATCGCCCCGCACTAATAAATGCGTTTCAGTGCCAAGGGCATGCAACACACCGGCAATTTCTACCGCGATATAGCCGGCACCGACGACGACTGCTTTGGTAGGTTGTTGCGTCAGGGCAAAAAAGCCGTCGGAGTCGATCCCCAGCTCAGCCCCCGGAATATCAGGTTTGGTCGGGCGGCCGCCAACGGCAATAGTGATATGATCGGCGGTAATGCGCTCACCGTTTACTTCTACCGTTTTGTGGTCGACAAAACGGGCAAAGCCCTGGATCAGCTCCACGCCATTACTGGCAAAACCACGCTGATAGGCGCCATGAATACGCTCAATATAGGCTTCACGATTTTTGACCAGTGTGTCCCAGGCAAAGCCCTGCTGTTCCAGGTTAAAACCATAGCTGGGGCTATATTTTACCGCTTCAGCAATATGGGCGCCGTACCACATTACCTTTTTCGGTACGCAGCCGACGTTAACACAGGTACCACCTACGGCTTTGGCTTCAATAACGGCTGCTTTAGCACCACGTTGGGCGGCGCGATTGGCTGAGGCAATACCGCCGCTACCGGCACCAATGGCAAGATAATCATAATGACGATTCATAACAGGGCCTGTCAGTTAATAGGGTAAAAACTGAACCAGATTTAAGGTTAAACCCTAACTCAGGTTGATAGATAGAGCAGATATAGGGCTAACCAGCGCGCAATACAAGCGTAAAGCCGCAGGATTTAGCAAACACACGGCTAGTGGCGCTTGACAATATGCCAGCCGGCCCCAACATATTCATAATAGCGAATTTTACAGGAACCCTACCGATGACTGCCCTGAGCGATAATCCGTTACTTAGCTTTACTGACTTACCACCCTTTTCGAAAATTCAGCCCGAGCAGATAAAACCTGCGGTGGAGCAGGCGATCAGTGACGCCAGAGCCGTGGTTGAGCAGGTGGTCGCCAGTAGCGAGATCAGTTGGCAGACGATAGTGGAGCAGTTGGAGCAGGGCTCGGATCGGCTAAATAAGCTCTGGTCACCGGTATCGCATTTAAATTCTGTGGCCAACAGCCCGGAGCTGCGAGCGGCTTACGAGAGCTGCTTGCCGCTGTTATCTGATTTTAGTACCTGGCTGGGGCAGCATGAGGGCCTGTATCAAAAGTATCAGGCGCTGGCGCAAAGCGCCGACTTTAGCAGCCTGACTGCGGCGCAGCAAAAAGTGGTCACCAATGCGCTGCGTGACTTTAAGTTATCCGGTATCGGTTTGCCAGAGCAGAAAAAGCAGCGCTATGGCGAGATCCAAAGTCGGCTGTCGGAATTAAGCTCTACCTTTTCCAACAATACGCTGGATGCAACTCAGGCCTGGTTTAAGCACGTCACAGATGAGGCTGAACTCGCCGGCTTGCCGGAAGATGCGCGTATTGCCGCGGCCGAAGAGGCGCAAAGCCGTGAGCTAAGCGGTTGGGTATTTACGCTGGAGTTCCCCAGCTATATTGCGGTAATGACCTATGCCGATAATGCGGCCCTGCGCGAAACAATGTACAGCGCCTATTGTACCCGCGCTTCAGATCAGGGCCCGACGGCCGGACAGTTTGATAACAGCGCCATTATTGAAGAAACCCTGGCCTTAAAACATGAGCTGGCGCAGCTGCTGGACTTTAGCAATGCCGCCGAAGAGTCGCTGGCAACCAAGATGGCAGATAACCCGGCGCAGGTGCTGGACTTTTTAACTGATTTAGCGCGTCAGGCCAAACCACAGGCGCAGCGTGATTTGGCAGAGCTTAGCGCCTTTGCGCAAACTGAGTATGGTGTCAGCAGCTTAAACGCCTGGGATATCAGCTACTATGCCGAAAAGTTAAAGCAAGCCCGTTACGCGGTATCCGATGAGCAGTTACGGCCTTATTTCCCGGTAACCAAGGTCGTGCCGGGCTTATTTACCGTGTTAGAAAAACTGTTTGGTATTCGGATTGCGGCGCGTGACGGGGTCGATGTCTGGCACCCGGATGTACAGTTTTATGATATTTTCGCCGCCGATGGCAGCTTGCGCGGTAGCTTTTATCTGGATTTGTATGCCCGCAGCAAAAAACGCGGTGGTGCCTGGATGGATGATTGCCGTGGCCGGCGCTGGCTGGCCGATGGCCAGCTGCAAACCCCGGTCGCCTATCTGACCTGTAACTTTAATAAACCGGTCGGTGGCAAGCCAGCCCTCTTTACCCACGATGAAGTGATTACACTGTTCCATGAGTTTGGTCATGGCTTGCATCATATGCTAACCCAAGTCGATGCCGCTGCGGTGGCCGGTATTAATGGTGTGGCCTGGGATGCGGTGGAGTTACCAAGCCAGTTTTTAGAAAACTGGTGCTGGGCGCCCGAGGCGTTGCAGCTGATCTCCGGCCATTATGAAAGCGGCGAGCCACTGCCCGCCGACTTGCTGCAAAAAATGCTGGCGGCGAAGAATTTTCAGTCGGCGCTGTTTTTAGTGCGGCAGTTGGAATTTGCCCTGTTTGATATGCGGCTGCATGCCGAGTACGATCCGGCACTGGGCGGTCGGGTCCAGCAATTGCTGGATGAGGTGCGCAGCCAGGTATCAGTGATAGTGCCGCCACGCTTTAACCGTTTTCAGCACAGTTTTGGCCATATCTTTGCCGGTGGCTATGCCGCAGGCTATTATAGTTACCTGTGGGCCGAAGTATTATCGGCCGATGCCTTTAGCCGTTTTGAAGAAGAAGGCGTATTTAACCCGCAAACCGGCCAGGATTTCCTGCACTGGATTTTAGAGCGCGGTGGCAGTGCCGAGCCAATGGAGCTATTTAAAGGTTTCCGTGGTCGTGAGCCATCAAATGAGGCCTTGCTGCGACATATGGGCATTGCCAGTTAAACTGGATACTGTATTAGTTTAAGGACAATCTATGAGCAAGCTAATCCCGCTGTTGCTGGCGACGGCAGCCTTAACACTCAGCGCCTGCCAACAGGCGGCCGGCACCGGTGAAGCCCGGATTGCCCCGGCGCCGCTGGTAGAAGCCATTGATCCGCAGCGTGATCCGATTAAAGCGACTCAAGCGAGGAAGCAACTGATGGAAAGACCAGAACAAGTGGCTGACGTTGCCGCGCTGCGCCGCGAAGTCTTGGCGCTGATCGCCGATAAAAGCGCCGACAATGTACAGCAGTGTCTGGTGCTACCGCTGGGGCATAAGCCGTGCGGTGGGCCAGCGGAGTATGTTGCAGTATCAATTAAAGGTAAAGATGAAGCGACCGTGCTGAATAAAATCAATGCCTATAATCAGGCAGCAGAGGCTGAGAATCTGCGGCTGGGCCGGATGTCCGACTGTGCGGTGGTGCCTAAGCCGCAGGTGCAACTGGTTAACGGTCAATGTACGCTGGTTAATGAAGCGACCTATTAATCCTTCCAACGCTAAGGGCCGTGACTGACACGGCCACGATCGAGGTAAGACGCTTGTGTCAGGCAGAACCCTTTAAACTGATTTTACAGCGCGCCGAGGCCCGTAAAGGCGGCCCGGCGGCGCTGCGAGCTTTGCTAGGCGAACCACGCACTACCGCTGAACTCTCGGCCTTGCCGGATAATCTGCTGTTAGCCGAGCTGACTAAGAAAATTTTTCAGTCTGGCTTTGTCTGGCGAGTGGTGCGGCAAAAATGGCCGGGTTTTTGCGAAGTGTTTTTCGACTTTGATATCGAAAAAATGCTGCTGCTCAGTGATGAAATGCTGGAACAAAAAGCGCAGGATCCCCGGATTATCCGCAATTTAAGCAAAGTATTTACCATCCGTGATAATGCGCTGATGATTTATCATCTGCAGCGTGAGCATGGCAGCTTTGCAAATTTTATCGCTAACTGGCCAACAAGCGATATTATCGGGCTTTGGGCTTATCTGAAAAAGCATGGTGCCCGGCTGGGTGGCAATACCGGTCCTTATGCGCTGCGCGCCATCGGTAAAGATACCTTTTTACTGACCCAGGATGTTGAAGCCTATCTGAAAGCCTATGGTGTGTTTGATGGCAGCAGTAGCAGTAAAAAAAGCTTGCAACAGATCCAGCAGCAGTTTAATCAGTGGCAGCAGGAATCCGGACTAAGTTTGCAGCAAATTAGTCAAACCATAGCGCTGAGTATTGGCGAAAACTATGCTGGGATGCAGCAATGAGTGTATTGCTCACCTCGTTACCGGCGGACTATGCCGATGAGTTGCAGGAACATTTCCCATTAACGGTTATTACTGAGCCGGCTGGTTGGTACCTCTGCTGGGCAGATCAGGCGCTGGTATTGCGTCATGCCGACTTACCAAAGCAGGGCGATATTCTGGTGGATTTTGCCAGTGGCGCCGCCAGTTACCGGCGACAGTTTGGCGGTGGCAAAGACGAAGCCATTGCCAAAGCCTGTGGTGTGAACAAAAAGCGCAACCTGAGTATTATTGATGCCACCGCCGGTTTAGGGCGTGATGCCTTAGTGCTGGCCAATCTTGGTGCTACAGTGACGCTGGTAGAACGCAATCCGCTGGTGGCGGCACTGCTGTATGATGGTTTGCGCCGGGCCGCGGCCAATCCGGTCACAGCAGAGCTCGCGGCGCGGATGCAACTGCATTTTGCCCCGGCATTGCAAGCGCTGACGGAACTGCCGCCAGCCGATGTGGTCTATCTGGATCCGATGTTCCCACCACGCGAAAAATCGGCGCTGGTGAAAAAAGAAATGCGCGCCTTTCATGACGTGGTGGGCAGTGATACCGATGCCGATGCACTGCTGGCGCCGGCGTTACAGCTGGCGCGCTACCGGGTGGTGGTAAAACGCCCCGGTTATGCTGAAGTGCTGGCGCAACAAAGCCCGCAGCTAGTGGTAAAGGGCAAGAATAACCGCTTTGATGTGTATATAAATCAGGCTATTGCCTGATATTAATTTAATAGCTTTGCGCTATGGCGCACTAAGGAATAAGCAATGATTAAAGTAGGCGATACCTTACCGGAAGTTAGCTTCGCACAACTTACCGCCGATGGCATGAAAAACCCCACTACCAGCGAAGTTTTCGCCGGCAAAAAAGTGGTGTTATTTGCCGTACCGGGTGCTTTCACACCGACCTGTTCTGCCGCGCATTTGCCGGGTTATATTGCGCTGGCCGATCAGATCAAAGCCAAAGGCGTGGATACTATCGTTTGTACCGCCGTCAACGATGCCTTTGTGATGAAAGCCTGGGCGGATAGCCAGAACGCGGAAGAAATTACCTTTTTAGCCGACGGTGGTGGCAGCTTTCATAAAGCCATTGGCTTAACGATGGAAACCGCCGACTTTGGTGGTTTACGGTCGCAGCGTTACGCGATGATTGTTGACAACGGCGTTGTCACTTTGCTGAATGTCGAGCCACCAAAGACCTTTGAAGTCAGTAAGGCCGAGACGATTTTAGCGGCGTTGTAATAACGCGCTACCTCTTATCAGGGCAGGGCCTGTGCCTTGCCCTTTTTCTTTATACCAGAACTGGTATCATAGTCTTATCTATTCCAAGGGTGAATGCCTGATGCAAACTGTAAATATTCTCTGTATTAAGTGGGGCAAGAAGTACGGTCCTGACTATGTAAACAAGCTGCATAATATGGTGCGGCGAAACCTGACGCTGCCACACCGCTTTGTCTGCTTAACGGATGATCGCGACGGTATTAACCCGGAAATTGAAGTAAAAGATATTCCAAAAGTCGGCTTTAAAGACTTTGATGAACGCCAGCCCTGGAGCTTTGGTCATGGTTGGTTAAAGGTCACCAGCTTTGCCGATCCGCTGTATGACCTGACTGGCCCAACGCTGTTTATCGATTTGGACGTCGTGATCGTTGATAATATTGACTGCTTCTTTGAGCCTAAAGGCGAGTTCTTTGTGATTAAAGAATGGGATAAGTCAGATGATACTGGTAATACCTCGGTCTACCGTTATGACATTGGTGCCCACAGCGACTTAATTGAGCTGCTGAAAAACCATAAAGAGCGCGAGCTGGCCAAGGTGCGTAACGAGCAGGAGTTTGTGACTCAGAATCTGGCGAGGCAGGGCAAGTTACAATACTGGCCGGAGGGCTGGTGTGTCAGCTTTAAGCGTCACTGTTTACCAAAAGGCATTATGAACTGGTTCAAGCCAGCCACCATTCCTAAAGGCGCTAAGATCGTGGCCTTCCATGGTAAACCGAATCCACCAGATGCGATTGCCGGCGTCAGTGGCAAGTGGTATCGCCGCGTGCTGCCGGTGCAATGGGTTAAGGATATGTGGCAATAAGGCCGCGACCCGATGCGCTATAAAATCTTTATTATCAATCTGGCGCGCTCTCCAGAGCGCTACCAGCAGGCTCTGGCACAATTGGCAGCCTGGCCTGATTTACCAGTAGAAAGAATTGATGCTGCCGATGGCCGCGCGCTGAGTGAGGCTGAGATCAATCAGTATTATTCCGCCGCTCTGAATCAGCGCCTGCATCATAAAATCCTCAAGCCTGGTGAAAAGGGCGCCTTTATCAGCCATATCCGCTGCTGGCAGCAAATTGTTGAGCAGCAACTCGATTTTGCGCTGATTCTGGAAGATGATTTTCTGGTTGATGGCGATCTGCCGGCGCTGCTTAAAGCCATTACTGAGCTGACGCAGCCCTGGCATTTGCTAAAACTGGCGATGCCGAATAAGCAGCAGAAAATTATCGCCGGCAATCCGCAGCCAGCTTTTTCGTTAATCCATTTTAAGAAGAACCCGATTTCTGCGGTGGCACAAGCCGTTAGCCTGGACGGTGCCAAACTCTTGCTGGCACGGGAGCTGCCTTTTGGCCGGCCAGTGGATGTCTCAATGCAATATAGCTGGCAGCTGGGCTTTCAGGCGATGGGGATGTGGCCGTTGATTTTTAAACCCGATCTGGGCTTTGAAAGCACTATTTCAGGTAAGCAAAATGAGCAGGTTAATCGCCGGGTGTTTTACTGGCGGCGGCTGGAGTTTAGCCTGGCAAACCTTTGGCATAACCTGCGTCACTATGGCTTAGTGGCCTTGCTGCAGGCCCGAAAGTGGCCTAACCCAACCGGACGCACCCGGCTCTCCAATTAGGGCGTGTAACACGCCCTGACACCTTGTTTTTCCGGTATTTTTACGCAGTGCTTGCAGGATACTTAAAGGCGTTGCGCTGCCAGTTGCTGCTGATAAAACGCCAATACCTCGGCGGCTTTGGCGCTCGGTTCAAAGCGTTGCATCGGGTATTGCCGGCGTGCTAAATCCTGGCTTTGCTGCTGTAAGCGTTTTGCCAAATGTGCGGCATTATCAATGCCCACCAGCTCATTGTTAAACAGTGGTCGCAGGTATTTCGCCCCCTCAGTGGCGGTGGCAACAATCGGTAAACCGGCATGCATCGCTTCCAGAAACACCAGGCCAAAGGGCTCGGTACGGGCGGCACTGACAAAGCAATCGAAGCAAGCCAGCCAGTCCTGTGGCGTGGTGCTAAAGCCTGGCATAATAACCTGTGCCGGCGCTTTCTCGCGCAGCGCCTGCCAGTTTTTCCCCTCACCGACAATCACCAGATAGCTGTTAGGGATCGCCGCCTGTTTAAAGGCGTCCAGTAACACGTCCTGGCCTTTACTCTGTTCAACCCGGCCCAAAGTGCCGATCACGATGGCATCCGCTGGGATCTGATATTCGGCGCGCAGGCGTTGCCGGGCATCAGCATTGGCAGGGCGCGCAGCTGACCAGTTATCCAGCTGCACACTGTGCTGGCGCAGCGGCTCCGGGATCGCCGCCAACTGCCAGGGGGCGATGGCAATAAGTGCATCTAACTTGGCATGCTGCTGTTTTTTATAGTGAATATGCAGGGTTGCTACCCGCAGGCACAAACCCTTTACGCCTTGTAATACCCGGCACGCAGCGCTTAAATGTGCATGGGCAACATCGGGTTTTAACTGGCGCAGCAGGCGACGGGTGCGATAGATCGCCAGCAGTTTAAAGCCACCAACCAGCAGCACTTTAACCTTGGGCGATACCCGGTGGGCAATGGCATTGGGCCGCTGTTCCGCGCCGCGCTGATGCAAAATCAAGGTGACATCATGTTGTTGCTCGGCTTGCAGATTGGCCAGCTCAACGGCATAGCGTTCGCTGCCGGCAAAGCTGTGGGTCAGGATAATATGGACAATTTTCATAGGCTTTTTGCAGTTTCCGCCGCTGCGCAGACTTTGGCTGCCCATGTTATACTAATTGCCATTTTCGCTAAAGCCCGGCTTGCTGGCCGGTTCGATAAAAGGATAGGCTGTTGCTCAGGCATCTGTATTCTGCATTGCTGTATTTAACGCTGCCGTTGCTGCTGCTGTATTTTGTTTGGCGCTCACGCAAGGATCCGGCGTACCGGCAGCGTCTGCTTGAGCGTTTTAGCTTGGGTTTAAAAAAACGTGGGCTGCAAGCAGGTGGCATAGTGGTGCATGCGGTCTCAGTGGGCGAAACTATTGCCGCTACACCTTTGATTAAGCAGCTACAGCAGCAATATCCGACCCTGCCGCTGACCGTCACCGGCACTACCCCAACCGGTTCGGCGACCATCAGTAGCCGCTTTGGCAACACTGTAAAGCATTGCTATTTACCACTGGATTACCCTGGCAGTGTCCGGCGCTTTTTAGACGCGCTTCAGCCAAAGCTGCTGGTGATTGTGGAAACAGAGCTGTGGCCTAATTTACTCGCCGCCTGCCGGAAACGACACATTCCGGTGGTGGTCGTTAATGCCCGTTTATCGGCCCGCTCAGCTAAGGGGTATCGTCGTTTTAGTGCCTTAACCCGGCCGTTACTGAATAATATCAGCCTGTTATTAACCCAGGATCGCGCCAGTGCCCGCCGCTTTCGGGCGCTGGGTTTTGGCAATACCCTGCAAGTAACGGGTAATCTAAAGTTTGAACTGGCGATCCCAGCGCAAACCGCGCAGCTGGTAACGGAATTTGCGCCGCTATTAACAACGCGGCTGGTATGGGTCGCTGCCAGTACCCATGCCGGTGAGGATGAGCAGTTACTGGCGCTTTATCCACGCTTAAAACAGCGCTTCCCTGCGTTATTACTGTTATTGGTACCACGCCATCCGGAGCGTTTTGACAAGGTCGCACAGCTGGCGCAAGCCCAGGGGTGTCACGTCTGGCGCCGCAGTAGCGGGCAGTTACCCGGGGCAGATACCGAGATTGCGGTCGGCGATTCGATGGGCGAGCTGCTGGCCTGGTATCAGCTGGCCGATCTGGTGTTTATCGGTGGTAGTTTAATCGAGCGCGGCGGCCATAATCCGCTGGAAGCCATTTGCTTTGGCAAGGCCGTGCAAAGCGGGCCGCATATTTTTAATTTTAATGAGGCGTACCGGCAGCTGCAGCAACAGCAGGCCGTGGTGCTGGTGGCCGATAGTGAGCAGCTGTTTGCCAGCTGTTGTCAGCTGCTTAGCGATATCACCTTACGCCAACAGTTCGGGCAACGTGCCCAACAGTTTTTTTCCCGGCAGCAGGGTGCCACGGCGCGTACCCTGGATGCTATCAACCTTATTGTTGCAGGAACCCTTATGCCAAGCCAGCCTTTAGCGCACACCTCAGCCTATCAGACTAAGCAAGCCGGTAACGCCAGCTATTGGTACGACCCGGCGTTTTTTACTGAGATCGCCGCTGAGCAGTTTCAAAGTGCCTGGTGGCAACAGCAGCAAGCGGTGATTGGCAGCTCCAGCGGCCGCAATACCGCCTATTTTGTCCAACATGGCGGGCATAAACTGGTGCTGCGGCATTATTACCGTGGTGGTCTGGTCGGTAAGCTGCTGCATGATCAATTCTGGCTGCAGCCGGTGGCACAAAGCCGGGCGATGCAGGAATACCAGTTATTAAGCTGGATGCGTGCGCAGGGCCTGGCGGTGCCAAGACCGGTAGCCGCAAGGTATCAGCGTAGTGGTTTAATTTATCGCGCTGACTTACTGATTGAGCTGATCCCGGACAGTAAAGATCTGGCGGCGATTTTGCAGCAAAGGGCCATGACTGCTGAGGAATGGCAGGCCGTGGGCCAGGCGATCGCACAGATGCACCGGCTGGGGGTTTATCATTCGGATCTGAATTGTCGCAATATTATGCTGGATAGCGCTGGTAAGGTCTGGCTGATTGATTTTGATAAATGCGAGCGCCGTGAGCCGGGACCGTGGACAGAGCAGAATTTAGCGCGTCTGCTGCGCTCCTTCAATAAAGAGCGCGGTAAACTCGCCGTGTTCCACTGGCAGGATACGGACTGGGCAGCGCTGTTAGCCGGTTATCAGCTAGCCGGCTATCAGCAGTCGCTTAGCGCCGTAGCGGAGCGCAACTAAAATGCAGCAGTGGGATGTGATTGTGGTCGGCGCGGGTGCGGCCGGCTTATTTTGCGCCATTGAAGCGGCGAAGCGTGGCCGTAAAACCCTGGTACTGGATAATGGCAAACGTATCGGCCGCAAAATTCTGATGTCGGGCGGCGGCCGTTGTAATTTCACCAATATCTATGCCAGCCCGGCAAATTATTTATCGCAAAACCGCCATTTCTGTAAATCGGCACTCAGTCGCTACACGCAGTGGGATTTTATTGCGCTGGTGCAGCAATATGGCATTGCCTACCACGAGAAAACGCTGGGCCAGCTGTTTTGTGATGACAGCGCCAAAGATATCGTTGAGATGCTGCAACAGGAGTGTGATAAAGCCGGGGTGCAGATTGCACTACAGCAGGAGATCACGGCGGTTAGCTATCAGGATGGTCAGTATCAGGTTGTTACGCCACAGCTCAGCCGGCAGTGCCAAAGCCTGGTGATTGCCAGCGGCGGCCTAAGCCTGCCCAATCTCGGTGCTACCGCCTTTGGTTACCAACTGGCTGAGCAATTTGGCTTAAAGGTGCTGCCACTGCGCGCCGGCTTGGTCCCGCTAACCTGGCAACCGGCCGATAAAGCCGTGTTTGAAGAAATCAGCGGCGTATCGCTGCCGGTGACCGCCGAGGCCAATGAGGTGCTGTTTCCGGAAGATATGCTGTTTACCCATCGCGGCTTAAGCGGCCCGGCAATTTTGCAAATCTCCAACTATTGGCAACCTGGCGATGCGCTGACGATTAACCTGCTGGCAGGCCAAGACTTAACCGCGCTGCTCACCGAGTTGCAGCAACAGCATCCGGCGCAGGAGCTAAAAACCGCATTGGCACGGGTGCTACCCAAGCGGTTGGTGGAGAAATTATTAGAGCTAAAGCTGTTTCAAAATCAGCCGCTGAAAGCGCTAAATCCAAAAAGTATTGAGCGGCTGGTCGACAGCCTGCAGCACTATATTTTTAAACCGAACGGCACTGAGGGCTACCGCACAGCTGAAGTGACCCTAGGTGGTGTCGATACCGATGAGCTATCGTCCAAAACCATGGAGACCAAAAAACAGCCGGGTCTGTATTTTATCGGCGAGGTAGTCGATGTTACCGGTTGGCTCGGTGGCTACAATTTCCAATGGGCCTGGAGCTCCGGCTGGGTCGCCGGGCAGTATTGTTGAATAAGAAGCAAGATGAAAAAACTTTCTAAAGTACAACTTAAACAACAGGCCGCCGTGATGGCGGCGGTGACCAGTCTGGAGCAGCAGGCGCTGGCGGAATTAGCCGGTGTCGTGCAGGCCTGGTTTAGTATGGAATATGAAGCCTTTCCGGGTTCGTTGCTGGTGCGGCTGCAATTTGCCGAGCAGGCACAGTTAGAAGCCGCGCAGCCACAGTTATTGCTGTGGCAAAAGCGGCTGAGTGCGTTAATGCTGAAAAAGGGTTATGTGCTAAAAGATTTGCGTAAACATCTGGTGTTTACACTAAGCGGGCCGGAGGATTAATCCGGCCTGTTTTGCTCTGGCGCGACAGCCTAAGCTGCAGAGGTTTCAGCTCAGGTGCGCTGCGTTAGTCTTTTTGCAGCAGATAATCCAGTAACTGAAAATAATCTTCGTTTGACTGAATATCATCCGGTAACTCAGTACCGACCAGATACTTACCCTTTACCACAATCGCCGGCACACCCTGAATACGGTTATCCAGCATTTCGCGGTTAGCTTGCTCCATCATGGCTCTGGACTGCTCTGAGTTAGCCAGTTCGCTGAATTGGCCGGCATCCAGCTGATGCTTTGCCAAAAAGCTATTGATAGCCGCCAGATCGGGCAGCGCATTTTTCTCGGTGCGCTGTTGACGATACAGCGCAAACAAGTCATCAAAATGCGCACTTTGACCGGCCAGTTGCAGGGCGTAGAACACGCTGGCATCAAAAGCCCAGCGCTCGCCTAAAGCAGGATGGCGGCGTAGCAGCGAGACTTGCGGCCGCTCAGCCAGATAGGCTTTTAACAGTGGTTCAAAATTCTGACAATGCGGGCAGCCAAGCCAGAAATATTCGGTTAAGCCTTGCTGCGCAGCCGGATCTGTTAACGGGGCGCTCATGACTTGATAGTGTTTACCTGCAGTAAAGACACGACTTGGCACAGTACTGACAGCCGCTTCAGGCTCTGGGGTATTTTGCTGTGGCGAGCAGGCGCTGAGTAACAGGCTAAGGCATAACAGAGCAACAAACTTCATAATAATCCTTAAAATCTAAGCAGCAGGGTGGATGAGCTGTCGCAGTGTAGTAACTTTAGCCGGCCGTGACAATGCTGTGGCAGATGGCGCGCGACGCAGTACACAGCACACTCGGTAAAATCAGGTTATGATAGGCTGATTATCAGCGACAAATGGATAGAGCATGCAATATTTTCTCGGCGCTTATGCCGCCTCTCCGAATACCACTGGCTGGGACCCGGATCTCGAAGCTGCGTATTACCGTAGTTTGGCCACACTGGATAGTGTAAAAGGTTTGGAGCATCCATTTCTGGGGCAACTGCATCAATACGATGACAATTGGTTCTTACAACAGTTAGCGCCACATTGGGACTATGTTTTTACTACCATTCCCGGGGTAATGAATGCATTAGCGCAGCAGCCTGGTTTTGGCTTGGCCTCAACCGACGAAGCAGGCCGCCAGGCAGCGCTGCAATTTATGCGCGCAGCGCAGCAAGCTGTGCATAAACTTAATCAACACCTTGGCCGTCGGGCAGTCACCGCCATTATGCTGCACAGCGCCCCGGCCCGTAACAAAGTGGCTGGTAACGCCGAGTGTTTCGCCGCATCGCTACAAGAGCTACTTAGCTGGGATTGGCAAGGTGCTCGCCTACTGGTTGAGCATTGTGATGCGTACTTACCACCGCAAGTACCGTCGAAAGGCTTTCTTAGCCTGCAGGATGAACTGGTGGTACTTAGCCAATTAAAACAG
The DNA here is from genome assembly GCF_000272005.1 of Alishewanella agri BL06. Taxonomy (GTDB): domain Bacteria; phylum Pseudomonadota; class Gammaproteobacteria; order Enterobacterales; family Alteromonadaceae; genus Alishewanella; species Alishewanella agri. Next base: position 305,012 of record NZ_AKKU01000015.1, on the reverse strand, counting down.
CAAGGCGCGGCGAACCTGGGTGTGGTAATTAACTGGGGACGTTCGGTCTTTGAAGGCCGGGATCCCACCACTGCTGTGCAACATCTGCAAGCCGCAAAAACAGCTGGTTTATTGGCCGGATTAATGTTTTCCGGCGTATCCGATACAGAGAGTGAGTATGGCGCCTGGCGTGATAGTCATCAGCCGATCCGCAACGCCTTGCAGCCAGAGCTGGGCTCGCCAGTGTCCTGGTTAACGGAGCAGCAAGTAGCCGCTGCCCTGGCGGCAGCCGCGCCACTGCAGGCATTGACCGTATTGGGGTTGAAAATAGGCGTACGACCACATACTGCTAATCTGGCCGAGCGCTTGGCATTATTACAGGCGCAGCTAAACATTTTGCAGCAACAACATACCGCGATAACTGAACAAGGGGAGCAAGCATGAAAGCTGTAGGGTATCAACAATCGCTAGCTATTACTGAACCAGCTGCTTTGTTAGACATAGAACTGCCGCAACCGGTTGCTACCGGACGCGATCTGCTGGTAAAGGTCGCAGCGATTTCTGTGAATCCGGTCGATACTAAGGTTAGGAAACGGGCAGCGCCACCAGCGGGTGAATATAAGGTGCTGGGCTGGGACGCGGCAGGTGAAGTGGTCGCGGTCGGGCCGGAGGTTAGCAATTTTCAGGTCGGCGATCGGGTTTACTATGCCGGTGCTTTGCAGCGGCAGGGCTCGAATGCCGAGTATCAGTTAGTCGATGAGCGGATTGTCGGTAAAATGCCGGCCAACCTGAATTTTGAGCAGGCCGCCGCCCTGCCGTTAACAGCGTTGACGGCCTGGGAGTTATTGTTTGATCGTCTGGAATTAGCCACGCCCAGCTTAAAGCACCCTAAGCCGGTATTACTGGTTACCGGCGCGGCCGGCGGTGTGGGTTCGATTCTGGTGCAACTGGCTCGACAGCTGACCACGGTGACTCTGGTTGCTACCGCTTCGCGGCCGGAAACCCAGCAATGGGTGAAAGAATTGGGCGCGCATTATGTGGTAGATCACAGCCAGCCATTGATCCCGCAATTACAGCAACTGGGTATTGCTGCGGTGAGTCATGTTGCCAGCCTGACGCAAACCGATCTGCATTATGCGGAACTGGTGCAGCTGTTAGCGCCACAAGGCAAATTGGCACTGATCGACGATCCGGCAAATGGCATCGATATTATGCCGCTGAAACAAAAGAGTATTTCAGTGCATTGGGAGTTTATGTTTACCCGCTCGCTGTTTAGTACGGCCGATATGGTGGTGCAGCAACAAATTCTCAACGATTTAAGCCGGCTGATTGAGCAAGGCCAAATTAAAACGACGCTGAAGCAGAGCTATGGCACCATTAATGCCAGCAATTTAAAACAAGCTCATGCGTTACTCGAATCGGGTAAGGCGGTAGGTAAAATCGTATTAAGCGGGTTCTAGCGGCATCGCTGGCTGCGGTTCATATCGCAGCCAGCATAATGTCAGTCTCAGGCAATTTGCTGATCGTTATCAAAGCTACTGTAGTAAGCTTTAAACAGTACCTTTTCCAGCGCCATTCGCATCGCCAGATTGATTGGGTAATGTTTATTACCTAATTCATAATCCAACTGACTGACCTGCTCTTTAGCATGCATCATTAGCGGCGGTGGTTGTTCAGTCAGCATAATAAGGTGCTGCTGATAACGTTCTGCCTTATCGTTTTTGATCACTTTACACACTGAAAGCGACTTTTGTTGTTGCTTGTCGCGGTAGCCGGCAGCGCCAAATACCCGACAAATGCTCGGCCGCTGCTGATAGACGGTGCAATGCCCTTGCTTGCCATCGAAAGACAGCCGTTGATAAAAAAAGCAGCCAGAAACCTCTGGTAACTCTTCGAGTTGTGTCAGTGTCTGCTCTGCCTTACCCTGATCAAACAGGTGTAATGCCAGCGGCAACATTTCCAGCACGGTCGCTTCAATGGTGGTTTGAGTACAACACTCACCACAACCACTGCGGCAGGTTAGGCCGCTAGCTTGCTGATAACTGGAAAAGGTGTCCGCCATTTCGCCATACACAGCCTCAACACGACGCGATAATTCACGCAGTCGTTGCATACAGACTCCGAACGAAATAACTGTAAATGAATAGTCAAATAGAAACGGCGGAATTGCCGCTGCGCCATTTTAAATGGCGCTTTATTACCTGCGCAAGAGGGGGGCGAAAATATAGTCAGTTCGGGCGGGGTTGCGGTAATGCTAAGGCGGTAATGGCGACTAACAGCAGTAAGCCAGGATTAAGCCAGTCGGCAAAGCCGGCTAAATGCCTGGCTTGTACCAGTAGCAAACAGAGCGTTGCCAGGGTGCTTAGCAGCGCATAACGCGGTGCGCCGGCCAGGTTAGTGGTCAGGCTAACCAGTAAAGCTTGAATAATGCATAAACTTAAGGTCAGGCTAACACAGCTAAACAGTAATTTGAGTTTCAATTCGCCATCGGCATACAGCGGGCTAAACAGCAGTAACAATGCGCTGGCGGTGGCCAGCGCATTAAGCAACCTGGCCCAGCTGCCAGACTGGCGCAGTAAAGTCAGACGACAGTAATGGGTCAAGGCCAATAAACACAGCCCGACACTGATATAAAGCAACACCGGGTTTAACTCCGGATAGGTTGGCCATAACAAGCTGAACCCTAAGCCGTTTAGCACACTCAGTACCAGGGCAAAACACAGGTAGAATAATGCCAGGCTGATATAGGCCGGGTTACGATGCGCTCTGGCAATGGCGAGGGTAAATATAACCAGCAGCAGTAAGGCGCCAGTGAGCAGCGCCTCACCTACTAATTGCTGCTGCTCTTCGGCCATCAGGATGGGCAAGGTCCCCAGTTTTACCTGGGTACCGAGCAGAGCGGCGTCCTGGATCTGTAGCAAATAGCTGTGCTGTTCGTTAGCTTTGAACTGGATCGGCTGGCTGTAGCCGCGTAACGGCAACGCCCTTTCACTGTAGGGCAGCAGGCTGCCACTTTTGCCCAGCAGTTTGACACTGGGAATTTCAGGCTGCAGTTGATAAAAGCTAATGCGGTCAGCCGGCAAAAACGGGTAATACAGCATGGCTTGCCAGCTTTCCGGATAAGGATTGCTGACCTTAATCAATAGCCATAGTACTTGTTGCTCATTGAGACGTAAGGTGGCTTGCCGTCCGCTCAGTGGCCGGAAGCTATGAAACTGTGCCGGATCGCGTACCAATTGTTCGGCGGTCGTGCTTGCCGGTGTGATCTGATATTGCAGATTACCAAGCAGTAATGCCTGTTGTAATAATTGTTCAGCTTGCGGTGCCGGTTGCTCCTGAGCCAAACAGGGAAGGCATAACAGTGCCAGATACAGCCAAACTGCTCGCAGCGACAACAAATTAAGATTCTCCAGTTTAGACGTGCAGATGGCTTGATGCGACACCCGCTTTAGCGGATAAATAGAAGCATGATAATAGAACAGAGGGATCGTCATGTACAAGTTTGTTGTTGCAGCCTTGCTGCTTGCGTTATCAGGATTGGTTTCGGCTACTGATGCGGAGCGTGGCCGGCAGAAAGCCGCCGTCTGTGTTGCCTGCCATGGCGCGGATGGTATAGCGGTTATCGCCGAATACCCAAATCTGGCCGGTCAAAAAGTGAAATACCTGCAGTTAGCGATTAAAGCCTATCGCGACGGTGAGCGCCGTCATGCGGTGATGTCACCGATGGCGGCAGGATTATCTGAACAAGATATTGCTGATATCGCGGCCTTTTATGCCAGTTTACCCCCAGCAGGGACATCTTCATCTAAATAACGGCAAATTTCTGTCATAAAATCATCGCCATAGCGGCTGAGTTTCGTCTGTCCGACACCGCTGACACTGAGCATGGTTGGTTGATCTGTTGGCAGTTTCTGGCACATATCAATCAGGGTGGCATCACTGAATACCACAAAGGGTGGCACATCATCCCGCTCGGCGATGGCTTTGCGTAGCGCCCGTAACCGGGCAAATAACACCCGATCATAGTGTTGCACAGCCAGTTTGCTGCTGGCCATTTTGGGTGCGCTTTGTAAGCGCGGTACCGCAAGTTGTAGCCGTTGTTCACCGCGCAAGATAGGCCGTGCCACCGGCAGCAAGCGTAATACCGAGTGATGACTGATATCCTGTTGCAATAAGCCATGGTGAATCAATTGCCGGAAGATACTTAACCAGTAATCGTGACTCAGCTCCTTGCCCAGACCCCAGGTGGAAAGTTTATCGTGGCCTAAATCCAGTACCTTTTGGCTCTGGCTGCCGCGCAATACTTCAATCACATGATGCAAACCAAAGTTTTGATTAACCCGGTACACACAAGACAGTGCCTTTTGCGCCAGTTCAGTGCCATCAAAACGTTGTGGCGGATTCAGGCAAATATCGCAGTTACCACACGGCTGTTGCCGGGCTTCACCAAAATAGTTCAGTAACACTAAACGCCGGCAAGTCTGAGCTTCAGCGAAAGCGGCCATCGATAAAAAGCGCTGCCAGGTCACTTCAGCCCGAAGGTTGTTCTCTTCGGTTTGCAACCAACGTTTCATCCGGCCAATGTCGGCCGGATCGAACAACAGCAAAGCTTCTGCCGCGACGCCGTCGCGACCGGCGCGGCCGGTTTCCTGATAATACGCCTCGATGGTACGTGGCAATTCAAAATGCACCACAAAGCGGATATTAGGTTTATCAACCCCCATACCAAAAGCAACAGTGGCAACAATCAGCGCCAGATCGTCACGTTTAAAGGCATCCTGTACCTGCTGCCGGTGCGTGGCATCATGCCCAGCATGATAAGCGGCGGCTTTAAAGCCTTTTTCCTGTAGCTGGGCCGTCAGCTCATCGACTTTACGCCGCGAGCTACAGTAAATAATGCCGCTGTGGTTTTCTTGTTGCTTCAGGTACGCCAGCAACTGCTCCAGCGGCCGGAATTTTTCCTGTACCGTATAGCGGATATTCGGGCGGTCAAAGCTGCCGCGATGGATAAAGGGTTGCTGTAACGCCAGCTGCTGCACGATATCCTGCTGGGTCGCCGGATCGGCCGTAGCGGTTAACGCCATTACCGGTACGCCGGGGAAATGTTGCCGCAGCTGCGCCAGTGCCATATAGTCTGGCCGGAAATCATGGCCCCACTGAGAGACACAATGGGCTTCATCAATGGCGAACAGGCTAACGCCGACTTCCTGCAAGCGCTCAATAAACTGCGGCTGTAACAAGCGCTCTGGCGCGACATACAGTAACTTTAACTCGTCATAACGCAGCTGATTCAGTACCTCCAGCACCGCTTCGCGGCTCAGGCTGCTGTTAACATAGGCCGCTGCGATACCATTGGCCTGCAAGGTGTCGACCTGATCTTTCATCAGTGACATCAATGGGGAAACCACGACAGTGACTTTGGGTAATTGCAGCGCGGGTAACTGATAACAGAGTGACTTGCCGCCGCCAGTCGGTAACAGCACAAAACAGTCCCGTCCGGCCAGAGCAGCAGCAATGATCTCAGCCTGACCATCTCGCCAACTGCTGTAACCGAAGATCTGTTTTAACGCTGTAAGCAGTTGCTCGGGCACCCGGACTCCACCTGTTTGCAAAACCGCTATTGTATGCAGAAAAGCCGACGGTTTACAGTCCCGCTTACTTTGCCGGAGACGATTAAGCCATAACACTGCAAGCAATTGGCTTAGCAGTGAGGGAATTATGACTCCGGAGTAAGGACATAAAGATTAAGGCGTACCGATCGTGCTTGGCACGAGACTCGTCTTAACTGTATGTTATGTCTAACCTTTGCGTTTAGGTGTACACTAGAGTTCAATAGCAGCAGTGGGGGCGCATATGTTAAGTTGGGTCGATATTCTGGCCTTGGGCTGGTTTAGTCTGGTATGGAGTGGTTATACGCTGTATGCCAAGCGCAAGGCTAAGGTAGTGAGTTGTTTATCCTTTGAAATGCGCCGTAAACGCAATCACTGGATGCAACAGATGCTGCGCCGCGATAATAAAATGGCCGACGTCGGCTTGATTTCCACACTGGAACGCAATGTGTCGTTTTTCGCCTCCAGCTGTTTGCTGATTCTGGCCGGTTTGTTGACGGTATTAACCTCCAGTGAGCGGCTAAGTCATGTACTCAGCGGCTTGATCCCGTGGAGTGTGCAGTCGGAAACGCAAATTCAGGTAAAAATTCTGCTGTTAGCCTTTATTTATGTGTTTGGTTTTTTTCAGTTTACCTGGTCGTTACGCCAGTATGGCTTTGGCGGTGTGTTAATCGGCGCTGCGCCGGACGGTAAAGCCCTGACTGACGAAGAACAACTGTTGTACGCTAACCGCACGGCTAAAGTCATTGATCAGGCCGGTCACTCGTTCAACTATGGCTTAAGAGCTATATACTTTTCGCTGGCCGCTTTGACCTGGTTTATTGATGCCTGGATCTTTATGGTGGTGACGGTGCTGGTAGTGCTGATCCTGAAACAGCGGGAATTTCACTCTAAAATTTTGAAAGCCTTACAGGAATGCTGATAACCGGTAATCAGCCGGTTATCAGTACAAAGCCAACGCCCGGACTTAAGGCTGTTCAAACGCCTTAATTACGCGCACTACGCCTTCCACATTACGGGCGATATCAACGGCTTTATCTGCCTCGGGGCCGCCGACCAGGCCCATTAAAAACACTTCCTGGTTTTCGGTGATCACTCTAATGTTTAAGCCGCTGACTTGTTCATCAGCAAGCAGCTGGCTTTTTACCTTGGTACTGATCCAGCTGTCGCGGGTGCGGGTGGTCAGCGAGGTATTATTACCGAGCCGAATCTGGTTATGTACTTGTTTGACGCTTGGAATATCCTGTACCAGCCGCTGTGCTTGATCTTTGACCTGCTCGCTGGCGGTTTGCCCGGTTAGCAGCACCACACCGTTATAGCTGGTGACGTTAATATTGCTGCCCTTGGCGGTTAAGCCGTCCTGGCTCAGCGCGCGTCTGGCCTTGATTACGATACCATTGTCGTCAATTTGCGAGCCAAGGGTGCGACGGTCATTGGCGGCAGTCACCGCTGTCGCACCACCGGCAACCACTGCTGCCGCACAGCCTTGCAGCAACATCAGGGCGGCGAGAACGGGAATCAGTTTACTCATTAAAACTCTCCTTGCTGCGGAAACAGCGTCATATCAATTAACTCACATAAACAATGTAGTAAAAAGGTATAGCACTCTACTACCCGGGCTGGCCGGTGTGCTGGCACCTTGAGTTCGACATCCTGCTGATTTAACAAGCCGGATAATTCGCTACTGTTGTCAACCGTAAGCGCTATCACTTTCATATCGTTAGTCAGTGCCGCTTCCGTAGCGCGCAGTAAACTCTGTTCTGCACCATTTAGTGAAATCACTAACAGAATATCTGCAGGTTGTCCCAGCGCCCGAACCTGGCGGGCCAGATAATCATAATTGGGCTGATTAGCGGGTTGCAGGCTGGAGGCATCGGCCTGCAGCGCAAAAGCGGGTAAACAGGGCCGCTCGGTTTCAAACTGGTCCAGCAGCAATTGGGCAAAATGTCCAGCCAGACTGGCAGTAGCACCCTCACCACAGCAGATGACTTTACCACCGTTAATCAGCGCCTCAACAATCAACAGGGCGCTGCTTTCGATCGGACCGGCCAACGCTTCGCTGGTGGCGATCATGGTTTGAATATTTTCGCTAAACAGATGTCTGATATGTTCCTGCATCCTGAGTCCTGTTAACTGAAGGCGTTGGTTAGCCAGTTGTACTGGTAGGGGCCACGGCCCTCAATTGCCAGTACATCAATACGACATGGTTGGTCGCCAAGCCGGTGCAGCTGGCGGTAAAGTTGCACCGCCCTAATCACTTTAAGCTGTTTACTACGGGTAACCGCGGCCAGAGCGCCGCCATAAGCGTTACTGGCCCGATATTTTACCTCAACAAATACCCAATACTGACCCTGACGCATAATTAAATCAATTTCGCCGGCTTTACACTGAAAGTTACGGCTGACCAACTGCAGCCCCTGGGCCGCGAGATAGTCTGCGGCCAGTTGTTCATAAAGCTCGCCCTGGGTATTCATCGCAGTATTAAGGTTCCTGCACCGAAACCAGCCGGTTAGTCTGATAACTGGCCCAACTGAGCTGGCGTTGAATATCGCCTTGGGCACTGACGGTTAAGCGGCCGGTAAAGCCCGGATAGCTTAGTGACGGCAGCTGGCGTTGTTGTTTTAAACTGCCGATAAGTTGAAACGCATCGTAGCCCATCGCAAATAGTCGTTGTAACGTCTCGTCTTGATCCTGGAACAGCTGCAAGTATTGCTCACGCACCGCCTGAATATGTTGCTCGCCCAATAACCAGGGCGTTTCCGTAAAGGTCAGGCCATTTAAATCGCGCAGATCATTGGCATCGCCACCCACGCTAAAACTGCGTGAGCTGGCATAAACCGGTAAGCGTGGGCCGTGTTGGCTGACAGAGACATCGATAAAAGGCTTAAACATCCGGGTTTGAATTGGATCTGCAATCAGATAAATTGCGTCAATATCTTTGCGGCTGTGCGGTTCCGTCTCCACCTTACCGGGGATCAGACCTGAAATCAGGCGGATGCGCTCCCGGCTGTTATCGGTTTCCAATAACCGGGTAACCAGAGCTTCTAGTTCGTCCCGCGCGTCAAACTGATAGCTCTCCGGTGCCTCAAAGCCCAGTTGCTGCCACTGCCGGCTAAATTGCTGCGTCATGCGTTGGCTAATTGTGTTGCGGGCACTGATGACCACTGGCCTTTGATAATTTTTGCGGGCAAAGAGCTGTGCCATTTGTGTCGCTTCATCTTCCATATTTAACGCGAAGTAAAAGCGATCTGGCTGTGCAGCCCGGTTGGTATCGCGGCTATTTAAAAACAAGGTCGGGTAGGACCAATCAGTTAACTGGCTGATCGCTTCCACTTGTTCCCGTAACAAGGGCCCGATAACAAAGTCGGCCTGCTGGCTGGCCAGCTGTTGTTGCAACAGTGGTACTGGCTGCTGACTGTCGAGAAAAATCAGTTGCCGGCCTGAGGTTTGATCGGCGGCAGCGGCAGCCAATAAACCATATTGTATCGCTCTGGCGTGTTGCCGGAACTGCCCGCTCAATGGCAGTAATACCGCGATCTTGCGCGGTTGGTATGGCTGTAACGCCAGCTGTTGTTGCAAGCTGGCGGGTAAGTCCGCTAATGCCGCTAAGGTTGGGTAACGTTGCCGCCAGTCGGCGAGGGCTTGTTCCAGTTGCGCCGGTTGGCCCAGATTCGCCCGCACCAGCTCTAACAAGTTAAGCCAACCCAGTGTCCGTTGTCCGGCACCGACTTTCAGGTTAGCCAGCTCAGTATTATCCAGTACGCTGAGTTGCTGCCAAAGATGGTCGGGTAATTCCGGATAACTGGCAACCACCTGACGCTGGTTGGCAAGCAGTTCATCCAGCTGCAACATTGCCCGTGCGGCAGCATAGCCGCGTTGTTGTCGTTGCTGCAGTGCAGCGCTGGCCCATAAAAACGCGGGGCGATCAGCAAGGGGAATTTGCGTCAGCGGGGTTTGTTGCAGCAGTTGCTCTGCCAGCGCCAGCTCATTATTTTGCAAATAAGCTTGTAACAGCACCAGATGGTTAGCTGCGCGGATTTGCGCCGAATCACTCAATTGCAGAGTGTCAGCAATAGCCAGAGCCAGACTGTTGTCTTGTTCAATCAGCGCCTGTTGTGCAGCTGCTAACAACTGTTGTTCGCGTGCCGAGCCCTGCAGCTGGCGTGCGCGCTGAAATAACAGCTGGGCGCTGACAGTTTCCGGCTCAGCGCTTGCCGGCGGTGGCGTAATTTCACTGGCTGTTACCGGTGTGACCTGGGTTGGCGCAGGGGTTTGCGAGCAACTGCTGAGCAGGCCGGCTAAGGCTAACAAAAAAAGAGGCTTAAATTTGCTGGTTTTCACAATGCACAGTACCATAGGCTGTTAATGGTGTTATCTTACTGACACTACCGGTTAAGCTCAAATAAATAGCGACTTATGACTAAACAAAGCGGCGCCCTCTTTGTGGTGGCCACCCCTATTGGCAATCTGGACGATATTAGCCAGCGTGCCATCCGTACCTTACAGCAAGTTAGCTGTATCGCAGCTGAAGATACCCGACACAGTGGTAAGTTATTACAACACCTTGGGATCAGTAATCGTCTGTTCGCGTTACACGACCATAATGAAAAGCAGCGCGCGGCCAGTATTATTGAAAAATGTCTGGCTGGCGAAGATGTCGCATTAATTTCTGACGCCGGTACGCCCTTGATCAGTGACCCTGGTTACAGCCTGGTCAGGCTGTGTCGGGAAGCCGGCGTGCCGGTCATTCCGATCCCAGGCCCCTGTGCGCTGATTACTGCGTTGTGTGCCGCCGGCCTACCCACCGACAAATTCCAGTTTATTGGCTTTCTGGCGCCAAAGTCGAATCAACGGCAAACGCAATTGGCTGCAGTACCGGCAGCAGCGGGAACTATTATTTGTTATGACACCGCACGGCGGATTCTGGATACGCTGCAAGATGTTGTGGCGGTGTTTGGGCCAGAACGGCAGCTGGTGCTAGCAAAAGAACTCACCAAAACCTTTGAACATTTTGCCTGTGGTACTGCCGCAGACATTACAACCTGGTTAACAGAAGACCCGCAGCGTTGTCAGGGTGAAATGGTGTTGATGATTGCCCCGGCACCAACCAAAGCCGACGAGGCGGTCAGTGAGGAAGTACAGCGTACGCTAAAAATTCTGTTGGCCGAATTACCACTGAAGCAAGCGGCAGCGCTGGCGGCACAAATTCATAATGAAAAGAAAAACGCGCTCTATCAGCTGGCGCTAAGTTGGCAAACAGATTAGCGTTAGCCCTTAACGCGATTCTCGCGTATAATCCGCCACGGAGTCGGCCAGGGCAATCGCTGCTTGCGCAAGCAAGGGGAGGAAAGTCCGGGCTCCACAGGGCAGGGTGCCAGGTAACGCCTGGGAGGCGCGAGCCTACGACCAGTGCAACAGAGAGCAAACCGCCGATGGCCCAGCTGTTTACAGTTGGGATCAGGTAAGGGTGAAAGGGTGCGGTAAGAGCGCACCGCGCGACTGGTAACAGTTCGTGGCACGGTAAACTCCACCCGGAGCAAGATCAAATAGGCCCCCTATGGCGCGGCCCGCGTTGGGGGCGGGTAGATTGCTGGAGGCTTAGGGTGACCTAAGTCCTAGAGGAATGATTGCCACTCTGGCAACAGAGCACAGAACCCGGCTTACCGGCTGACTCCACATCTAAAAAAAAGCCCGCGCAAATTGCGCGGGCTTTTTGCTTTCGAGGTGTTACAGGAACTTGTATTCCAGTAACAGGGTGTAAGCGCGACCACGAGGATCGGCAATCCGTGGTTCCCAGGCGGCACCGGCTGCAAAGTCGTTCTGGTGCGCGGTAAACGGCGGATCCTGGTCAAACAGGTTTTTGATGCCGAAGGTAAACTTCAGATTATCAAAACCGCTGTAGCTCAGGCTGTAGTTATAGGTGGTATAACTGGTGACATCCGGATTCCAGCCACTTGGAATATAACTGCCATTACGCACACTGACCGGTAGCTCATCTTTGTAACCGTCACGGAACACCTGAGTCAGGTTATGGCTCCAGTCACCTTTGACATAGCTCAGGTTCAGCGTATGTTTCCATTTAATCGGCAGGTTATAGTAACGTACGTATTCGCCTACCAGGTTGTCGCTGTACGGCAGTATTTCCAGGCCTTTGGTTTTGAACGAATCAATATAGCTACCGTTCAGATTCAAGCGCCAGTTACCACCAGCAAATTCACCTGTCAGGTTGGCATCGACCTCAATACCACGGGTCAGGGTACCGCCAGAGTTGATAAAGCGGCGGTCAATCGCAATCACCTGGCCACTGCTGTCGCGGATCCAGTTAGCCTGGAACACGTCATAGTTCTCAATCAACACATCGCGTGGCGCAGAGCGAATGGTATCGGTACGTTCAATTTCCCACCAGTCGATACTAAAGTTAAAGTTATCGAATGGTGCAACGACTACCCCGAAGCTCTTCTGCTCAGACTCTTCCGGCTTCAGATCTTCTTTACCACCAAAGATTTCAACCGGCCGGATTGAGGCACAGCCAGGCACAGTTTCACTGGCGACACCGCTTGGACAGGTTGCCGGATCGGCTAAATCCAAACCAGTGTACTGCGATTCGGTATTGCCGTTGAACAGTTGGTTAAAGGAAGGGACTTTAAAACCAGTGCTAAACGCACCCCGGAACATTAACTCTTCCATTGGCCGGTAATTAAAGCTGACTTTCGGGTTAGTAGTACTACCAAAGCCATCGTATTTATCGTAACGACCGGCCAGGCTGACATCCAGGGTATCGTGCAGTGGTACATAGAGCTCAACGAACACCGCCTTGATATCGCGACTCACTTTATCCAGCACGTTAGCGTTATCGAAAGGCGCGTTAAAGATCGGCCGCATTTCCGCGCGTTCATCGCCGTTAAATTTAAACTCTTCACGGCGCAGATCAGCACCAATTGCCGCCTGAATTTCACCACCCGGTAATTCAAAACCCAAGCCGCCGGTTAAGGTAGCATCGATTTGCGTCATGATGGATTCGCCGCCGTACAACTTAACGCCGCTGGCAGAAGCCGCGTTTAACGCCGCCATGCCGGCTTCAGACTGGCGTTGCCCTGGTAACAGGAAAGGGTCAATCAAACCGCTGCCCAGCACTTGCTGTAAGGCATCCTGGTAGTGATAACCGCTACCTAATACGGAGTCTGACTCACTGGAAGCGCGGGAAAGGCCAACGCTGTAGTCCCAATCGAAGGCGGTGATAATGCCTTCAAAAGCGGCCATCATCCGATAAGAGGTGGTTTCAGTATCAATTTCACGCGGACCACAAGCCATACAACGCCAGCGGTAGGCAATACGCTCACCGTAGTTGAGCTGATCGGCGCCAAAATAATTGGCCAGCGCATTATAGACGCGGTCATAAGAGGCGCCGGTACTCGGATACCAGGTATCAGGACCAAACACGGTGCCCGGAGAAATTTGGTTAGGCTCAAAAGCTTTACTAACTTCAACTTTAGAGGCAACCAGTTCGACATAGGCGCTATGGTTATCGCTAAGCTTAAAGGACGCGCGGCTGATAAAATCCAGGCTATCCTGTGGCTGCTGGATGCGCGCTGCGGCCGGATAGTCCCAGGCACAGGCATAGCGCGAAGATAATGAACTCCATAGGCGCTCATCATAGGGGCCCATATTATCGCCACCGGCTGCACAGCCGGCACCGCCCGGTAAATCCAGAATATTTATTGCGATAAGATTTAAACCATCCCGAGGATCCAACAGGCCAGTACCAATTAAGTTAGGCTGACTGGCGGGGCGGTTAAAGACGGTGGCAAAAGGTGTACCGCGGGTATCCGGTGATAAACCGCGCTCGGGTTGGAAAGTATTGGAGAACGCCCGATCGTTGCCGTCCAATGTCTCGTTCTTTTTATACGTCAGAGTACCAAAGATGTTCCAGCCATCCTGGTTAATATCACCGGCACCCAGTAACAGGTTAGCACGATAGATATTACCCCCACCGGCTTCGGTGGTATCAGTGAAGGCCGAAGCCTCAGCACCGGTATAATCTTTTTTGGTAATAAAGTTGATAACACCACCGATGGCGTCAGTACCATACATAGCTGAGGCGCCATCCCGCAGTACTTCAACCCGTTCCAGGGCAGCGAAGGGAATCGAGTTTAAGTCAACTGCTCGCCCCTTCAGACCATGGGTTGCTACGCGGCGGCCGTTTAATAATACCAGCGTCGCATCAGCCCCCTGGCCGCGCAGGTTAGCGCCTGATACGCCGTTATTACCACGTTGCTCTTCTGATACGATACCGCCATTACTGGCCAGGTTATCCGAGGAGTTACCGGCAATATTCAGTTGCATTAATAATTGTTCAGCTGAGGTAATACCCTGTGCATCAATCTCTGCTTTGCTAAACACGGTTAATGGGAGTGAACCTTCAATATTGGTTCTTTTGATATTGGAACCGGTAACCCGGATGCGTTCTACTTTTGCATCTTCGGCGTCCGGTACTGCGGTGTCCTGCGCCATTACGACTGTTGAGCCCAAGCCGGCAAGGGCAATGGACTGAATGAGCCTGTTCAACTTCATTGCAATCTCTCCTGGATATTACACCCTTTATAATTATTACATCGTTACGCTGCTAGCCGTGCGGCGCTGTGCAGGGATGTAGAATTTCTGCACAAAATTAACATAGCAATCTTTTGTTGGTTTTGAAAATAATTTATGCTAAAAATCATTAAATTTTGGAATATTTCATTCCGACGGAGTCTGTTTTGAAGCAAAAGCAGCGCTTAAACTCTCTGCTCAGTCGCGCTTTACAGTTGATGACACTGTGCTGCATCCTGTTGCTGAGCAAAGCCTATAGTCAAACGTTCAGCTCAGATATTCCATTGCTGCAGCCGCAGCATCTGACAGCCGAATACTGGCTGGCCAAAGTTGCCGATGCTGATCAAGTGTTGTTAAGTGTAGAACAAATCAACGAGTTCAACCGGCAGACTTTCTTGCAGCAACCAGAAATGCTGGCCATCTCCGAGATCCCAATGAGTCGCAGCGCGAGCGAACTCAGCGCTGTGCTGCAAAAAGTCAGTGCACCTCCCGGTTCCGCCCGCTTTTTTGCCGATGGCCGGCAACTGGGTGCCGCTGATTGGGTGCCACTGCTGCAACAACTTAATCCAGAGGCGATACAAGCGGATAATCCGACCCGCTTTGGTCTGGTGACGCAAAGAGCCTTAATGCGCGCCGTGCCATCGGAGCTCAGGGTATTTAATGAGGCAATGGCGCTGGATCTGAATCGCTTTCAGGAAACGGCGGTCTTTGTCGGTGAGCCGGTGGCGGTACTGCATCAAAGTCTGGATGGCAATTGGTTGTTGGTACAAAACTATCATTATACTGGTTGGGTGCCGACAACAGCGATAGCGCTGGGCCGCCGCGAACAAGTACTAGCGTACGCCGACGCCAAACCCTTTCTGGTGGTGACCGGTGCGCGGGCGAAAACCAATTTTGTACCCGGGCAGGCGGCGATTTCCGAGTTACAACTGGATATGGGCGTACGGTTGCCACTGTTGGATGCCGCCGTGCTGGGACACAATATTCATGGCCAGAATCCGCATGCCAGCCATATCGTGCAATTACCGGTACGCGATGCTAATGGGCAATTAGTGCTAGTGCCAGCATTAATTGGCCGCAATCAGGATGTATCAATCGGCTATTTGCCTTACACCACGCGCAATGTGGTACAGCAGGCCTTTAAGTATCTGGGGCAGCGCTATGGCTGGGGCTACGATTACAATAGTGTGGATTGTACCGGCTTTTTAGTGGATATCTTTCGTACTTTTGGGCTGTTAATGCCGCGTAACTCCGGTGAACAGGGCTATGGTGGCTTTGGCCAGAATCAACGCTTTGATGAGAGTCTGCCGGTCGCCGACAAGCTGGCCAAAGTCCACAATGCCAAAGTCGGGGATTTTATTTACCGGCCTGGTCATGTGATGTTGTATCTGGGGCAAAGTCAGGGCGAACCCTTTGTGATCCATGCCGTCTACGATTTAGCGTATTACCAGGCTGACGGCCAGTTTTACCGCGGTACTCTGAACGGTGTCGCCGTGACACCACTAACACCGCTCTATTTGAGCGAGGAGCAAAGCTATCTGCAGCGGCTCTATAATATTAAATCCTTGCGTTAACTGAGGTTAGCATGAAAATTACCGATATCCGGCTGGGCATGCTGCGGGTGCCGCTGAAAACCCCGTTTAAAACCGCATTGCGCACGGTCAATCAAATTGAAGACGTGGTGGTGATTATCGAAACTGATACCGGCCATCGCGGTTATGGCGAAGCGCCCGCTACGGCGGTGATTACCGGCGATATTCATGGTTCTATTATCGAGGCTATCCGCACGGTGATAAAACCCAAGCTGCTGGGGCAGGATATTGCTGATCTGAATCATATCTTACGGCTGATTCAGGGCTGTATTATGAAAAACTACAGTGCCAAAGCCGCCGTTGAAATCGCTGTCTATGATTTGTTCGCCCAGTACTATCAGGCACCGCTCTACAAGATGCTGGGCGGTGGCGTACCGCGGCTGACCACCGATATTACCATTAGTGTCGACTATATCGATAAAATGGTCGCCGACTCTTTGGATGCAGTAGCCAATGGTTTCGAAACCCTGAAAGTGAAGGTAGGCAAAGATATCGGTGTCGATATAGAAAGAGTCAAAGCCATTTACAATGCCGTGGCCGGTAAAGCCTTAATCCGGCTCGATGCTAATCAGGGCTGGACGGCCAAAGAAGCCGTCTACGCGTTACATAAACTGGAAGATGCCGGCGTCAGACTGGAACTGGTGGAACAACCGGTAAAATATTACGATCTGGAAGGCTTAAAATATATTACTGAGCGTGTACATACGCCGGTGATGGCGGATGAAAGCAGCTTTGGCCCGCGCGAAGTGATCGAGCTGATTAAGATGCGCGCCGCAGATATCATCAATATCAAGTTGATGAAAACCGGCGGCATCTCTAACGCCATTAAGATTGCCGATATTTGCTCGTTCTATGATATGCAGTGCATGATTGGTTGTATGCTGGAAAGCAGCATCAGTGTCGCAGCTGCAGTACATGTGGCAGTGGCTAAGGCAGATGTGATTACCAAGATCGATCTGGACGGTCCGTCCTTGTGTGCAGTTAATCCGGTCAGTTGCAGTGTTAGCTTTAATGGCCCGGATATCACTATCGGTGATGCACCGGGTTTAGGCGTGACCGCTATTGAAGGGCTGGAGATGCTGGCTTAGCCAGTATTAATTTTTTTCCAGCAAGCCCAGCAATTTATTATGCTCGGTTAATTGTTGCCGATAAGCGGTACATTGACAGAGTAATAAAAACAACAGATGACACAGGTGTTGTTGTGATTGCTGGGTGATTAGCCTCGCCAGACGCTCATCGGTTTCGGTATCCAGCGTAAACAGCGTGATATCGGCCACCGCACTCTGGGCGCTGGTTTGAAAACGGGTCAGTGAGATAATTTTCAGCTGCCGCTTTCTGGCATACAGCTCTAATTTCAGTAAGTCAGCATTCTCACCACTATCAGAAATTAACATCACAACACTGCCGGCGGGTAAAGTACGCGCTAACTGCAGGCTTAATGCCGGATCACTGTGAAATAACGCTAACTTACCTAACTCCAGTAGCCGGTTTTGCATATCGGCGGCAACGACTGCGGAATGGGCACTGCCAGCCAGTAAAATCTGCCCTGCTTGATGCAATAGCTGGGCGGCTTGTTGCAGTTTGGCATCCGGATTAATGCTTAACAAACCACGCAAACTTTGCCACAGACTTTGTTGTAATTGTTCGGCCAGTTGGCCCAGGTTGCTGAGCTCACTCGGACTTTCCGCCGGCTCGCGTTGCAAGGTTGACGCCGTAACGACAGCCTCAGTAATCGCCAGTTTTAAATCAGGGTAGCCTTTGTAGCCCAGTTTCTGGCAAAATTTCACCACACTGGACTGACTAATACCCACGGCATCCGCCAGCTGCTGCGAAGAGTAATCGCGGAGCAGGTGCGAGTTATCCAGAATAAAGTCAGCCAGTTTGCGTTCGCTGGCTGAGAGTTGGTCGAGCATGCCTTTGATTTTCAGCAGACTGAGCATAGCTAAGATCCCTGTAAGAGTCTGGTCGGCTGTTGAGACTTTATATTGAATAAATTATTCCCTAATAGCAAGTTTGCTTATTCCTACTGTGTTTTTCGCTAATTTAACCGCTAAATCATCCACTTCGCTGCAGGCCTGATCGAGACAGGATCTTATTCGATCTTTGCTACCGTTTTTACCTTGACAGTCGCTGAAGTAGCACCCTAAACTGTCTCATTGTGGGGATAAGTGGGTAATTGTGGATCATTTTGGAAAAGATGTTGCTGTCGGTGGGGAGCTCACGACAGGGAAATCGACGCCGCTGATCTGCTGGTACAGAGATAACACTTAAAAACAGGCACTGAACGATGTTTCGTGGATCATTCACTCTGACATTAGATGACAAAGGACGGTTAGCGCTACCCGCGCGTTACCGCGACCGCCTGTTGTCTGAAAATCAGGGGCAATTGATCTGCACCATTGATTTGCACGACCCGTGTTTATTGCTGTTTCCGCTGGCTGAGTGGGAAGAAATCGAAGAAAAACTACAATCACTCTCCAGCCTGAACCCGCAGGAGCGCCGCTTACAGCGGATTCTGCTGGGTAATGCCACTGAATGCGATATGGACAAGAGCGGCCGTATTTTGCTGCCGGCTTTCTTACGGCAGCACGCAGGCCTGAATAAAAATATCCGTTTGGTGGGTCAATTAAATAAGTTTGAGATTTGGGACGAGGCCGCCTGGCAAGACCGTCTGACCGCTGATATTGAGCTGGAACAGGCGCAGGCTGGATCGGTTGAGTTATCCGAACGCTTACAGGATTTTGTACTGTAAATGACCAAGACTTCGCATATCTCGGTACTGCTGGCGGAAACCCTGGCAGGACTGGCAATCAAGGCTGATGGCATCTATCTGGATGGTACTTTCGGCCGTGGTGGTCATAGCCGGGAGATATTGCAACAACTTGGGCCTAACGGCCGTTTATACGCGATTGATCGCGATCCCGCCGCCATTGCTGCTGCAGCCCCACTGCAAGCCGATGCGCGTTTTCACATCACCCATAGCCCCTTTGCCGCCCTGGCACAGATTGCCGAACAACAACAGATTGTTGGCAAAATAGACGGTATTTTACTCGATTTAGGCGTCTCCTCCCCACAACTGGATGAAGCCGAACGGGGTTTTAGTTTTATGCGTGACGGCCCGCTGGATATGCGGATGGACCCAACCAGTGGTGTGTCGGCCGCAGACTGGCTGGCCAGTGCTGACGTAGAGGACATCAGCTTTGTGCTGCGTGAATACGGTGAAGAAAAATTTGCCTGGCGCATAGCCAATAGCATTGTCAGCAGCCGTGCCGAGCAGCCTCTGACCCGCACTGCCCAGCTGGCGGAGTTAATCAGCCGTTCAGTGCCCAAAAGCGCGAAAGAGAAAAAGCATCCGGCGACCCGGAGTTTTCAGGCGATTCGCATTTATATCAACAGTGAGCTGGAGCAAGTCAATCAGGCGCTGCAAGGCGCGTTAGCGGTATTAAAACCGGGCGGCCGGCTTTGTGTGATCAGCTTTCACTCGTTAGAAGATCGGCTGGTAAAACAGTTTATGCGCCGCCATTCTAAGCCAGCAGCGCTGCCACGTGGCTTACCGCTGACGAATGCGCAATTACAGCAGGCAGTACCGTTAAAGCTGATTGGCAAAGCCATTATGCCGTCGGACGCCGAGCTGGCTGAAAATCCCAGAGCGCGCAGCGCAGTGCTGCGGATAGCAGAGAGGACAGCGCTATGAGCCAGATCCGCCTCTCCAGTCAGATTATCCAACAATGGCGCCAGCGTAAGCTGGTGTTGCTGTTATTGGTCTGTTGTGTGTTATCGGCGCTGGCAGTGGTACAGATGGCGCATCTGAACCGACAACTGACTATTCAACAGGATTTAAATTATCAACAGCGGGATCAGCTGGATACCGAGTGGCGCAACCTGTTATTAGAGCAGCGCGCTCTCGCTGAACATAGCCGGGTGGAAGAAATTGCCCGCCGGCAGCTGAATATGCAACGTCCCAGCGGCGACCGTGATATCAGGGTGCAACAGCCATGAAAAAACCGGCCATGAAAGCACAAGCGAAAACCAGAAAGCACCCTGCGGTGTTGGGCTGGCGCTTTGCCTTTGTGCTGCTGAGTATCAGCACGGTCTTCGTGGCATTGGTGGCCAGAGCCGCCTGGCTGCAGGTGGTTGAGCCGGATATGCTGGTGACCCAGGGTGATTTACGCACACTGCGGGTGGAATCCGACAAAGTGTTGCGCGGCATGATTCTCGATCGCCACGGGGAAGCCATGGCAGTCAGTGTCCCGGTAGAGGCCATCTGGGCCGATCCGAAAGAAGTGATCGAGCGCAATGCGGCTGCCGATGAACGGCGCTGGCATGCACTGGCCGATATACTGCAAATGACACCACAACAATTACTGCAACGCATTGGCGATAATCCGAGCCGCCGTTTTGTGTATCTGCAACGTCAGGTCAACCCGGCTGTGGTGGATTATGTACGCAAATTAAAAGTACCTGGTATCCATTTCCGGCAGGAGTCGCGGCGTTATTACCCAGCAGGTGAAGTTGCTGCTCAACTGATTGGTTTTACCAATGTCGACGATGTCGGCGTCGAAGGCATTGAAAAACGCTTTAACGAAGTCTTGACCGGAACCGCTGGTCGCAAGGTGTTCCGCAAAGACGCCAAGGGCCGCGAAATTGAAGTACTGGAGCGCGAGGCCTCGCAAGAGCCAGCCAATGTGGTATTGAGTATTGATCAGCGGATTCAGGCGGTGGCCTATCGTGAGTTGAAAAAGGCGGTGCTGTCACACGGTGCCGCCTCAGGCTCCGCAGTGGTGGTCGATGTGCATACCGGTGAAATTCTGGCGATGGTCAATAGCCCGTCGTTTAACCCGAATAATCGCCGCAATACGCCGGTGCACCGCTTCCGCAACCGCGCCATTACCGACACCTTTGAGCCGGGCTCGACCATGAAGCCACTGGCGGTATTGAGTGCGCTGGAATTTGGTACCGCGGAGCTTGATACGATGGTTGATGTCAGTCCCGGCGTGATGCGTATCGGCGGCAGCTGGGTCCGTGATCCGAATAACTACGGCAGTCTGAGCCTGGGTGGCATTATTCAGAAATCCAGCAATATGGGCGTCGCCCGTTTGGTGTTGCAAATTCCCCATCAGCATGTCGTTGGTCTTTATCATAACCTGGGACTGGGGCAGGATACCG
This sequence comes from Alishewanella agri BL06, assembly GCF_000272005.1. Lineage (GTDB taxonomy): Bacteria > Pseudomonadota > Gammaproteobacteria > Enterobacterales > Alteromonadaceae > Alishewanella > Alishewanella agri. Next base: position 284,077 of record NZ_AKKU01000015.1, on the reverse strand, counting down.
GCACCGGTTTAACCGGTGAGAGCAGCGGCATCTTTAGCTTCCGCCAGCGCTGGTCTGACTTTGAACGCGCTACCTTCTCTTACGGCTATGGCTTATCAGTTACTGCTGTGCAGTTAGCCCGCGCATACGCCGCTATCGGCAACGGTGGCATCAGCCGGCCTTTGACTATTCTGAAAACTGCCGAACCCGAAACCGGCGAGCAGGTACTAAAACCGGAATATGCCGGCGCCATGCTGGAAATGATGGAAGCCAGTATTGCCCCGGGCGGCACTGCCACCCGCGCCCAGATCCCCGGTTATCGGGTCGGCGGTAAGACTGGTACTGCCCGTAAAGCAGTGGCCGGCGGTTATGGTGATGACTATATCGCCTCCTTTGCCGGCGTTGGCCCCATTAGTAATCCGCGTCTGGTTACTGTGGTGGTCATCAACGAACCAGCCGGTGATTTCTATCATGGTGGTGAAATTGCAGCGCCTGTATTTGCGCAAATTATGGGCGCGTCGATGCAACTATTAAACTTGCCGCCGGATGCACAGACCCGGCCGAAAATCACTGCAGTACCAAGGGGGCAAAATGCCGGTTAACAGTCAACACTGGTTAACAGCCTATCACCCTGAAGTACCTGCCGTGGCGTTACAGCAGCTGCGCATTGACAGCCGCCAGGTACAGGCCGGTGATGTGTTTATTGCCCTAGCAGGCAGTAAAACCGACGGCCAACAGTTTATTACTGCGGCGCTGGCACAGGGCGCCGCCTTAGTTCTCACCGCCAGCGGCAGCTTTGCTGATCCGCGTGTTCTGGTGATGCCGCGCCTGGTTGAATTACTGCCGGAATTGGCTGCTGCTTTCTATGGTCATCCACAGCAACAATTAACGCTGGTGGGCGTAACCGGCACCAACGGTAAATCCTCTGTTAGCAGTTTTATTGCCCAGCTGGCGGGCCAGCTCGGCATCCCCAGTGCGGTGATTGGTACCTTGGGTTATGGGCCCTGGGATCAGTTAACACCGCTGGCCAATACCACGCCGCACTTTGTCGATCTGCAACGCATTTTCGCTGGCTTTGTCTCTGCTGGCATTAAGCTGGTGGCGATGGAAGTGTCATCGCATGCGTTGGTGCAACAACGAGTAGCTGGTCTGACATTTAAAGTGGCAGTATTTACCAATCTGAGTCGCGACCATCTGGACTATCACGGTTCGATGGACGCTTATGCGGCGGCCAAAGCGTTATTGTTTCAGGCGACACAAAGTGAGCTGGCAGTGCTAAACCTGTCTGATGCAACCGGCCGCAGCTATGCTGCAACCACTACCTTACCGGTATTTGCCTATGGTAAGACCGCAGACTGCCCCGAAGCTGACGCCTTAAGTTATCGCTGCGCCGCACCCAATCCACAAGGCGTATTCTGCGAGTTACAGCAGGGTGGCGCCGAGTACAACCTACAGTTACCGTTACTCGGTGAATTTAACGTGCAAAATGCGCTGGCGGCCATCCGTTGTTTACAGGCGTTGGGTCAGCCGTTAACGGCATTGCTCACGGCTGCTGCCCAACTGCAACCTGTTGCCGGACGGATGGAACAATATCCGTTGGTAACCGGTGCGACGGTCGTGGTGGACTACGCCCATACCCCGGATGCGCTGCAACAAACCTTATTAGCGTTGCGGGCGCATTGTTTAAATCATCTGTGGTGCGTATTTGGTTGTGGTGGAGACCGCGATAAGGGCAAGCGGCCGCTGATGGGGCAGATTGCCGAACAGCTAGCGGACCATCTGATCCTCACTTCTGATAATCCGCGCAGCGAAGACCCGCTGCAGATCCTGCAGGATATTGCCGCCGGGCTCAGTGAAAACTGCAGCTATACGTTAGAACCTGACCGCCAGTTGGCGATCAAACTGGCCCTGCTGCAGGCACAACCGGATGACATCGTGCTGATTGCCGGCAAAGGCCATGAAACTGAACAAATTATTGGGTCGGTAGCACACCACTATGACGAGCGCGCTTATGTCCGCCAACTACAACAGGAGATGGCATCATGATTCGTATGCGGTTATCTGAGTTGGCAGCCATATTACAAGCCCCGTTAGTCGGTGCAGATCCGGTGATCGACAGTATTAGCACCGATAGCCGTACTCTGGAAGGCGCGGCGGTATTTCTGGCGCTAAAAGGGGCTAATTTTGACGGCAACCAGTTTTTAGCCGAGGTGGCTGCTAAAGGTGCAGTCGCCCTGATTTGTAACCAGGTACCGCCACTGGATATCCCATACATTCTGGTGCCGGATGGTCGTCGGGCACTGGGGCAGCTTGGCGCTGCGTTAAAGCACCGCTTAGCCCCGAAAACTGTCGCCATCACCGGCAGTGCCGGCAAAACCACGGTTAAAGAAATGCTGGCGGCTATCCTGCAGCAACAAGGTCCGGTGCTGGCTACTGCAGGTAATTTTAACAACGATATCGGTGTGCCACTGACACTGTTACGGCTTACTGAACAGCACCGCTTTGCCGTGCTGGAACTGGGCGCCAACCATCCGGGTGAAATTGCTTATACCACAGCCCTGGTTAAACCCGATGTGGCACTGATCACCAATGCCGCGGCCTCACATCTGGAGGGTTTTGGTGATATTTACGGTGTGGCCCGGGCGAAAGCCGAAATTTACCATGGCTTAACCGCCAGTGGTGTCGCCATTGTGTCACTGGACAGTGATTACAGCGACTACTGGCTGGCGCAGGTCGTTGCCCATCCATACCGCACTTTTAGTATCGAAAATCCGGCAGCCGATTTTTATGCCACTGCCATTCGGTTAGATGAAGTAGGTTGTGCCCACTTTGTTTTACATCACGCCGGTGCGCAGCAACAGATTCAGCTGCGGATCCCGGGTCGGCATAACGTGGCCAATGCGCTGGCGGCCGCAGCAGCGGCGCTGGAGCTGGGCTTAAGTTTACCGCAGGTGCAGCAGGGTTTACTGCAGATGCAAGCGGTAAAAGGCCGTACAAACATCGTGCAGGTTAAACCTGGTTTCCGGCTGATTGATGATACCTACAATGCCAATGTTGAATCGGTAAAAGCTGCCATAGATTTATTGGCCAGCTACTCCGGCTTTCGTGGCTTGTTACTTGGCGATATGGGCGAGCTGGGTGCCAATGCGCGTTTATACCACGAACAGATTGGTGATTACGCGAAAAAGGCCGGTATTAATCTGTTATTCACTGTTGGCGTGTTATCACAGAGCGCCAGCGATAGCTTCGGGCCGGCAGGGGCGCATTTTAGTCAGCGCCAGAACCTGCTCGAGCAATTAATGCCACTGTTGGCTGGCAAATCGGATGTCACGCTGCTGGTGAAGGGTTCACGCAGTGCGCGGATGGAATTAGTAGTACAAGACTTGCTAGAGCGTAGTCAGCAGGAGACCAGCCCATGTTAGTGTGGTTAGCAGAATATTTAACCCAATATATCAGTGCCTTTAACGTCTTTAGTTATTTGACGTTCCGCGCCATTCTCGGCGTGCTCACCTCCTTACTGCTAAGCCTGTATTTTGGTCCTAAGCTGATTGCTGCTTTGCAGCGGATGCAGATTGGCCAGGTAGTCCGTAATGATGGTCCGGAAAGCCATTTCTCGAAAAAAGGCACGCCAACCATGGGTGGCTTGCTGATCCTCGGCTCCATTCTGGTATCGACCCTGTTATGGGCCAACCTCGAGAACAAATACGTCTGGGTGGTGCTGTTTGTACTGGTTAGTTTTGGTGCTATCGGTTTTGTCGATGATTACCGCAAAGTGATCCGCAAAGATCCCAAAGGTTTGATTGCGCGCTGGAAGTACTTCTGGCAGTCATTGTTTGCCATCCTTACCGCTTTTTTCCTGTATGCCACCGCTGAGCGGCCAGCTGAAACGGCCTTATTGGTTCCGTTCTTGAAGGATGTGATGCCGCAGCTGGGCCTGCTGTTTATCGCGCTGAGCTATTTTGTGATTGTCGGCACCAGCAATGCAGTGAACCTGACAGATGGTCTGGACGGCCTGGCGATAGTGCCCACTATTATGGTGGCCGGTGCCTTTGCCATTATTGCTTACGCCAGTGGTAACGTGAATTTTGCCAGTTATCTGAATATTCCGTTCTTACCCTATGCCGGTGAGCTGGTGGTGTTCTGCGCAGCCTTAATTGGTGCCGGTTTAGGCTTTCTGTGGTTTAACACTTACCCGGCGCTGGTGTTTATGGGCGATGTCGGCTCGCTGGCACTGGGCGCGGTGCTGGGGGTTATTGCCATTTTAGTCCGCCAGGAAATTGTGCTGTTTATTATGGGCGGCATCTTTGTGATGGAAACGCTGTCGGTGATTTTACAGGTTGGCTCATACAAGCTGCGCAAACAACGGATTTTCCGGATGGCACCGATCCATCACCATTACGAATTAAAAGGCTGGCCAGAGCCACGGGTTATCGTGCGCTTCTGGATCCTTTCCATCATCTTTGTGCTGGTGGGTTTAGCCACCCTGAAACTGAGATAAGGTTATGCAGGATTTATTGACCGCAAAACGCATCGCCGTCGTTGGGCTGGGCCAGTCAGGTCTGGCTACGGTGCGTTTTTTGCTGTCAAAAGGCATTAAACCGGTCTTGATGGACACCCGCAAGCAACCGGCAGGTCTGGAGCAGATCGCCGCCGAAAAAGTCGATGGTATTTATCTTGGTGAACTGGATGCCAACCGCCTGGCGCAGATGGAACTGATTATTGTCAGCCCCGGCTTGTCGGTAAAACATCCGGCACTGCGTTTTGCCAAATTACAGGGCGCGAAGGTGATCGGCGATGTTGAGCTGTTTGCCTGCTACAACACTAAGCCGGTGGTGGCTATTACCGGCTCTAATGGTAAGTCGACCGTAACTAAGCTCACCGAAGCGATGTTGCAGCACAGCGGCATTCAAGCGCTGGCGGCCGGTAATATCGGTTTACCGGTTTTGGATGCGCTGGCTAAAACTGAGACTGAGATTTATGTGCTGGAGTTGTCCAGCTTTCAACTGGAAACCACGGATAGCCTGCGGTTAGTTGCCGCGGCCAATCTGAATGTCAGTGCTGACCATTTAGATCGCTATCAGGATCTGGCCGACTATGCGGCGGCAAAACAACGCATTTATCAACATAGTGCGCTGGCGGTATATAACGCCGATGATGCGCTAACTATACCCGCAGTGGCGACACAGGTCTTAGCCCTGAGTTTAACGGATAACAGCAGCGGTTACGGTATCGTGCAACATCAGGGACAGGACTACCTGCTGGTGGCCGGTGAGCCTTTATTGCCCGTCACCGAAATGAGCTTATTTGGTAAACACAATCAGTTTAATGCGCTGGCCGCCGCGGCGTTAGCACTGGCAGCAGGTGCCAGTCGCCAGGCTATTGCCAGCACGTTACGCAGTTTCCGTGGTCTGGCCCATCGCTGTGAGCTGGTCGCAGAGCGCCATGGTGTGCGCTGGGTTAACGATTCTAAGGGCACCAATATTGGCGCCACGCTGGCTGCGCTGGCAGGTTTACGCAGCAGCGTGGCTGGTAAGTTGATCCTGATTGCCGGCGGTGACGCCAAGGGCGCCGATCTGACTGAACTGCAACCGGCATTGCAGCGCGATGTACAGCAATTGATTACCTTAGGCCAGGATGGGCCAGCCATTGCCGCCTTACTGCCGGACAGTATTCAGGTTAAAACGATACAACAGGCGGTTAAAACCGCGGCTTCGCTGGCTCAGCCCGGTGATATGGTATTGCTGTCGCCGGCTTGTGCCAGCCTGGATATGTTTAAAAGCTATGCCGACCGCGGTGAACAGTTTGCTGCAGCTGTTCGGGAGTTAAAGCCATGAAAGCCATGTTATTAGGTGGTCGCTTTAATCCCTTGCCCCGCTTGGATAGCTGGTGGCAAAGCAAGGATCAGGGCACCTTTGACAATATTTTCCTGACGGCGCTGTTATTGGTGCTGGCCTTTAGCCTGGTGATGGTCACCAGCGCCTCTATTCCGGTGGCCGAGCGTTTATATGGCAACCCGCTGCATTTTACCCTGCGCCATCTGATCTATATGGGCATGGGATTGGTGGCAGCCTATACCGTGACCCGGCTGCCAGTCAGCTTCTGGCATAACTACAATATGCAATTATTGTTTGCGGCGCTGGCGCTGCTGGTGGCGGTATTAATCTTTGGTAAGAACGTGAATGGTTCGACGCGCTGGCTGGCGCTGGGGCCGATCAACGTGCAGGGTGCTGAGCCGGCTAAGCTGTTCTTCTTTACCTATCTGGCCAGTTATCTGGTGCGGCGCCATGAAGAGGTGCGGGAAAACCTGATGGGCTTCCTGAAGCCGCTGATTATGCTATTTGTGGTCGCGGTGTTGCTGTTGATGCAGCCAGACCTTGGCACCGTGATAGTGATGTTTGCCACTGCGGTGGTATTGCTGTTTTTGGCCGGCGCCAAATTATGGCAGTTTATCGCGCTGATCCTAACCGGTCTGGCGGCCATTGCGGTGTTGATTTTCTACAGTGAGTATCGCTGGCGCCGGGTTACGGCTTTTCTTGATCCCTGGGCTGATCCTTTTGGTAGCGGTTATCAGCTGACACAGTCATTGATGGCCTTTGGCCGTGGTGGCTGGTCCGGGCAGGGGCTGGGCAATAGTATTCAGAAGCTGGAGTATCTGCCGGAAGCCCATACCGATTTTATTATTTCAGTGATAGGCGAAGAGACCGGCTTTTTTGGTGTCGCGGTTTTATTGGGCTTGCTGTTTATCATAGTGTTCCGCGCCTTGATGATGGGGAACAGAGCACTGCAAAAAGGCATGAGCTTTCACGGCTTTCTGGCCTATGCCCTGGCAATCTGGATTGGTTTTCAAACCGCCGTTAACGCCGGTATGGCCAGCGGGATGATGCCAACCAAGGGTATGACGTTACCCTTTGTCAGCTATGGTGGCAGTAGCCTGATTATTATGCTGATGGCAGCCGCCTTGTTACTGCGGATTGACTTTGAAGTGCGTTTACAGGGTAAGCAAGCCGTCAGTGGAGGCAAGCATGAGTAAGCCGCTGGCATTGATTATGGCCGGCGGTACCGGCGGACATATTTTCCCGGCGCAGGCAGTAGCGCAGGCATTACAGCAAGCCGGCTGGGATATCGCCTGGCTGGGCACGGCAGAACGGATGGAAGCGAAACTGGTGCCGGAGTTTGGCTATCCGTTTTATAGCATTCAGGTAGCAGGCTTGCGTGGCAAAGGTCTGGCTTCGTTATTCAAAGCGCCGTTAATGCTGCTGCGCTCTGTGTGGCAAGCCCGGAGATTGATCAAGCAGTTACAGCCGCAGCTGGTGGTTGGTTTTGGTGGCTATGCCAGTGGCCCGGGAGGCGTTGCCGCCTGGTTAACTGGGGTGCCGCTGTTGATCCATGAGCAAAACGCGGTGCCGGGTAGCACCAATAAATTGCTGGCGCGTTTTGCGCAAAAAATTATGGTGGCGTTCCCGCAGGCTTTTGCCAGCTCGGTCAAGCAACAGTTAGTCGGCAATCCGGTTCGACGTGACCTGATTGGCTGTCGGGAAAACCGCGCTGCAGCGCCGGAATTGCGCATCCTGATTGTGGGCGGCAGCTTAGGGGCGAAAGCGCTAAACGAACAATTGCCAGCGCAGTTAATCGCCCTGGCACAACAAGGGCCACTGGCGGTTAAACATCAGACTGGCGAAGCCATGTTGCAGCAGGTCACCGCTGCCTATCAGCCGCTGACTGAGCAAGGCGTGACGGTTGAAGTCAGTGCTTTTATTAAAGATATGGCGGCGGCCTATCGTTGGGCTGATCTGGTGATTTGCCGCGCGGGTGCCCTAACCGTTAGCGAAGTTGCCGCAGCCGGTATCGCCGCAATCTTTGTGCCGCTGCCAACAGCGATTGATGATCACCAAACTGCCAATGCCCGCAGTTTGACCGAGCAAGGTGGTGGCTGGCTGGTACCTCAGGCGCAGCTTGCAACACCGGGTGTGGTGCCAATTATCGCGGAATTAATGCAAAACCGAGCGCTGTTAACCGAGCGCGCTAACAAAGCCAGAGCATTGGCACTGGATAATGCCACCACGCAAGTGGTGGCGTTGTGTCAGCAAGTAACAGGACAAGCAGTATGATTACGACACTTCAGCAGAAAAAACAGGCTATGCGCCGGGTCGAGCGCATTCATTTTGTCGGTATCGGCGGTGCCGGTATGGGCGGTATTGCCGAAGTTTTGCTGAATGAGGGCTACAAAGTTAGCGGTTCCGATATCGCCAGCGGTGCGGTAACGGAGCGGCTGGCCGGGCTTGGGGCGGAGATTTTTATCGGCCACAGCGCGGCAAATATTCAAGGTGCCAGTGTTGTGGTGGTATCCAGTGCCATTAAAGCCGACAATCCAGAGGTGAGCAGTGCGCGGGAATTGCGCATTCCGGTGGTGCGTCGTGCCGAAATGCTGGGTGAGCTGATGCGCTTTCGCCATGGTATTGCCATTGCCGGTACCCATGGCAAAACCACGACCACCAGCCTGATGGCCTCGGTATTTGCCGAAGCCGGCGCCGATCCCACTTTTGTCATTGGTGGTCTATTAAATTCAGCCGGCTCCAATGCCCGCTTAGGTGCCGGCCGCTATCTGATTGCCGAAGCCGATGAAAGTGACGCCTCGTTTTTACATCTGCAGCCAATGGCGACAGTGATCACGAATATCGAAGCCGATCATATGGACACCTATCAGGGCGACTTTGAAAAACTCAAAGCCACCTATCTGGAGTTTTTACATAACTTACCTTTCTACGGTTTAGCGGTGGTTTGCCTCGACGATCCGGTGCTGCGGCAGCTCATTCCCTGTATTGGCCGTACCGTGCTGACCTATGGCTTTAGCGAGGATGCCGACTATCAAATTAGCGATTTTAGTCAAAGCGGCACCGTCAGCCAGTTTGTCATTACCGACCCGGCAGGCAATCAACGCGAGATCAGCCTGAATTTACCGGGCCGGCATAATGCCTTAAATGCCACTGCTGTGTTTGCCTTAGCTCAAGATGAGGGGATTGCCGAGCAGGCAATATTGGCGGCGCTCAGTAAATTTGAAGGCATTGGCCGGCGCTTCCAGCAATATGGCGAATTTGACACTGGCCGTGGCAAGGTGCTGTTACTGGATGATTATGGCCATCACCCAACTGAAGTGGCCGCTACTGTTGCAGCGGTGCGTAGCGCCTGGCCAGAGCGGCGCTTAGTGATGTGTTATCAGCCACACCGTTATACCCGTACCCGCGATCTGTATGATGACTTTGCCCGGGTATTGTCCGAAGTTGATACGCTGTTACTGCTCGAGGTTTATGCCGCTGGTGAAGCGCCGATTCCGGGCGCTGACAGTCGCAGTCTGGCGCGCTCGATCCGCGCCCGTGGCCAGTTAGAACCCATTTATGTCGCTCAGCCGGCCGATCTGGCTGCCAGCCTGGCGGAAGTATTACAGGATGGTGATGTGGTACTGACTCAGGGCGCCGGCAATATCGGCGCCTTGGTGAAACAGTTAGCCGCCATGCAGCTGAATATAGAACAATTAAAAGCAACCAAGGGAGCTGCGCTATGAACCCTAACGCAAGAGTTGCCGTGATGTTTGGTGGCCGCTCAGCTGAGCGAGAGGTGTCTTTACGTTCCGGTAAGGCAGTGTTAGCAGCATTATTAGATGCAGGCATTAATGCCTTTGCTTTTGATCCGAAAGAGCAGCCGTTATCCAGCTTGCAGGCGGATCAAGTGTTTATTGTATTGCATGGTCGCGGTGGTGAAGATGGCACCATGCAAGGGGCTTTGCAGCAGCTGGGTTTACCCTACACCGGCAGTGGCGTGCTGGGTTCAGCGCTGGCGATGGACAAGATCCGCTGCAAATGGTTGTTTCAGGCGCAAGGCTTACCAACAGCGCCATTTTTAGTCGTGCGGCCAGGTGACACCGACTATGCCACCATGCTACAGCAACTGGGTGGCAAAGTGATGGTAAAGCCAGCGAACGAAGGCTCCAGCATTGGTATGAGTGCCGCCAGTACCGCTGATGAACTGGCCACGGCAATAGCTACCGCCCATCAATATGATCAGGAAGTGCTGGTTGAGCGCTGGATTAACGGCCGCGAATTTACCATCGCGATTTTAAACGGGCAGGTATTGCCGATCGTGGAAATGCGCACCCCGCGGGCGTTTTATGATTACGAGGCTAAATATCAGGCCAATAGCACTGAGTATCTGTGCCCGGCGCCGCTCACGGCAGAGCTTACCGCAGCGATGCAACAAAGTGCGCTGGCAGCGTTTAACGCTGTGGGTGCCAGTGGCTGGGGCCGTGTCGACCTGATGCTGGATCAAAACGGACAGCATTATTTACTAGAGGTGAATACGGTGCCAGGCATGACCGAAAAGTCGCTGGTGCCGATGGCGGCCAAAGCCGCCGGTTACAGCTTCCAGCAGTTGGTATTGGCGATTTTACAGCAAGCGCAAAGTGCAAGGGGCTAAGTCGAAATGGCAGAGCAGGTTAGTGCAGCACCAACTAAAAGCCGGGCGGAATTTATCGCCGGTGTGGTGTTTTTTGCCTGCTCACTGATTTTTTTAATGTACCTGATCGCGACGCTGAAAAACTGGGTGCAGGATCAGCAAAGTGCGCCGATTTCGCAGGTCAAGCTCTATGGTAAGTTTCAGCAGCTGGATGCTGCCGAATTACAACAACGCTTACAACAAGAGTATGTAGGTAACTTTTTTCGGGTGAATGTGGATCAGGTGCAGCAGTTCCTGCAACTCCAGCCCTGGGTGTATCAGAGCGCCGTGCGCAAACTTTGGCCTGATACGCTGGTGGTGGTAGTGACAGAGCAGCAACCGGTAGCGGTATGGAATGGTGACCAGCTATTAAACGATAAAGGCCAGGTATTTACTGCGCCAATTCAACAGCTGGCTACAACCTTACCCTGGTTGCATGGCCCGCAAGGGGCCGAGCAGGATGCCCTGAACATGTTCAGTAAGATGCAGCAGTTATTAACACTGCATCAATTTCAGGTGCGCAAGGTGTGGTTAACTGAACGCTTTGCCTGGCGGTTGGAATTGGCCGATGGCCTTAGCTTGCAGCTTGGGCGGGAAGACACCTTAAAACGGCTACAGCGCTTTATTGAGCTGTATCCACAGATGCAACAACATCAGGCCGGGATGGCCGAAGTTGATTTACGTTATGACACGGGTATTGCCGTGCGCTATGCAGTAACAGACACTAAGAGAAAAACATGACAAAGTCAGCAGAACGGGATTTGATAGTCGGTCTGGATATCGGCACCTCGCAGATTAAAGCGGTGGTGGGCGAGATCACCGCAGATAACCAGCTTAGCATTGTAGGCGTAGGGACGCATGCGTCGCGCGGCATGGACAAAGGTGGCGTTAACGATCTGAACCTGGTGGTGCAGGCAGTGCAGCGGGCAGTGAATGAGGCCGAACTGATGGCCGATTGTCAGGTGTCGTCGGTGTATCTGGGCATTACCGGTAAACATATTCGCTGCCAGAATGAAAGCGGCATGGTACCGATTAACGATACCGAAGTGACCGCCGAGGATGTCGCCAGTGTGATTCACGCCGCTAAGTCGGTGCCGATTTCGGCTGAGCGCCGGATGCTGCATGTACTGCCGCAGGAGTTTTCAGTCGATATGCAGGAAGGGATTAAAAGTCCGGTCGGTATGTCTGGCGTACGCATGGAAGCCCGTGCCCATATCATTACCTGCGCCAATGATATGGCAAAAAATATCGAAAAATGTGTCGAGCGTTGTGGTCTGCATGTCGACCAGTTAATCTTCAGTGCGCTGGCCTCCAGCTATGCGGTATTAACCGATGATGAAAAAGAGCTGGGTGTCTGTGTCGTCGATATTGGTGGTGGTACTATTGATATTGCCATTTTTACCAATGGTGCTTTGCGCCACACCGCCGTGATCCCGGTTGCCGGTAATCAGGTGACCAGTGATATCGCCAAAATCTTCCGCACTCCAATCAGCCATGCCGAAGACATTAAGGTGCAGTACGCCTGTGCCTTGCGCAGTATGGTGGGTAAAGAAGAAAGCATCGAAGTACCCAGTGTTGGTGGCCGGCCGGCGCGTTCGATGTCGCGGCATACGCTAGCGGAAGTGGTAGAGCCACGTTATCAGGAATTATTTGAACTGGTGCAGGAGGAAATCCGCTCCAGTGGTTTAGAAGAGCAAATTGCGGCTGGTCTGGTGTTAACCGGTGGCACTGCCAAGATGGAAGGCGCGGTCGAATTTGCTGAAGATATTTTTCAGATGCCGGTGCGGCTCGGGTATCCGATGCATGTCACAGGTTTACGGGATTATGTCAGTGATCCGGCTTATGCCAGTGTCATTGGCTTATTACTATACGGCAAAGACGTACGCAGCCAACAAAAAGCTGCCGGTCAGAGCCGCGATACAGTCAGCGGGCTGTTTAAAAAAATCAGCAGCTGGTTTAACGGTCAGTTTTGAGTAAGCGTAATAAAACGGAGAGAGAGCTATGTTTGAGTTAATGGAAAACCACAGCGAAGAAGCTGTCATTAAAGTTGTCGGGGTTGGCGGTGGTGGCGGTAACGCTGTCGAGTATATGGTCGCCAGCAATATCGAAGGTGTAGAGTTTATTGCGGCAAATACCGATGCGCAGGCGCTGCGTAATTCGTCAGCCAATGTGACCTTACAACTGGGTGCTGCCGTAACCAAAGGTTTAGGTGCCGGCGCCAATCCGGAGATTGGTCGCCGCTCAGCGGAAGAAGATCGCGAAACCATCAAGAAAACGCTGCAAGGCGCTGACATGGTGTTTATTGCTGCGGGTATGGGTGGCGGTACCGGTACCGGTGCTGCGCCAATCGTAGCAGAAGTGGCGAAAGAGCTGGGCATTCTGACTGTTGCCGTGGTGACTAAACCGTTCCCGTTCGAAGGTAAAAAGCGCACCGCCTTTGCCGATGAAGGTATTGCAGAGCTGAGCAAGCATGTTGACTCGCTGATCACTATCCCGAACGACAAACTGTTAAAGGTGCTGGGTAAAGGCACCAGCCTGCTGGATGCGTTTAAAGCGGCCAATAATGTGTTGTTAGGTGCGGTGCAGGGTATCGCCGAATTAATTACCCGCCCGGGTCTGATCAACGTGGACTTTGCTGACGTACGTACTGTGATGTCAGAAATGGGTACTGCGATGATGGGTACCGGTCGTGCTACCGGCCCGGACCGTGCTGAAGAAGCAGCCGAGCAGGCTATCTCCAGCCCGCTGCTGGAAGATATCGATTTATCCGGCGCGCGTGGCATTCTGGTGAATATCACTGCTGGTCTGGATATCAGTATCGAAGAGTTTGAAACTGTTGGTAACGCAGTAAAAGCCTTCGCTTCTGAGAACGCGACCGTTGTCGTCGGTGCTGTTATTGATCCGGAAATGCGTGACGAGCTGCGGGTGACCGTCGTTGCCACTGGTATTGGTGCGGATCGCAAACCAGATATCAGCCTGGTACCAACGCATCACCGTGCCGAGCCGGTCAGCCACAGCTATGTACAGCATGGTAATACCATGCGTCAGAGCGCACCGCAGCCAGTAGTACAGCGTGAAGAAGTATTACAAACCAAGGTGCAACCTGAGCCAAAAGGCGGCGGTATTGATATTTTTGATATCCCGGCCTTTTTACGCAAACAGGCTGACTAATACCGAAAATTATGCGGTAGCAGTATGCGGTAACAGGTAGTGGCGATTTAAGCTTAGCAGTTAATGGAGTTCATTTGCTGTTCAGCCAATATTTGGCATAGTTGCGGTCATGTGCTATGCTTCGCGCCCATTTTGTTTGCTTAGTAAATGAGCAGGATAAAATTATGATTAAACAACGTACCATCAGCCAAACAGTCAGTTCTGTCGGCGTCGGGTTACACAAAGGGGAAAAGGTTACGCTTACTCTCCGGCCTGCACCCGATAACACCGGAATTATTTTCCGGCGTGTAGACCTGGACCCGGTAATTGACTTTAAGATCACGCCATCACTGGTCGGTGATACGGTGATGTGTACCTGTTTAATTAATGAGCAAGGCGTGCGCCTCTCTACTACCGAACACCTGATGGCCGCTATCGCCGGTCTGGGCATCGACAATCTGGTGATTGATGTCGATGCGCCGGAAATCCCGATTATGGATGGTAGCGCCAATCCTTTCGTCTATCTGTTGCTGGAAGCGGGTATCAGCGAACAGCGGCTGGCGAAAAAGTTTATCCGTATTAAGCAGACTGTGCGGGTAGAAGATGGCGATAAGTGGGCCGAGTTTAAGCCTTACAATGGTTTTAAACTGGACTTTGCCATCAGCTTTAACCACCCGGTCATTTCTGAAACCACCCAGCATCTGGTGATGGATTTCTCTGCTGCGGCCTTTATCAAAGAAATTAGCCGTGCCCGCACCTTTGGTTTCCTGCATGAAGTGGAATACCTGCGCGCTAACAACCTGGCGTTAGGTGGCAGCATGGATAACGCGGTCGTGCTGGACGAATACCGGGTATTAAACCAGGACGGCCTGCGTTACGACGATGAGTTTATCAAGCACAAAATTCTGGATGCCATTGGCGACCTGTATATGGCTGGTTACAGCATTCTGGGTGAATTCCGCTCTTACAAGACCGGTCACGCCCTGAATAACCAGCTGTTAAGCGCCGTGTTAGCTAACCAGGAAAACTGGGAATTTGTGACCTTTGAAGACAAAGCCGAGATGCCGATTTCGTTTTTGGCGCCGCAGTTGGCATAAAGTTGAATGTTGAATGTTGAATTGGGCCGCTCTGCGGCCCGATTCGTTTTCAGGGTTTCAGTAAACGCTGCAAAGCTTGTTGTACCGGGCCATCACTGCTGGCGGCTAACGCGGCCAGTTGCTGACGATTCTGTTCGCTTAGACCACCTTTTTTCACCTGATAGGCTGCTGCTGCCTTTTCCTGCACACTGAACGGTTTATTCTGACCATTGGGCGAAACTTCGATGTCGAGACCCGCTAAATCAGGCAAGATTTTCTGCCGGAAATTGGCTAAAATGGCGTCGCGTTGCATTTTAAGGCGGGTGGCCCAGGCCGCTGAGCTGCATAAAATGACAGCCCGGCCATCTTTGATATTGGCAACCTGACAAAAGCCCAGTTGTGGCGTTTGCAACAGCTCGGCCAGCACCTGATTAAACTGGCTGAGCACGCTAAACTGCTGTTGAATACCCGATAGCTGACCGTGGCTTAACAGCCGGCTCAGATCTTCAGGTTTATGGTTATAGCGTTTCATCAGGCAAGGTACCACAGACAGATATCGGCAAAATTGTAGCAGTTTTTTGCATACAGCCATAGCTTAAGCCTTGAAAGGCACTGTCTTTAGCGCCATATCCTGCTAACATCTGCCAACAACTGGCCTGGTGCGCAGGTAACAGCAAAAATTAATACTGGCGTCGCCAGGGCTGCAATCACCTTAGTTGCCTCAGCAAGCGGCGTAGGGCATGCAGTTTAAACTTAATATGGTATTGGGATAATGTTTGGAAATCTTTTCGCCAAAATAATTGGCAGCCGCAACGACCGTTTTCTGAAGAAACTGAAAAAATCCGTGGCGCAAATTAACGCGCTGGAAGCCGAATACGAAAAGCTGAGTGACGAACAATTAAAAAGTAAAACCAGCGAATTCAAACAACGGGTGCAAAACGGTACCAGTCTGGATGATATTCTGCCGGAAGCCTTTGCCACAGTGCGTGAAGCCAGTAAAAGGGTGTTCGGCATGCGGCACTTTGATGTGCAGCTGCTCGGCGGTATGGTGCTGCATCAGGGTAAGATTTCTGAAATGCGCACCGGTGAAGGTAAAACCCTGACCGCTACGCTGCCGGCCTATCTGAACGCGCTTAGCGGCAAGTCTGTACATGTGATTACCGTTAACGACTACCTGGCAAAACGCGATGCGCAAACTAACGAGCCGCTGTTTAGTTTCCTCGGTTTAACGGTTGGCGTTAACGTACCGGGCATGCCACATCCGGAAAAGCAAAAAGCTTATGCTGCCGATATTACCTATGGTACTAACAACGAGTTTGGCTTTGACTATCTGCGCGACAATATGGCGTTCTCACCGCAGGACCGGGTACAACGTGACCTGGCCTACGCCATTATCGACGAAGTCGACTCGATTTTAATCGACGAAGCCCGTACCCCACTGATTATCTCTGGCCCGGCCGAAGACAGCTCTGAGCTGTACAAGCAAATTAATAAGCTGGTACCGCTGTTGGAAAAACAGGAAAAAGAAGACGAAGAAGGCAAGCACGGTGATGGTCACTTTACCGTGGACGAAAAAGCGCGGCAGGTTTATCTGACCGAGCAAGGCCAGATCAAAGTTGAAGAGATGCTGCGCGAGCAGGGCATGATTGGCGAGCATGACACCTTATTCTCCGCTGCGAATATCACCTTACTGCACCATGTTTATGCGGCCTTACGGGCGCACCAGCTGTTTAAGCGCGACGTCGATTATGTGATTAAAGACGGCGAAATCGTGATTGTTGATGAGCACACCGGCCGGACTATGGAAGGCCGTCGCTGGTCAGAAGGCTTACACCAGGCGGTGGAAGCCAAAGAGGGTGTACGGATCCAGAACGAGAACCAGACGCTGGCTTCGATTACGTTCCAGAACTACTTCCGTTTATACGACAAACTGGCCGGTATGACCGGTACCGCCGATACCGAAGCCTTTGAATTCCAGCAAATTTATGGCCTGGAAACCATAGTTGTACCAACCAATAAGCCGATGGTGCGTAACGATATGGCTGATTTGGTGTACCTGACGGCAGAAGATAAATACAATGCCATCATCGAGGACATCAAACAAGCACGCGATGCCAAGCGCCCGGTGTTAGTCGGTACCGCTTCGATTGAAAGCTCAGAGTACTTATCCAGCCTGCTACACAAAGCGAAAATTACCCACCAGGTATTAAACGCCAAGTTCCACGCTAACGAAGCGCAGATTATTGCCGATGCCGGCCGTGCCGGTACTGTTACTATTGCCACTAATATGGCCGGTCGGGGTACCGACATCGTGCTGGGCGGTAGCTTACAGGCTGAATTAAAAGCCTTGGGCGCGGATGCCACAGACGAGCAAATCGCTGCCGCTAAAGCAGACTGGCAGCAGCGCCACGATGCGGTGATCGCGGCAGGTGGCTTGCATATTATCGGTACCGAGCGCCATGAATCCCGCCGTATTGATAACCAGCTCCGCGGTCGTGCCGGTCGTCAGGGTGACCCTGGCTCGTCACGTTTTTATCTGTCGTTAGAAGATGCGCTAATGCGGATTTTCGCATCGGATCGGATGGCCGGCATGATGCGTAAGCTCGGTATGGCACCGGGCGAAGCTATTGAGCACCCTTGGGTTAGCCGTGCTATTGAAAACGCCCAGCGTAAGGTAGAAGCCCGAAACTTTGATATCCGTAAGCAATTACTGGAATTCGATGATGTTGCCAACGATCAGCGTAAAGTGGTGTATGAGCAACGTAACGACCTGTTAGACACCGCCGATATCAGTGAAACCATTCACGCCATCCGTGAAGATGTGGTCGAACGGGTGATTAACGAATATATTCCGCCACAATCGCTGGACGAAATGTGGGATATTCCGGGTCTGGAGCAACGCTTGCAAGCCGACTTTGGGGTTGAGCTGCCGATTGGTCAGTGGTTGAAAGACGATAAGAAACTGTTTGAAGAAAAACTGCGTGAGCGCATTCAGCAAGATGTCGGCGCCGCCTATGCGCTGAAAGAGCAAATGGTGGGGCCACAGGTGTTACGCCAGTTTGAAAAAGCCATTATGTTGCAAAGCCTCGATAGCCACTGGAAAGAGCATCTGGCGGCGATGGACCACCTGCGGCAGGGCATTAACCTGCGTGGCTATGCGCAGAAGAACCCGAAACAGGAATATAAGCGCGAAGCTTTTGAGCTGTTTACCACTATGCTGGAAAACCTGAAGCTGGATGTGATCGGCATTTTAAGCCGGGTACAGGTACGGGCGTCTGAAGATGTGGAAGCGGTAGAAGAACAACGCCGTAAAGCCGATCAGGTACCACATCAGTATCAGCACGCCGAAGCGGAGCACGTCGGTGGTGAGTTACCGGAAGGGGGACGCGGCGCAACGCCGGTGTATCGTGACGGTGCCAAAGTAGGCCGTAACGATCCTTGCCCTTGTGGTTCTGGCAAAAAGTATAAGCAGTGCCATGGCCAGCTTAGTTAAGCCGTTACTGCATGTCGCTGTTGGCGTGATTTTGCACCAACAGCAGGTGCTGCTGGCTAAGCGGGCTGCAGGTAAGCATCAGGCGAACCGCTGGGAGTTTCCCGGCGGTAAGTTGGAGCAGGGCGAGACGGTAGTGGCGGCGTTAAAGCGCGAACTCGCCGAAGAAATCGGCATTACCGTGTTAGAGGCCGAACCTTTTATGCAGCTGCAACATGAATATCCGGAGCGTTGTGTGTTGCTGGATATTTATCTGGTTACTGATTTTAGCGGCGAACCGCATGGCGCTGAGGGGCAGCCTTTATATTGGGCAGAGCTGAGTGAGCTGGACCGGTTATCGCTGCCCGATGCTAACCAACCTATCGTTGAAAAACTGCAGGCGGCTTTTCTGGTTAGTGCTTAGCCGCTGCCAATAACCGCCAACCAGCCCTGGATACTCTCTAATCCCTGGTCACTCTTTAAAGAATTGGTTGTCTTTCGCCAGAAATTCCTGTTCTAACTCAGCCAGAAACTCTTCGGACAGTGCGGCGTCAATCGGCTGTTTATCAGCAATACGGTGGTTTTCAGCCGCCCAATCACCCAAGTCAATCAGCTTACAGCGCTCAGAACAAAATGGCCGGAACGGCGATTCAGCAGCCCAGACAACGGTCTTTTCACAAGTTGGGCATTTTACAGTGGTGGTCATAGTTCTTCCTGCAACAGCTAAAATCAGGGTGGCAGTTTAGCAGAGTAGAAAGTAGTTAGCAGCACGCCAGTTGGAAAGCGATATCGTTACTGCAGGCACTGCGGCCATCCTGTTCTGACAGTTGCATAAAACGAATGGCATAACGGTAGCGGTTGCCACTGACGGTAGGGAAAGAGCAGCAAGCCTGCGAGTATTTAATCCGCAGTAATTCATACTGTTCGGCATTTTGCTGATAAAAACCGTTTTCTGCCTGCATTTCAGTAAATTCACCGCGTTGGCGAATAAAATTCAGCACAAAAGCCAACGTTTGTTCAGTAAGTGCCAATTGTGCCAGCCAGTCGCTGATTTGTTGCTGCTGCTCAGTGGCCGGTAACTTTAGCCAATACTGCAGTTGCGGCACATCAAAGAAGCAGCAGCCGCCGGGCAACGCAAACCGCTGGCGTAAGGGGGCTAAAAATTTGTCATCTTTTAACGGCACCGCCAGTTTACCACAGCGTAGTAGGTCGGTTTGATAATGTAGTGCTTGTTGCAGTAACGGTTGTAATTTCTGATCAGAGACAGCCGGATGCCGCGACCATTGCACCAATTGGCTCTCGCAGCGTTCTAAATCTTTTAGCAGGTCTGGTTTAATATCAGTACGATCCAGCACATCCAGCAGGCTGAATAAGGTACTAAAAAAGCTCAGCTGTAGTGCCTCATCCTGAGTCGCGCGCAAGCCGGAAAGTTGGGTAAACAGGTGCTCGATCCGCAGATAGGTGCGGATTTTGGTGTTAAGCGGGTGTTCGTATACTATTTCAGCAGTCATCACTGCTCTTTGTGTCTTATTTTTCGGCTAAGTTCAAGATATTTTTTATGTAAATGCGTAATTTGTTCAGTGAGTTGCGCCAAACTGCCATTATTGTCAATGATATCATCAGCCCGGGCCCGTTTTTGTTGCCGGCCCAGTTGCGCTGCCATAATGGCTTTTACCTGCTCAGCATTATTCTGATCGCGTGCTATGGTGCGTTTTAACTGGGTTTGCTCGCTAACATCGACCAGCAATACCCGGTCGCAGAATGTATCCAGACCGTTCTCCAATAGCAAGGGGGCAACCAGCAGCGCATAGGGTGTAGGCAGAGCGGTTAACTGGGCAAACAGCTGCTCACGGATCGCCGGATGCAGTAACTGTTCCAGCCAGAGTTTGGCGGTCTGGTCACTAAAGATGCGCTGGCGCAGCGCAGCGCGGTTTAAGCTGCCATCGGCCTGCAATAACTCCGCACCAAAGTGCTCGCTAATAGCCGCTAACGCGGGTGTGCCGGGTGCGACTATTTCGCGTGCCACGATATCGGCATCAACATAACCAGCACCCAAAACACGAAACTGCTCGGCTACTGTGCTTTTACCGCTGCCAATGCCACCGGTTAAGCCAATCAATAATTTGCCGGTTAGCGCACTCATAGGCCAAGGTAAGACAAATAAGCGCCGGTAAGTTGTTCGCCCCACAAGATAGCAATCCAGCCTGCGGCGGCGATATAGGGGCCAAAGGGGATCGGTGTGGCTTTATCTTTACCCTGAATACTCAGCAGTGTTGCCCCGATGATTGCACCCACCAGCGACGATAACAGAATAATCAAGGGGAGTTGTTGCCAGCCCAGTAAGGCACCAAAAATGGCCAACAGCTTAAAATCACCGTAACCCATGCCCTCTTTGCCGGTTAGCAGCTTAAAGCCCCAATATACCGCCCACAGGCTTAAATAACCGCAAGCCGCACCTAAGATCGCCGTCGCCGGATCGACCAGGGCATGCTCGCTTAAACTAAATACTAACGCCAGCCATAGCAGTGGCAAGGTAATCTGGTCTGGCAGCAGCATCTTATCAATATCGATAAAACTAAGGGCAATCAAACCAAAGGTAATCAGTAACAAGACCGCGGTTGTGGTAGTGACGCCAAACTGCCAGGCAACAGTGGTGGCTAATACCGCTGTCAGTACCTCCACCGCCGGATAGCGGACACTAATCCTGGTATGACAATGCCGGCAGCGGCCCTTTAGCCATAACCAGCTTAAAAGCGGGATATTATCAAGGGCTGTAATAGGTGTATGGCAACTGGGGCAGGCGGAGCGTGGCACGGCCAGGTTAAAACGCTCAGTTACTGCACTGGCGGGCGCTTGCTGAAAATAGGCCTGAAACTCGGCCTGCCACTCGCGTTCCATCATAATAGGCAAACGGTAAATCACCACATTTAGAAAGCTACCAATGACCAGGCTAAATACAAACACCAACAGCAGATATAACCAGCTATGTTGTTGTAATAACAGGATAAACTCTGACATTAAACAATATTACCCATCTGGAAAATTGGCAGATACATAGCGATAATCAGGCCACCAATCACTACCCCCAATACTGCCATAATCATCGGCTCTAACAGCGCGGTTAAGCCATCGACGGCATCGTCGACTTCCTGCTCATAGATATTGGCGACTTTGGCCAGCATACTATCCAGCGAGCCGGACTCTTCGCCAATCGATACCATTTGAATGACCATTTCCGGAAAACGGTCGGTTTGTTTCATCGCAAAATGCATTTGATTACCTGACGAAACCTCGTCACGCACATCAAGAATCGCCTTTTTGTAAATTTCATTACCAGAAGCGCCGGCCGCCGATTCCAGCGCTTCAATTAGCGGCACCCCGGCGGCAAAGGTGGTCGACAAGGTGCGGGCGTAACGCGCTACCGCGGCCTTATTTAAAATCATGCCAAATACCGGGGCTTTAAGTAGCATCGCATCACAGGCGGTGCGAAACTTGAGGTTATTGTTATAGCCTTTGCCTGTGAGATAGCCAGCAACAATAATAGCGCCCAACACCACCCACCAATATTTTTGCATTAACTCGGAAATACCGAGTACAAAAAGGGTAAAACCCGGCAGTTCAGCACCAAAGCTGCCAAAAATTTCCGCAAATTGCGGCACCACAAAGATTAGCAATATGGAGGTTACAATACCGGCGACAACGACAACGGCAGCAGGGTAAAACATGGCTTTTTTAATTTTCGATTTTAAGGCTTCGGCTTTTTCTTTATATATCGCAATCCGATCAAAGATTTTATCCAGGGCACCCGACTGTTCGCCGGATTTGACCAGGTCACAATAGAGATCATCAAAATACTTGGGATGTTCACGCAGCGTATCGGATAGCGGTAAACCCGCCTGAATTTTTACCGAGATTTTTTGCATCAGCGTACGCAGGCTTTTATTATCGGAGCCGTTGGCAATCAAATCGATAGATTGCACCAGCGGTACACCGGCGCCAAGCATAGTTGCGATTTGCCGGGTGACCACAGCAATATCCATTGCACTAATGCGCTTTTCATCGCCAAATAGAGATTTCGGTTTCTTTTTTACCGCTGATGGCGTAACGCCTTGCTGGCGTAGCAGCGCCTTGGCTTCGGCGATACTGGTGGCTTTAATTTCACCGCTTTTTTTATCACCTTTACGATTTACACCTTTATAGTTAAAGGTTTGCAGCTCTTTTATTTTAAATTTTATATTTTGAGCCATCAGCAAGGATCCTTATCAGCTCTGTGTGCTACTTTGCAACAGTATAGCTCTTGTTTTCAAAAAGTCTTATGTAAGCCAATAGCTTAACCTTTGGTTACCCGGTTGACTTCCGCCAGGCTGGTAATACCGGCGGCGGCTTTAATCAGGCCCGATTGTCGCAAATTATTAATTCCTTCGCGTTGGGCCTGAGTCGCAATATCTAAGGAGTTACCATTATCCATAATAATATCGGCCATCTTGGGGCTAATCGGCATCACTTCATAAATACCGACCCGGCCTTTATAGCCATTGGTGCAATAATCACAACCCACCGGTTTAAAGATAGTGATTTTATCCAGCTGGTCTTCACGAAAGCCCTGGCGCAATAATTCGGCAGCCGGAATCTGTTCGGCTTGTTTGCATTTTGGGCATAAACGTCGCGCCAGACGCTGGGCAATAATTAACGATACTGAACTGGCGACGTTATAGGCTGGTACGCCCATATTCAGTAGGCGGGTTAAGGTTTCCGGCGCCGAGTTGGTGTGTAAGGTTGATAGTACTAAGTGGCCGGTTTGCGCCGCTTTTATCGCTATTTCAGCGGTTTCCAGATCGCGGATTTCACCGACCATAACCACGTCCGGATCCTGGCGTAAAAAGGCTTTTAATGCTGAGGCAAAAGTTAAACCGGCGCGCGGATTAACCTGTACCTGATTAATACCGGGTAAGTTAATTTCCACCGGATCTTCAGCGGTAGAAATATTGGTTTCTTCGGTATTTAAAATGTTTAAGCCGGTATACAGCGAGACCGTTTTCCCGCTACCAGTCGGGCCGGTAACCAGAATCATACCTTGCGGCTGTGCTAAAGCATACAGATAACGTTGTTTTTGCTCCGGCTCATAACCTAATACATCGATCCCCAGCATGGCACTGTCGGAGTCGAGGATCCGCATCACAATTTTTTCGCCCCACAGGGTGGGCAGGGTACTAACCCGGAAATCGATCGATTTTTTCGCTGACAGTTTAAGTTTAATCCGGCCATCTTGCGGAATGCGTTTTTCGGCAATATCAAGCCGCGACATCACCTTTAAACGCGCCGATAAGCGGGTTGATAGCGCGACTGGCGGGCTGGCAATTTCGTTTAGAATGCCGTCAATCCGAAAGCGGATGCGATAGCTTTTTTCGTATGGCTCAAAGTGCAAATCGGAGGCGCCTTTGCGGATGGCATCCAGTAATATTTTATTAATAAAGGCAATAATCGGCTGATCATCTTTATCTGGCGTAACCGAAACAATATCAGCCTGTTCATCTTCTTCCACCACGCCCATGGCAGAGAGGTCCCAATCGGCCTCACTACCGCCCAGACTGTCGTAGGCATTTTCAAACAGTTTATCGAGCAACTTGTGTAATTTGTCGTAGTGCACAACCACGACTTCAGCGTTCATGCCGGCGTTAAATTCAAAGTCTTCAATAGCAGCAATATTGGTCGGATCCACTACCGCCAAATACATAGTGCGGCCGCGTTTACTTAGCGGCAGCATATCGCTTTTACGGGTCAGCTTTTCGTTGCGTAAATCTTCCGGAATGGAGGCGGGGTTAAAGAATTCCAGATCCAGTGTCAGATGGTTGCTGATACTGGCTGCCACTTCATGCAGGGTATTGGCATTAATCAGCTTTTCGTTGATCAGTAATTCGGGTAGGGTACGATATTGACGGGATTTTTCCAGAATGACGCGCTGAGCTTTATCACCGTCGATAAAACTTTGCTGAATCAAACGTTTGAGAAGCGTGGAGTTGGTATTCACCGCCATAATGGCTGCAGGCCCCGGAAATTATCCATAATCTATAGTACTCAGATTATGCCAGTATCCCTTATATATTCAAGGTTTAACACCAGAATGCTGCGAAAAGCGACCAAGGTCTAATTTAACAGCGGCAGAACCGTGCAAACTAACTGACCCGCAACCCATAAATCCTTGGCTTAGCTTGGCCAGTCCTTGCTGCCACGCTACCCCGCCTGCGTTGCTAAGCTAAATATCAGGATTGATATTTAGCAATCATTTTCGCTAACCGGCCATCCTGCTGTAACTTATCCAGCACCGCATTAATTTGCTGCAGTTGCTGTTCGCCGACACTGCCTTTACTTAACATCAGATAAACCTCCGACTCGGGCAGGCGTAAGCTGCTGGCACTAATATAACGATCCAGACCTTTGCGGCGCAAAATGGCGGTGGCAACCATACTGTCTTCCAGCAGCGCACTGATTTCTTCATCTAACAACCGTGCCATATTTAGCTCGCTAAGCTGGGCACTAACAAAAGACTCCGGCATCTGCCCCAGTAACTCGTCAACCTCAGTGCCATAAAAATAGCCACTAACTAAACCGATCTTATGCCCGGCCGACAGCATTGCCGCTAAATTGGGGAAATTAAGCTGAGCATCCTGACGTTGATACAACACAAACTGTTCTTGCCGGTAGGGCCGGGAAAACCAGGCATAACGCTCACGTTCGCTGCTAATCGAGGCGCCGGGCAAGATATCCAGCTCGCCGCTTTGCAGTTTGCGCAGCAACGCAGCCCAGGTGTCTTGCTCCAGACTTAGCTCACAATTTAATTCGGCGGCCAGGGTTTGCAAAATTTCAATATCCAAGCCCTGAGGCTGCTGACCCTGCCCCAGGTAGTGGTATGGTTCCCAGGCATCAAAGCCAGCGCGTAACACACAAGCTGGGGGATTTTCGGTCGCAACGGGCGTTACGTCAGCGGCCGGGCCAGAGTTAGCAGCCGGTTTACAGGCGAGAAGGGGTAAAGATAACAACATAACCAACAGTAGAGGAAAGCTGCGCATGGCAAAGCTCCTTACAGGTTTTAGCGTCTCGTTAAGTGTAGCTGGCAGCCTTTAAACCGCCAGTTAAGTTTCACCGCTTATGGCTAATATTCATCGCGACGCAACAGACGCTAAAACAAAGATAGCAGCTTAACGCTCAACTTCTTGCTGCGGTAGTTCAGCATTAACCAAACGGGCTAATGCCGGTTCTGGAGTTGCAAATTGAATACCCGCTGTTAAGCCATATTCGTCAATACGGGCATTACGGATAGTGCCATGCAGCATGACATTAAACTCGGCAACATCATGTGCAATATGGACTAAAACCGTCGCCAGCCGGATTAAATCAGGCTTGTACGGGGTTTTAAATAAAAAGCGACAGCCATTCGCAGAAATATCCACCAGGTGACCATCTACCTGTACCGGTTTGTCCAGTTTCTCCATCGACAAGCGCAAGCGGGCCGGCAGGTAAATACTATTGCGTTTTTCGTTACGAAGCGCCCGTCGCTGCACCAGTGGTGGAAAATTAACCATAATAATTTTATCGGGGAAGCGGACGATATGCAGTAATTCACTACGAAAGGCAAAGCATTCACCCAACGCATCTTCTACCAGAAAGCGGCAGATTAATGGCAGGCCAACGAGTAGCTGACTATCCGGGATCGCATCATCGTCCAGTCGCAGTAACACATATTTACCTGGCCTAAAGCCCAGCAACTCGCAACTACAGCGAATTTTGCGCTGACTTAACAGCTCCAAATCAAAACGCTGGCCGATCTTGATATAGTTTAGCCAGTCATTATTGTCGCCACTAGGCGCCGGGCTCTCTTCATACAGCAACCCAGAAGGTGGAACAGGCATAACTCATCCTTGGTTATAAAAATAAAATCTAAAGTACTATGAAACATCTGCTGGTAAAGGTCAACGGAATAATTTGCGAGTAATATGATAGCCTTAGCTACCATTAAGCGGTTAAACAAGCCGTTAAACTTAGCCTGAGCTGGCCGCGAATACCAATACTCAGCCGAGTTTGGTGTTGGGGATCTGACCCAGCCGCTTTCTAAATGCCTGACCTTAGCCGATACTTAAGCACGACTATTTAACTCAGTCTGTGCTATGAAAAGCCTGCTTAGTTTGACCGCCGCGCTAATATTACTGCCGCTATTAACCGCCTGCGGGGTAGCACCGGCAAAAAACCAGCTGCCGTTACGGCTGGGTTTTTATGTCGCTGCGGATACGCCCTGTGCTAACGCCTCTAATGCGACGCTATTGCTATTGCGAGCCAATGGCATAGGTGGCGCCAGAGATTTTTGCCAGTTTCTCAGTATCCGGCAGCTTAACGCCCGGGACTTTTTAGTTACCGAATCCTGTGCCGACTTTCAAGCTTCCGAAGCTGAACAGCGGTTGGTGCGCTACCATATTATTGATGCAGTAAGTTTTAAACTGAGCCGGGTTAGTGCCGAACAGCCAGTATTAAGCCAACCAATCGATACAGACGTTTTCTATCAAGGTTATTATTGTCCGCAGTCGAGTTTGCCCGAACCCTGGCGCGATAATGATTTATCTGATTTGGGTATTAATATTAAGCCATAATAACCTGGGGAGCCCACAGGAGCTGGCCCTGGTTAGAGCTGACCCCAAAGGCTCAGCTATACTCTGCTGATAATGTTTGAACGAAAAATAACGATGCAGGATATCCGCTGGCAGCAACGTTTTCAAAACTTTCAGCGCGCCTTTGCTTTATTGCGCGAGGCGATATTCAGAATCCGGGTTGCTCGAGCATATCAGTCGCATTGGTCAGGTAATCTACCTTTAGCCTTTGCCACTGGCTGCCTGCTGTAATGGCACAGCTAGTGTTAATGAAATGACCCTAAGCCCCAACTCACAAAAACGCTAGGCTGGTTCGTGAGTTGGAGAGCGCAGTATCGCGGTTTGGTCGTTGGGGCAAGAGGCAAGACCTGACCCTATGTCCCAGCGGTATTATGCCCCCTTACCACGCTTGCTTATACTATGCCTGATAGCTATTAACACACCGCATTAGCGGTAGGGTTAGCCAATTTAACGCGCCAGAAAAAACAAACCCGCACGAGGCGGGCTTGTTGTTCGGTATCTGACCCCGAAGGTTGAAAACAAACCCGCACGAGGCGGGCTTGTGGTTCGGTATCTGACCCCGAAGGTTCGAAGGTTCTTAAAAAACAAACCCGCACGAGGCGGGCTTGTGGTTCGGTATCTGACCCCGAAGGTTTGGAAGGTTTGGGTATCTGACCCCGAAGGTTTTCCCGAAGGTTTTCGCAAAAACAAACCCGCACGAGGCGGGCTTGTTGATTCGGTATCTGACCCCGAAGGTTTGCCGAAGGTTAGTATCTGACCCCGAAGGTTGGAAGGTTCTTCTTCGGTATCTGACCCCGAAGGTTTTCGGTATCTGACCCCGAAGGTTCCTGTTTCGAGATCTGCCATCGAAGGTTTTAGAGTAGAGCATTGCTTTTTAATAAGAGAACAAACCAGCGCTAGGCTGGTTTGTTTACTACTTGAACTTACACGTTCAGGTTGAATTATATGCTTAGGGAGATTACAACCCTGCGCCTTTACGGCACTGTGCTTCCGTAGCAGCTCCACCAGCTGCTGCTACAATACTGTAACTCAAGCCTCCGTCAGCGGTGATTGCTGCAGTAATAACGCAACCTGTAGTAGTGTAAGCTAATGAAGCTGAGGTATTTTGCAATATAGTAGCAGGTGTTGAAGCAATTTTACCATCAGCACCAATTTCGGTATTTAATGAGTCACACGCAATACCAGTTTGAATGCAGGCTTGCGCTTTTGACACATATCCGGCAACACCTTTCATAGCTTGACCACCGTAGGCAGTCGCAACATATTCTCTGTAGGCTGGGATAGCCACTGCAGCCAAAATACCGATAATCGCAACTACAATCATTAATTCAATAAGGGTAAAACCCTGTTGTGTACGTTTCATTTTATCATCTCCTGAGTTTGAATAGCCGCGAAGGCTAATATCCATTCTGGATGCTTTTTGTTAAAGCGCAAGCAAATTTTCAAGGCTTTTAACGTTATTTACTAATTTATTGCTGTAGCGCAGGTTTTTCCTGCGTTAGTTACGATTATTGTCAGCAATAAGTATAGCCATAAAGTACTATTTGCTTGGTGATTAAGACTGATACTTATACTGGCTAAATAGCTGCTGCGCAGCCAGCCAGATATCGCCTACCTGCCCATTGCCCACTGGCCGGCCATTCACGCTGAGTACCGGCGCAATTTCTTTACTGGAGCTGGTCAGCCAGATTTCATCGGCAGAGAGTACTTGGTCGTAACTAATCTCGCGCTCCACCACGTTTAAATCCGAATGCTGGCGCAGAATTTCCAGTAATAATAAGCGGGTAACGCCCGGCAGCAGCTTATTACTTAGCGGCGGGGTAGCAATTTCGCCGTTTTTTACCACAAATACATTTACTGCCGCGCCTTCAGTCAGGTTGGCGTCGCGATCAAACAGCAGTATTTCCTGCGCGCCCTGCTCAACCCCTTGCTGATAGTGCAGCACATTGCCCAGTAACGAGGTGGATTTAATATGGCAGCGCTGCCAGCGCAGGTCGTTACCGGTAATAACCGAGTAAGTATGCACTTTGGCTTTATCCGGCACTGGCTCGGCGGCAATGGCAAAGGCATAAGCAAAAATAGTCGGGCTAATACCGCTGGGAAAGGCATGATTGCGTTTGGTATCGGCACCGCGGCTAACCTGAATATAGACGGCCAGGTTATCACCCAGTGCCGGGCGGTTTAGCTCAAGCAGTTGATCACATAGCTCGCGCCAGTGTGCTTCAGTCATGCCGTGCTGAATGCTCAGCGCTGCCAAGCCTTCGTGCAGGCGGCGGATATGCGGGCCAAAGCCAACAAAGCGGCCCTGATAAGAGGGGATAACTTCGTAGATACCATCACCAAATAGAAAGCCACGGTCCATCGGTGAGATGCGGGCTTCGTTGGCCGGCAGAAACTGGCCGTTTAAAAATACTGTACTCATAAGGCTCTCGTGTCGGATGTTGGATCTGCTGTTAGTCAGGCGCCACGTTGTCTGGCTCACTAATATAAGGTTGCACCAGCGCCTGTAATTGCTGAATTAACTGTTCGCCGGCCTGATAGGGCAGGCCATCTTCGGTTAAGGTGCTTTGCCGTGTTACACCATCGATACAGCCATTAGCGGTTAAAAACTGTAGCAAAGGCAGTAAATTGGCGTTGGCCAGTAAATCGCGGCCCTGCAGCACACTTAGCATGGCAATAATACCCCAGGCCGCCCAGTTTGACACATCAGCTACCACTAATTCGTCGCATTCGGTAATGCTGGGGGTAATATTTAAGCCGGCCAGTGCCGCTTGCACATTGCCCATGCCAATTTCGTTACCGCCATCGCCAATAGCCAGCGTGGGGCAGGGCGCCTGATTCAGCAGCTCATCAAAGCTGGCGCAGCGCGCCGAGATATCTTCACCGCGCATATTCACATAAATACCGGCTGCACTCAGCCCCGGCCGCTCAATCGATAACACCAGTGCCGGCTTGAGTTGCTGCAGTAGTTGCCGGGCCTGCGCTACCCGCCCCTGCAGTTGATTTACCGGTAGCTCGGCACATTGATAATGCTGCGCTAATAACGAGAACAGCGGTTTGCCGCATACCAGATAAGGGTTTAAATTAAGTGCCTGGGCTGCCTGGTACAGCGCAATGGCACCCACCGGGCCGTCGGTTTCAAAGGTATCCAGCACCGGAAAGCCGGTGCCGATTAACAGGGTACTGCCGGCCGGCAGGTTAAACAGCCGCGCCGCGCGCAATATATAGCCGGGGCGTAGCTGTTGCTGTACCTGCTGCATACCTCGCAGGTTACGGGCGGTAAGCAGCAGCTCAATTTGCCGGCTGAGGGCGAAAAAATCTGCCACTTTACTTGCGGGTGCGGTAGGTTGGGATGGCGTCATAACGGTTCCTGCGTAGCGGCATGCTGCGGGTGGGCTGCTTTGGCTGCAGGCGAAAACCCGGCCCGATAGAGGGCCAGAGCATTATGCACCTGATAACTATCCAGCGGGCTAAATTGCACCAGGCTGCCGGGTGGCGTTTGTGCCAGTCGCCAGCAGTCCAGACTCAGCACAGTGCCTATTTTCGGATAGCCACCGAGGGTTTGGCGATCATTGAGCAGCACTATCGGTTGGCCATCGGGTGGAATTTGTACTGCACCCAGACTAATACCCTCAGACAATAAAGCGCGACTACTACAACTAATAGCACTGCCACTGAGTTTATAGCCCATCCGATCACAATTGGTGCTTACCTGATATGGGTTAAGGTAAAAACGGGCGCGCTCAACGGCGCTAAATAAATGGTGCTGATAGCCTTCCAGTAAGCGCAGGCTTAGCACTGTGCTGGCGCCGGATTGCTTTTGCTCTGCCTTGGTAAGCGCTGCTGCGCTGGCAAGTGGCGGCAGGCTAAATTGTTGTACTTGTGGATCCGGTGTGGTTAGCGCAGGCAGTATGGCTTGCCCGGCCAGCGGGATCTGATCGCCAGCTGCCAGTTTGCTGCCGTCCTGATGCAGGCCGCCTACGCCTTCCCGCATTACGGTGGCGCTGCTACCAAATTGCAATGCTACCGCAAAACCGCCGCTAACGGCCAGATAAGCGCGCAAGCCCTGCGTCATATAACCCAGCTCCAGTTCATCGCCGGCTTTTAACCTAATGGCTTGCCAGCAGGCGACGGCTTTACCATTTAGCAGCAGTGGCAGCACGGCACCGGTAACGGCGACGGTACAGTCGGCAGT
Source organism: Alishewanella agri BL06 (assembly GCF_000272005.1). Classification (GTDB taxonomy): domain Bacteria; phylum Pseudomonadota; class Gammaproteobacteria; order Enterobacterales; family Alteromonadaceae; genus Alishewanella; species Alishewanella agri. Next base: position 253,066 of record NZ_AKKU01000015.1, on the reverse strand, counting down.
CGCCTGCACGATTAAACCGCCAATGCTGTGTTCAATAACAGTGCTGTGTAGTGGGTTACCGACTAAGGCATTAGCCCAGGCAAAACTATGGACATCCAAGGGGCCGCCCTGGGTCAGGCCCAGGGCCGTCATGCCAAAGCGGCCGGCATCCTGTAACAGGCTTAAGGTGCCGGGACTAATGATTTTCAGGCAGGCGCTGTGGTTTGGCTGAGTCATAAGGCGCCTCCGAGTAGCTGAAACTCCCGCTCACTAACCGGTATAAAGCGGACCTGATCGCCGACCGCGACCGGCATCGCCGGTTGTTGCTGCGGATTAAACATCCGGATCGGACACAAGCCGAGTAAATGCCAGCCACCCGGTGAGGCCGCCGGATAGACCGCGGTTTGCCGATCGGCTATGGCGACGGCACCGGCCGGCACTTTGGCTCTTGGGCTGCTAAGGCGCGGCATAGCCAGTTCGGCCGGCAGTTCACCCAAGTAGGCAAAACCCGGCGCAAAACCAATGGCATACACCTGGTAGCTTTGGCTGCTGTGCAGTTGTATTACTTCATCGGGGGTGAGGTTTTTCGCTTTGGCAACGCTAAGCAAATCCGCGCCGCTTTGCGCACTGTACCAAACCGGCAGTTCGACAATTTTGCTGCTTTGCTGCGCCAGTTGGCCAGCACTAGCGGCTTTCGCCTGTAACACCTGGTTTAGCAAGGGTAGCAAGCTAAGGTGGCTGTGGGTTAGCGGATTAAATTGCACTAATACCGAGGCATAAGACGGCAGCAGTTCAGTGAGGTGCTGCCCCAACAGGGGCGTTAGCAGCGAACAGTAATACTGTACGGCAGCGGCCGTAGCCGGGCTGATTTGTTGCGGCTCCAGATACAGGATAAAAGCGTTTTCGCCGGCCAGCTCCAGCCTTAGTTGTGGTTGTGTTATGGCCATTGGCGCAGTAACTCCCGGATTTCCGTCAGCTGGGTGATGGCTGCGATATTGTCGCCATGCACGCAGAGGGTGTCGGCAGTCAGTGGCAGCGCCTTACCGCTGTCGGTGGTAACAGTGCCCTGCTCCAGCAGTTGTCGTACCTGCGTCAGCACCTCGGCACCGTGCAGCACCGCGCCGGGTTGGCTGCGTGGTGTCAGTTTGCCGGCGTCGGTATAGCGGCGGTCAGCAAAGGCTTCCAGTAATAAGCTTACCCCGGCAGCCGCCGCTTGTTGCTGATAATCGGCGGAATTGGCGGTGGCTAAAATCATCAGCTTCAGGGGTTTATGGTAACTGGCAACCGCTTGCAGTACCGCTTGCCAAACCTCAGCTTTGGCCATCATATCGTTATACAGGGCGCCGTGCGGTTTAATGTAGCTTAGCGCTAGGCCCTGGTTTTGCGCCATGCCATCCAGCGCGGCGACCTGATAGTGAATAAGATTAATGATTTCGCTGGCGGAGCATTGCATACTGCGCCGGCCAAAACCCTGTAAGTCTGGGTAAGACGGATGGGCGCCGATGGTAACATGATGTTGTTTGGCCAGCTTAAGGGTGCGCGCCATCACATCAGGATCGCCGCCGTGAAAACCGCAAGCAATATTAGCCAGGTCGATATGGGGCATGGCCTGCTCATCTAACCCCATAGTCCAGCTACCGAAGCTTTCACCGAGATCACAGTTGAGTAATAAGCGGGCGGGCATGGGGTTCTCCTTACTGGCGTTTGAGTGCTAAACCCAAAGCAGGCTTCAGGGCAGCAACACAGATTGCTGCTAGTTTGCGCGACTGGCCCCGCCTTGTCCAGAGGTTGGTAGCGCTGTTCTAATAAAAAATTCTTTATGCATTTCATAGCGGAATAAAGTATTCCATGAACTTTGCCTTTGTTGAAAATATCTGAACAGTAAGTAACAAGTTGTGCTTTAATAGGTAGACGCTACGGCAGGAGCTTAGAGGCAGTATGAGCAATGCGCGGTTTGATAGCAGAATAAAAGATTTAAAGCAGGCGTTAATGCCGCTGATGCAACTGGTATGCAAAATCACCGGGCTGGAAACCGCTTTCGTAACCTATATCGATCCTGTTTTGGCGCGCCAACAAGTGGCCGTAGTGGTGGGAACTGGTGAAATTGGCATTGTCGAGGGCAGTGAAATCGACTGGCAAGACTCGATGTGCCGGCTGCTGTTTAATGACGAACACTGGCAAGACAACGAGATTAAACAGCATTATCCGCTAAGCGCTGGTGCGGCCCTGGGCATGAATACCTTTTTTGCCGTGCCGGTGCAGCATCAGGAGAAAATCATTGGTACTGTGTGTGGTGCCAGTACTCGTGAGCAATACCTTAGTGCAGAGCAGCATGAACAACTGCAGCTGATTGCCGAAGCCGTATCCTGGACCTTGGCACAATGGCAGCGTTTATTTAAATTGCAGCAGCGGCTCCAGTTTACCCGCCAGCGTTTACAACTTGCCTATCAGGACCGTGATTCGTTAAAAGCCCTGGCCGAACGTGACCCCTTAACCGGCTTATTAAACCGGCGTGGTTTTGCGGATTTCTGGCAGCGCTGCACCGAAGTCGACACCGATCAAAAGCAGATAGCGGTGATTACGCTGGACTTTGATAACTTTAAACAACTGAATGATAACTTTGGGCATCAGGCGGGCGATGAAGCTTTGCAGGCGTTGGGGGCAATTTTACAGCAACATACCCGCGATTATGACTTTGCCGCGCGTTTAGGGGGTGATGAATTTTTACTGGTGTTGCCCGGCTGTCAGCGTCTGGAAGCGCAAGACGTTGCCAGTCGCATTCAGCAAAGTTATCAGGCCAGCCCTTTTGGTGATAAACACGGTATCAGTATTGGTATCGCTGTGACCGGGCAGGGCGCGAACGATGATTTGCTGTTACTGGCCGACAAGGCGCTGTATCAGGCTAAAAACAGCGGTCGCGGTCACATCGTCTGCAGAACGCTGCGCGCCTGATTTATCCACACGTCTCTGACTTATCCACACGTCTCCGGTACCGGTCTGACCAGTCAAGCCGGTACAGTTTATCCATATGTTCTCAAGGTGTGGGTCAGCTGCGGTTTCGGTGTGATTAATCAGTCATGCAATCGCTTTATTGCACTAAGGTAAACATCAGTTCGCTCTCGTTTTCCTACCGCTAAAACCGTTACGACAATGACATCATCTTTTACCTGGTAAACGAGGCGGTACCCTGACTGGCGCAATTTGATTTTATACATATTTTCAGCGCCAGAGAGTTTGGAGGCGGGAACGTGTGGGTTTTCTAAGCGCTCAACCAGTTTCTTTTTAAACTGTTGCTGTAATGTCGAGCCAAGTTTTTGCCATTCTTTCCAGGCGCTCTTTTTAAAATCAAGTTTATAGGTCATCGATGTTAACCGAGATGCTTTCTTCTGATTCCCGTTCTCTTGCAATTGCAAGCAGTTCGAGATCCTCGAGACGATCCATTATGTCTTCGTATGCTTTAGCGGGTACACAGTAAAATGCAGGCTCGTTTCGATTAAGAACCGCGACAGGTGCACCATATGCACTTGTCGCAACTTTCATCGGGTTGGCTTTTAATTCAGTAATGCTTGCTGCTACATCAGCTAAAATTCTAGAGGTCATTTATTAGGTCCTTAATGCAGTCTCTATTTAGGTCATTCTAGCGTTTAAGCATGCCTATCACAAGTTGCCAGGCTCGAGTTTAGCCGGTTTACAACACCGCCAGTTTACTGTTGGTTAAGTCGGTAACCAGCATATGCCCGGGCGCATGGCTAATACAAAAATCTAGCTTGGCATTGGCAATCGCCACCTGCGGTGTGACACCACAGGCCCAGAATACCGGCACTTCACCGGGTTTAATCGTTACCGCATCGCCATAATCAGGCTGATTGATATCTCGAATACCGATAGCCGCCGGATCGCCAAAATGCACCGGCGCGCCATGTACTTGCGGGAAGCGCGAGCAAATCTGAATGGCGCGGATCGCATCGGCTGGTTTCATTGGTCGCATACTGACCACCATATTGCCGCTAAACACCCTGGCACTCTGACAGGCCAGGTTAGTGCGATACATCGGTACATTGACCTGTTCGGTTATATTGCGAATTTCCAGGCCATCAGCCAGTAATGCTTCTTCAAATGAAAAAGAACAGCCGATTAAAAAGGTCACCAGATCATCGCGCCAGACGGTAGTCAGATCAGTCACTTCATCCACCAGTTCGCCATGGCGAAAAATGCGGTAACGCGGTAAGTCGGTGCGAATATCTAAATCTTGTGCCAGTGCCGGCAGCGCAACAGCACCGGGACGAGCCGCCATACCCAGCAGCGGGCAGGGCTTGGGGTTAAAGTGACAAAACTGCAGGAAGTCGGCGGCATAGGCGGCAGGGATAATCGCCATATTGGCCTGCACAAAACCCGGCGCCAGGCCCGAGGTATTGCTGGCAAATTCACCGCTGCGACACAGCTGGCGGATTTGATAGGGCGACAGAGCAGTAAGATCTTGCATAGCATACCTCTTGGTTCGTCATGATCTGCCACATTTTTATCCACAACACTCCGGTTCAGTGTTAGCTTTGTACCGGAGTGCTGTGGATAAACTGGTCAGACCGGTACCGGAGACGTGTGGATAAGTTAGGCGTGGCCGTAAATTTCTTTGTTGGCGAGCCAGCGTTTAATCAGTTGCAGGCTGGCGGGCCGGTGTTGTTGCCACATTATCGCTGCGAGTTGCCGAGCTTGTGGCAGTAACTCGCTATCGCGGGTTAGGTCAGCAATTTTAAACTGCATTAAACCGGTTTGCCGGGTGCCCAATAGCTCACCGGGACCGCGAATTTCCAAATCGCGCTGTGCAATAACAAAGCCGTCGTTACTTTCGCGCAGCACTGACAAGCGTGCCAGTGCTGTGCGCGACAGCGGTGCATGGTATAACAGCACACAATGCGACACGGCGCTACCCCGGCCAACCCGGCCGCGCAGCTGATGCAGCTGCGCCAGGCCCAGCCGCTCCGGGTTTTCGATAATCATCAGACTGGCGTTGGGCACATCGACACCCACCTCAATCACGGTAGTGGCGACCAATAAATCCAGCTCACCACTGCTAAAGCTTTGCATAATTTGCTGTTTTTCAGCGCTTTTTAAGCGGCCATGCACCAGACCAATTTTTAGCTCTGGCAGCGCTTGTTGTAGCAAGGTCGCGGTATCCTCAGCGGCCTGGCATTGCAGCGCTTCCGATTCTTCAATTAAGGTGCAAACCCAGTATGCTTGCCGTTGTTGTTCGGTTACCACCTGCTTTACCCGCGCAATCACCTCGTCGCGGCGGCTATCCGGAATGGCGACGGTAGTCACCGGTGTGCGGCCCGGCGGTAATTCATCAATCACCGAGGTATCCAGATCGGCATAGGCAGTCATTGCCAGGGTGCGAGGGATCGGCGTTGCCGTCATCACCAGCTGATGCGGATAATGGCCGGCAATGCCGCCTTTTTCACGCAGTGCCAGCCGCTGATGCACGCCAAAGCGGTGCTGTTCATCGATAATCACCAGCGCCAGTTGTTTAAATTCAACCTGTTGCTGAAACAGCGCATGGGTCCCCACCACCATTTGAGCGTTGCCATCGCCGATCGCGGCCAGACTCTGTTCGCGCGCCTTACCTTTGCTTTTACCGCCCAGCCAGGCTAACTGAATACCGAGCGGTGCAAACCAGCGCTGAAAATTTAACGCATGCTGTTCGGCCAGAAGCTCGGTGGGGGCCATTAACGCCACCTGATAGCCATTGCCGATAGCAGTTAACGCCGCCAGCGCCGCGACCAGCGTTTTACCGGAGCCGACATCGCCCTGCACTAAGCGCAGCATTGGCAGCGGTTTGGCCAGATCAGCCTGAATTTCTGCCACCACCCGCTGTTGGGCGCCGGTGGGCTGAAACGGCAGTTGTCTTAAAAAGTCGTTGAGTAATTTTGCCGGCGCAGGCAATGCCACCGCCTGCTGTTGCTGGCCCTGACTACGTAGCTGATACATACTCAGCTGCTGCGCAATCAGCTCTTCTAAAATCAGCCGTTGCTGCGCCGGGTGCTTGCCTGCTTCTAACAGCGTAAGCTGCGCATCCGGCGGTGGGCGGTGAATATAATGCAGTGCCTCGGCCAGCGACCAGGGCTGGCGCATCAGCTCCGCCGGTAAATATTCGGTTGGCGCATATTGCTTCAGGTAAGTCAGGGCGGCATCGGTCAGGTTGCGCCAGGTGGCTTGTTTTAAGCCTTCGGTGGTCGGGTAAATTGGCGTCAGGGTTTCGGCGACTTGCAGCTCCAAGGCCTCATCCTGTAATACTTTGTATTCCGGATGCAGCATCTCGAGGCCGCGCGGGCCGCGCTTGACCTCGCCAAAGCAACGTAAGCGGCTACCTTTTACCACGGCATTTTTTTGTGCCGCCGAAAAATGAAAAAACCGCAGCGTAATGCTGCCGCTGCCATCCTTGACGGTAACCAGCCAACTGCGTCTTTTACCAAAATGCACCTCGCTACTTTGTACCTCGCCTTGTACTGTGGCGTGCAACAGCGGCATTAAGTCGGCAATAGGGTAAAGGCGGGTGCGATCTTCGTAACGCAGCGGCAGGTGAAATAAGATGTCCTGAATACTAAAAATCGCCAGTTTCGCCAGGCGTTCAGCAACTTTTCTGCCGACGCCTTTAATGGCTGAAATGGCGATATTATCAAGACGGGTCTGGCTCAAAACCTGGCCTAAGTAGGTAGAGGTTAGTAGGTTGACGGCACTTCCATCACGCCGTCGATTTCAATTTGCGCACCGCGGGGTAGGGCACTGACTTGTACCGCAGCTCGTGCCGGATATGGCTCCTGGTAGTACTGGCTCATAATCTGATTCACCGTGGCGAACTGGCTCAGGTCAGTTAAAAAGATATTTACCTTTACCATATTATTCAGAGTGCCGCCGGCCGCTTCACACACCGCGCTTAAGTTTTTAAACACCTGATGGGTTTGCTCGGCAAAATCTTCTGACACCATTTGCATCGTAGCTGGCACTAATGGGATCTGGCCGGACAAATACACGGTAGTGCCAATTTTTACCGCCTGGCTGTAGGTGCCGATGGCCGCTGGCGCGGCATCAGTACGGATAATCACTTTTGACATGAACGCTTATTTCCTTCTGTAAACTTTTTGCACATCGGGCATGACGCGGATTTTGCGCATCACATTGGCCAGATGTACCCGATCTTTCACCGAGAGGGTGATTTTTATCACATATTCGCCGGTATCGCGATCTTCAGTCGATAAATCCTGAATATTAGAGTCCTGAGTGGCGATCATCGTGGTCAGTTTTGCCAGCACGCCTTGTTTATTCAGAATAAACACCCGGATATCACACAGGAACTGCTTCTCCGTCGTATTATCCCAACGTACCGGGAAGAACCTTGCCGGTTCACGTTCCCAGCCTTTGATATTACGACACTCAGCGCGGTGCACGTTAAGACCTTTGCCCGGTGTGGCGTTGGCGACGATAGGATCGCCGGGTATCGGCCGGCAACACTTGGCAAAGGTGACCAACATACCTTCGGAGCCGACGATAAAGGTATTGCCTTTGGGGATAGCCGGCGCCTTACTTTGCGGCTCATCGCTATCAAACTCACCCAATAAGCGGCGGGCAATTGCTATCGGTAATTGGTTACCGAGGCCGATTTCGCTATATAGTGCATCCAGCGTCGGTTGTTGTAAGTTGGTCAGGACCTGCTCAATCCGCTCCTGGCTAATCTCTTCCAGTTTCACTGTACCCAAAGCGGACGTCAGTAAGCGTTTACCCAGGCTAACAGCTTCGTTTTGCTGTTGTTTTTTCAGGTAGTTCCGGATACCCAGAATAGCGCGGCTGGTGACCACATAGTTTAACCAGTTGGCATTAGGCTTACCGCCGGGGCTGGTAATAATCTCCACCGTTTGCCCGGTTTCCAGTGGTTTGCTTAGCGAGTAGGGCCGGCGGTCAACCTTGGCGCCAACGCACTTATTACCGATATCAGTATGCACCGCATAAGCAAAATCGACCGCTGTAGCACCAATGGGCAGCTCGACGATGCGGCCTTTTGGCGTGAAGACATAGAGCTCGTCCGGATACAGCTCGGATTTAACGTTTTCGACAAACTCCTGGCTGTTACCGGCGCTTTGCTGTAATTCCAGCAGGCTTTGCATCCAGCGCTGGGCGCGGATTTGGGCGGTAGACTCACGCACTTCGCCGTTAACCTTGTACATCCAGTGCGCGGCGATACCTTTGTCGGCCATTTCATCCATTTCGCGGGTGCGCATCTGAATTTCTACCGGAATACCGTGCGGACCAATCAGTGACGTATGTAGCGACTGATAGCCGTTTTGCTTTGGAATAGCGATATAGTCTTTAAAGCGGCTTTCAATGGGTTTAAACAGGTTGTGCATTACCCCCAGGGTGCGGTAGCAGTTATCGATACTGTCGACCACGACCCGAAACGCATAGATATCCATTACATCATTGAACATCAGCTCTTTGTTTTTCATTTTGCGGTAGATGCTGTACAGATGTTTTTCGCGGCCACTGACCTCAGCCGGAATACCCGTTTGTTGAATGCGGTTGCGGATATCCTGCTGCACTTTTTCCAGCAGTTCACGGCGGTTACCGCGCGCCTGTTTAACCGCTGAGCTAAGAGCACGGTAACGCATTGGGTATAGCGCCTGAAAACCCCAGTCTTCCAGCTCATTTTTGATATTATGAATACCCAGGCGGTTGGCGATCGGCGCGTATAGTTCTAAGGTTTCTTTGGCAATACGGCGGCGTTTTTCTGGTTTTAACGCCCCTAGGGTGCGCATATTGTGGGTGCGATCGGCCAGTTTAATCAGAATAACCCGGATATCCTGGGTCATCGCCATAAACATTTTTTGCAGGTTGGTAGTTTCAAACTCTTTGATATCTTTAAATTTTACTTTATCGAGTTTGCTAACACCCTGCACCAGTTCTGCCACGGTCGCGCCAAACAAGCGGGTAAGATCTTCTTTGGTAACCGGGGTGTCTTCAATCACATCATGTAGCAGGGCGGCCATCAGTGTTTCGTGGTCGAGTTTCATCTCGGCCAGAATACTGGTGACCGCTACCGGGTGGGTAATATAGGGCTCACCGCTAGAACGAAACTGCGGTGCATGTGCATCTCTGGCAACCACATAGGCCTGTTGTACCAGATTAACCTGCTCCGGGGGCAGATACGCACTTATCTGATTTTTCAGACCTTCAAACAGATACACGGGATCTCCAAACGAACACAGCACAAAACAAAGGTTGCGGGTGTCAATCCTGATTACGGCTTTTTACTGCATAGATTAACACAGCGACTATGCTGCTTAAGCTTAGAATATACGTGTAAATTTGGCGAATGCCAACGGCAGAAAGGCCGTTGGCAGCAGTTTGGCAGGCTTTTTTTACTGATCTGAGCCGATAATGGCAGCAACGGCAGCCATTTCAGAGGCTTCTTGCTGTAACTGATCGCGGCGCTCCTGTAGGTCCAGGATGCTCTGAGTAATAAAGCCTTTTTCAATTTCGCGCAGTGCAACCACAGTCGGTTTGTCGTTTTCACGGTCAACCATGGGTTCTTTGCCTTCCACTGACAGCTGACGAGCACGGCGTGCTGCAACCAGAATTAAGTCAAAACGGTTACCAATTTTATCTACAGCATCTTCAACGGTTACGCGAGCCATTCAGCACTCCGGAATAATTCAGTGTTAATACAGGTATTACAAGACCGCATAGTGTACGCTATTTTGCTGCTTTCGCCAACAGTTGTTCCAGCAAAGCCTGCTGCCGGTGAGCCTGGCTACTAAAGCGGTTACGCTGCGCCAGTACGATGCGCTCCAGCTCATTGTAAGCTTGCTCTAACTGGTCATTAATAATCAGATAGTCATATTCGAAGGCATGCGACATTTCGCTTTGGGCCTGCGCCATGCGTTTAGCGATGACTTCGGCGCTATCGGTAGCGCGATGGGTCAGCCGCTGCTGCAGCGCGTCGAGACTGGGCGGCAGAATAAAGATACCAATAGTACCGGCCACCTTGGCGCGGATTTGTTGTGCGCCCTGCCAGTCAATATCAAGAAACACATCGATACCCTGACTGAGTAATTCGCGAATAGCCTGTGTTGAGGTGCCATAGTAGTTACCGAATACCTCGGCACTTTCTAAAAATTCGCCGTTGGCGATACGCTGCTGAAAATCGGGAATAGTGGTGAAGTGATAATGCACGCCATCCTGCTCGCCTGCTCGTGGCGCACGGGTGGTATGCGACACACTTAAGCGCATATCGCTGTAACGCTTTAGCAGCGCCTGGATCAGCGTCGATTTGCCGGCGCCACTGGGCGCCGAAATAATAAACAGGTTGCCGCTTAATTGCTGCATGCTGTGATCGATCACGGGGAATACCTTGCTTAGCTATACTGGCGCTAAGTTTACTGCCTGCACCAGGCAGGCGCAAACTTAAACACCAGCGTGGCTTAACTTGCGCTGTGCTTACTGGCTTCGAGCTTAGCTTTACGTAACGACAGCCAGATCGAGCCGCCAATAAAACAGGCTACAACGGGTAACGAGATGTAGACCGGAATATGGAATATATCCAGCAACAGCATCTTACAACCGACAAAAATCAGCACCAGCGCCAGGCCATAGTTGAGCAAACTAAAGCGATCGGCAAAGTCGGCCAGCAGGAAGTACATTGCCCGTAAGCCCAGAATGGCGAAGATATTGGAGGTTAACACAATAAAGGGGTCAGTACTGATGGCGAAGATCGCTGGTATCGAGTCGACCGCAAAGATCAGATCGGTAATTTCGACCAAAATCAGCACCAGTAGCAGTGGCGTACCGTAACGCACCAGCTTACCGGTTTTTTTATGTGGTTTTATTACGGTAAATTTTTCGCCGTCCAGCTCATCAGTTAAGCGCAAGTGTTTGCGCAGCCACAGCAGAGCGGCATTTTTTGACAGATCCGGCGAGGCTTCAGCGAATAACCACATTTTGATACCGCTAAACACCAGAAAGGCACCGAAAACGTAAAGTATCCAGTCAAAACGTTGGATCAGCCAGACACCGGCAAAAATCATGATGGTGCGCATCACAATGGCACCCAGCACGCCGTAGATGAGCACCCGCTTTTGTAATTCGGCCGGTACGGCAAAGTAGCTAAAAATCATTAACCAGACGAACACATTGTCTACCGCCAATGACTTTTCAATCAGATAGCCGGTCACAAACTCCAGTGTTTTCGCGTTAGCCAGTGCCCGACCTTGTTCTGCATCCAGATAAAACCACAGGCCGGTGGCAAAGGCCATAGACACCGTCACCCAGATCACCGACCAGGTAGCGGCTTCACGTAAACTGACTTTATGTGCCTTGCCGCCGCCGACCAGAAACAGGTCAATCGCCAGCATAATCAGCACGATACCAAAAAAAACCAACCAAAGTGTGGGGCTTGCAATAGAGACCATATGACTACCATTAATCTTGATTATGATTGCAGCAGGTATTGTAGACGCAAAGACCTGTTGCCGTTAGGCAAAGGTCTTGCTTATTCAGATAGGGTCTGAACCTGGCAGCCGGGCAAAATGCCGTGATGACGACTAACCAGCGAGAAGCTACTCCCCTTTGAGTACAGTTAGTGTAGGGGAGAACCGGGCGGCCAACAAGGGCCGGTTGAAAAGATTTATTTACTGCGGGCTTTGGCTTTAATTGACAAGGTAAGGGTAAAACTCGCCATCACGTCGTCACCATTTTTTTCCGGGCAGGTTACGATTACCGACACCGGGCGATTGATCCGCTCGCCGGTCGCGATAGACTCATCCAGCATCTGATCAATCACATCGCCATCATGACTTATAAAATGCACCGTGCTCTCCGGCCGTTTCAGGAATTTACCTTCCACATCTTTAAAAGCAAAGTTGGCATTAACACCCCGCGCCTTGGCTTTGGTAAATACCAAAAAAGCACCGGCCAGATCGGCACCAATAGCAAGGGCACCAAAATAGATACTGCCCAGATGGTTTTTGGTGCGCCATTTATGCGGCATCGTCACTTCAACGGTTTTGTCATCCATGCGGATAATTTTCGGCGAGCAAAAGCCAATCAGCGGAATATAGCGCCAGGCAAACAGCTTTAAAAACCAATTCGCTTTACGTAACGATACCGCCATAACCACTCCTGTTTTCCGAAAATGCTGCTAGTAAAGCGCTAGCTTAGCACTGGTCAGACCAAGAGGCCAGTGTTGGTTTTAGAGTTGTCTGCGCTACTGTTTTTCAGAAATAGCCCGCTATAGCTCAAGCTAACCTGATCATTTGCCAAAGTATGTCGCTATAACCGGATCAACGGGATTTCGGCTGCCTGAGCTTTCAAGTGGGTTGTTCTCGCAACTATGTTGTCACGCAATACCAGAAAGTACTGAATGTCATCAGCGGTAATGCTGGGCAGTTGTTTCAGCTGATTAATATGTAAGTCAGAGGAAAGCTGGTTGAGCACTTTATCAGCTAAGCTAACTAACAGTCTCGACAATAGCTTTTTATCGATGTTACACGTTTCTGCAAAGTCTGCCAGCTGATAGGCGTGTATGGTGTCAGGTTCAAATTCATCGCCCATCGCCATTGCCAGTACATGCTTGAATTGTGGGAACATCGAGACGTTAACTAAATCATAAGCTGGGGTAAAGCGGGCGGTGCTGTCATCGAAATACAGCGACACGTTTTTGCCGTGACTGTCGTAATTGCCGATCATCAAATTGAACAATTGCCAGTGGAGCAGCCATTGTATGCTCTCGACCGGCGAAGACATTTTTCGACAAAACCCAAACAATTTTTCTAAACTTGCGCCATCACGAATATGCTTCACGTCCCGGCCATCGCCAAGGTTACGCTCATATTTATGGTCTCTGGATAAGTTGAGCGCCTGGCAGCCGTCTATCACGTGGCGTCGCAACACTGTGCTGTCGTCGCTCACATATTTGCGATCAAAGCGCTTAACGATCAGTGCCGGATGAGACCCGAAGCGCCTGAATGCCACTTCAGCTGTCGGTAAACCAATAGCAGTTGAAAGCGTCATGCAGAAGAATTCGTTTAATACGAGGTTTGGGCAGTTTTTCTTTTCAAATTTCAGGATATGGGTAGAGCACAGGGAGCCGTCGCCAAAACCAAGGTTTCCGGCATTATCGATAAAGACATTTAATTTGTCCTGCACACCTGCCACGCTAAGCCGGGGCTTGTCGTCCCATGTTAGTAAACCAATCTCTTCTTTAATGTGGAGTCTTTCAATTAACTCTGCTTCTTCAATTAGCCTGAAGATGGGTTGCGTTCTATCTATATGCTCTGCTTGCACAGGCCTAAATACGATGGCACCTGCTAAATCATTACCAATAGCACGTACTTGCGAATAGACATTTTTCTCCGAAACACCTAAGTTTTCAGTCAGCAGCTTTCGCGCTTCACCTTCCGGTAGGGCGTTATCAAGATAGTTGTAGGCAACTTCCGGAGCATGCTGATTGTTAAGTGGTAAATGCGGTGAAATGGCAAATCCCTGTTGTTGCCACTGCGGTGTATAGCTAAGTTTTAATAAATTGGTTGTGTTATCCAACGCCAAGGTGCCGATAACATCATCGCCATAAGTTACCTGCAGTTGGTACGCATTGATTTTCTCCATCATCAAATCCACTTCCTTTCAGCTGAGGAGGAGTTCGCTGCTGTCGTCAACTCTTTCGATGTTAGCTTAATTCCCAAGCCGTTTAACACAGAGAAAACTGCGGCTAGAGTGCAATTGGCGTTGCCGTTTTCGATACGCGATAAGGTATTAATGCCAATGCCGCACAGCGCCGCACAGTCTGCCAATTTAATGCCAAGCTCTGTGCGTTTCGCTTTAATCAGTCGCCCTAATATTTCGGCATTTTCGATAAATACTGAGTTAGGCATGTTTGACGCCGTGACTTTCTTTGCCATAACGGGAGTCGCTTCTTAATATATTAATCACCACATCCGGTGATTATAGTTGGGCTTTGGGAAATTTCAATTATTATCACCGATAACGGTGAATATATTGAGACAGAAACAGGTTTTCTTGATAAATAACCGATATTGGTGATTAATGGCAGGGCTGAGTTAGATATATAAAAAGTATTGTTTCGGTTATTTGCCTCTACATTCCGCAGTCAATTACCAACAATGGGGTGCCGGGTTTACTTGCTGTGCGCCGTGTTATCTACATTTGTGTATCAAGGTCGATTTATGATATGTAATAACTAATCATTCTTGTGTTCTCTTGGTTAGGTTGATATGTTTATGCATATAATTATTTCTCAGTGATACATTAAGGCGTATCGAAATGAGCTATGTAACAGAGCAGATACTACAAAGCCTTCGAGAAGCGCGAATAAGTAAGGGTTTTAGCCAAAGAGAGTTGAGCGCGCGGTCGGGTGTACCGCAAAGCCATATTTCGAAGATCGAGTCTGGTGGCGTTGATTTAAGAATGTCCAGTTTGATAGCGATTGCCCGCGTGCTCGATCTAGAGTTATTTGTTGCCCCTAAAAAGTCCGTGCCGGCCATTAAGTCAATCATTCGCAGCAGCATAGGTACACATAATAACGGTGTTAGCGATGAAAGTGAGCCAATATCACCCGCATATCAGTTAGAGGACGATGATGACTAACAATGTCTCAACGCTCAACGTATTGCTCTACGGTGAACCCATTGCAACGATTACCAATTTGGTAAGGATTTATTGTTGGCGATGAATCGACGTGGTTTTACAAAAAAAACTGCTGTGTGAGCGCACTGGGGGAATATTTTGCACGCTCAAAAAGCTTGTATGCTATTGCTGTCTTTTGTCATTAACGTCATCAATCGCGGGTGTACAAATAATTTTTCCTTTCCGGAATCGATTTCTTGCAGCACACCAATATCTGCTAACTGTTTTAAATACGTTGAAGCAGTTTGGCGTTTTGCAATATTACGTTCAACCAGATTACTGATGCGGCAATAGGGTTGCTCAAAAATAAGCTGAACAAGCTCATAGCTATATATTTTAGGCAGCTGTGCTTTTACGTAAAGGGTTGTACTTTCCATAAGCGCCCTAATCGCTGTGATTTTATCACAGGTCCATATGGCTGTTTGCTCGACACCTTTTAGCATAAATAACAACCAACCTTCCCAATTCTGATCTTTGGTAACTTGGTTTAGCAAGCGATAATAGTCTTGTTTGTTATGAACGATGAAACGACTTAAATACAAAATAGGTAGCGTTAACAGACCACATTCAATAAGGTATAAAACGTTTAAAATACGGCCTGTTCGACCATTTCCGTCATAAAAGGGGTGTATGGCTTCAAATTGATAATGGCTAATTGCCATCTTGATCAATGGATCGAGATCATCGTCATTATGCAGAAATCGCTCCCAGTTTGTTAACAAGTCGCGAATAATGTTTTCTCCAGCAGGCGGAGTATAGATAATTTCTCCGGTCGTTTGGTTGCCTATAACAGTCCCCGGTACTTTACGAATATCCATTTCAGCGTGTTTTAATGTACTGCATACCTCAATCGCTGTTGCTGTGCAAAGCGGCTTTTTTTCAAGCTGAATATAGCCTTGGTATAGCGCTGTTCTGTAACGTAACGCTTCCTTTGTTGCATGATCTGCGCCTTTGTCTTCTAGCGCATATTGAAAAAGCTTGTCGGTAGTGGTGACAATATTTTCAATTTCTGAACTATCTTTTGCTTCAAGCAAAGGCAGTAGATTAATCAGCATGCTTTGGTTGGGAATGAGCTCACCGGCCTTTTTTAATTCTGCTAAAGCGGCGCGAGCAGAAATACAGGCTTTCAGCACAGCCCTAGTTTCTATGGAATCTAAGTTTGGTGGCAATGTAGGTAATTGGTTGTAAGGCAGTTCTGCTTGCCAAGTCATGTTTAAATTTCCAGTCTAAATCGACATAAATGCACTAATAGATCAGTTTATGTCGAATGGATCGACATAGCAATTTCATGTGTCGATTTTTTGCTATTATTTCGACATACTTTCAAAACGCATGCCGTTTAACTTCATCTAAATTCGCCACCATAATCTGCTGCGCCTCCGGGCGTGCTTCAATTTTTGCTAAATCCAGGTTTAACGCCTGCACGGCATAAGGCACCAGTGCTGAGCGTACCGAGAACACCCGCTTGCCGTGTTGCATATTGTAATCTTCGGCAATAATGGCTTTTTGATAGTCGGTTAAGCGTGAATCGGGCACCAGTACGATATCAATGGTAGTATTCCAACGTTCATCCTGTTCTTTGGTCATCTCAGCATCGCCTTCGATACCATTTATGCCGCGAAAGCGGCTTAACACAAAATCCCGAAACTCGCGGTTCTTCTCACAGTAAGCACGCACATGCCAGCGCAGTGGCGTGCATACCAGCGTATGCGGAGCAATAATGCGGCTTTCTTCATCCGGGCTGGTGAGTGACACATAACCCATATCAATCTTTTTACCGTCGCGTGCGGCCTGTACTAGTGCCCGCAGAATATCCGGGTTTACCTGGCGTAGTGGCGGCGTGAGCATTTCGGTATGGGCAAAGCCTAAATCGAGCTGGCTAAAGGTATGGGCAAAATCTTTGGTGCTGGCCAGCGCATGCAGGTATTCATCGGCCAGGCCACTGGTCACTTTGGGGGTAAAACTGGCAGCCGGTTTATAGCCTTTAAGCTTGCCGTCATACACCAGGTTACCCGGCGCAATATCGCGCAAATAGGCGTTAATATCTTTCGATGCCTGCTGGCGTGCGATACCAAAACTATTACATAAATGATTCGTGGTTAAACGGCCTTCCCATAGCGCGACAATTTCAATAAGCCGGTAACGCATTAATAGCTCCCAGCGCAGCGGCCAGCCGCTGGCGTCTAGGCTACTAGGGCTATCTGTCGAAAGCGGTTGAGGGTTTTGCATCTAAACTCCTGTAAAATGTGTCTGATTAGCATACACACCTGCAATCAATACGTTTTAGGCGTTATCCGTTGCTGCATTAAAGGTAGCAACCGGCCAGGGTAAATTAAACTGCTTTAAAATGGCTTGCTCTGCCGCTAACCACTGGCTGAAGTTATCAATTTTTAAGCCATACGGAATAGCCAGCACATAATACTCATAGGCCAGATAAACCAAATCGGCATAGCGCCAAATACGCCCAGCATACACCACTTTATCGTGCTTAGCTTTGGCTAAGTGCTCAATAGCATTGAGAGTTTTACACAGCTCTTGTAAGCGGGTTAGCCGGGGTAAATCCTCAGCGCGAATAGGTTGGTTGTTCATAGTTAGCTCGCGTTATGTTGGGTGTTGCACCAACTCTAAGCCAGTGCGTGAACGTCTTAAAGGGGTTGGCGCAAAGGCCAAAAAACATCTGCCTGAAAATCATACACTGAATACCTGCACAGTATGGCGTGAAAAAAGAAACAGCCTAAGATGGTGACTCACGGATGACATGTCACTAACCATGACAGTGTATGGACCAGCTAGCAGGACGCTATTGGCAAGGATGCTTTTTTAAGGAAGCTATTAGCAAGGATGCTATTTGCTTGGAAGCGCAGGGACAAATCGGCAAGGATGCCAATTATCAAAGGAGGCTAATATGAGCGTGCTACAGCAAAATTTATTCTTAATAACCTTAGAAGCGCAATTTCGCGATCTATTCCAGGCCAGTAAAGCGGGCAAAGATAACAGCGAGCAACGCTTGCGCGCACAAGGCTTTATTCATGCTGGAGAGCTATTGCAGCTATGCAGCCGCCAACAAGTGCAACAACTAATGGAAAAGGTGCACCTGGAAGTGTTTGGTATCAGCATTGCCGAGCGCAAGCCCTCAGCCCGGGCGCGCCGCCAGCAGGCGTTGCGGCTGGGCGATTATGCTTACTTTGAAGAGCCGGCGTTTCATCGGCTGCTTTAACGCTTGTTACTAGGGCCTGTTGATCTTTGCTGTTCATAATTCAGCCAACCCACATTGGCAGCCATATAAGGCAGCAAGCCAAGGCCAGTGTACTTGCATAATTCCGGGCTAATTTATCATACCTTGTTGCTACTGAGCGGTAATGTTTTAGCCTGGCAAACACGTTCTCAACCAGATGGCGATGTTTGTACAGACACCAGTCAATATCGCCATTCCCAATCTTCGAATTACGCTTGCGCGGTATGTTAGGGACGCCCTTTTTCTCTCGGATCTGCTCTCGTATCTTCTCGCTATCATAGCCCCGGTCAGCGATAACGTGTTCGGCATCAGGCAGCTGTTTTAGTAATTCTATGGCAGCTTTACTGTCATGAACCTCACCGCCTGTCACAATAAAATCTATTGGCAAGCCGCAACTATCCACTGCCATATGGATTTTCGTCGTGTTACCACCACGACTTTTCCCAACCGCTTCTTTATCTTCTGAGCGAGCACCTGTCGCATGCTGATGCGCTTTGATGATGCTGCCGTCTATAAATTCCCACTCTAAATCAGCCAATTGCCTTAACTCTGCGAATAGCTGCATTAGAATGCCTTTCTTAGACCACAGGTTAAAACGCCGGTAGATGGCGCTCCAATCTCCAAAAGCTTCTGGCACATCGCGCCAAGGGCAACCGACCCGCATCCGATACAAAATGCCTTCGAAAGTATTTCTGTGTTCCGGCTTGTCATATACGCGGCCCGTTTTAAGCATCAATCTGATTAGCTTTGACCAGTACTCGTCTGTTAACATTGTTCTTGGCATGATGGGTTGTCATGGTTAGTTTTTGGCGAAAGTAATTATACCAGCCCATCATGCTGTCTAATAATCCATCACGAAAGATCAACAAGCCCTAGACGTTGCAAAGGAAATCACGCTGCTTTAAAGTCGGTACAAACGATGTTTGCAGTTAAGGATAACGAAATTGAAAGATAAGGAAAAACTCATTGTTTTGGCTATGCCTTTGACGTTTGATGTCAGGTCTTTTGGTAATCGCTGATGGGCAGACGTCGTAAATCCACCCTAGTTGAAGATCTTTTTGGCATCGCTAGTTTCCTGCCCTGGTGGCTTAGTATATCCATGGCAATCGGATTCTATTTTTATCTCGATAGTCTGGCGGTAATGCCGGTAATTGATCCGAAAAATCCTATGGCGCATGTCACCGGGGCACTTACCTATTACTTTGCTTACTGGGGCAGATATTTACTTCCAGCAATTTTCATCTCTGGCGCTGTGGCATCCCTGCTGGCAAAGGCGAAAAGAGAAAAACTGCTGAATAATGTCCGGCTCGATTCAGCAACACAGCGAGATCCGTTTGCAGCTATTAGCTGGAGGGAGTTTGAAATGCTGGTCGGCCAGTTTTTCCGTGAAAAAGGCTATAAAGTTTCGGAAACTGCGCAAGGTGCAGATGGCGGTATCGATTTACATCTAACGGGAAGCGACGACAAAACCTATCTGGTGCAATGCAAACACTGGAAAGCCAGTAAGGTACCGGTAAACGTGGTGCGCGAGCTTTATGGTGTAATGGTGGCAGAGCACGCTGCTGGCGCTTTTGTGGTTACCTCCGGCCAGTTCACAGATGAAGCGCAAACCTTTGCCAATGGCAAAAATATCCAGTTGGTTGATGGCAAGCTGTTAGTCAGCTCAATTCAAGGCCGTGAAGTATTGCAAGCAAAGCCGGTAATCAGCTCAGTCGCTTCGGCAATTCAGTGCCCGGTATGTAATAGTGACATGGTATTACGTACGGCTAAAAGAGGCCCTAACGCTGGCAATCAGTTCTATGGTTGTGTGCGATACCCTGTCTGTCGCGGTACAAAAGAGGCATAACTCATGGAGCAAAGCCAAAATGGCGATACTGACATTGCTGCCTGGCTGGTTTGGTTTTTCGATACCCTAGCCGCTAGCCGCTAGCCTAAAGCCGGCGCTGGCTGATATCGCCCAAACGCTGTTAAAAAGCAGTTCTGGCAACGGGTAGACCAAACGCCACTAAGCAAAGATCAAGTAAAAGTACTAAACCGGCTGCCGGATGGTGACTTCAGTGAAGGCATCAGCAATAGCCAATACGGCAAAGTGGCTAAAGTCAGCCCGGCAACCGTCAGTCGGCATTTGGCTCAATTGGTAGAAATGGGGTGCTTGGTGAAAACCGCGGCTGCTGGGAGAAGTACCATGTATGTTATCTGGCAGTAACATTCGTCACTATAAAGAGCCTCTGCTTAATTACACTGGCAATTTATGCTGCTTATCCCGTTACTTCAACCGGTAATGGTGCAGCAGTGCGGTATGAAAGGTCATCATAGTAAAACCGTTTAAATCTGCGGATCAACGCCAGCGATATTTCATCTTCTCTAACTAAACGTTGTGTAACATCCATATTCGCGGCGCGCAGTATGTCTGCATGTTTTGTCAGTGCAGCCTCTGCTGTCGCTAAATCGCCTTCATAATCTGCTGGAACCGTGCCCAACAAATTCACCTGATACCGCTCGATATCTTTCAGTTCTGCAAACGGTAGAATTTCAACGTACATACCCGATAACAAGTTATTAGCCTTTTTCGCCTTGTCGCGAAGCGTGCCCCTTGGGTCTGCTGCATCAATCCGATTATTAAACGCTGTGGGCAGTGCAGGGCGGGAGTAACGCGCGGCCAGCCAATCAGCAAAGTTACGCACGTCGTATTCTTGCATTTGTCTATCTGTGGTAGGACTTAGGCCTTGCAGAAGTGTTTTAGGCACGAACAGCTTTTCAAAGGCTTTTATTTCAATATGTTTTTCAGCCGACATATCCGCGCCGGGCAGACGCTGAATAAACTTTGTATGAAGAAGGCGGGCGTTTTTGTTGTGCAGGTAGTTACCGTTCGGTTTATCGATTAACCTTGCGGCATACACCTCTACATGCGGGTCTAGCTCCAGGTTGTTGTTGGCAATATCACAAGACTGCGAGGCGACAATCAACACAAAAGGCTCATTGATTGTCACATCCATATTTGTACAAACCAGGGTTGCGTCAGCGTCGCTAAAGAGTGAGCCTTGCTGCCATCCATTTTGCTCCAGCTCGCTGCCAATCATGCCGGTTGTCTCCTTTACGCAAAGGGATCAGCCAGCGACCGTGCAGGCCAGTGTTGCAGGCTTAGTCGGGTGCCGGCAAACAACAAGGTATTTTGGTTTGCACCATTTCGCAGCAGTTCAAGCAGGGTTTTCCCCTCTAATACCGGCGTGTTCAGTAATTCAGTTGGTTTGGGTAAGCCACTCTTAGCCCACTCATTGGCCGTAAGCTGTAACTCATGGATGCGACTAAGTGTTGCCGTGCGAGGGGCCGCGCTGCCATCTATCCAGTTGTAGATACTTTTACGCGTGCTGCCTACAATGTCAGCCAATTGCTCTTTGGTTAAACCGAAGGTGGCGCTTATGGTTTCAATCGCTACAGCAAGCGAGTTGCCTTTGCTGATGACAAAAGACACCTTTGCACCACTGGGTGACTGGCTGTAACTAACGGTAGCAGTGCCACCAGAGCCTTTTAATACACCGGGTATAGCGTAGCCAAGCTCATCCTTAACCAAATTAATTGACGTCGGCATGCGCCGGTAGTTGGTACTTAGTTGCTGCCAGTCTGGGCAATCAGCGTTCCATTCTGCAGTTACGACCATTTTGCTTCCCTCGCATAGTCTGTAGTTACCTGCCAAAACGCGGCCCTTGACGCTTCATGCAGGGCATCTAATCTTGTCAGTGCTTGTTCAAGCTCAAATGTCACTGACTCCTCGCCAGCTTCCCAGATATGATCAAAATCTAACAGCAGCCGTTCGGTGGCGGCCTGATCACGAGCAATCTGCACCGGCACATTGTCAATGTCAGGTGGGCAAGTCAGCGGCATTACACCAAACCAAGAGCGAATACACAGAATTCCACAATGTGTTTGAATATAGTTTTCTGTTTTTAAATGGCGGGTGCTGCCAAGGCTTTGCGTTGCTGCCGTTGGAATAAATTTTTCATCAACCAACTGGGAGAACTGCTCGTTGTTTTCTGTGGTAACTAAATCACAGTAGCGCAGGCCGATACGTAACAGCAAAGACGGCTCTACTATTTCAATAACGGTTTGCAGCGCATGTTTGCAGGCCTCAGCAAAGCCATCAAAACGCGGATAGTCATTGGTAAAGTACACCAGTTTATCCTGGCTAATATCTATCGCATGTTTTTTATCGCCGGAGATAAATGACCAGCGATGGCTGGACGAAATCTCAAACTGATCGGCCTGCACGTGGATAGATTGCTCAGTGCTTTTGCGAAACGTAGGGTACTGCCTGCGCAGCGCCTCCTGCAATTTTGGAATGTATTGCTCAATTTGCAGGATCTGCGAAAAACGAAACTCGACAAGCACCAGTTTAAGCGGCTGGTTTTCAAGCTTTCTGTATTCAGTCACACCCGTTATCCTTTTGGTTTAGCTAACAGCGGCATAAAATTATACACGAAATTATACACTGCAACTATCAATCTATGTGACAACTGGGTTTTAAGCAAGTTTCAATTTTGCAAAAGATGGTTACTGTCTTTTAAAGTTAGAAAATACAGAGGAGCTCAAGGTCATTCTGAACCCAGCCATTTCGGCTGGGCTTTAAGGGGAGTGGTATGGCGTTTACCTAACAACCAAAGCTACAAGATTGGTCTTTTAAACCTGCCCTTCTATACTGCCGAGACAAACCCCTGCAAGTCTCTGTTCTCCAAAACCTCATCATGTGGAATAAGCCAATATAGCCAAGGCTTGCCTCCATGTTTACCTAGGTATTCTGAAGCATTGTTACACCATTTTTTGGCAGTTTCTGCTTTGGCAAGTACAACTGTATCTGATAGATCGCCACGAGCCTTGATTTCCACCATAATAACTTTGTCGTTTAGTTCTGCCACAAAGTCCGGTTGGTACTCACGGTGGTTGACGCCATCTTTATAAAAAATTTGAAACTGGCCACTAACCGGTTTAAACCATTTCATAGCCTCGCGCTCTAGGATTAAAGCAAAGGTTCGTTCAGTATCAGAATCAAATTTCTGTACATCATACAGGCAGCGTTTGAAGCCACCAAAAAGCATCTTTTTGATCTTGCTTTTATCCTGGATGGTTGTACGTACGTTATGGAGTTCTTTATCTGCCGTAGTGTAGGCAGCTTCCTTGAGTGGAATAAAGCCTGCAGTTACTGTAACTTCGTAAGAACTGGCTTTTTCCCAATAGTGTTCTGCCATTTGTGCATGAATGGTGTCAGCGATCCGCTTGCCGAAGCCATAGAAGATGTTGTGGAGCTCATCTTCAGAATACTCACGGGCATCCCGAAAGTAATTGACTGCTTGAGCCGCCAAATCATAAATAAGCTCAGCATGCTCATCATAGGAAATATCATCATAGTCAACCAAATGTTCAACGATATAGTCTTCCAGTCTTGGATACTTATGATTCATCGGACTTGAAAGGCTCACTTGCTCATCAGTCTGTAAGCTTCTGATAATAAGATCTCTATTTGAAGGTTGAAGGTTGAGATTACCCATATCCAGCAGGAATGGGGTGTATCCGTACGTGACATCTCCTGATGGCACGACCATTATTCTCGGAATATCAATGGTTTGATCTATAACGAGCTGGGTGGTTTTAGTAATCAGCTCGTGCAGATCAATCTTTTCCTCGTCCTCCAAAAGTGACTGCTGCTTGTTGCTCAGATGCTCAGACACGGCTTTATATGCCTGCTGCTGAATTTCTTCATTAAGCAGAGCTTTACTTGTAGGAGCTACGCTGGGTTTATTCTGATAGCTTTGCAGTACCCGCAAGGCAGTCATTGCCGCTTCCTTTTCAGCGACACCACTGAATATTGGTTTTTCACGTTCCTTGTCGCTTCCAATTTGATATTTATAGCCTGTGGCGCTTTGCAGCGACTGTCCGGATACCAATGCTTCAAGTTTAGATATGACTGCCACACTGTCTTTAGGTTGCTCATCATAATCTTTTTCCAGAATAACCTGGCGCATGCGCAACGGATTACTCGGGTTATTGGCCTCGTTAACAATTTCCTGAAAACGGTCATGGGCTACAATGTTAAGTCTGTCTACCGCGTCAACACCGGTACGCTTTCCGTAAGGCAAGCGGAGACCACGCCCAATGGATTGTTCGATTAAGGTACGTGCATTTGCAGCACGAAGTGGAACAATGGTATAGAGGTTAGTGACATCCCAACCTTCCTTGAGCATATTGACATGGATAACAATTTCAGTAGGCTCATCAACGCTTTCAACAGACAGCAGCCGTAAAATCATTTGCTCTTCATCAGCACCACTCCTGGAACTATCAACTTGAATAGCTTTACCCCTATAGCGGCCACTGAAGAACTCATCTGACTCAATTAATTCCAGTAATTGTGCTGCATGCGTAGTATCGCGGGCAATCACAAGCATAAAAGGCTTAACTAGTTTCACGCTGTGTTGCCTAGCATAGGTAAATAGTTCTAACTTGGTTGCCTCGTGAAGTCTTACTCCATCTTCTAGTTTAACTTGCTCCAGTTGCTCCAGGCTGTATTGCTTAGGGTCAAAGTTGCGTTGAGTAACTACCGCCGGCTCCTTAACAAAGCCATCGTCCATCGCGCAAGCCAATGGGTAGTCAACAATCACGTTTTCAAACTGAACTGGTCCTTTATTTGACTCGGTAAATGGCGTGGCTGTTAATTCCAATCCCAAGCGAGGCTGTAGTTCATTGATAGCCCGCATACCTGCACTGGCGCGATAACGATGTGATTCATCCATCAACAGTACCAGATCATCAAGCTCTGAAAGATAACTGAAATAGCTGTCCCCTAGGTACTCAGATAAACGTTTAATCTTTGGCGCTTTGCCGCCTCTAACCTCTGAAACTATTTTGGCAATATTGAAAATATTAATGGTAACTGGGCTTAAAAGACCTAAGTTTCTGCCACGTTCTTCATAATTGTCGCCCGTGATTATCTCGGGAGGGTATGCTGAAAACTCAGCAATCCCCGTAAACACATACTTAGGGGTGTTAGGGGTAAAGTCGCTAATCAACTTGTTATAAATAGTTAAGTTAGGAGCCAAAACAAAGAAATTATTGATGCCATATGCAATATGGAGATAAGAGATAAAGGCGCCCATTAAACGGGTTTTCCCCACACCGGTTGCTAGGGCAAAACACAACGAAGGAAAATCCCTTTCAAAATCGGACAATTTGGGAAATTCAGCACTTAAGGTTCTTAACAGTGCGGGAACATCTTGTGTTGGAGACAGTATATCAGGCGCAGCTTCAATTGCCTTGGCTAATGCTTTGAGCGCTTGCTCTTGAGGTTTGCGCAAACTTAACCGGCCAGTAATAGCATTCAGGATTCGCGACTTATTGATATGATTTGCTGTCATGTTCTACTTCCCTTAGCCTTGAATACTGTCGTCAAATAAACCATCTTGTCTCGGTATTGCAAGAGAATCATCTCCTGTTTCTTCTTCCGTAGGCCGGTTGTTTATGTTCAGACTATAGTCATCGTGGCCCCACTCACAGCGAGACAACACCATTTTTGGAATCTTCTTAAGCGTTAAGTTTGAAAAGCGATCACCTGTGTCTTGAAAAGCACTACAACACACCAGCAAACTTCGCTCTGTGCCAACTTCTTCGCTAAGCGCATGCTGTTGTGCAGTAGACAGTGTTTGTGTGGTTACATAGATACGATCCTGCTCAGTTGAATAACCATGGTTCCACCATTCAATATCGGAAGGTTCATAGGTAAAGCCCTCAAGTTTGCAGATTGCTTCTGCCAGCATCGCAGCATCATACTCCTTACTGATTACCCAGCGACCCCAGCGGTCCTGTTCTAGTAAGGACGGTGCGAGTTTGTAATAACTAAAACCGCCACCGCCTTGCCAGTTAACCGACTTGGATATACCACTTTGATCATCTCCATCTATAACCTTTTTAAGGCGAGGAATAATATGGGTGTGACAGTGTTCACCCAACTCAACCATTATCCATCTTCGTCCCATCTTGTGAGCGACAGCGCCAGTAGTGCCAGAGCCAGCAAAGGAATCAAGTACTATATCTCCTTTATCGGTACTCATTTCTATACATCGTTTAATCAGTTTTTCGGGCTTTTTACCATTCTTAAAAACGACATCCCCTTCACTTGCGATTCCATTCCACGGGATGTCAGACCATAAATTAGTCAAAGGTTTTGCTGGTACCAACTCGCCTTCAATACTTTTAATTTTATTGGAATAAAAATAGATTTGGCGACCATTTAGGATATAAACATCATCATATTCTTCACGAGGAAATTTATAAACCACACCAGGGTTAAGCTTGGACTCATCTCTCATTTCAACAATTGCCCTACCGGCAGCATTGCTAATCGCAGTTGCTTGGTACACAGAATCAGAATTCTGATTTGCAAAGTCAGCAACGAGTTGTTCAAAATCAAGCTTCCCAATCGATTTTTTTGCAGATTTCACATCATTAAACCCGTGGTGGGTTGCGACAACTTCATTTAATGAGCATGAATTCCATTTCGAGTAATGTTCATTAATGTTTGTTATATACTTCCCGTAAGACTGGTCATAATCTGATTTAATATATTGCTGCTCATATACATATTTAGATCGATCCTTACAGTACATTAATATATATTCTGTTTGTGAATACGGTGACGGATTGACAGTCTTGTGTCCTGAAGGGTCGGAAGTTTTAACCACGATCATGTTCAAGAAGTTTTTTCTCTCGAAAACTTCATCCATTAGAATTCGAAGATAAGCCATTTCTTTATCATCAATTTGAACAAAAATGACTCCCTTTTCGTGAAGCAGCTTCTTGAGTAAATGAATTCTTTGTTGCATTAGTGAAAGCCAAGTAGAGTGCTCTAATCCATCATCATAATGATCAAATGCAGCTCCTGTATTATAAGGTGGATCAATATAGATGCATTTCACTTGCCCTGTATATTTGGCTTCTAAAGCTTTGAGAGCAAGAAGATTATCACCATATATAAGCTTATTATCGAAAATGTCGTCCTCTGAAACTTTGTGGCTAGCATGATAAGACTTACTGTTGTCTTCCACCAAAATTCGAGGTTCAAGCTTCGGCTTTTTGTCTTTACCTATCCACGTCAGCTCAAGTTTTGTTTTGGACTGTTTGCTCATACTTGATAAATTCCTATGCATTAGCCAGTGTGGCCATAACAGCACTTTTCAGTGTTTTGAGGTCAGCAGCATTTTTGAATACAGAGGCTGCTGTTTTCCCCCAGTTGACCTTTTTATACTCGGCAATAATAACTTGAGTGATCGCTTGTGCCGTAGTTCGAACGAGATTGCTATGCAGCAGGGAGAGATTCAAATCATTATGGTCAATATGCGACTTTATTTTTAGATAAACAATATGAGAAAGCAGCATAAGAGAATTAGCTATAATATCTTTATCGGTACCTGTAGATTGCCTTGCATCCGATTTAAGTGATTCGCGGATTAATTGATAAATTTGAACAATCCGCCAAAGCTGCCGGGCCTGTAGGCTGTCTTTAAATAAATTTTGATAGGTTGAGCTATGTAGTTCCTCACCAGCTAACCGCGAAAACAGTTTCTTAGGGTCTGTTTTGGCTTGTGCAATGAACTTACATTCACTATCTGTAACCCAGCAAGCCAATGCCTTAGCTGCGATTTCAACATCAAAATCTGCTTGGTCCAGCTCACCTGACTTGTAACGATAGACAATACCTGACTGCTGAAGTGTTTGCGCCCATTGAATTTGGTTTTCATCCAAAGCTGCGAAGTCAATATCAGATACGGTATTTTGGTTGTTGCGGAAGCGGGTAACTTTGCCGCCAAACTCTTCCAAATCTGTATCGAGTGCAATAAAGGTAGCCAGAACCCTGACATTCTTCGCATCAGTTTCCTCATTTAAGTCTACTGCCAGACTGCTAACCGTTTGTGCTCCATTGATAACTGAAAGATTTTCTACCCGGAATTTACCTTTAGAGCGTGTTTCATCGCGGGGACCAACAGGGCGGATTGCATCGCAAATAAACGTTACACCATTATTAAAGTAGAAAAAGTGTTCAGGATTGTTCCTGATTGTTTCTGATATATCCTGGTTTACGACTGTACTTCCCTGAAAATGGCGAATATTGGCATCAAACAGCTTTTCACCATGCTGAACCTTCAAAGACTTTAATTGGGAGCCTGTAATACTGCCAAAATAACACAAGTAGGGTTCGCCAATATGGCCATAGTTTTCCAAAACAATTTCAGCCGTAATTGGGATTGGTAAATGTTCATCCAGCTGTATACGGTGAAACGACGTCAAACCAAAATTGATAAACTTCAGAAAGCTGGGATCAGCAGGCTGATTTAGTGCCATCTCTAAATCTGACATTACTCTTCTTTTATCATCTCCAAGAGCACCGCCTGTGTAGGTAAGTACAGCTTTGACCTTTGCCACGCCAGAATCAAATGCCGAGTTTAAAGCCGGTATTTTCGCTCGAAGATGTTCATTAAAACGCTCATATTTCTGTTTAGCTAAATCTTTGACACCATCAACGAACTTGTTTACCTCAGCAAGCTCTACTTCTCCAGCACCCGAATCCTTATATTTTGACTGAACAAGCCAGACAGTCTGAGTCGCGTCTACGTAAACTGAATCTATGCCATGATCTTGCCCACCATCGATGGACGCTTTTATGGCTTCGTCATCGGATGCACCCGCTTCTTGTGTTAGAAAGTAGGCTGCTAGCGCCTTAGTGTAAAAATTCCGCTCTCTATCAATTTGTTTGTGACCAGTACCAGTAATCTTTCCACCAAACCGTGTATCCAATAATTTGCACAGTTGAATCAGCTCGTGCGGCTTAATTCCTTCAGCCATTAAATAACCTCCCAGGTAATGCTGAACAGTACCTGTTCTTCTACAGTCTGGTTCATTTTTTCTTCTAATTCAGTAATTAAAGATTCTCTACGCTCATCGACTTCGTCCTGTCGTTCAAATAGCTCCCGGCGCTTTTTATTACGCAACTTTTCGAGTTCTTTTTGCTTTTTCTGCCAGTGCAACTTTTCGTGAAGGTCAGGTGCAAGCTTCGCAGTTCTGCGAACCTCGCGGATCTCCCTGTCAGTTTCTTTTATATCTTGCTCTAGTACCACTTTAAGGTCGTCGGCCCAAGCATCCAGCTTTTCAACCTCAGCTACAAAATACTTGAGATTGCGCTGGCTGATATCACCGAGCAATTCCTGTTTAGCTCGAGACAGTTCCTTGTCAATCACTGGACTCACTGTGAATGCGGTTTGGAAATCACTTTGTATAGGATATGAAAGTAGCTTTTCTAAAACCTCTGAATGAACTACTTCTCCTTGGGTATTGATACCAATTACAGCAAGGTGATCTTCGGCTCGCTCCATGGATTCAACTGTCACCCTGCATACTTGCAATTGGCCGGTTTGCCCTTTTAATTCTTCAACAACAGATACTTTGGTATCTCTGACACTGGTATCAAACACAAGATGTGCCTGAGCTAGTTTTTTTGCTTTGGCAGTATCAATAGCCCACTGGGCCAGCGGGTGTTTTAGACGATATAGGTGACAGTCTCCATCACGCCTAGGTAGTGCGTACTCCCCAGTTGGGATATCCGCAGGTGCTCCAGCAGGCAATGACTTAATAACAAAGCCACCTTGAATAGGCAGAAAATGGTTCGAAAGCTCAGTTTGAGTTAACGCCAGCAACATTTGTTCGTACTTGTCGAGCGAGGCTTCTGTATCAATTTTCAGGCGCTGTAGTACATCTTCATCAAAGTTTTCAAACAGTTGCTCCCGTGTGTTAACCATCTGAGCGTTAATTTCGTGTGCCAGATCTTGCTGAAGTTTGTCGAATGCACTTTTAATTTCACCCGGATCGCGGCAAGTATCGTAAATTTGTTTAATTCGACGCTCGAAATCTACTCCATTTTCAATGGCACCCAATACCTCGTCAGAAGCGCCGAAGACTCCATCAAATATCTTGAATTTAAGTTTCAGTAACTCATGAACCCGTTGGTCAGCCGGATTGGTTGAGTCAATGAAATTAAGCACAACCACATCGTGCTTCTGACCATATCGATGGCACCGTCCAATACGTTGTTCAATTCTCTGAGGATTCCACGGCAAGTCATAGTTGATGACTAACGAGCAGAATTGTAGGTTTACACCTTCTGCTGCCGCCTCAGTGGCAATCATGATTTTACCTTGTTCTCTAAAGTATTCTACTAATGCAGCACGGGTATCCGCAGTTTTGGAACCGGTGATTTTGTCACTACCTTGATGTTTTAACAGCCACTGCTTGTAGATTTCTTTTGCCCGACTATCGCTGTTGGTACCATTAAAAAGCACAATACCATCTTTGTATTCGCTGTTTTCTAATAGATTGAGTAAATAATCCTGGGTTCTTCTAGATTCAGTAAAGATAATTGCTTTTTCTTGCGCGCCAAGCTCGTTGAGCTTTTCAAAAGCAATTTTCAATGCTTTTAGCAGAGCTTCTCCTTTAGAGTTTTCCCGAATATTTTCTGCGAGTGCTTTAAATGACTTTAGCTCATTGATTTCATCAATAATGGATTGGCGATTGGCATTTTCCGATTGAACCTTATTATCTTCGTCATCGGACCATTCTTCTGCAGTTTCATCCAGTGATTCATAGTCAGCATTTAGATCACCGAAAACACTAGCTTCAGTGTCATCATTTTCTAGATCTTCTTCCAACCGAGTGATAATTGAGTTTAATGCTCCGGCTATTGCAAAGGATGATGACGCCAAAAGTTTCCACATTACCATGGAGATTAATTGCCGCTGACCGCTCGGGAGTGCATTGAGGTTGGGACGTTGCAGATAAGCCGATACAAGCCTGTAAAGCTTCTGCTCATCGCTTGACGGAGTAAACTCTTCCACCATTGCAATCCGCTTGGTGTAAGAAACGTATGCTTCGACATCTTTTCTTAATGTACGCTTACATACGGATTTAATACGCTGCCGTAGCTCATTAAAAGAAAAGTCGTCGTTCAGTCGGCCATATTTGATACGGAAACTGTCCAGGTCACCAAATATCTTCTCATCAATGATACTGACCATGCCAAACAACTCCAGCAGCGAATTTTGAAGCGGCGTAGCTGTTAGCATGACTTTAAACGCACGCCCCAAAGCATCACGAAGTGTGGCGGCTATTTTGTTGCCTTTTTTGTAGACGTTTCTTAGCCTGTGAGCTTCATCTATTACTGCAAGATCCCAAGGGATCATCTGAACGTCATTTGCTTTAGTTTTTGCAAATTGATAGGAGCAGATTACTATTTTTTCACCCGCATCAAAGGGGTTTTTCATGCCTTCTTTTTTGGCTTTTTTATAGCTGTCGCTCTCTAAAATTAGGCCTTCTACACCAAACTTTTCTTGAAGCTCCTGGTGCCACTGTTTACGCAGATTGGCTGGGACAATAATAAGAATACGACGTTTGCGCTCGGCCCATTTTTGGGCAATAACGAGACCTGCCTCGATTGTTTTACCTAGGCCCACTTCATCTGCCAGAATCACACCGTTTGACAACGGATTTTTAAATGCGAAAAGGGCTGCATCCACTTGATGAGGATTCAGATCTATTTGCGCATCCATAATTGCGCTGGTCAGCTTATCTTCGTCTTCACTATCAAGGCGTCGAGTGAGCTGCCATGCGAAGTACTGGGCTTGATGTTGGCTATACATTTAATCGGAGTCTCTAACTCTATCTTTATGTTTTAGGAGCAATCCCATATAAAACTGGGTATTTAATACCAAGTTTACCCGGAACTGTATAGAAAAGTTCTCAGGCACTTAAGATGGTATATATGTTCTGTTGAGTTTGTTTACTCAATATTTTGGATCTGCTCCCGCATCTGTTCAATTAACACCTTAAGCTCCACCGCTGCATTGGTAATCTCAGTGCTGATGGCTTTAGAGGATAGCGTATTCGCTTCGCGGTTAAATTCCTGCATCATAAAGTCTAATCTTCTGCCGCAGGCGCCGCCTTTTTTTAGGGTGTGGCGGGTTTCTTTAATATGGGCATCAAGGCGGTCCAGCTCTTCGGCGACGTCAGATTTCGAGGCTAAAAACGCCATTTCTTGCTCCAGGCGGCCCTGGTCTAGGTCGGCTTTAATTTCATTTAAACGGCTGGTAATACGGTCGCGTTGCCATTGCATGGCTTGCGGTAAGTGGCTGCGCACAAAGGCCACTTGCTCGCCAATAGCGGTTAAACGCTGCTGGATCATCTCTTCAATGGCGGCGCCTTCGCGGCCGCGGCCGGCTAAAAAGTCTTGTAAAGCGGCATCGAAACCGGCCAGCAGCTCAGCTTGCAGGGTGTCGAGATCTTCACTAGGCGTTTCCATTACGCCAGGCCAACGTAGAATGTCGGCAATATTTAGCGTTGCTTGCGGCGCTTTTTGCAGTAATTGCTGCGCTTTTTGCAGCAGTTGCTCGGCAAACACATCATTTAATTGCAGTTCGCCGGCAGCCTGATTGGCCTGATAGCGTAAATTCACCTCAATTTTGCCGCGTTGCAGGCTGTTACGCAGTTTGTCGCGCAGCAGGCTTTCCAAGCCACGGAACTGTTCGGGTAAGCGAAAGTAGGACTCTAAATAACGCTGGTTAACCGAGCGGATCTCCCACTGGGCGGTGCCCCAGCTGGCTTTGGTTTCGTGGCGGGCGAAGGCGGTCATACTGTGGATCATAAGGTGGTTCCAAAACGGCAAATAAATGGGAGTATACCTGAGTTTGGCGAATTTGGGGGCATGCTGCCAAACTTGTAAATAATGGCGCTTAAGCGCGGCCTTAGGCATGGCCATGCGCCGGGTTTAAAGCCGAAGTCAGCTGTTACAAAGATAGCCGTCAGCGGCTATAGCCCCTATAATGGTGGCTAATTTATCAGTCAGGAGTAGCCCAATGCGTCCAAGTGGCCGTACCGCCAGTCAAATCCGCCCGCTCGCTTTTACCCGCCAGTTCACTGCCCATGCCGAAGGCTCAGTGTTAGTTGAGTTTGGCAATACTAAGGTGATCTGTACTGCCAGTGTTACCGAAGGCGTACCACGTTTTTTAAAAGGTAAGGGCCAGGGTTGGATTACCGCGGAATACGGTATGCTGCCGCGCGCGACGCATAGCCGCAATGATCGGGAAGCGGCCCGTGGTAAGCAGGGCGGCCGCACTATGGAAATCCAGCGCCTGATTGGCCGCGCTCTGCGCACCGCCGTCGATTTAAGCCTGCTCGGCGAAAATACCATTACCATCGACTGTGATGTGATTCAGGCTGATGGCGGTACCCGTACCGCCTCGATTACCGGTGCCTGTGTGGCACTGGTCGATGCGCTGAACTTTATGCTGGCCAAAGGCCTGATTAAAAAGAACCCGTTGCGTTATATGGTGGCGGCGGTGTCGGTGGGGATCTATCAGGGGGCAGCCGTTGCCGATCTGGATTATGCCGAAGATTCGGCTGCCGAAACCGATATGAATCTGGTGATGACTGAGCAGGGCGAAGTAATTGAAATTCAGGGCACTGCCGAAGAGGCGCCCTTTAGTTTTGCGCAGATGCAGCAAATGCTGGAGCTGGGTGCGGCGGCCATTACTGAGATTGTGGCCGAGCAAAAACGGGTATTGGCGAAGGAGTAACGATGAAAGCCTTTCAACGGGAATTTATTGAATTTGCGTTATCACGCAATGTACTGAAATTTGGTAGCTTTACGCTGAAATCTGGCAGGATTAGCCCGTATTTTTTTAATGCCGGCTTATTTAATACCGGTGGCGATCTGGCAAAACTGGGCCGCTTTTATGCGGCTGCGCTGCAGGACTCGGGTATCGAATTTGATGTGCTGTTTGGCCCGGCTTATAAAGGCATTCCTATTGCTACTACCACCGCTGTGGCGTTGGCCGAGCACTATCAGCGCGACCTGCCATACTGCTTTAACCGCAAAGAAGCCAAAACCCATGGTGAAGGCGGCAATTTAGTCGGCGCACCACTTAAAGGCCGTATTATGCTGGTGGATGATGTGATCACTGCCGGTACGGCGATCCGCGAATCAATGCAGCTGATCCAGGCGCAGGGCGCAGAGCTGACCGGCGTGCTGATTGCACTGGACCGGCAGGAGCGCGGTCAGGGTGAGTTGTCGGCAATTCAGGAAGTCGAGCGCGACTTTAATACTAAAGTGATTTCGATTATCAGCCTGCCGGACTTGATTAGCTATCTGGCAGACAAGCCTGAGCTGGCCGAGCATCTGGCAGCGGTAAAGGCTTACCGTGCCCAGTACGGCATTGCCTGATTAAATCTCTTATCTACGGCCAGCTTTTGCTGGCCGTATTGTTTGCGCCCAGCATAGGCGCATTCTTGCAGGTATTAGCGTTAGCAACAGGGAATAGGATTAAGCATGCAAAAACCAAATGGGACTGGCATCGGACGTATTATTAAAGCGGCCCGTTGTTCAATGCAGGGTTTTAGTGCCAGCTGGCGCTATGAGTCTGCCTTTCGTCAGGAAGCGACGCTCACGCTGCTTTCCATTCCTGCTGCTATCTGGCTGGCAGACTCGGTGGCGCAGTTTGCCCTGCTGCTGGCGGTATGGTGCCTGGTTCTGGTAGTGGAGTTACTGAATTCGGCCATTGAGTCATTAACCGATAGGGTAGGTTTAGAGCGGCATGAGCTATCTGGTCGTGCTAAGGATATGGGCTCTGCTGCAGTTTTTGTCAGTTTAGTGATAGTGGCGCTGGTTTGGGGCGCTGCCCTGTGGCAGAAACTGGCCTGATGCCGCTATAGCGACGTCAGCACTGTGGCGAGCGCCTTAGTTAGTGCAGCTGCACTAACCAAGGTAGCATTACGCAAACAGGCTTTGTTCGAGTAACGCCCACTGCGCCGCCCAATACTGGGTTGGCAGGCGTTTAAAGCCGGAACGGACAAACTGGCTGATCTTGCCTTCTATGGTGGCCAGCAGCAGGTTTGCCAGTTCCGCCTCATCGATAGTAAAGCTTTTACCTTCCCGTAATTTGCGCTCGCGTAAACACTGTTTAAACTGGGTTTCCAGCCTTTCAAACAGTGCAGCGACGCGCTCCAGCAGGCGCTCTTGCTCGCCCTGCAGCGCGTCACCGGTCAGAATACGGCAAAAGCCCGGGTTACGCTCGGCAAATACCAGTACCAGCTGCAGCATCAGGCTGATGCGGGTTTGGGTATCTTTGTGCTCTTCGGTAATGGCATTGATCCGCGATAGCAGCGTATCTTCAATAAATTCTATCAGCCCTTCGTACATCCGCGCTTTGCTGGGGAAATGCCGGTACAGCGCCGCTTCCGACACGCCAACCTGCTCTGCCAGCGCGGCGGTGGTAATACGCTGGCCATTGCTGTGGCTTTGCAGCATTGCCGCTAACGCCTGCAGGATATCTTCTTTACGGTTTGATTTTTTTATTGTTGCCATGCGACTGCTCAGATCCTTAGCTAATTCAGAAGTAGGGGCGTTGTCGCGCCCTTACTGCTTGCCGGAGTGACCAAAGCCACCTTCACCACGCTCTGAGCTGTCAAAGCCCTCGACCAGATTAAATTCGGCCTGTACCACCGGCATAAACACCAGCTGGGCGATGCGGTCGCCCGGTTCAATACTAAAGCTGTCGCTGCCGCGGTTCCACATCGACACCATCAAGGGCCCCTGATAGTCCGAATCAATCAGCCCCACCAGATTGCCCAGTACGATGCCATGTTTATGCCCCAGGCCCGAGCGCGGCAGGATGGTTGCGCACAGGTTGGCATCGCCAATATGAATGGCAATACCGGTTGGGATCAGCACGGTTTGGCCCGGTTCCAGTACCAGAGTTTGCTCCAGACAAGCACGTAAATCCAGGCCCGCTGAGCCGGGGGTGGCATAGGCCGGTAAAGGAAAGTCGCGGCCGATCCGCGGGTCGAGAATTTTCAGATCTATAGCTTTTTTCATCGGTTTTACTGCTTCGCTGCGTTATAAGTTAAGAATTTAGTTTTTATAATGTTCGCTGATCAGGGTGATCAGCTGTGTGGCTAACTGTTGCTTCGGTGCCTTCGGTAAATCCAGCTCGCCGCCGCGCCAGATCACGCTAAGGGCATTGTCATCGCTGTTAAAGCCACGATCGCTGGCCGACACATCATTGGCACAAATCATATCCAGCCGCTTATTCAGCAGCTTTTGCCGCGCATATTCCAGTACGTTACGGGTTTCGGCGGCAAAGCCGACGGTAAAGGGCCGCTGCTGCGGCAGGGCGGCGACGGCGGCAATAATGTCCGGGTTTTTTACCAGCGTCAGCTGCATCTCCGCTTCGGCGCCTTTTTTCAGTTTATCGGCCGCGATTTCCGCTACCCGGTAGTCGGCGACAGCGGCACAGCCAATAAAAATATCCGATTGCACCGCGGCAGATAGCGCCGCCTGATGCATTTGCTCGGCGCTTTGCACATCAATCCGTGTTACGCCGGCGGGGGTAGCAAGTTGCACCGGGCCGCTGATCAGCGTGACCTCGGCGCCCATAGCCGCGGCGGCCTGAGCCAGCGCAAAGCCCATCTTGCCAGAGCTGTGATTACTGATATAGCGCACCGGATCAATGGCTTCGCGGGTCGGGCCGGCGGTAATGGTAATGCGTAAACCTTGCAGATTTTTTACAGGGCTAAATAATTGCTCGGTCAGCGCGACCAGCTCCAGCGGTTCTAACATGCGGCCAGCGCCGGTATCGCCACAGGCTTGTGCGCCCACGCCCGGGCCGAAGATGTGAAAATTATGTTCCTTTAATGTTGCGAGATTCTTTTGGGTAGCTATATTTTTATACATCTGCTGATTCATCGCCGGCGCTACCGCAACAGGGGCACTACTGGCAAGTACACAGGTGGTAAGCAGATCATTGGCTAAGCCGTGCGCCAGCCGGGCGATCACATCGGCACTCGCCGGTGCTATCAGGATTAAATCGGCCCATTTTGCCAGTTCAATATGGCCCATCGCTGCTTCTGCGGCCGGATCGAGCAGGCTGTGGCTAACCGGATTACCGGAGACGGCTTGCAGCGTCAGAGGGGTAATAAATTCCTGCGCCGCGCTGGTCAGAATAACCCGGACGTCGGCGCCGCGTTCGGTTAAGCGCCGCACCAGATCGGCACTTTTATAGGCAGCAATACCGCCGCTAATGCCAAGTAAAATGCGTTTATCAGCAAGGGTTTGCAACATGATTTCTGGTCCTGCTTCAGCCTCGGTCGGCATAAGATAGCACGGAAACTCCAATTCAGCACCCGTTCAGCTGCTAAGCGCTGACAACATCAACAACAGGAGGTCAGGATGGCAATTACAGACTGGCCGCTCAGTGAGCGACCACGGGAGAAACTGTTAACATTGGGGCCGGCCACCTTATCGGATGCCGAGCTACTGGCGATTTTCTTACGCACCGGTATTGCCGGTACCGACGCGGTGAGTCTGGCCAGGCAGTTATTGCAGCAGTTTGGTGATTTACGCGCCCTGCTCGGCGCCAGTCGCAGCGAGTTTTGTAATGCCCGCGGTTTAGGTGAAGCCAAGTATGTGCAGTTGCAGGCGGTACTGGAGTTAAGCCGGCGTTTTTTGCAGCAGCAGCTAAAACGCGACACGGTCTGCTCAGAGCCTTCGGTAGTGCGAAAATATTTAGCCCATCAGCTTAGCGGTGAACTACGCGAAGTCTTTCTGGTACTTTACCTTGATAATCAACATCGTATGATTGGTTCCGAGCCATTATTTTACGGCACTATTGATGCCTCCCCGGTGTACCCGCGTATTGTAGTTCAGCACGCTTTGAAGCATAATGCCGCCGCCGTTATTCTGGCGCATAATCACCCCTCTGGGGTGGCTGAGCCAAGCCGCGCCGACCGGGCAATAACGGAGCGCCTGACCCAGGCTTTAGCACTGGTTGATATCCGGGTGCTGGACCATTTTGTGGTAGGTGATGCGGAAGTGGTGTCTTTTGCAGAGCGTGGCTGGTTGTAGCAGGTAATGCACCTGAGTACAGCCCGGCGTGAGTCTCGATGCAAGGCGTTTTCGCAGCGCTGCCCGCTGGCCGGGAAAATGAATTTGTCTTGAGTTTAACCGTACTTTCGTGTATAAAGTGCGCCCTCATCCATTTTCGGGGCAACCTTCAAGGCCAGAAGGGTGAAAGATAGCTCGAGCTGACGTAATTTTGGAGAAATATTGACATGTCTAGAGTATGCCAAGTAACTGGCAAAGGTCCGATGGTAGGTAACCGTCGTTCGCACGCCAACAACGCGACTAAGCGCCGTTTCCTGCCTAACCTGCAAACGCACCGTTTCTGGGTTGAAAGCGAAAACCGTTTCGTCACTTTACGTACCTCTACCAAGGGTATGCGTATCATTGACAAGAAAGGTATCGACGCTGTGTTAGCAGAAGTTCGTGCCAACGGTCACAAGGTATAAGGAATTAACAAATGCGCGATAAAATCCGTTTAGTTTCTTCTGCTGGCACTGGCTTCTTCTACACGACAACGAAGAACAAGCGCACTATGCCAGAAAAGATGGAAATCAAAAAGTTCGATCCTAAAGTGCGTAAGCACGTGATTTTCAAAGAAGCGAAAATCAAGTAATCGAACCCCAGAAACCCGGCGCTGCCGGGTTTTTGCTTTTTAGCCCTGCTGCCGTTACTATCTGCGTTATTCATACTCACTTGCGAACCACTGTGTTCTGCCGCTGCTAACCTTATGCTGAAACTGTCTCGCCGTA
The DNA here is from genome assembly GCF_000272005.1 of Alishewanella agri BL06. Lineage (GTDB taxonomy): Bacteria > Pseudomonadota > Gammaproteobacteria > Enterobacterales > Alteromonadaceae > Alishewanella > Alishewanella agri. The sequence continues at coordinate 214,434 of NZ_AKKU01000015.1, read as the reverse complement.
ACTGGAATAATGTGCTGATTTTTGTGGTGCTGTTACTGATGTTTAGTCTGTATGACTGGCGGGGTACGGGCCAGGCACCAGCCACCACCAGCTTATTACCGGAACAATCGCAGCTGCTGAGTATTGCGGTAGCAGACGTGCGTTTAGTGCAGGCGGCCGGGCAATGGCAGTTGCAACCACGCAGCAACAGCAGTGTCAGTGCCCAGCAAATGCTAAATGCCTGGCTCTATACACCCCTGCAGCCAGCCGTTGGCGCAGCTAAGCCCACTCAGGCGCCGGTTGCCCAGGCCAGTGTGCAGCTGGCCGGCGAGTTTGCACCTACCATCTGGTTGCTCTATCCCGCACAGCAGGATTATTTACTACAACAGGTAGGGCAGCCCCAGCTTTATTTGCTGCCTGCCGCGCAGGCACGGCTGCTGTTTTTAATTGATTAACCCCTTACGTGAACACGCCCTAGATACCGGAGTATAAGATGCCAGAGTTACCTGAAGTTGAGGTCTCGCGCCTGGGGATCAGCCCGCATTTGCAAGGGCAACAGCTAACCAAGGTTGTCGCCCGGCAGCGTCAGTTGCGTTGGTGGGTACCGGATGAGGTGCTGCAGCAACAGCAGCAGCCGATTTTAGCGGTAAGACGGCGCGCCAAGTATTTACTGCTGGATTTACCCGGCGGTAGTATTATTCTGCATTTGGGGATGTCGGGGCATTTAAAGGTGGTGCCGGCGGATCTGGTGCCGGGTAAACATGATCATCTGGATTTGCTATTAGCAAACGGTACCGCACTGCGCTTAAACGATACCCGGCGCTTTGGTGCTGTGCTGTGGCAGGCACAAGGCGAGCAACATCCGTTGCTGGCCCAGTTAGGGCCTGAGCCATTAACAGCCGACTTTACCGCTGAAACCCTGATCCAGGCTTGTCAGCGTCGCGGCACCGCGATCAAACTGGTATTAATGGATAACCATGTGGTGGTTGGTGTCGGGAATATTTATGCCAATGAGGCCTTGTTTAAAGCCGGCATTAATCCGCAGCAACCGGCGCGCGACGTCAGTGCGGATAAGCTGGCACTGCTGTGTACCATCGTCAAAGAAACCCTGGCGGCGGCAATAGTGCAGGGCGGCACCACGCTGCGTGATTTTAGTCAGGTAGACGGTAAACCGGGCTATTTTAAACAGGAGTTACTGGTATATGGCCGCGGTGGCCAGCCCTGCGTTAACTGCGGCACTGCGCTGTCAGAAGTGCGGTTGGGCCAGCGCAGTACGGTATTTTGCCCGCTCTGTCAGCCGTTGCTGCAAAAGAACTAGAGCGTGTTGACGTTTGCTGCTTAGTTTTTAGTCTGACGTAGTGTTAAAAACGGCGCTTGGCAGTCACACGCCACTGCCAGCTGCCGAGATCCGGGTTATCACTGATTGGCCGCGTCAGATCCAGATGAATCATGGTGCCGCGGCTGGAGTGGCTGGACAGTAAACGGATGCCGACGCCCAGGCCAAACAGAATTTCATCATCGATACCGACTTTACCGTTTAATGCGGCCAAATCCTCTGCGGAGCGGCCGCCCCAGCTGCGGCCGACATCACCAAAGGCGGCAAAGCCGACATCAAAAATCTGCCATAAATTCCAGTCGGTATAGTGGCGATACTCAGCGGTCGCCACCATGCGGTTGTCGCCGCGCTGATAATACAGCGGGAAGGCACGCAAGCCGCTATCACCACCCAGATACAGCGCTTCGTCGGCAAACAAATTGCGGCCGCGTTCAGCTGAAATACTACCGACCAGACTATTACGGGCGTTGAGCTGATGATTAAGCTGTAAGCCCAGATGCCACAACTCCTGCTTGCGCTGCTGCCAGTCCAGCTGCTGATAAGCCAGTTCTGAAAAAAGCCAGGTGCGGTTGTTCAGCTGCCAGGCTTTGCTTACTTCCGCTTCCAGCCTTAAGCCATCTTCATCGGCGCCCAACCAGGGTTGCAAAAAGCCCAACCGCAGCCGCAGTTGCCAGCCGGCATTAATATCCTCTACCCGGTTAAACTGATTGATATTAAACAGCTTGTAGAAGTCGTCCTGCAGTAACTGGTATTCCAGGTAAAGGTAAGACAGGTTGCGTTGTTCAGGCAAGCTTAAAACCGTACTGTCCAGTTCATTAAAATCAACATCCTCCAGCTGCATACCAATATTTAGCCGTTGGATGGTGTGACCGCGCAGTGCCAGTTTAAAACCGGCAGAAGCATCAAACTGATGCCGGGTGCGGTTATATTCGTTAACGGTTTCCGATAATAAGTAGTCGGTGACCTGCTCTTTGTTTTTCAGCAGGTCAGCATTAAAGGCCCAGTTCGAATCCAGCCGGTAGAACGGCCGCTGTACTGCGAAGCGATAGTTTTCACCATCTGAGTTATCGGCATAGCTAAGCAGGGTATTCCAGTGGCTACCGAAGATATTCGGGCTGGCAAAGCTGAGCAAATAGCCGCTGCGCTCACTGTCTTTGCTGTAATCGAGCTGGATCTGATTACCTGAACCCAGCAGGTTGTCCTCGGCGACGCCCAGCGAGTACTTGGTGTCTCCCCCCTCGCTGGAAAAATCGATTTTCGGCAGTAATGACCAGTTATCCCAGGTCGTGACGCGCACCGTGACACTATTACTGGCGGCGCAATATTGGACAACCTCAACCCGGGCATCGCGCAGATAGCGGCGGCTGCGTAGTAAACGCTCCGTTTCCGCCAGCTCGGCCAGATTCAGCGGCGCGTCTTGCAGAAAAAGTAAATCATCGCGGATAGTTTGTTCGGTGGTAATAATATGGGTGCGGTTGGCAAAGCGGTGTAACCAGAATACGCCCGGTTCATTCAGATCAAAGACGTTTTCCTGCTGGAATTCAATGTAACTGACAAGAGGGCGTTTAGCCTTTAGCTCAGCAGGATCGACATCGTTCCGGCAGTCGGCCCACAAGGGTAAACTGGTGCAATAGCAACACAACAGGCTAATGGCTCGCCACATCTACTCCTCCTGCCCGCAGCTTAGCCTTTGATAACTATGGCTAACACACCGCTGATTTACCAGTTTTGACCGCATTGTCAGCCCTTAGTTGCAGCGTCAGTATTGCCAGTTGCCGTATCGCTGACAATCCGCACCGGGAAAGGTGGGGTCTCACTGCCGGCATACAGGGTGCGGTGCGGAAACGGGATCTCAATATTAGCAGCATCAAAAGCGAGCTTTATCTCTTCCTGCAGACTGTTGCGTAGTTCGCGGAAGTTTTCGGTGGTACTCCACACCGAAAATTGGATATTGAGTGATGATTCACCAAAGCCGGTAAATAAAAATGATGGCGCCGGTTCGTCCAGACACAACGGGTTTTGGTCGGCGACATCAAACAGTACTTTGCGCACTCGGGCAATGTCTTCTTTATAGGCGACACCCAGTAATAAATCAAAACGGCGGATCGGAAACCGGGTTAAATTGGTCATTTCGGTTTTGATCAGGCTTTCATTCGGGATCCGCACAAACAGATTATCGAAGGTGCGCAGTTTCACCGACAGAAGATCAATCGACAGCACCTCACCAGTGGTATTACCGACTTTAATCACATCGCCAATTTGGAAAGGTTGTTCGCCAATCAGAAATAAACCACTGATGAGGTTTGAAGCCGAGGTTTGTGAGGCAAAGCCGATGGCTACTGATAACACCCCGGCTGCGCCAAGCAACACGCCAAGAGAGAAGCCCAGTTGATGCAAGGCCGAAGCCACAAACAGCGCCAGCACCAGCCAGTACACCACCCGCCGGAACAACAACGCATGATGGCGGGAAAAGCTTTTACTAATCAGTTTTTCGGCGGTTTTCGATGCCGTGCGCGCCAGGATAAATCCCAGGCTCAGTAGTAACAGCGCCTGTAGGCTATTGATAACCAGCTCCGATTGCAGAAATTGCCATAAAGTCTCAAGCATAAAAATCCCTTACTGGTTGAAAATGCCGGTAAAAGCCCGGACCAGTCCATGTTTATCCGGTGTGTGCACCGGCGCCGCCAGCTGATGTCTGCTGGTGAGATCCCGTGGTAATTGTTTATTCAATTGAAAACGGGTCAGGCTATTCAGATTTTCGTGTTGCAGGGTAATAGGATCGGTCCACAGGCTACCGTCGTCAGCGCCGTATAGTGCCAGATAGGGCAGCGGAATACTCAGCTTATCAATCGTCAGCATGCGGGTGGAATGGTTTTCGATGGTGATAGGCGTTACCGCGCGGTGCGGCCGGGCCGGGATTTCGGCCAAACTATGCCGGGCATGGGTTTTATCGGCATAACAGAGCTCGCCATGTTGGGTATTGGCACCAAACCAGGTATCGGATAGTCGTTGGATTGGCAGGCTGAACAAGGTAAGTTCCGGATCCTGCAGCACCAATTCTACCCGCAGCGGGGAGCTGATATAAAACACGCTTTGCTCGCCGGGAGGAATACTCACGCTTTGCCGGGTTTTAATCACCACTGGTCTGTCTAACAGCTTGGGTTTTAAACAAAAACCGGCCGGGCTATGCCGGAAAATAAAGCGCTGACTAGCCAGTAACTCCGGTAAGCAGGACGCTTGGGTCAACTGCAGGCGATAGGCGCTGTCCGGATCGCTACTATACTCTGAACTGACCAGCCATTCCTGTTGGCGGCGTTTCAGATAGAGTGTTAACGGGCCTATTGCTGCCTGATAGCATTCGTCTAATGCCAGTTTCTGCGGCTGCCACCACTGGCTCAGGCTGTTCGCATCTGTCATGCCATTTCCTCTTCTGTCAATTTGGCTATGCTAGCAGAAAGCCCTTGTTGTACCACAAAACTTTTACCGCTCAGGTTGAGTTCAGCTTGGTTAAACTATAAAATAACCAGCAATTTAGCCAGCTTCGAGCTGGCAACCTAACCCTTATCCTTGTGGAGTTTGCATCCTTTATGGACTTACCCAGTAGCAGGCCTGGCCTGCATATTCCCAAGATCCGAATTAATCTGCGCTTAATAAGCTGACGCTGTAATGTCTCTTATCAGGCGCCTAAGCTGATAAGAGGCCGTTATGGAATTACCCGTTCTTATCGATACCCTGCGCACCGCTCTGGAGCGCGATACGGTACATCTGGTCCGTGACCAACTGGAAGATGTGCATCCGGCTGACTATGCCGCTGCCTTAACTGAGTTTTCAATTCAGGATCTATGGATTTTACTGACGGCACTGCCGCGGGCCGAACAGGCTGAGGTGTTTGGCTACTTACCCGCCGAAGAGCAAGTGCGGCTGGCGATTCGGGTCAGCCGGCGCAAATTGTCGCCGATTATCCGGCAAATGTCGTCTGATGAACGTGCCGACTTGTTTAACCGCTTAACCGAAGAACAACGGGATACCTTGCTGCCAGCGCTGGCGCAGGCAGAACGCGAAGATTTGTTACGACTTACAGCCCATGAGGAAGGGACAGCCGGCGCTATTATGACGTCGGACTACGCCATTCTGCAGCCCGAGTTAACGGTGCGCGAAGCGATAGAAGTCTTGCGCCGCGAAGCACCGGACAAAGAAACCATTTATTCTGCTTATGTGGTGGATAAAGCGCGTAAGCTAATTGGTGTTGTCAGTTTACGCGACCTGATCCTGGCGCCGGTCAGCATGCAGGTTGATGATCTGATGAATCATGATCCCATTGCTGCCAGTGTCGAAATGCCACAGGAAGAGGTCGCGGCGTTGATTGCTAAGTATGATTTACTGGCCTTGCCAATTGTTAATGAGCAGCAGCAAATGGTTGGTATTGTCACCTATGATGATGCGATGGACGTTGCGCAAGAGGAAGCGACAGAAGACTTCCATAAAACGGCCACTATCGGCAAGCTGGAGAGCAGCGTTAAACATGCCGGTATCGGTTTGTTATATCGCAAACGGGTGTTTTGGTTAGTGGTATTGGTATTTGGTAATATTTTTTCCGGTGCCGGTATCGCGTACTTTGAAGATACCATCTCCAGCTATCTGGCATTATTGTTTTTCCTGCCGTTGCTGATCGCCAGTAGCGGTAACGCTGGCGCACAATCCGGCACCCTCATGGTTCGGGCGCTGGCCACCGGTGATATCAAGCTGCGAGACTGGGGCTATTTATTGGGTAAAGAATGTTTAGTCGCAGGCTTGCTGGGTTTGACGATGTCTGCGGCTGTGGTTGGCCTGGGCTTCTGGCGTGGTGGGGCGGATATCGCTGTTGTTGTGGCCTCTACCATGATGCTGGTGGTATTGGTGGGCAGCTTAATCGGCATGTCGCTGCCGTTTTTACTCAGTCGCTTTAAGCTGGATCCGGCTACCGCCAGTGGCCCTTTGATTACCTCTATTGCGGACGTTGCCGGGGTGGTGTTGTACTTTTCGATTGCTACCTGGTACTTAGGTTTATAAAAAAATATTTTTATTCGCTGGTACCAACCCAAAGGTACTATTGCGCAACTGTCGTCTATTCAATATCTTAAGCAAAGTATTGCCGGTCTTTGACCGGCTTTTTTGACCCGGTCTTTCCCGGCGCTGCGTAAATGGAAATGCAATGAGATTGTTGTGTTCACTTTGTTGCCTGTTATTTCTGAGCCTGCCTGGTTTGGCGGTGGAGGTAGTAGTGCACTCGTCAGTCAGTGAAACACAGTTAACTACAGCACAGCTTCGAGCCATTTTTAGTATGCGGCAAACCCGCTGGGCGGATGGTCAGGCAATACAGGTATTAGTGCTGCCATCCGAGACGACGCAACATAACCTTTTTACCCGGAACTATTTGAAAATGTTCCCCTATCAGCTGGATGCGATATGGCATCGCCAGCGGTTTTCTGGCATTGGTGGTACGCCGGTACAATATGCCACCGTACAGGAACTGCAGGCAGCATTGGAGCGCACCCCAGGCGCTATTGGCTACTTACCGCAGGGCTTGCGCTCTGCCGAGTTAAAAGTGGTGACGCTTTATGAAAAGTAACAACTTTGGCGCAGCCTTGACCTTAGCCGCTACGTTCAGCTTACCGGTAATGGCGGCCGAGCAACCGGAATGGCATGGCTTTATTGCGCAGGGGCTGGCGCAAGCGAGTGACAGCAATGCGATTAATAACAGCGGTAAGTTATCTGCGGCACTGACGGAGATTGGTATCAATAGCCGCTGGCAGCTGACGGAGCGAGTCCGTCTGGCTGGGCAGGTAGTGTATCTGAACGGTGGTAACCGTTACCCGGAAGGCGCCCGCTTAGACTATCTGTTCGTTGACCTGAGTGTGATTGATACTTTTGATCACCAGCTGAATCTGTATGCCGGGCGCTATAAAAATCAGCATTGGTTGTTTTCCAGTACCCGCGATGTGCCTTTTACCCGGCCCAGCATTATTCTGCCGCAGTCAGTGTACTATGATACTTTTCGCGATATTGCTGTTGGCAGTGACGGTATTGCCATTAAAGGCTTCTTGCAACATGACCTTGGCGAGCTGGAATATAACTGGAGCTATGGCGCAACCAGTATCAATACCGAACAAAGCCAACTGTTACTTAGTCCACAAGTTAGTGGCAAGGCCCGGCAGAAGTATGTGCATCAAGCCAGTGTGTTCTGGCAGCCAGCCGGCAGCCAGGCGACTTATGGCATCTCACTGTTAGATTCTGAGTTTAACTATCGCCCGGGTACTGTTGAACCCTTTAGTTATGGTGAAGTGAGTATCCAACGCGTGATGCTAAATTGGCGTTACCAGCTGGAGAACTGGGAATTGGCCGCCGAGCTGATGCAAGAGCGTTTAGCCATTGACGGCTTTTATTTGCCAGGATTTAGCCGGTCGCAGTCTGGCTTGGGTGGCTATTTGCTGGCGAAATACCGGTTTAATCAGGGGCTGTCATTTATTAGTAGTCTGGATTATTTAACCCGTGACAAAGATGACAAACGGGGCAGTCAGCTTGCTGACCAGGGTATTCCGGCCCATTTTGGTTATCAGCAAAGCCTGATGCTGGGGCTCAGTTATGATGTTGCCGCTAACTGGCGGCTACAGGCGGAGCATCATTGGGTGGATGGTACTGGCCGGCTTTCACCCAGCCTGGTACCGGATTTGGTGGTTAACCAACAGCGTTACTGGCAAGTCTGGGCGCTGCAATTGATGTACTGGTTCTGATGCGTTTTTTTAGCTTCCCATCAAAGATACTGCTGCTGACACTGGTGCTGATGGCTATCTTGCTGCTGCTGGTGACCTCAATGTCGCTACAGCGCTTGAACGACAGCTTTGCCACGCAACAACAACTCAAGCAGCAGCAGGTAGAGCAGCATTTCCAACAATATCAACAGTTATTATCAGCTCAGCAGCAAGCCTGGTTTGAAAGTTTTGCGGAGCTAACACAATTACAGCAGCAACAGGGTTTTACTGCCTTTGTGCAACAGTTACAGCAGCAATACGATAGCTTTAGTCTGTATCTGAAAATCGAAGATTTATGGTTTTTCAGCTCGACATCTCAGGTTGCTTTTGCCAGTTCAGCTTTTCCGGCAGAGTTACAAGAACTCGTGCTGCAAACTCAGCAACAGCAACGGGCACTGGCGCGGATTTTTTGCGTTGAGCATTGTAGTAACGTGGTGAGTATTCCGCTCGCTGACGCTGACGGCAATATTGCGGTATTACTTGCCAGCCAGACTCTGGCCGATGTGGTACTGGCGCTTGGCCAGGCCATGCAAAGCGAAATCGCTATTATCCGGCAGCAACCCGCTGGGATTAGCTTGTTATCCGCTACAGCCCAATTACCTGCTATTAAATTAGAGCAGCTGATGTCTGACCGTATCGTTCAGGCCGCACCGCAGGGTGATTATTTTATTTATCAGTTCCCGCTGGCAGAGCAAGGTGAGCAATCGTACCGGTTGATCCTGCTGGAAAATATCCGCCAATACCAACAAGCAAACCGCCAGTTCCAATGGCAATTAGCGGCCCTGGCGTCGCTGTGTTTTCTATTATTCGCCTTACTCACCTTCTGGCTGACCCGCCGGCTGAGTCGTCGTTTATTGCAGGTATCCAAAGCGCTACCGTTACTGGCAGAAAATAAGTTCCGGTTGTTCCGCGATGCGTTGCCGGTCAGTAGCCCGCTGCTGACTGACGAAGTCGATAAACTCAGTGCCGTGAGTCAAACCCTGAGCCGGACACTGGAAAAATTGCAGGATGAGATCCAGACCCAAACCCGCGAATTGGAAAATATGGCGATGTTCGATCTACTGACCGGGTTGGCTAATCGCAATATGCTGCAGTACCACTTGAAGAAGCAGATCGCTGCGCTGTCAGACGAGGGCAGTTGGTTGGGTTTATTGTTCCTGGATTTAGACCAGTTTAAGCGGGTAAATGATATCCGTGGCCATGAACAGGGCGATCAGCTGCTAATTGAAGCAGCCCGTCGCTTACGTGCTGCGTTACAGAAAACCGATTTAATCTGCCGCTTTGGTGGTGACGAGTTTGTGATAGTGACTGAGGTGTCTGCGCCGGCAGAGCTGGAAGCGCTGGCCTTGCGGCTGATCGAGGTGTTCCGGCAACCGATGCGGTTGGAACAGGAGGAATATCAGTTAAATGTCAGTATCGGTATCAGTTGCACCCGTAACCCGGCGTTAAAAACCGATGATTTAGTCAGGCAAGCGGATCTGGCGATGTATCAGGCCAAGGCGCGTGGCGGCAGTGCCTTGCATTTCTACAGTCAGCAAATGTTTGATGCGTTCCAGAACAGATTAGCGCTGGAAGCCGATCTAAAGCAGGCCTTGTTACAAGGGCAATTCGACTTACATTTACAGCCGCAAATTCGCTTCAGCGACCGTCGTTTAACCGGACTGGAAGCCTTATTACGCTGGCAAAGCCCGAGCCGGGGCATGGTGCCGCCCGACGAATTTATTTCGGTGTTGGAATATGCCCAATTAATGATCCCGGTCGGTTATTGGGTGATAGAGCAGAGTTGTCAGATCCTGGCTAACTTGCAGCAACAGGGCCTTGCTGATTTGCGCCTGGCGATTAACTTGTCAACCGCCCAGTTAAATGATCCTGAATTGCCCGCTTTTCTGGATAAGATGTTAAAACTGTACCCTCAGGCTGCAGGTAGCCTGGAGTTCGAACTGACCGAAAGTCTGCTGGCCAGTAATATTCCCGATACCATTGCCAGTATGCAGCAGCTGAAAGCCCGTGGTTTCCGGCTGGCGATTGACGACTTTGGCACCGGCTATTCGTCACTCAGTTATTTACGGCAAATGCCGGTCGATATTATCAAGATCGATAAGAGCTTTGTGTTTGGCATGCTGGATAATCAAGCTGATTTCGACATTATCACCTCGACCATCGCCATGGTCCGCAAACTTGGCCTGGAAGTGGTGGCAGAAGGGGTAGAAACCCAGGCTCAGGCAAAAACCTTGCAGCAACATGCCTGCGATATTGGGCAGGGGTATTTGTTTTCCCGGCCTATTCCGTCTAACGAGCTGGTGTCACGTATACAAGCCGGTTTGGATGAAAGTGGTCGCTGGCGTTAAGCCGGTGTTAAAAACTTAGCTATTGTATTTTTTTGGCAGAACGTCTAGACTGCCGCTCGCAACCAAGGGGTGCCCTGTTACGATTCGTAGCGGAGTGCTGAGATACCGTTTTGGTAAACCCTTAGAACCTGATCCGGATCATACCGGCGGAGGGATGGTGCTAACTCCCCAGCAAGACCTGTGTCACGCTTAATTAAAGCCGAACCACAAGTAACTTGCCCGTGTGATCCTCAAAGCTGTTATGGGAGTCGATCACATGTCTTTACGTTTTTCTGCGTTAACTGTCGCGCTATTAGCTTGCTACCCTGTTGCTGCTGAGCAGGATATCGAACGAATCACTGTGCAGGGTGATTTTCGTAAAAATAACTTACAACAAGTTGCCGGCAGTGTTGCGGTGCTCTCAGAGCAGGATTTAAACCGCCAGTCTGCCCAGCATCTTGATGATGCGTTATTACAATTTGCCAATGTTAATTTTGCAGCGGGTGCCTCTCGTGGCCGTTTTCTGCAGGTGCGCGGCATTGGCGAGCGCAGTGAATTTATTGATGTGATTAACCCGTCCGTAGGCATCCTGATCGATGGTATTGATTATGCCGGCCTGGGTATCAGCAGTATTGCGCACGCCGAGCAACTGGAAGTATTCCGCGGTCCGGAGGCGACCCGCTTTGGTACTAATGCCCTGGCTGGCATGGTGAACCTGACCAGCAAAACCCCGCGCTTTAATCCTGAAGGTAAACTCAGTGCTACCATTGCCAACTACGACAGCTGGCAATTATCGGGTTTTTACAGCGCGCCTATCAGCGAACAGCTGGCCTACAGCCTGACGCTGGATCAAAACCGCTCTGATGGTTTTATCGATAATGCCCACCTTAATCGCGATGATACTAACAATATTGACGAATTTACCGGCCGGTTTAAGCTGGATTATCAAGCTAGTGCCGACCTGAAACTGGGTTTCGTTGCGCATTTAATTGACCAGCAGAATGGCTACGATGCCTTCTCGCTGGATCGCAACCGTACTACCTTATCTGATGAACCGGGGCAGGATCAGTTACGCAGTAAAGCGGCAGCAATTAATATCGATTATCAGGGACTGTCGCGGGCTAGTCTGCAAGGGCAGATTAGCTATTTAAATGCAGATTCTGACTATGGTTTTGATGAAGACTGGAGCTATCGCGGCATTCATCCGTGGGAATATTCCTATCAGGACCGCTATTTACGCGAGCGCGAACAGTGGACACTGGACTACCGCCTGGTATCTAAACCGGCCGGACAGCTATTCAGTAATACTGATTGGGTATTAGGGGTTTACGCCAGCCGTCGCGATCTAAGTTTAAGCCGGCAGCGCCGCGCTGAAACAGAGTGGCGCTATTTTGATAGCACGATCAATCGCGAAAATCTGGCGCTTTACGGTGAAACCCAGACTGCCCTTAGCGACAAGTTAAGTTTAGTTGTTGGTGGCCGGGTTGAGCAATACAGCGATGACTATCAGGATAGCGGCAATATTAGTTTGACTCCGGATCAAACCCTGTGGGGCGCTAAAGTCAGCCTGAATTACCAACTGAATTCACAAGCGATGCTGTATGGTCTGTTGTCGCGTGGCTATAAGATTGGTGGTATTAACGGCGAAGCACTGTCAAAAGCCGGCGAGGCGCAGTTTGCTGCTCTGGCTGATAAAGCAGCCTTTAAAGCGGAAACCCTGTTAAATGCTGAATTTGGCGTCAAAGCCAGTTCTGCCGATGGCAGCCTGACCAGTCGGGTGGCGGCGTTTTATATGTGGCGTGATGATATGCAGGTAAAAGGCTGGATTAACCCGGATCTGGGGCCAGAGTTTGCCGGCTTTATTGATAATGCCGCCAGTGGCCGTAACTACGGTGTTGAGGCGGAAACACGCTGGCAGCCGGCAGAGCGTTGGCAGTTATTTGCCAATGTCGGTTATCTGCAATCAAAACTGGGGCAATACCAAACCGATAGCGGTTTGGATATGACCGGACGGGATCAGGCGCATGCACCGCGGATTAACTATAGTCTGGGATTCGACTGGTACCTCAGTGACCAACTCGCACTGCAGGCTGGTTTACAGGGTAAAAGCCGCTTCTATTATTCGGATGGCCATAACGCCCGCTCTGACAGCAGTGAATTATTGAACCTGCGGCTAAGTTATCAATTAGCTCAGTGGGAGCTGGCGGTCTGGATGCGTAATGCGCTGGATCAGGATGTTGGTGTGCGTGGCTTTTACTTTGGTAATGATCCGCGTGATGAGTACGCGCCGCACGTCTATGAGCAATTTGCGGAGCCACGTCGCTTTGGTGCAACGGTTAGTTACAGCTTTTAAAGGGGAGCGCTATGCAACTATCAGTAGAAATTAGCAAGTATCCATTAGCTGAGGATTATAAAGGCCCGATTCAGGCCTTTATTGACCAACTGGCGGCGGAGCAGGGCTTGTTGGTGCTCACTAACACCATGAGCACTCAGATCTTTGGCGACTACGATACCGTGATGCGGGCGCTGCAACGTTGTATGCGCTGGTCGATGGAGCGTTATGGCAAGTTGGTGTTTGTTTGCAAGTTTATCCCGGGTGATTTGCGGCCATGAATGAACTGCTGAGCAAGCTGCTCGCTGACTGGCAACTGCTGCACAGTATAGAGTTAGTGGCGACCTTACTGGCGGTGGCCTATGTCGTACTGGCGCTGAAGCACAGTATCTGGTGCTGGCCGGCGGCGCTGCTCAGCACCTTACTGTTCACACATGTGATGTGGGGCTCAGCCCTGCTGTCAGATGCCTTACTGCATATTTATTATGCCGGCATGGCGGTGTATGGCTGGTGGCGCTGGCGACAATTGCAGCAGCAATCTGGTCAGGCGCAGCCGGTGTATGAATGGGTCTGGCAGCGGCATTTGCTGTTGATTAGCCTCACGGCTATGGCGGGGCTGGTATTGGGATATCTGATGGCAAATTATACCCATGCCGATTTTGCCTACCTGGATGCCCAGACCACAGCGTTTAGTTTGGTTGCCACCTGGTTGGTCGCCAAGAAACTGCTGTCGAACTGGTTATATTGGGTAGTGATTGATGCGGTATCCATTTTTGTTTATGCACAAAAACATCTGTATTTTCTGACCGCCTTGTTTATGCTGTATACCGTTATTGCGGTGGTGGGATATTTTGTATGGCGCAGTCAATATCAGATGCAAACGACCTTGCCGGGCAAGGCGCTGTAGCGCGTCTTTGTCAGCAACTCGAGTTTTTTAGCGCGCATCCGCCGCTCGAAATCCGCCCACTCGCAGCCGGGCAGAGTAATCTGAATTATTACTTAAAAACGGCGCGCGGTGATTATGTTCTGCGTCGTTATGGCAGCGAAGCGCCGGGAGTTTGCCGGCAACAGGAGTTTCGTTGTCAGCAGGCGGCAGCAGCAGCCGGCATCGCACCAGTGCCACTGTTACTGAATAATCATCAACAATTATTAATCAGTGAATATATTAGCGGTGGGCAGCCATTAGCGCTGACGGCTGCTACCCTGCCACAACTGGCGAAAATACTGGCCAGATTGCATAGTCTGCGGGTGCAAACGCCGGTATTACAAAGCCAGAGTTATTTGCGGCAGTTATTAGCCCAAACCGAACAACAGACCTTGCAGCCGGCAGCGACACTGTTTGCTGGTTTGCTGCAGGCCGCCGCGCAGTTTGAGCAATATCAACAGGATTTGGTGCTCTGCCATCTGGATTTACATCAGGATAATTTACTGCTGGCCGGCGGGCGAGTTTGGTTGCTGGATTTTGAATATGCTCAGCTGGCGGATTGTAGTTTTGATTTAGCGGCGTTAAGTCTGCATTATCAGTTTAGTAAGCGACAACAGGCTGAGTTTTTAGTGCACTACCAACAGTATCGCTGTTATGCCGATCCGCAAACCGCCCGGGCGCATGCCACCAGTATTACGGCACGGTTGGCGCTGGCAAAGATTATCTATAGTGGTTTTTGCTGGTTATGGTATCTGGCCATGCCGGGTTATCAGCAGGCCAGTGTTGAGTGGCAATTGCGTTTAGAGCAACAGCTGGCGCTACAGGCCGCCTAAACGTTCGGCCAGTACCTTGTAACGCTTCACGTCTTCTTCTGCAAACAGCGGTTTTCCGGCGGCGTCATTTTGCACCGGAACCAACAAGTGTTCGCGGGTGAGTCGTTCTACCCGAATCACCGGGATGTCCAGCAAAGCAGCAACTTGTTCTATGGTAAGTAAGCTCATAAAGTGTCCTGTCATCTGTTGTAGTTGTTATTTGTATTAAGCATAAAGCGCTTTTTCTGAAAATGCCCGTTTTTTATGCATAACACGCCCTAACTGTTACAAGCTTTTACATTTTTTTCGTGGCGTCAGGGCAAAAAAAGCCTAAGCTGAAAACTATTGTTAACCGAAGAGAGTTCAAAATGTCATATCCGCGTCATTTTTTCTTTGCTGCCGCACTGTTGGTTTTGCCATCAACGTTGCTGGCGAACACCACGCTAACAGAAGCGCCGCGTGCGGCTAAAGTCGATTATCAGGTCGTGTCGCCGCATGGTACCCGTAATGATCCTTACTATTGGTTACGCGATGATCAGCGCAAAGATCCAAAGGTACTGGCCTATCTGGAGCAGGAAAATGCCTGGTATCAGCAACATAGCAGCAGCTATCAGCAACTTACAGAGCAGCTGACCACTGAGATTATCGGCCGGATTAAGCAAGATGACAGTTCTGTGCCCTACACCAAGGGCGACTACCAATACTACAGTCGCTATGAGACTGGTAAAGAATATCCGATCTATGCACGCAAGCCGGTGGCTGGTGGCGACGAGCAAATCTTACTGGATGTCAATCAGCTGGCGGCGGGTAAAGATTTCTACCAAGTCGGTAATTTATCCGTTAGCCCGGATCAGCAGTTACTGGCTTATATGGAAGATTTAAATGGTCGCCGCCAGTACACGCTAAAAGTACGGGATTTGAAAACAGGTAAAGACTTACCTGATCAATTAACAGGTTTATCTGCCGCTATTGCCTGGTCGGCAGATAGCAAGCAGCTGTTTCTGGTACGCAATGATCCGGTTACCTTATTAAGTAATACGGTACTGCGGCACCAGTTAGGGGCCGATCCGGCTCAGGCGCAAAGTGTCTATCAGGAAACCGACAACAGTTTTTATATGTGGGTTTCCAATAGCCAGGATCAACGCTATGTCATGATCAATCTAAGTAGCACGGTATCGGATGAAATTCGGATCCTGGATGCCAGCAAACCGGCTGGCGATTTTAAGGTGCTGGCGCCACGGATGCGTGATTTTAAATATGGCGCCGAACATTTAAATGGCCGCTGGATTATTCGCACCGACTGGCAGGCACCAAACTATCGCCTGATGACGGTCGCCGCCGATAAGCTGGGCGACCGTGCGAACTGGCAACCGCTGTTGGCACATGATGACAACATCTTTATTCAGAGTTTTGCGCTGTTTAATGATTATCTGGCGATCAGTGAGCGCAGTGACGGCTTACGTCGTATCCGCGTGATGCCATGGCAAGCCCCGGAAAAAGCCTTCTATGTTAAGTCTGATGAAGCAGCTTATGTGACCGGTTTCGAGATGAATGCCGAGCAAAATACCCAGCTGTTGCGCTACACCTATACCTCTTTGACCACCCCGGCCAGTGTTTATCAGCTGAATATGGCCACAGGTGAGCGGACGCTGTTAAAACAACAGGAAGTGCTGGGTGACTTCGATAAAGCGAATTATGTTACCGAGCGGGTGTGGGCTCCGGCAGCCGATGGTGTCAAGATCCCGGTTTCGCTGCTGTATCGCAAAGGCTTTAAACGCGATGGTTCAGCACCACTTTATCAGTATGCCTACGGCTCTTACGGTGCATCCATGGACCCGAGTTTCCGCTCCAGCGTGTTATCGCTGGTTGATCGCGGCTTTGTATATGCCATAGCGCATATTCGTGGTGGTCAGGAAATGGGCCGGCACTGGTATGAAGATGGTAAGTTACTGAAGAAAATTAATACCTTTACCGATTATATCGCGGTGACCGATTACCTGGTAGCGGAAAAGTATGCTGCTAAAGACAAAGTTATCGGCATGGGTGGCAGCGCCGGCGGTCTGTTAATGGGCGCGGTTGCCAATATGGCACCGGAGAAATATCGCGGCTTAGTGGCCCATGTCCCCTTTGTGGATGTGGTAACGACGATGCTGGATGAAAGCATTCCGTTAACTACCAACGAGTTTGACGAGTGGGGCAACCCGAAACAGAAAGAATACTACGACTATATGTTGTCGTATTCACCCTATGATCAGGTTAGTGCGCAAGCCTATCCGGCGCTACTGGTTACTACCGGCTTGCATGACTCTCAGGTGCAGTACTTTGAACCGGCGAAGTGGGTAGCGCGCTTACGTGAGCTTAAAACCGACACTAACCCACTGCT
This sequence comes from Alishewanella agri BL06, assembly GCF_000272005.1. Classification (GTDB taxonomy): domain Bacteria; phylum Pseudomonadota; class Gammaproteobacteria; order Enterobacterales; family Alteromonadaceae; genus Alishewanella; species Alishewanella agri. The sequence goes on along the minus strand of NZ_AKKU01000015.1, from coordinate 197,552 downwards.
GTTCCGCACCAATATGGAAGCCGGGCATGGCGGTAAATCCGGACGTTTTGCCCGTTTGGCAGAAACAGCTGAAGAGTATGCCTTTATCCTGAACTTACTGGCGCAGCCTGCGCAATAATCTGCTTTGCTATTAAAGGCCGCAATTGCTATTGCGGCCTTTTTTTCCTGTAACCTTATGCCGCGTTCAAGCTGATCGATTTGTACTTTTCTGACATATTACTGGTCGGACGGCGACGACGGCTGAGCTGATTTTCTGGTCAGACTAGCCGACTTTAATAGACATTTCCGAGCGTTACAGGTATAAATATTCGCAGTTTCCCTGACAATTTGTGTTTTTTTGCCTGCCTCTGTTGCGTGAGCACGCCTTCTTAATAGCTTCATAAATAATTGTTTTAGCGTAGGTAATGCAGTGAAGCTGTTATAACGTGTAGCGAGGCAGGGTAGAATTTAGAAGGAAGCGAGATCATTATGACACTGCTGTGGATCCTGTTGTTACCCATGCTGGGAACCCTTGTGCCCGTGCTGACGGCAAAATGGTCGCGCAGTGCCTGTGCACTGTTGACCGCCTTACCGGTAGTGGTGGCCTTTCTGCTACTAATCTCTCAAACTCAAGCGGTATTTGCTGCTGAAAACTTGCGCTATAGCCTGGCCTGGGTCCCGCTGTTGGGGTTGGATATCGCGCTCAGACTGGATGGCCTGGCGTATTTATTCGCGTTGTTGATTCTCGGCATTGGTTTGCTGATTATTCTGTACGCCCGCTATTATTTGTCGGCCCGGGATTCGATGGGGCGCTTCTATACCTTTTTAATGTTGTTTATGACCGCGATGCTGGGCATAGTGCTGTCAAATAACGTCTTACAACTCTGGCTGTTCTGGGAGCTAACCAGTATCAGTTCATTCCTGCTGATCAGTTTCTGGTGGCACAAATCTGAAGCCCGGCGCGGCGCACGGATGGCCTTAACGATTACCGGCGCCGGAGGCCTGTGCTTACTGGCGGCGTTGTTGATTATCGGCCGTATTGTTGGCAGCTATGATCTGGATGTCATTCTGGCCAGCGGTGATGTACTGTTAGCGCATAGCTGGTATCCGGTATTTTTGGTGCTGTTTTTACTGGGGTGTTTCACCAAATCGGCGCAGTTTCCGTTTCATTTCTGGTTACCCAACGCCATGGCGGCGCCGACACCGGTAAGTGCTTACTTGCACTCGGCAACCATGGTAAAGGCGGGTATCTTTTTATTAGCACGGTTTTATCCGGCACTAGCCGGGTCAGATTTGTGGATTATTCTGGTGAGTCTGACCGGCCTGGCCACCTTACTGGTGGGTGCTTACCTGGCACTGTTTAAACATGATTTAAAAGCGCTGCTGGCGTACTCGACCATTAGTCACCTCGGGCTTATTACCCTGCTGTTTGGCATGGGTACTGAACTGGCGGCAGTGGTTGGGATCTTCCACATTATCAACCATGCCACTTTTAAAGCCTCGCTGTTTATGGCGGCAGGTATTATTGACCATGAAACCGGTTCGCGTGATATGCGGCGGATAAATGGCTTATGGAAGTATATGCCGGTAACTGGGGTATTGGTGATGATAGCCTCGGCCTCGATGGCCGGTATACCACTGCTTAACGGTTTCCTGTCAAAAGAGATGTTCCTGGCTGAAACGCTGAACCAACATTTACTGGGCGCGATTTCCTGGTTAATTCCGGTACTGGCGACTATTGCCGCGATTTTCTCGGTCGCCTATTCGCTGCGGTTGATCCACGACGTGTTCTTTAATGGTGAACCGAAAGGCTTACCGAAAACCCCACATGAGCCGCCGCACCTGATGCGCTTACCGGTAGAAATTCTGGTTGCGCTCTGTGTGCTGATCGGGATCTTGCCAGTATTGATGGTTGGTTCCTTGTTATCAAGTGCCGCTGCTGCCGTGTTGGGGACTACCGAAGTACCCTACTACAGCCTGGCGCTATGGCATGGCTTTAATCTGCCACTGCTGATGAGCGTGATCGCCATTGCGATGGGCTTGCTGATTTACTCGAAGCGGAAAAAGCTGTTCGATTTTCAAAGCAGTTTACCGGGTGTTGATCCGCTCAACAGCTTTGAACAACTGATGAAAAGGCTAAGCCGCTCTTGTGAACGCTTTTATAACTGGTTAGATAATGGCTCTTTACAGCGTTATATGGTGTTGTTGCTCTCAGCCGTGGTGGTGCTGGCCGGCTTGCCGTTGCTGGAAGTGCCGGTGTTATCGGGTGGTCGTGAGGAATTACCGATAGATGCCGTCAATGCCACCGGTGCGGCGCTGTTGCTGATCAGTGCCCTGGCAACGGTGATCTGGCATCGCAAGCGGGTGGTGGCGCTGTTAATGATTTCGGTGGTAGGTTTAATGGTGTCCATTGCTTTTACCCGTTTCTCCGCACCGGATCTGGCACTAACACAATTATCCGTTGAGGTTGTCACAGTGATCCTGCTGATGCTGGCACTGTTCTTCCTGCCGCATAAAACGCCAAGTCAGTCAGAGCCTTCACGCGTGATCCGCGATATCAGCCTTGCCAGCCTGGTTGGTATTGTGATTGGTAGCTGGGCTTATGCCGTAATGACCCGGCCCTTCAATTCCATTTCTGATTTCTTCCTGGCTAATGCCAAAACCGGTGGTGGTGGCACTAATGTGGTGAATGTGATTCTGGTCGACTTCCGGGGCTTTGATACCTTTGGCGAAATTGCGGTATTGGGTATCGCCTCGCTGGGTATCTTCAAATTACTGACCCGTATCCCATTATTTAAACCCAGCAGTGATGGTGATGGCCGGCCCTGGACACGCGAACGGCATCCGATGCTGTTAGCTACTGTTGCACAAAGCTTACTGCCACTGGCCTTGATGGTTTCGGTATATATTTTCTTCCGTGGACATAACTTACCGGGTGGTGGCTTTATCGCCGGCTTGATCACTGCAGTGGCGTTGATTCTGCAATATATTGCCCACGGTGTGGACTGGATGAAGGCCAGAGTCAATATCGAGTACCAGCGGGTCGTTGCCATTGGTTTACTGGTCGCCCTGGTCACCGGCCTCGCCAGCTTCCTGTTTGGCCGGCCGTTCCTGACGTCCTGGTTTGATTACTTTGATGTGCCGCTGCTTGGCGAAGTTGAACTGGCCAGTGCGATGGCGTTTGACCTGGGCGTGTATTTAACCGTCGTTGGCTCGACACTGTTGATTCTGTCGAGTCTGGGTAAGATGACAACGGCACACCGGCCGGTGCATAAGGAGACAATCTGATGGAAACCCTATTAGCCTGTTGTATTGGTTTTCTGACAGCTTGCGGCGTCTTTTTAATGTTACGCGGCCGCACCTTTCCGGTGGTGGTCGGTCTGACGATGCTGTCTTATGCCGTCAATCTGTTTTTATTTGCATCCGGGCGCTTGAACTTGCGTGGCGCGGCGGTGCTGGGGATGTCTGAGGAATACGCCGATCCCCTGCCGCAAGCGTTGGTGTTAACAGCGATAGTGATTGGTTTTGCGATGACGGCCTACCTGGTTATTTTAGCCATTCGCGCCCGTGCCGATTTGGGTAATGACCATGTTGATGGCAAATTGCCCGAGGCCGAGCAGCGTCGCAAGGAGGCCGGCCTATGAGTCATTTGATTATTGCACCAGTATTGCTGCCAATCTTAACGGCTATTCTGATTATGTTGCCACCGGTGCATTCAGTACCGAACCGGCGACGGCTGGTCAGTATAGTGTCGATGGCACTGCAATTTGTGCTGGCATTAGTGTTGCTCTGGCAAACCCAGCAACAGGGGCTGACCTTTTATGCGCTGGGCGACTGGCAGCCACCGTTTGGCATTATTCTGGTGGCTGATACGCTAAGCGTAGTACTGGTATGTCTCACCTCTTTTCTGGCGTTAGCCGCTATCTGTTACGGCTCTGCCGGCGAGGATGTGCGCGGCTCGTTCTTTCACCCGTTGTTTCAGTTTCAGGTGATGGGGATTAACGGTGCGTTTTTAACCGGCGATCTGTTTAACCTCTTTGTATTCTTTGAAGTTCTACTGATCGCTTCGTACGGCTTATTAATTCACGCCGGCGGCAAAAACAAAACTAAAGCGGCGGTACATTATGTCATTTTAAACCTGACCGGTTCAGCGGTATTTTTGTTCTCGTTAGCCATTTTATACGGCAGCCTCGGCACCTTGAATATTGCGGATATGGCGTTACGGGTTGCCAGCTTACCCGCTGAGGATCTGCTACTGGTGCAGGCCGGTGGCTCCTTACTGCTGATAGTGTTTGCGTTAAAGGCGGCAATTTTGCCATTGCAATTCTGGTTGCCGGCGACTTACTCAGCGGCATCACCACCTGTCGCCGCACTGTTTGCAGTCATGACCAAGATTGGGGTTTATGCGCTACTGCGGGTTTACACCACAATTTTCGGAGAAACCGCAGGCCCGTTAAGTGGTTTGGGTATGAATTGGTTATGGGCGTTCGGTCTGGCGACGATTCTACTGGGTGCTATCGGTGTGCTGGGTAGTCAGGATTTCCGCAAACTGGTGGCGAATTTAGTTATCGTTTCGGTGGGTACTCTGGTTTGTCTGGTCGCGATGCAAAATACCGCCGCCACTGCTGCAGTGTTGTACTACACAGTGCACTCGACGCTGGTCACTGGTGCCTTATTTCTGTTAGCCGATCTGATTGCGACGCAACGTGGTAAGGCGGGCGATCGTCTGGTATCTGGTCGTCGGGTGGCGCAGCCAGTATTGCTGGGTACCTTATTCTTTGTTGCTGCTCTGTCCGTGGCCGGTTTGCCGCCATTATCCGGCTTTATTGGCAAACTGATGATCCTGCAGTCGGTTGTCAGCACTGAGCAGCAATTACTGTTGTGGTCGGTGGTATTGCTCAGTAGCCTGATGGTACTGATTGGTCTGGCGCGGGCGGGTAGCACGCTGTTCTGGCGGGTTAGCGGTTCTGAGGCGGGGGGCGATAAAGCGGCGCCGCTACAAATTTTCGCGGTGAGCTTGTTGCTGGTAGCCAGCCCAGCGCTTGTTGTATTTGCCGGGCCGTTGACGGAATTAAGTGTCGCAGCCGCGGTCAGCCTAGAGGATGTGCAGCAGGCGATTTCGATTATTCTGCCGCAAGCTGAATTGTCCGGAGGTGCGAAATGAGATTACAACCCCGTTACAGTTGGTTACCGACACCCTACCGTAGTGTGCTGCTGTTCTGTGTCTGGCTACTGTTGAACCAGAGCTTAGCGCCGTTTCATCTGCTGGCGGCGCTGATCCTGGCGGTAGTGATCCCCTGGCTTAGTGCCAAATTCCGCGATCCTCAGCCACTGATAGAGCGTCCGGGGCTGGCTTTACGTTATATTCTGCGGGTATTTCTGGATATTATTACCGCCAATGCGCAGGTCGCGGTATTGATTCTGGGGCCAACCAAAAAGCTAAAGCCAGCTTTTGTGCGGGTGCCCCTGGATCTGCAGCATGAGTTACCCATTACCATTCTGGCCAGTACAGTGTCGATGACACCGGGTACGGTTAGCGCTGATATTTATCCTACCAAAGAAATGTTAGCCGAAGGCGACGAAGTTAAACAACGCTGGCTGCTGATTCACGTATTGAATCTGGACGATGAAGCCGCCCTGATCGCCGAAATTAAGTCGCGCTACGAAGCGCCGCTGAAGGAGATCTTTCAATGTTAGAAAACGTTATTTTTCTGGTGTTCGGTATGATCAGCACCGCCTTATTGCTTAATCTATGGCGGTTGATCAAGGGCCCGAGTTTGCCGGACCGGATCCTGGCTCTGGATACCATGTATATCAATAGTATCGCCCTGATTATTCTGTATGGCTTATTAATGGGTTCGCCACTGTATTTTGAAGCGGCGCTGTTAATTGCGATGCTCGGTTTCGTTAGTACGGTTGCTGTCTGCAAGTTCTTACTGCGCGGCGACATCATCGAATAAGGAGAGGGTATGCAAAACTGGATGGAATGGGCCGTAGCCTTCTTTTTATTATTAGGCGGCGCCTTTGTATTGATTGGCTCTATCGGCTTAACCCGGATGCCAGACTTTTTTACCCGTTTGCACGGTCCGACCAAAGCGACCACGCTGGGTATGGGCGGTATCTTGCTGGGTTCGATGTTTTATTTTAGTACCTCGCCGGGCACTATTAGTGTGCATGAGCTGCTGATCACGATTTTTCTGCTGATTACCGCGCCGATTAGCGCTCATATGTTGATAAAAACGGCACTGCATCACAAAATCAAGGCAATCCCGAAAACGACAGGTGAGCAGGAATTAAAGCGTGGCCAGCAACAAAACAGCAGCCGCTCGCATTTGAAGTCAAATTTGCCCTAAGGTAGATGACGCAGTAGTGGCAGCGGCTACTCGCCAAAGCCGCTGTTAATCAGCTCTGTTACCGCCGTTAAGGCTGCCGCTGCGTCTTCCCCCTCGGTGGTGACCGTCAGGGTTTTGCCCTTACTGCTTGCCAGCATCAGCAACGCCAGCACACTGCCGGCGTCTGCCGTTTTACCGTCATCCTGCACCAGTTCGACTTTCGCCTGATAGCGCTGACAGAGCTGCACCAGCTTAGTCGCAGCCCGCGCATGCAGGCCGAGTTGATTGATAATAGTAACCTGTGTGCTGAGTTTAGCGGCCATGGTGACGTGTTAACTCCCGATGGCGAATTTGCACGTCCTCGCGCTGGCTGCGGTAACTTTCTGCCAGAGATTCTGCGATATAAACCGAACGATGCTGGCCACCGGTGCAGCCAATGGCAATGGTCAGATAACTGCGATTGTTGCGCTCGAGATGTGGTAACCAGCTACTGATAAAGCTATTAATTTGCCAGATGTATTTACCAACTATTGGTTCTGAAGCCAGATAATCTTTTACCGGTTGATCCAGGCCGGTAAGCGGCTTTAGCGCCGGTTCCCAATGCGGATTGGGTAAGAAACGGGCATCAAAGACATAGTCGGCTTCTTTCGGAATACCGTATTTAAAACCAAAGGATTCAAACAACATCACCAGCCGACCGGTTTTCTGGCCGAGGATCCGTTCGCGTAACAATTCAGCCAACTGATGAATATTGAGTTCGGTGGTATCAATATACAGATCGGCGCGGCTGGAGATGGGATCCAGCAATTGCTGTTCCCGCGAAATCGCTTCGTCCAGCGACATGGCTTGATGGGAAAGTGGGTGTAGACGCCGGGTTTCACTAAAACGCTTAATCAGCGTGGTGTGGTCAGCATCCAGGTATAGAATAGTCAGTTCGAGTTTACGCGGTAAATAGGACAGAATTTCTGCCAGTTCTTCCGGCTCGGTCGGTAAATTGCGCACATCGATGCTAACTGCAACCCGCTCATACTGATCCATTACCGCATTGGCCAGGGTGGGCAGCAAATTCACCGGGATATTATCTACGCAGTAGTAGCCCAGATCTTCCATCACCCGTAATGCGACGGATTTACCTGAGCCTGAGCGGCCGCTGACTACCAGTAATTTCATTTGTCACCTGCCAGCTGACTGGATTCCACCAATAACTGGTACAGTTGCTGATCTGAGCCGGCGTGCCGGATTTTCTTGGTTAGCTCTTTCTGGCTAAGCAGTTTGGCAATGCCCGATAGCGTGGTTAAATGTGCCTGACACTGATCTTTCGGGATCAGGATAGCGCAGAAAATATCAACACCCTGGTTATCAATGGCATCGAAGGGGATAGGATCCTGACTGACAACAAACACCAGAATGGGCGAAGTCACACACTCCAGTTTACCATGCGGGATCGCAATACCGCCGCCAATACCGGTTGAGCCCAGCTTTTCGCGGGTCATCAGCGCTTCCAGAATGCTATATTCAGACATTTCGGGTATTTGCTGGTGGGCCAGTTCGGCGATATATTCGAGGATTCGTTTTTTACTGTTAAAAAGAACTGCACTTTTCGTGCAGTTCTCCGCTAACATAGCGCTTAAATTAATCATCTTAGTGTCGTGACAACTTTTCTTTATGTTTGATCACTTGCCTGTCCAGCTTATCAATTAACTGGTCAATGGCGGCGTACATATTTTCGTCTTCAGAGACGGCAAAAACTTCACCACCATTCAGATGGATTTTGGCTTCAGCAATTTGTTTTAGCTTTTCGACATTCAGGACTACGTGCACATTATTGATGTTTTCAAAATGGCGCTCCAGTTTAGCAAATTTACTGTCTACATATTCTCTCAGAGAGTCGGTAATTTCTACGTGACGGCCAGTTAGGTTGATTTGCATAGACTCTTCCTTCTTGTTAAGACACTTACAGCAGGGTCTTTCGTTGATTGGATGGCGGGATAAACAGGGATTCGCGGTACTTGGCGATGGTACGCCGCGCAACGTTAATACCCTGATCAGACAAAATTTCTGCCATCCTGCTATCACTTAATGGCTTAGCGGGATTTTCCGCAGCCACCAGTTTTTTGATAAAAGCGCGAATTGCTGTGGAGGAGCATTCACCACCACTCTCTGTACTAACATGACTGGAGAAAAAGAACTTAAGTTCAAAAATTCCGCGCGGTGTATGCATATACTTTTGGGTTGTCACCCTGGAAATCGTTGATTCATGCATACTGACCATCTCGGCCACATCATTCAGTACCATTGGCTTCATGGCTTCTTCGCCGTGTTCAAAAAAAGCCTGTTGCTGCTGCACTATACAGCTGGCCACTTTTAACAGGGTTTCGTTGCGGCTTTCTAAACTTTTTAGAAACCATTTCGCTTCCTGCAGATGTGAGCGGATAAACTGGCTATCCGCACTGTTACGTGCCGTTCTGGATAAGGCCGCATATTGCTGATTAATCCTAACCTTAGGCATAGCGTCCGGGTTCAATTCTACCTGCCAGCGACCTTTGACTTTACTCACTACAACATCAGGAATAATGTACTGCTGCTCTTGCCTGATCACATCCGCACCCGGTCTTGGGTTTAAGCTGTGGATCAAACGCATCACTTCCTTCAGTTCTTCTTCTTTGAGTTTAGTCACCCGCATCAGAGAACGAAAGTCCCGGTTAGCTAAAAAGTCGGTATATTCGCTGATTATTTGTTTTGCATCATTTAAGTAGGGCGTCGCAGGATCAAACTGCCGCAACTGCACTAACAAACACTCTTGCACTGAGCGTGCGGCGACACCAACTGGGTCGAATAGCTGGATCCGCTTTAATACGGCCTCGACTTCATCGGCTTCCACATCGGGCAACTGCAAAGACTCGAGAATGTCTTCGCAGCTGATAGTGAGCAAACCCGTTTCATCCACCGCTTCAATAATAATTTCGGCGATAGCGCGGTCAGTTGCAGAAAAGGGGGTCAGTTCCATTTGCCAGCGTAAGTAGTCTTGTAAGGTCTCGGTGGTTTCTCCCTGATAAACCATATCGTCGTCGGGTAGGGCTCCACTGGTTACCGGCGCAGCGCTGACTAAATCATCCCAATTGTTATCAAGCGGCAGATCGTCCTGAATGTTCTGTTCGGTCATTGCCTCGCTGCTGTCGCGCTCTGAATGGTCGGTATAATCAGTGAAGTCGTCGTTATCATCGCTGGCACTGTCTGTCGCCGGCGTATCGCGGTTCAGGTTTGCCAGACTCAGATCCGTATCTGAATGTTCAGTGCTATAGTCGTCATCGCCTTCCAGCAAAGGGTTAGCGTCCAGAGCTTCCTGAACTTCCTGCTGTAGTTCGATAGTTGATAGCTGTAGTAAACGGATCGCCTGCTGCAGCTGGGGTGTCATAGTCAGCTGTTGGCCTAGGCGCAGTTGTAAAGACGGCTTCATGTAAGTCTGATTCTCTCCTGAATATATGACTGTTGTCCGACGCCCTTACTATAGCCTGAATTGCTCACCAAGGTATACATCGCGGACCTGTTGATTCGCCAGCACGTCTTGCGGCGAGCCAGCCGCAATTAACTCGCCATGACTGACAATGTAGGCAATTTCGCAGACATCAAGGGTTTCCCTGACGTTATGATCGGTGATCAAGACACCGATCCCGCGCTGACACAGATGCTGGATAATCTTTTTGATATCTAACACGGAAATCGGGTCAACACCGGCAAAGGGCTCATCCAGCAGAATAAAAGCCGGGTTGGCGGCCAGGGCGCGGGCAATCTCAACCCGCCGCCGCTCACCACCCGATAAGGCCATACCTAAGCTGTGCTTGATATGGCCGATATGAAACTCTTCCAGCAGTTCGTCGGCAATGTCTTCACGTTGTTGGCTGCTCAAGTCTTTGCGGGTTTGCAGTATCGCTAACAGGTTGTCATAGACCGTTAGCTTGCGAAAAATCGAGCTCTCCTGCGGTAAATAACCGATACCGGCTCTGGCGCGCTGATGAATAGGGGCGAAGGTAATGTCCTGATCATTGAGGGTGATTTGCCCTTTATCGGACGGGACTAGGCCGACAATCATATAAAAGGTGGTGGTTTTACCTGCGCCATTCGGACCGAGTAAGCCAACGATCTGGCCGGCATTCACTTCCAGACTGACATCTTTTACTACCTGGCGGCCTTTATAACTTTTCGCCAGATGCGCTACCACTAACTTCATGGATTTTCCTTGGTTTCCGGCGTAAAAATGGTCGTGACGCGGCGGTTTTGCTCGCTGCCGGCCGTTAGTTCCTGGCGCTCCAGGTTGTAACGGATAATATCGCCCCGCACCAAGGAACCGCTTTGGGTTAACTCGGCGTCGGTCGTTAAGGTGAGGGTACGACTGGCAATGTCATAACGAATTTCATTTGCCTGAGCAGTGACGGGACGTTCGCCGTCCAGCAATTGCGAATAGGTTACTGGTGTGCCGCTGAAAATAAAGATTTCCTGGCCTTTACCGGCACTGGCATTAATTTCCAGACGATCTGCCTTAATGAGCAAACTGCCTTGCCTGACTTCGACATTATCAACATAAACCGCCGTATTATCGCGAATAGAAGCCTGGGTATTGTCGGCGTTAATCGAAATCGGCAACTGATGATCGGGTTTAGCCGCCAGGGTGCTGGCGCTAAACAGTATCAATAGCGCGGCGAACAGGTTAGTTTTCATTTAAATATACCGTTTCAAGATGCTTTTGTAGCTGGATGTGCTGTGCTGACAGATCAGCTAACATACCGACGCCGTTCATATAAAAACCAGGGCCAACAATACGCACTGGTTCATGGGTTTGTAAGGTTTTTTCCGGCAACAATAGTTGCAGCGAGGCGGTTTCTACCCGTTCGATAAAGCCGTCTGGTAACAGATTACGTAACAATACCTGTTGCTCCAGTATAATTTTATCCTGTGGAAACCAGATGCCATCTTTGCTGCTGATTTCCCAAGCAGCACGATGTTCGGCATTAAACAGGGTGTAACGCGGCTGTTCAAACTGGGTGAAGCCTAACTGCTCGAAATGTTCGAGCCGGCGCGCCTGTAAGTGATCGGCAATATAGCCCTCCTTGTCATAAATACGCAAGGTCAGGTTTTCAGCAATATAATCGGGAATAAATTCACGATCGGGTTGCCGGTCGAGATTGTCCTGGTGCGGAGCAAACCAAAGGTAGGCTGCCAACAGCACGAGTAAACTCACTGCCAACACTAAAAATTTTCTCATGTACTGCTACCGTCAAATTGCAGAAAACGTTGTTGGGCAATTAGCAACAAATCACAGAGTTCGCGCACTGCACCAAAGCCACCGGGTAAGCTGGTTTTCATATCAGCATGACGTTGCAAATAAGGATGAGCATCCCTTACCGCGACAGCCAAGCCGCAATGTTGCATCACTTCCCAATCCGCCAGATCATCACCTATATAGGCAACGGCCGCCGGGCTTAGTTGCAGCAGCTGTAATAATTCCTGAAAAGCTGCCGTTTTATTCTCCTGCCCCTGATAGATATAGGGTACGGTGAGTGCCCGCATGCGCTGTTCAACAATGGCCGAGCGGCGGCCGGTAATTACCGCCACCTCAACGCCTGCCTGACGTAAGGCTTTGATACCATAGCCATCCCGGGTATGAAAGGCTTTCAGTTCCTCACCGGCATTACCAAGGTAAATCCGGCCATCGGAAAATACGCCATCGACATCACAAATTAACAAGCGGATTTGACTGGCTTTGCTAAAAAGCTCAGCGCTAAGTGGCTGGTATAATTGCTGATACAAATCCATGTCAGAGAACTCCCGCTTTTAGCAGGTCATGCATATTCATCGCGCCGATGGGTTTACGGGTGGCGTCAACAATCACCAAGCCATTGATTTTTTTCTGTTGCATAATATTCAGCGCTTCGGCTGCCAGCATATCGGCTTTGGCGGTAATGCAGTTGACTGTCATCACTTGCTCAATTAGCGTGGTATGAATATCCAGCCGTTGATCCAAAATGCGGCGTAAATCGCCATCGGTAAAGATGCCAGCCAGACTGCCATCGTTATTAACAATGGTCGTCATCCCCAAGCCTTTTTTAGAGATTTCCAGCAGCGCGTCCTTGATAGTGGCCTGGCGGGTGACAATAGGCACCAAGTCTCCCTGATGCATCAAATCCTCTAATCTCAGCAGTAGCTTACGCCCCAAACTACCGCCAGGGTGTGACAGTGCAAAATCATCAGCAGAGAACCCGCGGGCATCCAGCACTGCCACCGCTATCGCATCGCCCATCGCCAGTGTCGCTGTTGTACTGGCGGTGGGCGCTAATCCCAGTGGGCAGGCTTCCTGAGTCACGGCTACGCAAATATGCACATCAGCCAGCTTCGCCAGCGTCGACTCAGGTTTGCCGGTCATGGCAATCAGTGGAATACCCAAACGCTTGATCACCGGCACTATGGTCAGTACTTCGCTGGTCTCGCCGGAATTAGAAATGGCAATCACGATGTCGTTGGCGGATAACATGCCCAGATCGCCGTGGCTGGCTTCACCGGGGTGCACAAAGAAGGCGGGTGTACCGGTTGAGGCCAGGGTCGCTGCAATTTTGTTGGCAATATGCCCGGATTTGCCAATTCCGCTGACGATCACCTTGCCTTTGGCTTGCAGGATCAACTGGCAGGCGTGTTCGAAATCCGCATTCAGATACTGTTCCAGCTGCCTTACCGCTTCAGCTTCGATTCTTAAGACCTGTAAAGCTTGAGCACGAAACGTTTCAAAAACCATAGTGTTGTTCTTATGCCAATTGGGTAAATAATAAATATTGATAACCGATAAAGCCGCATAGTAACACGCCGCCTTCCAGGCGATTAATGCGTTGTTGACTGCCCAGGCGCACCGACATAATTAACATCGCCAGCGTCGCGGCAATCATCACGTAGCTATCGCGGGTGCCGGCATTTAAATCTAAACTGCCCGGGCCAATGACCGCGCCCAGACCCAGCACTGCCAGTATATTAAATACATTAGACCCGATGATATTGCCAAGGGCTAAGTCATCTTCACCTTTCAAAATGCCAATCACGCTGGCAGCTAACTCGGGCAGGCTGGTTCCAATCGCAATGATGGTCAGGCCGATCACCAGATCGCTCATTCCGGCATAGCGGGCAATAGTTACCGCACCATGCACCAAGAGTTGTGAGCTGGCAAGCAGCAATACCAGCCCGGCAACAATCCAGAATGCGGCCTTGATATTTGAGGTGGCTTCAGGGACTTCTTCTTCCAATTCGGCGATCAGCGGGTCGTCAGGGGTCGCATGTTTGCCAAAATAAACCAGTAACGCGATAAAACCAACAAAGGCAGCTAGCAGTATCATACCTTCAGCCCGCGTTAAGTTATGGTCTGATATCAAATAATAGCCAAGTAGCGTAAAAACAATCAGCAGCGGGAATTCCCGCTTTAGGGTAAGAGACGCCACGGCGATCGGTTTTAGTAAAGCGGCGACGCCGATCACCAACAAAATGTTGGTGATGTTAGAACCCAATGCATTACCTACGGAGGTATCCAGGCGGCCTTGCGCGGCAGCCGTAGCGGAGACCAGCATTTCAGGCGCGGAGGAGCCCATGGCAACAATAGTCAGGCCGATAATCATCGGCGAAATACCACTGTTACGTGCCACTGATGAGGCGCCAAACACAAAACGATCAGCGCTCCAAATCAGCAGCACCAGGCCAACGACGACAAAGATGATGGCTAACAACAAAGGTGATATCATAGTGTCCGGTTTAAGGCTGTGTAACGAGAAAGGTATTTTCCCGCTTCTTGCCGTGAAATGCAAAAAAACCTCCGCTGTTATGGGCATAGCGGCTGGTTTTCGAATTTACGCATACTTTGTTACGAATTTTTGTAACCACTCTAACTGCAATCCCGTTTACAATAATACAACGTTGCGACAGCGGCTTTGATTGAAAACATACATGAATGTATGTAATTATGACGACCTGGGTAGCTGACAGACTGCCGGTGAGTAACCGGTGATTGGGGGAAAAAGTTGTCTGACATATTAATTGACATTCAGCACCTGAGTTTTTCGCGTGGTGAGCGGCAGATATACCGCGATATGAATATGCAGGTGCAGCGCGGTAAGCTCACTGCCATTATGGGGCCCAGCGGTATTGGTAAAACGACCCTGTTGAAGTTGATTGGTGGTCAGCTAAAGCCTGACAGCGGCAACATCTTGTTCGAGGGGCAAAATATACCGGCGCTGTCGCGGGCTGAACTGTATCAGGCGCGGAAAAAGATGAGCATGCTGTTTCAAAGCGGCGCGCTATTTACGGAAATGACCGTTTTTGACAACGTCGCTTTCCCGTTGCGTGAGCACACCAAGCTGTCTGAATCGCTGATCCGGCGCATCGTGCTGATGAAGCTTGAGGCGGTCGGCTTACGTGGTGCGAGGGATCTGATGCCAGCCGAGTTGTCAGGTGGTATGGCCAGACGTGCTGCCCTGGCCAGAGCGATTGCGCTGGATCCGGAGCTGATTATGTACGACGAACCTTTCGCCGGTCAGGATCCCATTTCGATGGGGGTGATTGTCCGGCTGATCCGGGAGTTGAATAACGCCCTGGGCTTAACCTCGGTAGTGGTATCGCATGATGTTACCGAAGTGATGAGTATCGCAGATTACGTCTATGTGGTTGCCGATAAAACGGTCATTGGCCAGGGCACGCCGGAACAGTTAAGACAGGATCCATCGCCACTGGTACAGCAGTTCCTGCGCGGCGAAGCCGATGGGGCGGTGCCGTTCCATTATAAAGCGGCGGCTTATGAGGATGAATTAATGGAGCTGACAAGGTGATCGCTGACAGATTACAACAGATCGGTCAGCAGGCAATAAATTCGGTACGTGGTTTTGGCCGCGCCGGATTGATGCTGGCGGGTGCGCTGATCGGTAAACCCAACCTGCGGAAAAATTTTCCGCTACTGGTGAAACAGCTTTATGTCGTGGGTGTGTTATCCCTGCTGATTATTCTGGTTTCGGGATTATTTATCGGTATGGTTTTAGCACTCCAAGGCTATAACGTGCTGGTAAAATTCGGTGCCGAAGGCATGTTGGGGCCCTTGGTGTCATTAAGCTTGCTGCGTGAGCTGGGCCCGGTGGTAACAGCGCTGCTGTTTGCTGGCCGTGCCGGTAGCGCCTTGACGGCAGAGATCGGCCTGATGAAAGCAACCGAGCAGCTGTCCAGTATGGAAATGATGGCGGTAGATCCATTGCGGCGGATTATTGCACCGCGCTTTTGGGCTGGCGTGATTTGTATGCCATTACTGGCGCTGATTTTTAATGCTGTCGGTATTCTGGGGGGCCACCTGGTTGGGGTGGAATGGCTGGGTGTTGATGCCGGAAGTTATTGGTCGGCGATGCAGGCAAATGTCGATTTGTATCAAGATGTGATGAACGGCGTGATTAAAAGCGTCGTCTTTGCCTTGGTGGTGATTTGGATTGCCCTGCATAAAGGCTACGACGCTATTCCTACTTCGGAAGGCATCAGCCGGGCGACGACAGAAACGGTTGTCACGGCCTCACTGGCTGTATTGGGTTTTGACTTTATATTAACCGCTGTAATGTTTGGTGGATAAAAAATGACCACGCGTAAATTAGAAATCTTAGTAGGTGGCTTTATCGTTTTGGCGTTTGCTGCCTTTTTATTACTGGCACTTCGGGTGGCGGATACCGGTTTCGGTGGCGCGTCACAAAGTTATAAGTTGTATGCCAAGTTTGACAATATCGGTGGTTTGAAAGTGCGTTCACCGGTAAAAGTCGGCGGCGTTATTGTTGGCCGGGTCAGTGCTATCGAGCTGGATCGCGTGACTTATACCCCAGTGGTAACGTTGGATATTAACACCGAATACAATAACTTTCCGGAGACCAGTTCGGTTGCCATCCTGACTTCAGGTTTGTTAGGGGAACAATATGTCGGCCTGCTGCCAGGCTTCGTCGATGATACGGTACAGATGTTACGGGAAGGCGACATGATTGAAGACACCCGCTCTGCAATAGTATTGGAAGAGCTGATTGGCCAGTTTTTATTTAATCGGGGGAATTGATGAAACATCTGATTCGTAAATGCGGTGCGGCCTTATTGTTGGCTGCAACCATGGTATTACCTGCGCAAGCTACGGAAACCTATACCGATCCCTACAAGTTGATTGAGACAGTAGCGGATAAAACCTTTAGCCGGATCAAAGCAGACCAGCCACTGATCCAGCAAGATTTAGAGCATCTGCGGGTGATCGTGGTCGAAGAGCTATTGCCTTACGTCGATAGCCGTTATGCGGCTGGCACTGTAGTGGGCCGGGCGGTTGATATCCGCCAGAATCCGGAAGCTTTTAATGCCTTCGTCAAAGCTTTTGAGCAGTATATGATCGGCTCTTATGCCGGTGCTTTAACCTACTACAAAGAGCAGAAGGTGATTATTGAGCCGTCGCAGCCGGTGGGTAATCAGCAAATTTTCACCATCAGAACCCGCGTTGTTGATCCGGGCAAACCTGACATCGTGATTGATTTTAAATTACGCCGGCCACGCAATGCGGAAACCTGGCTGGTGATTGATATGATCGCCGAAGGTATTTCTTTGCTGGACAGTAAACGGGCTGAGCTGAGTAATCTGATCCGGCAACAGGGGTTGGAGCGGGTAACGGCGTTGCTGCAGGAAAAAGCCAAAGAGCCAGTTAAGATCCCTGAACAGGATCCCGCCCGGGCATCGGAGTAAGTTGTGTCATTAAGCATAACTCAGCAACAACAGCGGTTGGAATTTAAAGGCGAGCTTAATCGGGACACGTTAATGATGTATTCACCTTTTACATTGTTAAATAAGCTCTCTGGCAAGGTAACCTTTGATTTCTCCGCCCTAACCAATGTAGACTCAGCCGGGTTAGCCTGGCTGATCGAACAAGTAGCGCGAGCCAGAACAATGAATTTGCAAATTGAAATCCAGCATGTTCCGGCTCAGCTCTTGTCCCTTGCCAATGTGAGTGCCGTAACTGCGATTTTGCCCATAATCGATTAAGGTGTAGTTATGGATCTACAACAGATAGAGCAGCTGCTAACAGAGCAGCTGCAGCTGTCCGAAGTTTATGTAAAAGCTGATGGTTCCCACTACGCAGTAACAGCGGTAGGCAGCTGTTTTGCTGATGTTAGTCGGGTTAAACAGCAACAAATGGTGTACGCGCCGCTGATGCAGGCGATTGCCGACGGCAGTATCCATGCGCTCAGCATTAAAACCTTTACGCCAGAACAATGGCGCAGAGAAAAATTGTTAAACCCACCGCTCTGAGACTTTTTATGCAACAGTTCCTAGTTACAGCCAACGGCCCACTGCAAGGTGAGGTGGTTATTTCGGGTGCCAAAAATGCTGCGCTGCCAATTTTATTTGCTGCCTTGCTCGCTGAACAACCAACAACGATTAGTAATGTTCCGCGTTTAAAAGATATTGAAACTACGCTGAAGTTATTACAGCTGTTCGGTGCCACCGTATCGCACGAAGCCGATGTGGTAAAGGTGGACGCCAGTCAGATCACTAATCAGTTTGCACCTTACGAGCTGGTGAAAACCATGCGCGCCTCCATTCTGGCGCTTGGACCGCTGTTAACCCGCTTTGGACAAGCAGAAGTGTCCTTACCGGGTGGTTGCGCCATTGGTGCCCGGCCGGTAAATTTACATATCGATGGCCTGCGCAAAATGGGCGCAGAAATTTCGGTAGAAAACGGCTATATCAAAGCCCGCGCCAGTCGTCTGAAAGGCGCCCATATCGTGATGGATATGGTCAGCGTAACGGGTACCGAGAATCTGATGATGGCCGCGGTGTTGGCTGACGGTAAAACCATTATCGAAAACGCCGCACGTGAGCCGGAAGTCGTTGATCTGGCGGTCTATCTGAACAGCCATGGTGCTAAAATCAGTGGCGCTGGTACCGACACCTTAGTGATTGAAGGCGTACCGGCATTACATGGTGGTACGCACAAAGTGCTGCCAGACCGGATTGAAACCGGTACTTTCCTGGTTGCTGCTGCAGTGACTAAAGGCGATATTATCTGCCGTAACGCCGCGCCAGCCGATTTAGAAGTCGTGCTGGAAAAACTGCGCGAAGCCGGTGCCGAGGTTACAACGGGTGAAGATTGGATCCGCCTGAATATGACAGGCCGTCAATTGCTGTCGGTTGATGTAAAAACCGTACCCCATCCCGGCTTTCCGACCGATATGCAGGCACAGTTCACCGTACTGAATGTGGTAGCAGAAGGTGTTGGTGTGGTGACTGAAACTATCTTTGAAAACCGCTTTATGCATGTGCCTGAGTTACAACGGATGGGCGCCCGCATTCGGTTAGAGGGTAATACGGCAGTGTGTCAGCACAGCCCGTCGTTAAATGCGGCGCAGGTGATGGCGACCGACTTAAGGGCGTCGGCCAGTCTGGTCATTGCGGGTTTAGTGGCGCAAGGCACCACAGTTGTTGACCGTATTTATCATATCGACCGCGGTTATGAGCAGATTGAGCATAAATTGCAGGGCTTGGGTGCGCATATCCAGCGTATCAACGCCTAGTTTAAACTCACCACACAATAAACCCAGCCACAGTGCTGGGTTTATTTTTGCTCACTGCAATGACAAGCTTAACGCCGGCGTTGTTCGCGCACTATAGTGGGGATGGTCAGCCGTTGGCCGCTGCGATCGATAGTAATGGGCAGTTCAGTATCGGGTGCGGTTTCAGCGATAAAATTCATTGCTTGTTGCATATCGCTAAATTGCTGGCCAGCGATCTCCAGAATAATATCGCCACTCTGTAAGCCGGCGATAGCGGCAGGCCCGCCGGCGACAACCTCGGTCAGCAATAAACCATACAGGGCTTGTCCGGTAGAAAAGAGGCGATCGCCGGCGGCATTAACCACCGCTTCACCGGACACGCCCAGATAGCTGCGCGTGACCCGACCGTATTTAATCAGCTTTTGCATAATATTTCGGGCAAGCTGATAAGGTACAGCAAAGAAAATGCCCTGAATATCCTGATTCTGCACCTGGAACGCGGCCGCATTAATGCCGACCAGTACGCCATTGCTATTAACTAAAGCGCCGCCGGAATTACCTTTATTAATGGCAGCATCCATTCGCATAAAGTCGGGATAACCGCGGGAACTCAGCCCGGTGTTACCGTTAGCACTGATAATGCCCTGGGTAATGGTTTGTCCGAGATTTAACGGGTTACCAATCGCCAGCACTAAGTCACCGACCTGAGGTTCAATAGCCGGATCTTGTGGAATCACCGGTAAGTTATCGGCTTGCACATACAATACTGCCAGATCAGAGAGTTCATCCTGGCCAATCAGCACGGCTTCTAACCAACGGCCATCCTGCAGTGCGACTTCGATATGTTCAGCGCCATAGACCACGTGATAATTGGTCAGGATATAGCCCTCGGCAGACATAATGACGCCAGAGCCTAACTCCTGCCGCTCAATAGTGCGCGGGCGTAATGAGCGGGGATCGACGATGCGGCTGCGGGTATAGACGTTCACTACCGCCGGGCCGGCACGACGCACTGCTCTGTTGTAAGACACCGGGGCGGGTGTTTGCTCTTCGGCGCTATTGGGCGCAAAAGGTAAAGTCACGCCGGTAAGGTTAGGAAAAAACCATACCAGAACAAAAGCCAAAGCCAGGCCATAAGCAATACTTTTTAGCGTAAACAACAAGACAGTGCGCACTATGCTGATTCTATAGCAGAACGGATTGCGCAAGCATAGCATTAAACGCGGGCAGACAGTAGCGCTAAGCTACTGTTGCCCGGTAGGATCTTAACGGATCAGGATATAGAGCAATGTATCGCCACGCTGAATATTAAGCGCCGCAACACCACCGTCGCGTTGCTCCAGCAAACGGCGCAGCTCATTCAGGTTACTGACGCGCTGACGGTTAACGCCAACAATCAGATCGCCCTGGCGCAAGCCAAGCATCGCCGCCCCAGAGTTAGCCTCGACCTCAGTCACTTCGATACCGCGGTCTGTGTTGTTTAGCGTTGCACCCCGTAACATCGGATGTAACTCGGTAGCGGCAACCTGACTGCCAGTGGCTTCCTGTAGTTGCACTTTAATATTGCGCTCCTTGCCATCGCGCAGCACACCCAGCGTAGCCTCGCGGCCTGCGCCCAGTGTTGCAATCTTCGCGCGCAGTTCGTTAAAGCTTTGAATACGGTTACCGTTCATGCTGACAATGACATCACCGGATTGCAGACCGGCTTTAGCGGCAGCACTATCTGGTAATACTTCGCCAACAAAGGCGCCACGGCTAACATTAAGGTTCAGTGCTTTGGTCAGTTCAGCGTTAACGTCATTACCGCGTACGCCCAGACTACCGCGGCGCACTTCACCGAACTCGACAATCTGATCCACCAGGTTTTTCATCATATTGCTGGGAATGGCAAAGCCAATACCAATATTACCGCCATTCGGCCCCAGAATAGCGGTATTGATACCGATCAGCTCACCGCGCAAATTCACCAAGGCGCCACCAGAGTTGCCGCTGTTAATGGCCGCATCGGTTTGAATAAAGTCTTCAAAGGCTTCGCCGCTATTCAGGCCGCTGCGACCCAATGAGCTGATAATACCGGAGGTGACAGTTTGCTCCAGCCCAAAAGGGTTACCAATGGCGATAGCATAATCGCCCACTCTAAGCTTGTCTGAGTCGGCTAAAGGCAACTGTACCAAATCTTTAGCTTCGATTTGCAGCAGGGCAATATCACTATCCGGATCGGCGCCAAGTTTTTTCGCGCTAAAAGTACGGCCATCTTTTAACCGTACCTGGATTTCGGTGGCATCCTGCACCACATGGTTATTGGTAACGATATAGCCCTTGGCGGCGTCAATAATGACGCCAGAGCCCAAACCGCGAAACGGACGCTCTTCGCGCAGTTCACCCGGGCCGCGCTGGCCAAAAAACTGCCGGAAGGCTTCCGGCACCCGCTGCCGTACTTCACGACTGCCGGCCACAGAAATATAAACTACAGCCGGCGTAGCGTTTTCCAGCATCGGCGCCAGGGATGGCATTTCCTGCTGATTATTGTTACTAAAAAATGGCAAGCCCGCCTGCACCGGGGCGGCTGGAGCTAACATCATGGCTGCTAACACTGCAGCGCTAAGCAAAGAAAGTTTTTTATTCATCGCGTAATAGTCTCCTTATACAAGCGTGTGACTAAGAGCTAATAAAGAAAAAAAAGTTCTGAATTGGCGCGCCGAAAAATTGTAAGCCTTTGTTAATCCTCTTTACGCGGGCGTTCTTTAATCAGACCGCTGGCTTCGCCGGAATAATCCCGTGGCTGCTGGTCTGGTACTGAGTGCTGGCGACGGCGTTCGTCTAATTGATGCAGAGATTGCTTAAGCTGACGGCTGGTATCTTCCGAAAAGAAATTAATTTCGTCGCGCTGACTGACCGGCTGCTCGACTAACTGCATTTTCGATTGCTGTACATGTTTGGCAATGCGGGCGTAATTGTCCTGCAGCTGAGTCATCAATTGGTTGGTGGTTTCCAGATGTTCGGACACATCCTGCCGGTATTGCGAGAGCTGTTTACGGCTTTCGTCTAGTTCCAGCTGCAGCTTACTTTGGCTAAACTGCTTAATACTAATCAAACGGCTGATTACGGCACCAACCACCAAGCCAACGACAAACCATACCAGAGACATCGAAAAGTCCATGTTAACTCCTTCAAATGAAAAACTGCGCTTAGTCTACCCTAACTTCTTATGCAAGGTGGTAAGGCATGTTAATATTATGAACCTTAATTCGAGGTTAACCAGCAGAGTTTCAAGTAAAAGCTTATGACACCACTGGAAAAATATCAGCAAGACCTCAAACGTGCTGACTTTCACTATGACGCTGCCCAGGAAGATGCTGTTAAACAGCTGCAGCGCTTGTTTGACGATTACATTAAACGCCCGCAGCATAAACCCAGTTTATGGCAACGGTTAAGCGGTAAAGTGGTATCGCCGCAGCCCTTGCTCGGCTTATACTTCTGGGGTGGTGTGGGGCGCGGGAAAACCTATCTGGTCGATACCTTTTATGAATGTCTGCCTGGCAACCGCAAGCTGCGCGTGCATTTCCACCGTTTTATGCACCGGGTACATGAAGAGTTAAAGCAGCTGAAGGGCGTCAGTGATCCGCTGGAAAAAGTGGCGGATAATTTTAAAGCGCAAACCGACATTATTTGTTTTGATGAGTTTTTTGTCTCCGACATTACCGATGCGATGATTCTGGGCACCCTGATGCAAGCGCTATTTGCCCGAGGCATCACCTTAGTTGCCACTTCCAACATTGAACCGGATGGTTTATATCGGAATGGCTTGCAGCGTGCCCGCTTTTTGCCGGCAATTGAACTGATAAAACGCTACACCAAGGTGGTGAATGTCGACAGCGGCATCGATTACCGGCTACGGACGCTGGAGCAAGCGGAGATTTACCACTATCCGCTGGACGAGCAAGCGGATAAGAACCTGGAGCAGTATTTTCTGGCGCTGTCGGTCGAGCCGCGTCAGCATAAGATCAGCATTAAAGTGGCCAACCGTAAGTTACAAACGCAAGCCGAAGCCGATGGTATCGTTTGGTTCAGCTTTTATGAGCTGTGTGAAACTGCCCGCAGCCAATACGACTATATGGAGCTGAGTAAGCTATATCATACAGTGTTGTTATCAGGTGTGCAGGCGATGGGCCAGCATAACGACGATGTTGCACGGCGCTTTATTGCGCTGGTCGACGAGTTTTACGAGCGGCACGTTAAGTTAATCATTTCGGCTGCGGTTCCGCTGGAGCAGCTGTATCAGGGCGGTTTACTCAGTTTTGAGTTCAAACGTTGTATCAGCCGTCTGCAGGAAATGCAGTCACATGACTATCTGGCAAGTGAGCATTTACCCTAAAAAATTTTTCAGCGAAGACTGCTGATTTCTGCAATTGTTTAAGATATAATCCGCGCCCGGCCAACGTTACAGCCTTTATACTGCCGTTAGCCCGGCAGTTTTTGCATTCGAAGGGGTGCGATAACGACACTGTGCATCAGCCCTGCACTTTGTCAGGTGTAACTTTAGTTATTTTGGAATGAGTTTAATGAAAACTTTTACTGCAAAGCCAGAAAGCGTAAAACGCGACTGGTACGTTGTTGATGCAAACGGCAAAACTTTAGGTCGTATCGCAACTGAAATCGCATCACGTTTACGCGGCAAGCACAAGCCGGAATACACGCCGCACGTTGATACCGGTGATTACATCATCGTGATCAATGCTGAAAAAGTGGCTGTTACTGGTAACAAAGCCCAGGCTAAAATGTATTACTCGCATACCGGTTTCCCAGGTGGTATCAAGGAAATCAACTTCGAGAAACTGATCGCCAAAAAACCTGAAATGGTGCTGGAGTCAGCTATCAAAGGTATGTTGCCAAAAGGCCCACTGGGTCGCGCTATGTTCCGTAAGTTAAAAGTTTACGCTGGCGCAGAGCATCAACATGCTGCTCAGCAACCGCAAGTTTTAGATATTTAATCGGAGCATAACATGGCACAGAATCAATACTACGGAACTGGTCGTCGTAAAAGCTCAACGGCCCGTGTCTTCTTAAAAGCTGGTTCAGGTAATATCGTTGTTAACCAACGTGGCCTGAAAGAGTACTTCGGCCGTGAAACTGCCTGCATGGTAGTTAGACAGCCGTTAGAACTGGTTGAGATGGTAGAAAAGTTTGACCTGTACATCACTGTTAAAGGTGGTGGTATTTCTGGTCAGGCTGGCGCTATCCGTCACGGTATTACCCGTGCGCTGATGGAGTTTGACGAGTCACTGCGTCCAGCTCTGCGTAAAGCCGGTTTCGTAACCCGTGATGCTCGTCAGGTTGAACGTAAGAAAGTGGGTCTGCGTAAAGCACGTAAGCGTCCACAGTACTCGAAGCGTTAAGCTGCACAGTATTGCCAAAGGCCCGGTTTTACCGGGCTTTTTTTTGACCTGCAATTTTCGCTTGCATCATTTTTCCGCGGCACTGTAACGAAAATCAGACTAAGATATTAGGCTTTCGGCTGCCTTAATCCTTGTGCAATGCAAGGCTTTTCATTATGATCGTCAATATTTTTGTAATTATAATAATTGCTGAATTTCAGCCGCTTAATTTTTAATCATTTAAGCGTTTCAATGTGGAGATGAGTGGATGAGCAATGCGCCTGTAGATCATGGTCGCCGTCGCTTCCTAACCATCGCAACCTCTGTTGTGGGGGGCGTTGGTGCCATAGGAGCTGCTGTGCCCTTTATTGCGTCCTGGAATCCGAGTGAAAGGGCCAAGCAAGCCGGTGCTGCTGTTAGTGCAGACATCAGCAAACTCGAAGACGGGCAGTTAATCCGTGTTGAGTGGCGTGGTCGCCCGGTGTGGATTGTAAAACGGACTGAGGAAATGCTGGCCCAGCTGGCTGATACCGAAAACCGGTTACGTGATCCAGGCTCTGAAGAGCCGCAACAACCCGGTTATGCCCAAAATCGTCACCGTTCGATTAAACCGGAAATCTTTGTCGCAGTAGGCATTTGTACCCATCTGGGTTGTTCACCGACTTATCTGCCAAGTGATTTCGCCGCTCAGGTTGAAGGTATCCGCTCTGGTTTCTTCTGTCCGTGTCATGGTTCGCGCTTTGATATGGCCGGCCGGGTATTTCAAAACGTACCGGCACCATCCAACCTGGTCATCCCGCCTTATATGTTTATCGATGATAACACCGTGCTGATCGGTGAAGATGAAGGGGCCGTCTGATGTTTAAAAATCTGATGAGCTGGATTGAGTACCGCTTACCCTTTACGGATAAGATGAATCTGCATGTCATGCAGTATCCGGCACCAAAAAACTTTAACTTCTGGTATTTCTTCGGCTCTTTGGCGATGTTAGTGCTGGTAAACCAAATCGTTACCGGTATTTGGCTGACGATGAGCTATGAGCCTTCAGCTGAAGGCGCTTTTGCCTCTATCGAATACATCATGCGTGATGTCGAATACGGCTGGTTGCTGCGCTATATGCACTCTACCGGTGCTTCTGCCTTCTTTGTTGTTGTATATCTGCATATGCTGCGCGGCATGATGTACGGTTCTTACCAGAAACCACGCGAACTGCTGTGGATTTTCGGTATGCTGATTTTCCTGGTGCTGATGGCTGAAGCCTTTATGGGTTATATGTTGCCTTGGGGGCAGATGTCGTTCTGGGGCGCGCAGGTAATTATCTCGATCTTCGGTGTTATCCCCTTTATCGGTGATGATTTAACACTGTGGATCCGTGGTGACTATGTTATCTCTGGTGCTACCTTAAACCGTTTCTTTGCACTGCACGTTATTGCCCTGCCGCTGGTGCTGGTGATTCTGGTATTCCTGCACATTATGGCGCTGCATGAAGTGGGTTCGAACAATCCGGATGGTATCGACATTAAACGCGATAACGACGGTAGCGTTGAGCTGACTGAGGCCGATAAGAAATTTACCTTCCATCAATATTTCACCCGTGGCGGTAAAAAGGTGATTGTGGATGCCATTCCATTCCACCCGTACTACACAGTAAAAGATTTAGTCGGTGTGGCCGGCTTCCTGTTAGTCTTTGCCTTTGTGATCTTCTTCGTACCTGAGGGCGGCGGTTTCTTCCTTGAGCCACCAAACTTTGAAATTGCTAACCCGATGAAGACCCCAGACCATATTGCGCCGGTTTGGTATTTCACACCGTTCTACGCCATCTTACGGGCAATTCCGGATCCATTATTGGGTGCTATTGCGATGTTTGCTGCGATAATTGCGCTGGCGTTATTACCGTGGATTGACCGTGGCAAGGTGCGTTCTGTGCGTTACCGTTGTGAACTGCACCGCTGGAACCTGGTGATGTTCTGTATCAGTTTCGTTGTATTAGGTGTACTGGGCGTGTTACCAGCAACGCCAACCTATGCGTTACTGTCACAAATCTTCTCATTCACTTACTTCGCGTTCTTCGGTTTGCTGTGGTTATACAGTAAAAATGAGAAAACCAAACCACTGCCAGTGAGGTTAACCTGATGATGAAAAAGTTACTTTCAGCTGTTGCATTGTTAGCGTCGTCGCTGGCAATGGCAGCCGGCCCGAGCATTCCACTGGACAAGGCGCCGATTGATCTGCACGACAAGGCGTCACTGCAAAATGGTGCCAAGCTGTTCCAGAACTATTGTCTGGGCTGTCACCAGATGCAGTATCAACGTTACTCACGTACTTTTAAAGATTTAGGTATTCCGGACGATATCGGCATGGAAAACCTGATGTTTACCGGTGAAAAAGTGGGTGATCATATCACCAACTCGATGCCTGCCGATTACGCGGCCAATTCCTTTGGTGTTTTACCTCCGGATTTGACCAACGTAGCCCGGGTACGTGGTGCAGACTGGTTATATACTTACTTACGGACCTTCTATGTTGATGACAGCCGGCCCTTTGGCGTCAATAACAAAGTATTCCCGTTAGTCGGTATGCCACACGTACTGCAAGAGTTACAGGGTGTACCTTATCAGGCTTATGAAACCCGCCTGGTAGATGGTGAGTCCAAAGAAGTTTATGTCGGTATCCGTACCGATGGTTCAGGTGAATTAAGCCCGGAAGAATATGACCGTGCAGTAGCCGATCTGGTAAACTATATGGTCTATACCGGTGAGCCAAGCAAGCTGGAATCGCATTCACTGGGGATCAAGGTATTGATCTTCCTGTTAATCTTCTTCGTGCTGGCGTACCTGCTGAAGAAAGAATATTGGAAAGATGTTCATTAATCAGCTGATTTAAAATAAGTTATTTTTCGGGGGCCCTAGTGCCCCCTTTGCCGTTTTAACTGAACCGGAGGAATAGATGGCGATCATTGCCAATAAACGCCCTGTGATGACATTATTTTCAGCTGTTGATGATATGTTCAGCCATCAGGTCCGCATTGTGTTAGCGGAGAAAGGCGTCACGGTTGATATTCTTCAGGTAACACCGGACAACGTGCCGGAAGATCTCTATGAAGTAAACCCATACGGCAGTTTGCCGACGCTGTTGGATCGTGAGTTGGCGCTGTATCAAGCCGATATTATTATGGAGTATCTGGACGAGCGCTTTCCGCATCCACCTTTAATGCCGGTATATCCGGTTGCCCGTGGCCAGGCTCGCTTAATGATGTACCGCATCAAGCATGACTGGTACAGCCTCGCAGAGAAAATTCTGCAGGGTGACGACGAAGCGGCGATTGCCCGCCAGGAGTTAAAAGAAGGCCTATTATCGATTGCGCCACTGTTCAGCGAAGCGCCTTTCTTTATGAGTGAGGAATTTGGTTTAGTCGACTGCTATATGGCTGCTCTGCTGTGGCGCTTGCCGTTACTGGGCATAGAGCTAAACGGTACTGGCAGCAAACAGCTAAAGGCCTATATGAACCGGATTTTTGAGCGTGATGCCTTTCAAGCATCGTTGACTGATGCTGAGCGCGAAATCCGTAAGGGGATCCCGCTCTGATGCAAAAGATGACAGCCAACCGCCCTTATTTGTTACGGGCCTTTTATGACTGGATAGTCGATAACAAATGCACACCCTATCTGGTGGTTGATGCAACCTATCCGGCGGTAAAGGTACCGCAGCAATTTGTCCAGAATGGCCAGATTGTGCTGAATATTTTGCCTTCCGCTATTGGCAATTTGCAGTTGGGGAATGATTTAGTCACCTTTAATGCCCGTTTTGGGGGGCAACCTTTTGCACTGTCTATTCCGGTAAAAGCAGTACTGGCAATCTACGCCCGTGAAAACGGCGCCGGTACCGTCTTTACGTTGGAAGAAGACGAAGAGGATGATCAGGATTTTGTTTCTGATGCGGCGCCGGAAGACTTGCCGCCAGAGCCGCCTAAGCCAGGGCGTGGCAGCCACCTGAAAGTTGTGAAGTAATGTAAGTCAATAAAGCCGGGTTTCCCGGCTTTATGCATCTTATCCTGTTAGGTATTTCCAATCTTGTTTTAGCTGCTGCAAAGTTGGCGCGATGCCGGTGTGACCAACATTGGCTGTCAGCTTTTTTGCGCCAGCTGCCAAAAGCTTTTTATCAGCGGTTCCTGCTGCCGCTTTGCCAGCATACAGATCCCCAGGTCAAACGGCTGAAACGGATATTGATGTTCCAACACCCGAACCCGCTCTTTTACCGGGCTATGCTGCAACACCGGATCCGGCACTATGCTGACACCGCTGCCTAATGCCACCATCGAGACCAGGGCTTCGTGGCCATCAACCTTGGCCACCACAGCCGGATTAATATTGCAGTCTTTCAGCCAACGGTCAAAACGACTGCGCGCCGGACCATGCTCGGGCAGGATCAGCGGTATCTCATTCCAGTTTACCTCTGCACCGGCCAGTAAATCATTAACCCGGCACGGGATCACAGGTGCAATCAACCGCACCGGCAGGCTAGCAATGCTTTGAAAGTACATGGTAGTTGGCAGCTGCTCAGGGCGGGCGGCGATAGCAACATCGGCTTCATCCTGCTTAATGCGGTCAATAGCCTGCGCCGCATCACCGGTACTCAGCTGAATTTCTGCCTTTGGGCAGTGCAGGCGAAATTTATCCAGCAGCGCCGGCAGATGGCTATAGCTGGCGGTAACGGTACAGTAAATCCTTAAGGTACCGCTAAGCTCGCTGCTGGCTAGCTGTAAATCCAGTTGCAACTGATGCCATTCATCCAGCCACAGCCTTACAAAGCGTTGAAAGCGGTTGCCTGCCGTGGTCAGTTTCACCGTTCGGTTATCGCGTTCAAATAGGCTGCTGCCGAGCTCTTCTTCCAGCCGTTGGATCACCCGGGTTAGGGTGGAAGGGCTAACAAACATCTGCTCGCTGGTACGGGCATAATTCAGGCTGCTGGCCAGATGTAAAAACAGTTGTGCGCTACGAATATCCATCTTTATTGCAGAATGTGAAATACAGTATTGAAAATATATCACTTCACGCAATAAAAGTCGCGTTATAGACTGCTTTCATCAAAGCAGCGCATCCCTGATGAAAAACCCGCTGCTCCTGTTGGCAACAGCCACAGCACGAATGTTGGAACTGACGATGAGCAATTACTTTAATACCTTAAATTTACGCCAGCAGTTACGCCAGTTAGGCCAATGCCGCTTTATGGACAAAGCTGAGTTCGCTAACGGCTGCAGCTTTATCAAAGATTGGAATATTGTGATCGTCGGTTGTGGCGCGCAGGGCCTGAATCAGGGTCTGAATATGCGCGACTCAGGGTTAAACATCAGCTATGCGCTGCGTGATGAGGCCATCGCCGAAAAGCGGGCTTCGTACCAGAAAGCCAGTAGCAATGGTTTTACTGTCGGCACTTATCAGCAATTAATTCCGGGTGCCGATCTGGTGTTAAACCTGACCCCGGATAAGCAGCATAGCAGCGTAGTGGATGCCATTATGCCGCTAATGAAGCAGGGCGCGACCCTGGCTTACTCGCACGGCTTTAACATTGTCGAAGAGGGTAAGCAGATCCGGCCTGATATTACGGTGATTATGGTGGCCCCTAAGTGTCCTGGCACCGAAGTACGGGAAGAATATAAGCGTGGCTTCGGCGTACCTACCTTAATAGCAGTGCATCCGGAGAACGATCCTAAAGGTCAGGGGCTGGAAATTGCCAAAGCCTACGCTTCAGCGACAGGTGGTGATCGGGCCGGGGTATTGGAGTCGTCCTTTGTTGCCGAAGTAAAATCCGATTTGATGGGCGAGCAGACCATTCTGTGTGGCATGCTGCAAACCGGCGCGATTCTGGCCTTTGACAAGATGGTTGCCGATGGGATGGAAGCCGGTTATGCCGCCAAACTGATTCAGTATGGCTGGGAAACCGTAACCGAAGCCTTAAAGCACGGCGGCATCACCAATATGATGGACCGGCTGAGCAATCCGGCCAAGATTAAAGCCTATGATCTGGCAGAAGAGTTAAAAGGCACCTTACGTCCGCTGTTTGAAAAACATATGGACGACATTATCAGTGGCGAGTTCTCCCGCACTATGATGGCAGACTGGGCTAATGATGATAAAAATCTGCTGACCTGGCGTGAGCAAACCCGTGACTCGGGCTTTGAACAGGCGCCGGTATCCAGCGAGCAGATCAGCGAACAGGAATACTTTGACCGTGGCATCCTGTTGGTGGCGATGGTAAAAGCTGGAGTCGAGCTGGCCTTTGAAACCATGGTCGATGCCGGCATTATCGAAGAGTCGGCTTACTATGAGTCGCTGCACGAAACGCCATTAATTGCGAATACTATCGCCCGTAAGCGCTTGTATGAAATGAACGTGGTGATTTCGGATACGGCGGAGTACGGTAACTACCTGTTTGCCCATGCTGCAGTGCCTTTGCTGCGCGATAAGGTAAATAGTTTAAGCAGTGAATATATCGGTAAGGGTTTAAGCAGCAGTCAGAATGGTGTCGATAACCTGAAGCTGATTGCCGTCAATGAAGCCATCCGCCAGCATCCGGTGGAAGTGGTAGGTAAAAAATTACGCGGCTATATGACAGCAATGAAACGCATTGTTGAGGCAAATTAAGCCAGCGCGCAAAGAATGATGTGGTTACAGGTCGTCAGGCCAGACACAGTGTGCCGCCTGACACCTGACCAATAATGATGTTATACGTGGACCTTGGTTGTTTTGCCCCGCTTGTCGGGGCGTTTTTTTTAATGGTTATCGGCACAATTAAGACAAAAACGACAAGCAGGATTAATATGCAGGCGGGCAGCGTTGATGGATTCGTCGCAATCCTCGCAAAAGCCATATTCGCCAGTATCGATACGCTTTAAAGCTGCGGCTATCTCAAGCAATTGTCGGGTGCGGCGTCTGGCCAGCTCTTGTGCCATAGCTTGTGCCTGCAGCGCATCCATTCTGGAGAGGCGGCCCACACTTTGCTGATCCAGCTGCACGGTGGCACTGCTGTCTAGCGCCTGTACCGCTTCTTGCTGCAGCTTGTGTTGTTCGGTTAACAATTGCTGCTTTAACTGACTGATTTGATTTTTGCTTAACATAGCTTCAGGCTGTTTTGCTGTATTTAGGCGATGCAGCCAGTTAAACACTCCGCCGCGATGGTTTCAAGCAGCAGGGTTTCGCGCACTATGGATAAGCCGGTGGTCGCGGCTTCGCTGGCCATGACGGCTTTATTGTGTGCTATGGCAGCATGGATGTTTACCCAGCGCACCTGCATTCCGTTGGCCTGCTCGTGATCCTCCAGCTGGGGTGTACCAAGCTCGCCTTCGAGCTGGCACAAATAGCAGTATGAGCGCATAAACATCACGTCAATATTATTACGGTACCAAGGTCGGTATTCATCAACCATTCCAAACTCGGAAAGCACGCGAACATGCTGAGCGCCGGTCTCTTCGCCTAATTCGCGTACCAGCGCGTCCTGCAGTGTTTCACCCGCATCAACACCGCCGCCCGGCAGGCTATAATCGTTATAACGGCGGGTATAAAGCAGCAATATTTGCTCACCTTTTAGCACAATGGCGCGGGTAGCGATGCGCTCAGCCATAGTATGCTCAGCTTTTGGCTGAATATGCTTTAAACAGGTTATCAAGCGCATAATGCTCCTTCAATATTAACGGTTGCCAGCAGGCGTGGTGGGGCCAAACGCCTGCCAGGCGCTAAGCGCGGCGAATATGACGCTAAGCGCCAGTAAGGAAAAAAACTGCCTACCGGCGATGCCACTGTCGATAAACAGGCCAAAAACCCATGGCGCGGCAGCAGTGGCCAGCATCATAATAGATGTCGCTAGCGAGCGGATGGCCCCAATATTGGCGATACCATAGACCTCCGCCCATAAAGCACTAAACACTGGATGGGCGCAGCCAATCGCCAGACCTAGCATGGCCATAAACAGCGGTGCCAGCCAGTTACCATTCAGCATGGCCAGTGCAAAGAGTGCCAGACACAGTGGTAGCATTACAAAACGCACTAAGCGCCGTGCGCTAAAGCGATCTACCAGGGCCCCGGCCCACATCGCACTGAGCCAGTGCGTAATGCCGTACAGCACAAAACCTGTCGCTAGCAGAGTGGTAGACCAATTTTTCTCCGTCAGCAAATAGTGCTGTTGAATAAATAAACCGGTAACCATAAAGGGCCCTGCCAGGATGGCCGGTAGAATAAGCCAGAAGCGTTTATCGGCCAATACATGTCGTCGGCTAAGAGCAATGGCTGTCGTGCTTGTCGTCTCGATGTTTACACTCCGTTGTGTAGTCGATTTTTGCAGTAAATACACACTTAACGGGCCATACAACAGCAGTACACTCAGGGCCAACCATAACCAGCTCTGCTGCCAGCCGAAAGTGGCAATCAGCGACACAGCGATAGTCGGCAGTAGCACTTCACCGGCCGGTACGCCGCTGGCAGACACACTTAATGCCTTACCGCGATCGGCCACAAAATAGCGAGCCATCGTAGTTTGTGCAGTGTGCGGCATTAGGCCCTGACCGCACAGCCGTAGTAAAAACAGTGCCATGCCAAATACCATTAAGTTGTCGGCTTTAGATAGCAGCAAACAGGCTGCGACTAAACCACTTGCCACCAGTGCCGTGAAGAGGCCCAGCGGTAGACGGTCAATCTGGCCGCCCAATGCCATTATTAGTAAGCCGCTGCACAGAGTCGCCACAGCATAAATCAAGCCATAATCTGCCGCCGATAAACCGAAACTTTGTTGAAAATCAGCACCGAACCAGCTAATGAAAAACGACTGGCCTAAGTTACCCCAGAATACAGTAGCAAACCCAAAACCCAGCAATGGCCACTGCCGGGTTGTGAAGATCCAGTATGATTTAATCAACTGCTAACCACTGATGCCGAACACACTAAAGCTAGCCTCATTCAGCCATAGATGCGTAAGGACACTGGCGATATAACCAAGCAGAATTACCGGCGCCCATTTTAAATGGCCGGCAAAGGTGTAATACCCTCGAGCCTGGCCCATTAAAGCAACGCCTGCCGCTGACCCTATTGATAACAAGCTTCCGCCAACACCAGCGGTAAGCGTAATTAACAGCCAGTGGCCATGAGACATGTCAGGCTGCATGGTCAGTACGGCGAACATCACCGGTATATTATCGATTACCGCAGAAATTACGCCCAGCGCCACATTCGCCCAGGTGGCATCCCATTGGGTGTAGAGTAAGTCTGACATTTGTGCAAGGTAGCCAATAAAACCCAGTCCACCCACGCACATCACAACGCCGTAGAAAAACAGCAAGGTGTCCCATTCGGCGCGTGAAACCCGGCTAAATACATCAAAGGGTACAACCTGGCCCAAAGCACGGATGCGCTCCATGTCGCCCTCACGCTCGGCCAGTGCTCTTTTTCGCGCCAGTGAGCCTGGTAGCGTGACGCGCAAAAAATAGCCAAAAAATTGTAGATAGCCCAAGCCTGTCATCATGCCCAGAACCGGCGGTAAATGTAGCACCGTATGAAAAGCAACCGCAGTAGCAATAGTAAGCAAAAATAAGGTTAAGATGCGCAGCGCACCGCGCTTAAGCTCAATATCTTCTTCCAGAGCCACCGGTTTACGGTTTTCAACAAAAAAGCCCATAATGATGGCTGGGATTAGATAATTCACCATTGACGGTACAAACAACACTAAAAATTCAGCAAAGTTTAATAGCCCGGCTTGCCACACCATCAAGGTGGTAATATCGCCAAAGGGGCTAAAGGCACCGCCGGCATTTGCCGCTATTACGATATTAATACAGCACAGGTTAATAAATTTTTTATCGCCCTCTGCCACCTTCATCACTACGGCACACATTAACAACGCCGTGGTCAAATTGTCTGCGACCGGTGAGATAAAAAACGACAATATGCCGGTTATCCAAAACAACTGTTTATAACTAAAACCTTTACGCACCATCCAGCTGCGTAGTACATCAAACAGCCGGCGCTCCTCCAGGGCGTTAATGTAGGTCATAGCGACCAGTAAAAACAGCATCAATTCGGCAAACTCAAGCAGGGTGTGGCGAAATGCATCTTCGGATTCTGCCGGCATGCCAGCCTGTACATATTGCCAACCGATCATCGCCCAGATAATGCCTGCTGCAACAAGTACCGGTTTAGATTTGCGTAGGTGTATTTTCTCTTCAAGCATGACCAGCGCATAGGCCAGCACAAAGATGCCAATAGCGATAAAGCCGGTAAGGCTGGCAGTCAGATCCAGGCCGCCAACGGCAGCAAAAGCGCTGGGGGTAAATAGCAGCGCAGCGGTTACGCTAAGCAAAATAATGAAGTTTCGCATGATTAAGTTAACTACTCACGTATGACAAAAACGATAGACCCGGCATTGCACCGGGCCTGACGACATTAACGCAGGATCAGTAAGCTGCACTTGGCCTTGCTAATCATGGCAGTGGTAGTACTGCCAACAATAAATTGGCGGATACGGGAATGACCATAAGCCCCCATTACCAGCAAATCGATATTATGCTGTTGCTGGTACTGATGCAGCACCTCTTCGGGCTCTCCGCCAACAATTGCAACCTTGGTTTCAAAACCTGCATTACGAAGAATGCCGGCTGCAGCCTCCATATGTGCTTCAGTAGCCGCCGTAGTGGCACTGGCCATCACCAAATGAACCGGTAAGCCTTTACCCAGTGGACTGGCAGCTAGCATTTCCAGACCTTTCAATGCCGTAGCGCTACCATCAAAAGCCAGCATGATGCTTTTGGGTTCAGTATAACTTTGCTGCGTAAGTAGAATGGGTTTGTGCAAGGAGCGGATCACTCGCTCGACGTGCAGGCCAATATGACCGTGAGCGTCGGCACTGGTGAAACCGCGTTTTCCGAGCACCAACAAACGGGTTTCTTCCTCCAGCGCGGCTAGAGTTTCAACCAACTGACCATGGCGCAGACGCTCGTCTACCTCTTTTACACCTGCTGCTTCGGCGCGGGCTTTAGCGGCATCAAGCATAATACGACCACGCTGTAACGCCAATTTTGCATGTTGTGCATCTAATTCGGCCAGCTGCTGTAATAAGGCTTCCTGGCTTCCCAGACCAATGCTACCGCTAAAATCGGTATGTACTGCTTTATCTGCATTGTCCAGAACATGAATCACCGACATCGCAACTTGAAGCTTTTTAGCTGCCCAGGCCGCATAGTCACATACCGCTTGTGCATAGGGTGAGGCGTCGATACACGCCAGTACTTTTCTGCTCATATTGGTTCTCCTAGTGGCCCATCAGTTTTTCAACCGCATCAGGCTGGTTATGTACAGCAAACTTGTCTACCAGCGTTGCACTGGCCTCGTTCAGCCCAATCAGCTGAACATCGGTACCTTCACGGCGGAATTTAATCACCACTTTATCCAGTGAGCTAACCGCAGTGATATCCCAAAAATGCGCCTTACTCAAATCAATAGTTACTTTTTCAACGGCTTCTTTAAAATCGAAAGCGTTAACAAATTGCTCGCTCGAACTGAAAAACACTTGGCCAATAACGTGGTAAGTGCGTTCATGACTATCTTTCGACAGACTGGAACCGATGTACAAAATTTGCCCGACTTTGTTGGCAAAGAATAACGCGCTGAGTAAAACACCAACTAAAACACCATAAGCGAGATTGTGGGTTGCCACTACAACGATAACCGTCATAATCATGACGACCGAAGAGCTTTTGGGATTTTTCGTCAGATCTTTTACTGATCCCCAACTAAAGGTACCAATAGCCACCATAATCATTACGGCTACCAATGCCGCCATCGGGATCATACCAACCCACTTATCTAAAAACACCACCATAACCAAAAGGATAACGCCTGCCAGTAAGGTCGAAAGCCGGGTGCGGCCGCCTGACTGTACATTAATAATTGACTGACCAATCATCGCACAGCCAGCCATACCACCAATTAAACCTGAACCTATATTCGCAACACCCTGACCAACACATTCACGATTTTTATTACTGTTGGTATCTGTTAAATCGTCCACAATGGTTGCTGTCATTAGCGACTCTAAAATCCCGACTACCGCCAGCGCTAATGATGTAGGGAAGATAATTTGCAGAGTTTCAAAGTTAAGCGGAACATCTGGCCACAAAAAGATTGGTAAGCTGTCTGGTAATTCGCCCATATCGGCAACGGTACGGATATCAAAGCCAAAATAGGTCGCAATAACGGTGAGAACAACGATACATACCAGTGGTGATGGAATAGCCTTGGTGACATACGGAAATAAATAAATAATGGCCAGACCTAAAGCTGTCATGCCGTAAACCGTCACTGAGCCATAGGTGCCGCTCAATTCCGGTAATTGCGCCAAAAAGATGAGGATGGCTAGCGCATTAACAAAGCCGGTGACGACAGAGCGTGATACGAAACGCATCAGGTCACCCAGTTTAAACAGGCCAAAAACAATCTGGATTACGCCGGTTAATAGGGTTGCTGCCAGCAAGTACTGTAGGCCATGCTCTTTTACCAGCATAATCATTAACAGCGCCATAGCGCCGGTTGCAGCAGAAATCATACCGGAGCGGGCACCGGTAAAGGAAATAATTAAACAGATTGCAAAAGACGCATACAGGCCCACTTTCGGGTCGACGCCAGCAATGATGGAAAAGGCAATGGCTTCAGGAATCAGTGCCAGGGCTACAACGATGGCAGCAAGAAAGTCCCCTTTGATATTAGAGAACCAATTCTGCTGAATAGACTTCAACATAAAATATCCAATAAGTAAAAAACACGGTAATAACTGGGACAACACAGCATAAATTGCACTAAAGTTGCGCCTTTTGATGTACTGGCTCCCAACTCTCAACTTTATTAGCAATTTTTCAATGTGTTGTTTAATTACACCGGCCGATCCTCATTGAATAAAAAATGAACGCTACAATATTTGAAGCGCGGTATTATAGTGGTTTATGCGACTAGAAACCAGTTAAAGTCTGTTTTTAGGGCATAAAAATGCGTTAACGCCATATTTTCTGCGGTTTATTTATGCCATCAGCCTAGGCGACTTTTGTCTGCGTGGCTAGCATCGATTGGATGACCACTTTTTTATCGCCTGGTGGTTGGTGCCGAGCTGGCAGCAATTGTTCTGCAAAGCTCACTACAACAATATAAGCGAAAATGCCGCGCTCTAGCTTACCGTTATTGCTAGCGGCATCGAAATAAAAGTTAAAGCCCAAACTTTGCAGGCTGCGGGTAAGCCGCAGTTCAGCATTTTCGTCATCGGCGCCCAGATAGTAGGTGAGGTAAGTATCTTCCCTGAGGCCATTACGTTGTAGTTTTTCAACCTCGGACTGTGCCATCCCAACAAAACCTTGGTTCAAGACTTTGGCCGATTCAACCTCATCAAACTCTAACTGGTCACTATGACCGAACTGTACCGCAAAATCTTGATTTTTCATTGCGGTAAAGAACAACTGCAGTCGTTGCTCTGTCGTTTTATCTTTGCAGGCACTAACAATCGCCTGAATTTCCAGATAGCGTTGAAACCGATTTTGCCAGCGCGGAATAAAACCACTCCGGGTCGGGCAGAGCACGTCGTCAAAGTATTTTAAGGTGCGGCGTGAGAGTGATTGGTTTTTGTAGAGTCGTTTCATCTCACCACGGACAAAGGCCGCAAATTCTGACTCGTGACGAAACTTACGTAGCGGCATGGTCAGCAACTGTCGTAACTTTATCGTTTGCATGGCGCTATAAAGCGCGATATCTTCTTGATGCATATAAATTTACCCTTTAGTAAAAAGCGGCGCATCCATGTGCCGGTAGGCTCAGGAGAGTAAATCAAAGACGATCGATGATGGCTTGTGTAAATTGATCTGTGCCGGCGTTACCCCCTAAATCGCGGGTCTTGCGGTCGCCACTGGCAATCGCGTCTGTGAGTGCCAACAGAATTCTATCGGCAATGACGTGCATCTCCATATAGCGCAGCATCTGGATAGCGGCCAGGATCACTGAGGTGGGATTAGCCAGATTCTTGCCCGCAATATCAGGAGCGCTGCCATGTACAGCCTCAAATATTGCACAGTCGTGACCGATATTGGCGCCAGGGGCCATCCCCAGACCGCCAACCAGTCCAGCGCACAAATCAGAGATGATGTCGCCAAACAGATTGGTTGTAACAATAACGTCAAATTGATGTGGGTTCATCACAAGCTGCATACAGGCGTTGTCGATGATCATCTCGTTAAATTCAATTTCAGGATACTGTTCGGCTACGGCGCGGGCTGTTTTTAAAAATAAACCCGAGGTGCTTTTTAAGATATTTGCTTTGTGTAATGCAGTAACCTTTTTCCGCCCCTCGCGTCTTGCGGTCTCAAATGCAAATTCGACAATGTTGGCCGAACTTTCGCGACTTATAATGCTTGTCGCTTCAGCAATCTCTCCGTCTGCAGAGATCTTTTGACCATGACCTGAGTACATGCCCTGCGTGTTTTCGCGAATTGTTAGAATGTCTATATTGTCGTAGCGAGCCTTGGTACCGGTGAATGATTTTACAGGTCTAACATTAGCGTAAAGGTTGAATTTTTTTCTAAGCGTAACGTTAATTGAGGTGAATCCATCTCCGATAGGAGTGGTAAGTGGGCCTTTTAAGGTGATTTTGTTATTTGCAATAGCATCGAGTGTAGTTGCTGGTAGTAACTCGCCATAGTTTTGCATTGCCGCCAAGCCTGCGTCGACATACTGATAGTGAAAATCGCAGCCAGCTTTATCCAGTATCCTTAGCGTTGCTTCTACGATACTGGGCCCAATACCATCGCCTTTAATTACAGTAATTGTTTGCATGATTGTCCTCTTTTATTTGGTTAACTGACGCGCTGGTAGCCGCCGACAACACCGTGTTTACTTAACACCCATTGCCAAAGCTGAAGATCGCGGGCTCGGAAGGCGCCTGCGCAGGAAAGTAAGTAATAACGCCACATCCGGAAAAAGCGTGGCCCGAGTCGGGCCGAAAATTGTGGCCAGTTTTGCTCGAAGTTTACATACCAAGCCATCAGGGTTTTGTCATAATCAGCACCAAAGTTATGTAAGTCTTCTACGACAAACAATCTTTGGGCTGCATCGGATATTTGCCCAAGCGCCGGTAATTCGCCATTAGGGAAAATATACTTATCTATCCATGGATCGGTATGGCTGCTGCGTTGATTTTTGCCAATGGTGTGCAGTAAAAACAAACCTTCGTCTTTCAGGCAGCGGTGTGCAACCTCAATGTACTGACGGTAATTTTTACGTCCCACATGCTCGAACATGCCCACACTTACGATACGGTCAAATGGCTCATTAACGTCACGATAATCCTGCAGTCGGGCGTGAACGGGAAGGTGACTGTACAAGGTATTAACCCAGTTGGCCTGTTCTTTGGAAATGGTTACACCGACACAGCGTACACCGTAGTGTTGCGCGGCGTATGTCATAAAACTGCCCCAACCACAGCCGATATCGAGCACTTTCATACCTGGTTTTAATTGTAATTTCCGGCAAATTAAGTCAAGTTTGGCTTCTTGAGCCTGCTCTAATGTGACCGCGTCTTGCCAATACCCGCAGGTGTAAGTCATCCGTTTATCTAGCATGGCGGCGTAGAAATCATTGCCTAAATCATAATGTTGCTCACCGACCCGTCGGGCACGTTTTGGTGTTTGGCGATTGAAGAGTTTTACTTTTAATGCTTGTAGCAGGAGTCTTGGAGGTTGTATTTTCTCGGGTAAACGGCTGCGAAGTATACGGTAAATAAATTCATCTAATCGCGGCACATCCCAGTCACCATCCATATAGCTCTCACCCAAACCAAGGTTACCATCAGCAAAAACCCGTTCCGGGACATTAAACGCATTTAATTGCATATCCCAGGGGGCGCTACCGCCAGGTTCTATCCCAGCCAGGTTTAATAATTCAATAAAGTATTGGTGTAGAGTCGATTCCGGCAACAAAAATGCAGGACGCGATTGTGCCATTGCTGTAGGCATGGGCGCTCCTCTTGCTCAGATTTTTTATGTAAAGCGTGGTGCAGCCGGTCGGCTGCTAAAACTTGATAAAGAAGTGAAAAGAAGCGGGGATACTTACACTGGTCTGAGCCTTCTCTTAACCGGCCTAAACACCGATTGAAATAATCATGAAAACTGCCGTATTTTAGCACATTTTGTTTAAAAGTCCAGCTACAAATTAGCCGAGGCTTATGCTAGGCTACATCGCATTAACGGGAGGTATGATGAATAAGCCCACCAAAACCGCGTTAGTTGTGGAGGGTGGCGCGATGCGAGGCATCTTCGCCGCAGGTGTTTTAGACGCTTTTATTGAGCAACAATTTAACCCTTTTCATTTTGCAATAGGCGTGTCTGCAGGCTCCACTAATTTAATTGGATATTTATCTGGCGACCATGGTCGTAGTAGAAGAATCTTGCTCGATCACGCCCGTAGGGATGACTTTATTAACTGGCGCCGCTACCTAAAAGGCGGTCACTTTTGTGACGTGAGTTGGCTATGGCATGCCTCCTATGATGAGGTGCCGTTAACGTTTAGCCACTATCTTGCGCAGCAAATTCCGCTATTCGTTGTGGCCACCAGTGTGCAAACCGGGCAGGCTTGTTATTTCGAAGTGACAGAAAACAATATGCATCAGTTGTTTCCCGCATCCTGTGCCATACCTCTGGCTTACCGCGACTTCCCCGCGATCAATGGCGAATGCATGACCGACGGGGGGCTGGCAGACTCGATTCCGGTTATCAAAGCTTACCAGATGGGTGCGCGAGATATTACCGTCATTTTGTCACAACCTTACGGTTACAGAAAACGAAGCAGTCGTTTTCCGGGGTTAATGAAACCGCTATTCAGGCAATATCCCTGGTTGTTTACTGCTGTTCTTAGTCGGGCTTCGCGTTATAACCAGGCTTTGGATTTTATTGCTAGCCCGCCATCAGATTGCCGTATTCATGTTATTACCCCTCCTACGCCATTTGCGGTTGGTCGTTTCTGCCAGAACCTTGCCCTGTTAGAGGCTGGCTATCAGGCTGGTCGCAACGCCGGTCTTGAGCATTGCAGATTAGCCCAACGCGCGGAAAATCCGATTTAGTCACGTATCAGTGAGTTATCCGGCGAAATCCCGGGCAATACCGTTTTATCTTTATTACAGGTTGAACCACGATGACTGATTTTGAACTTGAGAGTGAAGTAGCGAAGCGCCGTACTTTTGCAATTATCTCGCACCCGGACGCGGGTAAAACAA
Source organism: Alishewanella agri BL06 (assembly GCF_000272005.1). GTDB lineage: Bacteria > Pseudomonadota > Gammaproteobacteria > Enterobacterales > Alteromonadaceae > Alishewanella > Alishewanella agri. Next base: position 156,014 of record NZ_AKKU01000015.1, on the reverse strand, counting down.
CCATTACCGAAAAAGTCATTTTGTACGGTAAGCTAATTAAGAAAGCAGGGACGGTAAAAGGAAAGAAATCAGGAGTTTATGCTACCTCTGACTGGATGGAGATGGAAAAAGAGCGCGGCATTTCGGTAACGACGTCTGTGATGCAGTTTCCTTATGCAGATTGTTTGGTCAATCTGCTTGATACGCCAGGCCATGCAGACTTTTCGGAGGATACCTATCGTACATTAACGGCAGTTGATTCTTGTTTAATGGTAATTGATGCTGCCAAAGGTGTTGAAGAGCGCACAGTAAAGCTGATGGAAGTGACCAGGCTGCGGGATACACCAATTATTACGTTTATCAATAAAATGGACCGAGATATTCGCGATCCTATTGATCTTTTAGATGAGGTTGAGCGCGTGTTAAACATAGCCTGCGCGCCCATTACCTGGCCAGTGGGATCTGGTAAAGAGTTTAAAGGGGTTTACCACCTATTACGTGATGAGACCATTCTCTATCAATCAGGGCAGGGCCATACAATTCAACCGATACGGGTTATTAAAGGTTTAAACAACCCTGAATTAAAGATAAGACTCGGATATTATGCGGATGAATTACGTGAGCAAATTACGCTTCTGAAAGGGGCGAGTCACTCCTTTGATTTGTCCGAATTTTTGGCCGGTCGATTAACACCAGTATTTTTTGGAACTGCCTTGGGGAATTTTGGTGTTGACCATATGCTGGATGGATTAACGGCTTGGGCACCGCCTCCCCAACCGAGAAAAACCAATAAGCGATTAGTATCACCTATTGAATCGGCTTTTTCGGGTTTTGTATTTAAAATTCAGGCGAATATGGACCCGAAACATCGTGACAGAATAGCTTTTATGCGTGTGTGTTCCGGACGCTTTGCTAAAGGTATGAAGCTACATCATGTGCGGTTGAACAAAGATGTTCTGGTTCCTCAAGTTCTTTCCTTTATGGCGGGGGAGCGCGACCATCTGGAGGAGGCTTATCCAGGGGATATCATTGGCTTACATAACCATGGAACTATTCAGATTGGTGATACTTTTACCTGTGGTGAACAATTTCACTTTGTTGGGATCCCTAACTTCGCGCCTGAGTTATTCCAGCGGATCAGACTTCGAGATCCGTTAAAGCAAAAACAGCTACTCAAAGGACTGATGCAATTGGCTGAAGAGGGCGCGGTTCAATTATTTCGTCCTGAACAGAATAACGATCTCATTGTCGGCGCAGTTGGTGTTTTACAGTTTGACATGGTAGTTCACCGCTTAATGGTAGAATATGGCGTGGATGCAATCTATGAGCCAGTGAAAATTGTAACGGCCCGCTGGGTATATTCCGAAAATCCCAGAGCTATGCAGCAGTTTATCCAAAAAAATAATTCGGCATTGGCTCTGGACGGTAACGGAAATTTAACCTATCTCGCCCCGACACAAGCGAGTTTGCAGTTGATGATTGAGCGATTCCCCGATATTCATTTTGCAAAAACACGCGAACAAAGACGTGCGGACGAGTAAATCAGTACCACTAGTTAGTCAACTGTTGCAGTGATATGCTGATGGTTCCAGTGGAGGGGGCAACATGCGTGATGTGATCGAAGTTAAACTTGAATGGTTGAACTTGCCAGCGTTAATAGTGGATGAGACCAGCGCGATTCAGGCGAAGAATACTGCCTTTAGTCACTTACCGCCTGGCACTCAGTATGCGTTACTTCATCAGGTCACTCTCATTGTTACTAACAGTGACTTGAGTGTTTCCGGACATAAAACTGTCGATGTTGCCTTGGGTGCGTTGCAGTATTTCACGTTACATATTGTGCGGCAAGCCTCCTCTGAGTCACTCTTTGCTGTTATTTTTTATCCACTGCAGCAAAGCTCTGCGTTAACTGAGTTGTATGCCTCAGTATTTGAGCATAGTGGTGAAGCCATTATGATTACCGATGTTAATGATGACATAGTGGCAGTAAACCAGTCATTTGTAGAAAGTACTGGTTTTGCTGTCGCTGATATTCTTTATCGAAAGCCTGATTTTCTGAGGCGAGATCTTAATGAAGAGGCCACCCTCGAAAAAGCCTGGAAAGCGGTATTTGAACACGGACACTGGAGTGGTGAAATTAAGAACCGAAAAGCAAACGGTGAGTATTACGTCTGCTGGTTGTCTTTGTCTGCGGTGCGCAATCAAGAGGGCATCATTACTAATTTTGTGTCAATCTTCTCGGATATCACCAGTCACATTCACGAGCATAAAAAGTACAAAAAAATGGCGCATTACGACTTCCTCACCGGCCTACCCAATCGCGCCTTGCTCGAAGATCGTTTTGAACAGTTTGTGTTGCAACGCCAACGCCAGAGTAGTCAGGTAAGCTGTGCTTGTATTTTTATTGATGTCAATGATTTTAAATATATCAACGATACCTATGGTCATAAGACAGGTGATAACTGCTTAATTGCGATTGCTGATGCATTAACCCGCTCAATTCGGCAAGATGATACCGCTTGCCGTTTTAGCGGCGACGAGTTTGTTTTGTTGGTAAATGATATTGAAAATGTAGCCGATATTCAGCGTATCATTACTGAGATACAACAAAATGTTGCCGCAATTGCTGGTAATTTGTCGCTTGATAAAGCGGTTCGTGTCAGTGTCGGTGTTAGTCTTTATCCGGAGGATGCGGTTGACTTTGAAGCGCTGATCAATCTTGCAGATCAGTCAATGTATCAGGAAAAACGACATAAGAAAGCGTTGGATTGAGCTCCGGTAGCGATCTGACTCACCGGCGCATTAGGCCAGGCATGAACAAGTTAGATAGCTTGTGCTGATAAAAGGAGTCAGAAAAAATGAAAACGATAGCGCTGGTCGCGCATGATGGCAAAAAAGCCGCTTTACTGGACTGGATCGCCAAACACCGTCAGTTTTTTGCGGATAAAAAGCTGGTGGCAACCGGCACCACCGGCAAACTGATTGGTGAGCGTTTACAACTGCCGGTGCAGTGTCTGGCCAGTGGTCCGCTCGGCGGTGACCAGCAAATCGGTGCTTTAATAGCCGAGCAGCAAATCGACTGGCTGATCTTTTTCTGGGACCCGCTGTCATCCCAGCCGCACGACCCGGATGTTAAGGCATTAATCCGGCTGGCAGTGGTCTGGAATATTCCGGTGGCCTGTAATATCGCCACCGCAGACTTTATTATCCATTCCAGTTTGTACCAGCAGGACTACCAGCGCCATGTGCCGGATTTTCAAGCCCATAACGATAGGTTTAGCGGTTAGTTTGATAGAAAAGTTGCAGCAGCGCAAAGTTTCTTATTGAGAATTGTTCTTGTTTATGTTTAGATGTGCGCAATCGTTCTTACCTAGTGCGGAGCTGTGATGAAACTGAATAAAATGCTGTTATTGGTTGCCGCTAGCCTGGCATCCTGTGCCTTACACACCAGTGCTGCTTTTGCGGCTGAAGTGAATGTTTACTCCGCCCGACAGGAGGAGTTAATCAAACCGTTACTGGACAAATTTACTGCCGAAACCGGGATTAAGGTCAATTTAATTACCGGCAATGCTGATGAGCTGATCACCCGCATCAGCAGCGAAGGTCGCAATAGTCCGGCCGATCTGCTGTTAACCACCGATGTTGGCCGGTTAGCCCGCGCTAAGCAGCAAGGCGTATTGCAGGCCGTATCCTCTGACACCTTACAACAACAGATCCCGGCTAATCTGCGTGATCCGGCTGGCGTGTGGTATGGCCTGACCGTGCGCGCCCGGCCTATTATGTATGTTGAAGGTAAGGTCGATCCGAAGCAGTTATCAACCATGGCTGATCTGGCCGATCCGAAGTGGAAAGGCAAGATTTGTGTGCGTTCATCCAATAATGTCTATAACCAGTCACATGTTGCCTCGTTAATCGCCCATGATGGCGCAGCAGCGGCAGAAGCCTGGGCAAAGGGTCTGGTTGCCAATTTTGCCCAGCCACCACGTGGTGGCGACCGCGATCAGATTAAAGCGGCGGCAGCCGGGGTGTGTGATATCGCCTTAGCAAATACTTACTACCTGGCTGGTATGCTGGCTGACCCGGCTGAACAGGCCGCAGCGTCTAAAGTCAAAGTGTTCTGGCCGGATCAGCAGGGTAATGGCGCTCATATCAATATTTCTGGTGCCGGTGTGGCGACTTTTGCGCCAAACAAGCAGAATGCGGTAACATTGCTGGAGTATATGGTACAGCCGGCAGCGCAACACTGGTATGCTGAAGCGAACCATGAATATCCAATCCGCGCTGATGTGAAAATCAGCACGCTTCTCGAAGGTTTTGGCACCTTTAAAGCAGACAATTTAGAGCTGGAGCAGTTAGGTGAACTCAATGCCGAGGCAATCCGCGTTATGGATCGTGCTGGCTGGCGCTAACACTATACCGCCAGAGCAAGGGGGGCTAACCCCTTGCTAAAATCACTGTTATTTGATCGTTGGCGCTGGGCAGTATTACTGCCCGCGCTACTATTAGCCCTGCCTGTTATTATTATCTTTGCCAGCTGGCTGGAACCGCAAACCGAGATCTGGCGGCATCTGCGCCAAACGGTGCTGGCCGACTATGTGGTTAACTCTTTGCTGCTTGCCGGTGGTACTGGTCTGGGGGCGCTGTTCCTTGGTACCGGCAGTGCCTGGCTGATTAGTCAGTATCAATTTATTGGCCGCCGCTACCTGCAATGGCTGTTGCTGCTGCCACTGGCGATGCCGGCCTATATTATTGCTTACACCTATACCGGCATGCTGGATTTTGCCGGCCCGGTGCAAACACAGCTGCGCAGCTGGTTCGGCTGGTCGTACGGTGATTACTGGTTTCCGGAGATCCGCTCACTCGGTGGCGCTATTCTGATGCTGGCACTGGTGCTTTATCCCTATGTTTATATGCTGGCGCGTAACGCCTTTGCTGAACAATCGGCGTCTTTGCTGGAAGCCAGCCGCACGCTTGGTATGACACCGCGGCAGCATTTCTGGAGGGTAGCATTACCACTGGCCCGGCCGGCCATTTTAACCGGCATGGCGCTGGCAATGATGGAAGCCTTTGCCGACTATGGCACAGTTCAGTACTTTGGCGTACCAACCTTTACCACCGGTATTTTCCGCACCTGGTTTGGTATGGGCAGTGCCCAGGCGGCAGCGCAACTGGCGGCGCTGCTGACCAGCTTCGTGTTATTTCTACTGTTACTGGAGAAATGGTCCAGACGCAAAATCCGTTACTTTTATCAGGGGCAGAAACATAGCGCTGCTGCACTGCGTAAAGTCGGGCCGCTGCGTCAGCTTGGCTTACTGCTGTTATGTTTACTGCCGGTATTGTTTGGCTTTATCTTACCCGCCTGGCGTTTATTAAGCTGGGCACTGGCTAACTGGCAACGCACCCTGAATGAGACGTTCTGGCAGTTGGTATGGAATAGCTTTTCGCTGGCAGCGCTGGCGGCAGTGCTATCGGTAGTGTTGGCATTACTCTTTGCGTACGCTAAACGTTTACGTCGCGATCCGGTCGTGCGCTTACCGGTACAACTGGCGGCGCTGGGTTATGCCGTTCCAGGTACCGTTATCGCCATTGGTGTGATGATTCCACTGGCCTGGTTCGACCGTAATGTCGATTTACTGGCGGAGCAGTGGTTTGGCGTGCGCACCGGTTTACTGCTCTCCGGTACCCTGTTGGCGTTGTTACTGGCTTACAGCGTGCGGTTTTTAGCCGTATCACTGCACGGCATTGAAGCAGGACTGGAACGGATTAAACCGAATATGGATAATGCGGCACGCTCGATGGGGCTAAGTCCGTTACAGGTACTGCGCCGGGTGCATGTGCCGTTACTTAGCGGCAGTGTGCTAACCGCGCTGTTGCTGGTGTTTGTCGATGTGTTAAAAGAGTTACCCGCGACCTTGATTTTGCGCCCGTTTAATTTTAATACCCTGGCGGTGCGGGCTCATGAGCTGGCGTCGGATGAACGACTGGCAGATGCGGCGTTACCGGCACTGGCCATTGTACTGGTCGGTTTATTGCCGGTGATTTTACTGGCGCGCTCCACCGAGCGTCGGATGCGAGGAACAGATTAATGTTGGCATTAGAGCAGTTGGCCATCGCTTATGGCCCGCATACCGTGGTGAAAGATATTACTCTGTCGCTGGCTGAGGGGCAGATTGGTTGTTTAGTCGGGCCCTCAGGCTGCGGTAAAACCACCATTTTACGGGCGATTGCCGGTTTTGAAGCGCCGCAAAGTGGTCAAATCCGTTTGCAAGGGCAAGCGGTCAGTACCGCTTTACAGCAGCAAGCGCCCGAGCAGCGCAAAGTTGGGATGGTGTTTCAGGATTTTGCGTTGTTTCCGCATTTAACGGTGGCTGACAATATCAGCTTTGGATTACAGCAGCATAGCAAGGCGCAAAAAGCCGCCAAGGTAAAGCAGTTACTACAACTGGTTGGCTTGCCTGATCTGGGGCAACGCTATATTCATCAGTTATCCGGTGGCCAGCAACAACGGGTAGCACTGGCGCGGGCACTGGCACCAGAGCCAAAGGTATTGCTACTGGATGAACCCTTCTCCAGTTTAGATGCCGAGTTTCGTGAAGTGCTGGCGCGGGATATCCGCAAGATTTTAAAACAACTGCAAATCACCGCCGTGCTGGTGACCCATGATCAGTTTGAGGCCTTTGCCATGGCCGATATGATTGGCGTGATGCAACATGGTCAGCTACAGCAATGGGCGACGCCTTATGAGCTGTATCACCGCCCTGCCAGCCGTTTTGTCGCTGACTTTGTTGGTCGCGGCGTGATGTTACCCGGCGTGATGCTGGATGAGCAGCGGGTAGAAACCTGTCTGGGGATTTTCCGCCAACGCTATCTGCCAGATGTGCGTGCCGGTGACCATGTCGATGTCCTGATCCGGCCGGACGATATCGTGCACGACGATGAAAGTGCGATTCAGGCCACTGTTGCCGATAAAGCCTTTCGTGGCTCACATATTCTGTATACGCTGGCGCTTACTGGTGGTGAGCTGGTCTACTGTCTGGCACTCAGCCATCATAACCATGCTATTGGTGAGCAGATCGGCATCCGCCTGGATTTAGACCATCTGGTGCTGTTTCCGCGCACCCTCGGCGCGGTCAGTGGTTTAAACTGAAAAAAAGGTGCGCTAAGCCAAGCCGCACCGCCAGGAAGAAAAATTATCTCAGCATCGAAGTTGCGGCTGAGGGTTAGTTCAGAAAAGCTGCGATCTTGGCACTCACCGCCTGAATATTAAAGACGCCGTCCAGATGCCCATAGTCACCGGGGATCTCTGCATATTGCACCTGTGCTGCCTGTGGCATAGCAGCGGCACTGTGCTGCGACATCGTCGGTAGCAGCAACTGGTCGCCGCTGGCTGGTAGGAACAGGGTTTTCGCTTTAACCTGTTGCAGCGCTTGTTGCCAGTTATCACCCATACCAGCACGATACAATTGCGAGGCGCGTACCAGATACAGAATATGGTTGGCATCCTGCAGTTTGCTGCGTTCCGCCGCCTGCGTCATCAGCTGCTGCCAGGCTGAAAAGGGAGCACGGATATCCTGATGTGGCGCTGCAGCACTGGCTGGTGCTGGATAGCGCTGATTAAAAGCTGTGGGATAGAGCGCATCCTGAGTAATATAGGCGACCGCCGTGGTTAAACCCTGCCGTGGTTGGCCATGCTCATAGTAGTTCCCGTCACGCCAGGCCGGATCCTGCTTAATAGGATAGGCCCAGCGCTCTAAGCGCACTGCGGCCCAGGCATCCAGATAGGCACTGCCAATCACCGGGATCAGCCGTTCAACCCGCTCCGGATAACGAACCGCCCATTCAATCGCCTGAAAGGAGCCCATCGAAGCGCCAATAACTGCGTGTAATTTCTGGATCCCCAGGCTGTCTAGCAGCTGGCGCTGTACTTCGACAAAATCGGCAATAGTCACCACCGGGAAACTCAGCCCCCAGGGTTTGCCCGTGGCGGGGTTAATGGTTGCCGGGCCAGTGGTAATCACATTGGGATCAAACACATTAGCGTTGACGAGGGTATCGACACTGATCACATAAAACTTATTAGTATCAATAGCTTTACCCGGGCCAATAATGGCATCCCAATAACCGACTACCGCGTCTTCCGGCTGATATTTGCCGGCAGCATGGGAGGTACCCGAGAAAAAGTGGGTAATCAGGATGGCGTTCGATTTGTCAGCATTCAGCGTGCCGTAAGCCTCCCAGCCAACCCGTACCGGGCTGATCGTTTTGCCTGACTGGGTGGTAAAGTCGGCGATTTCAAAGGCTTGCTTTTGAACCAGCAGTATTTCGCCATAGCTTAACAGCGGACTTAATAGCAGGAACAGCGCGGCCAGAACGCGGCACAGTGCAGTCATCAGTTTACTCCATTAAAACCATTGAAATAAAAGAATCGCCAGCGCAACGCCGAGTAGGGGCATCAGCACGCTGACTACCGCTACCGGCCAGTAGGCGTTTTGGTGACTCTCGCCACAGATAGCACGGATAGTGGTCACGACATAACCGTTATGCGGCAGGGAATCCAGCGCACCAGATGAAATCGCCACCACCCGGTGTAATTGCTCGGCATCGACACCGCGATCCAGATAGGTTGGAGCAATTTCCGGCAGTGCGATAACCTGGCCACCAGAGGCAGAGCCCGTCAGGCCGGCAATGGCGCTAACCGCAACGGCGGCACCAATTAACTCCGGGCCGGGCAGATGCGTCATATAATCTACCACCTGACTAAAGGCCGGAGTCAGTTTAGCTACGCCGCCAAAGCCGACCACGGCGGCGGTATTACCGATAGCCAGTAGCGCACCCAGTACCCCTTCGTTGGTGGCGGCCGCCGGGTTATGCAAAAAGCGGAAGTTCAGCAAATAAAGGCTAACGACGCCGCCCGCCAGTGCAATAATCAGCGCGGCTTGTTGTAAACTGTCATGCAGCAGAAAAGACGTAACCAAAACCACTAACAGTGGGATCAAGCCAGTCAGCCAGTGCGGCAGCGGTTTATCACTTAATTCCGGATCGGTCGGACGGGCGATAAAATGTTCGCCCCTGGCAACGGCGCTTTTAATCATCCACATCAAGGCGTAGTAGCCACCGACTGCCATAAAAGCCGCTACCACTAAACTGACTTCCCAGCCGGCGTAGGGTGTAGTGCCTAAATAGGGAATAGGGATCCAGTTTTGGATCTCCGGTGAACCGGCCGAGGTCATGGTAAAGGTAACTGAGCCAAGCGCTAGTGCCGCCGGAATAAAGCGTCGTGGCAGATTGGCGCCTTTAAATAAGCTGACTGCCATCGGGTAGGCCGAAAATGCCACCACAAATAAGCTGACGCCACCATAGGTCAACACTGCACAGGCCAACACAATGGCCAGTACTGCCCGGGTGTGCCCCAATCGTTTGACAATCGCCAGTGCCACCGCATCGGCAGCGCCAGTATGTTCCATCAGTTTGCCGAACAAGGAACCGAGCAGAAACATTAAGAACCAGGCCGCAACAAAGCCGGAAAAGCCTGCCATATAGCCATGCACGAAATCTACCTTGTCGGCGACTTGCCAGAACGGGATACCATTGGTTAGCGCCACCAACAAGGCACAGAGCGGGGCGGTGATAAATAAATTGAAACCGCGCATGGTCAGCACGATCAGCAAACCCAGGCCCAGTAGTAAACCGAATAAACTTAACATCGGATAATCCTTGTTCTTGTTTTTTTCTAGTCTGATACAGTCTGGCGGGGACAGCCATAGTACTAAGGTACAGGTTAATAATTCCGCAATCGCGGCTACTCTATGAACATAACAAAACCGGAACTGATGTTTCGGCAACTAAAAACCAGACAGCAACACATCGACCCAACAGGAGGGCCTGGTATGGCCAACAACAATAAGACGAAAAATCGCGCCGCTTATGCAAGCAATCTTAAACCCAGTATGCTGGCTCTGGCTGTCAGTAGCTGTTTAGCCTTCCCGGTACTGGCTCAGGACACGGCCAATACCGATGACGAAGCGGTGAAACTGGAGCGGATTGAAGTCACTGCCCGCCGTACCGTGGAAAACCTGCAAACCGTGCCGGTCGCAGTGACCTCTCTGGGGGAAGAGCAACTGGCACAACGCGGGATCGATAATATTACGTCGGTGCAGCAATACTCACCAAACACCACCTTACAAGTATCGCGCGGTACCAACAGCACCCTGACCGCTTATATCCGTGGTATTGGTCAGCAGGACCCTCTGTGGGGCTTTGAACCTGGCGTTGGTATTTATATTGATGACGTGTATCTGGCGCGGCCACAAGGCGCGGCGCTGGATGTGTATGACGTAGAGCGGGTTGAAGTATTACGTGGCCCGCAGGGTACACTGTATGGCCGTAATACCATTGGTGGTGCGGTGAAATATGTGACCAAGCCACTGACCGGCGACCGGCAGTTAGCGGTACGTGGTACCTTGGGCAGTTATAAACAACATGATTTACGCGTATCAGGTCAAACAGGTCTAACAGATACTTTATTTATCAGTGGTGCCTTTGCGTCTTTTAATCGCGATGGTTTTGGTAAGTTTATTAATACCGGTGACCACAACTACAACAAAGATCTGCACTCTGGTCGTATTAGTCTGCAATGGAATCTGGCTGACAATTTCCGCTTAAATCTGTCTACCGACAAGACGGTGGACAACTCTAACCCGCGAGGTGGTTTCCGCCTGTTCCCAAGCGCACTGGCGCCAACAGACACCCGGCCAACCAGCGTATATGATGCAAACATCAGTATGCCGGTCGAGAATAAAGTAGAGACCAAAGGCCATGCATTAACCCTGACCTGGGATGTTAGCGATAACTGGACTATTAAATCTATTACTGCCAAGCGCGAAGGTGTAACGGATACCAATATCGATTTTGACTCAACCTCTTTCCCAACCCTGGATATTCCGGCTTTCTATGAAGACGAGCAAACCTCGCAAGAGTTACAGTTCCTGTATACGGGGGAACGTTTGAAAGTTGCCAGCGGTCTGTACTATTACAGCGGCGAAGCTTGTGGTGCCTTTGGTCAGGTGGTTTACGGTTTATCCACTACAGAAAACGGTGGCTGTGTTGATACTGACAGCACCGCGTTCTATTCACAGGGTTCGTACCAGCTGGACGAAAAGTGGTCGCTGACTCTGGGTGGCCGTTACACCAAAGATGATAAAGATGCTTCTGTTTATCGCTATGTGTATAGCGGTTATAAATTCCCGCGGCAAACCGGCGGCACCCGCATTGGCGTGCAAACCGATTTTACTGACAGCGCCAGTTTCAGTCACTTCTCGCCACGCGCGGGGGTTGAGTACCAATACAGCCGCGATCTGATGTTATATGGTAGCTACACCAACGGCTTTAAGTCAGGCGGCTTCGATATGCGGGCAAACCAGGCAGTAAACCCTGATGCTAACAAGCCGTATACTGAAGAAACGGTAGATACCTTTGAGTTTGGTATGAAGAGCGAATGGCTGGATCAACGTTTACGTTTAAATGCCGCGGTCTTTATGTCGAAGTATGATGATATGCAGGTTACGGTGCAGCGTTCTGTCGAACTCAATGGCGCAGTCACAGTAGCATCTCAGGTATTAAACGCCGCTAACGCCGATATTAATGGTGCTGAAATCGAAGCGACCTTTGCTGCAACCCGCGATCTAAACTTAAGCCTGATCCTGGGCTATGTTGATGCCAAGTTTAACGAAGTGGAATTCTTCGATCCTAACCAACAACAGGTAATTAATGTTTCTAATCTGTGGTCTTTTGCCAATACGCCGGATCTGACAGCTACGCTGGCCGCTACCTATAGTATTGCCATCAGCAGCGGTGAGCTTGTCTTTACCGGTAATATGGCACATCGCGGTGCAACGCAAATCTTTGAAATCCCGTCGTTGTTAGATTACGGTAGTTATACCCTGTTTAACGCTGGTGTTACCTGGTACTCCAATGATGGCCACTGGGATATCTCGTTCCAGGGCAAAAACCTGGGCAACAAAGAAGCGCGTATTGCCGGCTATAACTTTGCCGGCCCGGTGTTGGATAACTCCGTACTGGGTTTCTATATTGACCCACGGACCTTTAGCCTGAGTGTCGGTTACCGCTTTTAACTAAAAAAACCTTGCCGGGGCGTCAGCCCCGGTTCATTATTGGGTAAAACTCCCAACACGAATTTTATGATTGCCATTATCGCTGATGATCACCCGCTGTTCCGCGTTGCCCTATCACAGGCTTGTGCTGCGATTCTGGGTAGCGATGCCTTATTATTACAAGCGCAAACCATGCAACAAGTTTGGCCGCTGTTACGCCAACACCCTGATACTCATCTGATTTTCCTTGATTTAAAAATGCCTGGCTCTGAAGGCTTTACCGGTTTGACAGCACTGCGCACCGAATATCCGGATGTGCCGGTGGTTATGGTCTCAGCGGAAGAAGATCCGGTAATTATTAAGCAAGCACTAACACTGGGTGCTGGCGCTTATATTCCAAAATCGGCACCCTTGGATGTGTTGTCCGAGGCGATTAATGCGGTATTAAATGGCGATAGTTGGATCCCAGCCGAGTTATCTGATGATGTAAAAAATGCCCGGCCGCTGATCGATAACGACTTTGCGCAGCGTTTGGAGCAATTAACCCCGCAACAATTCCGCGTGCTAAAGATGATCGCTGATGGTTTGCTAAACAAACAAATTGCTTATGAGATGCAGGTGCAGGAAACCACTATCAAGCAGCATGTGTCGGCAATTTTACGCAAGCTAAACGTCAATAACCGCACTCTAGCCGGTATCCTGTTCGATAAATTGCGCCTGCCAGAGCAGGGGTAGTTAGTTCAATAATCGCTTTCCGCAAAGTTGTTGCCCCTGTTACTGGTTTTGCCTCAGTGCGCTATTTTTGCCCGAGTTGGGCGCGGTAAGCCTGGGTGATATCTGTCAGTTGTCCGTGCTCTAACAATAAAATGCGCTCAGCTGCTGCTATCGTTTGCGGACGATGCGCAATAATAATCCGCGTCATTTTCAGCTGCTGAACTGCCTGATTCACATACTGCTCCAGTTGCAGATCCAAATGGCTGGTTGCTTCGTCCAAAAACAGAACTTTTGGTTGCCAACTATTTTTGTGTAATTTGAGGGATAAAGAAAGTTTCTGACAACTGATGAGCCATTCTAGAAATTTAACTCAGTTACCAAGTTGAAAATAGGTTATAAAAACAGATAAAAAACAATGACTAAAAACTCAACCTGTCTCTGGCAACATTATCGATAAATCAGTTGGGTTGTAGTGTGGTTTCAAAAAACGTCAATTAATGATAGATTGCTCAATTTACGATTAATTGATTTGTTCCAAAAAACTACAGGACGTCCTCAGTAACTGCCAAGCGCAATGCTGATCTTAGCAAAATATTGATGACTGAAAAGGGATTAAAGTTTGAATAACCGTGTCTACTCTCTGGATGTGCTCCGAGGCATCGCTGTATTACTTGTTCTAATCGTACACGTAGCACAAAAAACATTAAATTATGAGAGTCTTGGCTTTGAAGTTGCAAAGCTCGGTAGCCTGGGCGTGCAATTATTTTTCATGATTAGTGCATTTACAGTCTTTATGACATACGAAAAAACCATGTTGAAAGATAGAAAGCCAATCACTAGTTTTTTTATTAGGCGCTTTTTCAGAATAATGCCAATATATTGGATAGGTATTATCCTGTATAGCACTTATTATGGTGTCTATGGTGATAGAAACTGGGGTGATGCACCAGAGGGGTGGCACTACATACTCCACTTCCTAACTTTAAATATGTTGCACCCCAGTGTTCAGAGTACTGTTGTTCCAGGTGGGTGGTCTATAAGCGTGGAAATCATGTTTTATTTAAGCTTTCCAATCGCTTTTTACTTCGTTAGAACTTTGAAAAGCTCTTTCTATTTTCTGGTTGCAACTGTTGTGCTATCAGTATTCTTTAGAATGCTATTTACTGAGTATTTTTTTGAAGAATACCTCTATGGAATGATGGGTGATTCTACGGATGAGATTAAGAGTAGATTTGTTTATCGTTTCATAATAAATCAGTATCCGTTATTTGCGGCAGGTTTTTTTATGTATCACATGATTAAGTCTGGACAATATAACAAGTATATTGATGAGAAACTTATTTTATTGTCTACTTTTTCATTTTTGATTATTTCTTTATATGTTTTTCTCGTTTACTCAGGTTCCTTTTTGAAGCTACCATTAGAGGCATTTGTTCACATAGTAATTGGGTTCCCAATGCTCATTCTTTCAATTGTTTATTTGGTTCGTAAGGCTAAATCATCTCCATGCTTGCTCGAGATAGCATTCGCAAGTATCGGGAGGGTTAGCTTCAGCTTCTATATAGTTCATTTCATAATCGTTGATGAAGTATCCCGCGCAGTCATAGGGGTTAATGAAAGTTTTGGAATGAGCTTTGGGTTTTTATTTATTTCAACAATATTTTTGTCTCTAGTTATTACTTACTCTATTTCTAACGTTAGTCATTTTTTTATCGAGAAAAAAATTCAAAACTTTACAAAAACGGTATTGGCGCGTTTTAAATTTTCTTAGTTATCCTAAAGGTAAAATTTATGAAGAATATTGCTTTGCTGTTATTGCTAGTTACAATTGTAGCTTGCGGTGGATCAGGTGAGAATAAAAATAATGACGAGAAAAGAACGGGAAAAATCGTACTAACATTTGATGATACATGGGTCGATAATTGGGAGAAGTACAGTTACATCATTGACAGTAGATCAATACCTGCAACCTTCTTTGTCTCGAGGTATGGTGACTCAACGGCGCCTTTTAATACTAGAAACCCTGACTCTGTCTCTATTCTTCATAGCTTACAGCAACGCGGCCACGAGATCGCATCTCACACTCTAAAACACTTACGAGTTAGAGATTTTGTAGCCGAATTCGGTGAGGATGCTTGGATAAATGAAGAGGTATTACCTGCTCTTTGTAACAAAATAGAAGATGGATTTTCTGTTTATTCATTCGCATATCCAAATTCTAATTCCAACTCAGTCGGGACTGACTCACGTCTCAGTAATATTTTTGGAAAAATAAGGCTATTTGACGGTTCTGATAACACGCATTTAATCGGAATCAATAAAAATGAAAACAAAATTATATTAAGCACCGGGATAGATGAGCAGTTTCTTAATATGTCAGAGCTTAAAAAGGTTATTTCAAATGTAAGTCAAACCGGCGGTTTTCTTGTTCTTACCGCTCATGATATTACCGATGGCAAGGAATCAGGTTTATATATAAAACCAACGACTTTACAGGAAATTGTCGATTATTCTCTTAGCCTAGGGCTTGAATTCATAACAGTAAAAGAAATGTTCGGTTCCTCATCCAATAAAATCGAATTCGAAGATTTTTGTATATGAAATATTGCACTGACGAACTTTAAATAATCATTTATTGTAAAGATCATTGGCCTAAAGTTGTATCCATCACAACGGAAACAACAGGTTTAAGCTGGGAGTGATCAAAACTATGTGAGTAAGTAATTTTTACGCCTGGAATCGCGCTAAACGCAGCGAAGTGTGTTGTCGCTGCATTAGTCGCCAAGCTAGAAAATACCGACTTCATCGAACTAACACCCTGTTCAGTTTGCAGAAACGCCAGATTTTCATCATCGCTCTGTTGATTTTCCGCCGCCATTTCTTGTAAGAGGTGGGCGCTGGATACCACATAGTTATAATTCAGCAAACAATTACCCGATACGAACAGCGCCTGCACGCCGGTTAGTTTCGTCATATAGTCAACATCTTGGGGAAGTTGAGTTCGCAACTGGCTGACAACCGGCTGTAACTGCTCGCACATTGTTTTGGCATCCAGGGCTGATACACCAAAAGGTAGCAAGGTCAGTGCAACTAAGGTAAAAACTAGTTTCATAAAGGTCCCTCTATCATAAGTTCACTTTTACTATACCTAGTTTTATTAAAATTTCACTTTAATAATCGCTGAAACAAGCGCTTTAGCGCCACTGGCTTTAACGGTTTTAGTAAAAAGTAATAACCGCTATTGAGTGCCAGCTCGCGGATTTGCTGATCATGATCGGCTGAGTTAATAATAACGGGTGCAGTCAGTGCAAAATGAGCACTAAGTTGATTCGCGACCTCAATGCCGGTGGCATTATTATCCAGGTGGTAGTCAAAAAGGCACAGATCGGGCTGAAACCCCTGTTGCAGCGCAGCCAGTACCTCAGCCGGTTGTGATAACGCCCGCACTTCACACTGCCAGCTTTGCAGCAGGCTTTGTACGGCATATAACAACTGGGGTTCGTTATCCAGCAGCAGGATTTTTTTGCCGTTAAAGCTGGCGCTGATATCGTTGCTAAGTGCCGGGCTAACGCTAACCGCAGTGCTACCGCTGATCAGCGGCAGGGTAACGCTAAAGCAACTACCGCGTCCCTGTACCGATTGCAGCTGCAGTGGATGATCCAGAATAGTACTGATGCGATGGGCAATTGCCAGACCCAGGCCCAGGCCTTTTTGATCCGGCTGGCTGCCTTGTTGAAACTCTTCAAAAATCCGCTGCTGATCGGCGGTGGCAATGCCAACGCCGCTATCCAGTACGCAGAGCCTTAAGGTGTGGCCAGTGCGTTTTACGCCGAGGATCACACGGCCACTTTCGGTATAACGAATGGCATTGGCTAATAAATTCTGTAACACCCGTTTTAGCAGTTTCCGGTCGGTATTTACCACTAACTTGCTGCTATGCAGCTTAAACCTTAGCCCTTTACGTTCGGCGAGTACGGCTGCATCGCGGGCCAGATCCTGTAGTAACTGCGCCACGGCCACAGGTTGATGATGCGGTTTAACCACCCCGGAATCCAGTTTAGTCAGATCAAGAATGGCAGTTAGCAGCTCCTCTGCTGAATTTAGCGACTGGCTAAGGTTATCAGTTAATTGCCTTAGCTCTGGCTCGGCGATTTTTTGGCGCAACAGGCTGGCGAATAGAGCTGCAGCGTTAAAAGGTTGCATTAAGTCATGGCCGGCCGCGGCAAAAAACCGGGTTTTGGCCTGGGTGCTGGCTTCCAGCTGGCGCTGGGTTTTTTGCAATTGATCATTGAGTTGCTGCAGTTCGCTGGTGCGTGTTGCTACCCGTTGCTCCAGTAATTGATTACTTTGCTCCAGCTGTTGCTGCACAGCAATAAAAGAGCTGACATCAGTATAGGTGGTAACAAAGCCGCCACCGGGCAACGGATTGCCCTGAATTTCCAGCACCCGGCCATCTTGCTGCCGGCGCTGCACTTTATAGGGGCTGCCCTGGCGTAAATAGCCAATCCGTTTTTGCACCTCAGCTTCAATATCGGCCGAATCAATCAGACCGCGTTGTAAGTTAAAGCGAATCAGCTCGGCCACAGGCTTACCCACTTCAACCATGCCAGGTGGATAACTAAACATCTCAATGTAACGTGAATTCCAGGCGATTAACCGTTGGTCGGCGTCTACGACGGCGATACCCTGGCTGATATTATCAATGGTTGACAGCAGCAAGCTCTGGTTAAAACGAAACACCTGTCCGGCTTCATCAACAAAGCGTTCGACTGTCTCCATCGGTAGGCGGGCGTGACGGCCAATTGCGCCCATCACCAGGCGCATTGAGGCGCCACCTAATACCGCAGCTAAGCTACGCTCAGTGGCCTGAATAAAATTGGCGGATGCCTGGCGCTGTAAATCCGGTTCGCGTTCGCGCAGGTTGCGTTGCAGTAAACGCTGTGCCTCGCGTTCGCCGGCAAAACGGCGCACCAGCAGATAACATTCTTCAAAACTGAGTTGTTGTTGTGGCTTCGGTGCGGGTTCTTTGTTGCTGCGCAGAAAGCGGCCACTTTGCAAATATTCACCCAGTCCGGTTTGGGTTAACTGACTGACCACTATAATCATCAGGCTATTAACACTTAAACTCAGTACTACACCCAGGGTAATGCTATCACCCTGCCAGCCAAACAAATGCTGTGGTGCTAACATGGTCAGGCCGAACAAGCCTTGCTGCGGGATGCTACTGCTGATAATGCCGGCGCGTACTAACTCTGGAAACAGTAGGATATAAGCCCAGATCAAGGCGCCACTAACCAAGCCGGCAATAGCGCCGCTGCGGTTGATGCGCCGTGATAGCAAACTCATAATTAACACCGGCGCCAGTTGGGCAACCAGAGCAAAAGCAGTCAGGCCAAGCTGTGCCAGACCAGTACCACTGCCGATAGCGCGGTAATAAATAAAGCCCAGCAGCAACACAAATAGCATCGCCAGCCTGCGTAAGGTAGCAATTTTTATCGGGTTTTGCGCGGCGGTATCCAGTTTACTGCGCCGGAACAGCAGTGGGACTAACAGTTCATTGGTAATCAGAATACCCAGTACCACTGTTGCGACCACCACCATACTGGTGGCAGCGGAAAAGCCGCCCAGATAAGCCAGTAATGCTATGTCGGTGCGGTTGGCGGCCAGCGGTAATTGTAAAACCACCAGATCAATATTTGCTTGTTCACCCAGCAGCATCACCCCGGCCAGGCCCAGCGGCAGGGTAAAAATGCCCATTAACAGCAGATATAACGGAAATAACCAGCGCGCGCTGCGTAAGTGGCTGAGCCGTTGGTTTTCTACAAAGCTGACATGAAACTGGCGCGGTAAACACAGGGTAGCGGCAAAACCCAGCAGCACATGCACCCAATAGGTATGAGCCGGTAAAGCCTGTTGCTGAATTTTTTGCACTGCACTGCTTTCTGCCGCCCGGCTAAAAATATCCGCAAAGCCGTCAAACATGCCCCACACAACAAAGGCTCCAATTGCCAGTAAGGCCAGCAGCTTAACCAAAGATTCAAAGGCAATCGCCGTCATCAGCCCGGGGTTAGGTTGGTGTGCCTTAGCGCTGCGACTGACAAATAGCATGGCAAACACGGCCATCCACAAACAAACATAAAGCCCGGTATCGGTATACCAATCTTCGCCGGTGGCGCTGCCAACTAAGGTATTAATGCTGGTTGCGACGGCCTGCAGTTGCAACGCGACATAGGGCATTACGGCTAAAAACAGAATCACTGTAATTAAGATGGCCAGTAAGCGGGAGTGCCCAAAACGGGTAGCGATAAAGTCGGCAATAGAGGTAATACGGTAGCGGCGGCAGGCAATGGCAATACGTGCGACTAACTTAAAACCAAACCAAAACAGGATAAAGGAGCCGATATAGGTAGGTGGCAGCCACCAGCCATTAACCACAGCTTGTGCGGTAACACCATAAAAGGCCCAGGAGGTACAATAAATCGACAGCGCCAGGCTAAACACCCAGGGCGCCAAAGGGTGACGGGCGCTGACCCGGCGGCCAAATAAGCCCACCGAATACAGCACCAATAAGTAAAGTAGTGAAATGGCGGCAAGGGTCGCCAGACCGATGCCGCTGGCGTTTTGAATCATTTCAGCCGCAGAGTTCATCTCAGAATATTGGCTGATTGTGCCGAATAAGCGCGCAACTTGCTAGCGCGCCGTCCAGCCACCATCCAGCACCAGGGTTTGTGCCGTAATATGTTTAGCGGCGTCCTGGCAGAGAAACAGGGCGGTGCCGGCAATTTCACTCACGTCAATAAAGGCCTTTTGTGGCATCGGCGCTAACATAATCTGCTCTACCACCTGCTGTTCGGTCAGGTTATGCTCTTTGGCCTGGGCGGCAATTTGTTTTTCCACCAGCGGCGTTTTTACATAAGCCGGGCAAATGGTATTAATCGTAAAGTTACAGTCGGCATTCTCCAGTGCCACGACTTTACTAAAACCAAGTAAACCATGCTTGGCGGCAACATAGGCCGATTTAAACGGCGAGGCCACCAAAGCATGAATAGAGCCGATATTAATTACCCGGCCAAAGTTGTTGGCGCGCATTTGCGGCAACATGGCACGGGTTAACATCGCCGGCCCGGTCAGCATGACCTCAATTAGCAACTGCCACTTTTCCGGAGGAAAATCCTCCAGCCGAGCCACATGTTGAATACCGGCATTATTGACCAGAATATCGGCCGGAAAGCGCGCCGCGCAGTCGGCAATCTGTGCCGGGTTAGTCACATCCAGCACACAATAATCAGCATCATAGCCCTGTGCCTGTAACTGAGCTGCTTTTTCGGTTAACAACTGTTCGTTCAAATCGGCCAACACCACCTGGTGCTGCGCTTTGGCGAATGCCTGTGCCACAGCAAAACCAATGCCGCCGGTCGCGCCCGTAATAACAACCCGCATAATTACTCTCCGCTTAACTGCTATGGTCTGATACTAGAAAAGCCGGCGCCGTTACTCAACGGTACTTTAGTGCTATGTTGCAGTGCGATGTTGCCATCACCGGCTTCGCAAAGGGTCAGCTGCGAAGTGCCCCGCGGCTTTGCGAACCGGGGAACCTGTGATAGATTTAGCCACTTTAATAAAAACCAACGCGCTTCATTGAACCCTGTTATCAGCATACCGCAACAAATTTTTTTGCCGTATTCAGATCAACCGAAGCTAAAACAAAGGCCTGCCAAGACAGCGCCAAGCCGCAGACCAAGAGGATACACCTATGACAACTACCAGCAGGACGCCGCCAGGCGCCCCGGAAAAACGTGGCTGGTTTACCCGCTTTCTCGATACTGTAGAATTTTTAGGTAATTTATTACCGCATCCGGTTACCTTATTCGCCTGTTTTGCAATTGCCGTGGTAATCGGCAGCGGTATTGCCGCTTACTTTGATTTTAGTGCCATCGACCCGCGGCCAGAGGGCACTGCCGGCCGCGCAGCCGACGGTATGATTAAAGTCGTCAGCCTGATGAATGTTGACGGCTTACAGCGCATTGTCTCTAACCTGGTGACTAACTTTACCAACTTTCCGCCATTAGGGGTGGTGTTAGTGGCGTTACTGGGCGTTAGTATTGCTGAGCATTCCGGGCTCATCTCGGCCGCCATGCGCGGTTTGGTGATGAATGCCTCCAAGCGGATGGTGACGGTAACCATCGTCTTTGCCGGTATTATTTCGAATACCGCCTCTGAGCTGGGCTATGTGGTATTGATCCCGATGGCAGCGGTCATTTTCCACTCTTTAGGGCGCCATCCGCTGGCAGGTTTAGCGGCGGCCTTTGCCGGGGTATCCGGTGGCTACAGCGCTAACCTCTTTATCGGCACTGTGGATCCGCTGTTAGCCGGCTTTACTACTTCTGCTGCCAATCTGATTGACCCGAATTATGTGGTTGGTCCGGAAGCTAACTGGTTCTTTATGATTGCCAGTACCTTTGTTATTGCCGCTCTAGGTGCCTTTGTTACCGAGAAGATCGTTGAGCCCAAGCTGGGCAAATATAATGTCAGCGAAGCCGCTGTCGATTTGGGCGAGCAAAAGCTGGAACAGCTTACCGCTATTGAGCGTAAAGGTTTAAAACTGGCTGGTTTGGCGTTTTTGGCAATCGGGCTGCTGCTGGCGCTGAGTGTGGTGCCGGCCGATGGCGTTTTACGCCACCCAGACACTGGCCTGGTGGCTGACTCACCGTTCTTAAAAGGTATCGTAGTGTTTATCTTTGTGTCCTTTGCCATTCCGGGTTTTATCTACGGCAAGGTAGTCGGCACTATGCAAACTGATCGTGATGTGATCAATGCGATGGCAAAAAGCATCAGCTCCATGGGGTTGTATATCGTACTGGTGTTCTTCGCGGCGCAGTTTGTGGCTTTCTTCGGCTGGTCGAATCTGGGCGCGATTCTGGCGGTAAAAGGCGCCACCTTGCTGCAGGATATCGGGTTAACCGGCCCAATGCTGTTTGTATTTTTTATTGGCATGTGCGCCATTGTTAACTTGTCGTTGGGTTCGGCCTCGGCGCAATGGGCGATTTTTGCGCCGATCTTCGTGCCAATGCTGATGATAGTTGGTTATTCACCAGAAGTGATTCAGGCGGCATACCGGATTGGCGATTCGGTAACCAACCTGATCACGCCGATGATGAGCTACTTTGGCCTGATCCTGGCCGTTGCCGCCCGTTATAAGAAAGACTTAGGCATCGGTACCCTGATTGCGACCATGCTGCCTTATACCATGATTTTCTTTATCGGCTGGGTAGTGCTGTTTTATCTGTGGGTCTTTGTGCTGGGGTTACCGGTTGGTCCTGGCTCACCCACTTACTATGAATTCACGCAGTAATGGGCTTGAGGGTCTTACTGCTGTCATAAAGCTGTGATATAACAACGGCAGCTTAGACGCCAATTGCAAGCTTGGCGTTTGCCGAATCGAAGCAGGCTCCTGCCGATGTAGCGGGAGCTTTTTAAACATTCAGAGAATAGAGTTGTATATGGAACAGAATAAAGTTGTAGGGTTGCATAAAGAAAAACACGCCAAAACCAAAATCAGTTCAGTGCGCCCGTTTAATCATATCGCGCAGGAGCATATGCTGCCGGTGGTGGTACACGAGTTTGTGGTCGCGGGTGCCGAATTCCCGGTGGTGTTTGTTAAAGATCCCGCCAGTGAGCGCTTTCAGTCGGTGGTATTGCTAGGTCTGGCGGCCCGGCAGAATCTGCTGATCAAAGAAGACAAATGGGACGCCATGTATGTACCCCGTGTCGTGCGTAATTACCCACTGTTACTGGTACAGGAAGATCCAAATAGCGACCGCTTAATCGTCGCCATTGATGAAGCCTCTGAGCGCGTTAACGAAGCTGAAGGTTTCCCACTGTTCAACGACGATGGCAGCGAGAGTGAGTTTTTAACTGTACGTAAGCAGCAGATGGGCGAGTATGTTGATTTTGCGCAAATTACCCAAGCCTTTGTTGAAAAGCTGAAGAGCCTTGAGCTGTTAAAAGAGCAGGTGCTGACAGTGACCATCAACGAAGAAAAACGCAATATCAACGGCATTTACATGGTCGATGATAAAAAGCTGAATGAATTATCGGATGAAGCTTTCCTGGATCTGCGTAAACAAGGTTATTTAACGGCGATTTATGCGCATCTGATGTCACTGCAGCACACGCAGAAGCTGGTACAAAAATTAGCAGAGCGCGAAGAAGCTGCCAAGGCCTAAGCCTTGTACGGATAAATCGGCAAATAACACAACGGCAGCTCAGGCTGCCGTTGTTGTTTAAAAATAAAAACTAATTCAACAAGTTAACTGCGGCCAAATTTAGTCAGTAATGCCAGTCGCACATGTTCCGGTACAAAGCTTGAGACATCACCGCCATGCCGGCACACTTCTTTAACCAGGGTTGATGAGATAAAGGTATTTTTCTCGGACGGCGTCATAAAAATACTGTCCAGCTCCGGGTTTAATGAGCGGTTCATGCTGGCCAGCTGAAACTCGTATTCATAGTCGGCGACGGCCCGCACACCGCGGATCAACACCTGTGCCTGCTGGCTTTTGGCAAAATCGGCCAACAGACCGGAAAAACCAATCACACTGACATTACTACAACCGGCAAAGGCCTGTTTTGCCAGCGCTACCCGTTCATCTAAACTAAACAGTGGTTGTTTACTGGGGTTAGCTGCAACCGCGACAATCAGGGTTTCAAACAAGCGCGCCGCACGCAGTACAATATCGGCATGGCCATTGGTTAAGGGATCAAAAGTCCCGGGATACACAGCGCGAATATGCATTAAAAGCAGTTCCTGTAAGGGCCAGCATAGTGCCTGCTGGCAATTAACGACAGTTTGGCGTTACTATAGCAAAATAACCGCTTAAAAAAAGAAGCCTGCAGTTCGCAATGGAAAAGAAGCTCAGAACCAAAGACCGGATTATCCAAGCCAGTATCGCCCTGTTTAACGAAGTCGGTGAGCGTCAGGTTACCACTAACCATATCGCCGCCCATCTGGGCATCAGCCCCGGTAACCTGTATTACCATTTCCGCAATAAAGAAGACATTATCCGGCATATCTTCCGCGAATATACCAAGTTACTGGAAACCCGGATTAAACCGCCGTCAGCCCAGGCCAGGCCGCTGGATGCCCTGACTGATTATCTCGATGTGGTATTTGAGCTGATGTGGCGGTTTCATTTTTTCTACGCCAATTTGCCCGACATTTTGGCGCGCGACCCGGCGCTTCAGCAGGATTACCTGCAGGTGCAGCAGGGCGTACTGGCGCGGGTGATGACGGTAATTAAAGCCTTAAAATCCCAAGGCGTCATTGCAGTTGATGAAGCCGATATCCGCGATCTGGCGCACAATATCAAACTGCTGGTTACCTTTTGGATCAGCTATCTGAAAACCCAGGCGCCGCAGGCCGAAGTCAATCAGGCTAACCTGTACCGTGGCGTATTGAAAGTCCTGTTGTTATTTAAGCCCTATGCCACCGCCGCCGCCCGCGCTGATATGCTGCAACTGCAACATTACTACAGCCAGCTGGTCGGAACAGATCTGGCAGCGGCCGATTTGTAGCCAATTCTTTACAAGCGGGGCAGGCAAGCCCCGCTAATCTTCGGTATAATCGCTGCAGCGAGGGCCGCTAAAAAGTACAATAGCGCGTCAAATCAACTTACCCGCCTACATTGCCAGAGGAGGCTTTATGCGCAATGGCGCTTTTCTGCACCATCTACAACAACAAATCGAAGAGGTGAAAGCAGAAGGTCTGTACAAAGCAGAACGTATTATCAGCTCACAACAACAAGCCAGCGTTACCGTTGGCAGCGAGCAGGTACTAAACTTTTGTGCCAATAACTATCTGGGCCTGGCCAATAACCCCGAGCTAATTGCTGCCGCGCAGCAGGGCCTGCAAAGCCACGGCTTTGGTGTCGCCTCAGTGCGTTTTATCTGTGGTACCCAGGATATCCATAAACAGCTGGAAGCAAAAATCAGTGCCTTTTTAGGTACCGAAGATACCATCCTGTACTCTTCCTGTTTTGATGCCAATGGCGGTTTGTTTGAAACCATCCTCGGTGCCGAAGATGCGGTGATCTCGGATGCACTGAACCATGCTTCCATTATTGACGGTGTGCGGCTGTGTAAAGCCAAACGCTACCGTTATGCCAATAACAATATGGCCGAGCTGGAAGCCCAGCTGCAGCAGGCCGATGCCGATGGCGCCCGTTTTAAGCTGATTGCCACTGATGGCGTGTTCTCGATGGATGGCGTGATTGCCGACTTAAAAGCGGTCTGTGATCTGGCCGATAAATATAACGCCATGGTAATGGTTGACGATAGCCATGCCGTGGGTTTTGTGGGTAAAAATGGCCGCGGCACCCACGAATACTGTGAGGTGATGGACAGAGTCGATATTATTACCGGCACCCTGGGCAAGGCGCTGGGCGGTGCTTCCGGTGGTTATACCTCAGGTAAAAAAGAAATTATCGAATGGCTGCGGCAGCGTTCACGGCCTTATCTGTTCTCGAACTCGTTAGCGCCTTCTATTGTTACTGCGTCAATCAAGGTGCTGGAGATGCTGGAGCAGGGCGGCGCGCTGCGGGAAAAGCTGTGGCAAAACGCCAATTATTTCCGCGAGCAGATGACGGCCGCCGGCTTTACGCTGGCCGGTAAAGATCATGCCATTATTCCGGTGATGCTGGGTGATGCCAAGGTGGCCGCCGAAATGGCGAAACGCATGCTGGCCGAGGGCATCTATGTGGTTGGCTTCTCCTTCCCGGTAGTACCAAAAGGGCAGGCGCGGATCCGCACCCAGATTTCGGCGGCACATACAAAAGAGCAGCTGGATAAAGCCATTGCGGCCTTTATCCGCATTGGTAAAGACATGGGCGTGATCGCATAAGGCGGGGCGTAATAATGAAAGCATTAGCAAAATTAAAAGCAGAACCGGGCATTTGGCAAACCGAGGTTGAGAAACCGGAAGTGGGGCCAAACGATGTGCTGATCCGGATTAAAAAAACCGCCATCTGTGGCACAGACGTGCATATCTACAAATGGGATGAATGGGCGCAGAACACCATTCCGCATGGCATGGTAGTGGGCCATGAATATGTCGGCGTTATTGAAGGCATGGGCTCAGAAGTGCGCGGCTTTAAAGTGGGTGACCGTGTCTCCGGCGAAGGCCATATTACCTGCGGCTACTGCCGTAACTGCCGTGCCGGCCGCGTGCATTTATGCCGTAATACCATTGGCGTAGGGGTAAACCGTACCGGCTCCTTTGCTGAATATCTGGTGATCCCGGCTTATAACGCCTTTAAGCTGCCGGACAATATCCCGGATAATATCGCTGCGATCTTTGACCCCTTTGGCAATGCCGTACATACCGCCCTGTCTTTTGATCTGGTGGGTGAAGATGTGCTGATCACCGGCGCCGGCCCTATCGGTATTATGGCGGCCGCGGTAGCGCGCCATGTTGGTGCCCGGCATGTGGTGGTAACAGACGTTAACCCGTACCGGCTTGAGCTGGCGCTGAAAATGGGCGCCAGCCGCGCTGTTGATGTCAGCAAACAGAACCTGAAAGACGTGATGCAGGAGCTGGGCATGACCGAAGGCTTTGATGTTGGTTTGGAGATGTCTGGCGTTCCGGCAGCCTTTAACAGCATGCTGGATACCATGAACCATGGCGGTAAGATTGCCATGCTGGGTATTCCGCCATCGACCATGGCGATTGACTGGAATAAGGTCATCTTTAAAGGCCTGGTAATTAAAGGCATCTACGGCCGGGAAATGTTTGAAACCTGGTATAAGATGGCGAGCTTAATTCAGTCTGGTCTGGATTTAAGCCCGATTATTACCCACGAAATGCCGATGGAAAACTATAAAGAAGGCTTTGAGATTATGTGCTCAGGCCAGTCGGGTAAGGTGATCCTAAACTGGTCTTAAGCCCCGGCTTAAGCAGCCCCGTCCGCTGTGGCGGGGCAGTACACCTGATTACGTCCCTGCTGTTTGGCCTGGTACATCGCAGCATCAGCTGCTGCCAGCAGCGCACTTAAATCGTAACCGGCCTGATTGCTGTCTGCTACACCAAAGCTGGCGGTCACTTTAAATTGCTGCTGATAACCACTGGTATCAATATCTGCCAGCGCCGTACGACAAATTTCGGCCAGCATCGACGCCTGCTCGGCAGTGCAGTCAGTCAGCAGGATCACAAACTCTTCGCCACCAATACGGCCAAAAATATCGCTATGCCGGATAAAGTTACGGCAACTGAGTACTACCTGGCGCAAGGTCCAGTCACCGGCGGCATGACCGAAGCGATCATTGATATTTTTAAAGTGGTCTAAATCAAACAGGATCAGCGCTACCGGCCGTTTAGCCCGGATACAATGGGCAATTTCCCGCTGCGCCTGCTCGGTAAAATGATAACGGTTGCTAATGCCGGTAAGTTGGTCAAACTCGGCCATTTTGCGATAACGCTTACTGCGGGTCAGGCCACGGTAGGTCAGCAAGCCAAGGATTAAACTCAGGCTACCAATCAGTAATAGCAGCAGGTAACGGTTTTCCGCCTGCTGCTGATATAAATTACGTTCCAGCGTAAGCAGTTCATTATCTTTATCCAATAGCTGGATCCGTTGCTCTTTCAGACGGGCTTCGCCACTGGCCAGCTGGTAAGCCAATTGCTGCGAGGCTTTTTCTCTGGCAATCGCCAGCTCGGTATCACGGCGTTTTTCGCTATAACGCAGCAGGTTGTCAAAGTTACGCTCCGCCTGCGCCAGCAGCGTTAATACCCGGTAGGTACTCAGCACCGCCGGATCATTCCGATCGCCCGGTAAACTTTGCTCAGCGCGCTGCGCCAGCTCGCTGGCTGCAGCCAACTCGCCCTGTTGTAATAGCGCTTCTGCGGCGGCGGCGTTAAAACCGGCGGTTAAAATCGGATAATTAATCTGTTCAACCTGAGAATAATACTGCTGATAAAACGCCAGGGCAGCAGCGGCTTGCTGTTGTTCCAGTAAATAGAACATATGGTTGCGGATAATTAGCAGTGAGAAAATAACTTCGTTGGCTAGTTCGCATTTGGTTAGAGTTTCGCTAAATTTCGTAGCGTATATATCAAAGTTAGATGTGAAATAGTCGCCCTAGAGTCCGAATGAGTTTAATCTGCAAACCAAGCTGGAGCTATCTGTTAAATTCAATCCACGTTGAACTAGCTGCTTGGAAAGATCATAACGCTCAATGTTATTGAACAAAACGATAATCTGACCAACAAGCTGGTAGTATTCATTTGCATTATTTAACGCTGGCAATGCATTTAATAGCTGCTCAATGTTGATAAATGCATCGGTGTATCTAAAGCTCAAAGCATAGATATTGACCTTCAGTCCAGTCATTCTGAGAGATAAATGGCTGTCTGGCCGCAATTCGGTTTGCTCCAGCATATCAAGAGCAGTACTAAAATCACCCCTGGCTGTAAGGTCGTATGCTTTAAGTAAATTTAGATACTGTTGTTCTGTAGGATTTAAAGCTTCCGGTTTTAACGTGTCCGCCAGCTCAGCAAGCGTGCGTCTGAACTCAGCGAAATCTTTTAATCTCAGCTCGTCCAGAGTGCTAAGTTGCTCCGATATTGACTGCGCAGGTGCCTGATATGGCCAAAAGCCCATCAGCAGCAGAACGCACAGGAGCAACGAATTTCTCATCTGCATCGACAGCTAGCATGCGAGTTTAACGTTAAAGGACACTTCCTCGGGGACCTGCTCTGGAGTATCAGGCTCGTCAGGTTCAGGTTGCTGCGGTTCTTCAGGTTCAGGAGTGACAATAAAGCAGATAATCTTTTCCCGCAGTAATGCCTGCTCTGCCGTATTAAGCTTAGCCAATAGCTGAGCATTATCGGATTCGACGCTGGGTTGCCAGACCGGCGTAAGTGCCAGGCTTAGTAGTTGCTCAGATAAAGTAGACATTAGCAGGGCTCGGTAATTAAAGGTCGATATGCCTAATGTAGGCAGTTTTTATGACAGCAGCAAGGGGCCTTTGGTTTTATTTTCGGGATTCTTCCGCCGGGTTTAGCTTAAGTGGCCGGCTTAGCCGTAAAAAGCCATCCGCTAGTTCGGCACTGACCTTAAACCCCAGCTTGGCTGCCGAATGCAGGGCGGCGAGATTTTGCTGCTGGATCCTTTTGCTCAGGGTTTCAATTCCGCCCAGACACCCGGCCTGCGCAATCAACAATCGGCTAAGTTGGGTGCCGAGCCCCCGTTGTTGCCAGGCAGGTAACAGCATACGGCCAAGTTCAGCCTCGCTGGCATTGGCGCTCGGTAATAACATCGCCAGCCCGATAGCGCCCACTCCGGCCAGTTGTACCTGAAAATACGCTGCCGGCCAGCTGGTGGTTGTCGCTGTGGTCACAGGCAAAGAGGCAGGCTGCTGCAGGTGCTGTAGCAGCGTATTAAAACGCGCCCGCGCCTGCGTTATGCTTAGTGCCGGACCGATATGCCGCATTACCTGGGGTTCGCAAAATAACGCCAGAAATAGTGGCTCGGCCGCAGGGTCAAGAGCCTGTAACGTCAGGCCGGGTTGGCTGGTGCCGTTAACGGCTAACATCGGTTGCCTGATCCAGTGCGGCCAATTGTTGCAGCAGTTCCGTATTGGCCTGTAGCGCGCTACAGGGCGGGATCACCAGTGTGGTTTTACCGCTGACAGTGGCCTGTGCCAGCTCTGATAGAGGCAAATGCTCAATGCGGGCTTGCTGGGTCGGCAGGCTGGCCGCTTCATACAGGGTAACCTGATGTGCCGGCGGATAAAAACGGCATAAATAGTCGCTTAACAGCTGCCGGTATTGGCCGGGGGTGGCAAAGCGTGCCAGACTGCGGTCGCCGGCAACACCCAGTTGCCATAAAATAAGGTAGGCGGCGGTATCGATAGTGCGCTGATAAAACATAAACTGGCTGCATTCGTACAGCTGGCAACCATAGCGGCCCGGGTCAATCCCCAGATCGGCATACAGACAGTCTTCGGCTGAGATCGCCGGTAGCATCCGGCTAAAATAACCTTGTTGCTGCGCCTGTTTCACTGCCTGATGCGGTACCCAGGCAAAGACCCCCGGATGACCATAAAAGGCGCCAACCACCTTTTTACCGGCCGCGACTTCAGCCAGCATCGCCTCAACCATTAGCTGATAGCTATGCTGGCGTGATGGCCCCTGATGATAATAAGGCTGCAGTGAGCGGGCGTCCGGGCGCATTTCCAGTAACCATTGCTCGGTTAACGCATCGGCCATTAGCACAAAGACCACATCGGCAGCAGCGATATAGTTGCGGCTAAGCGGGTCCAGATGGGCGCCCAGCATAATGCCGGTACCCAGGCAAATCAGACTGCCCTGCGCCATGTGGTCTCCTAGTCGCTGCGTTGTTGCTCAAGTAACTGCAAAATATCCCGGCTTTTGGTCAGTAAGCGCAGCTGGCTAAATAACTGCTGCGCCTCAGGGTATTGCAGTTTCAGGTAACTAAACCATTGCTTTACCCGGTTAGCGTAATATTTGCCTTTATCGCCGGCAATTTCAAATTCGGAATAGTGCATCAATAACGCCAGCACCTCTGGCCAGGGCAGTGGGGCGGCCTGATCCCGGATATGCCGCGCCAGATTGGGCATCGCCAGTGCGCCGCGGCCAAGCATAATATCCTGGCACTGACTTTGCTGCTGACATAGCAGCGCCTGTTCGGCATTCCAGATCTCGCCATTAGCAACCAGCGGTATTTTTACCTGCTGCTTTATTTTGGCAATCCAGGGCCAGTACGCCGGTGGCCGGTACCCATCGCTTTTGGTGCGGGCATGGATCGCCAGGCTGCTGGCGCCGGCCTCGGCAATGGCCTTAGCATTGTCAAGCGCCAGGCTGGTATCGTCATAACCGAGCCGAATTTTGGCGCTGACCGGGAACTGCGCCGGTACGGCGTCGCGCACGGCTTTTACGATCCGATACAGGGTCTCGGTTTCTTTTAATAGCACAGCGCCGCCGCGACTTTTATTCACCGCCTTGGCCGGGCAACCAAAATTCAGATCGACGCCGGGTGAGCCCAGTTCCACCGCCCGCGCTGCATTTTCGGCCAGCCAGTGTGGTTCCTGCCCCAACAATTGCACCCGTACCGGGGTGCCGGCGCGGGTTTTACCACCTTGCAGCAGTTCCGGGCACAGCCGGGTAAATACTCTCGCCGGCAGTTTTTGGTCCACCACCCGCACAAATTCGGTAATGCACAAGTCATAGCCGCCAATTTGCGTCAGCATCTCGCGCATCAGGTGATCCACCACGCCCTCCATTGGGGCCAGTACGATTTTCATTTAGTCACTGTCTTGCGGCGAGGTGGCGTGCGCATGCTGGCGTTGCCGGCGGCAGCGTTCAGAGCAGTAGCGCACGTCATCCCAGTTACGCTGCCACTTTTTGCGCCAGCTAAAAGCTAACTGACACACCGGGCAGATTTTTTGCGGCAGGGTGGTTTTGTGGTGGGCCATAAAGCCGCCTTAAACGCTATAGATGGTGCGCAGTTCCTGGCGGTGCAACAGCTCGGCCAGCTCCGGTAATTGCAGCGGCTCCAGCTCCAGCACATCCAGAATACGGCTTTGATGCAGCTGCCATTCCGGATCCAGATTAACCTGAAATAGCTGCCGGCTTTCACCACTGAAAAATTCGGCAATTTTTAAAATGGCAAAGCGCTGATGTTCGGCCTGGTTATCGGTTTCCAGCAACAGCGCCGGGCTGTGGTGATAGGCAATAATATTACACAGTGTCTGGGTCAGACCCCAGGATTCGGCAATCAGATAGCCCAGCACTTCATGACTGGTATGAAAATGCTGCTCTTCAATGCTGCTGACCGCCTGCTGTTGCAGCAAACCTTGCTGCAGCACAGCGGCATATTGCGGCGCCTGTTGGCTAATCAGTGCCATGCCGGCGTTGCGAAATAACCCCAGCGAGTAACAATCGTCCTGACACTGCTGGTCAAAATTCAGCTGTTTCGCCAGCGTCATCGCCAGGGTGGCGGTATGCAGCGCATTGGTCCAGAGCTTGCGGCTAAACTCATCCTGACGGCCTTCTTCCAGCGTAAAGCGCAGCAGTACACTGCGTACCAGCATCACTACCCGGTTTAATCCCAGATAGCGGCAGGCTTGCTCCACCGAGGTAATTTTATTGCGTAGCCCAAAGTAGGCCGAGTTGACCACTTTTAGCGTAAAGCCGGCAATACCGATATCCAGCGCAATCAGCGAGGCAATACGGTTTAAGTCCGGTTCGGCGGCATTCAGTTGTTGCTGGATATGCCGCAGTACCTGGGGTTGTGGCGGAATGGTAAAGCCCTGCAGCGCATGCTCAACCAGGCTCATATCGATTGCTTTGACCATCTGCTGTACTCCCGCGCCCTTTTGGGTATGCCTTTTGTCGTGCGCTGCTGCTAATCAGAATTAAGGATTTACGAATCGAGGTAAGGCCGGCCCAGCATCAATTGCTGTGCCAGTTGCGTTTCTGCCTGCTGATCAGTGAGCTGCAGGTCGAGAAACTGCACATCAAATTGCAGCAGGTCGTCGTCTGCTAAATGCACCGCCACCAGCTTATCCGGTACCTGATGCACCTGACGGTAGGCATTAATTGCCACCTGGGCGGCTTGCTCCATTAAGGCCAGAAAATGCCCGAGCGGATAGCGCTGAAATACCGGATCATCCAGATGCGCCCAGCCTAATAAGTCACCGCTGATGCTGCCATCGGCATGATCGGTAAACAGCATTGAAACGGCGGCGCAGCTGGGGTTTTCACCCGGGGTAAATTGTTCGGCATCCTGCTCGGAAAACAGCAGTACATAGCCAAAACCCGGGCAGCCTTCGGCATCCATTTCGTCGAACGACGGATCGTACAACAGGAACAAACGATTATCAGACATGGGCACCCCGGCTAGCTAAACAAAGCGCTATTCTACCTGAGGTCGGAGCTGCACTAAAGCCCTCTGGCCGGATCCTGCTGCGAATTAACCGCAAGCGTGTTTAGGCGGTAGAGTTTGGCGTTGCAGTTTTAGCTGAAATCGTCGGTAACGGGTAATGGCATTTCCAGCAGCAGCGCCAGCAGGTTAAGCAGACCTTGTTCCGCAGCAGAAGCGGTTTTATCAGCGGTAACAGCGGCGAGTATGGCTTGCCATAATTGCTGCTTAACTGCCGGTGACGCGGTAAGCAGTGGCCGTAGCGCCTGATCTAACTGGCTAAATTGCACTGCCGGTTGTGCGGTGGTCGTGTCCAGCTGCAGGGCAAGGAGTGCGGCCTGCCAGGCTTGCTGTTGCCGGCTGCTGTCGCCAGCGGCATTGGCCACAGCGCTTAGCAGCGGTAGCAACGCAGGTAACAGCTCCGCCAGATTATGCCGGTTGTATTGGCGTACTAGTTCCTTACTGTCGAACTCGCTGGCGACCACATGCTCCAATAAGCTTAAACTTAACCACTGCGCCAGATCCGGCGTGTTACCGGCAAGGTGTCGCAGTAACTTGTCAAAGGCGCGGAACTCTGACTCACTCAGCTGCTTAAGCGCTGGTACCGACATTTGTAATAACTGTACCTGCTGTGGCAGGGCCAGGCGTTGTACCGGATCGGAGAGCTGATCGACTTCGGCCAGCAGCTGGCTGCCACCATAGGCTTTAATGGCGGTTAACTGCGCAGCTAAGGTGTCGGTTCTAAGGAGTAAAGCACAGGCGATGGCTTGTGCCGGGCGGGTCTGATGACTGCTTTGCGTCAACAATACCGGGATCGCCGCCAGCATGGCCCGACGTTGCCGTTCCTGCGGTTGTTCTGCTGCTTGTGATGGCGAGGGTTTAACCGGCGCCTGACTTGCCGGGTAGCGGCCATTCCAGCTCGGGTCGAGCCGGCGAATACGCTTTTCCAGTGGCGGATGAGTGGCAAAGATAGATACCCAGCGGCTTAGCGCTTCGCCAAAAAATAAATGACTGACTTCATCGGCATTGGCGTGCTGCACTTTGGCGCCGTATTGATGGCCACCGATACGCTTTAAGGCGCCGGCAATACCGCTTGGATTACGGCTAAACTGTACCGCCGAAGCATCGGCCAGATATTCACGCTGCCGGCTGACGGCCGCTTTAATCAGATTACCAAAAAATGAACCAAGGTAGCCAATAACAATCAGGCCAACCCCTAACAGCAAAATGGCGCCGGCACCCTCATTATTATTGCGTCTGGAGCGGGCATAGCTGGCGCCGCGGCCAGCGCGTAACAGGTAATAACCGAGATGGCCAATAAATAAAATGCCATTCAGTACCGCGATGAGTCGGATATTCATCCGCATATCGCCGTTTAGAATATGGCTAAATTCATGGGCGATTACGCCTTGCAGTTCGTCGCGGCTAAGTTGCTCCAGCGCACCTTGGGTGACACCTATCACGGCATCGGCCGGGCTGTAACCGGCGGCAAAGGCATTAATGCCTTTTTCCGGTAACAGGTAGACCGGCGGTACCGGCAGGTTAGCGGCCAGCGCCATTTCCTCAACCACATTTAACAGCCGGCGTTGCAACGGTTCCTGGGCTGAGGGGGATACCCGGTTACCGCCAAGTGCTTCGGCGATGGTGCGGCCACCGAGCTTTAAGCGCTGCCATTTTGCCATTATGGCCAAACCAACCACGGCAATGACCACCAGACTGATACTGCTGATCACTTCCCACGGCAGTTGTAAGGGTGCGCCCTGAAACAGGCTGAAACTGACCATCACCAGCAGGTTGGTCAGAACTATCAACGCCAGCACCGCCAGCGCGAACAACAGGATCAGCACCTTAGTATTGCGCCGGGCCAGATCCTGTTGCTGAAAGAAATTGGTGGCCATTATTTAGAAGCTGACTTTTGGCGCCTGTTGAATTTCTGCGCTGTCGGCAAACTCCAGCAGTTTGGCATCCTGTTTGTGGCCAAAGCTGGCGGCAAAAAACATCGGCGGGAAACTTTGTTTGTAACTATTGTATTCGGTTACCGCATCGTTAAAGGCCTGCCGGGCAAAGGCAATGCGATTTTCGGTGCTGGTCAGCTCTTCCGACAGCTGCTGCATATTGGCACTGGCTTTTAGGTCAGGATAGGCTTCCATCACCATATTAAAGCGGCTCATCGCCCCTTGCAGCGCCCCTTCGGCCTGGGCTAACTGGCTGATGGCGCCGGCATCGCCCGGATTATTGGCGGCGACTTTCAACCCGGCCAGCGCGGCGTTACGGGCCGCGATCACCGCTTCTAAGGTTTCGCGCTCATGCTGCATATAGGCTTTGGCGGTTTCGACCAGATTAGGGATCAGATCATAACGGCGCTTAAGTTGTACTTCGATTTGCGCAAAAGCATTTTGAAAGCGATTCTTCAATTTAACCAATTGGTTAAAGATACTAATAATGTAGAACACCAGGGCGGCGATGATCGCCAGAATAATTAACAGGGTCATGCTAAACTCCGTCAGTAGACTTTTATCTATTGTTAATGAAAGTTTAAACTATTGTCCAGTGCTGTGGTAGCGGATTTCGCCAGAATAGTACTAAAGTGCGGCAACCTACGGTATGATAGCGGCCTTGCATCGGGAGTAGCTATGAGTGATTTTAAACGTATTTCAGTGGCAGAAACACTGGAGTTATTAGCACAGCAGGCGGTGGTTGCCGATATCCGCGACGAACAAAGCTTTGCCAGTGGTCATATGGCGGGCGCCTTTCATCTGACCAACACCAGCCTGGGGCAGTTTATGCGTCAGGTGCCGTTCGAACAGCCGGTGGTTGTGGTCTGCTATCACGGTAACTCCAGCCAGGGCGCCGCCCGCTATTTGGCCGAACAGGGTTATGAACAGGTCTACAGTATGGACGGTGGTTTTGAAAGCTGGCGTACCCAGCAGCCTTTTGTTAGCGGCCAAAGTGATAGCTGATGCTAACTAAAGTTGCTGAATTCCGCGCCCAGCCGGCGGCGTTATTGTTTGCCGATTATTGTCGTAGCCAGGGATTGCAGGTCAAACTTGAACTGCAGGGTGAAGTCAGTGTGTTAATGGCAGCTGCGGATGATGTGCCTCAGGTCGAAGTGTTGCTAACTGAGTTTATCCGCCAGCCGGATCATCCGCGGTATCAGGCGGCGGCCTGGCAACAAAGCCAGAGTGTAAAGCTGGCGCACAAGGTTAATTTAAGACCCCAGCTGGCATGGCGGCAAATGCCGTTAACGCTGTTAGTTTTGCTGCTGACACTGGCGGTCTATGCCTGGCAGCAAATTGATTTTCGTGCCGCGGCGGCCAGCCTGATGCTGCTGGATCAGGCTGAGCTCTGGCGTTGGATTACGCCAATTCTGCTGCATTTCTCATTAACCCATCTGGTATTTAATCTGGCGTGGTGGTGGCTGTTAGGCAGCAAAATTGAACGCTATCAAAGCAGCGGTTTTTTACTGCAACTGGCACTGAGTAGTGCAGTGATATCCAATGGTTTACAACTGGCATTAGCCGGTCCGAATTTTGGTGGCTTATCTGGCGTGGTGTATGCCCTGGTTGGCTATTGTTACTTAAGCGACCAGCTGAGTGGTCGGCAACGTTATTTGCTAAGCCATGGTTTATTTGGCTTTATGTTAGTCTGGCTTGTTCTGGGCTTTATGGATCTATTATGGGTTAATATGGCAAATTGGGCACATTTAGGCGGCTTGGGTTGTGGGCTGTTGTGGGCTTTTTTAAGCCGGGACCGGCGCCGGCCTTAGCCAGCGCTATTGGTACAGATACTTGGTAAATAAAATATCCTGCACTATGGTTTGACCGGTTTCGCGTTTCATCACGGTTTGCAACTGTTCCAGAATTTGCAGTCGGATTTCTTCGCGACCACTCAATGATTTAACCCGCTGCTCGGGTTGTTTGCTAAGAATGCCGATGATGGTATCCAGTATTAGCGGCTCGTGGTATTCAATGGTTTTTAACAGTTCTTTGTTTGGCAGCATCAGCTCAACTGATACCCGTAAATAGCCCAGACTACGGCGATTTTCCGACACATAGTTGGTCACAATATCGGGGTCAAAACCATAATACACCACTTCTGCAGGCGGTTGTTGCGCCAGCGCAGTGCCAGCACTCATCAGCCAAAGAGAAACAGACAATATTGTAAGTTTAAGCAAGCGCAAGGGCAGTAGTCCGGAAGTTGGCAATTACTATTTATCATATCAGCAGCATCAGACTTTGCCTAATTACCGGTGAAATCTTCCTTAAAAAAATCATCACCCTTGCTATAATGCCGGCACTTTTACAGGCCGACTCCGAATTGTTATGACCGCAGTAATATCACTGAATGCGCCCTGGCTAGCGGCTGACACCCTGCGTTTACCTGAAAAACTGCAGCCCTGGTTATTAGAGCCTGCCTCTCTTACGGCGCGGTTAAAGGCACATTGTCAGCAGTTTCGTCTGGCACTGTTGGCTGAAACCACAACAGAGCTGCCAGACTTTTTGTGGCCTTGTTTACCGGCGATTAGCGGTGCCTGTGTGCGGCGCGAAGTTTTGATGTCGTGTAACCAGCAACCGGCGGTGTATGCCCAAAGTTGGCTGCCCGAGAGCAGCCGGCGGCAGTTGCACCAGCTCACTGCACTGGGTGAACAACCATTAGGCGAATTTCTGTTTCAGTTTCCTGATTTATGCCGTGGCCCGATTGAGGTGGCCCGTTTGCAGCTAGCTGAGGCGACCGCAGGTATAGCTGCCGGGGAGTACTGGGCCAGACGTTCGGTATTTTCGGTCGCTGATGCACCGTTACTGGTGGCCGAAGTGTTTTTACCGGCCGTGGAGTTATTATGATGGCACTAAGTTGGCAACAGCGAAACGCATATTGGCAGCTGATGCGGCTGGACAAGCCCATTGGTATTTATTTGCTGTTGTGGCCCACCTGGTGGGCGTTGTGGCTGGCAGCAGATGGTATTCCACCTTTTGATTTGTGGTTGATTTTTACGCTGGGCGTGGTGTTAATGCGCTCCGCCGGTTGCGTGATCAACGATTATGCCGATCGGCAGTTTGATGGTCAGGTTGAACGGACCCGCGACCGGCCTCTGGCCAGCGGTCAGGTTAGCGCGACGGAGGCACTACAACTCTTTGTCCTGTTGTTACTGCTGGCTGCCAGTCTATTGCTGTTTCTTAATCGGGCAACGCAATTGTTGGCGCTGGTAGCCGTGCTGCTGGCCAGCAGCTATCCCTTTATGAAGCGTTTTACTCACTTACCGCAGGTCGTATTGGGTGCCGCTTATAGCTGGGGTATTCCAATGGCTTTTATGGCATTACAGGGTGAGATCCCCAGTTATGCCTGGTGGTTGTATCTGGCCAATTTGTTGTGGACAGTGGCTTATGATACCTTCTATGCGTTAGTCGATAGGCCCGATGATCTGAAAGCCGGCATTAAATCTACTGCGGTATTGTTTGGTGGTTGGGCGTTGCCGATTATTGCCGTCTTCCAGTTAGGCTTTCTGTTGCTGTTAGCGCTGATTGGGCAGCAGTTAGCATTAAGCTGGCCGTTTTTTCTGGCGTTGCTGTTAACCGTTGTGGCTTTTGGCTGGCAGCATTATCAGGCTGCGCAGAGTCGGCAAGGGGCTTTCGCGGCTTTTTTACATAACCATTATGTCGGATTAATGCTGTTTACCGGGCTGGTATGCAGTATGGGGTTTTAACATGAAGAAATGGCTGTTTTCGTTGCTGCTGGTGCTCAGTAGCTGTGCGGCAGTGCCGGATAGCAGCGGTTTTCCGTTGGTGAAACTACAATTGGACCAGCAGGTTGTTGCGGTGCAGCTGGCTGATACCCCCGAGCTGAGAGCTCAGGGCCTGATGTTTCAGGACAGTGCTGAGCCGGGGATGCTGTTACTGTACAGCACGCCACAGCAAATTAGTTTATGGATGCGTAATACCGGTATTGCTCTGGATGTCGCTTTTATTGATGCCAATTGGCAGATCCATCAAATCCGGCCGTTAGAGCCTTTTGATGAAACACCGGTGCCTTCAGAAATTGCGGTGATCGCTGCATTGGAAATGCCGAGAGGCTGGTTTGCCGCCCGCAATCTGGGGGTGGGGAGTCAGCTAAAGTTGTTGGCCGATTAAGTTCCCGGATCGACCATACCCTGCAGACTGTTGTTACGCCTGAACCAGCCAGCGATGCTCAGGCGCTCGCTGGTTGCAGGTAACACCTCGTGCGGAAAGCGCTCACTTTCAAACAGGATTAAGCCTCCCGCGGCCGGCGGCAGCCGTTGCAGTAGCTGATCCTGCTCATCATAAAGCACCAGCTCGCCACCGGATTCCGGAGTATTCAGATAGGTTACGGTGGTAAGTACCCGGTTTGAACGGCCGCGAAACGCATCCAGATGTTTTTGATAAAAATCACCCTGTTGGTAGCGTGCATAGTGGCATTCATAATCAAATAAGCCAAGAAAGAAGCGTTGATTAAAGGCTTGCTGTAACTGCTGCATCAATTGCAGATAGTCTTGCTGGGCGCTACTGCTGCCATCGAGCCAGGCAGTCTGATCGCGCCGGATCTGCTGGTTTTGCAGATGATCTTGTTGGCGGCCGACACCGGCACTACGTAACTGCTGTTGCTGTAAATCATCACAGAGTGCAGCGATGAGAGCGGGCGACAAGAAATGAGGCAGCCATACCCAGCCGTGCTGATAAAAGGCGCTGGCCAGCTGTTCCCAGGTCGCCACAGTAATTGATGACATGATGATTCCGCTTAGTATGGGGCCGTTGCTGATCTGGCGGCTAGTTTGCCATAGCACCGCGAGGCCTTCAATGTGTTGCCTGATTGCCGGGTGAGCCAGTAGGGGCTTTGCTACGTATAGCTTGCTATCACATGGAGGAACCTTTATGCGTATTGCTTTTCTGGCTGCGGCAGCCTTGCTTGCTGGCTGCAGTCAATCGGTCACAGATTACCGGCAGCAAACACCGGTATTACAGCTAGACCAGTTTTTTGCCGGCAGTGGCCGCGCTTATGGCGTATTGCATGACTGGCGAGGCCGGCAAACCTTGCGTTTTACCGCTGATCTTTGTGGTGAATGGCAGCAAGGTCGTGGCGATTTATACGAAGTGTTTTATTTTAGTGACGGCAGGGTGGAACAGCGGCATTGGCAGTTGCAGCAGGATAGTCAGGGCAAAGTTAGCGGTACGGCCGGCGATGTGATTGGCGAAGCAGCAGGACAACTGGCGGGTAATGCCTTGTACTGGCAATATGTGCTGCGCATTCCTTATGATGGCAGTACGCTGGATGTCACGGTAAAAGACTGGTTATATCTGATCGACCCACAAAACCTGATTAATCGCACGACGATGCATAAATTTGGCATTAAGGTCGCAGAGCTCACCTTATCGATTCAACAAACCGATGCCGGGGCCGATTGCACTGACTTAAAGCGAAAGGTGGCGGAAGTGGCGGCTACACAGGGGCAAATCTTGTAAGACTGCAGGCGTTCCGCCGTATTACGCGGTCGCCTGCTACCATCGCATCCTTAGTTAGTCGGGCGACCAACCGGAAATTGACTGAAAATCTGGCTGACAACCCGTGCTGTTGCTTCACGCGGTTGTTGTAAATCCTGCTGTTTCAACACCCCTTCTGCAATACCTTCCCATACCAGTTGCTTACGGCCGGCGTCTACAACATCAATATTCACAGTGCCGACTTTATAATGCACGGTTTCAACTTCAGTCTGATAGTACGGGAAAGGGCTGTAATAACCGCGGCGGTAATGATAATAACCGTAATATGGTACAGCTGAGGTTGTCGTGGTGCGAATATCAGACCGTTGCTGCACGTTAGAGTTGAAATTAATCAGTAAATCAGGCTGTTGCTCGCTAAATTGATAGCCGCGGGCAGTCATCTCGGCGCTGATTGCCGCTTTCATATGCTGCGTGACCAGGCTGGTATAGCCGGCACGATCTGTGGCTAATTCAGTCATAAAACCAAAGGTGCGATAATTACTCAGGTTGGCATCCGGTGCCTGATCAGACCGCACATTCGGGCCAACCGCACAGGCGCTTAACCAAAGGACACTACTTACAACTAAGGTCCGCCAGACTACAGATAACAGCTGCATTTTTATCACCCTTTGCTATTGCATTCAGTTATAGAATATACCAAACAATCGGGCAACACGATCAGTTGGTTTTGTGCTTCAGTTGCCAGATTAGATAACTGAAAAGGTTCGAAGTTCCAACAGCATTGTTGTGCGATTCGCTTTCAGTCCGCAGTCATATTACACTTAGCAAAGCAGATTGCCAGATCAGGCCACTGGTATGAATGAGAATAACATGAAAACGCCAGCTCAACCCAACGCCAAGCCGGACCCGGATAGCCTTAGCCAACAGGCGGCCAGTGCTTTG
The DNA here is from genome assembly GCF_000272005.1 of Alishewanella agri BL06. Taxonomy (GTDB): domain Bacteria; phylum Pseudomonadota; class Gammaproteobacteria; order Enterobacterales; family Alteromonadaceae; genus Alishewanella; species Alishewanella agri. The sequence goes on along the minus strand of NZ_AKKU01000015.1, from coordinate 114,881 downwards.
CAGCAAAGTATGCAAGGCTTTGCTGCTGAACTTGCACAGCAACAGCAACACTGGTTAAGTCAGATGCAGCAGCAGGTCGAAGCGCGCTGGCAGCAGCGGTTAATCGCGCATGAACAGGCGTATCAGAAGCTTTACAAGGATTGGCAGCAAAGCCGTCAACAATTAGATTTCAGTGTGCCGGCACCGGGTGCTGACCCACGGATCCAGGCCGGGCTGGAGAAACATAACCAGCAACTGTTACAAAAACTGCAGCAAACCGAGGCAGAGCTGGCCGCTGTCCAGCAACAATTAGTGCAGCTTGGTGAAAGCCACACGGCACAACAAAACCAAAGCGAGAATCAGCAAACGCAGTTAGCTGAGCAAGCTGAGCAGTTACAGCTGGCACTACAACGTCAGCTTGCCGCCGAACAGGCACTACAACAGACGCAACACGCCTTGCAGCAGGCCGAGCAAGATAGGCTGCAACTGCAGCAGGCGGCAAAGCTCGAGCAGCAACAAGCGGAGCAAAACGGGCAGCAAGAAATCGCCCGCTTGCAGCAACACCTATCTCAGGCTACGACAGCTTTACAACAGCAGCAGGTGCAAGCTGCAGCGCAACGCAGCGAGCTGACCGCACTGGCACAGCAACTGGCAGCTGCCAGAGCTGAGTTACAGCAAGAACAGGCGCAAGCTGAGTTGCAGCACAATCAGATCACAGACTTGGAGCAACAACTCGCCCGGGCAAGTGCTGCCTTGCAGCAAGCACATAACCAAACAGAGCAATTACAAAGCCAGATTTCAGAGTTGGAATCACAAGTCGCCGCTCAGACCTCACAAAACGCCGACTTGCAGCAGCAGCTGGCTGCCTTACAGCAACACGTACAGGAGCAGCAACAAAAAGCACAATTTAAACATCAACTTAACCAACAATTGCAGCAAGAAAACCAACAGCTAACTGAAACTCAGCAAGCATTGCAGCAACAACTGGCAACTCTGCAGCAGACGGAAACGGCGCTGCGCGAGCAGAGTGAGCGCAATGAATTATTACTGCAGCAGGCGCGTTTACGCTTAGATATTGCGCTGGAGAAACAGCAGCAGGAGAGCGATCAAGCCCGGGAAACCATTCGGGTACTGCGGATGGAATTAAGTCAGCTTACCGAACAGTATCAACAGCAAATCTCTGATCTGGAACAACGTGTTACCGAATTTAAGCTGAAGTTTGAATACGCGCAGCGACAACTTTCAGCGACCTCATAGCGCGGCGGGTGTTTAGCAGGGTGTAAACACTGCCGCGCGCAATTTACAGGAAATCTATGAAACAAAAAGCCAATAATTTTCAGCAAATGCGGGATTTAACCTTAGCGCAGCAAGGTGCCATTGCTGCGACGCTACTGGAGCGGATGTTACCGAATTATCAGTTGTTTTCCGAAGTCAGTCAGTTTGGTGATCCACAGCTGGTGCGGAAGATTCTCGATTTGTGCTGGGAGTGGTTGACGGTACCCAAAGCCAAAATTAACTTTGAACGCCTGGCCGAAGAGCTGGAGTTAGCGACACCTGAAGTTAATCATTACGATATGTTTGGTGTGTATCCGGCCGTCGACTGTGCCACAGCACTGGATATGATGCTAAATGGGATCAGTCAGCAAGACGGTGCTGAGTTTATTAATGTGGCAAAGATTTCTCAGGCTACCGTCGCGCGCTTAGTGGAATATCAGGCGACTGATGCTGAGATCACCACCGAAGCCGAGTTGAAAAAGCTGGTGCGTGATGATCCCTTGATGCAATACGAAATGGAGTGTCTGGCCGAGCTGATTGCGCTGGTGCAACCGATGCAGCGCATCGGCCGCGAACAAATGCAACAACTGAAAGCCTGGGTGAAGGAGTTAGGGCTAACCAACCTTGGTATGGAGCTGACTCCGGCAGAATCCTGAGTTCTCAGCGGGCAGCGGCTAAGCCGTTGCCCCTGCTCTTAACCACAGCCGGTACGCCAATTGCCCGGCGATTTTCTCTTTTAATAATTGCCAATTTGCCGGCATCGCATTAAGTGCCAGCTCTTTCTCCGTTTCCAGATAAATCAAAGCGCTGTCGCTTAACCAGCCATGCTGCTCCAATGCCTGACAGCAAGGTAAGGCCAGACCTTGCCGAAAGGGGGGATCGATCAGGACCAGATTGTACTGTCGCAAAGCCGGGCGTTGCAGCCACTGCAGACAATCCGCGTTGACCACCTCGGCATTGCTGGCGCTCAGGCTGTCTAAATGCCGTTGTAATTGCCGGGCTAGGGCCGGTGCTTTTTCTACTAGCGTGACATAGTCAGCATAGCGTGACAGCGCCTCTAAACCCAGGCTGCCGCTGCCGGCGAAACAATCCAAGACTGTACTTTGCGCAGTGTCGTGCATCAGCCAGTTAAACAGCGTTTCTTTCACCCGATCCGTGGTGGGGCGCAGCCCCAGTGCATCCGCTACCGGTAGCTTTTTTCCGCGCCATTTGCCGCTGATAATTCTGACAAATCCACTTTGCCCGCCGCTGGCGGCGCGGCTATTCGATTGTTTCATTGATTCGTTTTTGCCTGACAGATAAAGGTGTTAGTATAAGTCCAATTTTATCCTAGTTTTCACTCTCTGACCTAACAGCATATGACAAAACAAAACAAACTCTTCTCCTGGCTCGGGTTTGGCAAAAAACCAACACAGCCGGAGCCGACTCCAGAGCAAGCACCAGAGCAAGCACCAGAGCAAGCATCAGAGCAAACAGCAGAGGCCGCAGCCATCGCGACGCCAGAACAGGTTGCCGCTACGGTAATGGTCGCGCCGCCGGTAGTGGCAGAGGCCAAGCAGAACGTTGCTGCGCCACAGGCACCAGCAGAATCAAGCCTGGTGTCGCCTAACGAGCCCACAGCCACCGCTGAAAGTCAGGCTGGTAAGTTAGTGGTTGAGGTACCTGCAGTGAATACAGTGCCGACACTAACGCCAGCTGCTGCACCGGATAATCCGAAAAAGCCCGGTTTTTTTGCCCGCCTGAAGCAAGGTTTGGCAAAAACCAGCCAGAATCTGGGTGCCGGTCTGGCGTCATTATTTGTCGGTAAGAAAATTGATGATGAGCTGTATGAAGAGCTGGAAACGCAGTTACTGCTGGCGGACGTGGGTATGGATACCACACAGAAACTGATTAAACAGCTGACCAGCCATGCCGATCGGAAAGCGCTGAAAGATGCCGGTCTGCTATACGAAAAATTGCAGCAGGATATGGCAGAGCTGTTACAGCACGTGGAGCAGCCGTTGCTACCTGTCGCCCAGGATGGTCCTTTTGTGATCCTGATGGTTGGGGTGAACGGTGTCGGTAAAACGACTACGATCGGCAAGATGGCGCAGCAATTTAAACAACAGGGTAAATCGGTGATGCTAGCCGCCGGGGATACGTTCCGCGCCGCTGCCGTAGAGCAATTACAGGTTTGGGGCGATCGTAATCAAATCCCGGTAATCGCCCAACATACCGGTGCTGACAGTGCCTCTGTTATCTTTGATGCCTATCAGGCGGCGAAAGCCCGCAAAGTGGATGTGCTGATTGCTGATACTGCCGGTCGGTTACAGAATAAAGCGCATTTAATGGAAGAGCTGAAAAAGATTGTGCGGGTGTTACAAAAAATTGATGCCACAGCCCCACATGAAGTGATGCTGACGCTGGACGCCGGCACGGGTCAGAATGCGCTGAGTCAGGCCAAATTATTTAACGAAGCCGTGCCGCTGACCGGTATCAGTTTAACTAAGCTGGATGGTACCGCCAAAGGTGGGGTGATTTTTGCCATCGCTGATCAGTTTCAGGTGCCGATCCGCTTTATCGGTGTCGGCGAGGCCATTGATGATTTGCGGCAGTTTCAGGCGCAAGACTTTATCCGGGCGCTGTTTAACAAGGAATAACCGCTATGCTGCAGTTTGATCATGTTAGTAAAAGCTATCCGGGTGGTTTTGTCGCACTGGAGCGGATTAATTTTCGTATTGCCAAAGGTGAGATGGTGTTTTTAACCGGTCACTCCGGTGCCGGCAAAAGTACCATTTTAAAGCTGATTAGTATGATTGAACGGCCCAGCACAGGGCGGGTGATGATTAATAATATCGATCTGAGCCGATTGAAACGCAGTCAGGTGCCCTATGTGCGGCGCGATGTCGGTATTATTTATCAAAATCACCGCTTACTGATGAATCATACAGTGTTTGATAATGTGGCGCTGCCTTTAGTGATTGAAGGCTTTACTGGCAAAGAAATGGTGAAACGGGTGCATGCAGCGCTGGACAAGGTCGGCTTGTTAGATAAGCAGCGTTGTTTACCGCAAACGCTGTCTGGTGGTGAGCAGCAGCGGGTTGGGATCGCCCGGGCCGTAGTAAATAAACCGCCGTTACTGTTAGCAGATGAGCCAACCGGGAACCTGGATCCGGAATTGTCGCGCGACATTATGCGGGTGTTTGAAGCCTTTAATCAGGTTGGCGTCTCGGTGCTGGTGGCAACTCACGATCTGGGGCTGATCGCGCGAATGCGTTACCGGACACTAACGTTAAAGCAAGGGCGGATGATTAATGATGGCCTGATGCCGGTGCAGGAGCCACTATGAGTATTCTGTTCAGTGGTCGCGCCAGCGGCGCCAAAGCCAATAAAATCAATTTTATCCGCCGCTTTGTCATGTTTTTCGTTAATCATTTGCGCCAGGCGCTGTTTAGTCTCGGTGAGTTATGGCGAACCCCGGGTTCGTCTTTAATGACCATGGCGGTACTGGGCCTGAGCTTAACCCTGCCAACCACCCTGCATTTACTGGTAAAAAATGTGCAGCAGGTTAGCGGTGGTTTTGCTAAAGCTGCTGAGATCAGCCTGTTTATCCGGGACAGTGCTACCAGCCAACAAGTGCAGGGACTGAAAACTATCCTCGAGGGTGATCCGCAAATCGCGGCGGTACGGCATATCTCTAAAGATGCCGCGATGCAGGAATTTCAGCAGGCTTCTGGTTTTGGCGCCGCGCTGAACTATCTGACCGAAAATCCGTTGCCGGATGTGTTGGTGGTGTTGCCGCTGCATACTGAGCCGGCTGCTGCGCGGGCGTTGCAGCAACAGCTAGAGAAAGAACGGATTGTTGAGTTTGCCAAGTTGGATCTGGAATGGTTGCAACGCCTTGATGCCGTGGTACTGCTGTTACAACAAGCGGTGGTAGCGATTGGTTTGTTGTTACTCAGTGCCGTGCTGTTGATTGTCAGCAATACTATCCGGCTGTCGATTATCAGCAAACGGGAGGAGATTGAAGTTATGAAACTGGTGGGTGCCACTGATGCCTTTATTCAGCGGCCTTTTCTATATACCGGTTTCTGGTTCGGGGTCTTTGGTGGCTTATTGGCTTTTCTGGTAACCGAAGTTCTGCTGTGGTGGCTAAGGGGCGCGATAGCCGGTATCAGTGATCTTTATCAGAGCGACTTCCGGCTGCAGGCGATGAGTTTGCAGGAGTTTGGCGGTTTAATTCTGTTAGCGGTGCTGCTGGGGGTCATTGGTTCCTATTTATCTGTACGCCGCCATTTACGTGCCATTGAGCCATCCTAGCGGCTTAACGCTAGCCCTAACAACCGTGTTATTAAAAATCCTTTCTTTATAAGAAGCAGATCTAAAAAGAGATGAAACTAGTATTAGCACTCTCAGTCAAAGAGTGCTAATATCATCTCACTTAGCTCAATACAGGATAAGCAAAACCATGACGAAATCAGCTTATATGCCACTTACGGTAGCAGCCAGCGGTAGTCTGGAGGCTTACACCCATGCCGTCAGTACCATTCCGATGCTTAGCGCTGATGAAGAGCGCAGTCTGGCAGAACGCCTGCAGCAGGATGGTGATTTAGAAGCGGCCCGCCAGTTGATTATGTCGCATTTACGCTTTGTGGTGCATATCGCCCGTAGCTATGCGGGTTACGGCCTGCCAATCAGTGATCTGATCCAGGAAGGCAATATCGGCCTGATGAAAGCCGTCAAGCGCTTCGACCCCACTGTCGGTGTGCGTCTGGTGTCCTTTGCGGTACATTGGATTAAAGCAGAAATTCATGAGTATGTGCTGAAAAACTGGCGCATTGTAAAAATTGCCACCACTAAGGCGCAGCGCAAACTGTTTTTTAATCTGCGTAAAGCCAAAAAACATTTAGGCTGGTTTAATCAGCAGGAAGTACAGCAGGTTGCGGAATCGCTGGGCGTGGCTGAACACGAAGTACGCGAAATGGAATCGCGAATGAGCAACTATGATATGCCGTTCGATGCGCCGGATGAAGATGACGAGCAGGCGTATACCGCACCGGTATATTACCTGGAAGATAAAAGTTCAGATTTGGCGGCGCAGGTCGCGGATGATCAGTGGGATACTGCAGCAGTAGACCGGTTACAGGCTGCTATCCGCACCCTGGATGATCGCAGCCAGGACATTGTGCGTGCCCGTTGGTTGGATAATCACAAGCTGACCTTACAAGAGCTGGCGGATCGTTATCAGGTTTCAGCAGAGCGGGTGCGGCAGTTGGAAAAAAATGCTATGAAGAAACTGCAGCAAGCGTTACAACACTAAGCCATCATAGCTTCGAACACGGCGCCTTTTGGCGCCGTTTTGCTATTAAGAACCTCTAGGGCGTGTTGACGTTTGCTGCTTGTTTTTGCAGCCGTTTGGCTGGTGTTTATACAAGGCAGAGCTTGTGATGTGTAGTTATTCTACATGAACAAGCGATAACGCAGTAGAAACGCCAGCCAAACGCTGCCCGAAGGGTTCGCGCTGGCGGCGCTTTGCTCTTTGTCACTCGTCACTTATTTAGAATAACTAAACTGCGCTCCTCGTTTCGCGATCAAAGCGCCGCCAGTGCGAACAAAATCTAAGCAGAAAACGTCAACACGCCCTAATGCTTTATTGTCTATTCTTGCGGTGCGGCAATGGCGGGAGCGGTAAAGCCGGCGGCAATGACGGCATGGCTCTCCGGTAATAAGGCCGAAATACCAACCAGTTCAATCCCTTCTGCCTCTAACTGCGGTAGGCGTCGCTTTAGAAAGCGGTAAGTTTCCGGATACGGGTGGCCAATGGCAATGGCCACCTGGTGACGGCGCGCGATCTGCAGTAGCTGTTTAAACTGGCGCTCCAACGCGGCTTCTGTTAATTCATTATCCAAAAACACATGGCGCGCCAACAGCGTCACGCCATACTGGCCGGCATACTTTTTGGCGGTGCTTTGTGGCGTGGTCAGACTATCAACAAAAAACAGCTGCCGCTGTTGCAGATATTCCATGGTCCAGGCCATCGGCTTGTCCAGAGCGGTAAACAAACTGCCCATATGATTATTGATGCCAATAGCGTACGGAATATCGTCGAGCGCGTGTTGCAGGCTATGACGAATTTGCTGGCGACTCATATGTTGCGTTAGGGCACCCGGGCCTAACGCATTTTGTTGACTGGCTTCCATTGGCATATGCAGCATCACGTCTTTTTGTGAGCGTGAAGCTTGTCTTGCCGCCTGACGGCCATAAGGCGTGTGCGGTAAAACAGCATAAGTCAGGGCGTGCGGCAACTCGACCATCTTTAAGTCTGCTCGCTGATAACCAATATCATCGATAATGATGGCAATGCGGGGATTAGCGAAAGCCAGGCTGCTTACGCAGAACAGACTTAAGCACAGAGCACGAAACAACGGCACAGCAATTCCTTTTCAAAGCCGGTTTTGCAGCTTGCCAGACGCAGCACGCTGTAAAACCTCAGTTTTACCTCACCCATTCAGGTTATAGGACAGCGCGAGTCTGGTGCAAGTTTTTTATTGTTTACCGAGCCAGTTTAATGGGTTGACTGCATCGCCTTTTTCACGGATTTCGAAATACAGGCCCGGATCGGCTTGACCACCGCTGGCGCCGACTTGCGCAATCGCTTCCCCGGCTTCGACATTGTCCCCTGGCTGTTTTAGCAAGCTTTGATTATGGCCGTACAGGCTCATAAAACCTTTACCATGATCGACGACGATGACCCAACCATAGCCTTTTAACCAGTCGGCATAAATCACCCGGCCGTTGGCGATGCTCTGCACATTAGCGCCGCTGACGCCCTGGATCAGAATGCCGCGAGACGCCAGCCCGCCCTGGCGGTTTTGACCAAAGCGCTGCAGCACCCGGCCGCGTAATGGCCACGGATATTGGCCGCGACCTGCGGTCAGACCGGACAGATCTTTATTGCGCTCTGCCAGGCGACGCAGCTCATTAATGGTATTTTGTAGGCTGGTTTCGTTCTGACGTAAATAGGCTAACTGGCTGCCTTGCTGTTTTAGTAGTGCTTGCAGGTTGCTAACCGATTCCTGCTGGCTACTGCGAGCCGCCGTTAATTGCTGCTGCTGTTGTTGCAACGCGGTCAGTTCAGTTTGCAGCTGTTGTTGTTGGTTGTTTAGCTGCTGTTTCACCTGCTCCAGCTGGGTAACGGTATGATTAATCTCGGCTAACTGCCGCAGCCTGGCTTGGTTAAAGTATTGATAATAAGTAAGAATGCGCTCCAGCTTGCCGGTTTCCTGTTGGTTCAGGATCAGTCTGGAGTAATCATGCTGGCCCAAACTGTAGGCACTTTTCAGCTGCGCCGCTAACAACTGTTGTTGCTCAGTCAGTTGCTGTTGCAGTTGTTGCTGTTGTTGGCTGAGGCGGGCACTTTCTTGCTCCAGCCGTTGTTTACGGCTTGCTGTATCGCGGAGTTTTTTCGCCGCTTCGGCCAGCGCTTTATCTGCAGTTTGTAATTTTTGTTCAGCTTGTTGTAGTTGGCGCCGTTGCTGCCGTACCTGCTGTTCAGTTTGCTTAATCTGCTTTTGCAGTTGTTGCAATTCCTGTTCAGCCTTTGGCGCTTGCTGGGCGACTGCTACAGGCAGCATCAATACTGCCAGTAGCATACTATTGATTCCCAGACAACTTAGCCGCATCTGCATTAAGCCAACTGCATCAATACTTTGCCGGTCATTTCAGCCGGAACGGGCAGGTCCAGCAGCGACAACATCGTAGGGGCAATATCACTCAGCACGCCGCCGGCAACTGCGGTTGCGGGCCGGCCAACATAGATTAAAGGCACAGGATCACTGGTATGGGCCGTATGGGCCTGACCAGAGACGGCATCCTGCATCTGTTCAGCATTGCCATGGTCTGCGGTAATCAGGCATTCGCCACCTACCTGTTGTAAGGCTGCAACAACGCGACCAATACTGCGATCAACCGCTTCCACTGCTTTAATGGCGGCAGACATTACACCGGTATGGCCGACCATGTCGCCGTTTGGATAGTTACAGATAATCACATCAAACTTGCCGCTTTGAATAGCCGCGACCAGTTGATCGGTGAGTTCTTCTGAGCTCATTTCTGGCTGCAGATCATAGGTTGCAACCTGTGGTGATGGCACCAGAATCCGCTCTTCACCCTGAAACAGCTCCTCGCGGCCACCACTGAAGAAAAAGGTGACGTGGGCATATTTTTCGGTTTCTGAGATCCGTAGCTGGGTTTTTTGATGTTTGGCCAGCCATTCGCCGAGCACATTATTAAGGCTCTCTGGTGGATAGGCGCAGGGCGCCTTAATATCTGCGGCATACTCGGTCAGCATCACAAAGCTACTGAGCTGCGGTCGTGCCTGACGGGCAAAACCCTGAAAATCAGCATCGACAAAGGCGCGGGTAAATTGCCGCGCCCGGTCGGCCCGGAAATTCATAAAAATCAGCGCATCGCCATCCTGTAGTGCTATTGCCTGGCCCTGCGGATCGAGAATTGCTGAGGCTTTGACAAACTCATCATTTTCATCTCGGGCATAAGCCGCCTCAAGCGCTGCGCTGGCACTGTCAAAGCGGTAGGCTGCTTTACCCTGGGTAATCAGATTATAAGCCTGTTCGACCCGATCCCAGCGCTTATCCCGATCCATGGCATAGTAGCGGCCGATAACCGACGCAATCTGGCCTTTACCTGAGCTGGCAAAATGTTGCTCAAACACCTTAATCGAGGCAGCAGCGCTGCGTGGTGGCGTGTCACGGCCATCCAGAAAGGCATGCAGATAAACTTGAGTTGCGCCGCGTTGTTCGGCCAGTTTTACCATCGCTAATAAATGTTCTTCATGGCTATGTACGCCGCCGGGCGACAGTAGCCCCATCAGATGTACGGCTTTACCCTGGCTGACGGCCTTATCAACAGCTTCAACCAGCACCGGGTTGTGATAAAAGTCACCATCGGCAATGGCTTTGGTAATGCGGGTAAAGTCCTGATAGACAATGCGACCGGAACCCAGATTCACATGGCCGACTTCTGAGTTACCCATCTGTCCATCAGGCAGACCAACGTCCAGACCCGAACCGGAAATCAGCGTATGCGGATACTGTTGCCATAAGGCATCCATTACCGGCGTGGCTGCCTGCGCAATGGCATTATGCTCTCTTTCCTCACGGTAGCCCCAGCCATCCAGGATCAGTAAAACCAGGGGTTTCTTCGGTGTGGACATACAGTCTCCCTTAACAGGTCAATCGATTTTGCGGAAATAGCGGAATAATGCTGCTTATCTTACCGTTTTTTTGTTTTTGCACCAGCGATCATTCGCCATCAGTGGCCTCGCGTTGTGGCTTGCGGTGTTTTTTAGCTGTCGATTTGCCATAAAATCGGTATACTCAGCGCTGTTTTTAATCTCAATCAGAAGAAAAGTTGCGCTATGGACCAATTACTCGAATTTGCCGGAAATCATCTGCTGTTAGCGATCATTTGGCTGGTGTTAGTGATGCTGATTATTGGCAGTTGGCTGAAGTCCAAGCTGTCGCCAATCAAAGCGATCAGCCCGACTGAATTAACGCTGAAAGTGAATCGCGAAAACGCTGTGGTGTTGGATATCCGCGGGGAAGAGGATTATCGCAAAGGGCATATTACCGACGCCCGTAACGTAAAACTGGACCAAATTGATAAACAGCCACTAACCGGGCTTGAAAAGCAAAAAGATACGCCCATTATAGTAGTGTGTCAGGTTGGGGTTACCGCGCAAAAAGCGGCAGCCGCACTGGCGAAACAAGGTTATAGCCAGGTATCCATTCTGCAAGGTGGCATGAATGCCTGGACCGGCGCCAGTTTGCCGGTAGTAAAAGCGAAGAGGTAAGCATGGCTGAAGTCACTATTTACACTAAAGCCTATTGTCCTTACTGTGTAAGGGCGGTGGGTTTGCTGCGCGAGAAGCAGGTGTCTTATCAGGAAATCCGCATTGATTTGCAACCCGAGCGCCGGGATGAAATGATTAACCGCGCTAACGGCCGCACTACGGTGCCGCAGATCTTTATTGGTGAGCAGCACATTGGTGGCTGTGACGATATGTTTGCGCTGGATGCCCAGGGTAAACTTGATTCATTATTACAAGCATAACTTAAAACAGGATCTATCATGGCAGAACAACAAGCCAACGGCGTAGCAGCAGAGCAGGCTGCACAGGGCGTACAATTTGCAATTCAGCGTATTTTCGTAAAAGACATTTCTTTTGAAGCACCGAATGCACCGGCGATTTTCCGCAAAGAGTGGAAGCCAGAAGTCAAATTAGATCTGGATACCCGCAGCGAAAAGCTGGATGACAGCACTTATCAGGTGATTCTGTCTTTGACCGTGACCACCACTGTGGGTGAAGAAACCGCTTTCCTGTGTGAAGTACAACAAGCCGGTATCTTCTCTATCAGCCAGCTGGAAGAGGCGCAGATGGCACATATGCTGGCAGCATTCTGCCCGAACATTCTGTTCCCATACGCCCGCGAAGCCGTATCGAACCTGGTTAACCGTGGCACCTTCCCACAGTTAAACCTGGCGCCGGTCAACTTTGACGCCTTATTTGCCCAGTATCTGCAGCAGCGTCAGTCTGAAAGCCAACAGCTGAACGCCTGATGAGCCGCACCTCAGCGATGACGGTCTTAGGAGCAGGGTCTTATGGCACTGCTCTGGCAATTTGTTTAGCCCGCAATGGTAATCCTATTACCTTATGGGGGCGCAATACCGCAGAAATCGCCCTGATGCAGCAACAACGGCTAAATCAGAAATATCTGCCGGATATCCCGTTACCTCCGAGTTTAAGCCTGACGGCCGACTTAGCCTCCGCTATTCAGCAAAGTCGCGACATTCTGGTAGTGGTACCGAGTCATGCTTTTGCCGATACGTTAAAGCAAATCAAGCCGCTGTTAGCGCCGGATGCCCGGGTTGCCTGGGCAACCAAGGGGCTGGAACCAGAAACTGGCCGTCTGTTACAAGAGGTCGCACGGGAAATTCTCGGCGAGCAGATCTCGCTGGCCGTATTGTCCGGGCCAACCTTTGCTAAGGAGATGGCCGCGGGTTTACCAACAGCCATATCGTTATCTTCGGCTGATCCAGAGTTTATCCGGCAACTGTCTGATTTATTGCACTGTGCCAAGACATTCCGGGTCTACACCAATAGTGACTTTATTGGCGTACAGCTGGGTGGTGCCGTGAAAAACGTGATCGCCATCGGTGCCGGTATGGCAGATGGTATTGGTTTTGGTGCCAATGCCCGTACTGCGCTGATTACCCGTGGCCTGGCCGAAATGTGTCGTTTAGGCTGTGCTATGGGTGCCCAGAAAGATACCTTTATGGGGATGGCGGGGCTGGGCGATCTGGTGCTGACGTGTACTGATAACCAGTCACGTAACCGGCGCTTTGGCTTATTACTTGGTCAGGGTAAAGGGGTTGAGGAAGCGATGCAAAGCATCGGCCAGGTGGTCGAAGGCTATCGCAATGCCAAAGAAGTCTTTAATCTGGCACAGCGGGTCGGGGTCGAGATGCCGATTACCGAGCAGATTTATCAGGTGTTGTATCAGGGTAAAAACGTCAAATTGGCAGCCCAGGATCTGCTGGGCCGCGAACGCAAGGATGAAATCAGTTAGCTATCTGGCGCTGGTTATTCAACAGTTGGTTCTCTTTCAGCAATAACTGACCTATGTCTTCAGCCGGGATCGCCCGGCTGAATCTATGGCCCTGCTGACAATCACAGCCCATCACATGCAGCAAGTAAGCCTGCATCTCAGTTTCGATATTGGTTGCGGTCACATCCAGCTCCAGATATCCGGCTAACCGGATTAAGGTGGCGCAGATATTGCGCTGTTGTTCTTGCTGTTCGACATAACGCACCAGTGATGGCGCCAGCTTTACGCCGTTAAACGGAAATTGCCGTAGTTGCGTCAATGAGGAGACGCCCTCGCCGAAATTATCCAGAATCAGCCGAAAACCAAGCCGTTCCAGGCTATTCATGCGTTCGCGCAGCCAAATTGTCGGGTGTCCGAAGATCGCTTCTGACAGCTCTAACTCAAACAGGCTGGCCGTTAATTCAAATTCGGCTAAGGTGTCCTGCATAAAGCGCAGAAAATCTTTTTGCGCAAACTGTTGAGCTGAAATATTCAGTGCCAGCCTGCCGCGCATCAGGCCGGTCTGCTGCCAGTAGCTGACTTGCTGACAGGCTTTACGGAACACCAGGCGATCCAGGCTGATAATCAGGCCGGTTTCTTCAACCACCGGCAAAAAAGTCGGCGGCGGCAACATGCCCCGGCGTGGGCTGGGCCAACGTAATAAGGCTTCAAAACCAACAATGCGGTTGCTGCTGATACTGAATTTAGGCTGGTAGTACAGTTCAAACTCACCTTGTGCCGCACTACGATACAGCTCAGCCTCCAGCGCTAATAAATCTGGCGCCTGTTGCTGGCTGGCGCTATCGGCAAAGCAGAGCGCACTTTCGGCTTGCTGTGCGGCGCGACCGGCAGCTTTTTCAGCACTGCTGAGTAGACTGCTGACATCCTCACCATCATTTGGGCTAATGCTGATGCCAATATAGATCCGTAGCGGAGAACGCAGCCCCTGCGCATCTTGTTGATTAAAACCACCGATCACTTTATGGGCTAACTGGTTGAGAATAATATTATTATTGTAAAGGCATAAATGAGGTGGGATCAGGATACTAAAGTTTGCGCCAGCTTGCCGTGCCAGCAGAAATTTACTGGGTATCAGTGCTTGTAGTCGCTCGGCGGCCTCACTCAAGCGAGCATCTGTCAGTTGTTCGGGGTGTTGCGCCAAACTGCTATCATGCAACCGTAGAAACATCACTGCCACTGAGGGGTAGTGTGCGTCACAGCTGAGTAATGCCTGACGTAGTTGCTCTTCAAAGATAAAGGGGTTGGGTAGTAGCGTCAGGTCATCCCGTACCTGCAGCTGCTGCTGACGTTCGTTTTGTTGCCGTAACTGGGTAATATTTTGTCCGTAGAGCAAATAGAAAGGGCCTTTTACACTTTCGGTTGCCAGCGCGTGAATACTGATTTTATAGGCTTCAGCATAACGTTCTGTTTTCAGCCAGACTTCGCCGTGCCAGACACCGTGCTGACGTAGCTGGCTTTTCAGGGTGCTATCCAGACTAACACTGCCCTCGGCATCCGCATACAACGGCAGCGCTGAGGCCAGGGTACTATGATCCTGCACCTGCAGCAGACTTTTTAACGAGGTACTGGCATTTCGCAGTAACAGGTTCTTGTCGAGCACGGCTATAATGCCGGGTGTTTCTGCCAGTAGCTGCTGAAAACTGCGCTGCTGGCGTAACAGCCTTTTGCTGCGACGGCTCAGGCTGCTCAGGGTGAGTAACAGTGCTAAACCCATTAAACAAAGCACGGCTGTAGTCAGTAACAGACCGCCTTCGAGAAAGGTTTGCTCGGCATAGGCAGGGGTTGCCAGTGTCATCAGCAAAATGATCAGGCCGGAGCTGAGCTGCAGCATGCTGTTATCGTCCTTGGTTAATTAATGACCACTATTGAATATAGTTGGTTTGAGCTAACAGGCACAAGTACCTGACAGAAAAATATTTTGTGTTGTCATGACTGCGTAGCGCTGATGACGGCAAAGGAGCTTTAGCATGTTACATATTGCGCTTTTTCAGCCACAAATTGCCCCTAATACCGGTAATATTATTCGGCTGGCGGCGAATAATGGTTGCCGCTTACATATTATCGAACCGATGGGCTTTGATTTTGAAGAAAAGAAATTACGGCGCGCGGGATTGGACTACCATGATCTGGCGAATGTCAGCCGTTATCCGGATTACGCCCATTTCTTACAGGCGATGGCCGGTAGACGGATTTATGCTATTACCACCAAAGGAAGTCGCTTTTATCATCAGGTGAGTTACCAGAGCGATGATGTGCTGTTGTTTGGTTCAGAAACCAGCGGCTTACCGGATAGCGTACGCGATAGTTTGCCGGCAGAGCAGAAAATTCGTATTCCGATGCAAGCCGGTGCCAGAAGTTTAAATCTGTCGAACAGTGTGGCTATTGTCAGTTATGAAGCCTGGCGACAACTACAATTCGCCGGTGGTGTCTAGAGCACCATATAGCTGGCGCTAAGCCAGTTGCTGCAGAAACTGATTAATGGCAGCAAACACCTGTTGGCGCATGGCATCCTGCTCCATCAACAACTCGTGCCGGCCAGCGTTAATACTGCACAGCGTCTTCGGTAAAGCTGCTGGCAGGGCATTAAACCATTGCCGCTGCGCAGTATTGGCAACCACTTTGTCGGCGCTGCCTTGTATTAGCAGCACCGGCGTTTGACAGTTCACCACATCCCGCCTTAGCTGACGCATAGCCAGAATGGCCTGCACCAACCACTGGCAACTGACACCACCCAATTGCAGTTGCGGTTCACGTAAATAGCAGTCACGCAGTGCCTGATAGCGGGCCGGGCTGGAGGTCAGATCATTACCGGCAAAGACTTTATCACTATAAGCTTGCTGGCCCGGAAAATAGCCCGCCTGCGCCAGTGGGTTGGCCCTTAAGCGACGGCAATAGGCTAATGCCAGACCTTCAGCTACGCGGGTCGGGACCGGCCCACTGTGAATACCAAACATCGGAGAGCAAAACACGGCAGCACTGAAAAAGCTATGCCATTCCTGCCACATGGCACCAGTCAGTAAAGCGGCGGCAATAGCACAACCCATTGAGTGAGCTAATAACAGATGCTGCTGGTGACCGTTCGGTTGCACTATCTGGCGTAGAAACTGTGCTAAATCCTGCTGATAACATTGAAATGATTCAACATAACCTGGTTGTGGATCGGGCAATAAGCGGCCAGAGCGCCCCTGACCGCGATGATCCAGAATAAAGACACTGTAGCCCGCACTTACCAGCTCGTACATCAGTTCACTGTATTTGACGGCGGTTTCGATGCGGCCACTGCTAATCACCCAGGCCGCAGTGGCACCTGGTGTCAGCTGGTAACTGTAATGGATGGGGATACCGTTGACACCGGTAAAATGGCCGTGCTGCAGCTGCTGCCAGAAGGGGAGCAAGGTTTGTTGCCAGTGATCACTCAGTGTCGTCTCGTTGGCAAGTTGTCGGAGTTCAGGAAAGCAGCGGTTAGTCATCTGGGTCAAGCGTCTGGTTTGGCGGTGGCAGCGGCAGTGTAACATTGATTTGCAGGCCGCCACCAGCCGGCAGGCTGGCACTGACCTGGCCGTGATGCTGGCGAATAATTTGCGCGACTATCGCCAGGCCAAGGCCTGTACCGCCGGTTTGGTTGTTGCGGCTATCACTGACCCGATAAAAAGGCTGAAAGATATCACTTAGCTGCGCCTGCGGAATACCTGGTCCATAATCGCGCACTGTCAGCAGGAGTTGTTGCGCCTGCACTGTAATGGTGCAGTCAATATGCGAGTTAGTTGGGGCATATTTCAAAGCATTGCGCACGATATTCTCAATTGCCCGTCCCAACAGGTGGCTGTCGGCCAACAGCCACACCTGAGCCGGTGCCTGGAACCGGAAGTGCTGTTGCTTCGCATCGGCTTCCAACTGATTAATATCCAGCACCTGTTCGGTCAATGCCACCAGATCAACCGGGTGGTACTGTAATTGATACTGACCGGCGTCGAGTTTGCTATAGGTCAGCAGTTCATCCAGCATCGCCTCCAACCGTTCCAACTCGCTTTTCAGTCGTGGTAATTGTTGTAAATCCTGCTGGCGCTCGCTTAAACCCAAAGCCAGTTGCGCCCTGGCCAGTGGCGATCGTAATTCATGTGAAATATCGCGCATCAACCGCTGTTGATTATGCAATAGCGCACTGATCCGCTCGGCCATGGTATTAAAACTGCGGCCAAGCTGCCCCAGCTCATCCTGACGCTTGGCTAACTGTTCAACCCGGCTATCTAACTGACCATGCGCAAAGCGCAGGTTTTGCTGCAATAGTTCGCGCAAAGGTCGCGAGATTGAAATGGCCAGGACAAAGCTGGCCGCGGCGGAAATCAGTAATAGCAGCAAGACTAAAATGGGCTCTGACAAACTACTTAACCGCCACCAGGGCTGCGATGGGCGCTGGCGTAATTGATACAACGCCAGTTGCTCGTCAGCCAGTTGCAGCATAAAGGGGCCGGCGAGATGAATATTATTATGCCGTAACAACCGTGGCCGGTTGAGTTGGTTAAGTTCCGTTAACCAGTTCAGGTTGAAGTTGCGTGGCAGTAACTGCGGCGTCAGTAACTGATTGTCGCGGCTCCGGACTATCACCCAGCGCTGCTCGGCCTGCTGCGACAGGAGTTGTAATAGTGACGGCGTGTCCGGTAACTGTTGCCATTGCAAAATCTGCTGCTGCAATTGCGCAGTAATACCGGGGGGTAGACGGCGGATATCGGTATCTTCAATTAATTGCCTGGATAGCAACAAGGTGAGGGCGACCGTCAGCATTAACACTAACCAAAACCAGATAAAGATGCGTCCAGCCAGTGAATTAACCGGGTTGAGCCAGCCGAACTGCATCAGGATCCCTCCATTAAAAACAGATAGCCACTGCCACGTAAGGTTTGGATTTTTTCACTCTGGCTATGCTGCGCCAGCTTTTTCCGGATATTACTGATATGCATATCCAAACTGCGATCATACTGTTGTAAGCGCCGTCCTAATACAGCACGGCTTAAATCATCTTTACTGACCACCTCTCCGGCCCGACGCATCAGCTGCTCGAGTAATTGAAATTCGGTGGCGGTAAGGCTGATCGGATGACCGGCACAACTGACCTGGCGGTTTTGTGCATTCAGACGGACCTCATTCAGCTCCAGTAGCGGTGAGAGATCGTGTTGTTCTTGCTGTAACAGTTCGATACGGCGCAAGATGGCTTTGATCCGTGCTACCAGTTCGCGCGGATTAAAGGGTTTTGCCAGATAATCGTCTGCCCCGAGTTCCAGTCCCAGAATCCGATCGATATCGTCACCGCGGGCCGTTAACATTAATACCGGACAGTAGGGGCCCTGACGTAGCGCCTTTAATACCGACAAGCCATCACGTTTTGGCAGCATCACATCCAGCAGAATCAAATCGCAATTGCTGTCATTGGCCCGGGCCAGCCCTTGCTCCCCATCATGCACCGCCTCAAACTCGAAACCGTCCAATGCCAGGTATTCCGCCACCAGTTGGGTCAGTTCGGTGTCATCATCAATCATCAAGATTTTGGGCATAGCTAACCTCCTGCTTTAGCTCAGTTTACGTGGTTGTCAGCATACTGTCAGGTCCTTTACAGAACCTTTACCTGAGGTTTGCGTTGCTTTGCACTTGGCGGGCTAAACTGAAAGCGTCAACAAAGTGGAGTGCACAAAATGAAGGTTAAAACGATTTTAGTCAGTATCACTAGCGGTTTATTATTAATCAGTAGCCTGAATCCGGCGCTGGCCGGCGACAAAGGCGAGTGGCGGCAGAACATGACCGGCGCCTGGCAGCATGGTCAGCTCTGGCAGCAACTGGACTTAACTGACCAGCAACGCCAACAGATCCGCGAGTTGATGCAAGCGCATCGAGCGGCTAAGCCAACAGCACAACGTGAGGCGATGCAAGCGCTGCTGGACGCTCCGCAGTTCGACGAGCAAGCTGCGCGCGACTTACTGGCGCAACGCGCGGCACAGCGTGAACAAAGGCAACTGGCCGGTTTAAAGCTGCAGCATGAGATCCGGCAGTTGTTAACCAGTGAACAACGTGAACAATTGCAGCAATTGCAGCAACAACGCCACAGCAAGCGGCATGACAAAGCCGGCAAGCCAGGACGTTGGCATAAACAAAGCGCCGATAATAACTAATCGACGCCGAGCTCTTTCAGTTTCCGTGTCAGGGTATTGCGGCCCCAACCCAGTTTGCGGGCCGCTTCTTGTTTATGGCCATGGGTATAACGTAGCGCCTGTTCCAGCACCACTTTTTCAAAAGCGGGTGCTGCTTCGGCCAGGATATTATCCTGCCCGGCTGCCAGGCGCTCACTGACCCAGCTCGCCAGTAAGGCTTGCCAGTTATCTGCGGTTAAACCGCTACCGTTAACCGGCTGCGGCTTGGGCTGCTGCAGCAATTCTGGCGGTAAGTCCGATACCACTATATGCTTGCCACTGGCCATCACGGTTAGCCAGCGACAGGTATTTTCTAACTGCCGGACATTACCTGGCCACTCCAGATTGCACAGTACTTGTTCTGCTTCTTTACTTAGTGTCTTCGCTTCAACGTTAAGCTCAGTGGCAGCTTGCTGTAGAAAGTGTCGCGCCAACTTGCCGATATCCTCGCGCCGATCTTTTAACGCCGGCAAATGAATCCGAATGACATTCAGGCGATGAAATAAGTCTTCCCGGAATTTACCTTCCCGTGCTAATGATTCCAGATTTTGATGCGTGGCGGCAATGATCCTGACATCCACGCCAACCGGCTGATGACCACCTACCCGGTAAAACTGACCGTCGGCCAGCACCCGTAGTAAACGGGTTTGCACATCCAGTGGCATATCTCCGATTTCGTCGAGAAACAGGGTGCCACCATCTGCCTGCTCAAAGCGGCCTTTGCGGGCATTATTGGCACCGGTAAAGGCGCCTTTTTCATGACCAAACAACTCGGACTCAATCAGATCTTTTGGAATGGCCGCCATATTTAGCGCGATAAAGGGCTGCTCATGTCTTGGGCTATGTTTGTGCAGTGCCCGCGCCACCAATTCTTTACCGGTACCGGACTGACCATTAATCAGCACACTAATACTAGAGCGGGCCAAGCGGCCAACTGCTCTGAATACCTCTTGCATCGCTGGTGCCTCACCGATGATTTCGGTGCTCAGCAGCGGTGGCGTCGGTTGCTGTTTCGCCCGGCGGTTTTTGTGATGTTCCAGCGCTCTGCTGATCAGTGCTACCGCATCATTAACGTCAAAGGGCTTAGGCAGATACTCAAAAGCGCCGCGTTTAAAGGCATTGACTGCGCTGTCCAGGTCGGAGTGCGCGGTCATAATGATGACCGGTAATTCCGGGCTGAGCTGTTGTAATTTACCCAGTAACTCCATGCCATCGGTACCCGGCATCCTGATATCGGATACGACTACCGCCGGCTGCTCGTAATCGAGTCGTTGTAACATTAAATCGGCGGAGGCAAAGCTTTCACAATGAATGTCATTGCGACTAAGGGCCTTTTCCAGCACCCAACGGATCGAATTATCATCATCAATTATCCAGACATCCTGGTTCATAGTGGGTCCTCATGGTCTGAAATTGGCAGATAAAGCGTGAAAGCGGTGTAGCCTGGCCAGCTTTCACAATCAATCCAGCCACGCAGTTGATGGATAAGCGTTTGTGCAATAGATAACCCCAGGCCGGTCCCGCCGGCTTTACCACTGACCATTGGGTAAAACAAGGTGTCTCGGATCTCGGCCGGAATGCCGGGGCCGTTATCAATTACCTTGATACAGGCTACCAATTTATACCTTTTGCCATGTAGGGTATGTTGCGACAGAATCCGGGTCTGCAACGTAATATCGCCGCCCTGGGCCAGGGCTTGTTGGGCATTGCGCACAATATTCAAAATGGCCTGTTGCAACAATTCCGGATCAAAGTAGAAATCCGGAATACTGGGATCGTAGTCACGATGAAAATGGATCGGTGCCGGGTTATCAATGCGGGCCAGTTGCAGCACCTGCTCGACCATCTGATGCAGGTTGCTCAATAACAGCTGTGGTGGTCGGTAAGGCCCGAGCAGACGGTCGACCAAATTACGTAAACGGTCAGCCTGAGCAATAATTAATTGCGTATATTCTTTTTGTTCTTCGCTTAATGACTCTTCCAACAATTGTGCGGCGCCGCGCAAACCACCAAGTGGATTTTTGATTTCGTGCGCCAGATTGCGCACCAGCTCCCGTGCTGCCAGATGTTGATGCTGCTGTAAGCTCTCCATACTAATTTTACGTTGCTGATCAACCTGCCTCAGTTCCAGTAATAATTGCAGTGGTTGCTGGTCGAGCAGGGTGACGGCGATATCGAGCAGTAAATGGCGCCCATCCGGTGTGACCGCCTGCACGTCGCTTACGCTAAATGACTGCCGGTGCAACAGTGCATTCTGCAGGTGTGAGGCTTTTAAATCCAGATGCTGAAATACGGTTGGAAAATGTTGATTACTGAGCCGTTTCTCACCCAAACCCAAGACAGCACAGCTGGCGGTATTGAAATAACGGATATGTAATTGCTGGTCGAGCACCAGCACAGCGGTGGTCAGCTGGTCGGCAAGCGCACTGGCAAACAGATCCTCGGGCATAAGCTATCCTCTTGCACCAAATTGGTGCTTTCGACCGGTAGTTTAGCCCGAGCGGTGTCAGATTACACTGACTTTGCACTAATTTGGTGAAATTACACTGGCACGGTGTAAGTAAAACGTTGTTACAGGACTTATTGCAATTAGCTTGCCGTTTTGATCGATGAGTTCTAATTGAATGGTGTGTTCGCCACGGTCAATATCACGTAACACAAAGACCGCACTATTTTGGGGTTCGCCATAAGCCAGGCCGTCGAATACCAGCCGCACCCTTAAGCCGCGCTGAAAACGTGGTTTGATCCGACCTTCAATATAGACTGAGCCGGTATTATCACGCAACGTCGCCTGATCTTCTGGTTGAAACACCTGGACTTTAAAGGGCTCTGGCGCAGCAGGCTTGGGCTCGGGGAATTTGACTTCAGTCGGATCCATCAGATTAGGCCGAACGGTAAGGGTAATTTCCTCCGCTCCTGGCGATGGACTATCAGAGAAAATCACCACTCCGTTGGCATCGCGGCTGACATAAATACGTTTCTCCTGCGCCAAAAGGGTGCAGCTTAGCGTGAGCAACGTCAGTATTAAAATCAGTATCCGCATCTAGCCTTATTCCCATATTGTCATCCTGACCCAGTTTTATAACTCTAGCTGGAAAATGTTAAATTTTCTACAAAAAAAAGCCCACCGAAGTGAGCTTTCTGTTTTAGTACTTTTGCACTAGTCGGGCTTAGACACTGTAGTACAGTTCGAATTCCAGTGGGTGCACAGCCATTGAAACCTTGCGGGCTTCTGCGCGCTTGATAGCGATGTAGGCATCGATCATTTCGTCGGTCATTACGCCGCCTTTGGTAAAGATCGTGCGGTTTTTGTCCAGTTCGTTCAGTGCTTCATCCAGTGAGGTGGCAACCTGTGGAATATTCGCTGCTTCTTCGGCTGGTAAGTCGTACAGATCTTTATCCATCGCATCGCCTGGGTGGATCTTATTCTGGATACCATCGATACCGGCCATCAACTGAGCGGCAAAGGCCAGGTATGGGTTAGCTGCCGGATCCGGGAAACGACACTCAATACGACGCGCTTTAGCACTTGGTACCAGTGGGATACGGATTGACGCTGAACGGTTACGGGCTGAGTAAGCCAGCATCACCGGCGCTTCAAAGTGGGGTACCAGACGCTTGTATGAGTTAGTCGACGGGTTGGTAAAGGCGTTCAGCGCCTTGGCATGCTTGATAATACCGCCGATGTAGTACAGTGCCAGCTCAGATAAACCGGCATATTTGTCACCGGCAAACAGGTTTACCCCGTCTTTAGCCAATGACTGGTGGCAGTGCATACCTGAACCGTTATCACCAACCAGCGGTTTTGGCATAAAGGTCACGGTTTTACCGTACATATGTGCCACGTTGTGGATCACGTACTTTAATTGTTGAATTTCGTCGGCTTTTTTCGTCAGCGTATTGAAACGGGTGGCAATTTCGTTCTGACCAGCGGTCGCCACTTCATGGTGGTGTGCTTCTACGGTCTGACCCATTTCTTCTAACACCATACACATGGCGCTACGGATATCGTGGCCTGAATCGACCGGCGGTAATGGGAAGTAACCGCCTTTCACGCCCGGACGGTGGCCTTTGTTGCCGTCTTCATAAGCAGTACCTGAGTTCCAGGCAGCTTCAGTCGAGTTAATTTTGAAGAATGAGCCCGACATATTGGTTTCAAAACGAATATCGTCGAACATAAAGAATTCAGGCTCTGGCCCGAACAACACGGTATCCGCAATACCGGTCGACTTCAGATAGTCTTCAGCACGCTTGGCAATAGAACGTGGGTCGCGGTCATAACCTTGCATGGTGCTTGGTTCAATAACGTCGCAGGTGATGTTAAGGGTGGTTTCTTCGAAAAACGGATCCAATACTGCAGTGCTTGGGTCCGGTAACAGGATCATGTCTGAATCGTTGATGCCTTTCCAGCCAGTGATCGACGAACCATCGAACATTTTGCCGTCTTCAAACATCCCTTCTGAAACCTGACTAACCGGCACTGTTACATGCTGCTCTTTACCTTTAGTATCGGTAAAACGCAGGTCAACAAACTTTACTTCGTTTTCTTTGATTAACTTTAATACGTTTTCTACAGACATGTAATCCTCCAACTAACCCATTTTGAGCATTGCGCTGATTGCTTGCCCCAATAATGCCAATACCATGCCAATATATTAAGTGTATGTATTACATGATTTTAGTATTTTTGCACCCAGGCTTAAACACTGGTCATGCACCAAGTTGGTGCGCTTGTGCGCTAATTTGGTGCCTGTCTGGCAAGGCCTTGAGTGTAGCTGATAATCAGGCTGTTGAAAAAAAATACCAAAATCCTTACAGGAGTTTTTTATTTCAGTGCAAAAACAGAGTAGAATACGCGCCCTTTAGTTTTTATTTGCGTTCGCCTGGTGGTCATTCTGGTCATCTAGTGCCACACAGAGGATAGTTATTCATGAGCGTCACAGCGTCATCCATCGACAAACTTCGTAATATTGCCATTATCGCCCACGTTGACCACGGCAAAACCACTATGGTTGACCGGCTGTTGCAACAATCCGGTACCCTGGATTCACGCGCCAAGCTGCAAGAGCGGATCATGGACTCCAATGCTCAGGAATCTGAGCGGGGTATTACTATCCTGGCAAAAAATACGTCTGTGCGCTGGAATGGCTATCAGATTAACATTCTGGACACGCCGGGCCACGCCGATTTCGGTGGTGAGGTTGAGCGGGTACTGTCGATGGCCGACTCAGTTTTGCTGCTGGTTGATGCCGTAGAAGGCCCGATGCCACAAACCCGTTTCGTAACGCAAAAAGCCTTTGCGCATGGTTTAAAGCCAATCGTTGTCATTAACAAAGTCGACAAGCCTGGTGCCCGGGTAAACTGGGTTATCGATCAGGTGTTTGATTTATTCGATAACCTGGGCGCCTCTGACGAGCAGTTGGATTTCCCGATTGTATATGCATCGGGCTTAAACGGCTGGGCATCTTTAGAAGCCGATGTGAAGAAAGACGATATTACTGATCTGTTCGAAGCCATCGTGAAATATGTCGAGCCACCAAAAGTTGAACTGGAAGGTGAGACTCAGGTGCAGGTATCACAGCTGGATTACTCAAGTTACTTAGGCATTATTGGGATTGGTCGGATCAAACGTGGTACCTTAAAGCCAAACCAGCAAGTGACCATCATCGGTGCCGATGGCAGCAAACGTAACGGCAAGGTCGGTCAGGTATTCGGTTATTTAGGTCTGGAACGGCATGAAACACTGGAAGCGACTGCGGGTGATATCGTCGCATTCACCGGTTTAGGCGAGCTGAAAATCTCTGACACTATTTGTGCCACCAGTAAAGTTGAAGCCTTACCAGCGTTACAGGTTGATGAGCCAACTGTAACCATGACGTTCCAGGTTAATACCTCTCCGTTTGCAGGTAAAGAAGGTAAGTTTGTAACTTCGCGCCAGATCCTGGAGCGTCTGAACAACGAGCTGAAGCATAACGTGGCGCTGCGGGTAGAAGAAACCGAAGACGGCGATAAATTCCGGGTTTCAGGCCGCGGTGAATTGCACTTAGGCGTATTAATTGAAAATATGCGTCGCGAAGGCTTTGAATTAGCAGTATCACGGCCGGAAGTGATTATGAAAACCATCGATGGCGTGAAACAAGAGCCATTCGAGGTAGTGACCATCGACGTGGAAGAGCAGCACCAGGGCTCGATCATGGAGAAGATGGGTGAGCGTAAAGCAGAAATGACTGATATGCAGCCGGATGGTAAAGGCCGGATCCGGATGGATTTCGTGATGCCAAGTCGCGGTTTAATTGGTTTCCGTACCGAGTTTATGACCCTGACCTCAGGCACAGGTCTGATGTACCATACATTTGACCATTACGGCGACTTTAAAGGTGGTAACATTGGTCAGCGTAACAATGGCGTACTGATTTCTAACGCGACCGGTAAAGCGCTGGCTTATGCGTTGTTCACGCTGCAGGAGCGCGGTCGTTTATTTACCAGCCATGCAGACGAAGTATACGAAGGCCAGATTATCGGTATTCATAGCCGTAGCAATGACCTGACTGTTAACTGTTTAAAAGGTAAGCAGCTGACCAACATCCGTGCCGCCGGCACAGACGAAGCCTTAACCCTGACGCCACCGATCAAGTTGACGCTGGAAAGCGCACTGGAGTTTATCGATGATGACGAACTGGTTGAAGTGACGCCAAAATCAATCCGGATCCGTAAGAAGTTCCTGACGGAAAACGAGCGTAAACGCGCCAGCCGTAATGCTGAATAAGCGTCTTACCCGGTAACAAAAAGCCCCGGCAACCTTGCCGGGGCTTTTTTTATCGGCTTGGGTTACCGATGCTTAGGGCGCGACCTGCTGCAGAATCAAACCACAGATATAGGCTCCGTAAGTGCCTAAACCATAACCTAACACAGCCAGCAAGACACCAACCGGTGCCAGCGATGGATGAAAGGCTGCGGCAACTACCGGCGCAGAGGCTGCACCGCCGACATTAGCCTGACTCCCGACTGCCATATAAAATAACGGCGCCTTTATCAGACGTGCGACAAACAACATCAGGCCGGCATGACAGGCCATCCAGACAATACCCACCAGGAACATCTCCGGATAGTCTAAGATCGCCGTGACGTCCATATGCATACCGATGGTGGCGACCAGAACATATAAAAATACGGTGCCAAGCTTAGAGGCGCCGACCGCTTCCAGTTTCCGGACCTTAGTACCGGATAACAGTAAACCCACGGTAGTGGCAATCACCACAATCCAGAAAAAGGAGCTGGTCAGGCTGTACATTTCTAAATGTGGGGCCTCGCGCTCAATCCACGGCACAATCAGATCGGCCAGTAAGTGCGACAAGCCGGTTACACCAAAGGCCACCGCCAAAATCAGTATTAAGTCGGTAACCTGAGGAATTCGCGCATTTTCAGCATGATATTGTTCAATTTTCTGCTGCAGATGACGAATCGCACTGGTATCGGCGCCGGTCTTATGATCGAAATAGCTGGCACGGCTGGCCATAAACAGCAGTACCGCCATCCAGATATTGGCAACGATCACATCGACCGTGATCATCACTGAGAAGATACTGCCATCGACGTTAAACACTTCTTTCATAGCAGCCTGGTTGGCGCCACCGCCGATCCAACTACCGGCAATGGTGGTCATGCCACGCCAGATATCGCCACCAAGAGCCTCCGGGTAGAGACTCCCAAGCATCAGTAGCGCCAGAGGGCCACCGATAATAATGCCAGCGGTACCGGTTAAAAACATGATTAAGGCTTTAGGGCCGAGACCCAGGATGGCTTTAAAGTCGACACTTAAGGTCAGCAACACCAGACTGGCCGGTAACAGATAGCGCGATGCCATCTTGTATAGGGATGACCCCTCACCGTCGATAATGCCAAAGCTGTTAAGTAACGATGGGAGAAAGTAGCAGAGTAACAATGCCGGAACGTAACGGTAAAAGGCTTTGCAGTAACGGTTTTCGCTATGGCTGGTATAGAACACCAGCCCCAGGATCACCGCCAGGATGCCCAGTACTACGGCATCATTAGTGATCAGAACAGTGGTTTCTTGCATATATTATTCTTGTAGTTAAGGCCGCAGCCTGGATTAAAGTCGCAACATAACGCAGCAGGGTTAATGTTTGCCAGCTGCCTGCGGCAGTGTGCCGTAAAATGTGGTCTGCTGGCAACACGCTGACACAGCCAGGCACAAAAATCGGCAGTGGCTTAAACACAATTAATACCTAATATAGGTCGCCCGGTATGGCGTTATCTGCTAACCTCTAAAGCGGCTAAAGTTGATATTTATCAAATCCGCGCAGACGGATCCCCAGTATTATTTACTAAACAATGCAGGAGTTTCAGAATGAATAATATTAACCGTCGTAATTTCTTTAAGATTTCAGCCGGCGCCGTCATCGGTATGACTGTTGGTGGCGTCAGTTTGCGCGCCTTTGCCGCTGAGCCGGTAAAGCTGGATGATCCCCTGGCTGCCGCCATGAAATACACCCATAAATCAGAAAAAGCTGATCAGAAATGTGCCAACTGTAATCTGATCCAGGGTGAAGATGGTCAGGAATGGCGGCCATGTGCCATTTTCCCGGGCAAGTTGGTGGCTGCGGAAGGCTGGTGCTCTGCCTGGGTGAAGAAGGTGTAAAACTTTTTCCTGGTACAAAAGCGCCGGCAATTTGCCGGCGTTTTTTATCAGGGTAACGAATCAGGGCAGGTTTAAATGCCGTCCGCCGTCCAAAGCTAACACCCGGCCGGTCAGGTATCGGCTGCTCAAAATATAATTGACCGCCTTAACCACTTCCTGTGCACCCGGTTCGGTTTGCAGTAACGACTTTTGCAAAGCCTGCTGTTTATAGTCTTCGCCATCTCCGGCATTAAACATCAGTAGGGCTGGCGCTATGGTATTGACCTTAATGCCGGGGGCAAACTGGCGGGCAAAGGAGAGTGTCAGATTTTCCAGCGCGGCTTTTGAGGCGGCATAGGCAATATGTTTAGCACTGCCAACACTGGCGACAAAATCACTTAACTGAATAATATCCGCCTGCTCACTTTGCTGCAGTTGCGGCAGCAAGGCCCGGTTCAGTAAATAAGGCGCTCTGGCATGCACCTGCTGCAGATAATCAAAACTGGCTGCTTCGGCTTCCAGTTGTTGTAGCAGGCTCTGGTGCTGTGCTGGCGGATCTTTGCGCCAGTCTGAGGCATTGTGAATCAGTGCCCGCAGTGGGCCCAAGCTTTGTAGCTGGCTGATAAAGTTCGCCAGGCTGGGTAAGTCGGTTAAATCACATTGTAGAGTTATGACGCCGGCGGCCTGCAACTGCTCCAGCCCGGGCCGCACCGATCGGTAGCTGGCGACAACCTGATAACCCGCTTGTTGTAGATCTAACGCCAATGCCAGGCCAACGCGTTGCGCGGCGCCGGTGATTACAATAATTTCGTTCTGCATAAGGTGTTTATTCGCTTGATTCGGATACGTTCGGCTTTTTACGTGCAATACGCGGTTTAGCTCAGTTGCTGCGATCACTTCGTTGTCATAAAAAAGTCATATCGCACTGCTAAGGTTCGCCGCAGCGAAAGGCTGGCTGAGGAGAAAGCGATGACGTTCGGGATAAAAATTGCGACCAGGGTAATGCTGTTAGGGTTGGTACCTCTGGGATTACTGGTCGCGGTGTTATTGGCTTCATTTTATGCTGCCAACGAGAAAGATCAACTGTTTAACCGCTTATACAGCGAACACCTGGTGATTCTGGCTGACGTCATGCATACGCAGAAGATCCTGCAGCAACAAGGTCTGGCTGAGCTCCAGCAATATCGAACTGGTTGGGCTTCAGCCGAGGCAACCCATACTAAGGTCACCACTCTGCTGCAACAGGCCGAATTACACTGGCAGCAATTTCAGGCGCAGCGGGTCGTAGATAGCGAAGAGACAGCCGCGGCCTTTACCGAGCTGGATCAGACGTTTGCCCGGGCTTTGAAGCACTATCAGGACTGGATTGGTTATGTCGGAACAGACGCTTTGCTGGTCAGAATTTTAAATGAGTCGACGATTAGTAACGAGGTGAAGCAGCAGATCCAGCCGTTTACCGATCTAGCTGACCAATTTATTCAGCAGCAAATTGCGACGGCGGCGAAAGTACGGGATCAAGCCACAGCCCTGACTCAGCTGATGTTGCAAGTTTATCTGCTCGGGGGCCTGTTATTAGCGCTGCTGATTTTGGCGTTGATTTGGCGCACCCGGCGAGCCGTTAATTTGCCACTGCGCCAATTACGCGATTTGTTGTTGCGATTGGAGCAGGATGCGGATTTAACGCTGCGTGCCAATGCGCAGGGCCAGGACGAAATAGCAGAAGCCGCAACCGCACTTAATCGGATGTTGCAGCGATTTGCAGACTTGCTGCAACAATTAGGGGTGAGCGCAGCCCAGCTTAGTCAGCAGGCAACAGAGGTTTCTGCCTTTGGTGAACAGGTTAAGGGCGGGGCGGCTGAACAAGCTCAGCAAGCAGACCAGCTGGCGCTGGCAGCCGCTGAAATGCAGCAGGCATTACAGCAGGTAACCGCGCAAACGCAAGCGGCATCGGAAACTGCCCAGGAGGCGACAGAACGCTGCGCCAACGGGCGACAGGTGAGTCAAGCCAGTATGCAGAGTGCCGAACAACTTGCGGCAGAATTGGCACAAAGTGCTAAGCTTACCGCAGCCTTGCAGCAAGACTCGGCAAAAATTTCCGGGGTGCTGGAAGTGATAGGCAAGATCTCCGAGCAAACCAATTTGCTGGCGCTGAATGCCGCCATTGAAGCGGCACGCGCTGGCGAGGCCGGCCGGGGCTTTTCGGTCGTTGCCGATGAAGTCCGGACCCTGTCTGCGAATACGAAAGCGGCAACGGAATCGATCCGGCAAATGATAGTCAGCTTGCAGCAACAAGCTGACAAGGCGTTGGCAGGGATCAGTGTCGCCGATCAGCGGGCATTACACAGTGTGCAGCTGGCACGGCAAACCGAGCAGATGTTTGGCGAGTTAGCCAATGAAGTCACAGCGCTACACAATTTTAATGCCAGAATTGTCAGCGCCAGTGCCGAGCAACAGCAACTGGCCGTGCGTTTTAATCAGGGCATTAATCGCTTACATGATGCCAGCCAGCAGTTGCATCAGGGCACAGCGGCATCCGCACAGGCCAGCGAACAACTCTCAGCTGTCGCTGCACAGCTGGAGCAGGGGTGGCGTTCATTTAAAGTGGTTTGATTTGCCGTTTGTCATATTAGTGTCACAAAAATATCGCAAACTGAGTGCATCAACTAAGCAGGTACTGAGGGTACTCCAGATGAAAATGTCAAAATTACACACCGTTGTCGTCGCTGCAGCTGTCAGCATCAGTCTGCAGGCCGTTGCGCAAAGCACGCGTGATACTATCCAAATTGCCGGTTCGTCGTCGGTATTACCGTTCTCATCGGTTGCAGCAGAAGAATTTGGTAATAACTTTGCCCAGTTTAAAACACCGGTCGTCGGTTCAGGTGGTTCGTCAGGCGGTTTACGCCAGTTCTGTCAGGGCGTCGGTACCAACACTATTGATATCGCCAATTCATCACGGCCAATGCGTCCGGGTGAAGTAGAAGCCTGTAAAGCCAATGGTGTAAATTCAATTATTGAAGTCAAAATCGGCTATGACGGTATCGTGTTTGCGTCACGGATTGATGCCGGTGATTTTGCGTTGAAACCAGAACATGTGTTCCTGGCGCAGGCAGCGCAAGTACCACAAAATGGCAAAATGGTCGCTAACCCTTATACTAACTGGCGCCAGATTGATGCCAGCTTACCAGATCAAAACATTCTGCTGGCGATCCCGGGTTCTAACCATGGTACCCGTGAAGTCTATGAAGAGAAGGTTGTGGTTCCGGGTTGTCAGGAATTACCGGAAGTCAAAGCCATGAGCAAAGATGACCAGGGTAAATTCTGTGTTGCGATGCGTACCGATGGCCGGGTAGTAGAAATTGCCGGTGACTACACTGAAACTCTGGCGCGTTTACAAGCACAGAGAGATGCGATTGGTGTCTTTGGGTTAACCTTCTATGAAAATAACCGTGACCGGATCAAGGTAGCGACCGTTAGTGGTGTCGTGCCGACCGTTGATACGGTGTTGTCTGGTCAGTATCCGGTAGCCCGCCCATTGTTCTTCTATGTCAAAGGCGCACACATTGGTGTGATCCCGGGTTTACAGGAATTTGCCGAGTTCTTCGTAGCAGATGCCACCTCAGGTTTTGGTAGCCCGTTAGAAGCGGTAGGTTTAATTCCGTTATCAGATGATGAGCGTGAGCAGATACTGCAGCAAATTCGCAGCAAGCAGTCACTGTAATCTGAACTATGCTTAATAAAAAAGAGTCGCCCGTCGGCTCTTTTTTCGCCACTTACGCTGGCTGTAATAAAACTGTCATTTTTGGCGTTTATGCTGTCGACCTTTGGCTGCAGGGCAATGGCGCACTGCTAACACGGAGCAAAGATGAGTAACCTAACGTTAATTGTATGCTTGCTGGTAGTGATGGCAATGGCCTATCAGCTAGGCATGGTGCGCAGCCGCAAGGTAGCGACAATTAACCCGGTACAGCGGATGCATTCGCGACCACAGCACTACGGCATGATGGTTGCGCTGTGGGCCGTATTACCGGCTTTTTTTATCTTAGTTATTTGGAATCTGTTGGCACCTGATGTGATAGCTGCACTGGTACAGCAGAGTTTACCGCCGGAAATTCAGAGCCAGGATGCACAGGCAGTGGCGGTAACGCTGCGCCGGATTGCCAATCTGGCGGCAAATTTCGGCATCGTCGCGGAAGCCGCTGATTGGGAACTGGCAGCAGCAGCTTATATGCAGCAGTTACAGCATAGCAGCGGTCTGATGCTAACGGCGTTGATGGCGGCGATTGCGGCAGCAGGCCTGACCTTCAGTTACTTTAAAATTGCACCACAGCGCCGCGCCCGGCATCAGGTGGAACGGGTCGTGAAGGCAGTGCTGGTGATCTGTTCAACTATCGCCATTTTGACCACTATCGGCATTGTGTTGTCGATGGTGACCGAGACGCTGAAATTTTTTAGTTTTATCAAACCGACAGACTTCTTTTTTGGCACGACCTGGAACCCGCGGTTCTCGACTACCGGCGCCACCGACCAGGGCAGCTTTGGTTTATTGCCGTTGTTAAGCGGTACCATGATGATTGCGGTTATCGCATTATTAGTCGCGATTCCACTGGGTTTAATGGTGGCGATTTATCTGGCTGAATATGCGCCCGCTAAGTTACGTAATACGGTAAAACCGGTGATTGAAGTTTTGGCCGGTATTCCGACCATCGTCTATGGCTTCTTTGCGTTGGTGACTGTCGGTCCTTTTCTGTCCGATCTGGGGCAAACACTGGGCCTGACCATCCGTGCCACTTCCGCATTAACTGCGGGGGTAGTAATGGGGATTATGATTATTCCTTTTATCTCGTCTTTGTCTGATGACATTATTACTCAGGTACCCAAGGCACTGCGCGATGGCTCGCTGGGCCTGGGCGCCACTAAGTCAGAAACGATTCGTAAGGTGGTATTACCTGCTGCCTTACCCGGTATTGTGGGGGCTGTGTTGCTGGCCGCGAGCCGGGCAATAGGTGAAACGATGATCGTGGTGCTGGCCGCTGGTAATGCGCCGGCGCTGACGGCTAACCCGTTCGAGGCGGTATCGACGGTCACAGTAACTATTGTCAATCAGCTGACCGGTGATAATGACTTTGCCAGCCCACAATCGTTAGTGGCCTTTGCCCTGGGTCTAACCCTCTTCGTGATTACC
The DNA here is from genome assembly GCF_000272005.1 of Alishewanella agri BL06. Lineage (GTDB taxonomy): Bacteria > Pseudomonadota > Gammaproteobacteria > Enterobacterales > Alteromonadaceae > Alishewanella > Alishewanella agri. The sequence goes on along the minus strand of NZ_AKKU01000015.1, from coordinate 81,962 downwards.
TTATTGCTGAATATTATTGCGCTGGTGATCGTCCGTAAGTATCGCGAACAATACGAGTAAGCCAAGATGACTGTCGCAGAAACTGAAAAGAAACCCTTGCCGGCGCCGTCTAAGGTGCAGCAAAAGGTGCAGCAATCGCTGGCACGGCGCCAGCGCCAGGAAAAACTATTCCGTGGTGTGGGTATCAGTGCGGTCGCCTGCAGTTTGTTGTTGGTGGCGCTGCTGTTTATTAATATCTTCTCCAAAGGCTTGCCGGCGTTCTGGCAGGCCACCATCACGCTGGATATTTACTTTGATCCGGCAATAGTGAAGATTCCGGAGCAGCCGGTGCAGGGCGCAGAGGAATCTGATAATGACTTTCGCGAGCGCGATCTGGCGTGGCGCTCGGCGGTGGGAATGGTCAATTACAACCGGCTGATTCAGGCCGGTCTGGAAAAAGTGATCCCGGATGCGTTGCAGCATCGCCGTGATCTGGCACGTATCGTGACTTCGGGTGAACGTTTCGCGCTACGGGATCTGGTGATTGCTGATCCAACTTTGGTTGGTCAAACCAAAACCCTGCATTTACTGACCGATGCTAATATCGACGTCTGGTTAAAAGGCAATATCGATCGCAGTTTGCCGGATGCTCAGCAGCAGCTGAGTGCCAAGGTGCGGGAATGGGTTGACCAATTAGCTGCCGAGGGCGTGATCCAGAATCGTTTTAGTTTTGCACTCTTTATGAACCCGGATTCGCGCAGCTCGTTGGCCTCCGCCGGTCTGGCTGGCGCCTTTATGGGCTCCTTATATATGATGCTGGTGGTGATCCTGCTGGCAGTACCTATGGGTGTCGCCGCCGCGATTTATCTGGAAGAGTTTGCACCAAAAAATAAACTCACCGATTTGGTTGAAGTGAATATCAACAATCTGGCAGCGGTACCTTCTATCGTGTTTGGTTTGCTCGGTGCCGCGGTGTTTATCGGCTGGTTTAACCTGCCGATGTCGGCGCCGGTGGTCGGTGGTTTGGTGTTATCATTAATGACCCTGCCAACTGTCATTATCGCCACCCGCTCGACCTTAAAAGCGATACCGCCATCGATCCGGCAAGCGGCGCTGGGCTTAGGTGCCTCGAAGATGCAGGCAATCTTTCACCATGTATTACCGTTAGCCATACCGGGCATTTTGACTGGCGCCATTATCGGGGTGGCGCAGGCGCTGGGCGAAACCGCTCCGTTGCTGTTAATCGGTATGAAATCCTTTGTGGCGTCGGTACCGGCAGGTCCATTTGAACAATCTACAGCTTTGCCGGTACAGATTTATCTGTGGCAAGGTAATGAATTACGTAATTTCTTTGAGGCCAGAACCTCAGCGGCGATCATCGTGCTGCTGGCGTTAATGCTGAGCCTGAATGCGCTGGCCATCTGGCTGCGGAAAAAATATGAGAAAAGGTGGTAAGGCCGATGAGTAATGACAAGCTTCAGACTGCGACCGTAACAAGCGCTGATATCAACGACATTAAGCTGCAGGAGTCGCTGGCAGCGACTGCGGCGCAGCCGGTCAAGATTACGGCACGGGATGTGAAAGTATTTTACGGCGATAATCAGGCGATTCACGGTATTGATTTAGACGTTTACCAAAACGAAGTCGTCGCCTTTATCGGGCCGTCTGGCTGCGGTAAATCAACCTTCTTACGTTGTCTGAACCGGATGAACGATACCATTGATATTTGTCGGGTAACCGGTGAGATTAAGTTGGATGACCGGAATATCTATGATCCGACGCTGGACGTGGTGCAATTGCGTGCACAAGTTGGCATGGTATTCCAAAAGCCGAATCCGTTCCCAAAGTCCATCTATGAAAATATTGCCTACGGGCCAAAATTGCACGGTTTAGCCGAGAAAAAGTCGGATCTGGATGATATTGTCGAGTCGAGTTTGCGACGTGCCGGTTTATGGAATGAAGTTAAAGATCGTTTAAATCAGCCAGGCACCGGTTTGTCCGGTGGTCAGCAGCAACGGTTGTGTATTGCTCGTACTATTGCGGTGAGTCCGGAAGTGATTTTGATGGATGAACCCTGCTCGGCGCTGGATCCGATTGCGACCTCGATTATTGAAGAGTTGATCGACGAGTTAAAGCAAAACTTTACCATCGTTATTGTGACTCACAATATGCAACAGGCCGCCCGGGTATCGGATCGTACCGCTTTCTTCCATTTGGGCAACCTGATTGAGATTGGTGCCACTAACGAGTTATTTACTAACCCGAAGCAAAAACGCACCGAAGATTATATTACCGGCCGTTATGGTTAAGGGTGATAGTGAAGGTTTTGCAAACCCGCCGCCATGGCGGGTTTTTTGTTTGCTGATCAGGGCGTGTTGACGTGAGATTTTATCTGAGGTTATGACAAGTCTAAGCTTAAAGTCATTAATATGACAAAAATATGACATTATTATTAAGCGCTGCATTTTAAAATTTTATAAAAATCATAAGCTTAAAATAAAAATAAATAATTTTATCACCTTCATTAAACTGTAACAAAAATCTGCTAGACAGGCCGATTTTTGCTGTCTATAGTTCAAGCAAGTTCACAGGTGAGGGCAGGCAGATGAAAAAATCCATTCCAACCATAATCGCAGTCGCCGCCGCTTTGGCATTAACCGGCTGTTCGACTTTAGATACTAACCGTTATACCTACCAACTGGATGAAGAGCGGATGAAGCAGGCGCCGGCATTAACCCGCACTGCTGCACATACCGGCCATGTTGTCTGGGTTAACCCACCGCAAAAGCGGGTTAAAGCTGAGCAAAAATAACAGGCAGATACAAGGTTAAGTTGTAAAAAGGCCCGCATTGTGCGGGCCTTTGTCTTTGGGGCTCAGAGTGTGGTTAGTACTTATAGGAAAAGCTTAACGAGTAACTCTGGCCTTCGGTACGCTGCTGTAGGATTTCACCTTGTTGCAGAATTTCGACCTGCTCATCCAGTAAGTTCTTTAAGCCCAGCTTCACCGTCATATTGTCCAGCGGACTGTAGCTGTAGGTAAAGTCCAGCGAGTGGAACGGCTGCTCAAAGGCATCGTCTTTCTGGTTTACCCCGGCAAAGGCAATGCGCTTGCCAAAGACGTTATAGGTCAGGGTCGCGTTGTGCTTGTCATCATCCGAGTCAAAGCCCAGCTGGAAGTTAACCACATATTTAGAGTGACCACTTAAGCGCCGCTCCAGGTTGGTCAGGTTAGCGCCCGGGAAGCGTTGGATCTGGATTTCTGAGTCGCTTAACGTCAGGTTACCGGCAACGAAGAAATTATTGGCAAGACTGCCAAAATCGCCGCTAAACATATCGAGCTGTTGTAAAAACTCCGCTTCGATACCATAGACTTTACCGCTTTCTGCGTTACGGAATGACATCAGCAAGTTACCGTCAGAGCCAGACAGTTCAATGGCTTCGATCGGATTATCCAGCTTCTTGTAGAAAGCACCGATACTGTAGTTGCTGTTATCGTAATACCACTCTAAGCGTGCATCGACGCTGTCGATATCAGTACTTTGCAAACCGGCAAAACCTGTGACCTTAAAGTCGGTCAGCGGGTCAACATACAGCACCGGTGTCACTTCCCGTAAGTCCGGGCGGATCACGGTCTGGCTGTAACCAAAGCGGGCTTGCAGCTCGTCATTGATAAACCAGGTTAGTGATAGTGCCGGGTAGAAGCCATCCTCCAGCAACGCCGACTCTGCCGGGTTGGCCGAGACTTCACCACGGGCATTTAACGGCAACGAGATTTGTTTAAAGTCCTCATAGCGTACACCCAGGTTTAAGCGCCACTGATAATCATAATTGATTTCCAGCGCGGCATAACCTGCATCCAGCATCTGTGCCGCCAGATAATCATCTGCCTGAGTGGTAACGTTTGAGACCTGGAAGCCATTAGCCGGGTTCAGAATATTGGCATCGGAGAAAATCTCTGAGAAGCTGCCGCTTAATTGCTGCAGGCTATAACCAACAGTATTGAAGTTAAACAAGTTAGTGCTGGCATCACGGCTGCGCTCAAAATAGGAATAGCCACCGCTCAGTACCATTTCGGCTTTGCCGAGGCTCAGTGGTAATTTGGCGTTCCAGCTACCGTTTTGCGTTTCGTCCTGCATATCGCCAAAGCTGTAGTTCACTGCATTTTGATTACGACGCAGGAAGCGGAACAAACTGTCATCAGCCTGCCGTTCGTTCAGATAACGGAACTCGACTTCAGAGGGCGCATAACGACGGGCTTTGGCATCGGTAAATTGCCAATCTACTGCTAAGTCAGACAAAAACGGGAAATTATGCCGGCCACGTAACTGATTGCTCAGCATAGTGCGCTCTTCGTAGCGGATGCTGGTGTCGGTATTAAAGCGGTTCGTTTCATTGATGGTTTCAATGGAGTCACCGGTTTTAATTTTGATTTCGTCCTTGGTATCCAGCAGATAGATGGTTGAACTTTCCAGCCGGTGGTCGACACCCAGCTCTAAACCGAAGTTCAGCATGCCAGACAGTTTGACCTGATGCTCAGTACCACGGATATCATCGTAACGATTTAACGGCACCAGATTGTCGCCGGAAACGGAGAAATAGCGTTCTTTCTCTTCAATGTTCTGAGTTGAACGGTCATAGCTAACACCGGTCATCATACCAAAGACGACGTTTTTGCTGAGTTCAAACCGCTCACCATAAGACAGACTGCCATCAAAATCCGGCTTAATACTGGTTTCGCGCAGATCGAGATCCCGGTTAAAGCTCAGGCCCAGCTCGCGCAAAATGGTGTTGGCCTGCGCCAGAGTACCAGCATTCAGACCGCCCAGGCTTTCAGCGATATTAATTTGTGAGATGGTGCCATATTGCTGCAGCGCATTTGCCAACACCGGGCTGATACCACGGGTGCCATCATCACGACCACGCCAGTCATCACTACCGCCGGCATAATCGACGCCTTTGTCACTGTTCAGGCTGTTATAGCCAGTGCCAACAGACAGGTTAAAGCTACGTTGTAACGGAATGGTCGCGGTACGGATATTCACATTACCACCGCCAAAGGCTGCCGGTAGCTCCGGAGAATAGGCTTTTTGTACCACTAAACTTTCAATAATACCGGCTGGAAACATATCCAGCGGAATCACGTTCCGGGTCGGATCCGGGCTCGGTACCATAGCACCGTTTAACAAGGTGCTGGAGTAGCGTTCACCCAAGCCGCGGACATAAATAAACTTGTCGTTCACCAGTGTTAAACCGGTAACCCGACGTAGCGCAGTGGCGGCATTACTGTCGCCGGCGCGGGAGATTTGTTCCATGCCGAGTAATTCGGCGACATAAGGTTGCTCGCGGCGCTCAGCGGCAGCGGAGGCGGCTGAGCTTAGCAGGCGGCCCGACACGGCAATGCGCTCCAGCTCTTCATCAGTAGGAGCCGGCGCGGTGTCCTGAGCGAGGGTAGAAAAAGAAACCAGGGCGGTGGCGGTCGCCAGGGCCAGCATTACGCTGCGGCCAACCCGGTTAATGGTAAAACTTGGCATGCTGCTCATCTGAACGTTGTCCTGTAAGCTTATTTTCTGCAACAACGCCGGTGTACTACCGGCTTCAGGTCAAAAAAAGGGGCTGCTGCAGCCTGGCTGCAGCAGCACTCTGACTTAACGCTCTAAGCCAACGGTCCAACCGCGGGTCCAGTCCTGACCTTCTTTAACCGCGCCGATAAAATCGACATCTTCAAAGAAGCTATTCACGGTTGACAGCGCTTTTGGCTGGGTAGTGTCGATAGTGAACACGCCATTTAATACTGCACTCATACCCGCGGCGGTACTGTTACCTTCTTGCGCCAGGAACCACTGTTCTACGGTAGTATTGGCATCGACGGTGCCGCGGAACGGCTCACTACAAGCGATCACTGAGTGAGTCATTTGCAACTCACCACTGGCTGCCAGAGCGCGGGACTCGTTCGATTCAATCTCTAAGCATTCACCCATGCCGGTTGGGCCGGTAATAATAAAGTTGTGCAGCTTGGCGTTAGTACCGGCACGCAGCAGAACACCCTCAGAATCATCATCACCGTCAAAGGTGTTACCAATAATGGTCATGTTGGCGATAATCGGGTTAGAGATTGGCAGGGCACCAAAGTTACCTGATTGGTTATCGGCTTCGATACCACGGTTGGCTTTCGCGCCGTCAGTAGCGTGTTGTACCAGCACAAACTGCATATTACCGCGCCAGCCATCAGCCCAATCCAGAGAGTCATCACCGTTGGCGGTTAACACCACGTTTTTACAGCTGACCGCACCACCGAAGAACTCCACGCCGTCATCAACGTTTTGGTGTACCTGGATGTTTGAACACTGAGTACCTGAACCGACACCAGCAAAGGTGATACCGTTCAGCTCGTTATCCGGAATAACTTCAAAGCCGGCATGTTTTACTACTACATAGTTCAGCACACCACTGTTATCTTCCCAGTTAGCACCGCCGTATGGACCAGCATCACCCTCGGCTTCTACCCGGCAGTTAGCCAGATCGTTCTGATCACATTTATTCGTTGGTGCATTGCCCAGTAACACCAAACCACCCCACTGACCAGCAGCTGTCGGTGAGCCGATCACGTCCTGTACTGACGTCATCACGATTGGGTTAGCGGCGGTGCCGTTAGCATTAATTTTCGAACCGCGGGTAATCACCAGGAAATCAGCACCTGACTTACCATAAATCCGTACGCCCGGCTCAATATTCAGAGTGGCATTATTCTGGTTGTCCTGGCCGATACGTACCCGACCGCTTAACACATAGTCAGCACCGGCTTGCAGCGTAATACTGGTGGTAATATCACCCGTCAGCTGACAGTTAATACGGCCAGTCAGGCTGGCGACTTCAGTGGTGCCAGTCGGGCAGGCTGCCAGGTCGTTATCTGGATGCAGGCCAAAGGTCCAGCCAACCGTCCAGTCATTTTCGCCATCAAAGGCACCGATATAGTCAACGTCATCAAACCAAGGGTCAATAAAGTTAGACACATTGAGGCCATTGCCCAGCGCCGGTGAGTTCGGTGCCGGAATATAACCGCCTAATAAGGCATCGGCCACGATATTGCCTGGTTGTGCGCGGAACCATTGTTCTGCATTGAAGGTGCTGTTACCTGAACCATCAACGGTGTCTTTGAATGGCTCGGCACAATCGATAATTGAATGTTCAAAACGGATCTGACCACCGTTCGCATTGGCGACTGATTCATCTGAGTTAATCTCAAAACATTCACCCATACCCGCCGGGCCGGTAATAATGGTGTTGTAGATTTCACCGGCAGTACCAGCGCGCAGCAGGATACCTTCAGAATCATCGTCACCGTCAAAGTTATTACCAATAATGGTCATATTGGCAATGCGCGGGTTAGAAATTGGCTCAGCGGTAAAGTTACCAGATTGGTTATCTGCCTCGATACCGCGGTTAGCTTTGGTATCGTTAGGGTTATGGCGGATTAAGATATGTTGGGCTCTGCCGGTCCAACCATCAGCCCAATCCAGCGAATCATCGCGGTTGCCGGTTAATACCACGTACTTGGCATCAACGGTACCACCAAAAAACTCAACACCGTCATCCAGATTATTATGCACCTGAATATATTCTACGCGGGTGCCTGAACCGACACCGGCAAAGGTAATGCCGTTTAATTCGTTGTCCGGGATAACTTCAAAGCCGGCATATTTCACCTGTACATAACGCAGCGCACCGCTGTTATCTTCCGGGTTATTACCGCCATAAGGGCCCGCTTCACCTTCGGCTTCTACCTGGCAACTGGCCAGGGTGGCAGGGTCACATTTATTGGTTGGGGCATTACCCAGAATAACGACGCCACCCCATTCGCCAAAGGAGTTTTCATCCGATAAGCCCAGCATGTCGTTGACAGAGGTAAAGACGATTGGCTCGCTACGGGTACCAATGGCCTGAATTTTTGAACCACGAGCGATAACCAGATAGTCGGCACCGCTTTTACCAAACACCTGCGTACCCGGCTCGATGGTCAGGGTAGCGCTATTGGCATTATCATTACCGACAGTCACCTTGCCGCTTAACGCCCAGGCAATGTCTTTGGTCAGGCGGGTATCTGCAGTGATAGTGCCTGTGACTTCACACACTGGCTTCGCTACACCAGCCAGGCTGGCGCCTTGGGTAGCAAAAGATGGACAAGCACTGACTGGTGGGGTAGTACCGCCGCCTGAGCCACCACCATTGTTACCACCACTATTACCGCCTGTATTGGTGTTTACCACCAGATCGCCGCCACAGCCGGCTAGCATTAAAGCCGAAGCCACAGCACTTAATTTCAGGAAGTTGCGTAACGCCATTACCATCTCTCCGTTGGATTTAAAGTTTATCGGGTCAGTGTTAACTCGGTGGCTGTAAACTAAAGCAGGGCTGTGACGCTTTTATTACAATTGGCTGCGCTGATATCAGTACCTGCCGCCAAGCCAGTAAAAATGGGCTTAGCGGAGCTGGCTGCAATAAAAAATTCATCCAGCTGTCATTTTTCAGTGGGTTGATGGGAATTCTGGCTGGCGTGATAACTGCTGTTATTTTTCATAAAACTGTCATAATTTAAGAAGATACTAGGTCGCAACCCGATTAGCTGGAACTCAGGTAGGATAAGATGTCGTCACGAAGAATATTGGTGGTAGAGGATGAAGCACCAATCCGCGATATGTTGTGCTTTGTATTAGAACAAAACGGTTATCAGGCTGCGACCGCTGCTGACTACAACAGCGCGTTGAACATGTTGGCTGAACCCTATCCGGATCTGGTGTTGCTGGACTGGATGCTACCCGGTGGTAGTGGTATTCAGATTGCCAAAAAAATGAAACAACACGAGATCACCCGCAATATTCCGATTATTATGATCACGGCACGTGGTGAAGAGGAAGACAAAGTGCGTGGTTTGGAAGTCGGTGCTGATGATTATGTGACTAAACCTTTTTCGCCAAAAGAGTTAATGGCACGCATCAAAGCGGTGATCCGCCGCGTTGCACCGACCAGCCTCGATGATGTGATTGAAGTACAGGGCTTAAAACTGGATCCGGTATCACATCGGGTGTCAGCGGAAGAGCAACCACTGGATATGGGACCGACCGAGTTCCGGTTACTGCATTTCTTTATGACCCACCCGGAACGGGTTTACAGCCGGGAGCAGTTACTGGACCATGTCTGGGGCACCAATGTTTATGTCGAGGATCGGACTGTTGATGTACATATCCGCCGCTTACGTAAAGCCATTTCGCCGACCGGGCACGACCGTCTGGTACAAACGGTGCGTGGCTCTGGCTACCGTTTTTCGGCGAAGTAACGGCTGATGCGCCTGCTGCTGTCGAAAAAACGGCTGGCCAGCAAGGCGCTGCTCTACTATGGGCTAACGGCCTTTGTCGGCTGGATGTTCGGCCAGGTGCTGCTATTTTTATTGCTGCTGAGCCTGGGGCATCTGCTGTGGCAATATAAACATATTTTTCTGCTCGATAAGTGGTTATGGCGCGATCGCAAGTTAACCCCACCCGCCGGTGATGGCAGCTGGCAGCAAATCTTCGATGGTATTTACTTTCAACAACGTCGTGAGCGCCGTAAACGCAAAGAGCTGCGCACTCTGGTGCGGCGCTTTCGCGACGGTGCCGAAGCGCTGCCTGAAGCGGTAGTGGTATTAAACGAAGACTGGAGCATTATCTGGTGTAACAAGCTGGCACAGTTGCTGGTCGGGTTGCGTTGGCCGAGTGACGAAGGTCAGCGTATCGATAACCTGATCCGCTCGCCGGAATTTCATCATTATCTGAAACAACAAAACTTTCAGCAGCCGTTGGAAGTGATGTCGCCCACATCATCCAGTGTGATGCTGGAATGTAAGATGATGCCTTATGGCAAAGCGCAATTTTTGTTGATAGTGCGTGATATCACCCAGCTTAAACAGTTAGAGCAAATCCGCAAAGACTTTGTTGCCAACGTTTCACATGAACTGCGCACGCCACTGACGGTATTACAGGGTTACCTGGAGGTGATGGATGGTGAGCAGCAACCGCCGGCTGCCATCTGGCAAAAAGCGCACGGCGTGATGTTGGAGCAAACCCGGCGCATGGATAGCCTGGTGCAACAGTTACTAACCTTATCGCGAATTGAAGCCGCAGCGCGGGTGCAATTTGATCAGGAGGTGGATGTGCCGGCAATGTTGCAGCTGATTGCGACGGAAGCGGAAACCCTGAATCGGGATAAGCAGCACAAATTACACTTTTCGATAGACACCACGCTGAAAGTCACCGGCGCGCCGGATGAGCTGCGTAGCGCTTTCTCGAATCTGGTGACGAATGCGATTAAATATACGCCGGCTGGTGGCGAAATCGAGGTCAGCTGGCAGCGCGATGGTCAGCGCGCCCTCTTTACCGTTACCGATAACGGTGAAGGGATCGCAGCGCATCACGTTAAACGCCTGACTGAACGGTTTTACCGCGTCGATCAGGCCAGGGCGCGCAATACCGGCGGCACCGGGCTGGGCTTGTCGATCGTTAAACATGTATTATCCCGGCATAACAGCCAATTATTGATTTTTTCTGAGCCGGGGAAAGGCAGTAGCTTCTCTTTTGCCTTACCACCAGAATTGGTGATAGGCGTGCAGACACCGAAGAAGCGTGCCAAGTTTAAAGTGAAATAATGCTAGAGCGTATCGAGCGCGGGCAAATCGCGATAGCCAGCAATAATTTGGTCGCGCCGAAAACAATCCAGGCTGTGATCATTGACCATACCACAGGCCTGCATATGGGCGTAAATAATGGTCGAGCCGACAAATTTAAAACCACGTCGCTGTAAGTCTTTACTAAAGGCGTCCGAGATGTCAGTGCGCGCCGGATAGTCACTGAGTTGCTGGCGCTGATTCAGCAGCGGCTGGCCATTGACGAACTGCCACTGATAACGGGCAAAGCTGCCAAACTCTTGTTGTACCTCTAAAAAGCGTGCTGCATTATTCACCGCAGCCCGAACTTTGAGTTGGTTACGGATAATGCCAGGGTTTTGCAGCAGGCTCTGGATTTTAGCCTCGTCGAACATTGCGACTTGCACCGGGTCAAACCCGGCGAACGCCAGCCGGTAATTCAGGCGCTTTTTTAACACCGTATACCAGCTTAAACCGGCTTGCGCCGCTTCCAGAGTCAGATATTCAAATAACTTGCGGTCATCAAATACCGGCACGCCCCATTCCTCGTCGTGGTAAGCGACATAGTCGGCTTTGCTTTGATCAAGCCAGGGACAGCGACACATCAGGATGCCAGCTCGGTAAAAACTGCACCATCGGGCAGATCCTGCAAAGTCGGGATCTCCAGTTTAAAAGCAATTTTCTTCAGAATTTTCTGCTCTTGCAGTAAGTCGGCGGCCAGCACGCTTTGCAGTTGCAACCATTCCGGAGCCAGTTGTAACTGCAGATATTGTACCTTGGCGGTTGCGGTCAGAGGCGGTAGAAAATCATCGCGGCGTTTTTGATTTAACAACACAGCCAAGCGTAACAGTACCAACAAGTTAATCACCTTCGGCAACTCATACAGGCTGAAATAGGGGATTTCATCAGCACGAATTTTACGGCGGTGAAAGCGCACCAGACAGGCCAGCAAACTTTGTTGCTCCTGATTGAAGCCCGGCAGGTTAGCGTTTTGCAGAATGTAAGCCGAGTGTTTTTGTACCCCGGATGAGTTAATATGCAGGCCGATTTCATACACGGTTGCGGCAAAACCGAGCAGCAAGGCATCTTCGTCATCCAGTTGCCAGCTATCGCGCACCAGCGCCAACAGCGCCAGCGCCGTTCCCTTAACCCGATTGGCTTGGGCCTGGTCGATATCATAGCGTTGTAGCAAGCTGTACATAGTTTGTTCGCGAATATCCAGATGTTGCATCCGATCACTCATCTCATACAGCACGCCTTCACGCAGTGCGGCGTCAACATAGACCAATTGTTCAATTTGCAGCATCTGAAAGGCGGCAATCAGAATACTCAGACCCGAGCAGAGCAGTAGCTTGCGGTCATCGGTGAGGCCGGTTAGTTCCAGCTCTGCACTGTTGTCAAAGTTAAGCAGGTAATCGCGTAATTGCAATAAATGACATAACTCAACCGGTCCGTTGGTCCAGCCAAAGTTGACCACAATATCACGCAGTGTTTTGATGGTGCCCGAGGTACCGACGACTTGCTGCCAACCCGTAGCCCGGAAGCTGCTGATAATCGGCTCCAGTTCCTGCTCGGCCTGAATAATGGCCTTGTTAAAGCGCCGGGCACTGATTTTCCCTGCCGGAAAATGGCTCTTCGCGTAGCTGACGCAGCCCATATTGCGACTGCTCAGCCGCAGTGGCTGGGCGCCGTCGCCGATGGCAAACTCGGTACTGCCACCACCGATATCGATGACCAGCCGCTTGCCACTAAAGTGCTCAAAATGTGCGACGCCCTGATAGATAAAACGTGCTTCTTCCTGACCGGAAATCACTTCAATCGGAAACGGAAATAAGGTTTTTGCCCGTCGTAAAAACGTGGCGGCATTTTTGGCGCGACGCAAGGTATAGGTGGCAATCACCCGCACGGACTGCGGTGCGAAAGGTTGCAGAGTATCGGCAAACTGCCGCAGCACATTCAACCCGCGCTCGATGGCTTCTTCACTTAGTACCAAGTCTTCGTTTAAGCCTTCGGCCAGTTGAACTTTCTGTTTTTCCCGATGCAGCAGTTGGATGTCGCCCTTGACAATCCGGGCGATCACCATGTGAAAGCTGTTCGAGCCCAAATCAACTGCGGCGATATAAGGGCTGGTGGTGCTGGCTGATTCAGTTATGCTCAAAATTCCGGTTCAGTCTGTTGCAGTAACAGCTGGCTTTGGGCAGCAAAGAAATCATAGATGCTTTGCTGCGAGCGGATATTCCGCTTATTGCCACGCTTTACATAAGGGTTACTCTGTTTAGCGTCAATCATACGGGCTTTGACGTTATCCCGCCACTGGATATCCAGAGTGGTTAAAATCGTTTGCTTAATTTTTGCATCCAGAATCGGCACGCCAACCTCAACCCGCTGGTCGATGTTACGCGTCATCCAGTCGGCCGAAGATAAGTATAAATCAGTGTCACCGCCATTGTGGAATACATACACCCGGGCATGTTCGAGAAAACGGTCCAGAATACTGATCACTTTAATATTCTGGCTCTTGCCGGGAAGGCCGGGTACCAGGGTACACATTCCACGAATAATCATCCGGATCTTGACACCGGCCTGACTGGCTTTGTACAGCAACTGCACAATTTCTTCGTCGACCAGATTATTCACTTTCAGGAAAATCTCTGCTTTACGGCCACTCACCGCGAAGTCGATTTCACGCTGAATTAACTGCAGCAATTTCGGCCGGCTCCAGGTAGGCGACACAATTAAATGATTAAACTGGAATGGCCGGTATGAGTATTGAATAAACTCAAAAACCTGCTCAATTTCAGCGGTGATTTCCGGATGGCAGGTAAATAAGCTCATGTCGGTGTAGATACGCGCTGTTTTTTCGTTAAAGTTACCACTGCCGATATGGCCATAGCGTACCGGCTTACCTTTCTCAAGCCGGGTAATTAGACAAATCTTCGAGTGAATCTTTAGCGTGGTCTGGCCAAAAATGACTTCAATACCGGCATCGGTCATTTTTCTGGCCCAATTGATGTTGTTTTCTTCATCAAAACGCGCTTTTAATTCGACTACCACGGTAACTTTCTTACCATTACGCACCGCATCCAGCAGCGAATGAATAACCCGCGAATGTTTCGCTACCCGGTACATGGTGATTTTGATATGGGTGACCTTAGGGTCGAATGACGCCTGCCGTACCCACTCGGTAAAGTAGCCAAAGCTGTGATAAGGGTAGTACAACATAATATCGGCATTACGAATGGCGTCAAAAGTAGTGGGATGCGCTTCAAAATCTGCACTGGGCAACGGCGGCAGCGGCGCAAACTCCATACTCTGGTGGCCCAGGTTGGGAAAACCGATAAAGTCTTTGAAGTTACGGTAGCGGCTACCGGCAATTAACGCATCCATCGAGCCGGTGCCAAGCTGTTTAGTCAGCACTTTTAACATTTGCTCCGGCATAGCAGCATCATAGACCAAGCGCGTCGGTTCTGATTTCAGCCGCTGGCGGATCCCTTTGGACATTTTATCAATCAAGCTCTGATCCAGCGTATCGCTGATATTGTACTCAGCGTCACGGGTCAGCTTGAGCGAGAAGGCACAGATTTGGTCAAACTCAAAAAAGCCCTGAAATAAATCGCCAATACAGTGATTAATAATATCGTCCAGTAACAAAATCTGCCGGCGGTAATGACCGTTCTTCTTCCGGGTATTCAGATTTAGCGGCAGCTCAATAAAACGCGATACTTCATCTGTGGGTACCTGCACTATGGCATATTCCGGTTTATTACTGCCGGTCATTTCCACCATCAGATAGGTCGTATTATCTTCAAGGATCTTACTGAGCGAGGCATCAGTGCTGGACAGAATGATCGGTGAGATATGCTTTTTAACTTCATTTTTAAAAAAGCTTTTTACCCAGCCGGATTGCAACTCGGTCAGTTTACTGTCGTCAATTAACTCAATATTGTGTTTACGCAGCTCCAACTGAATATCCAGGTAGATTTTGTTGAACTGCTTACCCAGCTGCAATACCTGGTTTTGAATTTCAATCAGCAGCAGCTCAGCATCTTCGTGTTCATAGGTTTGATATTTTTTCAGCAGAATACGGCGTTTCACATCGGCAACCCGCACCCGGAAAAACTCATCCAGGTTGTTAGAATAAATACCGAGAAATCTCAGCCGCTCAATGGGTGGGTTGCGGGTATCGGCGGCTTCCTGTAACACCCGGCCGTTAAAGGCCAACCAACTGAGTTCTCTCGGAAATAATGGATACTCAGAGGACGGGGCCGGGGTGTGCTGCTGTTCCATGAATTTGCTCCTGCTTACTGCTTGCAAAGCACTCTATGTCAGTTTTGTGACAAAGCGATGACAGTGCCGTGCGAGGGCACTGTGGGTCCTGGTTATTCTAGATCGACAACAATATCGGTGGCGATAGCCTCGAGTGCGGCAGTGACATCATCCCGCTTTAATCCTGCTGGCAATTGCACGGTCGCTTCGGCATGAAATAACGGCGAGCCCCAGTTCGGCGCGCTTTGTTTGCTGCTTTCAAAGGCAATAATATTGGCACCTTTGTGGCTTAATACCGTTGAGAGTTCGCGTACTATGCCGGGACGGTCGTTGCCGGTAATGACAAAGCGTAATTGCTGTTGCTTATCCAGCTGGCTATCTTCGCCTTGCTGCACCCGGATATCCAAATCTTTCACCTGGCCAAGCGCCTGGGTCAGATCAGCCAGGTCCGGCTCAGCAACTTCAATTTGCACTATACCGGCAAAATAGCCAGCTAAGTGACTTAAGTTACTGGCCATCCAGTTACCACGATGCTCATTGATTACCCGGGATAATTGCTCAACGAGGCCAGCTTTATCTTTACCGATAATGGTTAACACCAACTGCTTCATGCGAACTCCTGTATTAGGGAAGATATAATGCTTTTGGGTATCGTTTTTTCTCTGCATAGAGTTTAGCGGCAACTTGATGTTTTTACAGTTATCTGTGAATTTTTATTTACTCTGCTAGGCGTCAGCGCAGTCGCTGCGCTAAGATGGCGTTTTTGACAAGATGCTTAGGCTTTGATGTTAGTTGCAACCGCAAAATTGCGCCTGATGATAATTAGCTTAGTGCTGGCGGCGTTAAGCCCGGCACTCAGGGCAGTCTCGCCTGAACAAAGCGCAACGCTTGCTGTGGCCGAGCCCACGCCGCTCAGCGGCACCTTGTCCAGCACCGGCTCTGACACCCTACATAATATGATGATGATCTGGCGGCGGCAGTTTGTGGCGTTACATCCGCAATTAAATTTACAGATCCAAAGCAGTGGCTCGGCGACAGCGCCGGTAGCACTATTAGAGGGCACTGCCAGCTTGGGGCCAATGAGCCGGCCGATGCTGGCCGTCGAGCAAGAACGGTTCCGGCGTCGCTTTGGCTACGATGCTATAGCCGTGCCTGTCGCGCTGGATATGCTGGCGCTCTATGTGCATCAGGACAATCCGCTGCGCAGTATCAGCATGGCGCAGCTGGAAAGTATTTATGCTCAAAATCGCTTATGTCATCGCCAGGCCGCGATTGAGCGCTGGGGTGAACTCGGCCTCGCTGGCACCTGGCAATCCCGTCCAGTCGCCGCTTATGGCCGCAATCCGGCCTCCGGAACCTATGGTTTCTTCCGCCAGCAGGTGCTGTGTGAGGGCGATTATCAACAACGGGTGCAGCAATTACCCGGCGCGGCGGCGGTGGTGCGGGCGGTGAGTCAAAGTGTCAATGCCATTGGCTATTCTGGGCTAGGCCAGCAAATTGCCGGTGTGAAAATACTGGCGCTGCAGGCTGACGCCAACAGCCCGGCGCTAATGCCGACGCCGGAACACGCCATCAGTGGTCGTTATCCACTGGCCAGGGTACTCTATATTTATCTGAATAAAGCGCCGGCGCGCGCCCTGCCTGCCGCTGAACAGGCATTTTTGCGTTTTGTGTTATCGGCCGAGGGACAAGCCTTACTCAGTAATGATGGTTTAGTACCAGTGCCAGCGGCACTGCGAGCGCAGGCGATTCAGGAGTTGGGATTATGACACAAGGCACCCCGCCGCTGAGTCGCTTACCCGCCGGTAAACAGCGGCAGCGTCGAACGCAGCAGCGCCGCTGGTTGAACCGACTCTGGTCCTGGTTGATTACACTGGCAGGTGGCAGTGTGATTCTGGCCTTGCTTGGGATCTTCGTTTATCTGCTGACAGAGGTCACGCCGTTGTTTAAACCGGTTTCTGCTCAGCCGATAGTGGTAGAACACTCCCCCCCCGCTTTTGACATAACGCCAGCTCCGATACCGGCAGCAGCGGCGACTGCTGCCGGTTTTGAGGTGGCCTTTAGCTTAGTCGAGCCATTGCAAGGTTATCTGTTGTTGGCTGCCAGTAATGGCGAGGCTTGTTTATGGTGGCAACGACAACCTGAAGCGGGCTGTTTGCAGCGTTTATCGTTAACGGATCGCACTGTGAATTTAACGACGCTGCGTTGGTTGGCAGGCAAGCAAAGTATTGTTTCCGGTGACAGTAGTGGCCAGCTGAAACAATGGTTTTTCTTGCCTGATGAGCACGGGCAGCTCCGTATCAGTTGGATTAAGCCTTTTGCCAGACGCAATGCGGCCATTGTCGATATTGCACCTGAACAGGGCCGCAGTGGTTTTGCTGTGCTGGATGCCGCGGGGGGCGTGAGCCTGTTTTACGCCAATCTGACTAAACCTTTGTGGCAGGGGCAGGCTGCGGAGTATCAAAGGGCGACCAGGTTACAGTTTAGCCAGCGTAACGAACAGTTATGGTTGCTGGGGCCAGGCGAACCAACTGCATTACAACTGGACAACCGTCATCCGGAAATCTCCTGGCGCACCCTGTTCCAGAAGGTCTGGTACGAAGGTTGGCAGCAGCCGGAGTATGTCTGGCAAAGTAGTGGCGGCGCCGAGTTAAGACAGGGTAAGTACTCACTAGTGCCTTTGACTATTGGCACCTTGAAAGCCGCATTTTATGCCATGCTGGTTGCGGTTCCGCTGGGCATACTGGCGGCACTTTATACCGCCTGTTTCCTCAGTGAGCCGTTACGTAGCAGGCTCAGTCAGCTGATTGAGCTGTTGGCCTTGTTTCCAACGGTAATTATCGGTTTTCTGGCCGCGATCTGGCTGGCGCCGGCGTTGGAGCAACATTTGCTGGCATTGCTGCTGTTTTTATTGCTGCTGCCCTTGCTGGTGCTGGCTTTGGCGCGGCTGTGGCCGCGGCTGCCGAAGCGCTGGCAACAGATCCCTGGCAGCGGCTGGGATTTAATGCTGCTGGCCGCCTTGCTGTTTGTTACAGCTTATCTGGCGTTACTGGGCGGTGACACCCTGCAACAACAGTTTTTTAGCGGCAGTTTTCGGTTTTGGTTAAACGAGCAGGGCGTCAGTTATCAGCAGCGTAATGCCTTGGTCGTTGGTCTGGCAATGGGCTTTGCGGTGTTACCAATCATTTTTAGTATTTGCTACGATGTGATGTCACAGGTACCGCGGCAGTTAACGCTGGGGGCATCAGCACTGGGCGCGACGCATTGGCAAATCGTGCGGCGGGTGATTTGGCCACTGTCGTTGCCAGGCGTCCTGGCTGCGGTCATGTTGGGGCTGGGCCGGGCGCTGGGCGAAACGATGATTATTTTAATGGCAACCGGTAATGCGCCAATCAGCAACTTTAACCTGTTTGAGGGGCTACGCAGTTTAACTGCCACTCTGACCATTGAGTTACCGGAAGCTGCAGTTGACAGTAGCCATTACCGGATGTTGTTTTTAGTCGCTATTCTGTTATTTATTTTCACCTTTATGGCTAACACCCTGGCTGATCTGGTACGCCAGCGGCTAAAACGCAATTTCCAGAGGCTGGACACATGACGCCGGATTACCATCAGCGCAATTACTGGTTCTGGCTGGCCGCCCTGGCCAGTGCTTTTGTTTTGATGCTGCTGCTAGCGCTGTCTTATCTGATGTTAAGCCGTGGTCTGGGGTTGTTCTGGCCGGCTGATATTGTGCAATTTCGGGTTAGTCAGAACGCAGAATCACCACATGAGGCTTCTTTGGTGCTGGGTGAAGTGGTTAGTCAACAGCAGTTGACGGCTCCACAGTTGGCCGCGGCGGGGTTAACTTTTTCTGCACCTGCAACGCGTATATTAGTCAAGCAAGGATATCAACCGTCAGGCGCACCGGCTTTTCGCTGGTACTGGCAACAGCAGCTTAGTGACGTGCAGCGACCACCAGAGGTCTTGCTGGTCAGGCATCGGCAGTTCGGTGAGCTGTATGGCTGGCCGCAAGCGATGTCAGAGGGCCAGTTACTATTGCAACTGGCAAATGGCCAGCAACTGCGGCTGCAGCAAGCAGATATTATGCTGCAGTTGGCACCCAATAGCTTAAGTTGGTTGCAAAAGATGCGCTGGTTTGCCGGGCAATGGTGGTCTTTTCTCAGTACTGAACCGCGTGAAGCGAACAGTGCCGGTGGCATACTGCCGGCTATTACCGGTACGCTGTTGTCGGTGTTACTTATGGCGGTAGTCGTAGCACCGATCGGTATTATGGCGGGGATTTATCTGCACGAATATGCACGGGATGGCCGTTTGGTGCGTCTGGTGAGACTCAGCGTACATAATCTGGCTGGCGTGCCGTCTGTGGTATTTGGCGTCTTTGGCCTGGGCTTTTTTGTCTATGTGTTGGGTGGCAGTATTGACCAGCTGTTTTACCCGGAGCGATTACCGCAACCCACCTTTGGCACCCCCGGCCTGATCTGGGTATCGCTGACGCTGGCGCTACTGACTCTGCCGGTGGTAATAGTCGCAACCGAGGAGGGATTGGCGCGGATCCCATCCAGTTTACGCTTAGGGGGTTATGCGCTGGGCGCGACCAAAGCCGAAGTGTTGCGTAAGCTGATCCTACCGGCTGCCCGCCCGGCGATGTTAACCGGTATTATCCTGGCGGTATCTCGCGCCGCTGGCGAGGTAGCGCCGTTGATTTTTGTTGGCGTAGTAAAATATGCGCCGGTATTGCCGCTTAGTAGTAGCGCACCTTATATCCAACTGGATCAGCAAATTATGAGTCTGGGCTTTCAAATCTATGATGTCGGTTTACAGAGCTCGAATGCGGATGCCGCTGAACCCAGAGTATTTGCGATTGCTCTGGTGCTGCTCGTGTTGATTGGTGTATTAAATTTACTGGCGATGCGGTTACGGCGTTACTATCGGCGTCGGGTGGTCTAGGTCGAGTAAACGTCAACACGCCCTATTAGTCATAAAATTGTCATATTATCCGGTTACACTGGCCGGCAGAGGATTAAGGTTTGAAAATATCAGTTCGGGATTTGTCAGTGAGTTTGGCAGGGAAAAAGGTGCTGGATAATATCAGCCTGAACATCCCTGCTAACCAGGTCACCGCCCTGATCGGCCCTTCCGGTTGCGGTAAATCCAGTTTATTGCGGAGTTTTAACCGCATGAATGAGTTGCTGGATGACGCTGTAACCGAGGGTGACGTCTTGCTTGATGAGCTGAACATCTATGGTCCGGGTGTTGACCTGGCTGAGCTTAGGCGCCGGGTCGGTATTGTGTTTCAAAAGCCTAACCCTTTTCCATTGTCAGTCTATGAGAACGTGGCGTTCGGCTTACGCTTACAAGGTGTGAACAGTTCGCGACAGCTCGATGAGCTGGTAGAGGAGGCGTTGGTCAAGGCAGCGCTGTGGCAGGAGGTCAAAGAGCGGCTGTTCGATAATGCTCTGACCTTATCCGGTGGCCAACAGCAGCGTCTGGTTATTGCCCGGGCGATTGCAATTGAACCCGAGGTCTTGCTGTTGGATGAACCCGCCTCGGCTTTGGATCCAATCTCGACTCTGAAAATTGAAGAGCTGATTTATGAATTAAAGCAGCACTACACTATAGTTATTGTAACGCATAATATGCAGCAGGCAGCTCGAGTATCCGACTTCACTGCGTTTATGAACTTGGGGCGGCTGGTTGAGTTTAATACCACCAACCGGATTTTTACTGATCCCAGCGAGCCACAAACAGAAGATTATATTACCGGGCGCTTTGGTTAAGGCTGTCTGGACGTCGTCAACAGACCACAGTGGGGTGTACCAACATGGATAAACTGAATTTATCGAAGCACATTTCCAGCCAGTTTAATGAAGAGTTGGAGCAAATCCGCAACCATGTGATGTCGATGGGCGGCCTGATTGAGCGTCAGTTGTATGATGCGCTGACTGCTATCGCCAATAACGACAGTGAGCTGGCGCAGCAGGTGATTGAAAACGATTTGAAAGTTAACGAGTGGGAACTGCAAATCGACAAAGAGTGTACCCGGATGATTGCGAAGCGGCAGCCAGCGGCCAGCGATTTACGCTTAATTATGGCGATTTTAAAAAGTATCGCGGATCTGGAACGGATCGGTGATGAAACCCGCCGTATTGCTAAGGTGGCGCTGGAATCCTTTAACAGCGATCAGCAAGATCTGTTAGTTAATCTGGATAATCTGGGACGCCATGTGGCGCAAATGCTGCACGACGTGCTGGACGCCTTTGCCCGGATGGATGTTGAAGCAGCCTTAACGGTACACAAAGAAGATAAAAAAGTGGATCGGGAGTATGAAGCCATTACCCGCCAGCTGATGACCTATATGATTGAAGATCCGCGTTCTATTCCAAAGGTGATGAATGTGCTGTGGTCTGCCCGCTCGCTGGAGCGGATTGGTGATCGTTGTAAAAACCTGTCCGAGTACATTATTTTCTTTGTTAAAGGTAAGGTAGTACGGCATAGCAGCCAGGAGCAGCTGGAGCAGGAAGTACGTAGTTAATTCGACGCCGCAGCTCGCTTTTTGACAGCGCCTTAGCCAGAATAATGGCTAAGGCGTTTTTGTTACTGGTCCGATATTTCATTTTTATTGCATTCTGATTGCGGTTACAATGCGCGCCGACTAGAGTCATTCAACACAAAGAGGCCTTTTATGCCCGCTAATACTTTTTTATCTGTGTTTGCCAAATCGCCGATTAAGCCGATTGAAGAGCACATCCGCAAGGTGTACGAAGCCAGTACCTTGTTACTGCCTTTTTTTGCTGCGGTATATCAAAAAGATTGGATTCAGGCTGCCGATGTTCGGAAAAAAATTGTCGCGCTGGAAAAAGAAGCCGACAAATTAAAACGCGAGATCCGGGTTAATTTACCCCGTGGCTTATTTTTACCGGTCGACCGTACCGATATTCTGGAGCTGGTGTCGCAGCAAGATAAGATTGCCAATAAAACCAAAGATATTTCTGGTCGGGTGCTGGGGCGGGAGTTAGAAATTCCGCTGCCGTTACAGGATGATTTTACCGCCTATATCAAACGCTGTTTAGATGCGACAGAGATGGCGTCACAAGTCATCAATGAGCTGGATGAACTGCTGGAAACCGGTTTCCGTGGTCGAGAAGTGGATCTGGTGATTAAGATGGTAGAGCAATTGGATGCCATCGAACATGATACTGATGAAATGCAAATTAAACTGCGCAAGGCCGTGCGGTTAGCCGAGAAGGATTTAAACCCGGTCGATGTGATCTTCTTATATCGCACACTGGAATGGTTAGGCGATCTGGCTGACGTAGCACTGCGCGTTGGTTCTCGTCTGGAAATTATGCTCGCCCGCTAACCACACAGGTATTTTTTATGGGAATTTTAGAATCTTACGGCCTGATCCTGATTATTCTGGCCGCCGTTTTTGGCTTTATTATGGCCTATGGCGTTGGTGCAAATGATGTTGCCAATGCGATGGGAACTTCGGTCGGCTCCAAAGCCTTAACCATCAAACAGGCGATTTTTATCGCAGCAATTTTTGAGTTTGCCGGCGCTTATCTGGCCGGTGGCTCTGTTACTTCGACCATTCGTTCCGGCATTATTGACCCGAGTTATTTTGCTGAAGTACCGGAATACCTGGTTTACGGCATGATTGGTGCCTTACTGGCAGCCGGTACCTGGTTGTTGGTGGCGTCATACTTTGGCTGGCCCGTTTCTACCACGCACTCGATCGTTGGTGCGATCATCGGTTTTGCCCTGGTTGCAGTGGGTTCGGAGGCGGTACAGTGGAATAAAGTATCGGGTATTGTTGGCAGTTGGGTAGTGACACCGATGCTGGCCGGTATTTTAGCCTATCTGATCTTTATGAGTGCGCAGCGGCTAATCTTTGATACTGAGAACCCCATCGCTAATGCAAAAAAGTATGTACCATTTTATATGGTGTTTGCAGGCTTTATTATGTCGTTAGTGACAATTCAGAAAGGTTTGACCCATATCGGTCTGAATATCTCAACAGCGAACGGTATCTATCTGGCGTTAGGGATTGGCTTAGTAGTCGGCCTCATTGGTAAGGTGGCGATTTCACGCTTGAAAATCGATCCGGAAGCCGATCGCGAAATGCACTTTAATAATGTCGAGAAAATCTTCGGTATTCTGATGATCACAACCGCCTGTTGTATGGCCTTTGCCCACGGTTCAAATGATGTCGCCAATGCTATCGGCCCGGTGGCAGCTGTGGTTAGTGTGGTCACTTCAGGTGGTGAAATTGCTTCCAAAGCGACCTTGGCGCCCTGGGTACTGCCATTAGGTGCTGTAGGTATTGTGATTGGTTTGGCAACACTGGGTGCCCGGGTAATTAAAACTATCGGTACTGCTATCACGCATTTAACGCCAAGCCGGGGTTTTGCTGCTGAATTATCAGCGGCTTCTACGGTGGTTATCGCATCAGGTGCTGGCTTACCTATCTCTACCACGCAAACGCTGGTGGGTGCCGTACTGGGTGTGGGTTTAGCTCGCGGCATAGCGGCACTAAATCTGGGTGTGGTGCGGAATATCTTTATCTCCTGGGTCATCACCTTACCGGTGGGTGCCGGTTTAGCGGTTATCTTCTTCTATCTGCTAAGAGCGATTTTTAGTTAAATCAGCCGAGGCCAGCGTTAGCTGGCCTTTTGCTATCAGCTCAGGCGTTAACTTAGCGCCAGACGCACCTGATTGCGGCCGGTTTGTTTGGCGCGATACAAGGCTTCATCCGCCTGCTTTAAAAACAGCTCGTGTTCCAGATTGTCTGGGGTGAACGGAGCAACCCCAATGCTGACGGTGACCTTACCGACTTGAGGAATATGCAAAGCTGCAGTACTCACCCGCAGCTTTTCGGCCAGCAAAACAGCATCGTCCAGATTGGTTTGGGTAGCAAGTACCAGAAACTCTTCGCCACCTAAACGCGCCAACAGATCACTGCTGCGTAGTTCGGCTTGCCAGGCTTGCGCCAACTGTTTTAACACCAGATCGCCGATATCATGACCAAAGTTGTCGTTAATCCGCTTAAAGTGGTCGATATCCAACAGTAAAACAGTAGCCGGGGTTTGATAGCGTTGAAATTGAGCTATCGCCAGTTGCAGCTGCTGTTCAGCCCGGCGGCGGTTTGCCACCCCGGTTAAGGGATCGGTCAGGGATAATTGCTGCAGTACCTGATTCGCGTGTTGTAATTCCAGAGTGCGCTCCGCAACTTGCTGCTCCAGCGTATTATTTGCCTCGGTCAGTTGCTGCTGTTTGTGCTGTAACGATTGCAGCATAGTATGTAGGGCGTTGGCTAATTCACGGATTTCAGTCAGTGATGACTCGGTCTGAAAGTCCTGCAATTTTGCGGACGAGATACTGCGGGCATCACGCGCCAATTTAATAATCGGCAAACTGAATTGACGGGCTAGTACTAATGACAGTAACAGCCCAAGCGCAATCAACGCCAGTGCCAACCACAATATTTGTTGGTGTAATAGTTTTACCGGTGTCAGTGCCGTATTGACGGGTTGGCGCAGTACCAATTGCCATTGCAGGGCAGGCTGGTTGGTTTGGATCTGAACCACAGAGGTCAGATAGTGTTGTTGATCTGGCCAGCGTATGCTGGTTGTTTGGCCTGTGTCTGGTAACGGAGGTACAGCTGTGTTACTGGCGCTAAAGGGATACAGCCACTGCTGCTTTGCATCCAGAATAAAGAATTCAAGCTGTTGCTCAGTCGCACCGTCTAGGATGCCACTGAGTAATTGCGCCACCCAGGCCCAATCGACATGGGTGCCAAGTACGGCTTTTACCTGACCTGTTTCATCGTATAGCGGGGCAACAAAATCAATAAAGCGTAAAGGCTCGGTGCTGTTAGGTCGTAACAATTGCTCTAGTAACAAGGCTTTATGGACGTCACCGACATAAGGTCCTTTTAGCCCGGCCTGAAACCAGGGGCGAGCTGCCACATTTTCGCCAACCAGCAGTTTTCCGGTGGCATTCAACACCTCGCCATCTGGTGCTGCGATACCAATCCAGGCGTAGTAGGGGTAGGACTGCTGAATATCTTGTAATCGGTTACTGACCAGGCTAGTGCGCAGATCGGCTGTTTTTAGCAGATGGCTACGACTGAGTAACAGTACCTCCCGTTCCCGTTCCTGCATATTAACAGTGATCTGCATGGCGGCGGAACGGGTAGTATTAAACAGGTTACGGGCAGCGGCTTCAGTGAGTGCCAGGGTCGCGAGCCGATCGAAATGGAACGCCAAAAGTAAACAGCAAAGCAGCACTAAGGCAGCGAAGTAAGCGGTAAGACGTAAATAAAAACTATTAATTTTCATTAAGTTTAAGTAAAGCACCTATCAGATAAATAAGCATATGCGATCTGTCCGGCGGCTGCGACTGTCGGGGCCTGATTTTTTCGCCGGTGTGCCTTGTAACTTGCATTCCGTACTACAGACGCGTACTTTAATCCATGTACCTTTGCTATTTAGAAGTTTTTAATCGGAAAAAAGAATGAAACGTTTACCCAGCATTAAACAATTACAGTACTTACTGGCGCTGCACGAGCATCAGCATTTTGGTCGTGCCGCCGATGCTTGCTATATCGGGCAGTCGACACTCAGCGCGGCAATTGCCAATCTGGAAGAAACCATGGACGCGCAGTTGCTGGAGCGTGATCACAAAACCTTTATTTTTACCCCTCTGGGTGAAGACGTGGTGCGCCAGGCGCGGCATATTATTGAACAGTGCGAGGAGCTGACCGATTTTGCCAAATCGCAGGGTAAACCAATGACCGGGCCATTCCGCCTCGGCTGCATCCCGACTATTGCGCCCTTTGTGCTCGGCGATGTGATGACGCTATGCCGCGAGCGTTATCCGGATTTACAGTTATTGCTCCGAGAGGACACATCGGATAATTCCTTGCATGCCTTAGGTGAAGGCCGGCTGGATATGGTATTACTGGCGCTCCCTTATGAAACCGGTGCCCTGCATACTGAAATTCTGGCGCAGGATCAGTTTAATCTGGTGTTGCACAGGGACTGGCAGGATCGCGGTTTTAATCAGGATATTAATCAGTGGCCGGATGAAAGTATCTTTTTGCTTGAGCGCGAGCATTGCCTCAGCGGGCATGCGGTAAAAGCCTGTGAGCTGGAAGATAGCCGTAAGGTCAACCCGTTTTTCGCCACCAGCCTGCATACCCTGACGCAAATGGTTAACAACAAACTGGGCGTGACCTTTATGCCGCAAATGGCGATCAACAGTGGCGTGTTGGAAGGCACCGAACTGATTAGTCAGCCGGCCGCTACGGGTAACGCCTATCGTGATATTGGTGTTGCCTGGCGCCCCACATCCAGTAAAGCTCGCAGCTATCAGCTGATGACGGCATTAATCGCTGAAGTGCTGCAAAAAAGGTGTCGTGGTAACGGCTAGCGCAGCGCGAAATCTGCTAACATAGCGCCCGCCGGATTGGCCGGTAAAGCCAGAGAGTGCATTATGTTAGTTAAAGACTTTAGTTTTGAGCTGCCCGAGCAGCTCATTGCCAGTGAACCCCAAGCCGAACGTTCGGCCAGCCGTTTGCTTTGTATGGACAAACAAAACGGCACACTTTCCCATTATATTTTCAAAGACATTCTGCAGCTGCTTAACCCGGGTGATCTGTTGGTATTTAACAATACCCGGGTCATTCCGGCGCGGCTATTCGGGCAGAAAGACTCCGGTGGTAAAGTCGAAGTATTGGTGGAGCGCTTACTCAACGAACAGCGCTTTTTAGCCCATATCCGGGCCAGCAAAGCCCCTAAAGTGGGCACTGAACTGCTATTAGAGCAGGAAGCCCGGGTGCGGATGGTGGCACGACATGACAGCCTGTTTGAGCTGGAATACCTCGCAACAGAGCCGGTGCTGAGTATGCTGGAACGGTTGGGGCATATGCCATTACCGCCCTATATTGCCCGTCCGGATACCGAAGCGGACAAGGCGCGCTATCAAACCGTGTATAACCAGAAACCCGGCGCTGTCGCTGCACCGACAGCGGGTTTACATTTTGACGAGCCGCTACTGGCTGCGTTACAGCAAAAGGGCATCGAATTCGCATACGTAACACTGCATGTGGGTGCCGGCACCTTTCAACCGGTGCGGGTAGACGAAATTAGCGCTCATAAAATGCACAGCGAGTATTTTGAAGTTGAACAACAGGTTGTCGATGCCATTACCGCCTGTAAAGCCCGCGGTAACCGAGTCGTTGCGGTAGGCACCACTTCGGTACGTTCGCTGGAATCAGCTGCGATGCAGCACGGTGGAGTACTGGCGCCTTTTAGCGGTGATACCGCTATCTTTATCTACCCCGGTTATCAGTTTAAGGTGATAGATGCCCTAATCACCAACTTCCATTTACCCGAGTCGACACTGATTATGCTGGTATCAGCGCTGAGTAGTCGCGAGCATATTATGGCGGCCTACCAAACCGCGATTGCGGAAAAATATCGTTTTTATTCCTATGGCGACGCCATGTTTATCAGTTAGAGACGGTCTTCTGATATACTGCTGCACACAGCCGTGGCAACCCGCTACGTGCTTTGCGATGACAAAAGTGCCGGACTGTTTTTCCGGCCAGATGAGGTTACAACGTGAAATTTGAACTACTGGCCACCGACGGCAAAGCCCGTCGCGGGCAATTGATTTTTCAGCGCGGTGTGGTAGATACGCCCGCTTTTATGCCGGTAGGTACTTACGGTACGGTAAAAGGCATGACGCCAGAAGAGCTGGACGCCACCGGCGCGCAAATCTGCCTGGGCAATACCTTTCATTTAATGCTGCGTCCTGGTACGGAGATTATCCGCAAGCATGGCGACCTGCACGACTTTATGCACTGGCATAAACCGATTCTGACCGATTCGGGTGGTTTTCAGGTGTTTAGCCTCGGTGAGCTGCGTAAGATTACCGAAGAGGGCGTGAAATTCCGCTCGCCGCTCAATGGCGAAAAAATTATGCTGACACCGGAGCGCTCAATGGAAGTGCAGCGTGACCTGGGTTCGGATATCGTGATGATTTTCGATGAGTGCACGCCTTATCCTGCGACTGAACCCCAGGCGCGCAAATCTATGGAGTTATCACTACGCTGGGCTAAACGTTCGAAAGACGCCCATGGCGATAACCCCTCCGCCTTGTTTGGTATTATTCAGGGCGGCATGTATCCGCACCTGCGTGATATTTCGCTGCAAGGTCTGGAAGAGATTGGCTTTGATGGCTACGCCATCGGCGGGCTGTCAGTAGGTGAACCGAAAGCCGATATGATCAATATCCTGAATCACACCACCGATAAGATGCCGGCACAGAAGCCGCGCTATCTGATGGGTGTCGGTAAGCCAGAAGATATTGTTGAGGCGGTGCGCCGCGGCGTCGATATGTTTGATTGTGTGATGCCAACCCGTAACGCCCGTAACGGCCATTTGTTTGTGTCGGACGGGGTGGTGAAGATCCGTAACGCCAAACACAAGGATGATACGGCGCCACTGGATAAAGAATGTGATTGCTACACTTGTAAAAATTATTCCCGTGCATATTTACATCATCTGGACCGTTGCAACGAGATCCTGGGGGCGCGGCTGAATACGATTCATAACCTGCATCATTATCAGAAACTGATGCAAGGATTGCGGGCAGCTATTGCCGCTGGTAAGTTGGACGACTTTGTGGCAGATTTCTATGCCAAACGTGGCCTGCCGGTACCAGCGCTGAGCGCCGCTACAAACGAATAACGCATTACAATACTTAAAGGGGATACATATGAGTTTATTTATTAACCAAGCCTACGCTGATACTGCCGCTGCACCGCAAGGTGGTGGTTGGGATCTGATTATTATGCTGCTGGCTTTTGGTCTGATTTTCTATTTTCTGATCTACCGGCCACAAGCGAAACGCGTGAAAGAGCACCGTAATCTGATGGCCGCTTTAGGCAAAGGTGACGAAGTACTGACCCAGGGCGGTCTGGTAGGTCGGATTACCAAAATTGCTGAAGATAAAGATTTTATTGTTATCGCGTTAAACGATAACACTGAAGTCACGGTGCAAAAAGGTGCGGTAAGCGCTGTGTTGCCAAAAGGCACCTTAAAGTCACTGTAATGCAGTAAGGGTAGCGCTGGCTGAACGGCGCTACCCTCTCTGGTAAGCGGTACTGATATAAAAGGAACTCTGAGTGTTAAACCAAAATCCGCTCTGGCGGTACTTCGTGGTAATAGGGGTACTGCTGCTGGCATTGGTGTATGCCATGCCCAATTTATATCCGGAAGATCCGGCACTAAATATTAACGCTACCCGCGGTGGCGCGGTATCAGAAACCACAAGGCAACAGCTGGAGCAGGCTTTCACCAGCGCCGGTATTACCCCTAAAGCGGTCACGCTGGAAGCCGGGCAGGTATTGGCCCGTTTTCAATCGGCGGAAGAGCAGTTACGGGCAAGGCAGGTTGCCACCGAGTTACTGGGTAACGTTAACTATGTTACGGCGTTAAACCTGGTACCGACCACACCGGACTGGTTGGCCTCAATTGGCGCCAGCCCAATGAAATTAGGTCTGGACTTACGCGGTGGTGTGCATTTCCTGATGGCGGTCGATATGAAAGCCGCTATGGATAAGAATATCAATGATCTGGTACAGGCTTTCCGTGCTGACTTGCGTGAAGCTCGGGTTCGTTATCGCTCAGTAGCTGCAGATTTAGAGCGTGGCGAAGTGCAGATCCTGCTGCGTTCAGCGGAAGATGTAACGGCAGCCCGCAGTGCGCTGAGTAAAATTGACCGGGAGTTTGTGTTTAGCGAGGGTGCTGCCGAGTTTAGTTTGAATGTCACACTGAGTGAGAATCGGATTAAAGAAATCCGGGAATATGCGTTAAATCAAAACATTACTATTATCCGCAATCGGGTAAACGAAATTGGCGTTGCTGAGCCACTGGTGCAACGTCAGGGCGCTGACCGGATTATCGTACAGCTGCCGGGCGTGCAGGATCCGGCGCAAGCCAAAGAAATTCTGGGTGCCACGGCAACCTTGGAATTCCGTCTGGTCGATGAGCAGGGTGACTTAGCCGCGGCCTTAAATGGTCGTTTACCGCCAGGTGCCGGTTTATATTATGACCGCAGCGGTCAGCCTTATCTGCTGGAAAACCGGGTGATGTTAACCGGTGAGCATATTACCAATGCCAGCTCAAGTTATGATGAAATGGGTCAGCCACAAGTTAATATCTCGCTGGATGCGCAAGGTGGTAATTTGCTGTCTACCGCAACGCGCGATTCAATTGGTCGTCGCATGGCCACCGTCTTTATCGAATACAAGCCGGGTGAAGAGTTACAGGCAGACGGGACCCCGGTTTTGGTCAAGCATGAAGAAGTGATTAATGCTGCTACCATTCAGGCGCGGCTTGGCCGCAGCTTCCGCATTACCGGTATTGGTAACCCGGCCGAAGCGCAGAACCTGGCGTTGTTATTGCGAGCCGGTGCGCTGATTGCCCCGACCCAAATTATCGAAGAACGTACTATCGGTCCAAGCTTAGGTCAGGAGAATATTGATCTGGGTATGACGGCGATTATGTGGGGTATGGTGGTGGTGCTGATCTTTATGGTCGTCTACTACAAGGTGTTTGGCCTGATTGCCAACTGTGCGCTGGTGGCTAATCTGGTGCTGATAGTGGGTGTGATGTCGATGATTCCGGGCGCTACCCTGACCTTACCCGGTATGGCGGGTATCGTATTAACGGTAGGTATGGCGGTTGATGCTAACGTACTGATCTTTGAGCGGATCCGCGAAGAGTTGGCTGAGGGCCGCTCGGTACAGCAGGCCATCCATCAGGGTTATGATCGCGCCTTTGCCACTATTGCCGACTCTAATATTACGACCTTACTGGTGGCACTCATCCTGTTTGGTATTGGTACCGGCCCGGTTAAAGGCTTTGCTATTACGCTGGCGATTGGTATTTTAACCTCGATTTTCACTGCGGTAGTGGGTACCCGCTTACTGGTGAATCTGTTCTGGGGCGGCCGTCGTGTACAGTCGCTGCCAATGTAAGGAGGCACAGTGAGAATTTTTAGTTTTTCTGAAGCACTAAACTTTATGCGCTTCAAATGGCCGGCGCTGATGTTGTCAGCGTTGCTGGTGCTTGGCTCGCTCGGCTTGTTAGCGGTAAAAGGCATTAACTGGGGCCTGGATTTTACCGGTGGTACCGTGTTGGAAGTCGGCTTTACGCAAGATGCGGATCTGACGCAGGTTCGCAATGTGCTGGCCGAGCGCGGTTATGCGGATGCCGTGGTGCAATATTTTGGCTCAAGCCAGGATATTTCAATCCGGATTGCGCCGCGTGACGGTGTGGAACAAAGCCGGATTTCTAATGAAATTCTGACGGCGCTGGCCCAAACAACCGCCGATGGCGTTGAAATGCGCCGTATTGAGTTTGTCGGGCCTTCCGTTGGCGGTGAACTGCGCGAGCAAGGTGGCTTAGCCATGCTGGTTGCTCTGCTGGGTATCTTACTGTACGTTGGTATGCGCTTTGAATGGCGTTTGTCGGTAGGTGCGGTACTGGCATTGGCCCACGACGTCATCATTACGCTTGGCTTGTTCTCGTTACTGCAACTGGAATTCGACCTGACGGTACTGGCGGCGATCTTGGCGTTAATCGGTTATTCGATTAACGATACTATAGTGGTGTTTGACCGTATTCGTGAAAGCTTCCGTAAGTTGCGTGATGCCACTGCCGAAGAAACCGTGAACGATGCCGTAACGTCAACGCTAAACCGGACTGTGGTGACCTCGTTAACCACCATAGTAGTATTAGTCGTGCTGTTTTATATGGGCGGTGCCTTAATTCATAACTTTGCGACGGCGCTGTTATTTGGTATTGCGATTGGTACCTATTCGTCGGTCTTTGTCGCCAGCGGTATCGCTGTGCAACTGGGGCTGAATCGCGAAGATATGCTACCGCCGCCACCGCCGGAAAAAGAAGGCGAGGGTACTGAGCCGCTAATGTAATTTGGTACGAGTTGTGCTAAAAATGCCAGTCAATGACTGGCATTTTTTATGGAGTAAAGCGTGAGTAAACAACATGCACCGGGTTTTCTGGCCTTAGTTGCGGCGGCCAAAGCGCAGATTAAGGAAATATCCATTGATGAGCTGCTGAGCCATCAGGAACCCTATGTGTTACTGGATATCCGCGAAGATCATGAATGGTTAGCCGGGCACTTGCCAGAGGCGATGCATCTGGGTAAGGGGATTATTGAACGCGATATCGAGCAAACCGTACCGGATAAGAAGCAAAAGATCGTGTTGTACTGCGGCGGTGGCTATCGCTCAGCCTTATCTGCACAAACCTTACAGCAAATGGGGTATCAGCAGGTATTAAGCTTAGCTGGCGGTTACCGCGAGTGGCAGCAGCGCAATTTGCCGCTGGTCCGGCCCTAAGCGGGCCCTGTGTGCTGCCAAGCTGCCGGCGCAGCAATTAATGCTGCTGCGCCAAGACACTCTGTAAGGCTCTTACATCCATGCCACTGGGATGCTGATACACCCGTAAGCCGAATTCAGGTAAAATTGCCAGCAAGTGGTCGAAAATATCTGACTGAATACCCTCATACTCTAACCAAGCAGTGGTACTGGTAAAGCAATAAATTTCTAACGGTAAGCCGTCAGCTGATGGTGCCAGTTGCCGGACCATGCAGGTCATATTCTGATGAATACTGGCGTGATGTTTCAGATAATTCAGGACATACGCACGAAAAGTGCCGATATTGGTAATGCGGCGGGTATTTACCGGCTCCTTGCCTTTCTCGGCTAATGTCTGGTTCCATTCGTCGATCTCGCGCTGTTTAGCTGCCAGGTAGCTCTGTAACAAACGAAAGCGGCTCAAACGGCTTATTTGCTCAGTATCCAGAAAACTGACACTTTGCTGATCCAACATCAGGCTACGTTTAATGCGACGGCCACCAGACTCCTGCATCCCGCGCCAGTTTTTAAACGGATCTGTCATAAAACGCCGGGTTGGGATGGTGGTGATGGTGCGGTCCCAGTTCTGAATCTTTACGGTATGCAGCGCGATGTCAATGACATCACCATCAGCATTTAATTGTGGCATTTCGACCCAATCGCCGACCCGAATCACATCATTGGATGAAATTTGCACACTGGCAACCAGCGATAGCAAAGTATCCTGAAAAATCAACATCAGCACGGCCGCCATTGCACCCAAGCCCGACAGCAAAATCAGCGGTGAACGATCAAAGAGGGCGGCAATCATCAGGATCAGGGCGACGGCATAGATCACAATCTTTAACAGCTGGATATAGCCTTTAATCGGTTTGTTGTTAGCGTCTGGCCGACGCGAATACAAAGTATTAATCAGCGTAAGCAGATTACTGATAGCAATAGCGATGGTCAGCACGACAAAGGCATTGCTAACATTAATGGTAACTGTCGTCAGCAGTTCCGGCAGCTGCGGTACCCGGCTAATCAGGGTGGAGATCACCAGCGCCGGCACCACATTTGCCAGGCGGTTTACAAAACGAAAATCCAGTCCGCGCTGCTCACATTGCTGCTTTTGTAAACCTAATAAGCGGAATACCGCCCGTAATAAAATATGTTTAACAATAAAGTTCGCCAGCCATGCCAAGCTGAGTAAAATAGCCAGGCCTGCCCACATTGCCAGCTGACCATGCTCCGCCGACCAGGTGTCAACTAGTGCCCATTGTTCTTGCATAGTTTCCTCATAACCATCTGCAGCCGGCTTATCTGCCAGCAAACCAGAGCCTAGTCTGCCGCTTGCATGGAAAAGTTGCAAAAAAAAAAATCCGGCAAGCGCCGGATTTTCAGGATTAGCTTAGCTTACTTAGCCAGAGTTTCTGATAAGTGTGGACGCATATCTTTAACCATCGCCTGCAGCACTTTCGGGCTGGCAGCAACGATATTACCACTCTTCATATGGTTATTGCCGCCGGCAAAGTCACAGACCATACCACCGGCTTCACGCACAATCAGTTCACCGGCAGCGATATCCCATGGCTTTAAGCCGATTTCCCAGAAGCCATCAAAGCGACCCGCTGCAACATAGGCTAAATCCAGTGCGGCCGAGCCGGTACGGCGCATATCAGCGCAATCGGCAAAGAAGCTGTTAAAGATTTTGCTGTAGCTGTCTAAATGGTGTTTGGCTTTAAACGGAAAACCGGTGGCCAGGATAGTGCCTTCCAAATCCGGTAAATTATTAACCCGGATGCGGGTACCATTTAACTGCGCGCCACGGCCACGTGAGGCAGTAAACAGCTCACCACGCAGCGGATCGAAGATCACTGCCTGGTCTAATTTACCCTGGTGTTTTAAGGCGATGGAGACCGCGAAGTGCGGAATGCCTTTAATAAAGTTGGTGGTGCCATCCAGCGGATCAATAATCCATTGGAATTCGCTGTCATTATTACCGTAATCGCCATGCTCTTCGCCAACAATACCGTGGGTTGGGAAGGATTTCTTTAATACAGCCACGATAGCCTGTTCAGCTTCACGATCAACGTTGGTGACGAAGTCGTTAGTGCCTTTCTGTAGTTTCTGAACCATGTCCAGCTGGCCACAGGCCCGGGCGATAACATTACCTGCGCTGCGCGCAGCACGGATTGCGATGTTTAACATCGGATGCATAGCGATTACCTTATTTGTAAAGAGCTGTATAAAGAACAATCAAAAGAGCGGCGCGTATTGTAGCCGCTGGGCGGAAAAAGTAAAGCTTTGTGCAGTGAATTCGTGTTTGCTATGCTCGCTGGTAGCCGTCGGTCGCGGAAAAAGTCATGACAGAGTCTAAATACCCCCAACAAGCGCTGGCCGAGCCGGTTTGGCTTAGCGACTGGCAAGCTAGCTGGCCGGCACAAGCTGCCGCTGAAGCAGCGTTACTCAGAGCGCGCTGGCCACAATTTTTCTGCGGTCGCATCGAGCATTTTGGCAGCACTGCCATTCCGGGGATGCCTGCCAAACCCATTATTGATTTATTAGTGGAAGTTGCAGATTTAGAACAGATCCGGGACCAGGCTGCGCCATTGATGGCAGCTGAGGGATATCAACTATTTTGGTGGCCAAAGGTTAAAGGCGAGCAGGAGATAGACTATCTGTGGTTTATTAAACGCAACGCCGAGGGGCGGCGTAGCCATCATTTGCATATGCTGACGCCAGATTCGGAGCATTGGCAGAAGCTGATATTTTGTCATTATTTGCAGCAGCATCCGCTTGTGGCTGCTGAGTACGCCAGGATTAAACGTCAGGCTGCAGCAGATTTTGCTGACGATCGCCAGGCGTACAATCTGGCGAAAGCGCATTTTATCCGGCAATTAATGGCTCGTATCGCTGCGTCGTCATAAAAAAGTCATTTTAAACGCGTTTAATGCATGACAACTTTAACTTAGGGTTTTGTTATGACCAGCCTATTTTTCTTGCGCCACGCCACTGCCGAAGTAATTCGCCCCGGTCAGTTGGATATTGACCGCTGTTTAATTGAAAAAGGCCGGTTGCAGGCACGCAAGGTGGCTAACTTTATGTTGAAGTACAATCTGACACCGCAGTTGGTGCTAAGCAGCCCTTACCCCAGAGCTAGCCAAACAGCAGCTATCGTCAGTAAGGTGGCAAGGTTACCGCCGGCTGAGGAACGGGATTGGCTGGCACTAGAAACGCCAACCAGTCAGGCGTTAACCGCACTGCAGCAGGCCAGCTTGGCCTGGCCGCAGCAGGTGTTGCTGGTTGGGCATGAACCGGACTTCTCGGCGTTAATCAGCGCTTTGCTCGGTGCTGAGCAGCCACTGCTAAAGGTACGTAAGGCCTCGTTAACCTGTCTTGATCTGCAGCAGGACAACGCCTGCTTGCAGTGGTCCATCCCGGTGCGACTGATGGATTAGCTGGTCGCGAATAATTTGCGTTCAGTGTTTGAAAAACAGCGCTGTAGCGCCGCTATGACTGTGTTACACTCGAACGATAATCTGCAGTGGACCAGACGTAGATGAGTGTAGATCAGGCCGTAACACCCATGATGCAAAAGCTCAATGCCCGCGTGCTCGGCAGTGGCAGCCAGACATTGGTAATGGCGCACGGTTTTGGTTGTGATCAGCGGATCTGGCAAAAACTTCTGCCGCAGCTGCAGTCTTTACCATTAAAGCTGGTGTTATTCGATTATGCCGGCTGTGGTGGCAGTCAGGTTGATGAAGACGCAATTGCGGATTACCCTGATTTACAGGCCTATGCCGATGACCTACTGGCTTTGCTGGCGGAACTGCAACTCAGTTCAGTGTTGTTACTGGCGCACTCTATTAGTAGTGCGATCGGTATGCTAGCGGCAATCCGCCAGCCGCAGCGCTTTAAGAAAGTTCTGGCGATTACCCCTTCAGCCCGTTATCAGAATGCACCGGATTATTACGGCGGTTTTGACACGGCTGATATTGAGCAGTTATTACAGCTAATGGCACAAAACCAGTTTGGCTGGGCAGGCATCTTAGCGCCCAAGGTGTTGGATGAGCCCGAGAATTCAGTGGTAAGCCAGCAGTTGACGCAGAGTTTTTTAAGTAACAACCCGGCGTTTAGCCGCCATTTTGCCCGCTTAGTATTTTATGTCGACATCCGTGCAGCTTTACCACAAGTGCCGATACCAGTAACGATTTTTTATACTAAGGCCGATATGATAGTGCCGCAGCAAGCCATTGATTACCTGGTCGCCAAGCTACCACAAGCCAGAGCGGTATTGCTAAATGTCCGCGGCCATTATCCGCAGCTTTGTCAGCCGCAACTGTTAGCAGAGCAGATTAAACGGGAGCTCGGTTATGGTGTTGTTTGAACTGGATCAGCTACCTTGCGGTATCCTGACATTATCCGCGCGGCAGAAAATTCTGGCTATTAATCTGCCACTGCGCAGTTGGCTTGGTTACTCTGAACAGTTTTTATTGCAGCAGGATATTTATCAGCTATTGCCGCCGGCCAGTCGGGTGCTGTTTTTGGCCCATGTGTTACCGGCGATTCAACACTACGGTAAGCTGAGCGGCTGCTATCTGACGCTGCGTAAGCAAAATGGCCATCAAATCGAAATGCTGGCCAGCGGTAAGGCCATTGCCCCGGAGCATGGTGCGGCAGAGCCCACCTACCAGCTGGCATTGTTGCCGGTGCCAAAAAGCTAAACAGGCTGCCAAAATGGCAACCTGTTTTATTTCAGGTTTGACAATGTATTAATGGCGGAAATGCCGCACACCGGTAAATACCATCGCCATGCCGTGCTCGTCGGCGGCGGCAATCACTTCGGCATCGCGCATTGAGCCACCTGGCTGAATCACTGCCGTAATACCGGCAGCTGCAGCGGCATCAATACCGTCGCGGAACGGGAAGAAGGCATCTGAGGCCATCACTGACCCTTTTACTTCCAGTTTCTCGTCTGCGGCTTTAATACCGGCAATTTTTGCGCTATAAACGCGGCTCATCTGGCCGGCGCCGACACCAATGGTCATGCTGTCTTTCACATAAACAATGGCATTGGATTTGACAAACTTCGCGACCTTCCAGCAGAACAGCAGATCTTTTAGCTCTTGCGCTGTCGGTTGCCGTTTGGTCACCACTTTCAAATCCGACTCGCTGATGCGGTGCTGATCGCGATCTTGCAGTAAGATACCGCCATTAACCTGTTTAATATCCAGCGCCGGTGCCGCAGCGGCAAAGTCGCCACACACCAATAAGCGCACATTCGGCTTGCTCGCCACTACGGCAACGGCTTCCGCACTGGCGCTAGGGGCAATAATCACTTCGACAAACTGCCGGCTAACAATTTCTTTAGCGGTAGTGACATCCAGCTCACGGTTAAAAGCAATAATGCCACCGAAAGCCGAGGTCGGATCCGTGCTGTAAGCGCGGTTATAGGCTTCCAAAATGCTCTCGCCAATCGCGACACCACAAGGGTTAGCGTGTTTAACAATCACACAGGCCGGTTCGGCAAACTCTTTAACACACTCCAGCGCCGCATCGGTATCCGCGATATTATTGTAAGACAGCGCCTTACCCTGCAGCTGCGTCGCGGTCGAGACGCAAGCCTCAGTGGCGTTGGCATCAACATAGAACGCGGCTTGCTGGTGGCCGTTTTCGCCGTAACGTAAGTCCTGTTTCTTCACAAACTGGCTGTTAAAGGTGCGCGGGAAACGGCTGGCGGCTTCTTCGCTGCCATAAGCCGGTAACATGGCACCAAAGTAATTGGCAATCATGCCATCGTACTGTGCCGTATGTTCAAAGGCGCTGATCGCCAGGCTAAAGCGGGTTTCTAAGGTGGTGGCGCCATTATTGGCGTTAAGCTCAGCCAGTACTTTCGGATAATCACTGGCCTTGACGATAATGGTAACGTCCTGATGGTTTTTCGCGGCGGCACGCACCATAGTCGGGCCACCGATATCGATATTTTCTACCGCATCAGCCAAGGTGCAACCCGGTTTAGCGACCGTATTGGCAAAGGGATACAGGTTCACCACTACCAGATCAATAGGGCCAATATTATTGGCTACCATTACCGCTTCGTCGGTGCCGCGGCGCGCCAGAATACCGCCGTGAATTTTCGGGTGCAGGGTCTTTACCCGGCCATCCATAATTTCCGGATGACCGGTGTAGTCTGATACTTCAATCACGGCGATACCTTGCTCGGCCAACAGTTTGGCGGTACCACCGGTAGACAGGATCTCAACCTGCATTGCGGCCAGGGCTTTGGCAAATTCTACAATACCGGTTTTATCAGATACGCTTAATAAAGCGCGGCGCACAGGGCGAAGTGTATTCATCAGCGGGTTCTCTTTGTCACGGTTGTCGTCACGGTTGTCACAGAAACGAATGCTTGCTATTGCTTGCTTCAGGCTGGCTGCAGCTGCCAGCCTGCTATTTTTTTCACTAGGGCGTGTTGACATTTGCTTCTTGTTTTTGCAGCCGTTTGGCTGGTGTTTATACAAGGCAGAGCTTGTGATGTGTAGTTATTCTACATGAACAAGCGATAACGCAGTAGAAACGCCAGCCAAACGCTGCCCGAAGGGTTCGCGCTGGCGGCGCTTTGCTCTTTGTCACTCGTCACTTATTTAGAATAACTAAACCGCACTCCTCGTTTCGCGATCAAAGCGCCGCCAGTGCGAACAAAATCTAAGCAGCAAACGTCAACACGCCCTAAGTTTAGCCAATAAAAAAGCACCCGAAGGTGCTTTTAGCGGGGCCGACCCCGCGTGGCATTATGACATGCCGTATTGTTTTAACTTTTTGCGCAGCGTGCCGCGGTTGATACCCATCAGGTTAGCGGCACGGGTTTGGTTGCCGCGGGTATATTTCATTACTTCTTCCAGTAATGGCCGCTCTAATTCAGATAATACCAGCTCGTACAGATCGTTAACGTCCTGGCCGTTTAACTGTTGCAGGTAGTTGGCAACAGCTTTTTGGACGGCACTGGATAAGGCCTGTGGCTTTTCCTGAGACTGAACGTGGGCGTTAGTGATAAATGGCGAAGTAACGTTCGAATTAAACATTGCTTTTCTCTTTTACGTTAGGTTGCTGCTAGTTTATGAAAATAGCTATTTAAGGCATCCAGCTGCACGTTGGCATGCTCAATACCGTTGAATTCACTACGAAATAACCCGTCTGGATCATGCTCTGCCAGGTACCAGCCCACATGTTTGCGGGCGATACGGGCACCGGCATAGTCACCATATAACTGGTGCAAGCCCTGCACATGTTCCAGCATGATTTGCTGCACTTCGCTAACCGAAGGCGCAGCCAGTTTCTCCCCTGTTGCCAGATAGTGCACCACTTCCCGGAAAATCCATGGCCGACCCTGGGCCGCGCGACCAATCATAATGGCGTCGGCGCCGGTGTAGTCGAGCACGAATTGCGCTTTTTCCGGTGAGGTTATATCACCATTGGCGATGACCGGTATCTTCACTTGCTGCTTAATCGCAGCAATGGTGTCGTACTCGGCTTCTCCTTTATACATACAGGCTTTGGTGCGGCCATGCACCGCCAGTGCCTGAATGCCGTTATCCTCGGCAATGCGGGCGATTTGCACGCCATTGCGATGTTCCGGGTCCCAGCCAGTGCGGATCTTCAGTGTTACCGGTACCTTAACGGCCTGTACCACTGCCCGCACGATTTGCTCTACCAGCTCCGGGTATTGCAACAGGGCTGAGCCTGCCAGCTTTTTATTCACCTTTTTCGCCGGGCAACCCATATTAATGTCGATAATATCGGCGCCGATGTCGACGTTATACTGCGCGGCGGCAGCCATTTGTTCCGGATCGCTGCCGGCAATTTGCACTGAGCGAATGCCAGACTCCTGGCGATGGCCCATCCGATTTTGTGACTTTTCGCTTTGCCAGACCTGCGGATTGCTCGACAGCATCTCTGACACAGCTAAAGCCGCACCAAACCGGCGGCAGAGTTCACGAAAAGTGTGATCGGTTACCCCAGCCATCGGAGCGCAGATCACCTGATTCGCTAACTGATATGGACCTATGCGCACCACTGATTCCAAGGCTCTGTCCTCAAGGGGCGCTAAGTTTACGGATTTTTACCACTAAAGCAAAGGCTGTTTTTTAAACAATTTTTGCTTTTTTTTGCCCTTTCAGGGATTGACATTCCCTAAAAGGCTGAAAATAAGTGTTTTCCGAAAAGCAGGCCCGCGAATTTACTGCATGTCATTAAAAGATAATTTAACTGTTGCTGTTTTTTGCAACAGTAGCCAGCAAAACATAATCGGCTGAATTGGGCCTGAATCAGGCGATTTTTCGTGCGCTTAAGCGCACCCATTCTTCCTGTACTGCGATAGGGTCAAACTCAAATTCGCTGGCATAGGCCGCCATGACGCTTTGTGCCTGACTCTCCAGAATACCGGATAACGCCAGTAAACCGCCCGGCTTAACATAGGCGCTGATAATGGCAGAGAGTTCCGCCAACGGGCCGGCCAGGATATTGGCCACCACCACATCGGCCTGTAAGCTCGGTTGATCTTTGGGTAAATACAATTCAATTTTCCCGGCTACGCCATTACGCTCGGCGTTGGCTTTGGAAGCCATAATCGCCTGCGGGTCAATATCGATACCGACCACCCGACTGGCGCCAAGTTTCAGCGCGGCAATGCCGAGAATGCCGGAGCCGCAGCCAAAATCGACCACGGTTTGTGCCGGTTCGATATACTGATCCAGCCATTGCATACAGAGTGCGGTGGTAGGGTGGGTACCGGTACCAAAGGCCAGGCCCGGATCCAGCAGCACGTTAACGGCAGTGGGGTCAGGAATATCGCGCCAACTGGGGCAAACCCAAAGACGCTGGCCAAATTTAATCGGGTGGAAGTTATCCATCCACTCGCGTTCCCAGTCTTTATCTTCCAGCTGTTCCAGCTTATAGCTGAGGCCTTCTTTAAACAGCGCCGTGCTTTCTAGCTGCCTCAGCACTTTTTGCATCGGGTGTTCAGCATCAAATAAGCCCATTACCACGGTATTTTCCCAGTACAGGATTTCCCCCGGCAGCGGCTCATAAATTGGCGTATCTTTGGCATCAAGAAAGGTTACCGCCTGGGCGCCCCAGCTCATCAGCATATCGCTGACCTGCTCGGCTTTTTTCTCAGTGGT
Organism: Alishewanella agri BL06; assembly: GCF_000272005.1. Lineage (GTDB taxonomy): Bacteria > Pseudomonadota > Gammaproteobacteria > Enterobacterales > Alteromonadaceae > Alishewanella > Alishewanella agri. The sequence continues at coordinate 40,426 of NZ_AKKU01000015.1, read as the reverse complement.
GGTGACCCGCAGTTGGATCCAGGGCATGATAAAACCTCAGCTCGCCAATAAAGGGGCGATATTGTATACCCAAACGCCGGATTTTGCTCGTCACGAAACCAGGAAAATAAAAAAAGGAGCCATGCAGTAATGCCGGTCAGTTAAGCTGACCGGCATTTTTCTTTCTAACAGGGTATTTCTGCTTACTCGACTTTATACACCGTGGGTAACATCGCTCTCGTCGTCCAGGTAGTAAGAAGTAAGACGCCATTTCGGTAATATTCATCACTACCCGTGGGACTCTTCCTGGCGCAACATAGGGTAATGTCGCTAACTGGAATACGATGTAACTTGCTGATTCTTTGAAGCTCAGCTGACTTGGCGTGATATCTTTTCCTAACGAGGCAGCCATAAGTACCATCTGATACCGGATCAAGTTATAGGCCAGCAATACTCCCCACAGCTCTTGTTTCACCATATCTGGTTTTCTTGAGCGCAGTGTGTAGGTATTCTGCAACATTGACTGCTTTATTTCCCTGAAGCCCAGTTCGATTTCCCAGCGGGTCGAGTATAAATCAACAATGTCAGCGGCAGGAAAACGCATCGGGTCTACCAAAGAGCAGAGTATTTTGACTTCTTTGTCTTTAATGGTTTTAGTCAGCAATCTCGCTTCAATCGTATGCGGTAAGTCTGCGAATTTCTTGCGTGATTGGGGCGTCGTTGTCAGTCGTACCAGTTGATCCTGTTTGCCCAATGACCGAATGACTTCATACTGTGTATGCTTCTTCAATGGCAGTAACCAATGGCGTTGTTCACCTGTGCTTTGCCACTTATAAAGCAAACCCAGTGAGTAAAACCCCTTATCGAATATTGTCAGAGAGTTATCACTGGTATGAGGGATTAGGTCCTCAGCTAAAATCATCTCATTAGTATCAACACTGTCAAACCGGCTGGCGGTGAGCAAATGGCTCGTTAACTCCATCTGACATACCATTCGAATTTGTGGGTAGCAGGCTTCTCCCGTGTGCGACTTCGTTCTGGCGAATGCGGCACTATTCTCGGGTGTATCTTCGGTGCGAAACACGACACCATCCACACCTAATAGCGTTAATCCGCACCAATTGGGATGGTCAGCTTGCTGATTCCAATGTCCAGCGGTGAGATTAAATATATGCTCTATCGCTTCGTAGCCTAAACGCTGCCTGGCCTGTACGACGGCACTTGGCGCAACATAAGGTACTTTGCCTGGCAACAAGATATCCATCTGAGATACAAGCTGTTTTATAGACATATTACGAAACAGGGCCATACCCAGTACTGCCCATACCATTTGCTCCATGGGAAGACGGCGAGTTCTGATCGTGGATACACCGGCAATGCTAAGCCCTGTTTCAATAAGTCCAGGGTCTAAAACATCTGACAAACTATCAAAGTCAACGGTATGACTATTTACTAAAACGGTTTCCAGCGCTTGGCTAATATGCATAAAAAAAGCCTACAGAGTTCATTCTGTAGGCCTTTATATACCAACTACTGGATCGGTCAACCGATCTGAAAAGCTATTAACTGATCGGCATTAAGCCATGCAGGCTCCTTTTCACGTGCGAATACCGCGGCTTACTTAATACCCAGTTTCTTTTCCAGATAGTGGATATTGGTGCCGCCTTGGCAGAAACCGGCATCGCGCATAATGTCTTTATGCAGCGGGATATTGGTTTTAATGCCCTCAACCAGTAACTCGTCCAGTGCGTTACGCATCCGGGCGATGGCGATATCACGGCTCTCACCGTAGGTAATCAGCTTGCCAACCATGGAGTCGTAGTTTGGCGGTACGCTGTAATCGGCATAGATATGCGAATCCCAACGGATGCCGTTACCACCTGGTGGATGGAAGCGGGTGATTTTACCTGGTGACGGAATAAAGCTCACCGGATCTTCGGCGTTAATCCGGCATTCCACCGCATGGCCACGGATCACGATATCTTCCTGCTTAATGGTCAGAGGCATGCCAGAGGCAATGCGTAGCTGCTCTTTAATCAGGTCGACGCCGGTGATCATCTCAGTAACCGGGTGTTCTACCTGAATGCGGGTATTCATCTCGATAAAGAAGAATTCGCCGTTTTCAAACAGGAACTCGAAAGTACCGGCGCCGCGGTAGTTCATCACCTTACAGGCATCGACACAACGACCACCGATAAAGGCACGCAGCTCTGGTGTAATGCCTGGTGCCGGTGCTTCTTCCACCACTTTTTGATGGCGGCGCTGCATTGAACAGTCACGTTCACCTAAGTGAATCGCATTGCCCTGACCATCCGCCAGCACCTGAATTTCGATATGACGTGGGTTTTCCAGGAATTTCTCCATATACACCATGTCATTACCAAAGGCGGCCTTGGCTTCGGCCTTGGTCATTTCAATTGAGCTAACCAGTTCTTCTTCGCTACGCACCACGCGCATACCGCGGCCACCACCGCCACCGGCAGCCTTAACGATAATAGGGTAACCAATGCGTTTCGCGATCGCTTTATTGGTTGCTGCATCATCGCCGACTGCGCCGTCTGAGCCCGGTACACAGGGTACGCCGGCTTTTTTCATCGCTTCAATGGCAGAAACCTTATCACCCATCAGCCGGATCGAATCCGGGTGCGGGCCGATAAAGACCAGGCCGCTTTCTTCAACCTGCTGCGCAAAGTCAGCGCGCTCGGCTAAAAAACCGTAACCCGGGTGGATGGCCTGGGCATTAGTCACTTCGGCCGCCGCAATCAGCGCGGGGATATTTAAATAGCTTTGTGGTGACGGTGCCGGGCCGATACAGATAGTTTCATCGGCCAGCAGCACGTGCTTTAAATTACGGTCAACCGTGGAGTGCACGGCTACCGTCTTGATCCCGAGCTCTTTGCAGGCGCGCAGAATGCGCAGCGCAATTTCGCCTCGGTTTGCGATCAGGACTTTTTCCAGCATCAGAGCGTCCTTATCTTATTCGATAATAAATAGCGGTTGATCGAATTCTACCGGCTCGCCGTTTTCAACCAGAATTTCTTTTACCACCCCGGCCTTGTCAGACTGGATTTGGTTCATCATCTTCATCGCTTCGACGATACAGAGCGTATCACCGACTTTCACGCTCTGGCCGACTTCAACAAAGTTTTTCGAGGTTGGCGAAGCGGCGCGATAGAAAGAGCCGACCATTGGTGATTTAACCACGTGACCAGACACCGCAGGTTGGGCAGCGGCTGGAGCTGCGGCCACAGGTGCGGCGGCAGGAGCGGCAACAGGTGCCGGAGCCGGGGCAGCATAATGCATCGGCGCTGGGGCATAGTGCTGCGCCGGGCCATTACGGCTGATACGTACCGACTCTTCACCCTCGGTAATTTCCAGCTCAGAAATGCCTGATTCTTCCAGCAGTTCGATCAATTTTTTAATTTTTCTAATGTCCATCTTTTTCGCCTGATTGAGTTAATTTTGGTTGTGTGGTCGTAACAGTGATACCGCCGCATCCAGAGCATAGTGGTAGCCTCTGGCGCCCAGGCCACAAATGACCCCTTTGGCGATATCAGATAAATAAGAGTGTTGGCGGAAAGCTTCCCGGGCATGCACATTGGATAAATGTACTTCGATAAAGGGAATCGCCACTGATAACAGTGCATCACGCAGCGCAATGCTGGTATGGGTAAAGGCACCGGGATTGATAATAATAAAATCCTGCTGCTGATAACTTTGCTGAATGGCGTCAATCAATTGATGCTCGGCATTGGATTGTAGTGCCGTCAGCGTCACGTTAAGCTCTGCTGCTTGTTGTTGCAAGTCGGCGACAATTTGCGCCAGCGTTGCGGCACCATAGGTCGCAGGCTCCCGAATACCCAGCATATTCAGATTAGGGCCATTCAATAACAGAATGCGTAAATTCGCGGTCATTAATTAAGTTATCCTGTCTTTTCCCGGAAGATGTCAGCAAGTGTTGCCGTAGCTGTTAGATGCACACTTTACGGCCAATTCGGGCACCTTGTCGATGCCTGTCTGACAGATCCGCGCCTTATTATAGTGAAATCGCCGCAAATGGCAGCAAAATACTGGTCTTATCAGCCAGTAGCCATCTGGATGGTTAGGATCTCGGCGACCTAAAGGGGGAGACAAGAGGAAAGGACACGGCTGCAGCCTGGCTTGCTGCAGCCGCCCATTATTATTGCATCATCGCCTGTAAATGATTGGCAAAGGCGCTGGCATTCATAAAGCCGGTGACGCGGCTTTGCTTTAGTTCGCTGCCATCTGGGGCGAAAAATAGCAGGGTAGGTAAACCCAACACCTGATAGCTATCCAGCAGCGCCTGATCTTTGCGGGTCATCCGGGTGACATCAATTTTAATCAGCCGCATCTGTGAGGTGAGGGCGGTAACCTCCGGCCTTGGAAAGGTCAATTGCTCAAACTCTTTACAGGCTACGCACCACTCGGCATACAGGTCGACCAATGCATACTGACCGGCCGCTTTGGCCTTCTGCAGTTGCTGCGCGAGCTCATCGGCATCTTTTACCACGATAAAGCCGAGCGCATTAATATTTTCGCCCTCTGCGCTAATCGTTGCCTGCGGCAGAGCCGGGCTGGCCGGGCGGTAATACTGTAAATTCAGCCAGAAGATACCCAGTAACAACAGCTGTGCCAGCACTGCGACACTGGCTTTAGCGTTGACACTGCTTAGGCTGAACAGCAAGCGATATAAATAAAATACCAGCGCCAGCGTTAAGACGGTGCCAAGGGCTAACACAATCCAGAAAGGTAAAAAGCGCTCTAGCAGGATCAGTGGCACCGCCAGTAACAGGAAGCCAAAGATATTTTTGACCGCGTTCATCCAGTTGCCGGCTTTTGGCAGCAGGCGACCGCCTGAGGTACCGAGTAATAACAAAGGTAAACCCATCCCCAGGCTCAGCACATAAAGCGTCAGGGCGCCAAGGGCCAGATCGCCGCTTTGCGCCACATATAACAGTGCCGCAGATAGCGGGGCTGTGGTGCAGGGCGAGGCAATCAGGCCGGATAACGCGCCCATCACAAAGGCGCCTTTTAGCGAGCCGCCCTGTTGTTTGTTACTGACGCCCGCCACCCTTTCCTGCCAGCGGGCTGGCAGTTGCAGATTAAAGACGCCAAACATCGCCAAGGCCAGCAGTACGAAGATCACCGCAGCGACGATTAACACGGCCGGATGCTGCATTGCCGCCTGGAATTTTACGCCTAAACTGGCGACCACCAGCCCTAGCAGGGAGTAGGTCAGCGCCATACCCTGCACATAAGACATCGATAAGCCAAAGGCGCGTTTGGTCGATAACCGCTGGCCGTGGCCGACAATAATGCTACTTAGAATCGGATACATCGGAAACACGCAGGGGGTAAAGGACAGCCCTAAGCCGAGCAGGAAAAATACGCCCAGACTCACCAGCACTGAGCCTTCGCTTAAGCGCTCCAATAAGCCAAACTGGCTGGAGACCGGCGCTGTTGTCGCTAAGCTGGCGCTGGTTTCAGACTGGCCAGGCTGGGTCAGTGGAATTTCTACCGTGGTTGGCGGATAACACAGACCGGCTTCGGCACAGCCCATAAATTGCATCCGAAAGAGTGCATCTTCATCGATATCTGACAGCGGGATTTTTAGCTGCAGCTGATGGTAATAGACTTCGGTTTTACCAAAGAATTCATCTTCAATACTGATACTGGCCGGATAGGTCGGATGCGAAAAGCTGACCGCCACGCCGCCAAACTTAAACTTATCGCGATACATATAGTAGCCATCGGCGATAGTCCAGCTTAGCAACAGCTCGTTATCCTGCTGGCGGTAGTCCAGCACAAAGGCCTGTTCCACCGGTAAAAATTGTGGCTGGCCCTGCAACAGGCTTTGCAGCACAGCATTATTATTCGTCGGGCTGGTTTGCGGGCTTTGCTGCTGCGCAGTCGCCGTGCTGGTTAGCAACAGGAACAGTAGGGGCAGCAGCAGTAGATAACAACAGCGTTTAATCACAGGTAACCTCATTAATCCAGGCGGCATAAGCCTGATTCAGCTGACAAAACTCAACGGCGATAATTTCCGGCACAGCATACGGGTGAATGGCGCTTATGGCTTGCTCAATTGCGGTAAAGTTCCGCTTTGGCGCTTTAAGTTGCAACTGAATTTCCACCGCCTGCTCCAGTTTGCCTTGCCAGATATAACTGGATTGTACCGCGGGTAGCCGGTTAACACAGGCCACCAGCCGTTGCTGTAACAGCTGGGTGCTAATGGCCGTTGCCGTTGCCTCATCCGGGCAGTTACACAGGATCAGCAGATAATCGCGCATATCAGACCTTGGTTTTTCGTTAGGTTAGCACCATTGTACGGTAAACCGTGGCTGTGTTTTGCGGAATTTTTTTCGGCCAGCCCTTGGAATTTTTTTCGGTTCGCCCCATATAGCGAGCACACAAAATTTAACTGTCACGTTAAAACCCAAACGCTTTAGGAGATAGAGCATGAATATTCGTCCATTACATGATCGTGTCATCATCAAACGTACCGACGCTGAGAGCAAGTCTGCCGGTGGCATCGTTCTGACTGGTGCTTCCGCAGAAAAATCAACACGCGGTGTCGTAGTAGCAGTGGGCAATGGTCGTATTTTAGATAACGGCGATGTGAAACCACTGGACGTTAAGGTTGGCGACAAGGTTCTGTTCGGTGCCTATGTAGAGCGCACTGAGAAAATTGATGGTCAGGAATATGTGATCACCAAAGAAGATAACATCTTAGGTGTGATCCTGGATTAATTTCCCCTTTCTCTTTCTGATTAACAATTAACGACTTTTAAGGATACGAAAATGGCTGCAAAAGACGTACGTTTTGGCGATGAAGCCCGTAACAAGATGCTGAAAGGCGTAAACATTCTGGCGAACGCTGTGCGCGTTACTTTAGGTCCAAAAGGCCGTAACGTGATTCTGGACAAATCGTTCGGTGCTCCTCTGATCACCAAAGACGGTGTGTCAGTTGCCAAAGAAATCGAGCTGGAAGATAAGTTCGAGAACATGGGCGCCCAGATGGTAAAAGAAGTGGCGTCTAAGGCCAATGACGAAGCCGGTGACGGTACCACTACCGCTACGGTACTGGCACAAAACATTATTAATGAAGGTGTGAAAGCCGTTGCTGCCGGTATGAATCCAATGGATTTAAAACGTGGTATCGACAAAGCTGTCATCGCCGCCGTAGCCGAATTAAAAGCCCTGTCACAGCCATGTGCAGACAGCAAAGCTATTGCGCAGGTAGGTACTATCTCTGCTAACTCTGATGATGAAATTGGCCAGATCATTGCCAATGCCATGGACAAAGTGGGTAAAGAAGGTGTGATCACCGTTGAAGAAGGCCAGGGCCTGAACAACGAGCTGGATGTGGTTGAAGGTATGCAATTCGACCGCGGTTACCTGTCTCCGTACTTTATCAACAATCAGGAAGCGGGCCAGGTTGAACTGGATAACCCCTTTATCCTGACTGTGGATAAGAAAATTTCTAATATCCGCGAATTACTGCCGGTACTGGAAGGCGTAGCCAAATCAGGTAAGCCACTGCTGATTATTGCTGAAGACGTCGAAGGCGAAGCCTTAGCGACTTTAGTTGTCAACAATATGCGCGGTATCGTGAAGATCTCTGCCGTGAAAGCGCCAGGCTTCGGTGACCGTCGTAAAGCGATGCTGCAGGATATCGCTACCCTGACTGGCGGTACCGTGATTTCAGAAGAAATCGGTATGGAACTGGAAAAAGCCACGCTGGAAGACTTAGGTACAGCGAAGCGCATCGTGATCACCAAAGACAATACCACTATTATCGATGGTGCCGGTGAGCAAGCGGCTATTGACGCCCGCGTCAAGCAAATCCGTCAGCAAATCGAAGAAGCGACCTCTGACTATGATAAAGAAAAACTGCAAGAGCGTCTGGCCAAACTGGCTGGCGGTGTCGCAGTAATCAAAGTTGGTGCGGCCACTGAAATCGAAATGAAAGAGAAGAAACACCGCGTAGAAGATGCCTTACACGCTACCCGTGCTGCGGTAGAAGAGGGTGTGGTTCCTGGCGGTGGTGTAGCCCTGGTGCGTGTCGCGGCCAAGCTAACTGGCTTAACCGGTGCCAACGAAGATCAAACGCACGGTATTAAGATCGCACTGCGCGCAATGGAAGCGCCACTGCGTCAGATCGTATCTAACGCCGGTGAAGAGCCATCAGTCGTCGTTAACAAGGTTAAAGAAGGTACCGGTAACTACGGTTACAACGCTGCGACCGACGTATACGGCGATATGCTGGAAATGGGTATCCTGGATCCAACCAAAGTGACCCGTTCTGCACTACAGTTCGCTGCATCTGTTGGTTCGCTGATGATTACCACCGAAGCGATGGTGACCGAGCTGCCAAAAGAAGAGAAGCCAATGCCAGATATGAGCGGCATGGGCGGTATGGGCGGCATGATGTGATGTAAATCACTGATTTTATTGAAAAAGCTCTGCGGGAAACCGCAGGGCTTTTTTATTGCCCATTCAGCTTGCATAAATTTTGCGCCGGCTATACTTTGTACAGGTTGATAGAAGGTCTATTCAGACCACAGGAGAACACCATGCGTAACAGTCTTTTAGTGTTAACAATGCTGGCAGCGTTCGGTATTGCTGATGCGCAAGCGGCAGCTGCCGAAGTGAAAGTGACGTTCGAGCAGCCTGAAAAATTTACCGATATCCGACCAACCAACGAATCTCGCAGTCGTTATGAACAGAAAGTACTGAAGTCAGTTGAGAAAATCTTTACTGATTTGGCTGCCAAAATGCCAGAGGGCTATCAGTGGCAAGTGACGGTAACCGATATCGATTTGGCCGGTGATGTTGACTATTTTGCCGGGCCAAGCGGCCAGGCGCTGCGTATTGTAAAAGATATTTATTCACCTGCAGTGCGCTTTAGTCATAGCTTGCGTGATAACTATGGTGAAGAAGTGTTAAGCGGTGAAGAAAAACTGCGGGATATGGCGTTCTTGCAGCGGTTAAGTAAAACCGGTACCCGTCCTGAATTTGAGCACGAACAGTTGATGTTACAAGACTGGTTTAATAAGACTGTGCAGCCAGCAGTAACGCAACATGCAGCAGTAGCGCCAAAAGTCAGTAATTAGGCCGCCACTCCCCACCTTGCCATCATAACAACAGCCGGCGCAGTGCCGGCTGTTTTTTTAGGCTACTATCTGTTTGGCGGTCAGCCCTATCAGGCTTTTACGGCAATCCGCAGCTCTGCCAGGGTTTTATGTAATAACTGTAACTGCTGCACTACGCGTTGCAAAGTGGCAGTATTAAATTGCTGGCTGTGGCGCATTGCGGCGATTTGTTCCGCTGTTTCTGCCAGATAGGGCATAAAGCGATTGCTCTCAACCTTAAACCCCGCATCTTTAGCAAACACCGCCTGATATTTCGCCTGGCCTTGCTGTTGTAACTGCTCCAGTATGGCATCGGCGTCTAACGCCTTGCGATAAAGCTCTTTCAGATTTTCATCCAGCTGTTGTAACAGAGTATCCATAGCTATAAGTCTTTCCGGATTAAATACGGCTATTATGCCATAGCCCGCTTAGTGACGCTGCCGGGCGCAGCATTTTTTCACTTGCCCGTTTGCAATTGCGTGCTTTTGTTATATTATATCGTCTCGTGGAATGCAGAGGGTTTGGTTGTGCTGGCAAAGGCAAGGCTGTTATTTGATAAGTTCGGTATTATGGTCACATCACTCTGTGCCATTCACTGCATTTTATTGCCGGTGATCCTGCCTGTATTACCGCTGTTGGGTTTAACTGCTGCTCATAACCATGCCTTTGAAGGTTTTGTATTGTTATTTACTATGGTGCTGGGCTTTATTACGCTGTTTATCGGCTTTCATCGTTATCACCGCAAACTCTACCCATTTTATTCGCTGTTCTTAGGTGGTTTTATTTACTGGCAGCGCGGTGCCTGGGGGCATGAGTACGAGCATTTAATTCTGGTGATTGGCGCCTCGCTCGTCGTGTTTGCCCATATTATGAATATGCGGCTTTGCAATCAGTGTAATAGCTGTGAAACCGATGATAAAAAACCTGCTTAAAGCAGGTTTTTTTACATCAGGTGGTTGTGGTTTTATGTCAGAAGCTTGCGGCTGCGCGCCGGATAATTAGTAAAAACCCCATCGACACCGAGCGCCTTTAGCCGCGCTAAATCATCTGCCTCATCTACCGTATAAACATAAAGCTGCAGTTGCCGGGCTTTGGCATCGGCAACCAGCGCCGCATCGATAAAGCCGGCATCACAGTGTACTGAGTACGCCTGCAATTGCGTAGCGAAGGCGCAATTGTCGATAGGCAGTGAAGCCGTTAGCGCACCGGTTTTTAGCTCAGGCCGCGCCGCTTTTACGGCGGCCAACAGTTTATGATTAAAGGAGGAAATCAGCAGGCTGTTAAGATCATAGTTCAGCTCGCGCTCAGCGCGCTGCAACAGTTTTAGCAAAGGTTCGAGCGTATCCGCTCCCTTTAATTCGATATTTAGCCAACAGCGGCCTTGTACCAGCTGTAGCACCTGCCACAATAGCGGGATCGGCTCGCCGGCACCGGCGTCGATAGTGGCCAGTTGTGCCAGGCTATGCTGGTAAATACTGCCGCGGCCATTGGTGGTGCGCTGCAGATGCGGATCGTGGATCACAATCAGTTCGCCTTCTACCGCAAACACATCCAGCTCGATAGCATCTGCGCCCTGGGCTAAGGCCTGGCGAAACGCCAGCAGGGTATTTTCCGGATACTCACCACTGGCGCCGCGATGGGCAATAATCTGCATCTTAGTCCGCCATCTTGGCTGGCTTAATATTGGCAAAGGCGGTGCCCATACGGGTCACTGTGCCCGGCTGTTGGTCAGCTAAAAAGTCGATGCTGCCATGCGGGAACGCCAGAATCACAGTAGAGCCCAGTTTAAAACGGCCCATCTCAGCGCCCTTTTCCAGTCTGATGCTGTTTAAACCCTCAGCCGGATATTGCCAGCGAAATACCTCTTTACCGGTCGGTGGTGTGACGGTGCCCGCCCAAACGGTTTCGATACTGGCTACGATAGTGGCGCCAACCAATACCAATGCCATAGGGCCGAATTCAGTATCAAAAATGGTTACTACTCGTTCATTACGGGCAAACAGATCCGGGACATTTTCAGCGGTCAGCGGGTTTACTGAGAATAGCTCGCCCGGTACATAGATCATCTCGCGCAGGGTGCCGCTAACCGGCATATGGATACGGTGGTAATCTTTGGGCGCCAGATAAATGGTAGCGAATTTACCGCCAGCAAAAGGCTCCGCCGTTTCGGCTTTACCGCCGAGCAGACTTTGCAGGCTGTAATCGTGGTTTTTTGCCTGCACCAGCTGGCCAGCGACGATATCGCCGAGCTGGCTGATGGCACCGTCTACCGGGTGCGCGACGATGGCAGGATCGGCGACCAGCGGCCGGATACCGTCTTTCAGCGGCCGGGTAAAGAACTCATTAAAGCTGGCATAGTCACTGGCTTTTTCATGCCTGGCTTCCTGCATATTGATCTTATAGGCTTTGATAAACAGGCTAATCAGGGCATGACTGATAAAACCCAGTTTCGCTGCGGCCAGATAACCCACCAAACGTGATAACAGGTGCTTGGGTAACAGGTATTGCAGAGTGATTTTAAATTTATCCATAAGATGTCAGCTACTCGTATTGAAAGACTAAAAGTTAAAAATAATGCGGTTTATCCTGCGCCATACTGTGCAGGATTTTCTGGTAACTCTCGTAGCGTAGCGGGCTGATCTCGCCCTCTGCTACGGCATGCTGAATAGCACAGCCCGGATCGGTCAGATGCTTACAGTCGCGGAACTTACACCGGCCCAGCCAGGGCCGGAACTCGATAAAGCCGTTGGTCACTTCCTCCGGCGATAAATGCCAGAGTGCAAACTCGCGAATACCCGGTGAATCAATCAGCTTGCCGCCTTCCGGCAGGTGATACAGCCGGGAAACCGTGGTGGTATGCTGGCCCAGACCCGATACTTCTGATACTTCCTGCGTCGCGGCCGCCAGGCCCGGCATCAGGGTATTCATCAGCGATGACTTGCCGACGCCCGACTGGCCGACAAAGATGCTGGTACCGCTATGCAGATACTGTAGCAGCTCGGCCATACCTTGACCGGTTTTGGCACTGACCAGCAGGCAGGCGTAGCCCATCTGCCGGTACAGTTGCAGTTGTTGGTCGAGCGCCTGTTGTTCAGTTTCGGGTAATAAGTCGATTTTATTAATGACCAGTAGCGGTTTAATGCCGGTGATTTCTGAGGCCACCAGATAACGGTCGATAATATTTAACGACAGCGCCGGCAGGATGGCGGAGACAATAATCATTAAATCGATATTGGCGGCGACCGGTTTTAAGCCATCATAAAAATCCGGGCGTAGCAGTACCGAGTGCCGTTCTGCCACCGCTTCAATCACGCCATCAATGCTGCCGGTCGGTTGTTTGCTGCGGCGCCAGCTGACCTGGTCGCCGGTCACCACCGAACTGATAGTGCGGCGCATATTACAGCGCACCACAGCACCGCTCGTATCTTCGACATCGGCATGCTGACCAAAGCGGCTAAGCACTAACCCCGGTTCCGGCGGGTGCAGTAGGGCGTCGTCCCAGTCACTGGCACTGGCTTTATTGCTGCGTTTTAGCCGCCGCTGCTCATTGTCGGCAATACGTTGATGCTGGCGTTGATTCAGGTGTTTTTTCTTGGTCACGGTTTACCGTTTTGCTGGCTTTAGCTATCACAGTTGGTTTCTGGGGTGTATCATACCTGTAAAGCGCCCGCGGACAAAGCCATCTGGCTTCGATATAGCTGAGGAAACTATGGCAGTAAATGATACTAATCTGATTTGGCTGGATCTGGAAATGACCGGCCTGGAACCGAAAACCGACGTCATTTTGGAAATGGCGACCATCGTTACCGACAGTCAGTTAAATATTCTGGCCGAGGGCCCGGTATTTGCGATTAAGACGGCGGACGAGATTCTGGATAATATGGACCCCTGGTGTGTAGAGCAGCATGGCAAAAGCGGTTTGACTGCCCGTTGTCGTGCCAGCACGGTGACGCTGGCAGAGGCTGAGCAGCAAACCATCGCCTTTTTAAGCCAATATGTGAGCAAGGGCAAATCCCCGATGTGTGGGAACAGCATTGGTCAGGACCGGCGTTTTTTGGCGGAGTATGCGCCAGAGCTGGAAGCCTTCTTCCATTACCGTAATTTAGATGTCAGCACGGTAAAAGAACTGGCGCGGCGCTGGCATCCTGAGGTGCTGAACAAGGTGCAAAAGAGCAGCAGCCACCTGGCGCTGGACGATATCCGTGAGTCAATTGCTGAATTAGTCACCTATCGCCAATATTTTTTTCGTTTACCCTGAAAAAAACCTTGCATCGGGCGACTGATTTTGTAAAATGCGCGCCATCAGACGCAAGATTAACCTCGTTAATCACTGCGACCCGATGCGAGTTTAGCTCAGCTGGTAGAGCGCGACCTTGCCAAGGTCGAGGTCACGAGTTCGAACCTCGTAACTCGCTCCAAATTCAACACAAAGCAGCCTACTGGCTGCTTTGTCGTTTCTGGTTACTGGGCAGCTGGCAGCAACGAAGCTATGCTTGCCAAATAAGAATTTTTTGTTAAATTTTGCGCGGGTCTGACGCTGCCGCGCTATACTCAGGCACTATCGATAAGCCGTTGTAGAGGACTGCGTATGGTTAAGTCCCCTTGTGTGCGTAATTGTTGTCTGGATCAGCAGGACTGTTGCCTTGGCTGCGGCCGTTTACTCAGTGAAATTACCGAATGGCATCAGGCCTCAAGCGCCCGACAGCAACAAATTTGTGTGCTGGCGGCAGCTCGCCAGGCACAGCGTGATGCCCAACTTAGCCAGCATCTCTGGGCAAGCCCTTCTGAATAATCCGCACCAGTCTTTCGGTACTACGTGGTAACAGATTCTGCGCCAGATAGCTTTTTTGTTTTTGTTGCTGCAAGGCCCACTCAATATGTTCGGCAACCAGCGGCGTCGCTGTTGGCTGTGCCTGCTTAAGCGAGGCGACAATTTCCGGCTGGTAGGGGGCATTACCCAGCGCCACTGCCAGGTTGCGCTGCCAACGTTCAAAACCAATACGCCGGATGGCACTGCCTTCGGTCAGGCGCAGGAAGGTCGTTTCATCCCACTGAAATAATGCCAGCAGCGATTGATCCTGCCACTGCGGCCGGCGTTGAAAATCCGGCTCCGCAGTCAGCGGTGCCTGCCGGTTCACCGGGCATACCAGCTGGCAATCATCACAGCCGTAAATGCGATTACCCAGTAAGGGTCTGAATTCCGTTGGAATGGCGCCTTTCAGCTCAATTGTCAGATAGGAGATGCAGCGGCGGGCATCAACGACATAGGGCGCAACGATAGCGCCGGTAGGGCAGCTGGTAATACAGGCGACGCAGCTGCCGCAATCGCCGGGGTGTGGTTGGTCAACCGGCAGTTCCAGATTAACCAGTAACTCGCCGAGAAAAAACCAGGAACCGGCTTCTTCAGCCAGCAGTAGACTGTGTTTCCCTATCCAGCCCAGGCCGGCTTGCTGCGCTAAAGGCCGTTCTAAAATCGGCGCCGAATCTACAAAGGGCCGGCCGTCCAGATCCGAGATCAGGGTGGCAATTTTTTGTCCCAGTTGCTTTAAGCGGTTACGCATTAATTTATGATAATCGCGACCCAGCGCATAGCGGCTGATATAGGCCTGGCTGGGGTCGGCCAGATTCGTGGCAAAGGCCGCCGCTTTTGGCAGGTAATCCAGGCGCACGCTGATTACACTCAAGGTCCCCGGATGCAGCCCGGCAGGTCTGGCGCGCAACATGCCATGCTCTGCCATATACTGCATTTCACCATGGTAACCGGCGTCCAGCCACTGCTGTAAACGCTGTTCTTGTTCTGCACCCAGCTGTGGCCGGCTAATGCCACAGGCCTGAAAGCCCAGCTCTTTGGCCCAGGCTTTAATCTGATTGCGGATCTTTTCTGCTTGCATGTTATAACGCCTGTTAAGAAGGCTTTATATTATCACAACTTACTTTTGGCAGCCGCGTTGTGTCACTAACCGGAACTAATCGGCAACTTAGACGTCCAATGGCGGTATTTTATTGGTTTTACTGGCTGTCTGGCTTGTTCCTTTGTTACCATAGCCAGCCAGAAAGTGATATCAAGCACGGTAGGATCAGATAGTGAGTCAACACCACCTTACACTGCAATCAGAAGCTGCTACCCTGGCCCTGGCGGCAAGATTAGCCGGCCTGTTGCATGGTGGTATGGTGGTGTTTTTGCAAGGTGACCTGGGGGCTGGGAAAACGACCTTTTGCCGTGGGCTGATTCAGGCGCTGGGGCATCCGGGCGCGGTAAAAAGCCCGACCTATACGCTGGTCGAACCCTATCAGTTGGCGGAGTTGCAGGTATATCACTTTGATTTATATCGGCTGCATGATCCGGAAGAGCTGGAATTTATGGGCATAAGGGATTACTTTAATCCAAACAGCTTATGTTTAATCGAATGGCCGGAGCGGGGCGCCGGTTATTTGCCGCAAGCCGATTTACAATTACAACTGACTCAGCAGGGAGAACTGCGCACTTTGCAGTTAGTAGCGGGCAGTCAGGCAGGCAGTAAAATAATAACGATATTGACGGATAATGAGCAAAAATAACGCGCTGTCACTGCTGGTTCTGGTCTTAATCTGTTTATTTGCCGCACCGCTGGTGCAGGCAAGCGCGCAGGTACAAAGTGTGCGGATTGCTCCGGCATCGGATAATACGCGGGTGGTCTTTGATTTGGCATCGGCGCCGGATTTTAAATACTTTACCCTCGATAAACCTGATCGTTTAGTGATTGATCTCAGTAACGTTCGAGGTAGCCCGGCGTTACCAGCCAGCAACGGGCAATCGCCGTTGATTAGCGGCATTCGTAGCAGTGGTGGTCAGGGCAAGATGCGTATTGTGCTCGATCTGACCCAAACGATAAAGCCGAATGTGTTTGCGTTAACCCCGGTGGACAGTTTCGGGCACCGGCTGGTTGTCGATCTACCGCTGACGGCCAGCGCTGCGGCCAGTAGCGCTAATGCCAGCCAGGCCAGTCGTCCTGTGGCAACAACTCCAGCCAATACTACGCCGGCCAGAACACCGGTACCTGCCAGTATTCGGGCAGCGCGCGATATTATTATTGCCGTAGATGCCGGGCATGGTGGAAACGACCCTGGTTCTATTGGTCCTTCCGGCACTTTTGAGAAAAACCTGACCTTGCCATTAGCCAAAGCCTTGGTTGAACGTTTTAACCGTGAGCCTGGTATGAAAGCGGCGCTGGTGCGTACCGGCGATTATTATATTCCGGTCAATAACCGCACTGATATTGCCCGGCGGTTGCAAGCCGATCTTTTGATTTCCGTGCATGCCGATGCTTTTACTTCGCCACATCCGCGCGGCGCTGCCGTCTGGGTTTTATCACTGCGTCGCGCTACCTCAGAAGTGGGCCGGATGTTGGAACAAACCGAGCGTCACGGTGAACTGTTAGGTGGCGTGGCCGAGGTGATTAAAGACTCGGCCAATGAACGCTATCTGGCACAAACGGTACTGGACTTGTCGATGAATCATTCGATGGTCACTGCGCATCAGGTGGCGAATCAGGTGTTATCTGAGATGGGTAAAATTACTACCTTGCATAAGCGCGAACCGCAGGCCGCCAGTTTAGGGGTATTACGAGCGCCCGATATTCCATCGATTTTGGTTGAAGTGGGTTTTATTTCCAATCCACAGGAAGAGCGCTTATTACGGACGCCTGGCCATCAGCAAAAACTGGTGCAATCCATTTTTAATGGTGTGCGCCGGCACTTTGAGTTGTCGCCACCGGCAGATTCGTTGTTCGCCCAGCGTCGGGCGAAAGAACACCGTGTTCAGGCTGGCGAATCGCTGTCACTACTGGCGCAACGTTATAATGTGTCGATAGACGAGTTACGCACGCACAATCAGTTACGTTCTGATAGCCTGCGTATCGGTCAGGTGTTACGGATCCCCTGAGATGCCCATTCAATTATTGCCGCCGCAGCTGGCGAACCAGATTGCTGCCGGTGAGGTGGTAGAGCGCCCGGCATCAGTGGTAAAAGAACTGGTAGAGAACAGCCTGGACGCCGGTGCGACGCAAATCGAGCTGGAAATAGAGAAGGGCGGCAGTAAGAAAATCCTGATCCGCGACAATGGCAATGGTATTGCCGAGCAGGAACTGGTGCTGGCGTTAAGCCGGCATGCGACCAGTAAGATCAGTAGCCTGGCCGATTTGGAGCAAATTTGTAGTCTCGGCTTTCGCGGTGAAGCTCTCGCCAGTATCAGCTCGGTCTCCCGGTTAACTCTGACCTCAAAACCGGCCGCGCAGGATAAAGCCTGGCAAGCCAGTGCTGAAGGCCGGGACATGGCGGTGCAGGTGCGGCCCGCTGCCCATCCGGATGGCACCAGTATCGAAGTGCTTGATCTGTTCTTCAATACCCCAGCCCGGCGGCGTTTTTTACGCAGCGATAAAACCGAATTTAGTCATATTGATGAGCTGGTCAAACGGCTGGCGCTGAGCCGGTTTGATGTTAGCTGGTCGTTAACCCATAACGGCCAGCCGATACGCCGGTTACCTCTTTGCCAGCATCAGGGCGCGCGGCAAAAGCGCTTAGCGGCGATCTGTGGCCGGGCTTTTGCTGAACAGGCAGTGTGGATTGAAAATCAGTATCAGCAAATCCGCCTTAGTGGCTGGATTTTGCCGCCTGCCGCTTGCCAGACACAGGCCGCCTGCCAGTACAGTTATGTTAACGGCCGGATGATGCGGGATAAATTGCTGAATCATGCAATCCGGCAGGCGTACGGTGAACAACTCAGCGCCGAACAACAACCGGCCTTTGTGTTATATCTGGAGTTAGCGCCATCCGAAGTGGATGTTAATGTGCATCCGGCAAAACATGAGGTGCGTTTTCATCAGGCGCGACTGGTACATGATTTTGTGGTCAGTGCTTTAGCAGATGCGCTGCAGCAAAGCTTGGCAATGGCGGCGCCACCCAGCACAGCGCAAACCGGCATCAAGCCTAGCCCTACCTCAGCGGAGCCGGTTGCAACTTGGCCGGCTATCACTAAAGATAACCATTATCAAAGGCCGCTGCAGGCGGATAGCAACAGTCCTGCTGGGCGAAGTGTCGGTGAAGGGCGACTGCAATTCACTGCTCAAAATCCGGTGGGCAAGGTCAATTCTTCGCAGCGAAGCAGCTTAACGGGTGGCCCTGGCAAAGAGGTTAACACTAGCACCGTTAACGCTCAGCTGACGTATCTGGCCAGTAGCACTGCACAAGCCCTGCCGCAAAAGGCGCAGGGTTCTTACCTTCTGGTTGAGAACCGCTATGTGCTCTGGTCAGAGCAACAGCAATTATATCTGCAAGATCTGACGCAAGCTGCGGCCCTGGCATGGCAGCAGCAAGTAGTCAGCGCGCCCTTATTGTTACCGCTGCGGCTACAACTGATAACACCAGAATTAGACTGGCTGCTGCAACAAGCTGCGGCACTGGAAGAGCTGGGTTTTGATCTGTTGATCAGAGATAATACCGCCATTATCCGGGCGGTACCGCAGTGGTTGCGGCACACGGCGATCAGTGACTGGTTTAGTTTAATGCTGCAGCAAGGTCGCCAAGCGCAGCAAGCGGTCACAGCGACAGTGCTATTAGCGCTACTACTATCAGCCAATTTTCTGCAGGCAGAAATTTTGTTAAACTCTTATTCACAGCTCTTAACATCGCAGCATCCGACGGCACAACTGCTGAATGTTGCCGCCTGGGCAGACAGCTTACCGGAGCGCGGTCATGGCAGTTGAACAGCCGGTGATCTGTATTATGGGGCCCACCGCCTCAGGTAAAACGGCACTGGCAATAGCGTTAAAACAGCATTTGCAAACCGCCGAGTTAATCAGCGTTGATAGCGCGCTGGTGTATCGGGGCATGGATATTGGTACCGCTAAACCCGATGCGGCAGAGCAAGCGGCAGCGCCGCATTATTTGCTGGATATCCGTGATCCGGCTGACAGCTACTCAGCGGCGGATTTTCGTGCTGATGCGCTGGCATTAATTGCTGACATCAGAGCGCGGGGTAATACACCGATTCTGGTTGGTGGCACTATGCTCTATTTCAAGGCGTTATTGCAGGGCATTTCCAGCTTACCGGCCGCAGATCCGGCAGTACGGGCGGAACTCGAAGCCGAAGCGGCTGTCAAAGGCTGGACAGCGTTACATGCAGAGTTAGCCTTAGTGGATCCCGTATCAGCAAGCAGGATCCATCCGAATGATCCACAGCGGATTAACCGGGCGCTTGAGGTATACCGGATTTCCGGGCAAAGCTTGACCGAACTGACCGCAGCCGCCGGTGAGCCGCTGCCTTACCCGGTACGGCAATTTGCGATAGCGCCGGTTGATCGTGCCCTGCTGCATCAGCGTATAGAACAACGCTTTTTGCAGATGTTAGCGCAAGGCTTTGAACAGGAAGTGCGACAGTTATATCAACGCGGCGATTTGCATCCGGACTTACCTTCGATGCGCTGTGTCGGCTATCGTCAGATGTGGGATTATCTGGACGGTAAAATTGATTATCCGACCATGGTCAGTCAAGGCATCGCAGCAACCCGGCAGCTGGCAAAACGTCAGTTGACCTGGCTGCGTAGCTGGCCCGATTTGATCTGGTTAAAAACAGAAGCAGAACTGTCAGAAAACTTGCAAGCTGTCGTTTCTTCGCTAAGCTAAAAATGGCAGCAAAAATTTCACGTTTAACAACTTGAAATAAAAAAAATAATACCTATATCAGGCATACTTAATAAAAAAGGAAAGCGTGACATGGCAAAAGGCCAATCATTACAAGACCCATTTTTGAACACCTTAAGACGGGAACGCATTCCTGTTTCAATTTACTTGGTGAATGGGATTAAATTACAGGGGCAGGTTGAGTCTTTCGATCAGTTCGTGATTTTGCTGAAAAATACAGTCAGCCAAATGGTTTATAAACACGCCATTTCTACCGTGGTACCAGCACGTGCAGTCAATACGATGACCAGCCAGAATGGTACTGCCGACGATAACGAGGATGTTGAATAATTAGCGGAGTAACAGCGCTTGTTTGATCTGGCTGAGCCGGCTGAGCAAGCCGTACTGGTACACGTTAATTTCCCGCAGGAACACTCAACCGAAGATCTGCAGGAGCTACGGATGTTAGTAGCTTCTGCGGGTGTGGTTGTGTTGGGAGAATTATCCTGCAGTCGACAGGCTCCTGATGCCAAACTGTTTATTGGCTCGGGCAAGGCTGCCGAGCTCGCCGCCCTGGTCGCTGACACGGGCGCGACAGTGGTGATTTTCAATAACGAGTTAAGTCCGAGTCAGACACGAAATCTGGAGCGTTTGTGTCAGGCGCGGGTTATTGATCGCACCAGCCTGATCCTGGATATCTTTGCCCAACGCGCCCGAACCTATGAAGGCAAGCTGCAAGTCGAGCTGGCGCAGCTGCAACACCTCGCATCCCGATTAATCCGTGGTTTCGATAATGAGCGGCAAAAAGGCGGTATCGGTTTGCGCGGTCCGGGTGAAACCCGCTTGGAAACTGACCGTCGGCTGTTGCGCGACAGAGTAAAGGCGTTAAAAATCCGGCTGGATAAACTAGGCCGGCAGCGTGAGCAGGGCCGTCGCGCCCGGCAGCGCTCAGAGCAGCCGGTACTCTCCATCGTTGGCTACACCAATGCCGGCAAATCAACCTTATTTAACCGTCTGACCACCGCGGAAGTTTATGCGGCTGACCAGCTATTTGCGACGCTCGATCCGACGCTGCGTCGTATTGAGCTACCGCAGTTTGGCGAGGCGATCCTGGCCGATACCGTTGGCTTTATCCGACACTTGCCACATGATTTAGTGGCCGCATTTAAGTCAACCCTGCAGGAAACCCGGGATGCCGATTTACAGCTACATGTGATTGATGCCGCCGATGCCCGACGGGCAGAAAATATGCGGCAAGTGCAGCTGGTGTTAACAGAAATTGACGCTGCTGAGGTGCCTCAATTACTGGTTTACAACAAAATTGACCAGTTAGCGCAGTCTCCCCGTATTGATTATAACGAACAGGGGTTACCCGAGGCAGTTTGGTTATCTGCGAAAACCGGTGCTGGTCTGGATTTGCTGCAACAGGCAGTTATCCAGTTACTGTCACAGCAGCATTTGCAGCTTGTACTGCGTCTGCCGCCGCGACTTAGCCAAATTCGGGCACAATTATTTGCCTTACAAGCAGTGCAGCATGAACAGTATCAGGAAGACGGTAGCTGTGAGTTGAGCTTAAAAATAACGGCAGCGAACTGGGCCCGATTGTTAAAGCAATGCGAGCAGCCGCTGGAAAACTATATCGTCAGGCCGCCAGTTTTTTGATACATTAACCTTTGATAGCAACTTTATAAGTGGAGTTAAGCATGGCTTGGAATGAGCCGGGCAATAACGGCAAGAATAACGACCCCTGGAAGCAAGGTGGTCGGGATCAAGGCCCGCCCGATTTAGATGAAGTGTTTCGCAATTTCGGTAAGAAATTTGGCGGTATCTTTGGCGGTAAGGGTAATAACACCGGTGGTAATGGTGCCTCTGCACTGATGACGGTGATTATTGTTGTCGCCCTACTGGTATGGGGCCTGAGCGGTTTCTATACCATTAAAGATGCGGAACGCGGCGTTGTCCTGCGCTTTGGCCAGTACCACACTGAAGTGGGCGCTGGTATCCATTGGAAACCCACCTTTATTGATACTGTGACCCCGGTTAACACTCAGGAAGTTCGTTCACTGCGCACTGATGGTTTTATGTTAACTCAGGATCAAAACCTGGTTCGGGTGACCTTTGAAATTCAATACCGCATTTTCAATGCCCGCCAATACCTGTTCTCAGTAGTGGATGCCGATCGTAGCTTACGCGAAGCCACTGATGCAGCACTACGTTTTGTGATTGGTCATTCTATTATGGATGACGTTCTGACCCGTGGCCGTGAAGTCGTGCGGCAAAATACCCGTCAGGAACTGGAAAGCATTATTCAGCCTTATAACATGGGTCTGACGCTGGTGGATGTTAACTTCCGTGATGCCCGGCCACCGGAAGAAGTGCGTGATGCTTTCGACGATGCCATCAAAGCGCAGGAAGATCAGGAGCGTTTCGTGCAGGAAGCAACGGCTTATGCCCGTGAAGTGGAACCGCGCGCCCGTGGCCAGGTCAACCGCGTAATGCAGGAAGCCGAAGCCTATAAACAGCAAATCGTGTTGAAAGCTCAGGGTGAAGTGGCCCGTTTCGAACAGCTGTTGCCACAGTACCTGGCTGCGCCACAAGTGACCCGGGATCGGATGTATCTTGAGACGATGGAACAGGTTTACAGCAGTACCTCGAAAATTCTGGTTGATGTCAAAAACAGCAACAACCTGATGTATTTGCCGCTGGATCAGCTAATGAAACAAGGCGCCGCCAGTGCGACCAATACTCCGGCCAGCCAGCCGGTGCGCCCAAGCCTGGATAGCAGTAATGCCCCAGTGCAGCAAGTGCCGGTTCGCAGCAGTTCACCACGCAGTGCAAGTGGGAGGTAACATCGGATGAAGAATTTTATTATTGCTATTGTAGTTGTGGTTGCGCTGATTGTGGTATCGGCTATTTTCGTAGTGCCGGAAGGGCAGCGTGCCATTGTCACTCAGTTCGGCAAGATTCAGCGTGATGCGGAAAACCGGGTGCTGGTTTATGAGCCGGGTTTGCACTTTAAATTGCCGGTAATCCAGGAAGTGCGCAAACTTGACGCCCGGGTGCAAACTCTGGACGATCAGGCAGATCGTTTCGTGACCGCTGAGAAAAAAGACCTGTTAGTGGATAGCTATGTTAAGTGGCGGATTAAGGACTTTGGTGCTTTCTTCTTATCTACCGGTGGTATTAAGTCCCAAGCTGAAGTGCTGTTAAAGCAGTATATCAATAACGGTTTACGGACCGAGTTTGGTAGCCGCACCATTCAGGAAATTGTCTCTGGCGAACGGACCCAGTTAATGCAAAGCGCCTTATCGCAAGCGGCGCAGGCAGCCAATGAGCTGGGTATCGAAGTGATTGATGTGCGGGTAAAGCAAATTAACCTGCCAACCGAGATCAGTGATTCGATCTTTGCCCGGATGCGTGCTGAGCGAAAAGCGGTAGCCGATGAACACCGCGCCCGTGGCCGGGAGCAGGCAGAGATTATCCGTGCCGATGTTGATGCCCGCGTTACCGTTATGCTGGCGGATGCCGAGCGGAATTCGCGTACCGTGCGCGGTGAAGGTGATGCGACAGCAGCGAAAGTCTATGCTGATATGTATAGTAAAAATGCCGAGTTCTATGCTTTTGTACGCAGCTTAGAGGCGTATCGCAACAGCTTTAATTCGAAGAATGATGTGTTGGTGGTACAACCTGACAACGATTTCTTCAAATATATGCGTTCTGATAAAGTTAGCAACTAACCGCTGTTTGACCGATAGAAAAGGCCCTGTATGGGCCTTTTTGCTATAAAACCGGTTCGGACAAAGCCAGAGGGTAGGGTATGTATCAACAGTTTTATCAACATTTTCTTGGCGCTAACCAAGGCAAGCAACACTTTGCCTGCCATTCTCATCACTATTGGCCGGACGTAACCCGCGATGCGCAGTTGGCCTACTGGGATGACAGTGCGCGCTTGGTGGATGATAAGTGGCAGCTGATCTTTGGTCAGAAAATTCCGCATACACAACAGCTTATCGCTGATGTCCTAAACTTACCACAGCCGGAACAAATTGTGTTCGCCGCTAATACGCACGAGTTTGTGATGCGACTGCTCAGCTGCTTCGATTGGCAACGGCCGTTAAGAGTACTGACCACTGACAGCGAGTTTTACAGCTTTCAACGCCAGATTAAGCGTCTAAGCGAGTTAGCTAATATAGACGTGGTACAGATCCCAACCGAGCCCTTTGCCACTTTTAGCGAGAGATTTACCGCAGCCGCCGCTGCCGATGATTATCAGCTGGTGTTTTGCAGTCAGGTATTTTTTAACTCTGGCTATGCGATTGCCGATCTGCCAACCTTTGTCAAAGGTCTGGCAGAGGTAACGACAGCGATGCTGGTGATTGATGGCTACCATGGTTTTATGGCTTTACCGACCGATCTGGCAGAAATTGCTGAGCGGATTTTTTATCTGGCGGGCAGCTACAAATATGCGCAGGGTGGTGAGGGCTGCTGTTTTATGGCAGTGCCCACAGGTTGTCAACTGCGCCCACTCTATACCGGCTGGTTCGCTGAATTTGGTACTCTGGCGGCACAGAAATCGGCTTTAGTGCTGTATAGCGAGGACGGTTACCGCTTTGCTGGTGCGACTATGGATTTTACTGCTTTGTACCGTTTGGAAGCCGCTTTGTTGCTGTTTAAACAACAAGGTATTACGGTGGGCAGGATCCATCAGTATGTGCAGCAGCTGCAACAGCATTTTTTAACCTTAATCGATAAGCTTGAGCACCCGCTGTTAAACCGTAGTAACTTGTTGTTATCTGAACCGGCACACGGACACTTTTTTACCTTTCGGCTGGCTAGTGCCAGTCAGGTCGCAGAACTGGCCGCGCATCTAAAACATCATGCTATCGAGACAGATTACCGTGCAGATCGGTTGCGGTTTGGTTTTGCCTTGTATCAGAACGCTGATCAGTTCGATTTATCTTGCCTTAAATCCTTATAAATCAATTAGTTTAATTGGCCATGAAAAATCATGGCCTTTTTTTCGTCTGGACGGCTGAAACTTCGGCGGGCTTTTGTTAAAATCCACGCCTAATTTTTTCCGTGATGTGGGAACCATGGCTAAGAACGTCGTTGTGCTCGGCACCCAATGGGGTGACGAAGGTAAAGGTAAGATTGTTGACTTATTAACCGATAAAGCCAGCTATGTGGTGCGCTATCAGGGCGGCCATAATGCCGGGCATACATTGGTGATTAACGGTGAGAAAACGGTATTGCACCTGATCCCGTCCGGTATTTTGCGTGATAACGTAAAATGTGTGATTGGTAATGGCGTAGTGTTATCACCGGAAGCTTTCTTAAAAGAAATGACCATGCTGGAACAGCGCGGCGTGCCGGTTAAAGACCGTTTACTGGTTAGCGAAGCCTGTCCATTAATTCTGCCATTCCACGTTGCTCTTGATGTTGCCCGCGAAAAAGCCCGTGGCGATAAGCCAATCGGTACTACCGGCCGCGGTATTGGCCCGGCTTATGAAGACAAAGTTGCGCGTCGTGGTTTGCGGGTAGGTGATTTGTTTAATCCGGAACTGTTTGCTGAGAAGCTGAAAACAGTAATGGATCTGCATAACTTTACCCTGACCCAATATTATAAAGTGGATGCCATTGATTATCAGACCACGCTGGACAATGCGCTGGCAATGGCCGACTTACTGAAATCGCTGGTGGTTGACGTCACTGAGCTGTTAGATCAGGCGCGCAAAAACGGCCAGCGCATTATGTTCGAAGGTGCGCAGGGCACGCTACTGGATATTGACCACGGTACCTATCCTTACGTCACATCCTCCAATACAACGGCCGGTGGCGTAGCAACCGGCTGTGGTTTTGGCCCGCGTTATCTGGATTATGTGTTGGGTATCGTTAAAGCCTACACGACTCGCGTCGGTTCAGGCCCGTTCCCAACAGAGCTGGATTGCGCCATCGGCGAACACCTGGGAGTAAAAGGTCACGAATTTGGTGCCACTACTGGCCGTAAACGTCGCTGTGGCTGGTTTGATGCCGTGGCTGTGCGCCGTGCCGTGCAGCTGAACAGTATTTCCGGTTTCTGTTTAACCAAGCTGGACGTACTGGATGGCCTGGAAACAGTGAAAATCTGTATTGGCTATCGTCAGCCTGACGGCTCTGTATTACAGACGCCGCCTCTGGCTGCAGAAGGCTTTGAGCTGGTGCAACCGGTCTACGAAGAAATGCCCGGCTGGAGCGAAACGACCTTTGGTATTCAGCAACTGGAGCAATTGCCACAAGCGGCCCGTAACTATATCAAGCGGTTGGAAGAAGTGACCGGTGTGCCAATTGACATAGTGTCAACTGGCCCGGATCGGGTACAAACCATTGTGCTGACCCATCCATTCGCGGATTAAGCGCTGAATCGTCAAATAACGCTGCCACCTGGCAGCGTTTTTTTTACCCGGATTTTGCCGGCAAAGCAGGTATGCTTTAACTCAAGCTGTGCTATAACCAAACTTTGGCAATAATTAAGACGTAAGCTTTTTGCTAAATTAAGCGGTGCTGATGGAGGAATACGATGTTGATGCGCTTGGTGGTGTTTACGGCGTTAATGCTGTTGGCTGGCTGTGGTGGCTCAGACAGCCAGCCGGTTGCTCCTGGTAATGCGGAGCTTTGTCAGCAAACTAGTATCAACGCCCGGATAGGTTGTGAGCTCAGCCGTAATTATTTGTGGTACCGGGAGCTACGCAATCCGGCGCCAGACAGTTTCAGTAATCCGCAAGACTATTTTTATGCCAGTCTGGCAGCGCGGGACAATTACAGTTTTATGTTAACCGAACAGGAATACCAGGACCGCTTTATTAATGCGGTATTTTTCGGTTTTGGCTTTGCCAGCCAGCGTGCTGATAACGCTTCGGCGCTACAGGTGATCTATGTTTACCCACAAAGCCCCGCCGCTGAACAAGGATTAAAACGCGGTGACAAAATCGTCACTATTGAGGGGATCAGCGTCAGTGAATGGCTGAGCGGCTTTGACAGTGGTCGTTATAGTAGTGAAGACATTTATGGCCCAAATCAGGCCGGAGTGGTGCGTAATTTTGTTTGGCGACAGCCTGATGGTGTTGAGCAGCGGGCGGATCTGGTAAAGAGCCGGGTGTCGACCAATACCGTGTTGCATCGTTCCGTGCAGCAACTGGCAGCGCGCAAAGTTGGTTATCTGGTGTTTAATAGTTTTATCGAGCTGTCCGAAACAGAGCTGGAGCAAGCCTTCGCGTATTTTAATCAGCAACAGATTGACGAGTTAATTTTGGATTTGCGCTATAACGGCGGCGGACTGATCCGGGTGGCAAATCAGTTAAGTTCGCATATTGCCTATCCGCAGCTGCAAGGCAAAGTGTTTGTGAAATACCGCTATAATGATAAAAATACTGCCAGTAACAACACGGTATTGTTCTCACTTGGTCAGGGGCGCACCCTGTTAAATCTGTCACGGGTCTTGGTGTTAACTACTCCCGGCAGCTGCTCGTCGAGTGAATTGGTCATTAACTCCCTCAGTCCTTTTATCGATGTCATTCAGATTGGTGAGCGTACCTGTGGTAAGCCGGTGGGGCAGATTCCGACACCTGTTGGCAATTTCCGTTTATTTGCGATCAATTTTCAAACCGTTAATGCGTTGGACTTTGGAGACTACTTTAATGGTCTGACACCAAATTGTGCCATTACGCCAGCTGTAGTGGGTGATTGGGGTGTACCTAATGATCCCTTATATGCGGCAGCGGTTGATTACATTCAGCTTGGCCGCTGTCCGGCAGTGAGTTTAGCCAGCGCGTCGGCGGAACCAAGTGGCCTGCTGCAGCAAACTGCCACTGCCGTACGTAATCAACCCAGCTGGCGGTTTTATAATGAGCAGTAAGCTGGCGCAAAATTTGCTAAGATTTTCCAGACCCAACCTTAACAACGGTAATCTGACGCTATGCGAAAATCTTCAGCTCTGACAGCACTCATCACCTTGCTGCTGATTCCGGTATTATCAGCGCAGGAGCTGCAACCGGTAGAGTTATATACTCAGGATGAACTGCTGAAAATGATTCGGGTAAATAGTCATTTACAGCGGGTTAAGGCAGATGAATGTCAGCTGGTGCAGGATATCGAAGCCCGGGCTGAGATCATGAAGCTACCATCTTACCAGTTTTTGTTTGGCGATATGCTGGCCTATGGCGTTTGCGTGCCACGTGACGTGGAGCGTGGTTGGGATTTTATGTTGCAGGCAGCATCTCAGGGACTACCGGAGGGGCTGGAACAAATTGGCCGCTATTATCATATTGGCCGTTTTGTGCAGCAGGATCTGGCGAAAGCGATTATCTATTTACGCGAAGCGGCGGCGATGGGTAATTTAAAGGCGCAGCTGCGGCTGGCGGAAATTCTGGTCGCGGGGCAAGGTAGTCCAAACGATTTCGAGCAAGCTTATCGCTGGTTACATCATAGCATTACCGCAGATCAGGCAACTCATGCTAAAATCAATCGCCTGAAAAAACAGCTGGCAGACAAGATGCCAGCACGGGTAGTGGCGAATGCCGAACGCCCTGTCAGATGAAATTCATCTCATTTTCTCTGCGGGGTGTTACACTGAATAGTATCGAAAGGAAACAAAAGTTTAATTAATGACGGTAAATGATCCGCATCTTGCGCGTGAGCAAGAAAAATACGACAACCCTATCCCCAGCCGCGAGTTTATTCTCGAGCACATCGAAAAACGGCAACAGCCGGCCTACTTTGAAGAACTGGTAAGCGAACTTGGTCTGAATGACGATGAGGCGATCTTTGCGCTGAAAAAGCGCTTACGTGCTATGGAGCGCGATGGCCAGCTGCTGTTTACCAAAAGTAAGCGCTATGGGTTAGTCGATCACATGGATTTAGTCAAAGGCACGGTGATGGGTCATCGTGAGGGCTTTGGCTTTTTAAAATTAGAACAAGGCGGGCCAGACTGGTATCTGCCGTTCCATGAAATGCAGCGTTTGCTGCCAGGCGATAAGGTGCTGGCGACCGCTGCCAGCGTGAAAAGCAAAGATAAGATCGAAGCGCGGGTGGTGCGGGTCTTAGAGCCGCGCAGCGAAGCCATTGTCGGCCGTTATTATAAAGACCATGCGCTTTGCGTTGTAGTGCCCGATGATGCGCGGATCTGCCAGGATATTATTGTGCCTGAAGGTGAGCAGGGTGCGGCCCGCCATGGTCAGGTGGTATTAGTAGAAATTACGCAGCGGCCATCGAAGCGGGTGAACGCCATGGGGCGGGTGGTCGAAGTACTGGGCGAGCATATGGCGCCCGGGATGGAAATCGAAGTGGCGATCCGAAATCATCAGATCCCGCACGTCTTTTCCGATGCGGTGATTCAGCAAGTCGCGAAATTTGGCGAAGAGGTACCTGCTGCGGCTAAACAGGGGCGGGTTGATTTGACGCAGTTACCTTTGGTGACTATCGACGGTGAAGATGCCCGTGACTTTGACGATGCGGTCTATGCCGAAGCCAAAGAGAACGGCGGCTGGAAGCTGTGGGTCGCGATTGCTGATGTCAGCGCTTATGTGCAATTTGGCACACCTCTGGATCACAGTGCGCTGGAGCGCGGGAACTCGGTGTACTTTCCGGACCATGTGGTTCCTATGTTGCCCGAAGCCTTGTCGAATGGTCTGTGCTCATTAAATCCGCACGTTGACCGCTTATGCTTTGTCGCTGAAATGCATATCAGTGCGCACGGCAAGCTGGAAAGCTATCAGTTTTATGAAGCGGTGATGCATTCAGCGGCGCGCTTTACCTATAACAAGGTGCATGCCATTTTACAGGGCGATCCTAAGCTACGGCAGGAATATGCCGCCCAGCTAACCAACCTGGAAACTCTGTACAGCCTGTATAAAAAACTGGCGAAAGTACGGGCACAGCGCGGTGCCATTGAATTTGAAACCGTGGAAACCCGTTTTATCTTTAACAGCCACCGCAAGATTGAGCAGATTGTGCCGGTGCATCGCAACGAAGCGCATAAGATCATTGAAGAATGTATGATTATGGCCAACGTGGCGGCGGCACGCTTTATTGAGAAGCATGAAGCTCATGCCTTATTCCGCGTACACGAGCGGCCGGATGGCGATCGCTTTGCTAACTTTAAACGCTTTTTAGCTGAGCTGGGCATTGAAGCCAATCTGTCAGATGAGCCGACACCGTTGGAGCTGACTGAGGTGTTGGCGCGTTTGTCCGATCGCCCCGACCGCGAACTGATTGAAACCACGATGTTGCGCTCAATGAAACAAGCGGTATATCAGGGTGATAACCAGGGACACTTTGGTTTGGCGCTGGAAGCCTATGCCCACTTTACCTCGCCAATTCGCCGCTATCCGGATCTGGTGCTGCACCGGGCCATTAAAGCCATTCTGGCGAAACAAGGCCAGCAGGTTACCGGTCCGAAAGCCTATATTGAAAAAGATATGGCGCCACTCGGTGAGCAGTGCTCGATGACGGAGCGGCGGGCCGATGATGCGACCCGTGAAGTCGCCGACTGGCTAAAATGTGAATATATGCAGGATCACCTGGGCTCAGAGTTTCCGGGGGTGGTGTCAACCGTCACCAATTTTGGGCTCTTTGTCAGACTGAGTGACTTGTATATTGAAGGTTTGGTGCATGTCACCTCGCTGCAGAATGACTATTACCGCTTTGATACCGAACGGCAAATTCTGACCGGTGAGCACTCAGGTGTCAGTTACCGGATGGGCGATGCGGTGACCGTGAAAGTGGTGGCGGTGAATCTGGAAGCGCGGAAAATTGATCTGGTACTGGTGGGCGAAGCTCGCACCCAGGTTTCTGGCCGGCAGATTAAAGCCAGTAAAAATGCCGCTTTTGAAGAAAAACTGGCGCGGCAAGCTGGCAAAACTGCGCCGGCCAAGGCGGGCAAAGCAACCAAAGCAGGCAAAACCACCAAAGCAGCCAAAGCCCCGGCAGGTAAAAAGCCTGCTGTGCCCAAAGCAAAGAAATCCAAGAGTCGCCGCTAATCCGGCGCTCTGTAATTCACTACAGGTAAGCTATGAGTAATGATCTGGTATTTGGCCTGCACGCGGTCGAAGCCTTATTAAAACGCGCGCCACAGGATGTGCTGGAAATTTTCGCGTTAAAAGACCGCGACGACAAACGGATGCAGCCATTGTTGCAGCAAGCGCGGCAACACGGCATTTCAGTGCAATTTTGTAATCGTAAAACCCTGGATGAGATGGTCGGCGGCCAGCATCAGGGTATTGTGGCTAAAGCACGGTTAAGCAGCAGTGGTAACGAGGCTGATCTGGCGGCGATTATTGAAACCCAGAGTAAACCCTTGTTATTGGTGCTGGACGGTGTGACTGATCCGCATAACCTGGGTGCCATTTTACGTAGCGCGGATGCGGCCGGTGTGCATGCGGTGATCGCACCAAAAGATCGCTCAGTAAAATTAACATCAGTGGTACGCAAGGTCGCCTGCGGTGCCGCCGAATCGGTGCCCTTTATTACGGTAACGAATCTGGCGCGCACCTTACGCCAATTACAGCAAGCAGGGGTTTGGGTAGTAGGTACTGCCGGTGAAACTGAAACCCTGGTCTACCAGGCCGATTTAACTGGGCCTTTAGCGCTGGTATTAGGCGCCGAAGGCGAGGGCTTACGGCGTCTGACCCGGGAAACCTGTGATGCCCTGGTAAAGATACCGATGTTTGGCTCGGTGTCGAGTTTGAACGTTTCGGTTGCTACTGGCATTTGCTTATTTGAAGCAGTACGGCAACGGCAGCAGGTGTAACTGGCCCGCCACCCTCTGACTGTGGGTGCTTGCACCACCGAAACTTTCATGTTAATTTCGGGTAAATTTTTAGCTGGAAGCCCTGAATTAAATAGTGGAGGTTGCATATGATTAGTAAAAAATCATTAACAATGTCATTGTTGTCACTTTCCGTGATAACGCTGACGGCGTGTGGCGGTGGTGGTTCCGGTGGCTCTGCCGGTGGTGGTGGCGGTTCTGGCAATACCACGCCTACCGCTCCAACCTGGGTTGCTGGCCAGTTCCCGGCCGAAAGTACCTTAAAGAACTTCTGTCAAACGCCGCGTACCGGTACTGACCCTTTTAATAGTAACCGTCCTTATCCGGATCGTGCCGGCACCGCTATGCACGAAAAAATGTGGTTACGTTCCTGGACTAATAATACTTATCTTTGGTATCGCGAAGTCGTTGATCGTGATCCGGCACCCTACAGTGTGGCTCAGTATTTTAATCTGCTTAAAACAGAACAGCTAACCGACTCAGGCACGCCGAAAGATAATTTCCACTTTACTGAGAACACCGCTGAATACCAGCAACAAACGCAAGCCGGCGTATCCGCTGGCTATGGTATTCGTTGGTCTTTTGGTCGTAACACCCCACCACGTGAACTGACGATTGCTTACACCGAGCCAAACTCACCGGCAGCCAATGCGGGTCTGGTAAGGGGTGACAGATTACTAAGTGTTAATGGCATTGACTTTGTTAACGATAATACCCAAGCCGGTGTTGACCTGCTAAATCGCGCACTTTTCCCGTCAGCTACCGGCCAGCGCTTTGACTTTGTGTTTGAATCGGCTGCGGGTGCACGTAAAGCCGTAAGTATGACATCGGCTAATGTGGCTGCGTCGCCGGTGCAAAATGTCAGAGTGTTGGATACCTTTGCCGGTAAGGTGGGCTACGTGCAATTTAACAGTCATATTGCGCTGGCACAGCAGCAATTGATTAGCGCAGTAAACCAGTTCGCGGATGCCAATATTGACGAGTTGGTGATTGATTTACGCTATAACGGCGGTGGTTTGCTAGCCTTGGCATCTCAGCTCGGTTATATGGTAACGGGTCCGAATATTATTCAGGGTAGCTTCTTTGAACGGACTATCTTTAATGATAAATATCCGAATACCAACCCGGTTACCGGTCAGACATTGTCTCCGGTGCCGTTTTATTCGAAAGTCATTGATTATGAAGCAGGGCGCCTGACTGACACTGATTTGCCGTCATTAAATCTAAGCCGGGTCTTTATCTTAAGTACCGGGAACACCTGCTCTGCCAGTGAAGCCTTTATCAATGGTTTGCGCGGGATTGATGTTGAGGTGATCCTGATTGGCGATCAAACCTGTGGTAAGCCTTATGGTTTTTATCCGACTGACAACTGTGGTACGACTTACTTCACCATCCAGTTTACCGGCGTAAATGCCAAAGGTTTTGGTGAATATGCCGACGGCTTTATTCCAAAAACCAATCCGGTGTTCCAGGCTGATGTGAAAGGCTGTCCACTGGCGGATGACTTCAGCAAACAGCTGGGCGATCCTGCCGAACGTTTACTTGGCGCGGCGGTTTATTATGCGCAGAATGATCGCTGCCCGATGGTTGAAGCAGGCAGTGCTGGGTTTGGTAGCTTACAAATGTCTGATAATCATGCCCGGGTGGATGACGACGCGGCTGGCAAGATGCGTTTGTTAGATCCTCGTTATCAGGACATTCTGTTTAATAATAAGCTGATGACTGAACTGCAGCCGGCGGAGGGTAACCCGTGAAAGCGATAACCATCTTGACCTTGGGCAGTATGTTGTTACTGACCGGCTGTCAAAGTGGTGCAGCGGCAGAGCCGGCTGTGTTAGTGGCTGGTGGCGCTGAAGTCCGCCAGCAACTGAACGATTTTATTACCAGTATTGTCGGTGGTAACACTGTGACCTTAGCCGATGATGTACTGCAACAGAGTCCGGAGCTGTTTATTGAGCAGCGAATGCCGCTCGATAGCCAAGGTCGCCCCTTGGACGGTCGTCACCAATTACCGTCCTATCGCTTTGTACTGGTTAAGGCGGGAGACAGCTGTATTTTACAGCATCCGGGTTCAGGCAAGAGTGTGCGGCTTAACGGCGCCCGTTGCCAGACTGTGGCACGTTAAAGTTGCTCACCCGGTGTATCTAATGTTCAGGCCAGCTTGCTGGCCTGAACTTTTTTTGTGCAATCTGCCGCTTTCACTTGTTATTTCACGGCTGAGTCCTTAAAATACGCGACCTTCGGCCATACACTCAACGTTCCTTGCCTTTATAAGAACCCGGCCGAGTTCTTCCGAGGCTTACTAACCGTAAGGAGCTACAATGCGTCATTACGAAATCGTTTTTATGGTTCACCCAGATCAGAGTGAACAAGTGCCTGGTATGATCGAGCGTTACACTGGCGCGATCAAAGAAGCGGGCGGTTCTATCCACCGTTTAGAAGATTGGGGTCGTCGTCAACTGGCTTACCCAATTCAAAAACTGCACAAAGCACACTATGTGCTGATGAACGTGGAAGCACCACAAAGCGTGATCGATGAGCTGGAAACTAACTTCCGCTACAACGATGCGGTATTACGTAACCTGATTATGCGCACTAACGGTGCCATCGTTGAGCCATCACCAATGGCTAAGGTACGTGAAGAGCGTCGTGAGCGTGCTCCTCGTGAAACTGAAGAGCAAGTAGCAAACGACGAGTAAGTTGTAAATGGACAATATCCTTGTGCTAAGCGGCGCCCTTTGCCGGCACCCTGAGCGCAGCGAGAGTCCGGCGGGGATCCCGCACACTGTGTTAACCCTGGAACATCGCAGCATGCAACAGGAAGCTGGCTTAAACCGCCAGGCTTATGTCCGGATGCAGGTGGTATTAAGTGGCACAGTGTTACAACAACACGCTCAGCATCTGACGTTGGGCAGCATGGTTCGGGTGAGTGGTTTTTTAAACCGGCACCAAAGCCGCAGTGGTCAGGCAAAACTGGTCCTGCATGCGCAACAGATTGAACAATTAAGTTAGGAGACAGACAAATGTCACGTTTTTTCCGTCGCCGTAAATTCTGCCGTTTTTCTGCAGAAGGCACTGTAGAGATTGATTACAAAGACACCGCCGTTCTGAAAAACTATGTTACAGAAAGTGGCAAGATCGTACCAAGCCGTATTACTGGCACCAGCGCTAAATATCAGCGTCAGTTAGCCCGCGCCATCAAACGCGCTCGTTACCTGGCTCTGTTACCATACAGCGACTCACACAGCTAATACAGAGGGGTATAGGCAATGCAAATTATTCTGTTAGACAAAGTCGCAAACCTGGGTGGTTTAGGTGACAATGTAACTGTTAAGTCTGGTTATGCCCGTAACTTCTTATTCCCACAGGGTAAAGCAGTTCCGGCTACTAAGGCTAACATCGAGAAGTTCGAAGCCCGTCGTGCTGAATTAGAAGCCAAACTGGCTGCTGACTTAGCAGTAGCTAACGACCGTGCTGCTAAGGTTGCTGAACTGGCTCAGGTTACCATCGCTTCTAAAGCGGGTGACGAGGGTAAACTGTTCGGTTCTGTTGGTACTCGTGATATCGCTGATGCGATCACTGAAGCCGGCGTAGCTGTAGCTAAAGCGGAAGTGAAGTTACCAAACGGCACTTTACGTGAAACTGGCGAGTTCGAAATCGATCTGCAGTTACACGCAGAAGTGATTGCAACCATTAAGGTTGTGATCATCGCTGAAGCCTAATCATGGCTAAGACGCACTGCCGCCTGGCAGTGCGTTTGTTATTTTCCGCATCATCTGTTTTTCCTGTGTGTTTTTCCTTACTATCCATATCCTATTCAACTGCCAGTCAGTTGGTAGCGCATAAAATTTTATAAGCTTTAATTGGCTTTGGCGCAGTCGCGGGTTAGCATGACGCCATCAGCAAGTTTTTCCTGTGGTAGTAAAACGTGGCACAACAAAGTGTAAAAGATAAACAGGTTGCAGCAGTAAAGATGCCGCCGCATTCGATTGAAGCGGAGCAATCGGTGCTGGGTGGCCTGATGCTGGATAATGAAGCCTGGGACCGGGTTTCTGAAAAGGTAGTCGAGCATGATTTTTATCTGCGCTCGCACCGGCTGATTTTTAATGCGATGGCACGGCTGGCAGAAGGTAACCAGCCGATTGACCTGATCACCGTTTCCGAAGCGCTGGAAGCCAATCAACAGCTGGATGATATTGGCGGCTTTGCTTATTTGGGCGAAATTGCCAAAAACACCCCCAGCGCTGCGAATATTCTGGCCTATGCCGATATCGTGCGCGAACGCGCGGTAGTGCGGGATATGATTGGTGTTGCCCATGATATCGCTGACGCCGGCTACGATACGCAGGGCCGCACTGCGGCAGAGCTGCTGGACTTTGCCGAAACCAAAGTATTCAAGATTGCCGAGCAACGCGCCAAAGCCAATGAAGGGCCGGAGCCCATCAACAGCATCCTCGCCAAAACCATTGATAAAATTGATGCGCTGTATCGTTCACCGCAAAACGGTATCACCGGCGTGTCGACCGGCTATGTCGATCTGGACAAGATGACCAATGGTTTGCAGCCGTCGGACCTGATTATCGTCGCGGCGCGACCATCAATGGGTAAAACCACCTTTGCCATGAATCTGTGTGAACATGCGGCTATTACCAGCGATAAGCCGGTATTGATTTTCAGCTTAGAGATGCCGTCAGACCAGATTATGATGCGGATGCTGGCCTCATTAGGCCGGATTAACCAGACCAAGGTGCGTACCGGCCAGCTGGAAGATGAAGATTGGGCGCGCTTGTCATCGGCGATAGAGCTTCTGAACAGCAAAGGCAAAATGTATATCGATGATGCCTCAGGCTTAACCCCTACCGAAGTGCGTTCGAGGGCAAGGCGAATTGCCCGCGAGCACGGTGGCTTAAGCATGATTATGGTCGACTATCTGCAGCTGATGACGGTACCCGGGATGAGTGAAAACCGCACCCTGGAGATCGCCGAAATTTCCCGCTCGTTAAAAGCCCTGGCAAAAGAATTGAAAGTGCCGGTAGTTGCGCTATCGCAGCTTAACCGTTCACTGGAACAACGCGCCGATAAGCGGCCGGTGAACTCTGACTTGCGGGAATCGGGTTCGATAGAACAGGATGCGGATTTGATTATGTTTATCTATCGTGATGAGGTCTACCACGAGGATACAGCAGATAAAGGTACGGCTGAAATTATTATCGGTAAGCAGCGGAACGGCCCAATTGGCCGGGTGCGTCTAACTTTCCACGGCCATTTCTCGCGCTTTGATAACTATGCCGGCAGTGCCCGTTTTGAGGATGAGTATTAATGAGTCGGCGGCCGGTCGCGCAGATCAATTTGCAGGCGCTACAACATAATCTAGCCCGGGTGCGGCAATTGGCACCACAGAGTCAGGTATTGGCGGTGTTAAAAGCGAATGCCTATGGCCATGGTTTGGTCAGGGTGGCACAAGCACTCAGTGATGCCGATGCCTTTGCGGTGGCACGAATAGATGAAGCCCTGGCGCTGCGTACTGGCGGCATTGTGAAACCGATAGTGTTACTCGAGGGCTTTTATGAGGCCGCTGAGCTGCCGCTGTTACTGGCCAATAATCTGCAAACCGTGGTGCATAACGAACTACAACTACAGGCGCTGGAGCAAGCGGCACTGGATGGCCAGTTAAAGGTCTGGCTAAAGATCGATAGCGGTATGCACCGGCTGGGCATCGAGCCGGCGCAATTTGACGACTTTTACCGTCGCTTGTGGCAATGCAGCGCAGTGTTACCGGGGATCCGCCTGATGAGCCATTTTTGCTGTGCTGATGAGCCCGGCTCAGATCGTACCTTGCAGCAATTGGCGGTATTTACTGATCTTATTGCCGGTAAAGCAGAACAGCGTAGCTTGGCCAACTCAGCGGCGATTCTGGCCTTTCCGCAAAGCCATGCTGAGTGGGTAAGGCCTGGGCTGATGTTACACGGCATTTCGCCTTTTATTGACCAGATTGGCACTGCGCATCATTTACAGCCGGTAATGCGTCTGAGTAGTCGTCTGATTGCGTTGCGTAAGGTGCGGGCCGGTGAGCGGGTTGGCTATGGCGGGCATTGGCAGGCGGCTTGTGATACCACTGTTGGCGTAATTGCTGTCGGATACGGTGATGGCTATCCTCGGCATGCCTTCAATGGCACACCAGTGTGGTTAAATGGTCGCGAGGTGCCGTTGGCTGGCCGGGTATCAATGGATATGATTACCGTCGATCTTGGACCGAACGCACAGGACAAGCTTGGGGACGAGGCGGTGTTGTGGGGGCCGGAGCTAGCAATAGAGCGGGTGGCTGCCTGCGCAGCAACCATCCCTTATGAACTGTTATGTAATATTACGCCGCGGGTCGATTATCAGTATTTGTTATAAGCTGAGCCGCTACAGCAGGCGGCTATTTATCAAAGCTCACTTCGATATGGACTTTGCCAAACTCTGAGCTGAAAGGCATCAGAATAGTCGGGCCATCGCATTTATGGGTAATAGTATGGTTCTTCCCGGAGACTACGATTGGGGTCGCCATTGAAAATTCATAACCTTTTTCACCAAGGATCCGCTTGGCACCGCCAGTAACCATATTGGTGATTTCGCCCACCATATCGGTCACATCGGGGTTAATGCCGCTGGGGCGCTCACCCAGCATCCGGAACATAATTTCAATCGCGAGCTTTTCGTCAAAGCTGACCGAAAATGAGCCTTTCATAGTCGGTCCGACCATGCCGATTAAGCCGGACACATCACCTTGCGCCACCTCTTCTTTTTTTATACGCGGTTGACCAGGTACAATCTTGGTATTGGCCATAGTTGACAGCACATTCACCAACGAAGAAAGAAAAGGGTTTATGTATTCAACATTCATTTAAATGCCTATGGGTTTGAGAATCAACATACTGGCAACAGTCTTAAGCCTAGAAGTTTTTACTTTATAATACAAGAGCGAACAGCAGTTTGTGCGTTTAATTTCCACGACATTGCCGACAACTGCCCCGTGCTTCAATAGTTTGATGGTGAATATGAAACCCGAGCGCGGCGGCCTGCTTACTAAACTCGGTATGCAGGGTAGCAGAATGCAGTTCGGTTACGTTGCCGCACTTTTCACAGATCAGCAACTGTGCCGGATGATGTTTATCAAAATGCTGGCACAGCATAAAGGCATTACTGGATTCAATTTTGTGGATAAAGCCTTGTTCGGTTAAAAACTCCAGGGCGCGGTAAATGGTCGCAGGTTTAGCCGCAGGTTCGGTTTGTTTCAGTTGCTCCAACAGTTCATAGGCACCCTGACCACCATGATTCTCTGCCATCAGGCGAAACACTTTTTCCCGAATGCTGGTAAAGCGGGCACCATTTTGCTCGCAAATTGCTCGCGCCCTGGACACTAAACTCTCAGTTGACATTCCTGTACTCCCATCGGCAACCTTTCTGACGCAGTGTATCATATTGCCGGTTCTGCGCTAGTGTTGCCGGGGCATACCGATACGCTGCAACACAGGCGCAGATAGGGTATAATGCGGTGCTTTAGTAGTAGACGTTGAACCTAGAATGCCCAAATTACCGTCCAAAATGGCTGCTTTTGTGATGCCATTACTGTTATCGATATTGATGACCTTTATTGTGTCTCTGGTTAGTACTTTGAAAAGTCTGGGTCTGGAAGCCTTTACGGTACAAGGATGGCTTTCTGCCTGGGGGTTGTCCTGGTTGATTGCTTTTCCAACCTTACTGTTGGTACTGCCGCTGGTTAAAAAGCTGACCAGCTACCTGGTACACACCTAATTATTGAAAGGTCTGCTGAATTGAACAACCTTGTGCTGCCACAAAAATTCTCCGTTGCTCCGATGCTGGATTGGACAGATCGGCATTGTCGTTATTTCCATCGTTTGATGAGTAAACACGCGGTGTTGTATACCGAAATGGTCACCACGGGTGCCATTATCCATGGCAAAGGCGACTATCTGGGCTTTAGCCAGCAGGAGCAGCCACTGGTACTGCAACTGGGGGGCTCTGAGCCGGCTGAACTGGCTCATTGCGCCAAGCTGGCTGAGCAGCGTGGTTACGATGCGTTGAATCTTAACGTTGGCTGCCCGTCAGATCGGGTACAAAACGGTATGTTTGGCGCCTGCCTGATGGCCAGACCACAGCTGGTCGCTGATAGTGTAAAAGCAATGCAGGATGTGGTCAGTATCCCGGTCAGTGTCAAAACCCGCATTGGTATTGATGATTCTGACGAGTATCAGTTTTTGCAGGATTTTGTTGCTACTGTTGCTGAAGCCGGTTGCCAGCAGTTTGTAATCCACGCGCGTAAAGCCTGGTTAAAGGGCTTGAGTCCGAAAGAAAACCGCGAAATCCCGCCACTCAATTATGATCGGGTGTATCAGCTTAAACGTGACTTTCCGCAGCTGGATATCAGCATTAATGGTGGTATTAAAACGCTGACAGACGCACAACAGCATTTACAGCAACTGGATGGTGTGATGATAGGCCGGGAAGCTTACACCAACCCCTATCTGCTGAGTCAGGTTGATGCGCTGTTGTACCAAGATCATTGGGCCGTACCAAGCCAGCATCAACTGGTACGCTTGATGGTACCCTATATTCAGCAGCAGATACAGCAAGGGGCGCGTTTTTGGCACATCGCCCGCCATATGTTGGGCTTATTTCAGGGCATGCCGGGTGCCCGGCAATGGCGACGTTTGTTGAGTGAGCAAGGACATTTGGCGAGCGCTGAGCCTGAGCTGTTGTTGCAGGCGCTGGCATTGGTACCAGAACCTGGCTAGAATAGCATCATCATTGCGAATAAAACAAAAAAGTAGTC
>NZ_AKKU01000014.1 GCF_000272005.1 Alishewanella agri BL06 | reverse complement strand
TTTTTTAATTGTCATTAAATAACAATAAGTTAAGTCTATTTTGCTAGCTGGCACGCAGCTTGAATTCAGTAATGCAGCAGTACCGAACCACTGAACTGAATTTGCAGGAGCAACACCATGCGTAACTTAACTACAGTAGCCTTTATTTCGATCCTCGGTTTAAGCAGTACTGAGTTATTAGCGGACACCAAGCAGGAGCTGACGATTCAGCTCGCAGTGCAGCAGTACCATTTAAAACAACAGTTGGCCAGCGAAGTGCAACAACAAGCTGAGCAATCAATGAAACTCACTGTAACGGCACTGATGAATCAGCAGCCGGACCAGTTGAGTGACATTCAGCTGGCTCAGCAAAGCAAGGCGGCAACCGTACAGCAGGGTGCTGAATAAATGTTGGGCATGTTTGATTTCACCTTATTACTGATTTATCTGCTGCCTTTACTGGGGCTACTGTTAGGTGCAGTGCCAGCCATGTTAGTCTGGTATGGCTACAAACATGGCCAACCTGCCTGGTTTGCTGCACTCTGGCAACAGCTTTGGCCGGTTTTACGCTGTCGGCTCAGCGGATTTGGTGTAAGATAGCCTTGCTTATCAGTAATACAGGAATGAGCAATGCTAAGAGGTCTGATAATTGCGGGTCTGTTGTGGTTTGCACAGAGCACCGGCGTTCAGGCTGCCGATGTGCGGCTGGTACAGGGCGAAATCCGCTTGCCTATGCCCGGTCGCACGGTCACGGCAGGCTATGTCAGTATTCAGAATCAAAGCCCGCAAATGCTGGAGTTAGTTGCTGCCAGTAGCCCGCTGTTTCAGCGGATTGAGCTGCACACCCATATCGAGCAAAATGGCATGATGCGCATGGTGGAGGTTGAAGGGATCGAACTTGAACCCGGTGCCACCCTGCAAATGCAACCCGGGGGGCTGCATTTGATGCTATTTGAGCCGAAGCAGTCGCTGGCTTTAGGTGAGAAGGTACCCATTCAATTACGTTTTACCAGTGGCAGTGTGCTGCAACTGGAATTACCTGTTACTGCTATGCCAATCCGATAGGACGATTCAGATGAACAAAACCACTATAGCGGCTGTTTCTGCACTGTTATTGCTGATCTTACTTTGGTTATGCGGCTGGTGGGTTAGCCGTGAACCGGACTTGGTCATCGAAGACGTTCAACAGGGTATGCAACAGGAAGACGGCAGTCGGGTTGTCGGTTACAGCACGACTACTGCACTAATCCGCGTTACAGAAACCTTATTACAAAAGCGGGGTGGCTATCTGGCTAACGACGTGCTGCCTCCATTTAGCCTGCTAGACAATATGCCGGCCTGGGAATTTGGTGTGCTGGAGATGTCACGCGATCTGGCGCTGGCACTGCGCAAAGATCTCAGTCGTTCGCAGTCACAATCTGCCGAAAATGCGTTCTTGCGTATTGCGCAGCCGCAATTAAATATTGACCATCGCAGCTGGGTGTTGCCCAGTGCCGAGTCAGAATATCGCAAAGCGATCGGACAATTATATTTATATCGCAACGGCCTGGCCGATCCGAAACAAACTGATAGCCAGTTTTACGCGCGGGCGGACAATTTGCGTGACTGGCTGAAAAATGTAGAAAAACGTCTCGGCAGTTACTCGCAGCGTTTAAGCGCCAGTGTCGGCCAGGAGCGGTTTAATACCGATTTAGCCGGGGATGTCGCCGCCCGTCAGTCAACCGAAGCGCCAGATCGACGCTATGTCAAAACCAGCTGGTGGCAGATTGACGACGAATTTTATGAAGCTCGGGGCGCGACCTGGGCACTGTTGCATTTTTTAAAAGCAGTGGAAATTGATTTTGCCGAAGTACTGCAACGGCGCAATGCAATGGTCAGTCTGCAACAGATTATCCGGGAGCTGGAAGCTGCCCAACAACCCATTCACAGCCCGATGATCCTAAATGGCAGTGGTTTTGGAGTGCTGGCGAACCATAGCCTGGTCATGGCAAATTATATCTCCCGCGCTAATGCCGCCTTAATAGATTTATCTGAATTATTACAACAAGGATAGTAGATGAAAAAAGCGTCTTTATTACTGATCACGGGTTTGCTGTGCCATACCAGCCCGGTATTAGCTGATACGGTGTTAGGTGTACACGCCGGTTTCGATTATTGGGCGCCACAGAGTAAAGGTGGTTTTGCCAACAGTAGCCAGCTGCAGGACTTTCGGTTTAATGATCGCAATCAGTCAGGATACTATCTGGCATTAGAGCATCTGATCCCAGTACTGCCGAATGTGCGGGTTCAATATCAAAGCTTAGAAAATCAAGGTTCTAACACCCTTGCAACCGATTTTACTTTTGCTAATGTGAACTTTGCCGCTGGCAGTGAATTGCATAGCAAACTTGATCTCAGTCATACCGACTATGTGCTGTACTACGAATTGCTTGATAACGCTCTGGTACAACTGGATTTAGGGGTAGCGGCAAAACATCTGCGAGGTGAGATCGGTATTCAGAGCAACCAACGCAATGCGCTACAGGATGTCAGTCAATGGTTGCCCTTGCTCTATCTGGATACACAGGTTACGCTGCCAGCAACCGGCCTGGATATTTTTGCCAGTGGCCAGGCTACCCGTTTTCAGGACAGTCATTATTACGATGTACAAGCCGGTATTGGTTATCAGTTGATTGATAATCTGTTGGTGGATGTACGGCTCAAGCTGGGTTACCGGGCGATCGATATGCAACTTGATGATCTGGATAACCTCTATGCCGAATTAAAATTTAATGGTGTTTTTGCTGGGATAGCCGTGCACTTTTAATCCTGGCCAGCGCCACTTGAGCCTGGGGTACTTTAGACATATAGTGGGCTCCTGTTTTTTTTGGCAATGAGCACTATTTTGACTGCTTTTTTTCGTTATCTGCTGCCGTGTTATCTGATAGCTGCTTTGTCACTATTGCTGGCGGCATTTTTTTGGCAGCAACATCAGCAGCAACAGGTATTAAAAGCGCAACTGCAACAATATGCCGATACAGTGCAACTGAGCTTAAAGCCAACCCTGGGCTCTTTAAGTGCGGAGCAGTTAAGCCAACGACTGGCAGAATTACAGTTTAGTGCCGTATTCCCGGTTGCTACCCTGGCGTTATATCAAGCGGACGGGCAATTATTGGCGGTGGCCGGTGCAGAGCAGCCATTGCCGGCAGCGGATCAGTTAATGAGTTTTGGCCAGAGTCGACTGCAAAAAATTAATGGACGCTGGTTGGCGCTGCAAGCAATAAAATCCCAGGCCTTACCCTTCGAGCAATTTGGTAGTGCTAACAACTTAGATCTTCAGCTGCTGATTATTCCTGATACCCAGCCTTGGCAGTGGCAGCAGCATTGGCCGATATTGTTGGCATTGTTTTGGTTATCCTTGCTGCTTTGGCTGGCAGCTCTGGTGCTGCGGCAGCAAAAACACAGGCAACAGAGTCTGTTAGAATCTGTTGCACAGCGGCTGCTTTCGCCGGATGCAGAATCAGATAGCTCGGCTATGTTAAGTCCGACTTTGCATCAGGCGTTACAACGTCATTGTACTCAGCTGGCACAGTTACAGCAGCAGTTACAAATCAGTACCGAACAGGCTGCACAAGCGGCTGATGAGACATTGCACTGGCAGGCTTTACACAGCGCCCAGCTACAACGGCAACAACAACAACGACAATGTGTGAACCGCTGGCTACTACAAGCCCAGCTGTTATGGCAACGGCAAGAGCAACTCTCTCCAGCTTTGTTCAGTGCTTTATTAAATCTGCAACAGCATTATGCCCGCTATCAGTTTGGTAGTGTTGAAACCCAGCCCGAGTCTTTGCAATTGGCTAGTTGGTTACAGCAAGCGTTACCTGCCTTGAACAGTCTGCTGCCGGATGGCTCTTCGTTAGATTGGTTGGAGGGGAGTGACAACCTGACGGCGACGCTAAGTATTGATCCCGAGCAATTGTTTCTGCTGCTGCAAGCGATGCTTGCGTTGGGGCTGCGTTCAGAATCCGGTCGCCGGCTGCAGTTTAGGGTGGTGTTGGATTGCTCAGTACCCA
This sequence comes from Alishewanella agri BL06, assembly GCF_000272005.1. Lineage (GTDB taxonomy): Bacteria > Pseudomonadota > Gammaproteobacteria > Enterobacterales > Alteromonadaceae > Alishewanella > Alishewanella agri. The sequence continues at coordinate 33,565 of NZ_AKKU01000014.1, read as the reverse complement.
CTACACTGCGCTTGCAGTTGAATTGTGATGGTAACGGATTACCCCGGCATCTAAGCCGCCAATTAGCTGAGGGTAAGCTTACGGATCTGCAATGGCGGGATGCCGACATTGCGCTGTTACAGCTGTTATCGCAAAAAGTGCAGGCCGAGTGCAAAGTCGAATCCCTTGATGGCCTTGGCCTTAGCCTGAATGTTAACTGGCCGTTGTCATGTGAAAGCTTAGCGTCCGAAAGTCTACCTGGTAGCGTATTGTTATTCGATGCGGATCCAGAGCGACTTAGTGAACGTCTGGCCGCACTGAGCGGTTACACTTTACAACTATCGAGCTGTAATAGCTTGTCTGAACTACAACAACGGCTGACGGAACAGAACTATCAGCTACTGATTCTGATGTTACCCGGGCAAATACCCGGAGCAGAATGGCAGCGTTTTTTACAACAAGTTACCATGCCTTTTGTCGCTTATGCACCACCCTTGAGTTTCAGTCAGTGGCAACAATTAGTGCCCTGTCGGCCAAGTGCCGAGTTTTGTTTGGCGGCTGTGCCACAACTCTTTGCTGAAGCAACCCGTTTTAGCCGAAAAAAGTTACTCGTCGTGGATGACAACGAAACCAATCAGGCATTTATCAACGTATTAATTCAGCAGCGATTAATTGAGTTATATGCGGCACATTCAGCTGAGCAGGCCTTAAGTATTTGTCGGCAAACGCAATTCGATTTAATTTTATTGGATATACAATTACCGGACTTACCAGGTACCGAGGTGGCGAAGCAGTTACGTCAAATGCCGGATTACCGCGACATCCCGATTCTGGCATTTACTGCTCATGCGCTACCGGCAGAAATCGCCGCATTTAAGAGTGCTGGCATGAACGATATAGTATTAAAACCGTTAGACCCATGTAAGTTTGATGCACTGCTGAGCAGTTATCGGCTATATTAACAGCAAGGGTCGCTGAAAATTAACGCAGGGCGGGATTTCTTTTTTCGCAAGGAAGCGGGTATATTAGATGCAGGACAATACAAGGTTCAGCCAATGACGCCAAAAGAAACAGATGAAGGATTTCTGTTTTTAGCAGAAGACGACAGTACTCAGCTCCCAAGCCAGACTCCGATTGGTGCCTGGGCTATTTTGATTGTCGACGATGATCAGGAAATTCATACCGTTACTAAGCTGGCGCTAAATGATCTTATTGTGCTGGGAAAACGGTTAGAGTTTCATCATGCTTACTCCGGCGAGCAAGCAATAGATTTTTTGCGTCAGCACAGCGATACCGCGCTAGTGCTGTTAGATGTGGTGATGGAAACCGATAATGCCGGTCTGCAAGTGGTCAAGCGGATCCGTGATGAGCTGCAGTTAGATGAACTGCGCATTATCTTGCGTACCGGACAACCAGGTTATGCCCCAGAAGAAAGTGTCATTAAAGAATATGATATTAATGACTACAAAACCAAAACTGAGCTAACCCGCAGTAAGCTGGTTACCACCATCATTTCTTCGATCCGTTCTTACCAACAAATTAAAACCATTAATCAAAACCGCCGCGGTTTGCAGAAAATAATCAAAGCGGGTGCCAACCTGTTAGAGCAACATTCGCTGCATGAATTTTCAGAAGGTGTTGTCACGCAGATTTCATCGCTTATTGGCTTGCATGCGGAGGGCGTACTCTGCGCCCAGATTGAAGATGATGGCACGGCCAGCGATAAAATTTATGTACTCGGTGCGGCGGGTAACTATGCGCCCTTTATCAAATGCCAGTTAGAACGGTTAGATAATAAACGGATTGTTGAACAAATTAATCTGTGTCTGAAAACCCGGCAGCATATTTTTGCCGACAGCGACACCGTATTATATTTAGGTAACGACAAGCACAATGCCGCCGTCTATATTGAAACTAACCGGCCGATTGAGGAAGCGGACAAGCAGCTGATCGAAGTCTTTCTGAGCAACATCTCAGTTGGCTATGAAAACGTCGCGCTTTTTCAGCAGTTGAAACATGCGGCCTATATTGACCCACTGACCAAAACACCAAACCGCAACGAATTTATTCAGATCCTGCAGGATACCCGGCGCTTTGAACCTGAGCATATGGTAGCGGTGTTAGTCGATATCGACCATTTCTCCGACGTGAACGATGGTTTGGGTCAGGATGTCGGTAACGAGTTATTAATTGCGATTACGCTGCGTTTAATCGAACACTTTGGCGCCAGTTCGCAACTGGGGCGAATTGGCGCTGATGTGTTTGCGCTGGTTGGCCCGGAACAAGAACTAACACCGCAAAAACTGACGGCGGTGTTTGCACAACCATTTCAGGCGTCAGAACACAGCTTACAGGTGAATGCCACCTTTGGTATTTGCCGGTTACGCGATGCCGCTGAACAGGGTATGGTGATTATGAAGCAGGTCTATATTGCGCTTAACAAAGCGAAAAAGACCGTTGGCTCGCATCACCAGTATTATGAGCCGGCAATGGAAGAAGAAGTGACTGAGCGTTTAACCATGCTCAGAATGCTGCGGGCTGACTTTGCCCTGGATAAATTAGAGCTGTGGTATCAGCCGCAGTTGTGTTTGAAAACCAAAAAAGTCGTCGGTATGGAAGCCCTGTTACGTTGGCCACATCAACCCGGACAATACATTTCACCCGCAGTTTTTATTCCGTTGGCGGAATATTCCGGCTTAATCGTTGATATTGGTCTTTGGGTGCTGGAGCAGGCTTGCAAGCAACTACAGCAGTTGTCCAGCCTCGGTTGTGGCGCTTTGCGTATTGCGGTTAATGTGTCGATGCCACAGTTTCGCTCACCACAGTTTGTACCGGCAGTCATTGAAATAGTCGAACGGTATCAGGTCAAGCCGGAGCTGCTGGAGTTGGAGATTACCGAGTCCGTAGTGATGGATGAGCCAAAAATTGTCATTGATGCGCTGGAGGCGCTAAAACGCTTTGGTATCAAAGTGGCAATTGATGACTTTGGTATCGGCTTCTCATCACTCAGTTATTTACAGCAGTTACCGCTCGACCGCATTAAAGTTGACCGCGCCTTTGTTAATACTGTTGCGACCGAAGGTGGCGGCTTAATTGCAGAAACTATTGTCAGCTTGGGCAAACGAATTGGCCTATCGACCATCGCGGAAGGGGTGGAAACCGAGGCACAGTTGCAAGCGATTCTGGCGATGGGCTGTGATGAAGTTCAAGGTTATTTGTTTGCTAAACCGATGCCGGCACCGCAATTAATTGAGTATCTGCGGCAAAATCAGGGCGGTTGTATTCAGTTCTAACGGTAGCCACAGTGTCAGATAAAAAAACCGGAGCTCGCTCCGGTTTTTTGTCTCAATCTCAATAGCAGCGGTTTACTTTTTCGCCCGCTCGAAAGAGGTCATAATTTCAGCTTTCGCGGCGGCGGCGTCGGCCCAACCGGTGACTTTAACCCACTTACCTGGCTCCAGTTCTTTGTAACGCTCAAAGAAATGCTGGATTTGCTTTTTCAGCAGCTCAGGCACATCGTTGATATCCTGAATATGGTCATACAGTTTGGTCAGCTTGCTGACCGGTACGGCAATAACCTTGGCATCCTGACCAGACTCATCTTCCATATTCAGTACGCCAACCGGCCGACATTTAATCACGGCGCCTGGTACCAGTGGGTAAGGCGTTGGTACCAGTACGTCAACCGGGTCACCATCCAAAGACAAAGTCTGGTTCACAAAGCCGTAGTTGCACGGATAGAACATAGGAGTGGCCATAAAGCGGTCTACCCAGACGGTACCGGTGTCTTTATCCACTTCGTATTTGATTGGATCGGCATTGGCCGGAATTTCAATAATTACGTTAATTTCATCCGGCAGATTTTTGCCAGCTGCTACATCGCTTAAGCTCATCGCTTGGTCCTCTGATTAATTGCTGGCCGCCATTATAATGACGGCCGTAAAAATGGCTATTGATAATTAGTCTGATATTACCGGAGCAGTGCTATTTCTGTGGTAATTGACACAGGTTTCCACTTCGTGCTTCGACCCTAAAATCACTGCCACCCGTTGATGGATATCAGTCGGAATGATCTCCATAATGCGTTGATAGCCAGTGGAGCTGGCACCGCCAGCCTGTTCTACCAGAAAGCTCATCGGATTAGCTTCATACATCAGGCGCAATTTATCCGGCTTACTTGGATCTTTCAGATCGCGGGGATAGGCAAAGATGCCGCCACGACAGAGTACCCGGTGCACATCGCCTACCATAGCGGCAATCCAGCGCATATTGTAGTTTTTACCGCGTATCCCTTCTTTACCTTTCAGTAAATCGGCAATGTAATTTTTCATTGGCGCTTCCCAGAACCGCTGGTTCGACATATTGATGGCAAACTCAGCGGTATATTTCGGAATAGTAGCCTGTTCTGCGGTCAATAAAAAACCACCGTAGGTTTTATCCAGGGTGTACAAGCGGGTGCCTTTGCCGGTGGTCAGCGCCAGCATCGTTGATGGGCCATACAACACATAGCCTGCTGCAACTTGAGCGGAGCCTGGTTGTAAAAACTGGCTGGCATCACTGGCGTCCTTGTGTGGATCGGCGGGTAGAATCGAGAAAATAGTGCCGATCAGGCTATTGATATCGGTATTGGAGGACCCATCTAAAGGATCAAAGGTGACCAGATAACGGCCATGCGGATTGCCCGGTACGATATCATCCTCTTCTTCTGAGCTGATAGCTTTCACCACGCCGGTTTCCAGGATCACTTCTTTTAGTAATTCGTTCGCGATCACATCCAGTTTTTTCTGGGTTTCGCCCTGTACGTTTTCCGACAGCGTGGAGCCCAGCACACCAGCCAGTTCGCCCTGACTAACGCGAAAGGCGATTTCCCGGCAGGCCGCCAGGATAGTTTTTAACAACGAGATCAGATCCGGATCCACGCCATCTTGTTGCAGTACGGGTGAGATGCGACGCATTATAGTAGGTCCTTGTTATATTTTCGGGTAAGACAGAGTCAGACCGATTAAGCTTTCGTCCGGTACAAGTGGCGAAATCTCATTCAGTCTGGGTTATTTTAAAGAATTTATTCTTAAATTGCAGTTTTGATCGCAGCTTATTCTGCATTTGCTACAATAAGCCCCTGCTTAACAGAGAAGTACATTATGCATATTCATATTCTGGGGATTTGCGGCACCTTTATGGGCGGTATCGCAGCCCTGGCCAAAGCCCTTGGCCATCAGGTCACAGGTTCCGATCAACAGGTTTACCCGCCGATGAGCACTCAGCTGGAACAGCTGGGCATCAGTCTGACCCCGGGTTATGACCCCGCACAGCTGGAACCCGCCCCGGATCTGGTGATTATCGGTAATGCCTTATCGCGTGGTAATCCGGCCGTTGAATATGTGCTGGAACATAACCTGCCTTACACCTCAGGCCCACAGTGGTTATCCGAACAGTTACTGCAGCAGCGCTGGGTACTGGCCGTTTCCGGCACCCATGGTAAAACCAGCACCGCCAGTATGTTGGCCTGGATCTTAGACTATGCCGGTCTTAAGCCGGGTTTTCTGATTGGCGGTGTACCGCAAAATTTCGGCCTTTCTGCCCGCTTAGGTGAGGCGCCGTTCTTTGTGATTGAAGCCGACGAATATGATACGGCATTTTTTGATAAGCGCTCCAAATTTGTGCATTACCGGCCGCGTACACTGGTGATCAACAACCTTGAGTATGATCATGCGGATATCTTCCCGGATCTGGCGGCGATCCAGCGGCAGTTTCATCATTTGTTGCGCACCGTGCCGGCTTCGGGGTTGGTGTTATCTCCGGAAGCGACGCCTGCTGTCGCCGAGACGCTGGCTATGGGCTGCTGGAGCCAACGTGAAGCCTATGGCAGTGACTGGCAGGCCGAATTGTTAACGCCGGATGGCAGTCAGTTTGCGCTATATTGGCAACAGCAACAGGTGGCGCGGGTAAACTGGTCGCTCAGTGGCCAGCACAATGTTGATAATGCGGTAATGGCGATTGCTGCCGCGCGTCATGCCGGGGTCCCGGTTGGTGTTGCAGCCGAGGCCTTAGCCAGCTTCGTGGCACCAAAACGGCGGATGGAGCTAAAAGGCTCTCCACAAGGTATTGCGATCTATGACGATTTTGCCCATCACCCCACCGCGATTGCTACTACGCTACAAGGCTTGCGGGCGAAAGTGGGCCAGGCGCGGATTATCGCCGTATTAGAGCCGCGCTCCAATACTATGCGTCTCGGTGTGCATCAGGCCGCCTTGCCGCAGGCGCTGTTAACGGCAGATCAGGTATTTTTATATGAACCGCGCAATGCCGGCTGGTCGATGGCCGAGCTGGCCGCGCGGCTCTCGATGCCGGCCAGTGTTTGTTATGACATCGCTGAGCTGAAAGCCAGCATTCTGGCGCTGGTGCAGCCAGGCGATCAGATAGTAATAATGAGCAATGGCGCCTTTGGCGGCATTCATCAACAACTACTGGAGGCGCTGAGTTAAGCGTGGCCAGTCGATAGGAAAGCCAATGATAACCAGTAAAGAGATTACTCTGGCCTTTAGCGGTGCCTCGGGTGCGCCCTACGGTTTACGTTTGTTACAGGTATTGTTAGCGCAGGGTATTAAAGTGCATCTGCTGATGTCCAGTGCGGCGCGGGTGGTGTTTGCCACTGAGCAGCAATTGCAGTTAAGTGCTGCGCCGGAGAAATGCGCGCAGCAGCTGGAACAGTACCTGCAAGCGGCGCCCGGCCTGTTAAAGGTTTATGGTAAGGACGATTGGTTTTCGCCGGTCGCTTCCGGCTCGGCGGCGCCGAAACAGATGGTGGTTTGCCCCTGTTCTACCGGTAGTCTGTCGGCTATCGCGCAGGGCGCCAGTGATAACCTGCTGGAACGTGCCGCTGATGTGGTGATTAAGGAAGGTGGCAAGCTAATACTGGTGCTGCGGGAAAGCCCACTCAGTGCCATTCATCTGGAAAATATGCTGAAGCTGGCCCGCCTTGGCGTCTGTATTATGCCGGCCGCGCCCGGTTTTTATCATCAGCCACAGCAAATCAGTGATTTGGTCGACTTTATGGTGGCCCGGGTATTGGACCAGTTGGGCTTAGCGCAACAGTTAGTGGGGCGCTGGGGCTATGACGCCCGACAACAGCAAGCAGGAGAATAGCGTGACGCTGGCACTGGACATTAAAGACTTACATAAAATCTATCGTAGCGGCACAGTCGCACTCAGTGGTATCGATTTACAGGTACAGCAGGGCGATTTTTTTGCGTTGCTGGGGCCAAATGGTGCCGGTAAAAGTACCACCATCGGTATTATCAGTGCGCTGGTCAATAAAAGCCGCGGGCAAGTTAAGGTATTTGGCTTTGACCTGGATACCGAGCTGGAAGCGGCAAAAAGTCAGCTTGGCCTGGTGCCGCAGGAATTTAACTTTAATCAGTTTGAAACCTTGCTGCAAATCGTGGTCAATCAGGCCGGCTATTATGGCGTACCGCGTGCCGTGGCCTTACAGCGTGCTGAGAAATATTTAGGCCAGCTGGGGTTATGGGAAAAACGTCATGCCCGGGCCCGTGAGTTGTCGGGTGGTATGAAGCGGCGGCTAATGATTGCCCGGGCGCTGATGCATGAGCCAAGATTGTTGATCCTCGATGAGCCGACGGCTGGGGTCGATATTGAGCTACGGCGTTCAATGTGGGAGTTTTTACGCACGATAAATCAGCAAGGCGTGACGATTATTCTGACCACTCATTATCTGGAAGAAGCCGAGATGCTGTGTCGTAATATCGCCATTATCGATAAAGGGCAGATCATTGAGAACACCAGTATGAAAGCCTTGTTATCCAAGCTGGGTAAAGAAACCTTTATTCTGGATCTGGACCAGTTACCGGATAGTCTGCAGCTGGCTGGTTTTGTCTGGCGGAAGTTAGATCAACACAGTGTGGAAGTGGATGTGGAGAAAAGTGCCGGCTTAAACCCGATCTTCGAGCAACTTAGTGCGCAGCAGGTAAAGGTATTATCAATGCGGAATAAAGCCAACCGGCTGGAAGAACTCTTTGTTAATCTGGTTGAGCATGGCCGGGGGCAAACGAAATGAATGGCCGTTATCTGATAGCGCTACAAAGTATTCTGACCAAAGAAATTACCCGCTTTATGCGCATTTGGGTGCAAACCCTGGTGCCGCCGGCCATTACCATGAGCCTGTATTTTGTCATTTTCGGTAGCCTGATTGGCTCTCGGATCGGCGAGATGAACGGCTTTAGTTATATGGAATTTATTGTTCCCGGCCTGATTATGATGTCGGTTATTACCAACTCCTACGCCAATGTGGCCTCGTCGTTTTTTAGCGCCAAGTTCCAGCGTAATGTCGAAGAGCTGCTGGTAGCGCCGGTACCCAACTATATTATAGTGCTCGGTTATGTCGGTGGTGGTATGGCGCGCGGTATCTTAGTCGGCTTAATCGTTACGGTGTTGTCGTTATTCTTTGTCACCATCAGTATCCATAATCTGGCGATTATTATCTTAACCGTGGTCTTGACCTCGATGTTGTTCGCACTGGGTGGCCTGATCAATGCCGTCTATGCCAAAACCTTTGACGATATCAGCATTATTCCAACCTTTGTGTTAACGCCCTTAACCTACCTGGGCGGTGTCTTCTACTCACTGACCTTGTTGCCCGGATTCTGGCAGCAACTGGCGCAACTGAATCCGATTGTCTATATGGTGAATGCCTTCCGTTTTGGCTTTTTGGGTTATAGCGATGTCAATTTATGGCTGGCGCTGGCGGTAGTAGTAGGTTTTATTCTGGTGTTATTCAGCTATGCAATGTATTTGATCAATAAAGGTATTGGCTTACGCAGTTAGCGGCAATACAACACGGAATTCAGAAAGTTGCAGACATTTTTAAGTGGTTGCAGTACAGTTGAACGCTTTGCTGCGTATAAACGCTGACAGAGTTACAGCAGGTAACGACAGGCATGAACGACATCATTAAACGCCAGGCCACGGCTTCCGAAGAAGCACTGTGGCGTATTTTTACGATCCCGGAAGCGCCGGATTCGACCCTCAGTATTATCGAACAAAACCTGTCGCAGAATCTGGCCGGCTTTTTAAATGAAAGTATCGTAGCGGTGGAAAAACCGTTATGGCAGATTGAGCGGGATTTTCAGGCGTTCCAGATCCCGGAGCAGCCGTCCTTTGTTTCTGATTATACCGATACCATTATGCAAAAACTGGTGGCGCACTCAGTGCATACTGCAGCCCCCAGTTTTATTGGTCATATGACCTCGGCCTTACCCTATTTTGTGCTGCCGCTGTCGAAAATGATGGTGGGTTTAAATCAGAACCTGGTAAAAATCGAGACCTCAAAAGCCTTTACCCCGCTGGAGCGGCAGGTATTAGGCATGATGCATCATCTGGTGTACGGCGAAAAAGACGGCTTTTATAAAAAGTGGATGCACAGCGCTAATCATTCGCTGGGTGCCTTTTGCTCCGGTGGTACCATTGCCAATATCACTGCGCTGTGGATTGCCCGCAACCGCTTATTAAAACCGGACGGTGACTTTAAAGGTATCGCCAAAGAAGGCTTGTTCCGCGCGATGCAGCATTATGGTTATCAGGGGTTGGCGATAGTAGTGTCAGAACGTGGTCACTATTCGCTGGGTAAGGCCGCAGATGTGTTGGGTATCGGCCGTGATATGGTGGTGTCGGTCAAAACGGACGCCAATAACAAGGTGGACACTGCCGAAATGCGCCGGGTACTGGCCGACCTTGCGGAGCGTAATATTAAAGTGCTAGCCATTGTCGGCGTTGCCGGCGCCACGGAAACCGGCAATATCGACCCGTTAAATGAGCTTGCCGATCTGGCCGAGCAACAACAATGCCATTTCCATGTTGACGCCGCCTGGGGCGGTGCGACCTTATTGTCAGCTAAGTACCGGCATTTACTGGCGGGTATTGAGCGTGCAGACTCTGTGACCATCGACGCCCATAAGCAGATGTACGTACCGATGGGCGCCGGTATGGTGGTATTTAAACACCCGTCGACGGCGAACGTGATTGAACATCATGCCGAATATATTCTGCGTAAAGGTTCGAAAGATTTAGGCAGCCAGACGCTGGAGGGCTCAAGACCCGGTATGGCGATGCTGGTGCATGCCTGCTTACAGGTGATCGGCCGGCAGGGCTATCAGATCCTGATCGACCGCAGTCTGGAAAAGGCCCGCTATTTTGCGACGTTGATTAGCCATAATATCGACTTTGAACTGATCACTGAGCCGGAGCTCTGTATCCTGACCTACCGCTATGTGCCGGCGCAGGTGCAAAAAGCGATGGCCAGTGCCAGCCCGGAGCAGCTGCTGCGCTTTAATGAACTGCTTAACGGCCTGACCAAGTTTATTCAGAAGCGGCAGCGCGAAGAAGGTAAATCTTTCGTCTCCCGCACCCGGCTAACACCCGCCCGCTATCAGCGGCAGGAAACTATAGTATTTCGGGTAGTATTGGCCAATCCGCTGACCACAGAGCAGATTTTGCGTGATGTGTTAGTGGAGCAGGATCAGCTGGCTCAGCAGGATAAAGAGTTTTATCCTAAGCTATTACAACTGGCGGCGCAGCAACTGCACGGCTAGTTCGCGCTTTGAGAATAGGGAACAGGGAGTTTAGGATGGCAAAATTCTGGTTAGTCCTGCTGTTGCTGCTTAGCGGCTGTCAGCAGGCATATTACTCGACGATGGAAAAGGTCGGTGTTCATAAAAGAGATATTTTGGTCGATCGCGTAGAAAATGCCCAGAAATCACAACGTGAGGCGCAGGAGCAATTCAGTTCGGCGCTGGAGCAGTTTTCAGCCCTGGTCAAATATGATGGTGGCGATTTACAGCGGCAGTATAAACTGACTCAGGCGGAATACGATGCCTGTGAAAAGTCAGCTCTGGATGTGAAAAACCGTATTGATGCCATTGAGCAGGTCGCCGAAGCGCTATTTAAAGAGTGGCAGCAGGAGCTGAAAGAATATAGTAATCAGAGCCTGAAGCGTGATAGCGAACGCAAACTTAGCCAAACCCGCCGCCAGTACACTAGCTTGTTAGTGACCATGCGTCAGGCCGAAGCGACGATGCAACCGGTGTTATCGTCATTAAAAGATAATGCGCTGTATTTAAAGCATAATCTGAATGCCCAGGCGATTGGTGCGCTAAAAGGCGAATTTGGCAGTATTGAGCGCGATATCAGCCGTTTACTTGCCGAGATGAATAAAGCCATCGCTGAGTCAGAGCGCTTTCTGACTACCCTTAAGCAATAATCCCGCTATAAACGATAGCAACAGCACTAAGCAGGTTGGCCAGGCCGTAACAGAATATTTTGGCCAGCCGGCCTTGCGCCAGCTTTAAATCATGCAAACCATGATGCACGCGGTGCATGGCATGAAATAGCGGCAAACAAATGGCTGCGCCAGCGAAAGCCAGACCCGCTAAGCCCCAAAAACTCTGTAACAGTTGCTGAACCCGGCTATAACTGAAAGCCGCTTCTGGCAATAATCCGAGTGGGTAGAGCAGGCCCAGGGTTAATACCAGACCCGGAATCACCATTGCAAAGCAGACGCCACCGGCACTAAATAAGGCCCACCAGATCGGTTCATCTGAGCGTTTTGGCTGATTCATCCGATAGCTCCAAATAACCAGAGTAACAATAGCGCGACCACTAGCGTACCAAGCCACTGGCCAGCAATCATCAGCGGTGCCGGCAGTAGCGGCATCACCCGAGGAAAGAGCTCAAAAAAGGTTTTGGCATGATATAAGCTGGCCAGTAGCAGCAGTGTATTCAGCGCGATAACCCAGGGCTGCGCCATAAACGCCAGCCAGCTTTGATACTGACTTTCCCCCTGAGCCAGGCTATACAGGCCTGCCAGTAAACAGCCACAGAAAAACAGCAGCGGCAGCACAGTGGCTTCGCGCAGCATATAGCGCAGAAAAAAGCTATGTTTTAGCCACCAGCTGCGAGAGAGCGGTTGCAGATAGGGGCGGCGGGCGCCGGCAGAGTCTGGCATAGGGCCTCCTAAGGTTTAAAGATGCTGATCAGCATATCGGTAGCCGAGGCAACTTTGCCCTGATTGACGGCCGCTGCCGGATCCAGCTGCTTCGGACAGACATCGGCACAAAAGCCGACAAAGGTGCAGGCCCAGACGCCGTTTTTGCCATTTAGCTGCGGCATGCGCTGTGCTTTGCCTTGATCGCGGCTGTCGAGGTTATAGCGCTGCGCGGTGACAATCGCCGCTGGCCCCAGAAATTCCGGATTAAGGCCAAATTGCGGACAGGCGGCATAGCACAGGCCACAGTTAATACAGCTGGAGAATTTCTGGTACTTTTTCAGCTGCGCCGGCGTTTGCCGGTGCGGTTCAGCGCTGTTACTGTCATTAATCAGATAAGGTTTTACCGCTTGCAGATGGTCTAAAAACACCGCCATATCGCTGATCAGATCTTTCTCAATCGGGAAATGGTCCAGTGCGCTAATCGTCAGTTCAGCCGGATAATCGCGTAAAAAGGTTTTACAGCCTAGTTTCGGGATCTTATTCACCATCACGCCGCAAGAACCGCAAATCGCCATCCGGCAGGACCAGCGAAAGGCCAGCGTCGGATCCAATTGCTGCTGAATATACAGCAGTGCATCCAGCACCGAGGTGCTGTGGTCGAAGGGTACCTGATAGCGCTTTGCGCTGGGTGCCTGATCTTGTTCGGGATTATAGCGCTGAATAATTAAGGTTTTTTCCATCATCAGGCTCCTTGCTTAGCGGCAGCACCGTAGACGCGGGCTGCCGGTGGCAGGCTGGTGATCCTAACCGGTTGGTAACGCAGCGCAACACTGCCATCCGCCGCTCGGTAAGCCAGGGTATGCTGTAAAAAATCCTGATCATTACGCCGGGTCATACCCGGATCCAGCCGTTGATGCGCGCCGCGCGATTCTGTGCGTGCCAGCGCGCTTTCACAGAGTGTCAGTGCCACATCCAGGCCGAAACTCAGCTCCAGATACTGGATCAGCTCAGCGTTAAACACCTTGCTGTGGTCGCTTACCTTCAAATCGGCCAGCTGTTGCTGTAACGATACCAGGGTGGTGCGGCATTGCTGCATACCTTGTTCATCGCGATAGATACCACAACCTTGCTCCATCGCCAGTGTCATGGCTTTACGCAGGCTGGCGATGCTCTGTTGCTGTTTGCCACCGAACAGACTGGCCAGTCGCCGTTGTTGCGTTCGCGCCTGCTCTGTCGCTGCTGTTGAGTGGCTACGCGGCATCGGCGGCAGGCTTTGCGCGGCATGCTCGCCGGCGGCTTTACCAAATACCAGTAATTCGGTCAGTGAATTTGACCCCAGCCGGTTAGCGCCATGTAAACCCACCGAAGCGCATTCACCGACAGCATATAAACCGCTGATACGGGTTTCGCCGTGCAGCTCAGTCAGAATGCCGCCCATGGTATAGTGCACTGCCGGACGAATGGGGATCGGTTGTTGTACCGGATCGATATTGACGTAAGAACGTGACAATTCACAGATAAAGGGCAGCCGCTCGGCCAGTTTCTGCGCCCCCAGATGGCGTAAATCCAGATAGACGACAGCATGGCCCTGATAGTCAGCGGTAAGTCCGGCTTGTTGCTGCTGCCAGAACGCCTGCGACAGTTTATCGCGTGGCCCCAGCTCCATATATTTGTTTTGCGGTTGGCCCAAGGGCGTCTCCGGGCCCAGACCATAATCCTGCAGGTAACGGTAGCCGTCTTTATTCAGCAAAATCCCGCCTTCACCGCGGGCAGCTTCGGTGATCAGGATGCCGGAGCCGGGTAAGCCGGTGGGGTGGTATTGCACAAACTCCATATCCCGTAGCGCTACACCATGCCGGTACGCCAGCGCCATACCATCACCGGTGACGATGCCGCCGTTGGTATTGTAGTGAAACAGTCGGCCAGCGCCGCCGGTAGCCAGTATCACTTTCGGCGCCAGGATCTGGAATAGTTCGCCGCTATTCAGTTGCAGCGCCAGCACCCCCAGCACCTGCTGTTCACTGACTAGTAAATCCAGCACGAAGAACTCATCCAGCCGGCGGATGGCCGGAGATTTCATTGAGGTTTGAAACAACGTATGCAAAATATGAAAACCAGTTTTATCGGCCGCAAACCAGGTGCGTTCGGTTTTCATGCCGCCAAAGCGCCGCACCTGAACGCTGCCATCGGCTTTACGGCTCCACGGACAGCCCCAGTGTTCCAGTTGCACCAGCTCCTGATAAGCGGCTTTAACAAAGTGTTCCACCACCAGCTGGTCAGCCAGCCAGTCGCTGCCGGCAACGGTATCCTGAAAATGTGCGTCCAGACTATCTTCGGCCAGCGTGACGGCCGCCGCGCCACCTTCGGCTGCAACCGTATGCGAGCGCATCGGATAGACTTTGGACAGCAGACTAATGCGGGCATCCGGCCTGATCTGTGCCGCAGCAATAGCCGCGCGCAAGCCAGCACCACCGCCGCCGACCACAATAATATCCGTTGTTAAAACCTGCATCCTGCCTCCGTGATTAATTGCCGCTGGCGGCCCAGTACAGACCGGCACTGAGTAGTAAGGGATAAAGATGGCACAGCAACACATTCAGGCCAAGGTAAGGTGCCAGCTCGCGTGGTTTATCTGCCAGCCGGAAAATGCCAGGCAGAATTTTCAGCAACAGCGGCAAACTGAGTAAGCCAAGTAAGCTCTGCCAGGGCAGCGCACCCAGGGCAACACCAAGCAGCAGTAACAGATAGCTGGCAGCAGCCAGCAGACTATAAACACTGGCACTGTGGCGGCGGCCAATGACAATCGGCAAATGCCGGCGTCCGACCTGCCTGTCGGCTTCGACATCCGGAAACTGATTTAACAGCAACAGGTTGGAGACCAGCAAACTGATAATGGTGGCCAACAGCCAGGCCGCCATGCTGACTTGCTGTGCAAATACCCAAAACGCGCCCAGCGTCATCAGTAAACCAAAGCCAATGCCCGGCGCCAGCAGGCAGGCCAGAGGTGAGCGGTTCAGATATTGGGTATAGGCGTAAATAATCAGCACACCCGGAATACCAATCAGCAGCAGTTGCCAGCCATGCAATAAGGCGAGGTAAAGTCCGCCGGCGATCAGTAATGCTAAGCTGATCACGGCAATCGCCAATGCAGCGTAACTGGCAGCCGGATTAGCCACCAGAGTGCCGCTACCACCGCTAAAGGGCGTGCGCTCGGTCAGAAAATCCAGACCGGACTTAAAATCAAAATATTCATTAAAGGCATTGACGCTGATATGGGCACAGAGCGCCAGCAAGGTCACCAATAACAGGGTTGGCCAGCCAGGTGAGGCGCCGGCTTGCCAACTGGCGGTGACAGCCAGCAGGATGCAGACCAAGGTCAGAGTTAGAAAATTTGCCCGGCTGACGCCTAGCAGGGTGTTAAGCACTGATCTGCTCTCCATTCACGCCATTCTAAGAAGCAGCATAGCGGGTTTTGGGCGGAAAAACTTTGATCTCAGCGGTCTTTTCTACCAAAGACCGAGTTGCTGGCGCGCTTCTCCTGGCCAAAGGTCCAGTACCGGATGCTGCAAGCCGGGCACCATTGGCTGTAAATCAGCGACAAACTGGCGGCATAAGGCCGGTGCGCCATGGTTATCCGGGGTGTGAAAGTAGCAGTAGGGCGTTTTACCGGCCTGCAGCCAGTCGGCGACTTTGCGTAACCAGGGCTGATAATAATGCTGGTTGATGCTGGCATCATCACAGCCGATAAAGCGGATCACCGGTTGGGCGCTCAGACAGATCGCATGTACCGGTAGCCGGGGCTTTTTTTGCTGTGCATCCAATAGCGCCGGACTGCGGGCCGGCACACTAAACAGAGCCCGGCTATCGAGCACCACCCGTTCGCATTGATACTGCTGTAGTAGGCGGTTTAAGCGAATTTCGTATGCGGCCTTATCGAAGAAGGCTGGATGCCGCACTTCAACGCACAACTGGTAATGCGGGCGCAGGGTGATAAGTTGCTGTTCCAGCCAGGGCAAAGCATGCGGGCCGGTACTGGCCGGCAGTTGTAAATGCAGCATGCCAAGCTTATCCCCCAACACGCTGAGCGTCTTTAACCAGGCCAGGATATCATCTGCTTGTGTCGTCGCACTGTTATGCGAAAAACGTGACGGCAGCTTTAACTGCAGCCGGAAGTCAGCAGGCAAGGTCGCCGCCCAGCGCTCGAGGGTGGCGCTGTCCGGATCGGCGTAAAAGCTGGTATTGCCCTCTACGCTGTTAAACACGGTGGCGTAATGGGCAAGAAAGTCGCTGCTGCTGGTACCTTGCGGATACAGGCTGCCACGCCAGTGTGGATTAGCCCACAGCGGGCAGCCCAGATAGAGCATTTACACTTCCAGATTATCGATCAGCCGGGTGCTACCCAGTTTGGCTGCCGCCAGGATCACTTTTGGCTCATTGGCGTCATTGGCCAGGGCTAAGGTCTGACGATGGCTGATATTCAGATAATCCGGGATAAAACCGGCCGCCTGTAACGCCGCTTTGGCGTTTTGCTCCAGCTCGCGGTAGGGGGCGGCAGCAGCCAGGATCTGTTGTTTTAGTTGCTGCAGGATCTGGTATAACGCCGGTGCCTTGGCACGCTCCTCCGCCGTCAGATAACCGTTACGCGAGCTGAGTGCCAGACCATCCGCGGCGCGCTCAGTCGGCACCCCGATAATCTCAATCGGAAACGACAGGTCCGCCACCATCTGGCGGATAATCGCCAGTTGCTGGTAGTCTTTCTGACCAAAACAGGCGACATCCGGTTGTACCAGATTAAACAGTTTCGCCACCACGGTGCTGACACCGCGGAAATGACCGGCCCGGCTGGCACCACAGTGTAAATCGCCCAGTTTCGGTACTTCGACAAAGCTTTGTACGTCCAGCCCGCGCGGATACATGATGGCCGGCGTGGGCGTAAACAAGGCGGCACAGCCATGTGCAGTCAGGCCTTGCATATCTGCCGCCAGTGTACGCGGATACTTATCCAGATCTTCGTTCTGACCAAATTGCATCGGATTAACAAAGATGCTGGCAATCACCACATCGGCATGTTGGCGGGCGATATCAACCAGCCGGAAATGCCCGGCGTGCAGATTGCCCATGGTTGGCACAAAGCCAATGCGTTTACCGGCTAAGCGCCAGTCGCGGATTTGCGCCCGTAGCGCGGAGATCGATTCCAGGTGCTGCATTATTGAAAACTGTGCTCTTTTGCCGGGAAAATGCCGGCTTTCACTTCACTGACGTAGGTTGTTATGGCGCTACGGATGTCACCGGTTTGCGCCAGATAATTTTTGGAAAACTTCGGAATATAACCACTGCTGATGCCAAGTAAATCATGCATCACCAGTACCTGGCCATCGGTGACGTTGCCGGCACCAATACCGATCACCGGAATAGTCAGCGCCTGGGTAATGCGCTCGGCCAGCGGCTGTGGAATACATTCCATCACCAGCAGTTGCGCACCGGCTTCCTGCAGTGCCAGCGCTTGCCGGACCATGGCATCGGCTTTTTCCGCGGTTTTACCCTGCACTTTAAAGCCACCAAACAAGTGGACGGATTGTGGCGTTAAGCCTAAATGACCACACACCGGCACACCGCGCTCAGTCAGGGCTTTGATGGTGGGCAGTAAAAAGTCACCGCCTTCTAATTTCACCATATTGGCACCGGCCTGCATCAGCGGCGTCGCATTCTGCATCGCCTGCTCCGGCGTGGCATAGCTCATAAAGGGCATATCGGCAATCACAAAGGCATCGGGGGCACCGGCGCGCACCGCGCGGGTGTGATAAGCGATATCGGCGGTGGTAACGGGTAGTGTATCGCTATGGCCCTGCAGTACCATGCCCAGCGAGTCGCCAATTAGCAGCACGTCGACGCCTTGTTCGGCAAAGAGTTTGGCGAAGCTGGCATCATAAGCCGTTAACATGGTGATCTTGTCACCTTGTTGCTTCATTTTTTGCAGTACGGCAGTGGTAATTTTCGGCATTTTGATCTATTCCGACAGTGAGTCCGGATGCGCACCTTCGCACAAAGCGGCGTCAGTCGCAAGGAGGTTGCAGTGGCGTCAGGCCATTTAGTGGCACCTGTTGTAACAGGCTCTGTAACGCTACGCCATCAGGTAAAATTAAATCCGGTGCCAGCTCGGCCAGCGGATACAACACAAACTCCCGCAGCTGCATACCATAGTGTGGCACAGTCAGCTCGGGATGGTCGATTTGTTGCGTACCAAATAACAGGATATCCAGATCCAGGGTGCGGGGGCCCCAACGCTCGGCTTTGCGTTGCCGGCCATGCGCAAGTTCGATCTGCTGTAAGGCGTGTAGTAACGCCAGCGGCGTTAAACGGGTATCCAGCGCCGCGACCGCATTAACATAATCCGGCTGATCCTGTGGCCCCATCGGTTTGGAGCTGTAAAAGCGCGATACCTGCACCAGCCTGGTTTCGGGCAGTTGTCCAAGGGCTGTCACTGCGGCTTGCAGCTGCGCCACTGGTTCAACCAGATTGGCGCCCAGGCCAATATAACAACGTTCAGCTGGCAGCATTATCAGTATTGTCAGTTGGCGCTTTACGTTTGGTACGCCGGCGTTTTGGCCGCTCGACACCGGCTTTGCCGAGTTGATTAATCAGCTGCAGCTTGCCGGCTTCATCGGTAAATTGAAAACTCTGCCACCAGTTTGCCAGTGCAGTCAGTTCACCGCCCTCGGCTGCGGCTCTTAGTTGCAAAAAGTCAAAAGCGCCGCGGAATTTATTTTGTTCCATCAGCTTAAAGGCGCGACGACCAGCGCGTTTGGGCAGCCGGCTTTGTAAGATCCAGATATCGCGCATTGCCAGACTAAAGCGTTTCGGAATGGCAATACTACGCTGCACGTCATCCAGCACTTCGGTCATCGCGATGCTGAGGGCGTCATTTTCATTCAGGCCACTCTCAATCAGCAGTGTCTGGGCCCGCACTTCTACCGGGTACCAAAGCATGGCGGCAAACACAAAGGCCGGCGTCACCGGTTTGTCCTGCGCGACCCGCTGATCGGTATCTTGCAAAGCACGGGTGACCAGTTGAAAGGCTTTACCTTCCGGTTCCTGCTTTAACAGTTTTTCCAGCTGCGGCAGTAATACCTTAAAGACTTTCAGCTCACGCATCAGCATAAAGTTATCGAAGCCTTTGCCGGCCAGCCACATCTTAACCAGTTCATCAAACAGCCGTGGCGCCGGGATATTCTTTAGCAATACCGCCAGCTCAGGGATATCGCGCGCCGTATCCGGTGCGATTTGCATATTTAATTTAGTGGCAAAGCGGATGGCGCGCAGCATCCGCACCGGATCTTCACGATAGCGGGTTTCCGGATCGCCAATCAGTTCAATGCGCCGCTCGGCGATGCTTTGCATGCCGTTGGCAAAATCATAGATAGCAAAGTCTTTAATCGAGTAGTACAGCGCATTGACGCTAAAGTCGCGCCGCTCGGCATCTTCTTCAATGGTACCGTACACATTATCGCGCAGGATCTGACCGTGATCGCTGAGGCTGGCGATCTTGCTGCTATCTTCCTCGTCGTCAGCACCACTGTGATGGCCACGGAAGGTGGCGACTTCAATCACTTCGCGGCCAAAGACCACGTGTGCTAAGCGAAAACGGCGGCCAATCAGCCGGCAGTTGCGGAACACCTGCTTAATTTCTTCCGGCTTGGCATTGGTGACCACATCGAAATCTTTTGGCTGTAAGCCAAGCAATAAATCACGGATACAGCCACCGACCAGATAGGCGTCGTAGCCCGCATCTTTGAGCCGGTACAACACTTTCAACGCATTCGGGCTGATATCTTTGCGCGAAATGGCATGCCGATCACGGCTAATCACCTGCAATGGCGGCAAAACTGAAGAGGGCACCGGGTTGGCGCTGATAGCTTTAGTCGCCGGGGTTTTGGCAGCTTTAGCCGGCTTGCCACTGCTCGGTTGGGTGGCAGTTTTGCTCAGCTTACGGCGGCAAAAATCAAGCACTCGCGAAATAATGATATGTCTCCTAAAAACCGATACGGCACTTTGGCCGAAAAACCGGCGTATCATACCCGAATTGCCGGAAAATGAGAATGTAAGGCCGGCGGCAAATTTATCAGGCAAAGTCAGGGCAGCGCACTTCCAACTGCTGCGGTACCTGACGTAATTGCCAGTTGCCAAGTGCCCAGGCTAACAACTCGCTCACCGGGGCACCGGCAAGCTCTGCCGGCGGCGGATGACCAAGCACCGTTAAGGCCGCAGCCATACTTTGCGTCAGCGGCCAAGCTTGCAGCGGCCTGGCATGGTTTTGTTTACTCAGCTTCTGGCCAGGTGCCGTTACCGCCAGCGGTAAATGGCCATAGTCAGGCGCTGCTGCGCCCAATAACCAAAATAAGTGCTGTTGCCGGCTGGTCATCGTCAGCAAATCGGCGCCACGGATCACTTGCGTAATGCCCTGATCCCAATCATCCACTACCACCACCAACTGGTAGCTAAACAGGCCATCACGACGTTTTACCACATAGTGCTCGGCGGCCAGGGCAGTGTCGATCTGCTGCGGGCCGAAGACCAGATCGGTAAAGCCGGTTGCCGCCGGGCTGCAGAGTCGCCAGGCTAACGGCTCAGCAGACAGTCCGAGCTGCTGACAAGTACCGGGATAAATTCCACCGCCATCGTTAATTTGTTTACGGCTGCACTGACAACCATAGATCAGCCCTTGCTGGCGTAGCTGTTGAAAAATGTACTGGTAACGTTCCAGCCGCTGGCTTTGATACCAAATCTCGCCATCCCACTGCAGACCAAAGCTTTCCAGTGCCGTTAAAATGGCGCTGTCGGCACCGGGCTGGGTGCGCGGGGTATCGATATCTTCGATGCGTACCAGCCAGCGGCCAGCCTGACTTTTTGCCTGCAGATAACTACCCAGGGCAGCAATTAAGGAGCCAAAGTGCAGTGGACCAGAAGGGGAGGGAGCAAAACGGCCGGTATAGCCGGCCGTGTTTTGGGGGGAAGTGCGGGCGTTTGCCAAGGGATAAGACCTTAGCCGCCTAACTGCTTCTCTTTGATTTCGGCCAGGGTTTTACAGTCGATACACTGATCGGCAGTTGGCCGCGCTTCTAAGCGCTTGATACCGATTTCAATGCCGCAGGTATCACAGTAACCGAAATCGTCGTTCTCAATTTTTTGCAGCGTTTTTTCAATCTTTTTCAGCAGTTTACGCTCACGATCCCGTGCGCGCAGTTCTAAGCTGAATTCTTCTTCCTGGGCGGCACGGTCTACCGGATCCGGGAAGTTAGCGGCTTCGTCAGCCATATGGTTCTTGGTACGGTCAACTTCTTCCCGTAACTGTTGGCGCCAGGCATCGAGAATTTTGCGGAAATGCTCCAGCTGCTTCGGGTTCATGTACTCTTCCCCGACCGCCTCCTGATATGGCTCAACACCGGCCAGCGCCAGCAGCCCCAGGGTTTTGTTGTTATTGCCCTCTGGCATGATTCTCTCCTGTACAATACCGCCAAGCAAAAAAGATGGCGGCTATAGATAGCAGAATATTAATGCTATCGCAATCACTATTGAAAAACCGCGGAAGTATACAGACTGAGCAGCCATTCGTCACTTTATTTTCAGCAGCCGCTCTGTGTTACAATGTTTAGCATCAGCCTTGCTAAGAAGCCGACAGCCCCCTATAAACGGAGTAAAAGATGGAATCGACCACTAATCTGTTACATATTTCACTGACTCAGCAGCCAGCCGCTGCTGCCTTTGGTAAAGCCAGCCTGACCCCAAGCAGCCAGGGCTATCAAATTCATGTTAAAGCCGGTGATGAGCTGCGTAGTATTCAAAAAGCTGCCCGGCAGCTGGATAACCTTGGTCTGACCGAAGTGCAGTTAGCGGGTGACTGGTCGCTGGAAGCGCAGTGGGCCTTTTATCAGGGCTTTATTAATGCCAAACGCTTTAGCGGTGTCAATTTTACCGGCGATGCCGCAACCGTTACCCGTCTGCAGCAGCTGGTACGTTGTTACAGCTTTGCCCGTGGCCTGATTAACCAGACGCCGGAGCAATTATCTCCTGAGTTGCTGTGTCAGCATGCGGCAGCCTTTATTCAAGAGGTGGCCGGTGACGGCAAGGTGTCGCAGCAGATCCTGCTCGGTGAACAACTGCAACAGGCGGGCTGGCATGGCATTTATCAGGTTGGTCGTGGCAGCGATCGCGCACCGGCACTGCTGGAGCTGGACTTTAACCCGACCGGCAACCCGGATGCGCCTGTTGCAGCGGCTTTGGTCGGTAAAGGCATTACCTTTGACAGTGGCGGTTATTCGATTAAAGCGACTGAAGGCATGCTGACGATGAAATGTGATATGGGTGGTGCCGCGACAGTCACAGCAGCGCTGGCGCTGGCGATCCTCGGTGGTCTGACGCAGCGGGTCAAACTGATCTTATGCTGCGCCGAAAACCTGATCAGCGGTCATGCTTATAAACTTGGCGATATTATCACCTATAAAAATGGTACCACAGTAGAAATTGTGAATACCGATGCCGAAGGCCGGCTGGTACTGGCGGATGGTCTGCAATTGGCGGGCGACAGTGGTGCCGGGCTGATTATTGATGCTGCAACCCTGACCGGCGCCGCGCAAACGGCGGTGGGCACCGAATATAATGCCTTGTTTGCCTTAGATCAGGTACTGGCACAGCGGGCGCTGGCGTATGCGGCGGAACAACAGGAACTGACCTGGCAGTTACCGCTGGCAAAATGGCATCAGCAGCAATGCCCGTCACCTTATGCCGATACGGCCAACAGCCGGCCGGTCAAAGGTGGCGGTGCCGGTGGCGCCAGCAATGCTGCCGGCTTTTTAAGTCGCTTTGTACCGAATGACGGTCAGGGCTGGTTGCACTTTGATTTAGCTGCCGCCTTTAATGGCAGCGCCAATGCCTATTGGGCGGCCGGTGCCACCGGTCAGGGCATTCGTACTATTGCCGCTACCCTGTTAGCGGAATTGTCAGCCTGAGTGGCGGCGGCTATCGCTTAGTGTGCTGCCGCTGTCTGAGAGAGCTCTAGCTTGTTACCTGTTGTAGAGATCCTGCCTAAGCTGTGCCAGATCCTGGCACAGCAAAACCGCGTGATCCTGTCGGCGCCACCGGGTGCCGGTAAATCGACGTATTTGCCGCTGTATCTGTTACAGCAGCCCCAGTTTGCCGGTAAAAATATCCTGTTGCTGGAGCCGCGCCGCCTGGCGGCACGCAGCATTGCTGCCTATCTGGCACAGCAATTGGGTGAGCCGGTCGGTAAAACGGTGGGCTATCAAATCCGCCAGGACAGTCAATTTAGTGCGGATACCCGGCTATTGATTGTGACTGAGGGCATTTTAACCCGCAAAATTCAGCAAGATCCGCTGTTATCTACGGTGGATTTATTAATATTCGACGAATTTCACGAACGTTCGCTGCATGCCGATCTGGGATTGGCGCTGGCGTTAGAGGTGCAGCAACTGAATGAACAGTTAAAGCTGCTGGTGATGTCGGCGACGCTGGATTGTCAGGCATTGCAGCAGTATTTGCAGGCGCCGTTGCTGCAAAGCGACGGTCGCAGCTACCCGGTTGAGATTCGCTATCAGCCGCCGACGCCGGTGTCGAAAGAGCCGCTGGCACTACAGGCCGCTAAGCTGGCATTGCAGGCTTATCGCCAGCACTGCGGTAATCTGCTGGTATTTTTACCCGGTCAGGCCGAAATTCAGCAGGCCGCCACTTGGTTACAGAGCCAGGGCTTGCCGCCAGAGCTGCAAGTCTGGCCCCTAATCGGTAGCCTCAGCCTGGCGCAGCAACAAGCCGCTATTGCCGCGCCACCGGCCGGCCAGCATAAAATTGTGCTGGCGACTAATCTGGCCGAAACCAGCTTAACCATTGAAGGCATTACCGTGGTGGTAGACAGTGGCCAGGCGCGCCGGGCCAGCTATCAGGCGCGTAATGGCCTGACCAAACTGGAAACCGTTGCCATTAGCCAGGCTGCCGCGGTGCAGCGCGCCGGTCGCGCTGGTCGTTTGGCGCCGGGCATTTGCTACCGGCTGGATACGCCGGAGCAATGGCAACGCCGCCCGGCTTTCGAGCCGCCGGAGATTGAACTGGCGGAATTAACCCAGCTGCGGCTGGAGCTGGCCGTCTGGGGTTGTCAGCCAGAGGCGTTAAACTGGTTAACGGCCCCGGCCAGCGGTAATCTGGCCGCGGCGACGGCCTTATTGCAGCAACTGCAGGTGCTGGATGCCAAAGGGCAGCTCACCCGCTATGGTCGTGAACTGTATCAGTTTGGTACCGACATCCGGCTGGCCAGTATGTTACAGCATGCCAGGCAGCTGGAAAAAAGCACCGCCGGTGCCGGTTGGCTGGCCGCCCTGTTAGCCGCCTTGCTGGAAGAGAGCCGGCCCGCTACGCAGGACCTGTATCAACAACTCGCACTGCTCCAGCAGCGGCGGCCACCTTTTGCCAGCTTATACCCGCAGGCCGAGCAGTTTGCCCGCAAGCTCGGGGTGAGCAAGCTGAATACTTTACCACTGCAATTGCTGCCAACCTTATTGCTACGCGCCTTCCCGGATCGGCTGGCGCAGCGCCGTGGTCAGGGCTATTTACTGGCCAATGGCTGTGGCGCGGTATTGGCGCCGGATGATCCCTTGGCGGGGCAAGCCTTGTTGGTTGTGAGCAGCAGCCGCGACTATCAGCAGCAAAACCGCATTAGTCAGGCGGTGGCGATTACGCTGGACGAAGTACTGGCGGACTGGCCTGAGTTAAGCTGGCAAAGTTACAGTGGTTGGGATGAGCAGAAGCAGGCGTTTTTTAGCGAACAGCAACTGCGCTTCGGGCAATTAGTATTGCAGCGTAAGCCTGCAAAATTACAGCTTGATCGTGAGAGCCGGCAGCAAGCCTGGCTGGACTATCTTCAGCGTAAGGGTTTGCAATTATTGCCGTTTAACGACCATTGCCGGCAACTGCAGCAGCGGCTGGCGCTGGCGCGCACTATGGACAGCAGCTTACCGGATCTGAGCGATACAGCCTTATTAACGACCTTATCCGTCTGGCTGGGCCCCTACCTTGGCGAGCTGAATAAGCTGACGGAGCTACAACAACTGCCGTTATACAATTTACTGTGGCAGCAGCTGAGTTACCGGCAGCAACAGCAACTGAACGAGTGGTTACCGGAACACTGGCAAACCCCGGCTGGCTCCAGAGTCAGTATTGATTACACCCTGCCGGGTGGACCGGGTTTTTCAGTCAGGGTTCAGGAAATGTATGGTCAACTCGTTTCGCCGACGGTGCTGGCCGGGCAACTGGCCCTGACGCTGACGTTGCTGTCACCGGGGCGGCAGCCGCTGCAAATTACCCGCGATCTGGCGAGCTTCTGGCAACAAGCCTGGCCAGAGGTAAAAAAAGAAATGAAAGGGCGTTACCCTAAACACTATTGGCCGGACGATCCGGCGACGGCGCTGCCGACCACCAAAACTAAAAAAGCGATGCAGTTATGAGCCGAAAGCGCAGCAAAAAAGCCGTATCCAGCAGCCGTCCGGGCCGCTGGTGGCGCCTGATCTGGCAAACCAGCCTGAAACTGGCGTTGGCAATGGTACTCGGGCTGGGCATTTATCTGATTTATCTCGACAGTAAGATCACCAGTACCTTCTCCGGCCAGAAATGGCAGATCCCGGCACAAATTTATGGCCGCAGCCTGACCTTATATCCCGGACGCTATCTGACTCAGGCCAATCTGGTTCGCGAACTGGAACAATTGCAGTATCGTCGTGTAGAGCGGGTCAACGGGCCGGGGCAGTTTAGTGTTAAAGGTGGCAGCGTCAGTATCTATCGCCGCGGCTTTACTTACATTGACGGTGAACAACCGGCCGAGCAGTTTAGTGTGGAGTTTAACCGCAGTGGCATTAGCCGTATCGTGCAAGCGAGAGACACGGTCAGTTTTGCACGGTTAGAACCGCAACTGATTGAACATCTGGTGTCACCGGACCAGGAAGATCGTGAACTGGTCCGGCTGGAGCGGGTACCTGAGCTGCTGAAGGAAACCTTATTGCTGGTTGAGGACCGTGACTTTTATCAGCACCGGGGTGTTTCGCCCTTATCGATAGTGCGGGCTTTCTTCGTCAATCTGAGTGCCGGGCGCACGGTGCAAGGCGGATCAACGCTAACTCAGCAGTTGGCGAAGAACATGTATCTGACGCAGGACCGGCATCTGTGGCGTAAAATCAACGAGGCCTTTATTGCGTTGGTATTGGAGTATCGGTTTAGTAAAGATCAGATCCTCGAAGCCTACCTGAATGAAATTTACCTTGGCCAGAATCACAATACCGCGATTCATGGTTTTGGGCTGGGCAGCCGCTTCTATTTTGGCAAGCCACTGGCCGAGCTCAATCCGGAGCAATATGCGCTGTTAATTGGTATTGTCAAAGGGCCTGGATTTTACGATCCGCGGCGCTTTCCCGAGCGGGCGCAGCAGCGGCGGGATCTGGTGCTGCGTTTAATGTTCGAGCAGCATTTACTTGATAAAGCCAGTTATGAACGGGCACTTGCCTCGCCGATCAGGGTGATTGAGCGTGGTCAGTATCTGAATGCGAACTTCCCGGCTTATATGGATGCGGTACGACGTGAACTCAGACAGTTATCGCTGGACAGTCGCTTACTAAATAGTGGCATTAAAGTCTTTACTTATTTGGATCCGTTGGCGCAAACCCAGGCTGAGCGCACGGTCGGTCAACTGGTGACCGATATGAATAAAGAGCTGGAAGCCGCTATGGTGGTAGTTGATTACCAACAGGCTGCAGTACAGGCGTTGGTTGGCGGTAAAACGGCGGGCTATGCCGGGTTTAACCGCGCGCTGGATGCCAGAAGACCGATTGGTAGTTTAATTAAGCCGCCGATTTATCTGGAGGCGTTGGCACAGCGTGGCCGCTATACCCTCGGTACCTTGCTGGATGATAATCCGATTAGCCTGCGCAATAATAATCAGGATTGGCAACCGCAGAATTTTGATAAGACGTTTCGAGGCCCTGTGCCGCTGGTTAGGGCGCTGGCTGACTCCCTAAACGTACCAACGGTGCGGCTTGGCTTGCAACTCGGCATGCCAAAAGTGCAGGAGAGCTTGCGTCGGCTTGGGTTAGAGCGGCGGGTTAATTTATTTCCGTCTGCGCTGTTGGGCGCGGTAGATTTATCACCTTATGAAGTGACTCAGCTTTATCAGACCATCGCCAATAATGGCCTGCATCAACCTTTGGCGACGGTACAGGCGTTAACCGATCAACAAGGTACGGTGTTGTATCAGCGCCAAAGCCCGTTAACACAGCGTTATTCGGCAGAGGACGTCTATTTACTGCAGTATGCAATGATTGAGTCAACCCTGACTGGCACCGCCCAGTCATTGGCCCGTACCTGGCCGCGGCCAACCTTTGCCGGTAAGACCGGGACCTCCAGTGATTACCGCGATAGCTGGTTTGCTGGCTTTGATCAGGAAACCCTGGTCACAGTCTGGCTGGGGCGGGATGATAATAAGACCACAGGTTTAACGGGGGGTACCGGTGCCTTGCGCCTGTTTACGGATTTCTTCCGGCAAAAGGGCAGCCAGAATCTGATCCGCTATATGCCGGAGCAGGTGGAATGGCAGCGTTTTTCGACCAAAAGCGGGTTGCCAGTGCCAGAGTACTGCCCTAATAGCTGGTTGTTACCGGCGCATAAAAACACGGTATTGGGTTTAGCGGATTGCGATTAAGCTGAGAATACCAAAATAAAACGCCAGCATAGCGCTGGCGTTTTGGTATAACCCTATTACTGTTAGCGGTTTATAATGCCGAGAAAGCGTAGTCGGCCGCAGCGATAGTTTCCTTCAAATCCTCTGCGCTGTGTGCCAGCGACAAGAAGCCGGCTTCATAGGCAGAAGGCGCCAGATAGATCCCCTGTTGCAGCATCAGATGGAAGAAGCGTTTAAAGGCGTCAATATCACAGCGGGTGGCTTGCTGATAGTTGCTGACCCGACCCTCGTTGGTGAAGAACAAGCCAAACATGCCGCCAACCTGATTAAAGCTGACCGGTACACCATGTTTAGCCGCAGCCTGAGCTAAGCCTTTAATCAGTTGGGAAGTTTTCTCGGTTAATGCCTCGTACACCCCCGGCTTGCTGATCTCAGTCAGGGCCGCTAAACCCGCCGCCATTGCTATAGGATTACCGGATAAGGTGCCGGCCTGATACACCGGGCCCAACGGCGCCAGATGTTGCATAATCTCTTTTTTACCGCCAAAAGCACCAACCGGCATACCGCCACCGATAATTTTACCCAGTGTCGTCAGATCCGGTGTCACACCGTAATAGGCTTGAGCACCACCCAGCGCCACGCGGAAGCCGGTCATGACTTCATCAAAAATCAGTACGCTGCCGTATTCGTCACAAAGGGTGCGCAGACCCTCTAAAAAGCCTGGCTCAGGCGGAATACAGTTCATATTGCCGGCCACCGGCTCGACGATAATACAGGCGATCTGATTGCCCTGTTCGGCAAATAACTGCTGAATTTGTGGCAGATTATTAAACTCACAGGTCAGGGTATATTTGGCAAAGTCTGCCGGTACGCCCGGTGAATTGGGCACGCCCAGCGTCAGGGCGCCAGAGCCGGCTTTAACCAGTAAGGAGTCAGCATGACCGTGATAACAGCCTTCAAATTTTACGATGGTATCGCGACCGGTATAACCGCGCGCCAGTCGGATTGCGCTCATCGTCGCTTCGGTACCGGAACTGACCATCCGCAGCATTTGCATACTGGGCACCAGTTCAGCCACTTTTTCGGCCATAGTCACTTCTGCCGGACAGGGGGCACCAAAGCTTAAGCCATTGGCTGCCGCACGGATCACGGCTTCGCGGATCGCCGGATGGTTATGGCCCAGTAACATCGGGCCCCAGGAGCCGATATAGTCGATATAGCGTTTGCCATCGACATCAAACAGGTAGGCGCCGTCGGCTTTGGCGACGAAAAAAGGCTCACCGCCAACGCTTTTAAAGGCGCGTACCGGCGAGTTAACCCCACCCGGGATAGTGCGCTGCGCGCGTTGAAATAATTCAGATGATAAAGACATAATAATTCCTATAACCGCTTATTTATTGGTGTACCAGGGCACAGCGCACTCGTAGTCCTGTACCAGATCCTGTACGCCTAAGGTCAGCGCAAACAGCGCCATCCGTACCAGAATACCGTTATCTGCCTGGCGGAAGATGGCCAGATTCGGATTCAGGTTTAAATCATTATCCAACTCGTTTGCTTCCTGCCGCGAGTCGCGCGGCAGCGGGTGCATAATCACGGTATTGGATTTACAGTGTCGGGTGTAAATTTCCTGGTTCAGCCGGAACTTGCCGCGGTACTGATTGGCCTCGGCTTTTGACGGGAAGCGCTCTTCCTGGATCCTAGTCTGATAGACGATATCGGCATTCAGATTGCCTTCCAGTTTGTCGCTAATGGTTAAGCGGTGACCGGCATTATCCAGGGCACTGACCACTTCATCCGGCATCGCCAGCTCCTGTGGCGAAATCAGGGTGATCTGCAGGTTTTTGTATAGCGCTAGCAATTTAGATAACGAATGCACGGTGCGACCAAACTTCAGATCGCCGACCATCGCAATATGCATACCATCAATACTTTGGCCACTGGCCTGCAGTTCGCGTTCAATGGTAAACAGATCCAGCAGGGCTTGTGTGGGGTGCTCATTGGCGCCATCGCCACCGTTTAAGACCGGTACCCGGCTACCCTCAGCAAATTCTGCGACAGAGCCGGCTTGTGGATGGCGCATCGCTATCACATCGCTGTAACTGCTGATCACCCGCGCGGTATCGTACAAGGATTCGCCTTTGGATAAGGCAGAGGATTCCATACCGGTGGTTTCGCGCACTTCGCCACCTAACAGGTTAAAGGCACAACCAAAGCTGACCCGGGTACGGGTGCTGGGTTCGAAAAATAAATTACCAAGGATGGCACCATCCAGAACTCGGGTGCGCTTTTTCCGGCTGGCATAGGGTGCCATTTTGCGGGCGATATCAAAAATATACTGGATATTGTCACGGTCGAACTGTTTGACCGACAGAATATGCTGACCTTTAAAGCTCATCGGGATGCTCACTTGTCGTAGGGCTGGGCAAAACGGCTGCCTGATTATACGGCAAAGCCGCGGCCGGCTAAAGCGGCTTCAGTATCGCCAGTAAAATTATCGCCAGTAGCAGCAGTACCGGCAGTTCATTAAAGATGCGATAAAAACGCGCCGAACGCCGGTTGCGGCCATGTTTAAAATCGGCCAACAGCTTAAAGCAGTAGCCATGATAGCCATACAATACGATAACGAGCAGCAGCTTATAGTGCAGCCAGCTGCTTACCGCAAACCAGGCCCGGCCATAGCTGAAGATCAACAGCAAGCCAAATAGCAGCGTCAGGATGGCAAAGGGCGTAACAAAATACAGTAAGCGCCGTTCCATCACTTTAAAGGTGGCGTCGCAGTCCGGGCTTTGGGTTTCGGCATGATAGACAAACAGCCGCGGTAAATAAAAAATACCGGCAAACCAGGCCACCATAAAAAACACATGCAGGGCTTTGTAAATCAGGATTAGCGTCATATTAAATTATTCTGTTTAATCAGCAGGGCACGCAACTGGTCCCAGCGGATAATGCCAATAGGTTCGGTCGGATCTTGCTGGTAAATATACACCAGCCCTTCACGGCGATCTTCCAGTTCATGCAACACTTCAGCCATGGTTGCCTGATGTGACAAGCCTTTTACTGCAGCATACTGAATACTGCTGTCGCCACTGAGTGATAAGCTGACATCGTATTGGGCAGTATAAAACTGCACGCTGTCACCTTCATGGCGCTTGATCAGTAACTGTTGCGGTGGTTGTAGCTGCGCCAATACCTGGCGCACGCTGTGTTCATCCGGATCGGCCAGCAGCTGATAATCCTGATTTAGCACCGCCAGTACCCCGACTTTTTGTAGCACATCATCCGCCGGCGACAGTTTGTAGGGCAGTTGCATAAAATCGAGCTGGGTCATAAAGATGGATTTATTATTAAAAAACTGCACTGTGGTGACATAGGCCGTAACAATCACCAACATGGCCGGTAACACGATTTGCTGGTTCGCCGCCAGCTCCATTACTGCTACCAGCGCGGCTAAAGGCGCATGCAGGGTGGCTGCCATCAGGCCAGCCATACCCAGCACTGCATAGGTGCCTGAGTTACTGGTATTATCAACCAGCACCGCCGGTACAATCGCCAGGATGGTACCCAATACCACACCCATACCAAAGATCGGACCAATAATGCCGCCGGGAACACCCAGACCGATGGCGAACAGCGTCAGAATCATTTTGCCGGCTAACAACAACAGCAACAAGTGCACTGCCGTAGGGCTATTAATCGCAAACTGGATGGCGCCGGTTTCTGCGCCCATCGCATGAGGAATCAGATAACCCACCGCAGCGGTAACTAAAGCTGCCAGTGCCAGCCGTAACAGCAGTGGCCATTTTTTAAACAGCTCAAGCATGCGCATTAAATTACGGTTAAACAGCCAAGCAAAGGCGCCAATCACCACACCACAAAGCACCAGATAAGGAAAATGCCAGACACTAAGGCTGATAATATCCAGTGCGGCCAGCTCCTTATCGTGCCCAAAGACCAGTTGGGTCGCCATAGCGCCGACGACGGAGGCCAGCATCACCGGAATAAAGACATGAATACGGTATTCACGCAGTACCACTTCCATCACAAAGATCATCGCCGCCAGCGGGGTATTAAAAGACGCCGCTATCGCGGCAGCAATACCGCAACCGGCCAGAATACGTACACTGTTGTAGGGTAACTGCAGATAGCGGCCCACGGTGCTGGCACCATAGGCGCCAAGATGTACCGACGGACCCTCACGGCCAACCGAGAAGCCGCTGGCCAGTGCCAGAATGCCGCCAAAAAACTGATTTAGGGTATTGCGAAACGGCATAATGCCGTAAGCCGTTTTGATACGGTGAATGACGAAAGGAATGCCCAGCCGGTAATGCTTATAGCCGGTCGCCAGCGCGATTAAGCCGATTAGGGCCGCGCCGCCTAATGGTAATAACCAACGGTATTCAGCACTAATGCTGCTAAAGTCATCGCTGTGCTGCAAAAAGAAGCCCTGTAGGCCGATAATCGCCAGCCGGAATAAAATAATCAGCAGTGCCGCAATCAGCCCGCCCAGCATTCCCAGCAGACAGAGTTGTAACGAAGTTTGAGGAATCGCCAGCCGCCGTTGTAAGGCAGGTAGGTGATCTTGCCAGCGCCGCATAACAGAGATTCAGTTTTTGTTATTTATGTCAGAAGTTTAACACAAAATCTAAGCAGAAAACGTCAACACACCCTAAATGAGTTGTCGCGATAGCTAACCGGTCACGATTTGCAGGTCGCGCTTGCGGCGTAGAAGCGTGCAGCAGTGACGCCCCAGAATACTTGAATAAATTAGTCAGGTATTAGATAATCAGCGCTGTTGTAACCTCGGTTGGAGTCATCATGTCTGAAATGCAAATCCCGTTAGAATTCACCGATGCCGCCGCCCGCAAGGTCGCTGCCCTGGTCAGTGAAGAAGAAAATCCGAATCTGAAATTACGGGTTTATATTACCGGTGGTGGTTGTTCCGGTTTTCAGTATGGCTTTACCTTTGATGAAAAAGTCAACGAGGGCGATCTGCTGATTGAGAAGCAGGGCGTAGCCATGGTCGTCGATCCTATGAGCCTGCAGTATCTGATGGGCGGTATTGTCGATTATACCGATGGCTTGCAGGGCAGCCGCTTTATCGTGCAAAACCCAAATGCGACAACCACTTGTGGTTGTGGCTCTTCGTTCTCAGTTTA
This sequence comes from Alishewanella agri BL06, assembly GCF_000272005.1. Lineage (GTDB taxonomy): Bacteria > Pseudomonadota > Gammaproteobacteria > Enterobacterales > Alteromonadaceae > Alishewanella > Alishewanella agri. The sequence goes on along the minus strand of NZ_AKKU01000014.1, from coordinate 708 downwards.
ATGTTTTTGCTGACCAGCCCTGTCAGGGGTTGGTCAGGAACAACAGCAGCCATAAAATCAGCGCCAAAATCAGATTAAAGGCCGCGATATAGATAAAGCCTTTCTTGCCCTGCTGTAGTGGAATGCGGTAGTGCCGCAAAAACAGATACCAGCCCAGACACATCAGTATCGGCAGTAAAAATAGCAATCGTACCATTTCGTCTCCTTCAATCTTGCCGCCGCCAGCACCCAGAGCGTGTTGATGTTTTTTGTCGCACTAAGCTGTACGCTCGTCGCAAGCTATGATATTAATTAAGACACCACTATTTTTGCGGCCGGCATAGTTCGGTCTGGAGTCAGGTGCAGGACGCAGCGGGAACATAATTAAAACAAAGCGTAACACGCTGGGAGAAGAAAAAAAATGAAAGGTACAAAAAGCGTAATTTCGGATGAAAATAAAAAGTTGTGCGCCTGGTTGAAGCAACAGCGCCAACTAAAAAAGCACACCATGCGCAGCTTATCTGAATTATTGGGAACCCCACATTCTTTTATCGGTAAGGTAGAGAATCAGGAACGTCGGCTCGATGTGGTCGAGTTTGTGCGTTACTGCCAGGCGCTGGAAGTCGATCCGGCGGAAGGACTCAGGCAGGTAACCAGTAATTAAGTTAACACAATCAGGCCGCAGTAATGCGGCCTGATTGCTTTAGAGTAAACTTTAGGGCGTGTTGA
>NZ_AKKU01000013.1 GCF_000272005.1 Alishewanella agri BL06 | reverse complement strand
ACGCCCTAGGATGATGAGTCTGTTGCTGCTTGCTGTTGTTGGCGCTGTTGTAATTTTTTGCCAACGATGAGCAATAAACATAAACCCGGCACCACCATCAGCGCCGTTATCACAAAGAACAGCGCCCAATTGCCGCCCAGGAAATCTACCAGTTCGCCACTAAAGGACGCTAGCGTAGTGCGGCCAAGATTGCCTAGCGACGCCAGTAAAGCGTATTGCGTAGCAGTAAAGGCGCGGCCGGTTAACCAGGTTAAGAACGAAACAAAGGCCACCGTAGAAAAGGCTGCGGTAAAGTTATCCACCAGAATAGCGGCGATAAACAGCTCAGGTTTGGGGCCGGCCAGTGCAATCCAGGCGAACATTAAGTTACTGGCAGCCATCGCAATACCGCCAATAAACAGGCCGCGAATAATGCCAAAGCGGATGTTGATAGCACTGCCGAGTAGGGTAAAAGCAATGGTTGCTACCCAGCCTACCAGTTTCGAATATTCGGCGATTTGCTGATTGCTAAAGCCAATTTCTTTATAAAACTGGATCGACATCCGGCCGAGAAAGGCTTCGCCGACTTTAAATAAGAACACAAAGCTGATAATCAAGATGGCCAGTTGCCAGCCATTGCGCCGGAAAAATTCGGCAAAAGGCTCAAGTACGGTTACAGATAGCCATACCAGGTAGGGTGCAGTTCGTGCCTGTCCCAAGCGGCTCTGATAGCGCGCCGCTGCATCACGTTGTAACTGTTCGCGTTGGCTTTGCGGTTCCCTGCTACAAAGGGTAAACACCATCAACAACCCAATCAGCACCGCCATACCCAGGTAGACTGCTGGCCAACCGAACTGGTCTGCATTAGCAAAGGCCAGATAGCCTGGTAACGAATAACCGGTCCACCAACCAATCACCCCCATAGCCGCAGCAGGGGCTACCCGCACCGTATCGTCGCCAATCAACTCAATGCGGTAAGCATCAATCGCCACGTCCTGCGTTGCAGAGGCGATCGCAATCGCCATAGCGAGCAGCGAGGTAAACAATAAGCTTTGCGCCGGGTTAGTAAAGGCAATCGCCAGTGTTGCAAACAACATCAGACTTTGCATCAGCAAAATCCAGCTCCGCCTTTGTCCTAACCAGTTTCCCAGCAGCGGTAGCTTCACCCGGTCCAACAAGGGCGCCCAGAGAAAATTTAGCGCATAGACCACAAATACCGAACCAAAATAACCTATAGCGGCACGTGACAAACCGGCATCGCTTAGCCAACCAGTCATGTTCGAACTGATTAGTACCCAGGGAAAACCGGATGCGCAACCCATAAAAAAGATAAAAAGCAGGCGAATATCGCGATAACTGGCCAGTGCCTGACGCCAGCTCTGTGCCGCGCCTTGTTGTTTTGAGAGCATAGTAAAACCTTGCAGAAGACTGACACAGAACATAACAGAGGACGGCGCCGCGGCAAAGCCCGCGCGGCAGAAAAGTCGGTACTAGATGGTGCTTTAGATGGCGCCCTAGGGCCTCAGGCCGACACAATCGACAGGACGGCGGCCTTTTCCGGCCAGGTAACCGAGGCAAAGTTGCAAACGACGTTTTAGTTGGCGGTCAGCCCGCAACTGCTGTTCCGGCCAATACTCGAGTTGGTACAGCAAATACCAGAAGACCCGCTCCTGATAGCTGGGCGGCGATTGCGGCCGTTCGCTTAATGCTGCCCATTCTTCCAGCGTATCCCAGATAAAGAGGTGCAGCTCGGCTTCAGGTAACTGGCCCCGCAAAAAGCGCGAGGCGTAAAAGATCAGTTGGCTTGTTTTTTCATCAATAAAGGTTCTTGCCATACCCCGGCTCCGGCCAAAGCCTGTTGCAAGAAGTATAGCGCAGATTATTCTTGTGGCAGCAAAATCACCATTTTCAGGATAATCGGCTCTTTGGGAACATCTGGCCAGCCGAGTTTTTCCGACACTTCGGTTTCAACTTGCTGAATCTGTTCCAGCACTTCCATACCGGACACCACCTGTCCAAATACTGCGTAGCCCCAGCGACTACCCGGATCTAAGCTGACATTATCATTCAGGTTAAAATAGAACTGGCTATCCGCGCTGTGTGGATCGGTCAGCCGCGCCATCGCGATAGTGCCGAGCTGGTTTTTTAAGCCATTACCCGATTCATTAAACACCGGTTTCAGGGTTTCGATGGCTTTAAAATCCGGCGTATAACCGCCGCCTTGCAAGACAAACTCCGGGATCAGACGGTGAAAAACCGTATTGTTGTAAGCGTTCTTCTTCACATAGCTCAGAAAGTTGTTCACCGTGAGCGGCGCCCGGCTGCGATCCAATTCAACAATAATCTCACCGTGTGAGGTGATGAACTTTACTTTCGGGAATAAATTATCTGGTTGCAGAAACTGCCCGGCATGGCCGAGCGGACTCAGTAGCAGTATTAGTAGCGCGAATAGCCGCATTATTTTTCTCCGTTAGTTCAGCGCTGATTTCCAGGCCGGATCCTGCAGTAGCTGATTGAGTACTTGTTCGGTCAGCACCCGTAACTCGCGCTCGACCGCCGCGAGATCAACCTTTAGCGGCGCGGTATAGTTACTGTCACCGGCATAAGATTTGGTAAAGGTACCATTATCACTCTGAATAAATACCGTCATCGCCACCTGATTGGTAACCTGATGATCCAGCGGGCGTTGCATGACGTTGGCCTGTAACTGATTAATCTGAATTTTCATTTGCACCGACTGCTGGGAATTCAAGGTTGCCCCTTTTTCCTGCAACGCTTTGGCAACAGTGGCTTCCAGCTGCGCCCGTACATCGTTAGTGGTACGGTAATGCTGTTCATTACTGCCTTGTCTTATCGTTAGTGTTTGTGGTCTTGGCCGCAAATCAACCAGCGCGAAATCAAAAGCTGCACCTTGCAGCTCCGCCGTTTGTGGCCAGAAAATTTGTGGCGCTACAATAAAAGATGGTACCTGGGTGGCACAGCCAGCCAGCAGTATTGCCAGCGTTAGCCATAAATAGCGCATAGTTAACTCCTTTTGGTCGATTCTAAAATAATAAATTTCGGGTTAGCCGCCAGCTGCCGGCAATTACCAAAGCATTTTGCCAGTTGTTGGCGGTAAGGCAAATGACGATTAGCCACGATTCTGATTTTGCCACCGGGTTTTAAGACCCGTTTGGCGTCGTAAAACATCTGGCTGGCAATATGAGTGGTGACCGCCGCCTGTTGATGGAATGGCGGATTACACAACACCCAGTCGGCACTGGCATCAGCTTGGCGACTCAGGCAATCATCTACCACAAATTGGCACTGTGCCAGTGCGTCCGGAAAATTTTCTGCCACACTGAGCCGGGCTGACGCCACTGCCATATAAGACTCGTCTGTTAGCAGCAGTTGGCAAGCCGTTTGCTGCGCCAGTATTTGCAAGCTAAGCATGCCATTACCACAACCAAGATCGATAATGTGTTGCCCGGCGCTAACCTTGGGTAAGTGCTGTAGAAAGAATCGGGCGCCAATATCAGGTTTATCGCGGGCAAACACATTGGCATGATTAACCAGCGTAAAGCCGGTCTCCGGCAAAGGCCAGCGCGTTGGATAAGGCAGTACTGGCCGCAGCAGTCCGGGTTGCCACTGGCTATCGATATAACGGCACTTGCGAAGTGTAAGCGAGGCTGTGGTAGGGCCAATATACTGACTAAAGATCGCCAACAAGTTGCGATGAATATCTTTGGCTTTAGCGGCAACTAGCAGTAGGGTATCGGCAGTCATCACCTTGCTTAACGCGGCGAGTTGCCACGCCAGATAACTGTGATTAGCCGGTAGTTTTAGTAACACCAAATCGGGGGCTGCTGGCAAGCTATCCAGACTGGTCAACTCGGTAATACCGGCCAGCGTTAAGCCGTTTTGTTGCCGGTTATGCCGGCACGCTTGCTGGGCGATATAGGAGTCTTGTACCAGAAACTGCTGGCTGTTACCCAGCGCACAGGACAGGGCGCCGAAGCTATCGTTCAAAATTAAAATACGTGGCGTGTTACCTGCTGTGGTTAGCTGTTGCAGTGCCGGCAAGGCGCGTTCTACTAACAGTTCATCTGCCGCATCCCAGGCTTGTAGGCTGTGATTCGGTTGTTGCAGTGGCCAGCGGGCCAGTTGCAACTCTAGGTCAGCACAGGTAAACAGAGTATTCATAACAACTTATTCAGGATAGAGAGGGCGCTATTTTGACACGGGCTACCCCCAGCGACAACCGCAATCAGAATTGCCGGCATTTTAGTTTACCTGATGCAGAGCTATTTTATTGGCCGGCCTATTTAACGGCGCCGGCAGCTGATCTCCTGCAGCAACAATTAAGCCGCGAACTGCATTGGCAAACCGCCAGCATCCGCATTTATGGCCGGGAGGTGGCGATCCCAAGACGGCAAGTCTGGATGGGCGAGCCGCATTGCCGCTACCGGTACTCGGGCACTGACTTTTTGCCAGAGCCCTGGCATCCGCGGCTCAGAGAGCTGGCGTCACAAATCAGCCAGGCGTTGCAGCACCCCTTTAATTGTGTGTTATTAAATCAGTATGCGGATGGCCAGGATCATATGGGTTGGCATGCGGATGATGAACCAGAACTGGGCTTAGCACCACAAATCGCCTCGCTCAGTCTGGGGCAGAGCCGACGTTTTGATTTAAAGCACCGCCAGCTGGAATGTCAGTTACAACTGCTGCTACAGCACGGCAGTTTGCTGTTAATGGCGGGCACCTGTCAGCAGTATTGGCAACATCGCTTGCCGAAGCAGGCGCAGGCTAAGGCAGAAAGGATTAACCTGACGTTTCGGTATATTGCACCAAAATAATTATTTTTACTGCATGGCTATCAGCTTAGCAGTAATTGCTCCGAAATTGGTTAGTGCTGTTAGGACAAAGCTGGTCGCTTTGACTAGAATAAGATTCAGGACGCCAACAGGAGCTGGACAAGATGTTAATCCATACTGCAATAGAGCAAAAATTACTGGATGCTTTTAACCCCATTCATCTGGACGTAGTCAATGAGAGCGCCAACCATAATGTGCCGCCGGGGTCGGAGTCGCATTTTAAGGTGGTGATTGTCACCCCGCAGTTTGAGGGGATGCGCTTGTTACAACGCCACCGTGCTGTTAATGCTATAGTGGCTGAAGAACTGGCGGAAAAAATTCATGCGTTGGCGCTACATACCTACACCCCTTCAGAATGGTATGAATACTATGCCGAAAAGCCGCCGGCTTCACCAAAATGCTTTGGCGGCAGCAAAGCCGAAAAAGCATCCTGAGCACGATTTTTGCTGATCCGACCTGTTTTTAGCGGTAAAGTTTTACACTAGTGCTCTTTCAGTGCATAGAGCACTCGCACTTTTTATAAAGACAACAACAGGATTGGCTATGGTTATTCAACCAAAGATTCGTGGTTTTATCTGTACTAATGCACACCCGGTCGGCTGTGCTGAGCATGTGAAAGAGCAAATTGCTTATGTTAAGCAACTGGGCCCGGTGGCCGGTGGTCCGAAGAATGTGTTGGTAATCGGTGCCTCTACCGGTTATGGCCTGGCATCACGCATCACCGCGGCCTTTGGCTCAGGTGCTGCCACCCTGGGTATTTTCTTTGAGAAAGAACCGACCGAAAGCAAAACCGGCTCTGCTGGCTGGTACAACACTGCCGCCTTTGAAGCCGCTGCCGATGCCGCAGGTTTATGGAATAAGCACCTAAATGGTGATGCCTTTACCGATGAACTCAAAGCCAAAGCCATTGATTTGATCCGCAGTGAAATGGGCAAAATTGATCTGGTGGTTTACAGTCTGGCAGCGCCGCGGCGTAAAGATCCGGTGACTGGCGAAGTATACAGTTCAGTACTCAAACCTATTGGTCAGGCTTACACGGCGAAGAATCTGAATACGTCTAAGCGTGAAATTGAAGAAGTGTCGGTTGAGCCAGCCAATGATGACGAAATCTTTAACACCGTAAAAGTGATGGGCGGGGAAGATTGGGAGCGTTGGTTGGATCAGCTGAATGCCGCTGGTGTGTTAGCGGACAACTGTCAGACCGTAGCTTATACCTACATCGGCAAAGAGTTAACCTGGCCAATCTATGGTAAGGCGACGATCGGCAAGGCTAAAGAAGATCTGGATCGTGCCGCAGCGGCCATTACCGCTAAGCTCAGTGCGCAGCATGGCAAAGCCTATGTTGCCTCACTAAAAGCGCTGGTGACCCAGGCCAGCTCAGCGATTCCAATTATGCCATTGTATATTTCACTGCTGTACCGGGTGATGAAAGCGGAAGGTACTCATGAAGGCTGTATCGAACAAATCAATGGTTTGTTCCGTCAGGGCCTATACGCTGCAGCCCCGCAACTGGACGATGCCGGCCGTTTGCGGATGGATGGCAAAGAGCTAAGCGACCATGTGCAACAGGCAGTGAAAGACTTATGGGGTCAGGTCACGACCGATACCATCGACAGCCTGACGGACTATGTCGGTTATCATAATGAGTTTTTACGCTTGTTTGGCTTTGGCTACCAGCATGTGGACTACGATGCGGATGTGTCGCCGCTGAGTCCATTACAACATCTGGTCAATTAGTCGTATTGACAAAGCCACAAAAACCGCCTGAGGGCGGTTTTTCTCTAACTACCGACAGGTGGTAATTGGCACAGAATTTTTGGTAATACCATGGATAGAAGATGGTATTAGTGCTAAAATTCGCGACTTTAATACGTGTATCTGGTTAACTTTTGTACAGTTGCAGGTGGTGCGAAAGGCTAACCGGGTGTGCTGCGCTAGCGCAGCTGAAAAACTAGGCCCTGTTTCTTCCCAAAATAGTAGTGCAAGTACGTATGATAAAACTCAAAAAAGGCTTGGACATTCCCCTTGCAGGCAGTCCTAAACAAGAGATCACTACGGGCAATGCCATCACTACTGTCGCCGTACTCGGCGAAGAGTATGTAGGTATGCGTCCGACCATGGCGGTCGAAGTGGGTGACAGCGTGAAAAAAGGTCAGGTGCTTTTCGAAGATAAGAAAAACCCTGGCGTGAAATTCACCGCCCCGGCAGCTGGAACGGTGAAGGAAATCAATCGTGGCGCTAAACGGGTATTGCAATCGGTAGTGATTGCAGTGTCAGGCGATGCGGCTGAAACCTTCAACAAGTATCCGGCCGAGCAGCTGGCCACCTTGAGTGCAGAACAGGTAAAGCAAAACCTGATCGATTCAGGGTTATGGGTTGCTTTCCGTACCCGTCCGTTTTCCCAATCTCCGGCCATTGACAGTACGCCACGTGCTATCTTCGTCAATGCAATGGACACCAATCCGTTGGCTGCCGATCCTGCAGTGGTGATCAACGCTGATGCCGAAGCCTTTAAACAGGGCTTAACCGTCATCTCCCGTTTAACCGAGGGTAAAACCTATCTGACCAAGAAAGCCGGTAGCACTATCCCTAGTGTAACTCAGGCAACGGTTGCTGAATTTGATGGTCCGCATCCGGCTGGTCTGGTTGGTACCCATATCCATTTCCTTGATGCCGTCAGTGCTAAGAAAGTCGTGTGGCATATTGGCTATCAGGACGTGATCGCTATTGGTAAATTATTTACCACTGGCGAGCTGAACAGTGAACGTGTTGTCGCGTTGGCCGGTCCTGTAGTGAAAAATCCACGTTTGGTCAAAACCGTACTGGGTGCGTCGACCGCTGAACTGACAGCCGGTGAACTTACCGATGGCCAAAATCGTATTATCTCTGGCTCAGTGCTGGCCGGTACCACAGCGCATGGTGTGCACGGTTATGTAGGGCGCTTCCATACTCAGGTTTCAGTGTTGGCTGAAGGCTTTGAAAAACACTTCCTGGGTTGGATTGCACCTGGTGCTGAAAAGCACTCAGTAACCCGCGCTTATTTGGGCCACTTAAGTCCGAAAAAGCTGTTTAACCTGACGACCACCACTAACGGTTCGTCACGCGCCATGGTACCAATCGGTAACTACGAGCGGGTAATGCCGCTGGATATCCTGCCTACGCTGTTACTGCGTAACCTGATTGCCGGCGACACTGACGAGGCAGCAACTTTAGGTTGTCTGGAATTGGACGAGGAAGATTTGGCACTGTGTACCTATGTGTGCCCAGGCAAATATGACTACGGTACCATTCTGCGCAACTGCTTGACGACCATCCAGAAGGAAGGCTAATCATGAGCTTAAAGCATTTTTTAGAGCGCATTGAGCCGCAATTTGAAAAAGGCGGCAAATACGAAAAGTGGTACGCTTTATATGAAGCTGTGGCCACGGTTCTCTACACGCCTGGTTATGTAACCAAAAACGGTACCCATGTGCGCGACAGTATCGACCTGAAGCGGATTATGATTTTCGTTTGGTTAGCCTTGTTCCCGGCGTTATTCTTCGGCATGTACAACATTGGCCATCAGGCGGCATTAGCCCTGGCGCAGGGTTTCGGTACCCCGGATACCTGGCAGGTCGCTATTTTTTCAGCCTTAGGCGGTGAATTAACGGCTGACTCCGGTTGGGGCAGCAAGATGTTCTACGGCGCCGTTTGGTTCTTACCTATTTACGCCGTGACCTTCGTGGTCGGTGGTTTCTGGGAAGTTTTATTTGCCTCTGTCCGTAAGCATGAAGTGAACGAGGGTTTCTTCGTCAGTTCAATTCTGTTTGCGTTAATCCTGCCAGCCACTATTCCACTGTGGCAGGTTGCACTGGGTATCACCTTCGGTGTGGTTGTTGCCAAAGAAGTCTTTGGGGGCACTGGCCGTAACTTCCTGAACCCGGCACTGGCTGGTCGTGCTTTCCTGTTCTTCGCTTACCCGGCGCAAATTTCCGGTGATGCCGTCTGGACTGTTGCTGATGGTTATTCAGGCGCGACCTGGCTGAGTAAAGCCGCTTCAGGTGAGCTGGATTATGCCGCTAATACCCAGCTGTGGTGGGATGCGTTCCTGGGCTTTATTCCGGGTTCAGTTGGTGAAACTTCTGTGCTGGCGCTGTTAATCGGTGGTTTGGCGCTGATTTACTTCCGCATTGCCTCCTGGCGCATTGTGTTGGGTGTCATGGTCGGTATGATCCTAACCAGCTACCTGTTCAATGCTATCGGTTCGAACACTAACCCGCTGTTTGACATGCCTTGGCACTGGCATCTGGTGCTGGGTGGTTTTGCTATCGGTATGTTCTTTATGGCGACAGACCCGGTATCGGCGTCTTTTACCAATCAGGGCAAGTGGGCCTACGGTATTCTGATCGGCTTTATGGTAGTGATGATCCGTGTGGTGAACCCGGCTTATCCAGAGGGCATGATGTTAGCGATCCTGTTTGCTAACCTGTTCGCACCTTTATTCGATTTCTTCGTGGCGCAAGCCAATATCAAGCGGAGGCTGGCACGTAATGTCTAGTAATAACGACAGCATCAGCAAAACGCTGATCGTAGTAATTTCTCTATGTCTGGTCTGTGCCATAGTGGTATCTACTGCAGCGGTACAATTACGACCAACCCAGCAGGCTAACAAAAAGTTAGACTCACAAGTCAACATTTTGCGCAGTGTCGGTTTGGTTGAAGGCAGTGCCCCGGCCGCCCGGATTGCTGAGCTTTTCAACACCCATGTTGAAACCCGCTTGGTAAACCTGAGCACCGGTGAGATCGATGCCAGCTGTGACCGCGCGTGTGCGGAAGCTTTTGACTACCGTAAATCGCTGAAAGAAGGTAAGTCTCTGGCCCAGGCTGATGACGTAGCCTCTATCCGTCGCATCTCTGAGTATGCGCCGGTGTACCTGACTTATGACGAAAACCGCAACCTGAAAGCCCTGGTATTGCCAGTGCATGGTTATGGCTTATGGTCAACGATGCATGCCTTCCTGGCGCTGGAAACGGACGGTAATACTATTATCGGCTTGAACTACTATGAGCAGGGCGAAACGCCGGGCTTAGGTGGTGAAATTGAGAATCCACGTTGGAAAGGCCAGTTTGTTGGTAAAAAGCTGACTAACGATGCCGGTGAGCTGGCGTTAACTATCCTGAAACCGGGTAATGCCGATCCTGACTCAGCACACCAGGTAGATGGCTTATCAGGCGCTACGCTGACAGCTAATGGTGTGCAGAATACCTTTACTTTCTGGATTGGCGAGAATGGCTTTGGTCCATTCCTGGCAAAAGTGCGTCAAGGAGCGTTAAGCAATGGCTAATGCAAAAGAAATTAAAACCGTACTGTTTGGGCCGGTCTTTGCCAATAACCCTATCGCTTTACAAGTACTGGGGATCTGTTCGGCTCTGGCAGTAACGACTCAGATGTCAACTGCGCTGGTTATGTGTCTGGCACTAACCTTCGTAACGGCATTTTCTAACCTGTTTATTTCGGTTATCCGTAACCATATCCCATCTAGTGTGCGGATTATCGTGCAGATGACCATTATCGCCTCACTGGTAATTGTGGTTGACCAATTCCTGAAAGCTTATGCTTATGATTTATCGAAGCAGCTGTCAGTATTCGTTGGTCTGATTATTACTAACTGTATCGTTATGGGTCGTGCCGAAGCTTACGCGATGAAGAGCACACCTGGTATGAGCTTTATGGACGGTATCGGTAACGGTTTAGGCTACAGCGTGGTTCTGCTGGTTGTGGCCTTTATCCGCGAACTGGGTGGTTCAGGTTCAGTGTTTGGCGTGCAAATTATGCCATTGATCAGCGAAGGCGGTTGGTATCAGCCAATGGGTATTCTGTTAATGCCTCCAAGTGCCTTTATTATTATCGCCGGCTTTATCTGGGTACTGCGTACTTACCGCCCAGAGCAAGTTGAGAAGAAGGTATAAGGGGGAATACATGGAACATTATATTAGCCTGTTTGTCCGTGCCGTATTTATCGAAAACCTGGCGCTGGCGTTCTTCCTTGGTATGTGTACCTTCTTGGCGGTATCGCAAAAGATTAAAACCGCCTTTGGTTTAGGTGTTGCCGTTATCGTGGTACTGGGTATTTCAGTACCGGTTAATAACCTGGTGTATGCTAATTTGTTAGCGCCAGGCGCTTTGGCCTGGGCTGGCTTCCCAGATGCGGATTTAAGCTTTCTTGGCTTTCTGACCTATATCGGTGTTATTGCTGCGTTGGTGCAGATCCTGGAAATGACGCTGGATAAGTACTTCCCGGCGCTTTACAACGCTCTGGGTATCTTCCTGCCACTGATCACAGTTAACTGTGCCATTTTCGGTGCGGTAGCCTTTATGGTTGAGCGTGACTACAACTTCGGTGAAAGTGTCGTGTTTGGCTTAGGTAGTGGTGTAGGTTGGGCTTTAGCCATCACAGTACTGGCTGCAGTGCGTGAAAAGCTGAAATACGCCGATATCCCGGATGGTTTACGTGGCTTAGGCTCGACCTTCCTGGTAGTAGGTTTAATGGGATTAGGCTTTATGTCTTTCTCCGGCGTTCAACTGTAAGCAGTAGAGGAATAACACCATGCAAGAGATTTATCTTGGCGTTGGCATGTTCACTGTCGTGGTACTGGCGCTGGTATTTATCATTCTGGCCGCCAAGTCGAAGCTGGTTGCCAGCGGTGACATTACCATCAGTGTAAACGGTGATCCAAGCAAAGCCATTAAAACCAAAGCCGGCGGTAAACTGTTAAATGTTTTAGCCGACAACGGTATCTTCCTGTCATCAGCCTGTGGTGGCGGTGGTTCTTGTGGTCAGTGCCGGGTGCACGTACACGCCGGTGGCGGTGAAATTCTGCCAACTGAGCTGGGTCACATCACTAAGGGTGAAGCCCGCGAAGGTTGCCGCTTATCCTGTCAGGTTAACGTAAAATCTGACATGGAAATCGAAGTAGAACCAGAGATTTTCGGCATCAAGAAATGGGACTGTACTGTTATCTCTAACGATAACAAAGCGACCTTTATCAAAGAGCTGAAGCTGCAGATCCCGGATGGCGAGTCAGTGCCATTCCGTGCCGGTGGTTATATTCAGATCGAAGCACCACCTCACCATGTTAAGTACAAGGATTTCGATATCCCTGAACAATACCGTGGCGACTGGGAACGCTTTAAGTTCTTTACGCTGGAGTCCAAAGTTGATGAGCCGACCATTCGTGCGTACTCAATGGCGAACTACCCGGAAGAAGAAGGCATCATCATGCTGAACGTGCGGATCGCAACACCGCCGCCAAATAACCTGTCATTACCTTGCGGTAAGATGTCGTCCTTTATCTGGTCGTTAAAAGCCGGTGACAAGGTGACGATTTCAGGTCCATTTGGTGAGTTCTTCGCCAAGGATACCGATGCCGAGATGGTATTTATCGGTGGTGGTGCCGGTATGGCGCCAATGCGTTCACATATTTTCGACCAGTTACGCCGCTTAAAATCCAAGCGTAAGATCAGCTTCTGGTACGGTGCCCGTTCGAAGCGCGAAATGTTCTATGTTGAAGATTTCGATATGCTGGCAGCAGAGAATGAAAACTTCGTCTGGCACACGGCGTTGTCAGATCCGCAGCCAGAGGACAACTGGACAGGTTATACCGGTTTTATTCATAACGTGATTTATGAAAACTACCTGAAAAACCATAAAGCACCGGAAGACTGTGAATTCTACATGTGTGGTCCGCCAATGATGAATAAGGCGGTAATCAACATGTTGAAAGACTTAGGTGTAGAAGACGACAACATTCTGTTAGACGACTTCGGTGGTTAATCAACCGCGAACACGGTAAAATAGGGGCGACTTAGTCGCCCCTTTTGTTTTTTAGGAGTAGTAAATATGTGGTCTGTTTGTCGTCTGTTACCGCTGTTGTTGCTGTTGCTCGTTGTCGGCTGCCAACCGGCGCAGCAAGCAACAGAATATCAGTTACAAGGCAAGACCATGGGTACCTACTATGTGGTGAAATTCTACAGTGAACTGCAACCGGATTTGACCGCGCTGCAGCAAGAGCTGGATACTGAGCTGGAATTGATTAACGATCTGATGTCGACTTACCGGCCGGAGTCAGAGCTGATGCGCTTTAACCGCCAGCAAACCACGGAGCCGGTGACGCTCACGCCACAAACGGCGACAGTGATTGCTGAAGCGATCCGGATTGGCCGGCAAAGCGGTGGCATTCTGGATGTCACGGTTGGCCCTTTAGTTGAATTATGGGGCTTTGGTGCCCGGGGCCGGATTACTCATGCTCCTGACGACGCACAACAGGAGGCGGTCCGCGCCTATGTTGGTATTGATAAAATCGTCCTTGACGGTCTGGCATTACGGAAACTGGAACCACGGGTTGCCATAGATTTATCCACTATTGCCAAGGGCTATGGTGTCAATCGACTCGCTGAAATTCTATTAGCGCACGGTTATCAGAGCTTTATGGTCGATATCGGCGGTGATATGCGGGTTGGTGCCGCTAAACCAAGCGGACTTTGGAAGATCGCTGTCGAAAAACCGGTTAGCACCGAACGTAGCGTACAACGCATTTTAGCGTTAAAAAATATGGCGTTAGCAACCTCCGGTGATTATCGCAACTATTTTGAGGAAGACGGGGTACGCTATTCGCATTTGATTGACCCGCGTACCGGTGAACCCATCCAACACAAAACGGTGTCCAGTACCGTGTTACATCCGGACGCCATGACGGCTGATGGCTATGCCACTACTTTAAATGTGTTACCGGCAGACGAAGCTCTGGCCTTTGCTAACCAACATCAACTGGCAGTACTACTGATTGTAAAAACTGACCAGGGCTTTGAAGAGCGCTACTCTGAAGCCTTTATACCCTTTTTAAATTAATCCTGAGGTTGGATATGACAATTTTTCTGCTGACATTTGGCTTGTTCCTGCTGGTAGTTGTAGCCATGGCTGCTGGCTACCTGCTACAGCGCAAAACCCTGGCCGGAAGCTGCGGTGGTTTGGGTGAACTGGGTATCGATAAAGCCTGTGATTGTGACAAACCGTGCGAAAAGCGGCAAAAACGGCTGGAAAAAGAAAAATTCTGGCAAGATAACAAGATTATCTAACGACTCCTTCTTTTGCTGCGGGCCAAAGTTGCTGGCCCGCTGGATAGGTTATGCTCAATCAGTTCTTTAAGTTATCAGCCCGTCAGACTACAGTTCGCAAGGAATTGCTGGCCGGGCTTACTACCTTTATGGCCATGTCCTATGTGCTGTTTGTTAATCCGAGCTTATTAGCGCAGGCAGGCATGGATCATGGCGCGGTCTTTGTCGCGACTTGCCTGGCGGCCGCTTTGGGCTGTCTGCTGATGGGCGCCCTGGCAAACCTGCCGATCGCGCTGGCACCGGGAATGGGACTCAACGCGTTCTTCACTTACGTTATTGTGCTGGAGCAAGGCTATAGCTGGCAAACGGCGCTGGCGGCAGTGTTTTTCTCCGGCTGTCTGTTTTTATTACTGAGCATTTTTAAAATCCGCGAATGGATTATCAATAGCATTCCGTTACCACTGAAGCTGGGTATCGCTGCCGGCATTGGTATGTTTCTGGCGCTGATTGCACTGAAAACCGCCAATATCATTGTTGCCAGCCCGGCAACGCTGGTTACCCTCGGCGATCTGCACAGTCCACAGGTGCTGTTAGCGATCGTCGGCTTTTTTCTGATTTTTGCACTGGCACATCGTGGTTGGCACAGTGCGGTGCTGGTCAGTATTCTGCTGGTGACACTGGCAGCCTGGTGGTTAGGTGACAGTCAATTTAGCGGTATCGTCGCCATGCCGCCGTCACTGGCGCCAACCTTTATGCAATTGGATTTTGCGTCCGCTTTCACCTTGAGTATTCTCCCGGTGGTACTGACGCTGCTATTCCTGGATTTATTCGATACCTCCGGTACCTTGGTCGCGGTGACGCAAAAAGCAGGTTTACTGCAGTCGGATGGTAAGGTGCCGGATTTAAGTAAGGCACTGATTGCAGACAGCAGTGCCAGTATGGTGGGGGCTTTGCTGGGCACGTCAACCACCACCAGTTATGTTGAAAGTACCAGTGGCGTCGCTGCCGGTGGTCGCACTGGTTTAACTGCCATAGTGACAGGTCTGCTATTTTTGCTGGCGCTGTGGTTTTCGCCACTGGCAGCAATGGTGCCGGGCTATGCCACCGCCGGTGCTTTGCTCTATGTCGCGACGCTAATGTTAACCAGCTTGCAGCATGTCGAGTGGGATGATGTGTTGCAAGCGGTGCCGGTGGCGGTAGTTTTGATTATGATGCCGCTGACTTTTTCCATCGCCGACGGTATTGGCATGGGCTTTATCAGTTACGCTCTGCTCTGCGTATTAACTGGCAAAGTAGAGCGGACAACGCTCAGCGTCTGGGTTCTGGCACTGATTTTTCTGGCGAAATTTATTTTTGCCTGACTTGTGGTCCTTAGCGATGCTGGTTATGCTGTAAAGGGACACAATAAAACACAGGACAGGCAAACGCCAGATGAAACTCAGGGCAACACTGCTGGTATATATGTTACCGATGTTGGTGTTGCCGGTTGCAGCCTTCGGCTATCTGGCGTATCACTACAGTACAGTGTTGCAACAGCAACAGCTCTATCATCAGGTAGCGTTGAAGCTGCAACAGCAGCAACAGCAATTAAATGAATTTCTGAATTTTCATCAAACCCGCCTGTCAGTCCTTGCTGCCTCCCGTACCCTTAGCGAATATTTACAGCAACCCGACGCGGCACATCAGGCCGAAGCTGCAGCGATTTTTAGTAAATTCCAGCAGCAGGATCCGAATATCCGCTCAATTCGTTTATTACGTTTGAATGGCGATGAGGAAATCAGCGTGCCGACCGCGGCACCCGTATCGGCATTGCCGGATCGGTTTCGCAATGAGTATTTCTCGACCTTGCAAGGCATGATTGAGGATTACAGCGTCTTTATCGCTCCGGACGGTGAGCAGCGTCAGCTGCAGTTATTTTTTAGCCGCAAATTATACTCTGGTGAGGTAAACCGGCAGCTCTGGGGCTATTTGTTGATCGTGACTGAACCACAGCCCTTTGTGTCAGTCGTGATGTCACCGGTAACACCGAATAGCGTCAGCCTGATTATTAACCGTACCGCAACCATTGCTTATGCGGCTAATCAGAGCCTGATTGGCAGTGCTTTTACCCCGAGTCATTATCGAATTATTCAGCAAACCATGGAACATACCGGGCTTACTCCTGCGTTGTTACTCGGCCAATCCAAGTTATTACTGGGGCGTAATTTAAGTGGTCCTTACCAGCTACTGTATGGGATTGATGCCGAAGAGCTATATAGCCAGCAGCCGAACTGGCCATTGCTTATTATGTTACTCACCTTGACTATCCTAGTGCTCGGGCCTTTAGCTATGTACCAGTTGTTAGTGCGGCAGGTGTTACAGCCGGTGAAACAGCTGACAGATGCCAAATCCGCGGTTGGGCGGGGCGATTTGTCGGTAGTGTTGGAGCCGCGCAAGCAAGATGAATTAGGTGATATGTTTGCCGCTTTCAATGTGATGGTACGGCAACTGCGCGTTTACCGGGACCGGGAGCAGGCCTATAAACAGCAATTGGAAGAGAAAGTGCTACACCGTACGCAGGCACTGGCCCGCGCCAATGATGATTTGGCAGCGGCAAACCAGGAGTTAATTGTTGCCCGTGAAGTCGCTGAACAAGCCAACCGCTTAAAAAGTGTATTTTTGGCGAATATGAGCCATGAGATCCGGACACCCCTGACTGCAGTTATCGGTTTTAGTCAGCAAGCGATACAAGAGCCGGAAGAGTCAAAACGCGGTGATTATTTACAGCGGGTACTAAAAAGCAGCGAGCACTTACTGCAACTGATTAACGACATTCTGGATTTATCGAAGATTGAAGCGGACAAGCTGGAATTACAGCCTGAACATTTTGATTATCTGGCGATGTTAGATGAAATTTATCAGCAAACCCGTGAGCAAGCCAGCAAGAGAGGAATAGACTGCCAGTTGGTGCTGCAATTCCCGTTACCCGCCGAGTTGTTTCAGGACAGCCTGCGGGTGCGCCAGGTATTAATTAACCTGACCAGTAATGCGTTAAAGTTTACCCGCAAGGGAAAGATCGTGCTGGCCGTCAGTTATCAGCCGTTGCGAGCACAGGTGTCGGTCAAAATTAAAGATACCGGTATTGGCATGACCGCTGAAGAAGTTAACCGCCTGTTCCAGCCTTTTATGCAGGCTGATGCCACGGTAACCCGACATTTTGGTGGTACCGGCCTTGGCCTTTGCATTTCGAAAAAACTGATGGAGCAAATGGACGGCGATATTCGGGTGGAGAGTGTAAAAGGTATCGGCAGCAGTTTTGAATTGTTATTCCCGGTAGCACCGAATCCCAGATTAGTCGAACATTTTAATTCGCAGCCGCTACCGGCGGTCAAATCAGCTGCTGTTGCACCGCTACGGCTAAGAGTGCTGGTCGCAGAGGACAATCCTGATAATCAACTGTTGATAGAGTTGATGTTACAACAGGCTGCAGTCAGTTATGTTATCGTCAGCAACGGTCATCAGGCGGTAGAGCGGGTGTTAAGCGAGGCCTTTGATTTGATCCTGATGGATATGCAAATGCCGGTCATGGGCGGCGAGGAGGCGACCAGGCTGATTCGTCATGCTGGTATCAGCACGCCCATTATCGCCGTGACTGCTAATGTGATGACTGAGGATGCGGACCGCTACCGTCAGGCTGGCTGCCAGGCAGTATTAGCTAAACCAGTGGCGCAGGCTGAGTTTCTGGCACTGCTGCAGCGTTATGGTCAGCCCACAGCCGCTGCGGTAAAAGCCAGCTCTTTTAGTCAGCAACTGGCAAATGATCCGGCGATGCAGCAATTACTGCAACAGTTCCGCAGCCGTTTACCGGCGTTGCTGACAGAGTTAGAACAACTGACCGCAGCGAAGAATTGGCCGGCACTGAGTTTTGCTGCCCATAGCTTAAAAGGCAGTGCCGGCAGTATGGGGTATCCTGAACTAACGGAACTGGCTGGCCGCTTAGAACGCGCTGCATCCGATCCTATAGTGCAGCATATACAGGCCCTACTGGAACAAATGCGCGCTGTTCTGGCGCGGGAAGCGGCAGAGGTCACTGAGAAGCAGGAGTCACCATGAGTGCACAGCAGGCGTTGTTAACGATACTGGAACAGAAAATCCGTGATGACAGCCTGGTGCTGCCAACGTTACCGGAAATCGCGCTAAAGGTGCGACAAAGTGCTGAGGATCCGAAAATCAGCCTGGCGAAAATGGCGGATGTGATTGCGCAGGATCCGGCTTTGGCTGCGCGTTTAATGAAGGTAGCAAACAGTGCTTTCCTCGGCCGCGCGATCAAAAGTAACAGTCTGTTACAAGCAGTAACCCGGATTGGTTTAAGTCAAATTAAGCATGTTGCAACGGCCTTGGCGCTGGAGCAGTTGTTTGTTTCAAAATATCCGGTGGTGCAACAGCAATTGGATAAACTGTGGCGTGAAAATATCCAGGTCGCCGCCATTGCTACCGCCTGTCTGAAGTTGTACCAAGCGGAACATCCGGCTGCGCAATTTAATGCCGATCTGATGACACTCTGTGGTTTGGTGCATAACATTGGGGCGCTGGCCGTGATCGCTGAAGCCGAGCGGCATCCGGAGGTGTTTGGTCACCCGGTTTTCTTACATAATATCACTGAAAAAATTGCGCCTTTCGTCAGTGTTAAAGTGTTGCAAGCCTGGGGTTTTGGCCCGGAGTTTCAGCTGGCCGCAAAAAACTGGCGTCTGTGTCAGGGAGGGCAGCCACCGGATTATACTGACTTTATCCGGCTGGCTGCGATTGCCCGCGGTTATTATAAATCTGCAGAGGCGGAGATGCAGTTGTTGCAATATTACTTGCAACAACAGTTGATTACGGTGCCACAATTTAGTAAACAGCCGCAATTTGCCGAGCTGTACCAGGATATTCGCGGGCTCTTTACCTGAGCCATACAGCTGTCCGTTATTCGGTACTTTGCGCCATAACCTGCTGGCTAATCGCCAGTAACGCCTGATTCAGGCTGTCGGCCATCAGTAACAGGTCAGCGTCCAGGCGGGCGGCTAAATCGTCCCAGCCCAGTTCGTCATTTTGTTCCAGCAACAGTTCAGAATACTGCAGCTGTTTAATGCCGCCATCATCGGTCACGGTTAGACGGAAACCATCCGGCTGTTGCAGGCTAATGCGGGTAACCAGTTTATCTTCCAGATGGGTTTGCACCTCATCTGCACTGAGTAAGTGGTTACTAAAACGCACCTTAGCGCCTTCCTCGTCCGGAGCCTTCAATTCCACTTCAGTACCAGGTTGAAAGGTGCCGGGTAGCTGCTGATGTTGCAACCAAAGCTGCAGGTGTTGATTAAGTTTATGATTGTCCAGCCAGGGTAGTGCGGGCAGAGAGCCCAGAGCTTTGCGCAATAATGCCAGCATGTCCTCTGCTTTACTGGCACTGCCGGTATTGATTACCAGCCATTGCTGCTCAGCATCGTAATAACCGTGGGTCAGGGTAGAACGACTGAAGGCGCGGGGTAATAAGCTCTGAATCAAATCGTCTTTTAAGGCTTGTTTTTCTTTCCGGCTTAAGGCGCGGCCGGCTTCTTGTTCTGCCGCTTCAAGTTTCGGCGCTAATTCTTCGTTAATCACTGCCGCCGGTAACACCTTTTCCTGGCGTTTTATCGCGAAGAACCAACGTTGCTGCTGCAGATGGCAATATTGTTTGATACTCGGATGCAGCGGGAAGCTAAAGCCGCTTCGCAACGCTTCTTGTCCGGTACAGGGGCTGAATTTATATTCGGCCAGGGCTTGTTCGATGACCGCCTGGTCCATCGTTAACGGGGCGCTCAGACGATAAACCCGGATGTTTTTAAACCACATAACACACTACTTCCAGTTGAGGCAAAGTCCGGAGTATACCTTGCCTTAACGATTCAATCTCGGTTTTTTCGGAAAGCAAATATGGTAGTGCAGGCCCGCTCCGGGTTCGCTGCTGGCCTCAATACTTCCGCCCAGCGTTTGTCTTACCAGATTATAGGCAATATGAGTACCTAAACCACTGCCACCCTGATCCCGTTTGGTGGTAAAAAATGGGTGGAAGAGTTTTTCCAGCTGGCCGGCGCTGAGGCCTTTGCCGTTGTCGGAGTATCGAATTTCAATATTGTCGGCATCATCAATCACTGTAATCCGGATCTGACCTTGGGCCATATTTTCGAAACCATGGATCAGTGAGTTCATCAGCAAATTCGTGAATATCTGTGAAATGGCGCCGGCCGGGCAATCGAGAATAATATTGTCGGCGCAATTTACCTCTATCTGATGCTGAGTCTTTTTAAAATGCGGTTGTAAGGACCGGATAATTTCGTGCAGATATTCACATAAATTGATGGTGCGGATGGCTTCACTGGCTTGATCAACGGCAATTTGTTTAAAGCTGGCAATCAGCTCCGATGCCCGCTGTAAATTAGACTGCAGTAGATCCGTGCTTTGGCTGGCTTCGGATAAAAAGTCCTCCAGCATTTTCGGGGTCAGTGTTTTTTCACGGAATGCTTGTTCCAGCTGATGTAAGCGCTCGGCCAGAAAGCTGGTTGCCGTTACGCCAATGCCTACTGGTGTGTTAACTTCATGGGTGATACCCGCCACCAGGCCACCCAAAGCAGCCATTTTTTCTGACTGGACTAACCGATCCTGCGCCTGATTCAGAGTATCGATGGTTTCCTGTAGTTCGCGTTGCCGTGCTAACAGATTTAATTCGGTCTGGCGTCGTTGCTCAATTTCTTCGCGTAGTGCCTGCTTGTTCTGTAATAGTTCTTGCTTTTGTTGTTGCAGGTCCATCATTGCCTGGCTTAAACCCGAGGTCTTGCGCGCGACTTCTTGCTCTAACAATAAATTTTGCTGATCCAGCTTATTATTCGACAATAATAATTGTTGCTGGGTTTGTTTCAGTTGTTGCTGGTAATCCTGCAGCCGTTCAATCAATTTATTGTAGGCCGACGCCATAATACCTAACTCCGCCCCTTCATCGGTTGAAATCCGGACTTTGGAGCCATCAAGCTGCTCTAAATCAAGGTTTTCAATCTGTTGGCTTAAATCTGCCAGCGGCTCGGTCAAATGTTTTCTAAATGCCAGTAAGAAGAGAATGATTAAAAACGTCGTTTTTAAAATGGCATTACCAATTAAAAAATATAGCCCGACTTCTATACGTTCAATCACAACGTTGCGGCTGGAGAAAAGTGTCACATCACCGACCTGACTGGTGCGCCCGGAAAATTCAAAAATCAGCGGGAAGGTGTAGCCAAAAATACCGCTTTGCTGATCACTGATACTCAGTTCCTGTTGTACCAGTTGATTACTAAAACGTTGTTGAATATCAATATAGCGGCCAGACTGCGTAATAATGGTACCGTTGTCGTCCCGCACTATTACACCTTCAATCGCCGGGATAGCCAGTAAACCGTCGGCAATATTCAGGGTTTGCGGCGTGTTCAGTTCCCAGATCGCCCGGGTCAAACTGCCGGCAAAAGTTTGTTGCAGCGTAGATAACTCATTCCGGATAAAGTTTTTCGCATTGTAATACTCAGCAATGATCTGGCCGAGTGTTACTATCAGGGTCAGTAAAAAATATACTGATAAAACCTTGGTCAGCAGCTTTTTTGAAAGGCTGGTTTGCGGCATGTTATCACCCAGAGTGGTGTCTTGAACAAAAAGCGATCGACTAATGTTACCATAGCGAATATGGTTGTTATTTAAAATAATTATTTTACAGAATGGCCGTAAATAACGGATTTATTCTGCGCAAGGAGCCAAACCGGTATGAATAGCTCTGCTTTACAGCTGTTAAAACAGCTTCCCGGCGGTATTATCTTGTTGAACAATCGTTATCAATTAACTTTTGTGAACAGTTTTGTTTGTCAGCACAGCGGGTTGCCGGAACGCGATCTCGTTGGTCATGACTTCTTTCAATTATTCCCGGAAGTCCCCAAAGCCTGGTTTTGTCGCAAGGTCACTGAGGTTCTGACGCAACAACAGATTCAGCAGATCAGCTGGCAGCAACGCTTGTATTTATTGAAGTTTCCCCGCCAGGCTGCAACGGAAAATATGGCCATGGCGCAAAATATTAGTTTGCTGCCGCTGCCACAGCGCGACGACAGTGCGCTGGCGATTTGGATCGAAGATGCGACAGAGACCGCCCGTTACCATGCGCAGCTGTTACTCAGCGCCCAACAGCTAAAACGGCACGATCGTTTTGATAGCTTGACCGAGTTGCCAAATCGCCAGTATTGGTTGCAGCAATTACAACTTGAGTTGGCCAGGGCAGAGCGCTATGAACGGCCCTTGGCTGTTTTATTGTTCGAGTTGGATCGCTTTAAAGCGCTAAATGATCAGTATGGCCACCAGTTCGGCGACAGCGTTTTGCAAAGCCTGGCGCGACAATGTGGCGCCTTGTTGCGAGACAACGATTTATTGGCCAGGCTGGGTGGTGCGGAGTTTGCCGTGTTATTGCCGGATACGGAATTAGCTGGTGCACTGGAGGTGGCGAACCGGCTCAGAGCCAGTCTGGCACAGCAAGGCATTACTGAACAATTGCCGCCGGTTAAACTCAGTATCAGTTGTGGCGTCAGTACTTTTATCGCCGGGGTGAGTGCCGACACCTTATTGCAACAGGCAGAGCAAGCCCTATATCAGGCAAAATGTGCGGGTAAAAATCAGACCAGTATCTGGCGCGATAGTAGTAAGGCGAGTTAGCCGGTATTAAGCGCCATACCGGCTATTTAACCGCGGACCAGAAAAAGGTTTGACAGACGTCTAAAAGTCTGTGCATAGTGTAGTCTATGAATATAAAAGCAGCAGTACTCACCACCATTATTACCACCACCAACCCCGCGGGGTAGGAGGTCGGCGGTGTGCTGTCTGTAAAAAGGCCCGTGACCTCAAAGGTTCCGGGCCTTTTTTTTGGCCACTTGGCCCAGGTGAACCGGCGTTGATCACGCAACATAGCGTGACAGCCGGTTGACTAACAAAGGTCTGCGATAACAAAACGACTAAAGACTTGGATGCGCGAGGAGAAATTATGAGGGTGCTAAAATTTGGCGGGTCATCGCTGGCGTCGGTGGCCAGATTTTCTGAAGTGGCGCAAATTGTGTTGCAGCAGGCAACAACAGAACAAGTCTGTCTGGTGTTATCGGCCCCACAGGGGGTAACCAATACGCTGGTCGAATTAACCGATCTGGCCTATCTGGGAGCAGACTTTCAGTCACCGCTAAGCCAGCTTGAACAGCGCTACCAGCAACTGTTAGCCGAGGTGCCGGGCGTCAGTGAGGTACGCCGGCAGCAGGTGCAGGCGCTGATCAACAGCCAGATCCAGCAGTTGGGCTGGCAGTTACAGGGCATGAGTTTATTAAAGTTTTGCCCGGATCATATTAAAGCGCAGATCCTCGGCCTGGGGGAGCAGTTCAGCGTGGCACTGATGACGGCCCTGTTAGAGGGGCGAGGTGCGGATGTGCAGGCGCTGGACTCGGTAAAGCTGGTGAAAAGTCAGGGTGATTTTTTAAATGCCACTGCCGATGTGGCGGCGACAGCAACGGTGATTGATGCCGCTATGGCGGCGACACCGGCCAGCATCTACGTGATGGCAGGCTTCGTTTCCAGTAACGCCCAGGGCGAGACGGCCTTACTGGGGCGCAATGGCTCGGATTATTCCGCCGCTGTCATTGCCGCGGCGATCAAAGCCAGTGCCTGTGAGATCTGGACCGATGTCGATGGTGTCTACAGTGCCGATCCACGGCAGGTGAAACAAACCCGCTTAATCGATCGTTTGTCTTACGATGAGGCGATGGAGTTATCTTATTTCGGTGCTAAGGTGCTGCATCCGAAAACAATCGGCCCGTTGGCGCGGGTGCAAATTCCCTGTTATATCAAAAATACCCTTAACCCCAGTGCGCCGGGCACCTGTATCGATGTGGAAGGCGATGGTGAAGCGCTGGTGAAGGGCATTTCCAGCCTCGAGCATCTGGCGCTGATTACGGTATCTGGCCCGGGTTTAAAGGGCGTGGTGGGCATGGCCAGCCGGGTATTTGCCGCCATGGCGCGCGCACAGATTTCAGTAAGCTTAATTACCCAGTCCTCGTCGGAATTTAGCATCAGCTTCTGTGTGCCGCAGCTGCATCTGGTGGCGGCGAAAAAGGCGCTGGAAGCCGAGTTTGAATTAGAATTGCAAAACAAACTGCTACGGCCATTAGCCATTCAATCCGATATGGCGATTGTCAGCCTGGTTGGCGATGGTATGCGGCAGCACAGAGGCGTGGCCGCGAAATTCTTCGCGTCACTGGCGCAGGCGCGGGTAAACGTAGTAGCCATTGCCCAGGATAGCAGTGAGCGCTCGATTTCTGCGGTAGTCGAGCAGCGCAGCTGTCAGAATGCGGTTAAAGTCTGCCATGAGAACTTCTTCAGCCATATCCCCAGTATTGATGTGTTTCTGGTCGGTTGCGGGGTGGTCGGCAGTGAATTACTGGCCCAGATCGAACGGCAACAAGCCTTTTTACAGCAGCGCCAGGTTAAGCTCACCGTGTACGGTATCGCCAACAGTAAGCAGCTGTTATTGGCGAAAGACGGTGTGGATCTGAAAAACTGGCAGCCGGCATTGGCAGAGGCCAATGCGCAGTTTTCGCTGGCGGAGTTAAACCGCTTTGTGCAGGAACAGCATTTAACCAATCCGGTACTGGTCGATTGCACCAGTGCTCAGGCAGTGGCGGACCAGTACGCCGATTTCCTGGCAGCCGGCTTCCATGTCGTTACGCCAAACAAAAAAGCCAATACCAGCAGCCTGGAGTATTACCATCGCTTGCGTGCTGTTGCTCAGCAGCAACGGCGACGCTTTTTGTATGAAACCACGGTCGGTGCCGGTTTACCGGTCATCGATACCCTGCAAGGGCTGCTAAATGCCGGCGATCAGTTGCTGGCCTTTGAAGGCATTCTATCCGGCTCCTTATCCTATATCTTTGGCGAGCTGGAAGCCGGAGTGCCGCTGTCGGTGGTGACCGCCAAAGCCCGCGCTATGGGCTTTACTGAGCCGGATCCGCGCGATGACTTATCCGGTATGGATGTGGCACGCAAGCTGCTGATTATGGCTCGCGAAGCCGGTTTAATGCTGGATCTGAGCGAGGTCGAAGTGGACTCGGTGTTGCCGGCCGGTTTTGCTGCCGGCGCAAACGTCGAAGACTTTATGGCGCAGCTGCCGCAATTAGACCAGGCCTTTGCTGAGCGGCTGGCTGCTGCCAAAGCGGAGGGTAAGGTGCTGCGCTATATCGGCGAGATCCGCGATGGCAAGTGTAAGGTCGCGATTAAAGCGCTGGCCGCTGATCATCCGCTGGCCAAAGTAAAAGACGGTGAGAATGCGCTATCGATCTTAAGCCGCTATTATCAGCCCATCCCCTTTGTGCTGCGTGGTTATGGTGCCGGTGCTGCTGTGACCTCTGCCGGGGTCTTTAGCGATATTCTGCGCACCCTGAGCTGGCAGCAGCAGGTATAGTCTATGCAGTCACATTCAACTAAACGTTATTATGCGCCGGCCTCGACCGGCAATCTCAGCGTCGGTTTTGACTTGCTGGGCGCCGCCTTTGAACCAGTAGACGGCAGCCTGCTCGGTGATGAGCTGCTGATCCTGGGCGAAGCGACAGAGCTCAGTTTGCAGCTAAGTGGCCGCTATCTGCATCAGCTACCGGCGGCAACCGAGGATAATCTGGTGTTTAAAGCCTTTTATGCCTTTGAACAGGCACTGGGCCGGCCATTACCGCGCTTGCGTTTGCAACTCAACAAGCATTTGCCGGTTGGCAGTGGTTTAGGCTCCAGCGCCTGTTCAATCGTCGTGGCTTTTTATGCCTTTAATGACTATTTCGGCCAGCCGTTTAGCCAGAGTGAGCTGCTACAGTTAATGGCGGTAGCTGAAGGCGGGGTCAGTGGCAGTGTGCATTATGACAATGTGGCGCCATCTTATTATGGTGGCTTACAGCTGATGTTACCGGATAGTGCGCAGATTTGCCGCAGCTTGCCCTGGTTCGAGCATTGGCGGGTGGTGCTCTGTTATCCGGGTACTGTACTCTCGACCAAGGCTGCACGCGCTGTCTTGCCAAAGCAGTTAAGTTTAACCGACAGTATCGCCTTTGCCGGTATGCTTAGTCGCTTTGTCAGTGCGCTCTACGCCGGCGATGAACAGGATGCCGCGGCGGCGTTACAGGATAGGGTGGCAGAGCCGGCCCGGCAGAGTCTGATGCCGGAATTGTTGCCCTTGCGTACCGCCCTAAGTGAGCAAGGGGTGCTACATCTGGGCATTTCCGGTGCCGGGCCGACCGTATTTGCGCTTTGCCGGGATGATGCACAGGCTGCCGCGACGGCGGCTTACCTTAATGCCCATTATGCCAAGAATCAGGACGCGCTGACCGCCATTTGCCGGTTAGCGCCAGAGGGCGCCAGAGCGCTCGCGGAGTAATAAAGATGATGTTAACGAATTTAAAAGTCCCAACCGAACAAGTCAGTTTTTTACAGGCGGTCCGACAGGGGCTGGGCCAGCAACAAGGCTTATTTTTCCCAACCAGCTGGCCAAAGCTGAATATTGACGCTTTACTCGCCTTACCGCTGGTAGAACGCAGTACCAAGATTTTATCTGCCTTGATTGGCGATGAGCTAACCGAGGCTGAAGTCGCTCAGATGGTGAGCGCCGCCTTTACCTTTGCCGCGCCACTGGTACCCGTTACGGCGCAGACGTTTTGCCTGGAGCTGTTTCATGGCCCGACGCTTGCGTTTAAAGACTTTGGCGGCCGCTTTATGGCGCAGGCGCTGGCCAAAGCCCAGGGCGGGCGCAAAACCACTATTGTTACCGCCACCTCCGGCGATACCGGTGCGGCTGTGGCGCATGCGTTTTATCAGCAGCCTGGGGTAGAGGTAGTGATCCTGTACCCGAAAGGCAAGATCAGTCTGCTGCAGGAAAAGCTGTTTACCACTCTGGGGCAGAATATTACCACGCTGGCGGTGGATGGTGACTTTGACCAGTGTCAGGCGCTGGTTAAGCAAGTTTTTGATCAGCAGGAGCTGGTAAAAACCTACAATATTAACTCGGCCAACTCGATTAATATCAGTCGTTTATTTGCGCAAATCTGTTATTACTTTGAAGCTATTGCCCAACTGCCGGCCGAGCAACGCTCAGAAGCGGTGATAGCGGTACCCAGCGGTAACTTTGGTAACCTGACTGCCGGTCTGATTGCCAAGGCGCTGGGGCTGCCGATTAAGCGGATGGTTGCTGCGACGAACCTGAATGATACTGTGCCGCGTTACTGGCAGAGCGGCCAGTGGCAACCCAACAAAACCATTGCCACTTTATCGAATGCGATGGACGTCAGTGCACCGAATAACTGGCCCAGGGTAGAAGCGCTGTTGGCGCAGGGGGTAGTGAGCCGGACTGATATCGAGGCGGTTAAGGTCGATGAAGATGATACCCAGCTTGGTATGCGCTTACTGGCGCAAGAGGGCTATCTGAGTGAGCCGCACGCGGCTGTTGCCTATAAGGCGTTAAAACGCAGCCTGCAGCCGGGTGAGGTGGGGATCTTCCTTGGTACAGCGCATCCGGCTAAATTTAAAGAGCAGGTAGAGAATATTTTAGGAACACCTATCGCTTTACCGGCGGCTTTGGCAAAATGTGCCGCTGAGCAAAGTTATAGCCGCGATATTCCGGCCGATTTTGCCACCCTGGAGCAGGTATTACGACAACTGGATAATCGCTGATGCAATGGCAGGACCTTCTTGGCAGTGAAAAGCAACAACCCTATTTTCAGCAAACGCTGACGGCGATCCAGCAGGCACGCGCCGGCGGCCAGGTGATCTATCCGCCGGACAGTGAAATCTTTAATGCGTTTAAGCTGACGCCGTTATCTGAGCTGAAGGTGGTGGTGCTGGGGCAGGATCCGTATCATGGCCCAAACCAGGCGCATGGACTGGCGTTTTCGGTCAGGCCGGGCGTGCGGGTGCCGCCTTCGTTGCTGAATATCTACAAGGAGCTGGCGCTGGAATACGCGGATTTTCAGGTGCCGTCACATGGCTACCTGCAAAGCTGGGCCGAGCAGGGCGTGTTATTGCTGAATACCGTGTTGACGGTGGT
Organism: Alishewanella agri BL06; assembly: GCF_000272005.1. Lineage (GTDB taxonomy): Bacteria > Pseudomonadota > Gammaproteobacteria > Enterobacterales > Alteromonadaceae > Alishewanella > Alishewanella agri. The sequence goes on along the minus strand of NZ_AKKU01000013.1, from coordinate 363 downwards.
GGCAAATGAGCCGAATTCGCATCGCGCCCTGGGCTGGGAGCAATTTACTGATCAGGTGATCCGACAAATCAGCCAGCACTGTGAGCAATTGGTGTTTTTACTCTGGGGCTCTCATGCGCAGAAGAAAGCGCGGCTGATTGACGCCAGCCGGCATCATATTCTGCAGGCACCCCATCCATCGCCGTTATCAGCGCATCGCGGCTTTCTGGGCTGTGGTCATTTTTTACAGACCAATAGCCTGCTGCGCGCCGCCGGCAAAACGCCGGTTAACTGGCACTCAGTGTTGTAACTGACGCTTGTGCCGTATTGACGGTATCGAATAACGAAAAGGGCCTGCAGTTAACTGCAGGCCCTTTTCAGATT
>NZ_AKKU01000012.1 GCF_000272005.1 Alishewanella agri BL06 | reverse complement strand
GAAAAGGGCCTGCAGTTAACTGCAGGCCCTTTTGTTTATAATTCGATATCAATCAGTTCCGGTTCAATGGTCCAATCAATGTCACAAAGCTCTTTTTTCAGTCTTTGGCGTTCTTTCAATTCCTCAATTTCCCGCCATTTGCGCTTAACGGTGCGGGTTTTCGCCGCCGGACGTTCCAACATGTTCAGTAAGTCTTCGAAGCTTTCCATAATTACGGCCTCATCTGATTGTTGTTTCTTGTTGTTATTTTCAACAAGTTTCTACCACACTTTGTGTAAAAATAAAACTAAAAAGTGACAGTACGATGACGGCGCAAAAAATAAAGGCTGCCCGCGGGCAGCCTTGCTGATGCTAAACAGGATTTAGCGGTTTTGTTGGCGGAACAGGGCAATCAACTGCGTAGTGGAACTGTCGAACTGAGCGTCACCTTTCGCCTTAAGTGCTTGATAAATAGGTGTAGAAAGCTGCTTACCCAGCTCAACACCCCATTGGTCAAAGCTATTCAGTTGCCAGATCGCTCCCTGACAGAACACCTTATGTTCATAGAGTGCGATCAGGGCTCCCAGATGATAGGGTGATAACTCATCCAGTAATAAAGTATTACTGGGTTTATTACCAGGTGACGCCTTATGTGGGGCCAATTCTGCTGCCGCCTGCGCCGTCATGCCCTGCGCCAGACATTCCTGATAGGCTTCCTGCTCGGTCTTACCCTGCATCAGTGCCTGGGTTTGCGCAAAGCAATGTGCGGCCAGCCGCTGGTGATGGTCCTGTAGTGGATGCGCGACCTTTAGCGGTAGCAGGAAGTCGGCTGGGATTTTCAGCTGGCTTTGATGCAATAACTGATGATAAGCATGCTGGCCATTGGTGCCGGCATCACCCCAGATCACCGGGGCGGTGACATCGCTCAATGGCTGGCCGCGGCGATCGACCGCCTTGCCATTACTTTCCATATCCAGTTGTTGCACATAAGACGGCAGTAAACGCAGATAATGGCTATAAGGCAGCAGCGCCTGCGCCTGACAGCCGAAACCGTTGATATACCAGATGCCCAGTAATGCCAGGATCACTGGCAGGTTTTCACTAAAGGGCGCGTTAAAGAAATGTTGGTCCATGGCGGCGGCACCGGCTAACAGCTGATTAAAACCGTCATTACCAATCATCAGCGCAACCGGTAAGCCAATCGCTGACCAGAGCGAGTAACGGCCACCCACCCAGTCCCACATCGGCAGGATATGCTGTGGCACAATGCCAAATTCGGCGGCCGCCTGCACATTGGCAGAGGTGGCCCAGAAGTGTCGCGCGATAGCGGCTTTGTCTGCGCCCTGAGCACTAAACCAGGCGCGCAGCGCTAACGCATTTTGTTTGGTTTCTTCGGTGCCAAAGGATTTAGAGGCAACCACCACCAGTGTCGTCTCAGGCTGCAGTTGTTTGGTCAGATCGCTGACAATAGCGCCATCGATATTGCCGGCAAAGTGCAGTCGCACCGGACTACAATGATAGGGCGTCAGGGCTTCCACCGCCATTTGCGGGCCCAGCAGCGAGCCACCAATGCCGACCCAAATCAGATCGGTAATTGGCTTGCCGCTATAACCAAGGTAAGTCCCTTGGTGGAGCTGGTCGATTAGTGTCGCCATTTGTGCGCGACAGGCGCTAATCGCCGCACCGATATCCTCGCCATTTAGCCGCAGGTCTTGCAAATCTTGCTGCCGCAGCCGCGTATGCCAGACCGCACGCTGCTCGGTATTATTGATAGCGGCACCGGCTTGCATTTGCTGACACAGCTGGCGGATGCTGCTTTGGGCGGCCAGTTGCTGCAGGGTTTGCCAGCTGCTGTCATCCAACAGGTTTTTGGAGAAATCCAGCGTGATGCCACAGGCTTTGGCACTAAAACGCGCCGCGCGATTTGGCTCAGCAGCAAATAACTGACGCAGCGGCTGTTGCCGCTCGGCCAATGGCTTTAATAAGGCAGTTAAACTGGCAGTCATGCGGTGCTCCCGTTACAGCTGGCTTTGGATCAGGCTTTCCAGCTTGCGCTGGTCAACGGCAAATTTACGGATCCCGTCTGCCAGTTTTTCGGTCGCCATTGCATCTTCATTCAGCGCCCAGCGGAACTGTTGTTCGGTTAACGCCGCCGGTTTGGCCGCAGTGACGCCTTGATCTTGCAGTTTCACTGCCAGCTCGCCCTGTTGCTGGCTCAGTTCATCCAGCAGTGCCGGGCTGATCGTCAGGCGATCGCAACCGGCCAGTGCTAATACTTCGCCAATATTGCGGAAACTGGCGCCCATCACAATAGTACTGTAGCCATGCTGTTTAAAAAACTGATAGATTTCGCGCACCGACAACACGCCCGGATCGGTCTCGGCGGTGTAGTCTTGCTTGGTATTGGCTTTGTACCAGTCCAGGATCCGGCCAACAAAGGGCGAAATCAGATAGACGCCGGCCTCGGCACAAGCCCGCGCCTGTGCCAGATGGAACAGTAAGGTCAGGTTACACTGAATACCCTCCTGCTCCAGTACTTTGGCGGCCTGAATGCCTTCCCAGGTCGAGGCGATTTTGATCAGGATCCGGTCGGTGCCAATGCCATTTTGTTGATACAGGGCCACTAACTGGCGTGCCTTGGCAATGGTCGCAGCGGTATCAAAGGATAAACGGGCATCGACTTCAGTTGACACCCGGCCCGGCACCAGCTTGCTGATGGCGGTACCGACATCAACGGCGAATTTATCACTGGCTAAGGCCAGTTGCTGCGCCGGGTCTTGGCTTTGTGTTTTGGCGTAAGCGATAGCCGCAGTCAGCATCGGTTTAGCAAAATCTAACTGGCTGGCATTTAACAACAAAGACGGGTTAGTGGTGGCATCCACTGGCCGGAATTGCTCGATGGCATTCAGGTCGCCACTGTCAACCACCACGGTGGTGACCGCTTTTAACTGAGTTAATAAATCTTTCATGTTATTCACTTACCATTTTGTTGGTTAATTGAGTCTGATTATACGGCTAAACGGCTAAAAGTGTAGTAATAAAACAACAAATATCGTACTAAGTTCAGCCGATAAGCGGAGTGTTAGCCGGTCGACCTGCAGTATAGGTCGAGCGGCTGAACAAAAGATGACAAGCGGCCGCGCTCAGGCGGCAGTTCGCGGCAGGATCCTTTGCATTCGCGCCTGGAACAAGCATAATGGCGCCCTGCGTGATCTGCAAGGGCTGCCGCGCCAGTATTAAGGTTAGTCAGTTGTTGGGCCGGCTGAATCGCGGTTTTATCTGATGGCTTGCCGATCGCCAATGCCAGCGCCTGTTAACGTTTGATTTTGGCATATCTGATTTTCTGACCTCTGTTTTTAAAGAAAAGGAGCCCCGCTTATGTTGTTGCTGGTATCACCGGCTAAAGATCTCGACCTGACTCCGTCTGCCACACCCTTAGCGGTGACTCAGCCAGCGCTGTTAGCCGAGGCCACAGCGCTGGCCGCGATTTGTAAAACCCTGACGCCGGCTGATTTAAGCTCGCTGATGCATATCAGTGACAAGCTGGCCGGCTTAAATGCCGCTCGTTTTGCCCAGTGGCAACCGCCTTTTACCCCTGATAATGCTAAAGCCGCGCTTTTTATGTTTAACGGCGATGTGTATCAGGGACTGGACGCAGCGAGCTTAACTGTGGCCGATCTGAGCTTTGCGCAGCAGCAACTGCGGATTTTAAGCGGCCTCTATGGCGTGCTCAGACCACTGGATCTGATGCAGGCCTACCGGCTGGAAATGGGTACCAGCCTGGCGAATCCGGCCGGTAAAGATTTATATGCGTTCTGGAAAAGCCGCTTAACCGCCCATCTGAATAGCGAGCTGGCCGTGCAGAATACCGACACGGTGTTAAATCTGGCGTCGCAGGAATATTTTAAGGCGGTCGATACCAAAGCCCTGCAGGCGCGGGTGATTAGCCCGGAGTTTAAAGATCTGAAAAATGGACAGTACAAGATCATCAGCTTTTACGCCAAGAAAGCCCGCGGTTTAATGGCCCGTTATGTGATTCAGCAGCGGCTAACGGCTCTGGAGGGTATCCAGGGCTTTAATCTGGCCGGCTATTACTACAGTGCTGAACATTCCCGCCCTGATAAGCCGGTGTTTTTGCGTGATCTGCCGCAATAACGGCTGATAGCGCTACTTTGCGTCACTATTCGCAATTATTCGCAACTATTCGCAACTGTTTGCGACTATTCGAGACTAAGTCGCGATTATGTTGCCACTAAGCGAAAATTCGCCGCGCGTTGCGGCGTTTTTTTCGCTAAAATAGCGCTTTGTTTGTCACCGAGCGTCAGCTAATGAAATTTCCCGGTCTGCGTAAAATCAAGCATTACTTTCCGGTCTCTCAGCCCAAACCGCAATTACCCAGTCTGGATGTGCGTCCGGCGTTGGATACCTATATTGTCGGTTTAGATCAAACCATTGTTGATGTGGTTGCCAGCGTTAGCGATGAGTTTCTGGCCAAATATGATATCCCTAAAGGTTTATCGAACCTGGTTGAACATGACAAAGCGAACCGGATTTATCATGAGCTGGTGGTCAATAACGCCATCTCCGATCATTTTGCCGGCGGCACCATCGGCAATACGATCCATAATTACTCGGTGCTGGCGGATGATAAATCGGTATTGCTGGGCGTGATGTCGGCCAATATTGCGCTGGGTTCGCCTGCTTATCATTATGTTTGTCATACCAGCTCGAAAGTCGATATGAATCATCTGCAAGGGGTGGCGGGCGATATCGGGCGTGGTATTACCATGATCACGCCGGATGGCGAGCGCACCTTCGTGATTGACCCCAGTGATATGGATCAGCTGGCGCCGGACTATATTCCAACCCCCATTATTGCCGGTGCGGCGGCCTTTGTGGTCAGTGCTTATCCGCTTCGGGCAACAGGGCAACCGATCCAGCAGGCGATGTTAAAGGCGCTGGCCGATGCCAAAGCCCATCAGGTGCCGGTGGTGATGAGCCTGGGTACCCGCCATCTGGTAGAAGAAAATCGCGCCCAGATCCTGCAGACCATTCATGACTACGTTAATGTGCTGGCGATGAACGAGCAGGAAGCCGAAGCCCTGACCGGGTTTCGCGATCCGCTGCTGGCAGCTGAGGCAGCACTGGAAATTACCGATATGGTGTTGATCACCGCCGGGGCAGAGGGCTTGTATCTGTGTGGCTATACTGACGAGCGCACTAAACGCGAGAGTTCAAATCCGATTAAGTCTGCCAGCCTGGCCGATTTTAACCGCTTTGAATTTAGCCGGCCAATGCTGCGCCGGCATTGCCAGCAGCCGCTGAAAGTCTATTCGCATATTGACCCTTACCTGGGCGGGCCGGAGCGGATTAAGAATACCAATGGTGCCGGAGATGGCGCCTTGTCAGCCATCCTGCACGATATGGCAGCGAACAGCTATCATAAACAGGTACAGCCGCTGTCGAGCAAGCATGAGTTGCCTTATCTGGCCTATTCGTCATTTGCCCAGCTGTGTAAATATGCCAACCGGGTCAGTTATGAGATCCTGGTACAAAATGCCCCCAGGCTGTCTAAAGGCCTGCCAGAGCGCGAAGACAGCCTGGAAGAAGCCTACTGGGAGCGTTAAGCAGCGGTGCTACCGATCACGGCTGATATTTATCTTGACGAAGAACTGCTGAATTGGCAGTTTGTCCGCGCTTCCGGCCCGGGTGGTCAGCATGTCAATAAGGTGTCGACGGCGGTGCTGTTGCAGCTGGATATTCGCCAGTCTGGTTTGCCAGATTGGCTGCAGCAGCGCTTGTTAAAGCTTGCCGATCATCGCATCAGCCAAAGCGGTAAGATTACCATTAAATGTCAGCAGAGCCGCAGTCAGGAGCAAAACCGCGAACTGGCGCTGGCACAGCTGCTGGCGCTGTTGCAAAGTGTTACTAAAACGCCGAAAAAACGGCTGGCGACTAAGCCCAGCTACAGCAGCCAGCAAAAGCGGCTGCAAAGCAAAAAGCAGCAAGGGCAAACCAAGGCGTTACGCCAGCAAAAGCGTTTTGATTAGACTACAGTCAGTAACCAGGCGCGAAAGCTGCGGCCTTTCATCTTGCTGTGATTAAGCTGTTGTAACGCGGCTTTATAGGCATTGCGGCTGACCGCGACATAGGCCCGGAAATCCTGCAGCTGAATTTTACCAATTTCGGCAAACGCCAGTTTGTTATCGCGGGTCAGGGCACCGACAATATCCGCCGGGCGTAATTTTTGTTTTTTACCGCCATCAATTTCCAGTGTCACCATGGCCGGCTGCCGCGGCTGATTGCTATTGGTGGCAGGTAACGGCAGCGGTTCAATTTCAATGGCAAAGGCTTGCTCCAGCGTGGCCAATTTGTGGCTGTCGTCGACGGTATACAGCGAGCAGGCTAAACCTTCGCTACCGGCACGACCGGTACGGCCGATACGATGAGTATGGGTTTCGACATCATGCGCCAGCTGATAATTGATCACCAGATCCAGCTTTTCGATATCCAGACCGCGGGCGGCGACATCGGTCGCCACTAACAGCTGCAAACTGCCATTGGCAAATTGCAGCAGTTGCTGTTCGCGCTCGCGTTGCTCCAGATCGCCATGCAGGGCGGCGACACTAAAGCCCTGTTGCTGTAATTCACTATACAGCTGCTGTACTTCTTTGCGGGTATTGGCAAAGATCACGCAGCTATCGGGCTGCAGCGCCAGTAATAAGCGTTTAACCGCTTCACTGCGGCTATGTTGCTCCAGCAGATAAAATTGTTGTGCAATGCGTGCTGCCAGCGCCGGGCTATCGATAATGATCACCTCGGGCTGATCTAGCTGCGCCTGCGCCAGTTTTTTTACCTCCGGCGCAAAGGTCGCACTGAACAGCAGCTGTTGTTTGGTTTGCGGCAGTGCCGCCAGAATTTGCTCAAGTTCAGTGGCAAAGCCCATTTCCAGCATGCGATCCGCTTCATCTAGTACCAGTTGTGAAACTTCAGCAAGGTCCAGCCGCTGTTGCTGCAAATGATCAAGCACCCGTCCCGGCGTACCGACGATAATATGGGCTCCATGTTCCAATGACAGGATCTGGCCTTTGGCTGGCACGCCGCCACACAGTGTCAGCACCTTAATATTGTGAATACCACGCGCCAGCAGACGGATTTCGCTGGCCACCTGTTCGGCCAGCTCGCGGGTTGGACACAGCACCAGACTTTGAATGCGAAACCGGCCGACATTCAGTTTACTGAGTAAACCCAGCGCAAAGGCTGCCGTTTTACCTGAGCCGGTCGCCGCCTGAGCAAAAACATCTTTACCCGCCAGGATAGCCGGTAAGCTGGCGCTTTGTACCGCTGTGGCCTGAGCAAAGTTAAGCTCTTGCAGGGTTTTTAATAAGGCTGGGGATAAGGCGAAGTCAGAAAAGGGGCGGCACTCAGTCACAGGTATTACTCAGCTAAGGTTACGCTGACCCGGTGTCTGCGTACAGCGGCGCACTATAACACAAATTACAGTGCATAAATTACAGAGCACAAATGGCGTTGGAAATTTTCCCGCTGCAGCGCCGGAAATGACAGCGCCCGCGGCGGCTTATTCTGCCACCTGAGTAACAGGCTGCTCTTTAAAGGTCGCCAGTTGTAACTGGGTGCTGGCTTTGGTTTGCAGCATCGAGACCAGCGAGTCCCAGCGCACATTGCGCTCTTTTTCGAAGATCAGATCAAAGTTACCGGAATCCCAGTCGACAAAGTGCTGTGGATTGAGTGAGCGATCCAAAAAATGGATCTCATAGTGCAGATGTGGTGCGGTAGAACTGCCGGTATTGCCTGAGGTAGCAATCAGTTGTCCTTTATGTACGAAAGTACCACTGGTCACTTTAAAGTCGTGTAAGTGGGCGTATAAGGTCGCAAAACCAAAAGCATGACGAATTTTTAGCAGATTGCCGTAACCACTATTACTTTTGCGGACTAGCTCTACCACGCCATCGGCCGGCGCATAAATCGGCGTACCACGGGGCGCCGTCAGATCGATGCCATTATGGTGTTTACGTTTACCCAGAATCGGATGGGTACGCACGCCATAACGTGATGATCTTTTATCAAACTCCAGCGGCGAACCATTTGGCACCAGCTGCAACATTGCCATCCGGGCACTCGAGGTCACGGTAGCAATGTCAAGACGACTTTCTAAGCCCTGCTGCTGACTATGCTCCAAGCCCAGGCTAAGTTCGATTTCTTCCAGTCGTTGACTGACCAGCGCCATCTCATCCTGCTTTAAGGTGAGTTCCTGTTCCAGCGTATCGCGGGTGTCAGTTAATTGCGCTAACTGTTGTTGTAAGACGCTGGTTTGTTCGGCTAACAATTGCTGCTCAGCTTTGGCCGAGTCGACGGTATGCAGCAAATAATTTATCAGCGCGGCGGTAATTAACACCGAAAACAGTACGACCCACAAGCCAATTACGGCATTGCGTTTCACGATATTACTGATATTGAAGTGTCGGGTACCATGTACGCTTGAGACGGAAATTATTATGCGATCTTTCATCAGCGCGAATTGTTTACTCTGTAACCAGTTGTTGACCAGCAGCAAAAATAGGGGGCTTTAGCGGTACTGTCAAGCACTTTGTCAGTCGCGAACAGCAGGCGCCAAAGCAGATTACTGCTGGCGCCTTGATTTATTTCACATATCAGAAAAGCTTAATGTCCGGCGTGACCGTCAATACCATGAGCATGGCCGTGCGCCAACTCTTCGGCAGTGGCATCCCGTACTGCGATCACTTCCACATCAAATTTCAGCTCAAAGCCAGCCAGCGGGTGGTTGCCATCAACGACGACTTCTTCCTCTGACACATCAATAATGATGACCGGCTGTTCGCGGCCATCCGGGCCTGAGGCACGAAAGCGCATACCGACGGCAACGTCCATTCCTTCAAACATAGAACGCGGCACGGCTTGTACCAATTGGTCGTGGCGTTCGCCATAGGCGTCTGCGGCTGCAATAGTGCTGCTAAATTTGTCGCCGGCGGCCTTGCCGGCCAACGCTTGTTCCAAACCCGGGATCAGCGCGCCCTGACCAAACATAAATACCAGCGGTTCGCCGCCGGCAGAAGAATCAAGCTGATTACCAGCAGTGTCGGTAACGGTATAATGAATGGCGACAACTTTGTCTTGAGAAATGGTCATGCAAACCTCTTAATTGAGAGAATAGGGTAAGGCATGCTGACTCAGCAGCAGCGGCTGCTCGCCAGCTAACCTTAACGAGTCTGCCGGTGTTATGTCATTCGGCAATAAGGCCAACAGCCACAGCTGCTGATTAATATTTACCGCATTAATCACCTGGCCAATCCGGCGCCAGTTATCTTCCAGTTTTAATTCGATGCTGGCACCGGCAACCGGCGTTTCATCGGTTTCGGCACTGAGAATATAGGCCGCTCTTTTATTACCACCGCGATATTTTAACCGCGCCACGGTCTCCTGACCAATATAACAGCCTTTGGTAAAGCTAATACCCTCTACCGCCTGTAAGTTAAGCATTTGCGGTACTAGTTCGCCAATCAGGGGTTGCTCCAGATAGGCCAGACCATGGCGGATATGCTGCTCCAGCCAGAGTGTTGGCGCGGCCAGCGGTAGCTGAGCCTGCTGCAGGCTAGCCAATTCCGTTTGTGGCAGCACCAGCAAATAGTGGTCTGCCGCCAGGCAAAGCAAGCTTTGTTCGCCGTTTCGCACCAACTGGCCGGCGGCTTGCGGCACCGTAAAACCGAGCTGGCGGATTAAACTCTGGCTCTCAGGGCCAGCTAAACCGAACACGGCATGGGGTTGCTCCGTTTGGTCAAAGCTGACTTTAGAAAAGACGCCAAATTTTTTCCACTGTACTAAAGAGGCTTGCAGTTCATCCCGAAAGGCGACGACGAGCAGATCCTCACCTTGCGAGAATAAATGAAAGACCGACCACATCTTACCTTTGGCGTCGCAATGAGCGCCGCGTAAAAAATTATCTGCGGTCAGTTGGTTTAAATCACAGGTGGTTTGTCCCTGCAAATATTTACGGTTATCAGGGCCGCTGATCTTCAGTACCTGAAAGCCGGGCAGTGGACTGAGAAAAGCCGGTTGAACTTCAGTTGATAATGACGCGTATTGGTCTGCACTAAGCCAGGATGTCTGCATAATATGTAACGCTTCAGCTGATAATAAAAGGTAGATTGGGGCGAGGCACAAAAGCTCAACCCTGGATCCGGAATTTTGTTAAGATACCGCCGAAAAGGCGAAATTGCGAGGAGTCCTGATGTCCCCATTAATGAGTAAACCAAAATTACGCTGGGCCTGCCGCCGTGGCATGCTGGAGCTGGACGTATTATTAGCGCCCTTTGTTGAGGAAGGCTATGACGCGCTGAACGAGCAGCAAAAGCGAGATTTTGAACGCTTACTGGCCTGTGATGACCCGGATTTGTTCGCCTGGTTTATGGGACATGCCCGTTCGACGGATAGCGCCATTCAGGCGTTAATTGAGCTAATTGTTAATCGTGTCCGGGTCTAGTCTGGCATTAAAGCCTTCCAAGTGGCGCTGCAGGGCTCTGCTATTAGCCGCGGCGCTGTTGGCTTTATTATTTTTGCTGCTCCCCTTAACGGCAGAGCGCTATCTGCCAGCCTGGCTGGTTTTAACTGCCTGGTTTTATTTGCTATGGCAACTGGCACAGCAACCCCTGACTGCCACTATGCTACAGCTCAACACCAAGGGCGAGTTACGTTGGTTTGCCGGCAATTTACCGGCTGGGCAATTGCAGCCCGATTGCTTACTCAGTCGCTATGCACTGCAGCTTAGCTGGCGTGATCAAGAGGGCAAGAGTTGGCGGCGCTGGCTGTTTGCCGACCAAGTTAGTGACGCAGATTACCGGGCCCTGGCCCGGCAGATCAGAATGTTGCAATGGCAGCAACCCACTTCAGCCCGCTCTGACTGGCGTTAGGATACTGGGGCGGCTGTCGCTCAGTTGCTCGGGATAGTCCAAATTATAATGTAAGCCACGGCTTTCTTTGCGCTGCATGGCACAGCGGATAATCAGTTCTGCAACCTGTACCAGATTACGCAATTCCAGTAAGTTATGGCTGACTCTGAAATGACTGTAGTAGTCCTGGATTTCCTGTTGTAACAACTCAACCCGATGCAGCGCCCGCTCCAGCCGTTTGTTGGTGCGGACTATGCCAACATAATCCCACATAAAGAGTCTGAGTTCATGCCAGTTGTGGGTAATCACGACCTCTTCGTCTGAATTACTGACCCGGCTCTCATCCCAGGCCGGGATCGGTGGTGGCGTATTGGCGAAAGGGAGCTGTGCCAGAATATGCCGGGCGGCGGCTTGCGCAAAGACGATACACTCTAAAAGAGAGTTAGAGGCCATGCGGTTGGCACCATGCAAACCGGTATAAGCCACTTCGCCAATCGCATACAAAGCAGTTAAATCGGTCTGGCCGTGCAGATCGGTCATCACTCCGCCGCAGGTATAATGCGCGGCCGGCACCACCGGGATTGGCTCTTTGGTAATATCGATGCCGACACTAAGACACTTGGCATAAATCGTTGGAAAGTGTTCGATAATAAAATCTTTTGGCTGGTGACTAATATCCAGCCAAACAGATTTGGCACCGAGGCGCTTCATCTCAAAATCAATAGCTCTGGCCACAATATCACGCGGTGCCAATTCTGCGCGTGGATCAAAATCCGGCATAAAGCGGCTGCCATCCGGACGTTTTAAATAGGCACCTTCGCCGCGCATCGCTTCGGTAATCAGAAAATTCGGTGCTGCCGGATGGTACAGACTGGTCGGATGGAACTGGTTAAATTCCATATTGGCAACACGACAACCGGCACGCCAGGCCATCGCAATACCATCACCACTGGCAACGTCGGGATTGCTGGTATAAAGATAAACCTTGCTGGCACCGCCGGTCGCTAATGCAACCGCCTGGGCCCGTACCGTTTCCACCCGGGCCGCCGTTTTATTCCAGACATAAGCGCCGTAGCAGCGGTTTGGATCCAAGCCCAGTTTTTTACCGGTAACCAAATCGATAGCGTTAAAATTTTCCAGTAAGGTAATATTAGGATGCTGTTTGACCTGTTCAACCAGAGTAATCTGCACGGCTCGCCCGGTGGCATCAGCAGCATGCAGAATGCGGCGGTGGCTATGACCGCCCTCGCGCGTCAGATGGTATTTCATACTACCATCACTGTCCTGATATTGGTCGAACGGCACCCCCTGAGCAATTAACCATTCCATCGCCGCTTTAGCATGGGCGGCGGTAAATTCCACGGCTTGTTGCTCGCACAGGCCGGCACCGGCAATCAGCGTATCATTGACATGGGAGGCAATACTGTCGTTTTCATCAAACACCGCGGCAATACCACCCTGGGCATACAGCGTTGAACCCTCGCGCAGTGGGCCTTTACTCAATACCAGCACTTTACAGTGCTCTGCTAATTGAATGGCCAGCGATAACCCTGCAGCGCCGCTACCAATAATTAAAACGTCACAAAGATGTTCATTTGCCTGTGTCATACGATACACTTAACTCTTTATTGATGGCTTTGAAAAATGTGCAGAAACAGCCGGTTCTACCCGCAGTCAGCGGCTTGGGATCAGGTTATTCTAGCCTTTTTGTCATATTAAGCAGAACTATTTATTCAGCTTGCAGTCATAATCAGTACGCTTGACTGGCGCCACTCGTGAACAATACCTAATGCATTATAGGGGCAGGCTCAAAGAATGAGCGAGCAAGAATTAGATTGGCAGATTGTCCAGCGTGTACAACAAGGGGATAAAGCCGCTTTTAACGTGCTGGTTAAAAAATATCAGCACCGGATTGCGAACTTAATTTCGCGTTATGTCTCTAATCACGGAGATGTTGCTGATGTCGCACAGGAAGCCTTTATTAAAGCCTATCGTGCTATTCCGGGCTTTCGAGGTGAGAGTGCATTTTATACCTGGTTGTATCGTATTGCGGTAAATAGCGCCAAAAACTATCTGGTGGCAAATAATCGTAAGCCGCCGGCCAGTGATGTGGATGCCGAAGAGGCAGAATATTTTGAGGGTAGCGATGCCCTGAAAGAGCAGGATTCTCCGGAGCGGTTGTTGTTGTCGGAAGAAATCCGCCATGTGGTGTTCGGGACTATTGAAAAATTACCGGACGAGTTACGCACTGCTATTACGCTGCGTGAACTTGAAGGGTTAAGCTACGAAGAGATCGCAGAAGTGATGGATTGTCCGATTGGTACAGTACGCAGTCGGATTTTCCGGGCTCGAGAAGCGATAGACGCCCAGCTCAAACCCTTGGTGGGTTAGGCGAAGCCAAGCACGTAAGTTGACAGGAACCTTTATGTTGTCAGAAAAGCAGGAGTGGCTGTCACAAGCCGCAGATAATCAGCCGTTAACGGCCGCGCAGCTCGATACACTGCTGCAGCAGCCTGAACAGCAGAAAACCCTGGAACGCTATCAGTTGATCGGCGCTGTGATGCGCAACGAAGCAGACAGTGTGTTGCCTGTTGATTTTACTGCGCAATTTGCCGCGCAGTTAGAACAGGAGACGACTTATCAGCTCCAATCGCAGGCCGGCTTACTCAGTCGTATTAAACAAAGCTGGCAACAGGCGGCTAATGCGCAGTGGTTAAAACCAGCAGCACAAGGCGCCATCGCCGCAGGTGTGGCGCTGGTTGCAGTCTTTGGCGTGCAGCAGTATCAACAGCCGTTGGAGCAGGAATTTAACCTGCCATCGCCCGTGCTGCAAACCCGGCCGGTAGCGGGTTTTGCGACGCCGGTTAGCTTAAGCCAGACGTCAGTTGAGAGCCGGTTTGCCGAGCAGGAACAACAAGCCATGCTGGAACAGCAACGTCGTTTACAAGCCTTGTTACAGGCACATCGTCAACAAGTACGCTTAGTAGAGCAGACCACTGAACCAGAACAGGAAAAACGCGAGCCCTGATGATGAAACTGCTGGTCGGCCTTTGTTGTAGCGCCTTGTTGTTAATTGCCCTGCCACTTCGGGCCGATGAAGCAGGCTGGGCATTGTTAGAGCGGGTGCAGCAGAGCGTCCGTCAACGTAACTTCGATACGTCTTTTGTCATCCTCAAAGGCAACCAGGTCGAGTCATACCGCTGGTTGCACGGGCGGGAGCAGGATGCTGAAATTGAGCACTTGATTCCGATGTTTGCCGAAGGGGTAGACATCCTACGCCGCAATGAGCAGGTATATTATCTGCTTAGCGAACGTCCCTCATTGGTTACTCATAGCCAGAATATAAAAGAACTCCCTGCATTGTTGTATCAGCCGCCGTCTCGCTTGCGGCAACTCTACAATGCGGTGCTGGGCAGTGCGTCGATGGTCGATGGGCGCAGCGCCCAGCTATTGCGCTTGTCGGCAACCTCCGCAGAACGTTATCACTACTGGTTGTGGGTCGATGCTGAAACCGGTTTTCCACTGCGCATCGACACTATCGCTGAACAAAATGGTACGCAAAATCTGGCGCTGGAAATCTGGCAGGTCACGCATCTGCGGATGACGGCTGATATGCCTGACACTTTACTGCAGCTTTTACAGATTGAATTGCCTGATTCTTCGACAACGCAATACCCACCGGCAGTCAATACCCTGCACCGGTTAAACTGGCTGCCTGAGGGTTATCAGGTAGTAGCTGATCCGGTACAAATCCCGCAGTTGCAGCCGGAGATCCAGAGCTATTGGTTACTGAGCGATGGATTACATCATATTTCAGTCTTTGTGCAACCCGGACATCGCCTGCCAGAGCAAGCTTACCGTGATGGTGCCCTGACGATTTATGTGCAATCCGGCCCGGCTCAGGATGTCACCGTCATCGGTCCGGTAAAGGTAGAAACCGCTCAGCGTCTGGCTGCCTCGGTCAGCCAACAGTAGGTCGATTATGGTTGAAGAAATTGCGACAGTGATAGCGACCGAGAGCGATGGCGTTTGGTTGACCACGACACCGGCTGGTAGTTGTAATAGCTGTCAGGTTAGCGGCGATTGTGGAACAGGTATTGTTGCCAAGACCCTGACGCCGCGCCAGCGTCGTTTTTTCGTGAAAAGTGCCTTGCCGTTATTGCCCGGTGAGCAGGTTAGGATTGGCGTAGCAGAACAGGGATTAGTGACGGCGGCACTGCTGGTCTATTTGTTACCACTACTATTAATGATCGCTAGTGTCACGCTGTTACATACGCTGTGGCAACTCGCTGAAGTCTGGTTGCTGTTGGCTGCCGTAATAGCGCTGTACAGCGGTTTTCGCCTGGCCAAACACTACGACCAACGGTTACAGCACCTGGAGTCGGTGCAAATCCTGCAGGTATTGCCGCAGCTATCGGTACGCAGTGACTAACAACTATCCAGCGCTTGCAGCAACAAACATAGCAAGCGGCAGCCGGATAGAGTACAATTCGCGCTAATTTCAGTACTAACCCGCATTGTCTCCAATTGTCGACAGGCCCAAGAGGCCCGGAGCCGGTGGCCGTGCACTCAGTTTTTTTGCGGATAAGATGCCTAAACTCGACCATATCAGAAACTTTTCTATTATCGCCCATATCGACCATGGTAAATCGACTCTGTCAGATCGGTTAATTCAATACTGTGGTGGTCTTAGTGATCGCGAGATGCAACAGCAGGTGCTGGATTCGATGGATCTGGAGCGCGAGCGCGGTATTACCATTAAAGCGCAAAGCGTTACCCTGCATTATCAGGCTGATGACGGTAACACCTACCAGCTGAATTTTATCGATACACCGGGCCACGTTGACTTTACCTATGAAGTCAGCCGCTCGCTGGCTGCTTGTGAAGGTGCGTTGCTGGTAGTCGATGCGGGGCAGGGCGTAGAAGCGCAAACCGTAGCCAATTGCTATACCGCGCTGGAGATGAATCTTGAAGTGTTGCCGGTATTAAACAAAATCGATTTACCGCAAGCGGATCCGGATCGGGTATCAGAAGAAATTGAAGATATTATCGGTATCGAAGCGGTAGGAGCAGTGCAGTGCTCTGCGAAAACCGGTCTGGGGATCAAGGATGTGCTGGAAACGATCGTTAAGAAGATCCCACCACCAGAGGGCGAGCCTGAAGCGCCGACTCAAGCTTTGATTATTGACTCCTGGTTTGACTCCTATCAGGGTGTGGTATCTCTGGTGCGGGTCAAGCACGGCAGTATCAAAGCTAAAGATAAAATCAAAGTGATGTCGACCGGTCAAACCTATGAGGTAGACAAGGTGGGTGTGTTCAGCCCGAAAGCCACTAATACTGGTGAGCTGAAAACCGGTGAAGTAGGCTTCGTGATTGCCGGTATCAAAGAAATTAAAGGTGCGCCGGTTGGTGACACCCTGACGCTGGCCAAAAATAGCGCCGACAAACCACTGCCGGGTTTTAAACGGATTAAACCGCAGGTATACGCCGGCGTCTTTCCGGTTTCCAGTGATGATTACGAAGATTTTCGGGATGCACTGGCTAAGCTAAGCCTGAATGACTCATCGTTATTCTATGAACCGGAAAACTCTGGTGCTTTGGGTTTTGGTTTCCGTATTGGTTTCCTCGGCATGCTGCATATGGAAATCATTCAGGAACGGCTGGAGCGCGAATACGATCTGGATTTGATTACCACTGCGCCGACGGTAGTCTACGAAGTGGTGAAAAAGAACGGTGAAGTGGTGATGGTGGATAACCCCAGCGCCTTGCCAGCGGTAAATGACATCGATGAAATTCGCGAACCTATCGTGGAAGCGCATATTCTGGTACCGCAGGAATATCTTGGTAACGTTATTACGCTTTGTATCGAAAAACGCGGTACCCAGGTCAATATGAGTTATCACGGCCGCCAGGTGGCAGTGGTGTATGAACTGCCAATGGCGGAAGTGGTGATGGACTTCTTTGACCGTCTGAAATCAACCAGCCGTGGTTATGCCTCATTGGATTACAGTTTTAAACGCTTCCAAACCTCGAACATGCAGCGGGTAGATATCCTGATTAACGGCGAGCGGGTCGATGCGCTGGCGATTATCAGCCATATTGACTTCGCGCAGGGCCGTGGCCGCGAGCTGGCTGAAAAACTGAAAGAGCTGATCCCGCGCCAGATGTTCGATATTGCGATTCAGGCCGCTATTGGTAACCACGTTATCGCCCGCACCACGGTGAAGCAGTTACGGAAAAACGTATTGGCGAAGTGTTATGGCGGTGACGTCAGCCGGAAGAAAAAGCTGCTGCAAAAGCAGAAAGAAGGTAAGAAACGCATGAAGCAGGTTGGTAACGTTGAAGTACCGCAAGAGGCCTTCCTGGCGATTCTTAAAGTCGGAAAATAACAAGGACCTTTAATGGCTGGCTATTTTGCAATTTTATTAGTACTGCTTACGCTAAGTTTTGGTTTGTTGTGGTTGCTGGATAAATATTATCTGGCACCACGGCGTAAACAGTTATTAGAGCAGGCGCGGCAAGCTGCCAAAGGCAACCTGCCACCGGAAGCGGAACAAGAATTGCTGAAAGAGCCGGCAATTATTGAAACGGCCAAGTCGCTGTTTCCGCTAGTGGCAGCCATTACCCTGCTGCGATCTTTTTTGTATGAGCCATTTCAAATTCCATCCGGTTCGATGATGCCAACGTTGTTAGTGGGCGACTTTATTCTGGTAGAAAAGTACGCTTATGACGTTAAAGACCCGGTCTGGCGTAAAACGCTGTATCACAATGCCACGCCAGAGCGGGGCGATGTTGCGGTGTTCAAGTATCCACTGAATCCAAAAATTGACTATATTAAACGTGTCGTCGGTTTGCCGGGTGATCGGATTGTGTACCAGAATAAACAGCTCTTTATCGCTCAGGGTTGTGCTGAACCAGTACAGCCAGGCTGCGGTGAACTGGTTGCCGTGCCGATGACGTTTCAGGACGAAGGTGAGTTCTTTTTAGGCCCGATGCCGCAGCGCCGTTATCAGGAACAGCTGGGGGAAATTAGCCATCAGGTTCTGACGACTCCGATGAAACCGGAAGACTTCCGCAATTACTTCCGCCAGCGCGGCACTGACATTGAAGAATTTATTGTGCCGGAAGGTCATTACTTTGTCCTCGGTGATAACCGCGATAACAGCATTGATAGCCGGTTCTGGGGCTTTGTACCCGCAGATAATCTGGTGGGTAAGGCCGTCTTTATCTGGATGAGTTTTGAGTTTACTGAAGATCCGAATAGTTGGGTGCCAGGCTGGGTTCCGGTCGGTGTGCGCTTTGAACGTCTGGGGCCGATCCGGTAAGCCTGATGATGCAAAAAACGTTAAGCCCACTGATGAAAAAACTTGGCTATCAGTTCCAGCACATCAGTTTACTGGAACAGGCGCTGACGCATCGCAGTTGCAAAGGCCAGCACAATGAACGTTTAGAGTTTCTGGGCGATGCGCTGCTCGGTTTGATTATTGCAGAAGCTTTGTTTGCCCGTTTTCCGCAAACCCGGGAAGGGGATCTGACCCGGATGCGTTCTGCCTTGGTAAAAGGTGTCACTTTGGCTTCGATTGCGCAGGAGCTAGGTCTGTCAGACTTTTTGCGTTTAGGGCCAGGTGAGTTAAAAAGTGGTGGCTATCGTCGCGAGTCGATTCTGGCTGATGCCCTGGAAGCCATTTTAGGTGCCATCTATCTGGATAGTGGCATGGACGCTTGCAAGAGTCGGATCCTGGAATGGTTTGGACCGCGGCTGCAAGAGATAGCGCCGGGCCAGCAAAAAGACTCAAAAACCCAGTTGCAGGAATATCTGCAAGGGTTGCGCCTGCCGTTACCCGCTTACGATGTGATTGCCACCGCGGGTGAAGCGCATCAACAAACCTTTACCGTGCGCTGTACTGTGCCGGGGAAGGCTCCTATTACCGCGACCGGGTCATCCCGGCGCAAAGCGGAGCAGGATGCTGCTGCGCTGGCTTTGGAACAGTTAAAACATGACCGTTAGTCCTTCTACTTTTGCTGGCCTGGTGGCCATTGTTGGCCGCCCGAATGTCGGTAAATCGACGCTGCTGAATAAGCTGGTGGGGCAAAAGGTTAGTATCACCTCAAAGAAACCACAAACCACCCGCCACCGCATTGTGGGTATTGATACCGAAGCACAGTACCAGGCGGTATTCGTTGATACGCCGGGCTTGCATATCGATGAAAAACGCGCAATCAACCGTTTGATGAACAAGGCGGCGGCAACCTCGATCCTGGACGTCGAGTTTGTATTGTTCGTGGTAGAAGGGACCCGCTGGCATGAAGATGATCAGATGGTGTTAAACAAGCTGATTGCGTCCAAGAAGCCAGTGATCCTGGTAGTGAATAAAGTTGACCTGTATAAAGATAAAGCCGAGTTACTACCGCACTTGCAGTGGCTGGGCAGTCAACTGGATTTTCTGGATGTGGTGCCGTTGTCCGCTGAAAGCGGCGATAACGTTGCGGCGCTGCGCAAAGTCGTGCAGCAACACCTGCCACCCTGCGAGTTTTTATTTCCGGACGATTACGTCACGGACCGTTCACAACGCTTTATGGCGGCCGAAATCGTCCGCGAAAAACTGATGCGCTTTCTCGGTGATGAACTACCGTACTCGGTGACGGTAGAAATTGAACGCTTTAAGTGGGAAGAAAAGCATTTTCATATCGCCGCCTTGGTGTTGGTCGAGCGGGAGAGTCAAAAGCGGATGGTGATTGGCAATAAAGGCGAGCGCTTAAAGCAAATTGCCACTGAAGCCAGACTGGATATGGCCGCGATGTTAGAGGCTCCGGTATTTCTGCAAATTTGGGTTAAAGTGAAAACCGGCTGGGCAGACGATGAGCGCGCCCTGCGTAGTCTGGGTTACGGCGAAGATTAATGCAATTATGGACGCTAGCCTGGTGCCTGCTTATATCTTGCACAGCCGTCCTTATCAGGAAAATAAGTTATTGCTGCAATTATTGTTGCCGGAGTTGGGGCGGGTCAGTGCCGTTGTCCGGCGGCGTAGCGGTAAACAACATCGGGCGTTACAACCTTTCCAAGCCTATTTAATCAGCCTGAGCGGTCGAAGCAACCTGAAAACAGTGTCGCAACTGGAGGAACAGGCCAGTGCTTACCCCTTCAATGGCCGGGTCCTGTTTAGCGCCCTCTACCTGAATGAGCTACTGTGCCGGCTGTGGCCCGCAGATCTGGGCTCAGACAATCTGTTTCAGCTCTATCAGCGTACCTTGCAGCAGCTGGCGCGGAATAACGCCGATAACAGCCTGGAAGTGGTGTTGCGGCAATTTGAATTTGCACTGCTGGCCGAATTAGGGCAACTGCCCGAGCTGGCGCTGGATGCGCACGCGGCACCCTTAACCGCCAGCGCTTATTATCGCTTGGTGTCAGAGCAAGGCTTGGTCGCCAGCGAACAGGGTTGGCCGGGTAGCGCTTTATTAGCGATTGCCGCTGCAGACTGGCAACAAGCAATAACTTTGAAAGTCGCTAAGCAGTTAAGCCGGCAGCTATTAGCGCCGCTGCTTGGCGACAAACCTTTAACCAGCCGGGCGTTGTTTCAACAGTTCAAGACGCCCGTGGCTACTTCTCGGAGTGAAGAATGACTGCAATTTATCTTGGCGTAAATATCGACCATATCGCGACGGTGCGTAACGCCCGTGGTACGGCTTATCCCGAGCCGGTACATGCCGCTTTAATGGCTGAGCAGGCCGGTGCTGATGGTATCACGGTGCATTTACGGGAAGATCGGCGGCATATTATTGACCGCGATGTGTTTATCTTGCGCGAAACTATCGGTACCCGGCTGAATTTTGAGATGGCGGTGACCGAAGAAATGCTCGGTATTGCCGGCAAATTAAAACCCCATTTTAGCTGTCTGGTACCGGAGAAGCGGGAAGAGTTAACGACAGAAGGCGGGTTGGAAGTGGCTGGTCAGCTCAGTAAAATCCGTGCTGCCGTGCAGCAATTACAAGCTGACAACATTCTGGTGTCATTATTTATCGACGCGGATAAAAAACAAATTGATGCGGCGGCAGAAGTCGGGGCACCCTTTATTGAAATACATACCGGTCACTATGCCGAAACCAGTGGTGCGGTACAGCAAGCTGAATTAAAGCGGATTGCAGAGGCTGCCGCCTATGCCAGCTCACTCGGCATTACCGTTAATGCCGGCCATGGCCTGCACTACCACAATGTGCAGCCGATCGCCGCTATTCCACAAATGTACGAGCTGAATATCGGCCATGCAATTATTGCCCGGGCACTATTTAGTGGCTTAGGGCCAGCCGTATCTGAAATGAAGCGGCTGATGGTTGAGGCGCGCCGCTAATGCCGATCCGCGGCCTGGGAACGGATATCGTAGCAATTGAGCGGATTGCCAGTAGTCTGCAAAAAAGCCCACGGTTGATCGAACGGGTACTTACGCCCTTTGAACAGCAATGCTTTGCTGAGTTAAATCAGCCAGAACGCTATTTTGCCAAACGCTTTGCGGCAAAAGAAGCGGCGGCAAAAGCGCTGGGTACTGGCATTGGTCGTGGTATCTCGTTCCAGCACTTTGAAGTGCGCAATGACGCCCAGGGTAAGCCAGAGCTCTTTCTCAGTGGCCGCGCTGCCGAATTGGCAGCAGAGCTGGGGGTCACTGCACTCTGGCTGAGTATCAGTGATGAGCAGGCCTATGCCTGTGCAACAGTGGTACTGGAGGCCTGAGCGGGGGGCGATGTAATATTGGCGGCTTTTAGCAGGCCTAGTACATCCTCCAGCTCTGATAATTCCGGTGCTAACGACTTGATAGCCACACCTTTTTTCAGCTGTGTTTCCAACGCTTCCAATAGATTTTTCAGGCGCGGCACACCGGTATAACAACAGGCGCCATGTAGTTTATGCAGCGCGTGCAACAATAGCTGCTGGTCATTATCGGTAAGCGCCTGTTCAATCTGCTGTTCGGCTTGCGGCAGAGATTGTACTAACAGCTGAAGCATCTCCTGTGCCAAATCGGCTTTGCCTGCTGCACGCATCAAGGCTGCTTCCCAATCGATAAGTGGCACGGCTTGGGGGGCAATCTTTAACGCTGGAGCCTGGTTGCGGGTCAGCTGACAGAACTCCTGGAGCGTAAAGTGCAGCATTTGTTCATCAAGTGGCTTGGTTAAGAATTCATTAAAACCCAGACTGAGTAAGCGAGCGCGCTCACCATCCATCGCATGGGCCGTTACCGCGATAATTGGTGTGTGTTCGTTTAACGAACTTTGGCGGATGCGCTGGCAGGCGGTAATCCCGTCCATCACCGGCATATTAATATCCATAAAGATAATGTCGTAGACGTGCTGGGTGGTTTTTTGCCAGGCTTCAGCGCCATCACGTGCCGAGTCGAGTTCCTGCACCCGTTCGCGCAGTAAGGTATTAATTAACTTCAAATTGGCTTCGTTGTCATCTACCGTCAGCACCCGCAGGGCGCCACGTAGCATCAGTTCTTTTGCCGGACCAGATGGCGTTGGCAAGCTATAAGGTTGAGCTAAAGCCAGCGCCAGTTTACGCAAATGTGCCGGTTTGGGTAAACAGGCTGTTGCGCCTGAGCTCAGCAATACCTCGCGCAGATTTGGTGACAAGGTATTGACCAGCAGGTAAACATACTGGCAAGGCTGCCGTAACTGCTGCACCAGAGCAATAATTTCATTTACCTGATTGATGGCAACAGCCCGGCCAATCAGGCCGATATCATAGTGTTGTTCACGACTCACCGCTTGCTGTAACTGCCCTTTGGTCGCACAAGCCGTAACCTGCATGCCCCAGCTGTTCAGTAATTGCAAGGTGGCTTCACGCGAATATTGCTGCGGTTCAAAGTACAGCACGGTTTTATTTTCCAGCTGAGCCAGCGGCAGCGCCTCGGCCACGGTAATAGGGTGCTTCAGACATTTCAGGGTGAACCAGAAAGTAGAGCCTTCACCCAGTTTACTGTCGAAGCCGATATTGCCCTGCATCGCTTGCACCAGCCGTTTACTGATTAACAACCCGAGGCCGGAACCACTTTGTTGATCATGTTGTTCAGTAATAGTCACACCGTCAAACAAACGACTCTGCTTATCTTCACTGATACCCCGACCGGTGTCTTTGACCGAAATATGTAAATTGAACTGCTCTTCCGACAGGGCGGTGGCACTGACGCGGATCACCACACTGCCGTGCTCGGTAAATTTGATGGCGTTACCCGCAATATTCATTAGCACCTGAGTCAGGCGGGCCGGGTCAACCACCACATCATCCGGGCAACCGGGCTCAAACAGCAACACCAACTCCAGTTGTTTATCAAAAGCGTTAGCCGCTAACAGCTCGACTGCATCATTAAACAGATCTCGTAGCGACACCGGCTCCGGGTTAATCGCCATTCGTCCCTCTTCCAGCCTTGAAAAATCTAGTACATCATTGACCAGATTCAACAGGCTGTTAGCCGATTTTTGAATCGTATGCAGGTAGTCGCCCTGATTGGGCGTCAGCGGCGTTTTTAACAGCTGGCGGGTAAAGCCGATTACCGCATTCAGTGGCGTACGCAATTCATGACTCATTTTGGCCAGAAAATCTGACTTTTGGCGGTTATCATCCAGCGCCTTGCGCTTGGCAAATTCCAGTTGAATATTCTGGATTTCCAGCTGCTCCATACTCTGCTGTAAATCGCTGGTCACCTGCTCAATATTTTGTTGCATCTCCTGTTCAAGGGTACTCAGGCGCTTTGCTAATAACAACATGCTGTGCTGCAATTGTTCCAGCTCTAAAATCCCCAACGGGTAATGCCGCAACCGGTATTCGCCATCCAGTAATTGTTGGAGCTGACGCTTTAAGCGACGTTGGGCACCGAGCTGTTTTTGCACCATCAGTAACGCTAATACGATAGCCAATAGCACAATGCCGCCAACCAATAGCGTGGTATGCAGCATATTGATCTGCTGTTGCAGCGCTACCGGCGCTTGTTGCATCGCCAGTAACAAATAGCCCGGCTCTTCGTCTAATAACGGATTGGTCTTTAACAGCGGCTGATAAACCAGCAGTTTATCCGGCAGGTTGTGATAGGTGATCTGGACATTATCCGGACGCTGTTGATGTATGGACTCGTTGCTCAAGTCTTGTTGACTGTTACTGGTATAGAGTAGCTGACCATCAGCGTTAAACAGTGAAATACTGATAACCTGAGGTGAATTCAGACGGTGAGCGTGTTCCAGCAGTAATTGTACGCCCCGGCTTTGCTGTTGTGGCAGTAACTGTTGGCTGCTGATCGCCAGCGGTAGGGCGATATTGGCCGCATGCTCACGTAAATGACGCTGCATTTCCTGCTGTTGTTGGTAATTAAAATAGAAACCCAACACACTGCCAACCAGTAATGTTGGCAGCACGACAGATAAAATTAACCAGAGGCGTAAACCTATTTTCGGCATTGGCAGTTCGCATTTATTACAATTCAGCTCCGCCGTGTCATAATGACATATCGAACGCGAAAAACCTATAAGACCCCATAAGATGGTAAGCCTGTATAAAGCCAAAGCGAAACCAAGCCGCCTTGGCCAGCAAATTAAGTTGCAAATTGACAACCTGGACTATGAAGCTAACGGCATCAGCCGTTATCAGCAAAAAATTGCTTTTGTCAGTGGTGCTCTGCCGGGTGAGCAGGTGCTGGCCAGTGTTACTGAAGATAAAGCCGATTATTTAAAAGCCCGTACCATTAAAGTGCTACAACAGAGCGCGGAGCGGGTTGAACCTTTTTGTCCGAGTTTCACGCGCTGTGGTGGTTGCCAGCTGCAATACCTGAGTGCGGAGCAACAGCGCTTATATAAGCAGCAAGGAGTACAGGCACTACTTTGTCATCAGTTAGGCTTGCAGACTTTACCCTGGCAGCCAATGCTAAGTGCCGCTGACCGACACTACCGGCGCAAAGCGCGCATCGGGCTGTGGTATGACAAAAAGCAACGTCAGCTTACCGTGGGTTTTCGCCAGGCAGGCAGTAAGCAACTGGCTGAGGTAACACATTGTGATGTGTTGGCAGCGCCGCTACAGCCTATTTTTGCCACCTTAAAACAGGTTGTGCCAAGGTTAAGTCGACCCGAGTCGGTGACGCACGCTGAAGTGATTCTGGCCGACGAGCAGCCAGTTGTGGTGATCCGCCATGTCGCCGCCTTGACGGCAGCTGAGCAACAAGCCTTTGTCAGCGTTTGGCCAGATGCCAGCTGGTATGGTGAAGCTGAGCCTGGAAAATTTACCAGCTGGCAACATGCCGACCAGCCACTGCGCTATACCCTGGCAGAGCAGGGAATTAGCTTAGAGTTTGCCGCCGATGATTTTATTCAGGTTAACACTGACGTCAATCAGTTACTGGTCAGTCAGGCTGTCGCCTGGCTGGCTCCGACCGCCGAAGATACGATTCTCGATCTGTATGCCGGCATGGGTAACTTTAGTCTGGCGCTGGCGAAAAGTGCTAAATTAGTGCATGGCGTGGAAGGCTTGTCCAAAATGGTGCAACAGGCTACTGAGAATGCGCAATTAAATCAGCTGCAAAATGTGCATTTCTGGCAAGCTGATTTACATCGTCCCTGGGGCAAAACCGCCTGGAACCAGCCAATCTATCAAAAAGTGCTGTTAGATCCGGCCCGAGCCGGTGCTGAGGGGGCAGTAAAACAGCTGTTGGTACTGAAACCGGCACAGATATTGTACGTCTCCTGTAACCCGGCTACCTTCGCCCGCGATGCGAAGGTGCTGCTGGCAGCCGGCTATCAGTTGCAAAAACTGGCTGGGGTAGATATGTTTCCGCATACCGCGCATTTGGAACTTATGGCGTTGTTCAGTCGTCAATAGCCTGAGACTCGCCGGGGCACTAGCAGAGGAAAAAACATGGTCAGGGTACGTCAGTCACACAGTCATGGTTATCACGGTGGCGAAACCTTTGAATGGTTGTGCTCGCTGGGCTTGACGGAAAAAAAGATTGAATCGCTGCTCGACACTGCGACCTGGTTGAAACAATTACAGCTGGATGATGATAATCCGCAAGTGCGTACCGGTTGGGATATGGTTGAGATCCTGGCAGAGTTGCGTATGGATCAGGACTCTCTGGTTGCGGCCTTATTATTTCCGGTTTTTGAAGCCAATTTACTGAGCTTACCGACGATTGAAGATCAGGTTAACCCTGCAGTATCAGGTTTGTTAACGTCCGTGCAGCAGATGGCTGCGATCCGCACCATTCCGTTGAGTGTGCGTCAGAATAACGATGGTCAGCAAGCGGATACGCTACGCCGGATGTTGTTGGCGATGGTCGAAGACGTGCGGGCCGTGGTGATTAAACTGGCTGCGCAAATCTGTTATTTACGTGATGTCAAAAATGCGGATGAAGAAACCCGGGTATTGGCGGCGAAAGAGACCAATGCCATCTTCGCGCCGCTGGCCAACCGGCTGGGAATTGGTCAGTTAAAGTGGGAGTTGGAAGATCTGGCGTTCCGTTATCTGCATCCGCAAACCTATAAGCAAATCGCCAGCCTGCTGGAAGAGCGGCGCCTGGATCGCGAGCAGTATATGCAGGAGTTCGTTGCCAGCGTACGGCAAAAAATGCAGGATGCCAATTTACAAGCCGAAGTGTATGGCCGGCCAAAGCATATTTTCAGTATCTGGAAAAAGATGCAGAAGAAGCAGCTGTCTTTTGATCAGCTGTACGATATCCGGGCCGTGCGGATTGTTACCGAACGGGTTCAGGATTGTTATGCTGCACTCGGGTTAGTGCATACTAGCTGGCGCCATCTGCCAAAAGAATTTGACGACTACATCGCCACACCAAAACAAAATGGTTATCAGTCGATCCACACCGTGGTATTGGGACCACAGGGCCGGCCGATTGAAATTCAGATCCGCACCCGGCAGATGCACGAAGATGCTGAGCTGGGAGTGGCAGCACACTGGCGTTACAAAGAGGGCGCTACGGCTGGTCGTACTGCCGCTAACGATGAAAAAATAGGTTGGTTACGTAAGTTGCTGCAATGGCAGGAAGATCTGGCAGAAGGCACGGATCTGGTAGAAGAACTACGTAATCAGGTGATTGAAGATCGGGTCTATGTGTTTACCCCCAAGGGTGACATTGTTGATTTGCCAATGGGATCAACGCCGCTGGATTTTGCTTACTATATCCATTCTAACGTCGGGCATCGCTGTATTGGCGCCAAAATCTCCGGCCGCATTGTACCCTTTACTTATCAGCTAAAAACCGGCGATCAGGTTGAAATTTTAACTGGCCGCGAACCTAACCCGAGTCGTGACTGGCTAAACCCGAATTTGGGTTATCTGAAATCGAGCCGCGCCCGCTCGAAGGTACAATACTGGTTCCGGTTACAGGATCGTGATAAAAATCTGGCAGCCGGCCGCGAGTTGTTGGATGCTGAATTATCGCGACTTAATCTGGTGCTGGAGCATCCGACGAAAGTTATTGCTCGCTTTAATGTGAATAGCATGGACGAGTTACTGGTCGGCATTGGTGGCGGAGAGATTAAGGTCACCCAGGTGGTGCACTTTATTCAAAGCCAGCAACCCAAGCATGAGTTGCCGGAAATTGACCCACGCTTGAAAACCAAGCCACTGTCACAAAACAAAGCCAAGAGTGATGTGATAGTGCAAGGCGTCGGTAACTTACTGAGCCATATGGCCGGTTGCTGTCATCCGCTGCCGGGCGATGCCATTATCGGCTATATCACTCAGGGCCGCGGTATCGCCATTCACCGCGATGACTGTGAACAGTTTAAACTGCTGCAGGACGCCCAGCCTGAGCGGGTGGTCGAAGCCACCTGGGGCGATAAGTATGCCTCCGGCTATGAGGTGGATATCCGTATCGTCGCGCATGACCGTAATGGCTTGTTGCGAGACATCACCAGCATCCTGGCGAATGAAAAAGCTAACGTCACTAAGATGAGCAGCAGTTCGGATATTAAAGAGCAAACGGCGGTCATCAATATGACGATGGAGCTGTATAATCTGGACTCGCTGAACAAACTGCTGAGTAAAATCAGTCAGATTGACGATGTTATTGAAGCCAAACGCTTTCATCATTAGGAATTTTTGTGGCAGCACCGATACAACGCTTACTGGATATTATGAGCACCCTGCGCGACCCTGAACGGGGCTGTCCGTGGGATCTAAAGCAAAACTACGCCAGCATTGTGCCCTACACTCTGGAAGAGGCCTACGAAGTCGCCGATGCCATTAACCGGCAAAGCTTTACTGAGCTAAAAGATGAACTCGGTGATTTGCTGTTTCAGGTGGTGTTTTATGCCCAGCTGGCCAAAGAAGATGGCCATTTTCAGTTTAATGATGTAGTCGACAGTATCAGCACTAAGCTGGAGCGGCGGCATCCGCATGTATTTGCTGATGCTGCAGGCGCTGTGAATGCCAATAGCGCTGAGCAGGTACTGCAGAACTGGGAAGCGCTGAAAAGTGCCGAGCGCCAGCAGCAGGGCCAGCACAGTGTGCTGGATAATATTCCGCAGAGTTTGCCGGCATTAAGCCGGGCCAATAAGCTACAAAAACGTTGCGCCAATGTTGGTTTTGACTGGCCGGACGTGCAGGGCTGCTGGGATAAAGTTAAAGAGGAGATCCTCGAAGTGGAGCAAACTGCCAGTGACAGCCCCGAACTGGCAGAAGAGTTGGGTGATCTCATGTTTGCGCTGGTCAATGTGGTGCGCAAACACAAGCTGGATCCGGAAGCGGTATTGCGTGCGGCCAATAGCAAATTTGAACGGCGCTTTCGCGCGGTAGAACAGGCGCTGGCAGCCGTGGGGAAAACGCCGGCCGACAGTGATCTGGCAGAGATGGACGCGCTATGGCAACAGGTCAAACAAGATCCCCGCTAATACTGGTATTGGCAGCCGGCTTAGAATAAACCGCAAACTACAGCGCTTTTGATTGAGCGCTGCCTTGCCCTTTGCTATACTTTCCTCCCGTCCTGATACCAAACTCTCTTTACCTTAGCTGTACTGTTGCCAGTATTGGCATTATCGCTTTTGGCATGGTGATTTGGTCTAATCTTTCTTACTGTGTGTCTGGGGTCTTATGGCGACAAGATATATCTTCGTGACGGGTGGGGTAGTCTCATCTTTGGGTAAAGGCATAGCAGCAGCGTCGCTGGCGGCAATCTTAGAGGCCCGCGGCCTGAAGGTCACCATCCTGAAGCTGGACCCTTATATTAACGTTGACCCGGGCACCATGAGTCCTATTCAGCACGGCGAAGTATTTGTGACTGAAGATGGCGCCGAAACCGATCTGGATTTAGGCCACTACGAGCGCTTTATCCGTACCAAAATGAGTAAACTGAACAACTTTACTCAAGGCCGGATCTACGCTGATGTGCTGCGCCGTGAGCGTCGTGGTGACTATCTGGGGGCGACCATTCAGGTCATACCACATATCACCAACGAAATTAAACACCGTGTGGTACAGGGTGCAGAAGGCTTTGATATCGCCATTGTCGAAATTGGTGGCACGGTCGGCGATATTGAATCCTTACCTTTCCTGGAAGCCATCCGGCAACTTGGCACCGAAGTCGGTCGTGAGCGCACGCTCTATATGCATCTGACGCTGGTGCCTTATCTGGGCACGGCAGGTGAGATCAAAACCAAGCCAACCCAACACTCGGTAAAAGAGCTGCGATCAATTGGGATCCAGCCGGATATTCTGGTCTGTCGCTCTGACCGTGCGATTCCCAACAATGAGAAGGCGAAAATTGCGCTCTTTACCAATGTTGAAGAAAAAGCCGTTATTTCATTAAAAGACGTCTCCAGCATTTATCAGATCCCGGCGTTATTAAAGTCACAGAGCCTGGACGATCTGGTCTGTCGTCGCTTCCATATCGACGCACCACAGGCTGATTTGGCCGAGTGGGAGCAGGTATTGTATCAGGAGTCGAATCCAACCGGCGAAGTGACCATTGGTATGGTCGGTAAATACGTCGAGTTGCCGGATGCTTATAAGTCAGTAAATGAAGCCCTGGGTCACGCTGGTTTGAAAAACCGTTTAACGGTGAATATTAAATATATCGACTCGCAGGATGTAGAAAGCAAAGGCACCGCTGTATTGGCTGGCTTAGACGGTATTTTGGTGCCGGGCGGCTTTGGTGAGCGTGGTGTTGAAGGTAAGATTTTAGCAGCGAAGTATGCCCGCGAACAAAAGGTACCTTACCTGGGGATTTGTCTGGGCATGCAGGTCGCGCTGATTGAATATGCGCGCAATGTTGCCGGTATGCCGGGTGCACACTCGACCGAATTTAACAAAGCTACGCCTTATCCGGTGGTCGGTTTGATCACGGAGTGGCGTGATGCCGATGGTTCAGTGGAAGTGCGCACAGATGAATCTGATCTGGGTGGGACTATGCGTCTGGGCAGTCAGAACTGTAATCTGAAAGACAAGACCAAGGCGCGTGAGATCTACGGTAAAGCTGTGATCCAGGAGCGGCACCGCCACCGCTACGAAGTGAATAACCATTTACGACCAAAATTAGAAGAAGCCGGGCTGGTGGTTTCGGGCTTATCAGCGGATAACCAGCTGGTTGAGATGATCGAAATTCCTACCCACCCCTGGTTTGTCGCCGGGCAATTCCACCCGGAATTTAACTCGACACCACGGGACGGCCACCCGCTGTTTCAGAGCTTTGTCGCTGCGGCGCATCAGTATCAGAAACAGCAACGCGTATAACGGATCTGAAGCCGTGCGGTAAGGCACGGCTTTTTAGTTTTTAACAGGGGACTTAAGACTATGTCAGAAATTGTCAAAATTATCGCCCGCGAGATTATGGATTCACGCGGCAATCCAACCGTTGAGGCCGACGTGTATCTGGCCAGTGGTGCTATGGGCCGCGGCTGCGCACCTTCAGGTGCCTCGACCGGCTCACGTGAAGCGCTGGAGCTGCGTGATGGCGATAAAAGCCGTTATTTAGGCAAGGGTGTTACCAAGGCAGTAGCCAATATCAATGGTCCAATCCAGAGCGCGCTAATCGGCAAAGATGCTTATCAGCAAGCGGCTATTGATCAGCTGATGATTGAGCTGGATGGTACCGAGAGCAAATCTAAGCTGGGTGCTAACGCTATACTGGCGGTATCACTTGCGGTTGCCCGCGCTGCGGCAGCGGATAAAAAGATCCCATTGTACCAGCACATTGCCGATCTGAACGGTACTCCTGGCGTATACAGCATGCCAGTGCCGATGATGAATATAATTAATGGTGGTGAGCACGCCGATAACAACGTCGATATTCAGGAATTTATGGTGCAGCCGGTTGGTGCCAAAACTTTCGCTGAAGCCTTGCGGATGGGCGCGGAAATCTTCCACAGCCTGAAAAAAGAACTGCAAAAACGTGGCCTGAACACCGCAGTGGGTGATGAAGGTGGTTTTGCCCCGGATCTGAAATCTAACGAAGAAGCCCTGACCGTGATCGTGGAAGCGGTTAAAGCCGCAGGCTACGAAATGGATAAAGACGTGACGCTGGCGCTGGACTGCGCGGCCTCTGAATTCTATAAAGACGGTAAGTACGTGCTGGGCGGCGAAGGGAAGAGTTTTGATTCCTATGGTTTTAACGACTTCCTGGCTGGTTTGACACAGCGCTTCCCGATCGTCTCAATTGAAGATGGTCTGGATGAGTCAGACTGGGATGGCTGGAAAGATCTGACTAACAAGATTGGTAGCAAGGTACAGCTGGTCGGCGATGACTTGTTTGTCACCAACACCAAGATCCTGACCCGCGGTATTGAGCAGGGTATTGGTAACTCCATTCTGATCAAGTTTAACCAAATCGGCTCGCTGACCGAGACACTGGCAGCCATTAAGATGGCAAAAGATGCCGGCTTTACCGCAGTGATTTCACACCGTAGCGGTGAAACCGAAGATGCCTTTATCGCTGACTTAGCAGTGGGTACCGCCGCCGGTCAAATTAAAACCGGTTCACTGTGCCGCTCGGATCGGGTTGCTAAGTACAACCAGTTACTGCGGATTGAGCAGGAACTGGGTGCCAAAGCACCATATAAAGGCCGCAGCGAAATTAAAGGTCAGTAATTGACGGTGACAGGGCCACATTGGTGGCCCTTTTTGATCCAGTGCAGCAAGACGCCGGCAGGGAGTTGTTATAATCTAAATCTCTGCTTGTTGCCTAAGGCCACACCATGAAACTCGTATTTGGTATTTCGCTCTGTCTATTGATGCTGCTGCCCGTTATCGGCCACTCGCAGCAGCGAATGATTGCCGAAGTTGATCTAACGCTGATTAAGATCGAGGGATTGCAACTGGGTATGACGCAGCAGCTGGTCCGCAATCTACTGCAGCAGCGTTACAATACAGAAAGGAATTCACAATTTCTGCGTGCGGGAGTGCAATGTGATAAACAGCAATGCACGGCCACTGCGGTAGGTGCGGAGCTGCAGGAACTGTTACAGGTTCAGTTTAACGCTAGCGGTGAATTAAACTGGCTGGTGTTACAACGGCGCTATCAAGGTGGTGGTTCACCGGAGGAATGCTTAAGCCAGGCTGAGCAACAAATTGATAGCTTACGTCAGCAATACAGCCCGGACAACGCGCAGCGACGCTATCGTCAGCATAGTGTCAGTTTACTGCTGAACAAAGCCGGTCATTCGGAACCGGCTGAGAACAGTTTGTATGGCTTCCGGGCGCAGATCAAATGTGACCCTTTGGCTAAGGGGGCAGCTGAAGCAGAGTTTGAACTGCGCGACCACAGCTGGTGATTCAGCTAGTCAACTTTAGCCCGACAATCCCCAGCAAGATCAGCAGAATACTGACAATTTTCAACAAACTTAAGCTTTCGTCAAACAGCCAGGCACCAAAGACTACCGTACCGACAACCCCGATACCAACCCAGACTGAGTAGGCTACTCCGAGTGGCAGGGTACGCAAGGCGTGCCCCAGTAATACAAAACTGGCGATCATAGCGCTTAGCGTAATAATGCTGGGCCAGGGTTTAGTAAAACCAGCCGTATATTTCAGGCCTACAGCCCAGACGATTTCCAATAAGCCGGCGAGCAATAAAATAAGCCATGCCATAACACTAACCTCTTGTTATGGGGCCGTCCCCGGATGAGAGAATGCACTGGGGTCGTCCCCAGGCAGATGCCAGTTTAGCAAAAGTCAGAGCCGGGTGAAAGTTTAACTAATCTCCGCCAAATGACTTTGCAAGTGCAAATAGTGCACACTGTAATATTGTGCCTTAGTCAGGCTACCATAGGCAAAATGCGGTGCTAGCGGGCCTTGCCAGTTGATAAATTGTTGCAGCTCAAAAGTCAGCTCATGCAGTGCCACATCATTCGGTAGTTCCGGGATTAACGCCGGCGCGCCAGGTATGGGTTGATCCAGTGGGTGATGCATACTGCCGGTCGCAGCAAATAAATTGAGTGCCAGTTTGCCGGCAGTATTTTGGAATAACGCGGAATAGGCTTGCGGGTAACCGCTGATCGAATAGCGGATACTTTGCGCGCAGTGCTGCAAAATCTCGCTGACAGTCCAACTGCCCGAACTTCGCAAGGCGTCATGCTTCAGCGCCCGTAATTGTGTCAGTAAGTGCTGTAACGGATAGGGCCGGATGGTCGCGGTAAGTTTGGCGCCAAGTACCACCACGATCGGGGTCCAGGCAGCCGCGGTAAGAAATTGACGTCGATTCATGCAGCTTTTGGCAAAAAGGGTTCAGGCCGTTAAACTAGCCTTTTCTGTGGGAGTCGTCCAGTATCGTGTCTGAGAATCTTTCATTATGGCAAAGTTATCGCCGGGCCTTGTTGCGGCCGGCGGGGCGTCCGGAGCAGGCGCTGCTATTGGCACCCTTGCAGCGCCAGGCAGAGCTGGCAAGCAATCCACAGCGGCTGTTGCGTTACCGTCAGCTTTGCCAGCTGGCGCCGGCAAACCAGTTACCACCGTGCTGGTTAAGTATACTGAGCTTTCCGCTACAGCTGTCGTTACTCACTGATCCGGCACTTCCTCTGCCGGCGATGGGATTATTACACATCCGTAATCAGATCCGGCAATGGCGCCCTTTGCCAACAACGGCAAAGTGGCAGCTGCAAGCGACCCTTGACACGCCGCAGGTCCATGCCAGAGGGGTGCTCCTGACCGTTAATACCCTTGCCTATCTGCAGAATGAACTTTGCTGGCAACAGCAGGCCGAGTATTTATATCGTACTTCGCCTATCACGACCACGGCGGCAATTCCGACAGCATTGCCGGCAGAGCCAATTTTGAGTTTACCAGAGCTGGCGCAACTGAGGCTGACACCAGCGTTGAGCCGGCGTTATGGCTGGCTGTCGGGAGATTTAAATCCGATCCATCTAAGTGCACTAAGTGCGCGCTGTTTCGGACTGCCAGCGGCACTATCCCATGGCATGCACCTGAAAGCGCTGATTCTGGCCCGCTTAGCGCCAACAATCGAGGCATATCAGGTTGATGTCAATTTTAGCCGGCCATTTTATCTGCCCGGACAAGCGCAGCTGACCAGCGCGCTATTGGATAATGGTCAGCAGCCGTTTCGGTTAATGCAAGGCGCTCAGCAAAAACCCGTACTTAGCGGCGATATTTTACCGATTTAGGCTTTTACAAAAATTGAGCGATTGGCTAACATCGCAGCTATGACCATGACACCCGATGCCCAGCCACATTTTTGGCAAGTAAGTCCGGATAACCAGACTTATACTGAACTCTGTAACGCTTTATATGAGCGCGAATTGCTGCGGCTGTCACAAATTGCGCCGGCGGAGCTTGCCAGCTTACCAAAGCGCCTGGCCAGTTTACCCTTCTATATCAGGCGGGCTGCCAGCAGTATAGTACGATACCAACACGAGCTACAGCTGGATAGTCAGAATGCCTCCTGGTATGGCCGGCAGTTAAGTCAATGTCCGGCGAATAAACAGCAAGCTGAGCCGATAGTCCGTTTCTACCATAAAGCCGCCAAGCCCGGCTTAATTGTGCCGGTGTATGTCGAAGATAAAACGCTGGAACAGATTAGGCTGGATAGCGTTGATGAAGTCGATCCGGAACAACAGCGGTTGCATTGTAATCAGTCAGGTTGGTTTAGTTACAGTGGTATGCCGCTGCAAGCGGAAAATAGCCACTGTTTTTTACTCAAGCCGGATAAAACCATGATGACCGCCGCCTGTTGTGGCCACCAGTGGCTGAATCGCCGCAAAACCGAGCCGCGATTGCTGACGCTGCGCGAGTTATTATTAGCCAGCCGCCTGAACTGGCGTAACTTCGCCCGACCACACAGTAACAAGATATAAGGCTTTGCAGTCGCCCTGACAGGCGGCATAATAGCCACAGACCAAGCAAAGAACTGACGCATGAGAATACTTATTCTGTTTCTATTGTTGCTGCTGGCAGCACTACAATACCGGCTCTGGTTCGGCCAGCTGAGTATTACCGATTATTTGCGACAGCAGGATGAAATCGCCACCCAGCAGGCCAGTAATCAGGAATTGATTAAGCGCAACCGGATGTTACTGGCTGACGTCAATGACTTACGACAAGGATTGGAAGCGATTGAAGAACGGGCGCGCAATGAACTTGGTCTGATCGCCGAAGATGAAGTGTTTTTCCGGATAATTCCACAGGACCCTTAATGGCAGTACAGGCTTTCCCGGCGATAGCAGCAGTGATCCCCGCCGCAGGTGTCGGCCAGCGGATGCAGGCTGACAAACCCAAACAATACTTACGCTTACATGGTAAAACAGTACTGGAACATAGCGTCCAGCCGCTATTAAGTCTGGAAAGTGTTGGCCAACTTTATCTGGCACTGAGTGCCGACGATCCTTATTTCGCTGCAACAGGTTTAACCGACCCGCGGATTATCCGGGTAGAAGGCGGGGCTGAGCGGGTGCATTCAGTACTTAATGCGCTGCAACATATCGATGCTGTACGTTATCCCTGGGTGCTGGTGCATGACGCCGCACGTCCGTTGGTACGCCGGGCCGATATCCAACTGCTAATTGAGCGCTGCCTGGCTGCCGGCCATGGCGGAATACTGGCAACACCAGTACGGGACACGATGAAGCGGGGGCAGCAACAGGTACAACATACTGTCGATCGCACGGATCTCTGGCACGCACTAACACCGCAGTTTTTCCCAACCGCGCTGTTAACTGCTGCGATTGGCGGTGCGCTGGCGGCAGGTGTCGCCGTAACCGATGAAGCCTCGGCGATGGAGTGGGCACAGCAGTCGGTGTTATTGGTTGAAGGCCACAGTGACAATTTGAAAATTACCCGGCCAGCTGATTTGCAACTGGCCGCTTTTTATCTGGAGCAAAATCGTTAATGACTATCCGAATTGGCCATGGTTTTGATGTGCATGCGTTTGGTGGGGATGGCCCGGTGACCCTGGGTGGTGTAAAAATCGATTACCCACAGGGCTTAGTCGCGCATTCGGATGGTGATGTGGTATTACATGCCCTGGCTGATGCCTTACTCGGTGCATTGGCGCTGGGTGATATTGGCCATCATTTTCCAGACACCGATGCCGCCTTTAAAGGTATCGATAGCCGAATTCTATTGCGACGGGTCTTTACTGAGGTACAGCAGCGCGGTTATCGCATCGGTAACCTGGATTTGACCGTGATGGCGCAGGCGCCGAAGCTGGCACCGCATATTCTGGCAATGCGACAACTGATTGCTGCCGACTTACAATGTGAGGTGAGCCAGGTTAACGTCAAGGCGACCACCACGGAAAAACTGGGCTTTGTCGGTCGCAAAGAAGGTATCGCTGCTGAAGCCGTGGTGTTGCTGTGTCGGGAGTAACGGTTCCTGAGCTGGCTTACCTGTATGGTAAACCACTAGCCACGGCCGAGATCCGGGTGCAAGCGGCTGATTTTCAGGTTGATGAACAGCTGAATTTCGAACCCAGTGGCAGCGGTGAACACCTGTTACTGCAAATCGAGAAGACCGGACAGAATACCCAGTTTATCGCCCGCGAGCTCGCGCGTTTAACGGGGTTAAGAGTGCGGGATATCAGCTATGCCGGCTTAAAAGATCGGCATGCCGTCACCCGGCAATGGTTTTGCTTTAAATGGCCGATTAAACAAGCCCTGGACTGGCAAAGTTGGCAGTTGGAAGGGGCGCAGATTTTACAGGTGGTGCGGCATTACCGTAAGTTACGGTTAGGGGCCTTAAAGCGGAATCATTTTACGCTCAGACTACGCCGGGTGACTGAGCTTTCGGCTTTACTGGACAGGGTGCCTTTGCTGGCGCAGGGGGTACCGAATTATTATGGTGAGCAACGCTTTGGTATCAACGGCGGTAATCTGGTATTAGCCGAGCGCTTATTTGGCGGTGAAAGTATCCCGGATCGACAGATTCGTGGTCTGGCGTTATCTGCCAGCCGGTCTTTTTTGTTTAATCAGGTGATAGCGGCCCGGATCAGCGAGCAGTTATTTGATCAGCTGCTAAGCGGTGATGTCGTGCAGTTGAATGGTTCCGGTTCGATCTTTACGCTGGATACGGTGACGCCTGAACTACAACAACGTCTCGCCGGGCGGGATATCCATTTAACGGCGCCTTTGGTAGGCTTAGGCAAGGAGATGGTGCAAGCCGAGGCCGCTGCTTTTGAACAGCGGGTGCTGCAGCCGTGGCAGAGCTGGCAACAGGCGTTGCAGCTGCTCAGAGTGCAAGCCGGGCGCCGCAGCATGCGACTGCTGCCAGAACAACTGACCGTTGCAACTGACGGTGATACCGTGCAGCTGAGTTTTGCACTGCCAGCGGGTTGCTTTGCGACCAGTGTTTTGCGGGAGCTGGTGAATTATCGGGATGCTGCACGCGATATCGCGCAAATGGAGTGTTAGATGCGAATTTTGTTAAGTAATGATGATGGCGTTAATGCCAAGGGGATCCAGGTGTTGCAGCAAGCCTTGATGGCGATTGCAGAGGTGACCACAGTGGGGCCGGATCGTAATTGCAGTGGTGCTTCCAACTCACTGACGTTACTTAATCCACTGCGAACCCAGCTGTTGGAAAACGGTTTTATCGCAGTCAATGGCACGCCAACGGATTGCGTGCATCTGGCGATCAGTCAGCTGCTGGATTTTACGCCGGATTTAGTGGTAGCGGGTATTAACCATGGCGCTAATCTCGGCGATGATGTGCTCTACTCCGGTACGGTGGCTGCAGCGACCGAGGGGCGGCACCTGGGCTTACCTGCGATTGCGGTGTCACTGGCCGGACGCGATGAACAGCATTTCGCTACCGCCGCTCATGTTACTGTGCAGGTGATTCAAAAACTAAAGTCGCATCCACTACCTGCAGATCAGATCTTAAATATTAATGTGCCGGCTATTCCGTTAAGTGAACTGAAAGGTATTCAGGTGACCCGGCTGGGACGACGTCATAAAGCTGAGACCATGACCAGCACTACTGATCCCTGGGGACGGAAGATATACTGGTACGGGTCCCTGGGCCCGGAGCTGGATGCCGGTGAGGGTACGGATTTTTATGCCATTGCCAATGGTTATGCCTCTATTACGCCACTGCATGTTGATATGTCGGCGTATAAGAGCATGGAAACTCTGGCCAATTGGCTTAATGGGATCAGACTGTAAGATGGCGGTGGTAACGATGCGTAGCGCTCAGGTACTGGCGCAAAAGCTGCAACTGGAAGGCATCAGCGATGCCAGTGTACTGGCTGCTCTGGCGCAAACGCCGCGGCATTTATTTGTTGAGCCGGTGCTGGCGCATAAAGCCTATGAGAATACCGCTTTGCCTATCGGCCAGGGGCAAACGATTTCGCAGCCTTATATAGTTGCCCGGATGACGGAGTTGTTGTTGCAAGGCGGCAGTTCTGGCAAGGTGCTGGAAATTGGTACCGGCTCTGGTTATCAAACTGCCATTCTGGCCAGATTATTCACTCATGTCTGCTCGGTAGAGCGTATTAAAGCGCTGCAGTTTCAGGCTAAGCGGCGTTTACAGCAACTTGATTTGCATAATGTGTCGATGAAACATGGCGATGGCTGGCAAGGTTGGCCAAGCAAGGGACCGTTTGACAGTATTATCGTTACCGCGGCACCGGTGGAAGTACCGCAGGCTTTGCTACAACAGCTGACCGACGGCGGCCGTTTGGTGATTCCGGTCGGTAGTGAGCAGCAAGTGTTGCGAGTCTACCAGCGGCATGGTGATGAGTTTCAAAGCCAGGATATTGAAACAGTGCGCTTTGTACCTTTAGTACCAGGCGAATTAGCATAAAACTAGGTTAGGGCTAACATGCAGTATTTACAATGGATTATTAAAGGGATGGCGATGGGGGCTGCGGATGTGGTGCCCGGCGTTTCCGGCGGCACTCTGGCCTTTATCCTCGGTATCTATGAACGTTTACTGGGGGCGATCAGTTCGGTAAACCTGACAGCATTACAATTGTTACTGCGTGGTCAGTGGCGGGCATGCTGGCGACACATAGATGGCACTTTTTTACTTTGCTTATTCGGTGGGGTGCTGGTCAGTATTTTTTCATTAGCGACCGTGATTAGCTGGTTGCTCGAGCACCGTCCTGTCCCCTTATGGGCCTTTTTTAATGGCTTGATTCTTGCCGCTTTGCCCTTACTGCTGCGGGCAGTGCGCTGGTCTGCGTTACGCGCACTGTTATTTAGCGTTGGCATTGTGCTGGCACTGCTGGTCGGGATGTTGGCACCCGTGAGTTTTACTCCGGCAACCTGGATGTTTTTTGTTGCCGGTGCTATTGCGATTTGTGCCATGATTTTGCCAGGGATTTCCGGCAGTTTTATTTTGCTGATTAGCGGTATGTATGCGCCGGTTATCCTGGCGGTACGGGAACTGCAAGTTGGCATCCTGTTGTTGTTTGTGACCGGCTGTGTCGTTGGCTTGCTCAGCTTTTCCCGTTTTTTGAATTGGTTATTAAAACATTATCATGATGCAACCTTAGCCCTACTAACCGGTGTGGTGGTTGGTGCAACCTACCGACTCTGGCCCTGGCAAGCCGGCAGTGCCATGTATTCGCCGAGCAGTTATGCCGCCCAGTTTGGCCAACACGATTTACTGCTAGCGATTGGCTGTTTTCTGGTCGCTATTTTCGTTATGCTGGCGTTACTAAATCTTGAGAAACTGCTGGGTGGCTCCGCTGCAACACCGGAAGCCGCTGCGACCATCAGTCGCAAGGAGTAGATGATCGTTGCCTCGACTTTAACCGCATCTGGATGGCAGCAGGCAGGCCCAGCAGCATGCCGGCTGCTGCTTTTGCTATCGCTGTTATGGTTGACAGCGTGTGCCGGTAAGTCGACGCCAGCGCCGGTTACGACCTTAGAATTACGCAAACAACAAATTGCGCAGCGACAAGCTGAACTTACCGGTAATCAATATATCGTACAAGGTGGCGATACCCTGTACTCCATCGCATTTCGGGCCGGCCAGGATTATCGGGCTCTGGCCAGTCGCAATAATATCCGCCCACCATACACCATTTATCCGGGGCAGATTATTCGTTTACAGCCGTCGGCAGGTAACCCTGTAGCCCGTTCAGGTACTGCGATCGCGGGTCAGAGCACCAGCAATCCGAACCGAGCTAAATCAGTTGCAGCTAATCAGCAAAAGGGTTATGGTCAATCAGCAAATAACCAGCAAGTTGACGCCCCTGTCAGTGCGGCGATGAATAAAGTGCGGTGGCACTGGCCGGTGAGAGGGCAAATACTGGCGCGTTTTTCGACTGCGGAAAATGGCATTAAAGGGGTGCAGATCGGCGGTCGCGATGGCACCAGAGTGAACGCGGCGGCAGATGGCCAGGTGGTGTATGCCGGCAGTGCACTTCGCGGCTACGGCAACCTGGTCATTATTAAGCATAATGATGATTATTTAAGCGCTTATGCACACAACAAAAGATTATTGGTCAAAGAGCGCCAGGAAGTGAAAGCCGGGCAACAGATTGCCGAGATGGGCGATACAGATGCAGCATCTACCCGTTTGCATTTTGAAATTCGTTTTCGTGGAAAATCAGTTGACCCGTTACGTTATTTGCCTAAATAATACACAAAAAATTAAAATAATAATAATGGTAACAGCAGGCTGGGATGCGCCCATGCTCGGTTAGAGCGCCTTAGGTACGGGGAGAATGGATATGACGACAAAAGACAATGATCTGACAGACTTCAAAGAAGACGAGTTAGCAGACGATGCGCTGCTGGTTGATGAGGATCTGGACCCGGAATTGCTGGAGCTCTCGGCCGATGAGACGGTAAGTGATGAAATCTTCGTGCGGGATGACAGCCAGAAAACGCTGGATGCCACGCAAATTTACCTCGGTGAAATCGGCTTCTCGCCACTGTTAAGTGCCGAAGAAGAAGTCTACTTTGCCCGCTTGGCCTTAAAGGGCGATCAGGCCGCCAGAAAGCGGATGATTGAAAGCAACCTGCGGCTGGTGGTGAAAATTGCCCGTCGCTATATCAACCGTGGTTTAGCCTTGTTGGATCTGATTGAAGAAGGCAACCTTGGCTTAATCCGCGCGGTAGAAAAATTCGACCCCGAGCGCGGTTTTCGGTTTTCGACTTACGCCACCTGGTGGATCCGCCAGACCATCGAACGCGCGATAATGAACCAAACACGTACCATCCGCTTACCTATTCATGTAGTGAAAGAGCTCAATATTTATCTGCGCGCTGCCCGCGAATTATCACAAAAGCTGGATCACGAACCGACGCCGGAAGAAATCGCAGCAGCGCTGGATAAGCCGGTAGAAGAAGTACGGAAGATGCTGAAGTTAAATGAAAAAATCACTTCAGTCGATACGCCGGTTGCCGGTGCCTCCGAAAAACAGTTGCTGGATGTACTGGCCGATGAAAAGGAACTGGGGCCCGAGCTGGAATTACAGGACCAGGATATCCGTCAGCATTTGGTGATCTGGTTGCAGGAGTTAAACCCAAAACAGCGCGAAGTACTGGCACGACGCTTTGGCTTGCTGGGCTATGAACCCTCGACTTTGGAAGATGTGGGGCATGAAATTGGCCTGACCCGGGAGCGGGTGCGGCAAATTCAGGTTGAGGCGCTGCGTCGGTTGCGGGAAATCGTCACCCACCAGGGGTTAAATATCGAGACGCTGTTTCAGGAATAAGCACTTATTCCACGAATAACAAAACGCCCCTGGTAGGGGCGTTTCCGTTTATTAACACATCCCGCAGGACCGCGCTACTATTGACGTTTTGCGGCAACCTGCTCGGCCTGACGTAAGATCCGCAACACATTGCCACCCCAGAGCGCTTCGATTTGTGCTTTGGTATAGCCACGGCGCATCAGCTCCCAGGTCACATTCAGCGTTTCGCTGGCATCTTCCCAGCCCTGGACACCGCCACCGCCATCAAAATCCGAGGCAATGCCAACATGTTCGATGCCGAGGCGCTGCACACTATAGTCAATATGATCGACAAACTGCGCGACAGTGACATCCGGGAACTGCTTACGCAGGCTGGCCAGTTCGGTATCGTAGCTATTGCGGTCCTGTTCGTTGGCATTAGCCCAGCCGTTTGGCAGGTATTTTTCACGCAATTTGCTAATTTCAGCATTGAGCCCCGGATCGAGCTCGGCTACATAGCTGCGAAAGGCAACCATCTGCGCAACACCGCCATTGGCTTTAATCGCATCAAGCTGTTCGTCATCAAGATTACGTAGGTTAGCGTGCACCGACATGGCGCCGGAATGCGACGCGATAACGGGTGCCTTTGACAGCTTAATGGCTTCGAGCATCGACTTTTTACCCATATGCGACACATCAATCAGAATGC
Source organism: Alishewanella agri BL06 (assembly GCF_000272005.1). Classification (GTDB taxonomy): domain Bacteria; phylum Pseudomonadota; class Gammaproteobacteria; order Enterobacterales; family Alteromonadaceae; genus Alishewanella; species Alishewanella agri. The sequence goes on along the minus strand of NZ_AKKU01000012.1, from coordinate 153,907 downwards.
CATAGCGGTTTAGTTCGGCGACGAGTTGCCGGCCCAGCGCCGATAACCCCGGATCCTGCTCAGCGTCATTTAGGTCGCTACGCGGATTTGAACTGCCCGAAAATTGGTTATGACCGATATGGGTAAAACTCACATAACGAATGCCACGCTCAGCCCATTTCGCGACCTCTTTGACACTGTCGCCGAGCGGATAAGCATTCTCCATCCCCAGCAGCACAATGCGTTTGCCGACTGCATGCAGGGCTTCAACTTCGGCTGCCGTTTTCGCCAGCCCAACCTGCTCCGGATAAGCACGGATCATCCGCATTATGGCCTGATAGCTATTCTCGGCGGTGGCGGCAGCTTGCTGATAAGCCTCCGGGGTCAGGGCTCCCTGACCCACATAAACGATCAGAAACACGGCATCAAGGCCGCCGGCACGCATCTTGGGCAGATCGACCTGGGCTTTGGTAAAGCCACCCGGATCGAGCAGGTGCGTCGCATAGCCACGGCCGATATCGACATGGGTATCAATAGTCAGAATTTGCTGATGTAAAGCCCGGGCTTCCGCTTCGGTCACGACTTTGCTTTGTGCCAGGGCAGTACCACTGAGAGTACCACTGAGCAAGAGGGCGGAGACCAGAGAGGCCAGTTTCGCTAAGCGCATGCTGCATCCTTTTTGTTGTTATTGATAAGATCAGAGAAGCAGGAGCTTAGCGCGGAATCCGCTCTGACAGCAAGCCTTAGCCACCGTCCGTTCGCCGTGTCAGGCGTTGGATTAAGACCGTGACGGCCCCGGCCACTAAGCCCCAGAACGCTGAGGCAATGCCAAACAAACTGGCGCCGGATGCGGTGACCAGCAGCGTAATTACGGCGGCTTCCCGATACTCAGCATCGGCAGTACAGCTTTGCAGGTTAGCGGCTATGGTACCCAGCAGTGCCAGCCCGGCCAGCGCGGCCACCATCTCAGTAGGGAAGGCTGCAAACAGCGCGACCACAGTGGCGCCGGCCAGGCCAAACAGCAGATAAAAGATCCCGGCAGCGATGCCGGCAATATAGCGTTTGCTGCTGTCGGGATGCGCTTCATTACCACTACAGATCGCTGCAGTTATGGCCGCCAGGTTAATCGAAAACGCGCCCAGCGGCGCCAGCAGCAGCGTGCTTAGCGCCGTACTGCTAATCAGTGGTGAGACCGGTGTTTGATAACCACTGGCACGTAACACTGCGACACCGGGAATATTTTGTGACGCCATAGTTACCAGCAGCAGCGGTAAGCCAACGCCAAGTAACGCCGATAGCGAAAACGCCGGCATAACCCACACCGGTGTTGCCAGTGTCAGCTTGACGGCGGAGAGGTCGAGCTCACCACCCAGCCAAACCAGCAGTAAACCACAGACTAATACTGCCAGGATGACGTACCGTGGCAGCAGGGCTTTGGCAAGCAGGTAGGTTAAACACATGGCGCCGACCAACAACATTTGCTGTTGCAGACTGCTAAAGATGGCAAAGCCAAATTGCAGCAGAATGCCGGCCAGCATGGCGCTGGCCAGTGGCAGTGGGATCAGCCGGGTCAAACGTTCAAACATGCCGCTTAAGCCGATTAATAAACCAAGGCCTGCGGTAAAGATAAAAACGCCGGTCGCTTCCGCCAGCGTTAAGCCCTGCAGGCTGGTGGCCAGCAGCGCGGCGCCCGGCGTTGACCAGGCGGTAATCACCGGGGCCTTGTAATACCAGGACAGACCGATACAGGTCAGCGCCATCCCAATACCCAGTGCCAACAGCCAGGACGCCATTACGGCGTTGTCGGCACCGGCGGCGGCGGCGGCCTGAAACACAATCGCCACTGAACTGGCAAAGCCAACCAGCACCGCAACAAAACCGGCCACCACGGCCGACAGGCTCCAATCGTTAAGACGCATTCTGCTGCTCATCAAATGTCCAGCTGTTGTTTCAGTTGATACAGATAATCCAACGCCTGGCGGGCACTCAGTTCATCCGGATTAAGTTGACGCAGCTGAGCCAGCAGCGGATGCTCCGGCGCCAGTAATTCCAGTTGGGTCACAGGTTCAGGCGTCGTCGTTGGCCCGTTTTGTTCTAACTGCCGCAGTTTCTGTCGTGCCAGTTGAATCACCGGTCTTGGCACCCCGGCCAGCTGGGCGACCTGCAGGCCAAAACTCTTGCTGGCGGCGCCTTCCTGCACATGATGCATAAATACGATGCCATCACCGTGTTCAACCGCATCCAGATGCACATTGGCGACCGCAGGTAATTGCTGCGCCAGACTGGTCAGTTCAAAATAATGGGTTGCAAACAGGGTTAACGCCTGCAGTTTATTGGCCAGATAGTCGGCACAGGCCCAGGCCAAACTCAGGCCATCATAGGTACTGGTGCCACGGCCAATTTCATCCATCAATACCAGACTTTGTGCGGTGGCATGATGCAGAATGGTTGCGGTTTCCGTCATCTCCACCATAAAGGTCGAGCGGCCGGACGCCAGATCATCAGAGGCGCCAATGCGGGTAAAAATACGGTCGATTGGGCCTATCACCGCCTGCTCTGCCGGCACAAAGCTGCCGATGGCGGCCATTAGAGCAATCAGGGCGGTTTGCCGCATATAGGTTGATTTACCGCCCATATTGGGGCCGGTGATCATCAGCATCCGCCGTGAGGCGTCTAATTGCAACGGATTGGCAATAAAGGGCGCCTTTAGCACCCGCTCCACCACCGGATGCCGTGCCTGGGTCAGTTGAATACCGATCTGCTCAGTTAACAGCGGCCGGCAATACTGATACAGCACCGCACACTCGGCAAAGCTGCATAGCACATCCAGTTCAGACAAGGCTTGTGCCAGCTGTTGCAGCTGCGCCAGATAGGGGCTCACGGCGTCAAACAGCGCATCATAGAGCTGTTTTTCCAGCGCCAGCGCCTTACTCTGGCTACCCAGTACCTTATCTTCGTATTCTTTTAGCTCCGGAATAATATAGCGTTCATTATTTTTCAGCGTTTGCCGGCGCACATACTCCGGCGGCACCCTGGTATCAGCGCTGCGACCGGTTTCGATATAAAAACCATGGATCTTGTTAAAGCCGACTTTTAGCGAACTAATACCGGTACGCTCACGCTCACGCAACTCCAGTTGCTGTAAGTAGTCGGTGGCACCTTCAGCCAGCGCCCGCCATTCATCAAGCTCGGCATCATAGCCCGGGGCAATGACGCCGCCATCACGGATCAGCACCGGCGGTGATTCGACGATAGCGCGTTGTAATAATTCAGCCAGCTCCGGCAGCGGCAGGGTGGCCTGCTGATGCTGCTGTAGCACCTGACTGTTGGCATGCAGTAACTGTTGCTGTAGCTCTGGCAGCTCGGTTAGCGCCTGACGTAGCCGGGCAAAGTCGCGGGGCCGGGCGCTGCGCAGCGCCAACCGGGCCAGGATCCGTTCGATATCGCCGATTTGCTTCAGTGAGGGTTGCAGCGCCTGAAAATCTTCTGTCAGTTCCTGTACTGCATCCAGCCGTTGATTAAGCTGAGTGCGGTTACGCAGCGGCGCATGGATCCAGCGCTTCAGTAAGCGGGAGCCCATGGCAGTCTGGGTTTTATCCAGTACAGCCGCCAGCGTATGCTCAGTTTGCCCACTTAAGGTATGGGTTAATTCCAGATTGCGGCGGGTGGCCGCATCCAGCACGATAAAATCATCCGGCCGCTCCAGGGCGATACTGCGTAAATGCGGTAACTGAGCGCGCTGGGTATCTTTGACATATTGCATCAGACAGCCGGCGGCCATCAGCGCAACCGGCGCTTCCATCACGCCAAAGCTTTGTAGATCGCGGGTACCAAATTGCTGGCACAGTAAGCGCTCGGCACTGGCCAGTTCAAACTCCCATACCGGACGGCGGCGGGCGCCTTTGCGTTCGGTCAGGTGCGGTAGACTAAAATTTTCCGGATAGAGCAATTCGGCCGGATTTAGCCGTTGCAATAAGGCGGCCAAATCATCGGCATGACTGACCTGATTCAGCAAAAAACGGCCGCTGGTCAGATCCAGTTGCGCCAGACCAAAGTGGCTGCGACTCTCACTGATGGCACAGAGTAAATTATCCTGCCGCTCATTCAGTAACGCTTCGTCGGTCACGGTGCCCGGGGTAACAATCCGCACCACCTTGCGCTCTACCGGCCCCTTACTAGTCGCCGGATCGCCAATCTGTTCGCAAATGGCGACGGACTCACCCAATTGCACCAGACGCGCCAGGTAACCCTCAACGGCATGATAGGGCACACCGGCCATCGGGATTGGTTCACCGGCGCTTTGACCGCGTTTGGTCAGCGAAATATCTAACAGGGCGGCAGCTTTTTTCGCATCTTCATAAAAAAGTTCGTAAAAATCACCCATCCGGTAAAACAATAAGATCTGCGGATGCTGGCTTTTCAGTGCCAGATATTGCTGCATCATCGGGGTATGATTGCTTAACGCTTGCTCCGGTTTCTGGTCTGACGGCATAATGGTGCTAACACTTCCTGTTGGATCAAATATGACAGCGGAAACAACAAGCTTAGCGCTTGCCACTGAACTAGGGCAGCTATTATTACGGAAAAAAGCCAGTATCACCACTGCAGAATCCTGCACCGGTGGTGGGGTTGCCTACTGGCTAACCGCCGTAGCCGGCAGCTCGGCCTATGTTGACCGTAGCTTTGTTACCTATAGCAATAAAGCCAAGCAGCAATTGTTAGGGGTGCGCAGCGCAACGCTATTACAATATGGCGCTGTCAGTGAGCAAACGGTAGCCGAGATGGCCAGTGGCGCGGCCCAGGCGGCGGGTGCCAGCATAGCGCTTGCCATCTCCGGCATTGCCGGTCCTACCGGTGGCACGGCAAAGAAGCCGGTCGGTACCGTCTGTTTCGGTTTTAGTATCGACGGGACTGTCAGCACTCAGCAATTGCATTTTGCTGGCGACCGGCAGCAGATCCGCCAGCAGGCGATTGAACATGCGCTCAGACAATGCATCTTGTTATTGACAGCCCCAATAAACTAGACTACTGTATGCTCATACAGTTGTTAAAGGCTTAACCTAATTTCTCCGGAGCGACCAATGGACGACAACAAACAAAAGGCATTAAGTGCGGCACTAAGCCAGATCGAACGCCAGTTCGGCAAGGGTTCTATTATGCGGCTGGGCGACAGCACTGCCCTGGATATTGAAGCGGTATCCACCGGCTCACTGGGGCTGGATATTGCACTGGGCATTGGCGGCTTACCTTATGGCCGGATTGTGGAAATTTATGGTCCTGAGTCCTCCGGTAAAACCACCTTAACGCTGCAGGTCATTGCCGAAGCACAGCGTAGCGGTAAAACCTGTGCCTTTATTGATGCCGAACATGCGTTGGATCCGGTGTATGCGAAGAAATTAGGCGTGGATGTCGATAAGCTGTTAGTTTCTCAGCCAGATACCGGTGAGCAGGCGCTGGAAATCTGCGACATGCTGGTACGCTCTGCCGCCGTAGACGTGGTGATTGTGGACTCGGTCGCTGCCTTAACGCCGAAAGCAGAAATTGAAGGTGACATGGGTGACAGCCATATGGGTTTACAGGCCCGTTTAATGTCACAGGCACTGCGTAAACTGACTGCTAATATCAAACGCTCCAATACCCTGTGTATCTTTATCAACCAGATCCGGATGAAGATCGGTGTAATGTTTGGTAACCCGGAAACCACCACCGGTGGTAATGCGCTGAAATTCTATGCCTCAGTACGTTTAGATATCCGTCGTATTGGCTCGGTAAAAGAAGGCGATGAAATTACCGGTAACGAAACCCGGGTTAAGGTAGTAAAAAACAAAGTGGCTCCGCCATTCAAACAAGCTGAATTTATTATTCAATATGGCGCCGGTATCAACAAACTGGGTGAGCTGATTGACCTGGGCGTACAGCAAGGCTTAGTCGATAAGTCTGGCGCCTGGTACGCTTATCAGGGCAATAAGATTGGTCAGGGTAAAGCCAATGCGATGAAGTTCTTGCAGGATAACCCGGCGGTAGCAGATGAAATTGAAAAAGAGCTGCGGGCGCGGCTGTTATTAAAGCCAGGTGAAGCCGTTGCTACTGACGATGTGATGGATATACCAGAGCCGGAAGAGCTATAAGTTCTGCAGCATCTGATTTAAAACAACAAAACTCCGGACCTGAAAAGCTCCGGAGTTTTTTATAAGTGATTCGCAAATATTAACAAAAATGATTTTACGCCCGCGACAGATAAGTTCCCATCTCCTACTCAACACTCAACACTCAACACTCAACACTCAACACTCAACACTCAACACTCAACACTCAACACTCAACACTCAACACTCAACACTCTGACAACACGACTTTGATACCTCAAGTTTCGGTAGTGGAATGGTCAGTTGCCGCTGGCCCTTACCGGCCGCAGTCATCACCGCTGCGACAGACGGCTGTTGCTTTTCTGGCATAGTACGGCATAATACGTCTTATTTAGACGTCTAAACGTATAGAAGTTATCAATGGTGCCAGCTGACTAACCAGACTCAGGTTCAGCATGGTGCTAGCCACAGGCGGAGCCAGCTATGCCTATTAAAGTGATTGACCAGTTACCTGCAGTAGAAGCCTTATCAGCAGAGAATGTCTTTGTAATGACCGAGAGCCGGGCGGCAGCCCAGGATATCCGGCCGTTGCGGATCGCGATTCTGAATTTAATGCCCAATAAAATTGTGACTGAAATTCAGTTATTACGTTTATTAGCGAATAGCCCGCTGCAGCTGGATATTGAGCTGATCCGCATCGATGATCATGTCAGTAAACATACACCGGAGAGCCATTTAAACTGCTTCTATCGTTACTTTTCTGATGTGCAGGGGCAGAAATATGATGGTTTGATTATTACCGGAGCGCCGCTGGGGCTGGTCGATTACGAAGATGTCACCTACTGGCAGCAGTTTGGTGAGATCCTGCGCTGGGCGGATACCCATGTTACCTCGACGCTGTTTTTATGTTGGGCCGCCCATGCTGCGCTGTATCATTACTACGGCTTACAGCGGGAAATTCGCGGCGAAAAGTTATCCGGAGTTTACTGGCAGGACGTAGTACAGCCGTTTAGCCCGCTGCTACGCGGCTTTGACCAGCAATTTCTGGTACCACATTCACGTTATGCGCAGGTGTCAAAACAAAAATACCAACAGCATGATGATTTGCATATCCTGGCTGAAGCCGATGTCACCGGTGCCTATTTGCTGCAAAACAGCAGTGGTAGCCGGATCTTTGTTACCGGGCATCCGGAATATGATCTGACCACGCTGGATGATGAGTATCAACGTGACCTGGCGGCCGGTTTGGCGCCGCGTTTGCCAGAGAACTACTACCGGAATAATGATCCGGCCCAGGGGCCGCTAAAATTATGGCAGGCGCACGCCTTTTTATTATTCAGTAACTGGTTAAACTATTACGTTTACCAGGCTACGCCCTTTGACCTGAATCAGATAGGCAACAGTTAATGACAAAGCTTCGTTTAACGCCACAGCAACTACGCCAGCTGCTGGCCTCACGTATTTTGGTGCTGGATGGCGCTATGGGCACCATGATCCAACAACACCGCCTGGATGAAGCCGGTTATCGCGGCGCGGAATTCGCCGATTGGCCGTGCGATCTCAAAGGTAACAACGATTTGTTAGTGCTTACTCAACCGGAACTCATTGCCGATATTCACCGGCAATACTTGTTGGCCGGGGCGGACATTATTGAGACCAATACCTTTAACGCCACTACCATTGCGATGCATGATTATCAGATGGCGCACCTGTCAGAGCGGATCAATCGTGAGGCGGCGGCACTGGCGCGGCGGGTTTGTGACGAAGTCACAGCTCAGCAACCCGACAAACCCCGTTTTGTCGCCGGTGTGTTAGGACCCACTAACCGTACTGCCTCGATTTCGCCAGACGTTAACGATCCGGGATTTCGCAATGTCAGCTTTGATGAGTTAGTGCTGGCTTACAAGGAATCGACCCGGGCGCTGATTGCAGGTGGCGCCGATATTATTATGCTGGAAACCATTTTCGATACGCTGAATGCCAAGGCAGCAGCTTTTGCCGTTTTGGAGGTGTTTGAAGAGCTGCAGCTGGAGTTACCGGTGATGATCTCGGGTACCATCACCGATGCCTCGGGCCGCACGTTGTCCGGCCAAACGACCGAAGCGTTTTATTATTCGCTGGCGCATGTCAAGCCAGTGACCTTTGGCCTGAATTGTGCGCTGGGGCCGGATTTGCTGCGTCCTTATGTCGAAACCCTGGCCACCATTTCCGAAGCCTATGTCTCGGTGCATCCCAATGCCGGTTTGCCGAATGAGTTTGGCGAATATGATTTAGGCGCTGAGGCGATGGCAGCAGAAATTGCTGATTGGGCCAAACAGGGCTTTTTAAATATCGTCGGTGGCTGCTGTGGTACTACGCCAGAGCATATTAAAGCCATTGCCGAAGCGGTAAAAGATGCGCCGCCGCGGCAACCAAAAGCGGCCGATCATAGTTTTCATCTGGCCGGCTTAGAAGCCTTTGCGGTGGAGTGGTAATGCAACAGCAGGCACGATTTATCAATATCGGCGAGCGGACTAACGTTACCGGCTCGGCGAAATTTAAAAAACTGATATTAAAAGGCGATTTCGAAGCGGCGCTGGATGTGGCACGGCAACAGGTTGAAAACGGCGCCCAGATCATCGACATCAATATGGATGAGGGGATGCTGGACAGCAAGGCCGCCATGGTGCGCTATTTAACGCTGCTGGCAGCAGAGCCGGATATCGCCCGGGTGCCGATTATGGTCGACTCCTCGAAGTGGGACGTGATTGAAGCGGCGCTAAAGTGTATTCAGGGTAAGGCGGTAGTGAACTCGATTTCGCTCAAAGAAGGCGAAGCGAGCTTTTTACAGCAGGCAAAGTTGTTGCGCCGCTATGGCGCGGCCGTGGTGGTGATGGCGTTTGACGAGGTGGGGCAAGCTGATACCAAGGCCCGCAAAGTTGAAATCTGTCAGCGCGCTTATCAGATCCTGACTGAGCAAATTGGTTTTCCGCCGGAAGATATCATTTTTGACCCCAATATTTTCGCGGTGGCTACCGGTATTGAAGAGCACAACAACTATGCGGTGGACTTTATTGAGGCGACCCGAGAAATCAAGCGCCTTTGCCCTTATGCCAAGATTTCCGGCGGTGTATCCAATGTGTCGTTCTCGTTTCGTGGTAACGATCCGGTGCGCGAAGCCATCCACTCAGTATTTCTATACCATGCTATTGCGGCCGGTATGGATATGGGCATCGTTAATGCGGGTCAGCTGGCGGTGTATGACGATATCCCGCCCTTGCTCAGGGAGCGGGTAGAGGATGTGATTCTAAATCGCCGTCCGGATGCCACCGAACGCTTGTTAGAGATTGCCGCGCAATTTAAAGGTGATGGCAGTGTCGCAGAAAAAGTCGATGATGCCTGGCGCAGCCTGCCGGTAAATAAACGGCTGGAGCATGCGCTGGTAAAAGGCATTACCGATTTTATCGAGCAGGACACCGAAGATGCCCGGCAGCAGGCAGAGCGGCCACTGCATGTAATTGAAGGCCCGCTAATGGATGGCATGAACGTGGTCGGTGATCTGTTTGGTGAAGGCAAGATGTTTCTGCCGCAGGTGGTCAAGTCAGCACGGGTGATGAAAAAAGCTGTTGCTTACCTGCAACCTTACATTGAGCAGGAAAAAGCCGGGGGCCGGGCGCAGGGTAAAATCCTGCTGGCAACGGTAAAAGGCGATGTGCACGATATCGGCAAAAATATCGTCGGCGTGGTGCTGCAGTGTAATAACTTTGAGGTTATCGATCTGGGTGTGATGGTGTCCTGCGCTGAGATCCTGCGCGTAGCCAAAGAGCAACAGGTTGATGTGATTGGTTTATCTGGCCTCATTACGCCGTCGCTGGATGAAATGGTGCATGTTGCCAAAGAAATGACCCGGCTCGGTTTTACCATTCCGTTGTTAATCGGCGGCGCGACCACATCCAAGGCGCACACCGCAGTCAAGATCGCGCCGCATTATGCGCATGGCGTGGTCTACGTACCCAATGCCTCGCGGAGCGTCTCTGTGGTGCAGGCGCTGATCAGTGCCGAACAAAAACCGGCCTATCTGGCCCGGGTGGCAGAAGAATACCGTATTGCGGTGGAGCAGCATCAGCGCAGTCGGCCCGGTGAGCGGATGCTAAGTCTGGCCGAGGCACGGCAGAATAAATTCCAGCTGGATTTAACGAAAGTCGCGCCGGCGCCGAAACAGCCTGGTGTGCATTACTGGCAGCAGGTTGATTTACAGGTACTGCGCGACTACATCGACTGGACACCGTTTTTCCTGACCTGGCAGCTGTCCGGCAAGTTTCCGGCGATTTTGCAACATGCTGAAGTTGGGCTGGAAGCACGGAAGCTGTATCAGGATGCCAATGCGCTACTGGATCAGATGATCAAAGATAACCTGATTAGTGGTAAAGCAGCCTTTGGTTTTTTCCCTGCCAACAGTGATGGCGATGATATTATCATCTACCAGGATGACAGCCGCACCACTGAGCGCTGCCGCCTGCATAATCTGCGACAGCAACTGGCACTGCGCAATAACGCACCGAACTGCAGTCTGGCAGATTTTGTTGCCCCTGTTGGCTCTGGTATTGCTGATTATGTCGGTGCCTTTGCGGTGACGACAGGCTTTGGTGCTGATGAGCTGGCGGCACAGTATGCGGCAGCGCATGATGATTACAATAGTATTATGGTCAAGGCGCTGGCCGATCGTCTGGCCGAAGCGCTGGCGGAGTATCTGCATTTAAAAGTACGGCGCGAATATTGGGGTTATGCTGCCAATGAACAGCTGGATAATGAACAACTGATCCGCGAGCTGTATCAGGGGATCCGACCCGCGCCCGGCTATCCGGCCTGTCCGGAACATACTGAGAAAGGCACCTTATTTCAGTTATTGGACGTGCCGGCACAAATCCAGATGCAGCTTACCGAAAGCTATGCCATGTGGCCCGGCGCCGCGGTCAGTGGCTGGTACTTTGCCCATCCCGACAGCAAATATTTTGCCGTCAGTAAAATCGACCGCGATCAGCTGGCGGACTATGCACAGCGCAAAGGCTGGAGCGAGCAACAGGCCGAAAGCTGGCTGGCGCCGAATCTGCGCTAAATTCAGCAGCGTTAATGCCGCTGCAACAGGCATTTTTTACGCAGAAAGGCTCCGTTTTATACTGGCTTTGCAGTATGATAGGGGCCTTTTTACCGGCGTGAAGCCGTTGGCCTTAGTGGAGTTCGCGTGGAAAAGCCGTTTCAGATAAAACTGATTATTCGCCGGGTACCGGCACTGGCTGCTATCAACTGGCTGAAAATGGCCTGGGATATTTTCAAACAGTACCCACTGCTATTTATTCAAATGCTGTTACTGACTTATGTGGTGACGTATCTGGCAGCGCTAAGCAGCATAACCCTAATTATTGGTGTGCTGGTCAGTGCATTTTTTACTGCTGGTTTTTATCATGCCATCGCGGGTGTACAACAACAGCAAAAAATTGACCTGAGTTGGTTATTTCATGCCTTTAAAGATGCGAGCTGCCGGCGCAGTCTGATCCTGATTTCGATTAGTGAGTTTGTCGTCACTACGCTGGTGGTGATGATTTTCCAATCCCAAACCGCAGAAGCGGTAATTCGATTACAAGAAACCCGCGAACTGGATAGTAGTTTATCCTTGCAAGTGATGGCGCTGTTGCTAACGGTGTTTTTTATTAAACTGTGGATCTGTTACGCTATTGCCATAGCGTTTTTCCTGAAAGAGCAGCGCTTATTGATAATTCTGGGCGCCGCCCTGCTGGCGTGCTGGCGTAATATCAGCGCGCTGCTGATTTTTATGCTGTTGTCAGTGGCCCTAATCATCCTTAGTATACCTACGATGCTGTTAGCTCTGGTGGTGGTGATCCCACTGTTGATGATTAGCTGGTTTTTATCCTTTAATGAAGTATTTGCGTTAAAGCTAAATCCGCAACAGGACGGTGTTCTGGAAGTCTGATGGCGTTGACAGAGTTTAAAAAAGCGGCGGTAAACTGGCTAAGCCGACGCGAGCACAGCAAGGCAGAACTGAGCCGAAAACTGCAACAAAAGGGTGCCAGTGCAGCAGAGCAAAGTGCCGTCTTAGCATGGTGTCAAGAGCAAGGATACCTGGACGAGCTGCGGTTTTTAGAGATGATACTGCGCCATCGCAGCCAGCAAGGCTATGGTTATCAGTTTATTCTGCGTGAATGCCGGCAACATCAGTTTAGCGCTGAACAGGTGTCGGCCATGGCGGAACAACTTGAAATAGATTGGTGGGAGTTAGCCAGGCAAAGCTACCAAAAGAAATTTGCCGCTAAGGCGCCTGGTGATTATCAGGAAAAAATGAAGCGTATGGCCTATTTGCAACGTCGCGGCTTTAGCAGTGAGCAAATTCGGGCCGTGTTTAGTGATACTAATGTAACCGATTAACTTAACAGGATTTTTCATGAGCATGACATCCGCCGCTATCAGGCAAGCCTTCCTTGATTTCTTCGCCGGTAAAGGCCACGCTGTGGTACCGAGCAGTTCGTTAATCCCTGGCAACGATGCCACCCTGTTATTTACTAATGCTGGCATGGTGCAGTTTAAAGACGTGTTTCTGGGCCAGGATCAGCGCAGTTACAGTCGTGCTGTCTCCGCACAGCGCTGCGTGCGCGCCGGTGGTAAGCATAATGATTTAGAGAACGTCGGTTATACCGCCCGTCACCATACCTTTTTTGAAATGTTAGGCAACTTCAGCTTTGGTGATTATTTTAAACAGGATGCGATTCGGTATGCCTGGGAATTCCTGACCGAAGTGGTGAAATTACCGAGAGAGCGGTTACTGGTTACGGTTTATGCCACCGATGATGAAGCCTTCGCGATCTGGCAAAACGACATCGGCGTGCCTGCCGATCGGATTATCCGCATTGGCGACAATAAGGGCGCACCTTATGCGTCAGATAACTTCTGGGCGATGGGTGATACCGGCCCTTGTGGTCCTTGTACTGAAATTTTCTATGACCACGGCGACCATATCTGGGGTGGCCCGCCGGGCTCTGCGGAAGAAGATGGCGATCGTTTTATCGAGATTTGGAATATCGTCTTTATGCAGTTTAACCGCCTGGCCAGCGGTGAAATGCAACCCTTGCCAAAACCCAGTGTCGACACCGGTATGGGGCTGGAGCGGATCGCCGCCATTTTGCAGCACGTACACAGCAACTACGAGATTGATACCTTTGTTGCGCTGATTAAAGCCGCGGCTGCAGCCACCGGTGCTACCGATCTGACAGACAAATCGCTGCGCGTGGTGGCTGACCATATTCGCAGCTGCGCCTTTTTAATTGTCGATGGTGTGATGCCATCGAATGAAGGTCGTGGTTATGTACTACGCCGGATTATCCGCCGCGCTGTGCGTCACGGTAATAAGCTGGGGGCCAAGGGCGCCTTTTTCTATAAGTTAGTCGCTGCTTTGGCTGCTGAAATGGGTGATGCATACCCTGAACTGCGGGCGAAACAGGCGATTATTGAAAAAGCGCTGCAACAGGAAGAGGAACAGTTTGGCAAAACGCTGGAGCGGGGCTTACAAATTCTGGATGAAGAGCTGTCGGGTCTTGCCGGCACAGAAGTTCCCGGCACACTGGTATTTAAACTGTACGATACCTACGGCTTCCCGGTAGACCTGACCAATGACGTGGCGCGTGAGCGTGGCCTGAGCATTGACCAGGCGGGTTTTGATGCCGCCATGGCAGAGCAGCGCAAGCGGGCGCAGCAAGCCAGTAACTTTGGTCTGGACTATAATCAGCAACTGACATCAGCGGTACAGACCGGCTTTACCGGTTACACCGAGCATTTTGGTAATGCCAGAGTACAGGAAATTATCAAAGACGGTCAGCAGGTTAGCCATTTAGCAGCAGGAGAAACCGGCCTGGTGATCCTGGATAGCACGCCGTTCTATGCCGAATCAGGTGGTCAGATTGGCGACACCGGTAGCTTTAAGCTGCAGAACGGTGCTGTGTCAGCGGTGCTGGATACGCAAAAGATTGCCAAAGCCTTTGCCCATAAGGTTGAAGCGAGTAGCGAGCTAAAGGTCGGTGATCAGGTTGAAGCGACTATTGATCTGGCGCGGCGCAATGCCATTCGTAAAAATCACTCGGCAACCCACTTATTACATGCTGCCTTGCGTAAAGTACTGGGTGAGCATGTTACCCAAAAGGGCTCGCTGGTTGGCCCGGAGCGGCTGCGCTTTGACTTCTCGCATTTTGAAGCGGTAAAACCCGCTGAGCTACAGCAATTGGAGCAAATGGTTAACGAACAAATCCAACTGAACCTGCCACTGCTGACGCGCGTAATGCCTATTGAAGCGGCGAAAGCAGCCGGCGCCATGGCGCTGTTTGGCGAGAAGTATGACGACGAAGTGCGGGTACTGAGCATGGGCGAGTTCTCAATTGAACTCTGTGGTGGTACACACGTCGAACGCACAGGTGACATTGGTTTCTTTAAAATTGTCAGCGAAGGCGGTATCGCCTCGGGCGTGCGGCGGATTGAAGCCGTCAGTGGCCCGGCCGCCATTCAGTACTTGCAGCAGTTAGATCTGCAAATCAGCCAGGCCGCCAGCTTGTTAAAAGGTGATGCCTTTAGTCTGGCCGAGCGGGTACAGCAAACGCTGGACCGCAGCAAACAGCTGGAAAAAGAAATCGAGCAGTTAAAGGCCAAGTTGGCCAGCTATGCCGGAGCTTCATTAACGGCGAATGTGCAGCAAGTGGGTGAGGTTAAGGTGCTGGTGCAACAGCTGGAACAAACCGATCCCAAAGCACTGCGGACTCTGCTGGATGAGCTGAAGAACAAATTGGGTTCCTCAGTGGTGTTACTGGCCACTGTGAATGATGACAAAGTCAGTTTAATTGCTGGCGTCAGCAGTGATTTAACTGCCAAGGTACATGCCGGTCAATTGGTTGGCTGGGCAGCAGGCCAGCTTGGCGGTAAAGGCGGTGGCAGGCCAGATATGGCACAAGCTGGCGGTACTGATGTAGCTGCGCTACCTAACGTGTTGAATGCGGCATTGGCCTACATTACAGAGCGCCTTTAAGCCCTGGCAGGTATAATGTAAAGAAGAAAAGTTTAAAATACGCTGGCGCTGGAGTATCATTCAGCGCTAATCTAATAACAGCACAGAGACAGAGCTCTGTGGTGACAGGCAAAGGAGCAATCGCATGCTTATTCTGACGCGTCGAGTGGGTGAAACCCTGATGATCGGTGATGAAGTTACCGTAACCGTTTTGGGTGTTAAAGGTAATCAGGTACGAATCGGTGTCAACGCACCCAAAGACATTTCTGTACACCGCGAAGAAATTTATATGCGGATCCAGGCCGAAAAAGATACTAACGGCGGTAATTTCAGCGAGGGTGAGTAACCTTCGCCTCCTCCCGGTTTTTCCCGTAAAGCAGCACTTTTGCCGCTTTTAAGTCAAATAAGCAACGATTTGCTTAAAAGCTCGGCAAACAGACTTTTCGGTTCTAAAAATAGTTTGACTTATTTTCCTGAGACATTAATATACACGCCGCAACACAGCGCGGAGATGTGGCCGAGTGGCTGAAGGCGCACCCCTGCTAAGGGTGTATAGGGGAAACTCTATCGAGGGTTCGAATCCCTCCATCTCCGCCATTTCTCGGAATGGACGCGTAGCTCAGCTGGATAGAGTACTCGGCTACGAACCGAGCGGTCGGAGGTTCGAATCCTCCCGCGTCCGCCATCCGAGAGAAGAAGCGCTGTTATTGTAAGATGCAAAGTTTATGGACGCGTAGCTCAGCTGGATAGAGTACTCGGCTACGAACCGAGCGGTCGGAGGTTCGAATCCTCCCGCGTCCGCCATATTCGTAATGACCCGCTAAGGTGAAAACCTCAGCGGGTTTTTGCGTTTAAACGACATGCTAAACCAGCGGGAGGTGAGAACCTCCGTTAGGTTCGACCAATTTGCTCCGATCTCCGTGACATATCTAGATTTGTGCATCCGGCGGTAATCATTCCGTACAACTTTGACGGGACACGCTGTGAATACCTCCCTGTACGGTTACAAACTTCATCCTGAAGTTTGCCCTACGGGCCAGCTAAAGCTGTTCAAATTTGCTCCCGGCAAATTTGTGTCATTTTTCATCCCTGAAAAATACATTCCCTTACAAAGTGCACGGAATGCTTACCACCTCGTTCACGATCATGCCACCAATAGTTTTTTATACGTTATGTATGATATTCAGCGCGCTTAGGTTGAAGATTGCGGTTGCAGCATTTGTCGAACTAGGCGGTAAATGCATAGTACACTTTGTCCGGGGACGTCTTTCGCATGGATGCGAAAGAGGAGCCCCCATGGATGGGTTCACGGCGTGCCCCGGCAAAGTTGTACGGCGCGTTTAGCCGCCGGATGCTCAAATCCTGTCTCTGCCAAAACTGGAGCTTAATATTTAGTAAGAGTACTAAGATTAGCTTCAACATCACCACCTATTCCTCCGCTCTGCTGAAATATGCTATAAATGCATTACTTAGCGCGACTTTCTAACCCGGAAACCCCGTGTCTTTCAGCCAAAGCCTGACCATCAGCGGTGTCGACACCTTAGCGGCAACAGAGCAACAGCACGAACTGGTGCTATGCCGGCATTGTGACTTATTGCAGTGGTTACCTGAGCTGCAGGAGGGGGAAGAGGCACATTGCCAACGCTGTGACCATCAACTGGACGTGCGCCAGGTGCAGCCCATTCTGCGGCCTGTACTCTATGCCGGTTCAGCGCTCTTTATGCTACTGCTGGCCAACCTGTTCCCGTTTATCAGTATGGGCGTGGCCGGTAATCGCAGTGAAATGCATTTCTTTGACACCTCCGCTGTACTCTTTACCGAATACCATCAAAGCCTGGCCATTCTGGTCTGGTTATTTATTCAGGCTGTGCCAGCCTTCTGCATGGCGGCGGTTATTTATTTGAAACTGGGTATGCTGTACCGGCTACCGGCGCGGATCTGGGTGGCGCGGGTACTCTTTATGCTCAAGCCCTGGAGTATGGTCGATATCTTTTTGATGGGGTTGCTGATTAGCTTTGTCAAACTGGTCGCTAATGCCGATATTTCACTGGGGTTAAGTTTCTGGGCATTTTGCATCTTCTGTTTATTGCACCTGCGCACCTTTCAGGTGATTGACCGCCACGAAATGTGGTCGCGGTTAGCCGTGGCGCCTGCTGTGCCGGTAACGGCTGCAGCCGGTAAAACCGGTTTGTCGCAACAGTTAAAACTTTGCCCTTGTTGCACAGCGATAGTACCACTGGCGCAGGCGCATTGCCCGCGCTGTCAAACCAAAGTCTATCCGCGGATACCAGCCAGCCTGCAAAGAACACTGGCGTTATTAGTGACAGCGGCCATTCTGTATATTCCAGCCAATTTGCTGCCGATTATGCGCACCGTCTCCTTTGGCAATGTTACGGATTCCACTATTATCAGTGGCTTTATTTTAATGTGGCAGGATGGTGAGTATCCGGTGGCGCTGGTTATTCTACTGGCGAGCGTGGTGGTACCTATTGCGAAAATTCTGATTATGTTCTGGCTTTGTTATCTGGTGATGGCGCCGGTAGAGGTGCGTAGCAAGCTGACCACCAAAATTTACCTGCTGGTAGATTGGGTTGGCCGTTGGTCGATGGTCGATGTGCTGGTCGTGGCGATCCTGGCGGCACTGGTGCGTTTTGGCCTGTTAATGAGTGTTTATCCGGGCGTTGGCGCCTTAGTATTTGCTGCAGTGGTCATTATTACCATGCTGGCAGCCATCAGTTTTGATCCGCGATTGCTGTGGGACCAGCCATCGCAAACAGGAGAGCAGGTGTGACCGAAACGCAAAATACTGCAAAAGTAAAACCGATCCGGCAGTGGTCACCGATTTGGGTGGTACCCATCGCCGCGGTATTGATTGGCTTGTGGATGCTATATAACCATCAGCAGCAACAGGGGGCAATGTTGTTACTGATTGCCGAAGATGCTGAGGGGATTGTCGCGGGCAAAACGCAGATTAAAAATCGCAGTGTCGATGTTGGTCAGGTGGTTTCTGTTGAGCTCAGTACCGATTTGAAGCAAGTTATGATTAAAGCGCGGATGAAACCTAATGTTACGCCGCTGCTAAACGAAGGTTCGCAGTTTTGGGTAGTGAAGCCGCAAATCGGTCGCGGTGGGGTTACTGGTCTGAATACCTTGTTGTCGGGTGCCTATATTGAATTACAGCCCGGCGATTCTCCCCGTGTGGTACTAACGCATCCGCTGTTAAATACGCCGCCGGTTGCACCAGCCGATGCGCCTGGGATCCGGGTAACCCTGCAAACCAGTGACCCAAGCACGCTGGCGGTAGGTGATCCGGTGCTGTATCGCGGTTATGAAGTCGGTACTGTTGAAAGCAGTCAGTTTGAATTGGCGGAGCGGCGCACCCGCTATCAGCTATATATCCGTCAGCCCTATGATGCACTGGTCACGGAAAACATCCGGTTTTGGATTAGCAGTGGCGTCTCATTCGACTTATCAGCCGAGGGGTTATCGGTAGATGTCGGCTCCGCCGCTACCTTACTCAGTGGTGGTGTGAGCTTTGATTTAATGGATGGTTGGCCGGCGGGTAATCCGGCCGCTAACGGTAGCGAGTTCCAGCTGTTCCCGGATCGGCAAAGTATTCAGGAAGGGATGTATAACCAGTTTGTTGAGTATATCGTGTTTTTCGATGAGTCGGTCCGTGGTTTGAAAGCTGGTGCCCCGGTTGAATATCGGGGAGTGCGGGTCGGCACGGTTGCCAGCGTGCCGTTCTTTTTTGCGATGGAAAAACCCTTTGAAGTGTCGTTGAATCAAGGCGTGCCGGTACTGATCCGGATCGAGGCCGGGCGCTTGTATGAAAATCTGACCTTACAGCAGTTGGGAGTAGAGTTAGAGCAGGCGGTCAGCCGGGGTTTACATGCAATGTTAAAAACCGGCAATCTGCTTACCGGCGCGCTCTATGTCGATTTGGATATTAATAGTGAATTACTGGCCGATCTGAAACAACAACAGCAGTATCAGGAGCAACTGGCATTAAGTCAGCAAGCGGGGTACCCCAGTTTACCTTCGGCGCGCAGCGGTTTAAGCAATATCGAGCAAAAGGTGTTGTTGGCACTGGATAAAATCAATAATTTGCAGTTGGAAGAGTTCTTAACGCAAGGTCAACAAACACTGGCGGCTACCGAGCAATTGCTTGGCAGCAGCGAACAGTTACTGGCGAGCTTGCAGGCCTTTTTGGCTCAGCCTGAGCTACAGCAGTTACCGACGAATTTACAGCAAAGCCTGACTGAACTGCAGCGGGCTCTGGCAGGCGTGAGCCCGGGGTCAGTGGCGTACGAACGGGCCGGTAGCAATCTGCAGGTGCTGGAGCAAACGCTGCGCGAACTGCAACCGGTGCTGAAAATGCTAAATCAGCAAAGCAATGCGTTACTGATTAATGCCAGTGAACAAGCCGACCCCCAACCAAGGAAAGCCAAGCCATGAAAGCCCTTATCATCAGTTTAAGTTTACTGACGTTGGTTGCCTGTAGCAGCAAGCCAACCGCAGTCTACTATTATCAGTTAGCTGTGCCAGCGACACCTACAGCGGATACCGCCAGCTTGCCGGCACTCTATGTCGCACCGATCCGGGTTGCCGCCTATCTGAATGGCACAGGGCTGGTGATGCAGCAGTCCGAGGTCGAGTATGTCATTACCCGGCAGCATTTATGGGCTGATGCCCTGGAGCAGCAGTTGCAACGGCAGTTACAACAGCATTTGCTGCAGGCGCTGCCGGCTCAGCCATTACGCAGTGTGCAGGCTCAGGCGCAGCGACAGTTATGGCTTGAGATTGACCGTTTTCATGCCGATCCCTCCGGTCAGGCGATCCTAAGTGGCCGCTATCGATTAGCACAACAACAGACGGAAATTAACCAGCCGTTTAGCTATCAGGTAGCGTTAGAGGCTGACGGTTATCCGGCCATGGTGTCAGCCCTGAGTCGCGCCTGGCAGCAGTTACTTGCCGATATTACAACAAGACTTTCTGCCGGCTAAGCCGGCATTTTTTTGCCCTGATAACGGTGCTGAATAGCCATTAAGCGTTTAGATGTCTGGAAATATAAACGTCTTGACTCTTGATTGTTGTGGCATGATCGTATAGAAATACCAATAGTAGCTATAAGGCTAATTTATTGTTCGCAGGCCGAAATCTGGGCCATACTGTTAATAATAAATTGCAATTAACACAGGGTTTACTGATGGTTGCAGATCTCCTTTTAGAAGCAGCGGCGCTGATGTTTATTGGCATGGTCGCAGTGTTTACGTTCCTGTTCTTGCTGGTAGTGCTGTTAAGACTGATGAGTCACACCGTGCAGCGTTACTTTCCGGTTAAGCAAGCCGAAAAATCTACCAAACTGGAAACTGCCTCCAGTCAAACTGTCTCGCCTGCGGTTGTCGCTGCCATCGGAGCAGCTGTGCATCAATACCGCCAAAAACAATAATCGATAAAGAGGATACTGGCATGTCTAAGCCTTTGTTATTAACCGAACTGGTGCTGCGTGATGCGCATCAATCATTACTGGCGACCCGACTGCGGTTAGAGGACATGTTACCGATCGCCAGTAAATTAGACCAGGTAGGTTACTGGTCGGTCGAATCCTGGGGTGGTGCGACCTTTGACGCCTGTATCCGTTATCTGGGCGAAGACCCCTGGCATCGGATCCGGGAATTAAAGAAAGCGATGCCAAATACCAAGCAGCAAATGTTGCTGCGTGGTCAGAATTTACTCGGTTACCGCCACTACGCCGATGATGTGGTGACCCGATTTGTTGAGCGCGCGCATGAAAACGGCGTCGATGTGTTCCGGATTTTCGATGCAATGAACGATATCCGCAACCTGCAAACGGCAGTTCAGGCCGCGATTAAAGTGGGGGCGCATGCCCAGGGCACGATTTCTTACACCGTTAGCCCGGTACATACCATAGATAGCTGGGTGGATATGGCACGACAGCTGGAAGATATGGGCTGCGACTCAATTTGTATTAAAGATATGGCCGGCTTGCTGAAGCCTTATGATTGCGAAGAGCTGGTTACCCGCATTAAGGAGTCGGTGAAGATCCCATTGGCGATGCAATGCCATGCCACCACCGGTTTGAGTACTGCGACTTATCAGAAAGCGGTGGATGCCGGTATCGATATGTTAGATACTGCCATTTCCTCGATGAGTATGACCTATGGCCATAGTGCAACCGAAACCTTGGTAGCTATTACCGAAAACACCGAACGTGATACCGGCCTGAATATGGAATTGCTGGCAGAAATTGCTGCCTATTTCCGCGACGTCCGGAAGAAGTACGCCAAGTTTGAAGGTTCGTTAAAAGGTATTGATGCCCGTATTTTGTTAGCACAGGTGCCCGGTGGTATGCTGACCAATATGGAAAGCCAGCTAAAAGAGCAGGGCGCACTGGAAAAACTGGACGAGGTATTAAAAGAAATTCCCCGTGTGCGTGAAGATCTGGGCTATATCCCACTGGTGACGCCAACTTCACAAATTGTCGGCACTCAGGCGGTACTTAATGTGTTAACCGGTGAACGCTATAAGAGTATCACCAAAGAAACCGCAGGCGTGTTAAAAGGCGAGTATGGTGCTACACCTGCACCGGTTAATACTGAGCTGCAACAAAAAGTGCTGGCCGGCGGCAAAGCGCTTACCTGTCGGCCAGCCGATGTGCTGACGCCTGAACTTGAAAAGCTCACTACAGAATTATCCGAGCTGGCGAAAACTGAAAACATCGATTTAGCGTCAGAGCTGGTCGATGATGTGCTGACCTATGCGCTGTTCCCGCAAGTTGGTTTAAAATTCCTGAAAAACCGCAATAACCCTGCCGCCTTCGAGCCGGCGCCAGATTTGGTCGATGAACCGGTAAAAACAACGTCATCCAGTCAGTCTAAGCCGATAAACACTGCTGGCCCTGCCAGTTATAGCGTACGGGTTGATGGGAAGGTTTATGAAGTTGAAGTCGCACCCAGTGGTGAGCTCAGCAGCGTTAAGCCTGTGGTGTCAGAAAATATCCCGGGCAGTGCCTCTGTTACCGGTAGCACCACGTTAAATTCACCGCTGGCCGGCAATATCTGGAAAGTCGTCACTAAGGCCGGTGCCAGTGTTAAGCGCGGTGACGTGGTGATCATTATGGAAGCGATGAAGATGGAAACCGAGGTGCGTGCCGTGGCCGATGGTGTTGTGGCAAAAATTCACGTTGCCGCCGGCGATGCCGTTGCCAATGGCGACGTGTTAATCAGCTTTGAATAAACCCGGTCGTCGTTAAGGATTAGAAATGGAAGCATTACAAACGCTGATTGCCTCGACCGGTCTAGTCAACTTCACGCCTGGTCAGATCGTGATGATGTTGGTTGGGGTCGTTTTGCTGTATCTGGCGATTGCCAGAGGTTTTGAACCCTTGCTACTGGTGCCGATTGGTTTTGGCGCCATCCTGACTAATATCCCACTAGCAGGGATGGGGGAGCCGGGTGGTATTCTGTATTTGTTTTATGAAATGGGGATTACCTCCGGACTTTTTCCATTACTGATCTTCCTTGGCGTGGGCGCGATGACCGATTTTGGCGCGCTAATCGCCAACCCAAGGACCATGTTCTTGGGTGCGGCTGCCCAGTTCGGGATCTTTGCGACCTTATTTGGCGCTATCGCGTTGAATTGGGTGCCAGGCTTAAGTTTTACGCTCAAAGAGGCGTCTGCCATTGCGATTATCGGTGGTGCTGATGGTCCGACTGCCATTTTCCTGGCATCGCGGTTAGCGCCGGATCTGCTCGGTGCGATAGCCGTGGCGGCATACTCCTATATGGCTTTGGTGCCCTTGATCCAACCGCCGATTATGCGGGCCCTGACTACCGAAGCAGAACGCAAAATTCAGATGACACAGCTTAGGGTGGTCAGTAAGCGTGAGAAAATTGTGTTTCCGTTATTGCTACTGCTGCTAACCATCTTACTGTTACCAACAGCAGCACCACTGATCGGAATGTTCTGTTTAGGTAATCTGATGAAAGAGTGCGGGGTTGTTGACCGCCTGAGTAAAACGGCCCAGAACGAGCTGATTAATATCGTCACTATTTTCCTCGGCTTAGCAGTGGGTTCGCGGTTGAGTGCGGATAAGTTTCTCACCACCCAAACCTTAGGAATTCTGCTGTTGGGCATGGTCGCCTTTGCCATTGGTACTGCCGCCGGTGTGTTAATGGCTAAGCTGATGAATAAGGTTTCGAAGCAACCGATTAACCCACTAATCGGTTCGGCCGGTGTGTCGGCGGTGCCGATGGCGGCCAGGGTATCGAATAAATTGGGCCTGGAAGCTGACCCACATAACTTCCTGTTGATGCATGCGATGGGGCCAAATGTCGCAGGGGTCATAGGCTCGGCAGTCGCAGCAGGGATTTTGCTGGCTCTGGTTGGTTAGAGAAATTCTAAGCTTAGCAAAAACGCCCACTTAGGTGGGCGTTTTTGCAGGGGTTAGCTCAGAATAAACTCACTTAGCTCAGGGCGCCGCCTGTTCAGAATCAGTTGGGTTTTGGCGGGCCGCCAGATACTGCTGCTGTTGTTGCTGTAATTCTCTGAGTAGGGTGCTGGCAGTGACACTAAACTGCTGTTTTTGCTGGCCGGTTAGTGGTGTTGCCTGCGGCAGTTTCACGGTACGTGGATTACGATGTACGCCAGCCACGATAAATTCATAATGCAAATGGGCACCGGTAACCCGGCCCGTAGCTCCCAACCGGCCTATAGTTTGGCCTTGCTTTACCCTTTGCCCGACTTTAACGTCGCGGCGGGATAAATGCAGGTACTTGGTAGTGACATTATTCGCATGCTGAATAAAGACATAATGACCATTCAGATTATTAAAAGCGGAATGTGTTACCCGACCATCACCGGCTGCCATAATAGGGGTACCAACAGGTGCCACATAGTCAGTGCCATTATGGGCCCGCACTGTACCTAATACCGGGTGCAGGCGCCTTGGATTAAAATTAGAACTGACGTACTGAAAACTTACCGGGGCGCGCAAAAAAGCCTGACGCATGCTCTGACCATTCGGTTTATAGTAGTTGCCGTCAGAGTGCAGGATGGCTTGATATACCTCGCCCTGATTGGTAAATTCTGCCGCCAGAATAGTACCGTTACCCAATGGCTCGCCTTCCAGATATTCGGCATTAAATAATACGGCGAAGCTATCACCGGCGCGTAAATCCAGCGCAAAATCGATATCCCAGCCAAAGACACCGGCCAGTTGCATGATCTGGCTCTCCGTTAAGCCGGCAGCCAGACCGGCATGCCAGAAACTACTGCGGATTTCACCGGCGGCGAATTGTTGCTGCAACTCAACCGTTTTTTTACTGGTAGCGGCACTAAAACCGCCATCGCTCTGACGTGAGACTTCCAAGGTTTCCAGGCGGTTAATGGCATAGCGTAATTGCTGCAGCTCGCCTTGCTGATCCAGACCAAACTCAATTTGCTCGCCAGGAAATAACCGGGTTAGGGTGCGGGTTGGCCGGCCCAGATCCAGGATCTGTTGCATGGTTTGCTGGCTTACTCCGGCCTTGCGGAACAGACCCGATAAAATATCGCCGGATTGCACAGAGACGGTTACCCAGTTTAACCCCGGTTCAGCGCCTGGTTGTTGTGATGTGGGTTCTGGCATATCGGCTGTTGTATTGGTTAGGTCGCTATCCGTTGCGGTGTTTGACAGTTCTGCGGCAACAGCGTCACGTAATTCGTCACTGACAAGATTATCGATGGCGGCAAGGTCTAATCCGGTAGCAATCTCATCTGCCGGGCGCTCAGTATTGCGCGATGCCGAGGCGTGTTCGGACGGCATCAGTAGTAAAATGGCTAGCAGCACGGAAACCAACAGAATCAACAGACGGTGGCGGGAAGGTAATTGCGAGACCAGTTGTTGCATCGGGAAATACCATCGAGTTGAAAATGCACAAAAACCGAGCATAAACCCTTTTTTTCGGTGATACCAGACTTTTCTGCGTTTCGTCATGGCGGAACATCAGCTAGAATGGCTGTTCTATGAGCGAAAAAGCAAGATTGCAGGAGTATAAAATGGCCGATTGGGCACAGGCATTAGCAGAGCTGAAACGCGGTTGCGAAGAAATTCTGCTGGAAGAAGAGCTAATTGCCAAATTAAAAGAAGGTAAGCCGCTAAAGATCAAGGCCGGCTTTGATCCCACCGCTCCTGATTTGCATTTAGGCCATACGGTACTGATTAATAAATTGCGGACTTTCCAGCAGCTGGGCCATGAGGTGATTTTCCTGATCGGTGACTTTACCGGCATGATTGGTGATCCAAGCGGTAAAAACGTGACCCGCAAGCCGCTAAGCCGCGAGGATGTGCTGGCAAACGCCGAAACCTACAAAGAACAAGTGTTTAAAATTCTTGATCCGGCGAAAACCCGGGTAGCCTTTAACTCGCAATGGATGGGCGAGTTGGGTGCAGCTGGCATGATTAAGCTGGCGTCGCGTCAGACGGTCGCGCGGATGCTGGAGCGCGACGATTTTAAAAAGCGCTTTGCTAACAACCAGTCGATCTCGATCCACGAGTTCCTCTATCCGCTGGTACAGGGCTGGGACTCCGTAGCATTAGAAGCCGATGTCGAGATGGGCGGTACCGATCAGCGCTTTAACCTGCTAATGGGCCGTGAGCTGCAAAAAGAAGAAGGTATGCGGCCGCAAACCGTGATGATGGTGCCGTTGCTGGAAGGTCTGGACGGCGTGCAGAAGATGTCCAAGTCGCTGGGCAACTATGTCGGCATTACTGATGCACCGAGCGAGATGTTTGGCAAAATCATGTCGATTTCTGACGATCTGATGTGGCGCTACTACGATTTGTTAAGCTTCCGGCCGTTAGCGGAAATCCAGCAGTTAAAGCAGGATGTGTTAGCCGGTGCCAACCCGCGCGATGTGAAGATTTTACTGGCAAAAGAGATTATTGCCCGTTTCCATGATGAGACAGCTGCTGAAGCGGCGCATCAGGATTTTACTCAGCGTTTTAGCAAAAATGCTTTACCAGATGATATTCCGGAAGTGCTGCTAAGCTGTGAGGGACAGGCAATGCCGATTGCTAACTTACTAAAAGAAGCGGGTTTGGTTGACAGCACTTCAGAAGCAATCCGGATGATTAAGCAAGGCGCGGTGAAATTAAACGGTGAGCAAAAGATTGAAGATAGCAAACTGGATGTCGCGAAAGGCAGCAGCCAAATTTATCAGGTCGGTAAACGTAAGTTTGCCAAAGTCACCTTGCAGTAATGACCGGCCTGGCAGCGAATGCCTGCTGCCAAACGTAGTCTTTTCAACACAGCCGGTTGTTTAACGCCGGCTGTGTCATTTTTGGCGGCAGCACTGGGCGAGGTCCGAAAAAAGAAGCGGTGGAACTGTATGTTAGGACGTTTATTATTTAGCGGTTGCCTGTTGCTTAGTCTGGTGGCTTGTAGTTTGTCGCAGCAAGCTCCCAGTCGCACTGTTAGCGCAGCTGAGCAACTGGTACTGGCCGAGCAGCGTGGCCAGTTGGTGTTGCATTGGCCGGAGCAGCGCAGTGAGCGTGTTGCGGTAAATAATAAACGGCGTTTTCTGGCTTATGCCGGTCAGGGCGAGTTATTGATCGATCTGCAACAGACACAGGAGTTACAACTGAGGCTGAATCAACAGCTGCTGACGCTTACAGCCACAGCGCAACAGCAACGGATTGATATTTCGAAGCTAACCCGTAATGGCGAGAACCGGCTGGAGTTGGTCAGTATCAAGCCGGCCAATGCACAGGTACAAATTAGCATCCCTTATCCGACATTACGCAGCGATCTGACCTCTTATGCCACCGCCTTTAGTGCCGTTGACCAGTTAATAGAGCAGGAGATCAGGCAAGGCTTTCCCGGTGCCGTGCTAGTGGTGGTAAAAGACGGCGTCATTATTAAACACAGTGCCTATGGCTATGCCGAGCGTTACCAGGCGGACGGAACCCTGCTGAGCCAGCCGCGGCTGATGCAAACCGATACGCTGTTTGATATCGCCTCTAACAGTAAAATGTATGCCACTAACTATGCGCTGATGCGCTTAGTCAGTGAGGGTAAGCTGGATGTGACTAAGCCGGTACAGCACTATCTGCCTGAGTATCAGGGCGATGGCCGCGAGCAGCGCACGGTCAGTGACCTGCTGTACCACACTGCCGGCTATGCGCCCGAGGTGCATTTTTTCCGCCCGGATAACCGGCATGGCCCGCAGTTCTATTCGTTAAATAAAGCCGATACCGAGCAGCTTATTCTGACTCAGGTCCCGTTTGCGACTGAGCGTGGCACGGCCGTAGTCTACAGTGATGTCGACTATATGCTGCTGGGGATGCTAATTGAGCGACTCAGTGGCCTGTCACTGGATCAGTATCTGCGTCAGCAGTTTTATTTACCGCTGGGGTTATCCCACACCCTGTTTAATCCGCTGCAACATGGCTTTAGCCGCGAGCAGATTGCCGCAACAGAGCTCGATGGTAACAGCCGTGGCGGCCGGGTTAGTTTTCCGGCCAATCGTAGCGGCGTGATTGTCGGCGAGGTGCATGACGAAAAAGCCTTTTATTCGTTTCAGGGCGTGGCAGGCCATGCCGGTTTGTTTAGCACCGCTGAAGAGCTGGCCGTGTTGATGGCGTTAAGTTTACAAGGTGGTGGTTATGGCTGGCAGCAGTTTTTTACACCGGCAACCCTGGCACAGTTTGTGGCGCCGTCACCCTATGACCATCGCTTTGGACTGGGCTGGCGCACCGCAGTGCAGGGCGACTTAAACTGGCACTTTGGTGCCTATGCCAGTGACAGTGCCTATGGTCATACCGGTTGGACCGGCACTGCGACAGTGATCGATCCGGAACAGCAATTATTGGTGGTACTACTTACCAATAAAAAGCACAGCCCAATCGTTGCCGAGGGTGACAGCTACCGTTTTAGCGGAGATAGCTTTGAAACCGGACGTTATGGCTCCATATTAACCCTTATTTATCAGGCTTTACCGTAAAAGGACCGACTATGTTTTTGATTGACCAGCTTATTCTCGTTGCCTCTGTGCTGATTCTACTGGGTATTCTGTCCAGTAAGCTGTCAGCCCGGTTGGGTTTACCGATGCTGGTGCTGTTTTTATTAGTCGGGATGTTAGCCGGAGAGGAAGGGTTTGGTCGTTTAGCCTTTAACAACCCGCAGTTCGCGCATGCGGTCGGTACCATAGCACTGGCTTTTATTCTGTTCGACGGTGGTTTACAAACTCCCCTCAGTGCGGTGAAAAAGGTGTGGAAACCCGCGTCGATTCTGGCAACCTTGGGGGTTATGGTGACAGCGCTGCTCACCGGCGTCGCGGCCAGTTATATTCTGTCAATCAGCTTAATGGAAGGTTTGCTGATCGGCGCTATCGTCGGTTCAACTGATGCCGCAGCGGTATTCTCACTGTTACGTAATGCCGGTATTAATCTGAACGAACGCTTGAAGTCGACTCTGGAAATTGAGAGTGCCTCGAACGACCCGATGGCAATTTTCCTAACAGTCACATTGCTGGAAGTGCTGGTAAATGGCTTAAAACCCGGTGTTGGCGTATTGCAGCTGTTCTTTTTACAGATGGGTGGCGGCGCCTTAGTCGGCTTATTGATTGGTTATCTGACGCTGCAACTGCTGCACCGGATCCAACTGCAGGCAACCGGCTTATATCCGGTGTTGGTAGCGGCTGCCGGTTTACTATCCTTTGGTCTGGCGGCTAATCTCGGTGGCAGTGGCTTCCTGGCCATCTTTATCTGTGGTGTGATGATTGGAAATAACAAATTTGCGTTTCAGAAAACGACCTTTCTGTTCCATGATGGTTTGGCCTGGCTAAGCCAGATTATGATGTTCGTGATGTTAGGGTTACTGATTAACCCCAGCTCACTGCTGGAAGTTTGGTGGCAAGGGTTACTGATCGCCGCTGTATTAATCTTCGTGGCCCGACCATTGGCGGTATTGCCGGTGCTGAAATGGTTTGGCTTTTCACTACGGCAGATGACTCTGGTGTCCTGGGTTGGGCTGCGTGGCTCAGTACCGATTATCCTGGCGATTTTTCCACTAATGTATGGCTTGCCGGGTGCGGAACTTATTTTCAACGCGGTGTTTTTTGTGGTGTTAATTTCCGCAACCTTACAAGGCTCCACTCTGGCTTGGGTTGCTAAAAAGTTGGATTTGATTGAACCGGTAACAGCCAAGCCAGCGGCAACACTGGAAATTACCGCCTTAGGGGATGTTGACGCCGAAATTGTCGAGTACACCCTGGCAGCAGGATCGAGAGCGATCAATCGCCGCTTGTCCCGGATGGCCTTACCTGAGGGGGTGGTGGTTGCCATGATTACCCGGCAGGAGCAAATTATTCCGCCGCGAGGTTCAACGGTGCTAGAGGCTGGTGATCATCTGTTTGTGGTGCTGAAAAAAGATTATAAACCGATGCTGGAGCAAATTTTTTCTGAGCCAGGTTTTATTAACCCTGAATTACCCACTACGCTAAGGTTAAAAGGGGCGAGTCGGTTTAGTGATCTGGCTTGGTGTTATAACCTGGATTTTACCGGGCAGGATGCTGAGCTAACATTGGATGAGTATTGCCGGGAAAAACTGAGCACTGAGGTTGTGGCTGGAGCTGAGGTGATTATCGGCGCGATAAAATTAACTGTGGATGAAATTGTCGGTAACCGCATTACCACAGTACAACTGGATACCCGGCTGGAAAGCGATTAAACGCCCGATAACGCATAGCGGCGAACTGGTACGCGTCGGCGGCCTGGACGAAAAGCTGGATACCGGCATTGCCATTATGTTGGATGTAGAAAAGGCGCTTGGCCTGACCGAACATATCAAAAAGCTGGAACAGCAAAAGCCGCTGGACGCCTGATAAGCAGCCGTTAGCGGCCGTACGCTAACTAAGCAACCAATACACCACCGGCAGGGTCACTAAGCCAGCCAGAATACCAAAACCAATGACGCCACTGACTAAGCGTGGCGCCAGACCTGCCATAATGGCGATAGCGCCAGCCGAAATCATTGGCGGCATCGCCGCCTGAAAGATACTGATTTGTACCGCCAAACCTTCCTGCCCCAAAGCTCGCCAAATTAGCCAGGCACTGATTGGCATCAAAGCCAGTTTGATGCAGAGTGCGCTAATCAAAGGTGACACTTCAGCTTTACTAAAGCGGAAACTGAGCTGAAAGCCAACCGCAATCATCACCACCGGCACCAGGGTCGCAGCCAGATTATCCACCAGTGATACTGCCAGTGGCGGCAGACTAAAATCCCGGATCAGCAAGCCAACGATCAACGCAATAAAAGACGGAAAACCAATAATCTTCAGCAAAATCGCCTTGGGGGTTGGCTTAGTCATTGTTGGGCTATAGATCGCCGCCACGATAGTGACATAGGTTGCCAGCGCAATAAAGGAACCAATCTGGTCATACACCACGGCATAAGGCATGGCGGTTTGACCAAACAGCGCTTCGGTCATCGGAAAGCCAAGAAAAGAGGTATTGCCCAGCGGCAGGATCACCAGCAAAGCCCCGGTGACTTCGCGGGACCAGCCAAATAACCGGCTGAGTAGCAATACTGTGGCCACCACCACCAACAGCAGCAACCAGGGGGTGACAGCCGGGATCAACAGGGCAAAGGAGAACTCCAGCAACTTGATATTTTTCAGGATCAGCGCCGGTAATGCCACATAGAGCACATAGATATTCAGCACTAAACCACTGTTGTCCGGCATGGCGGGTAAACGGCGTAACAGCATGCCAATAAGCAAATAGGCCAATACCAGGTAAAAATTTTCCATCTTCTACTCGCTGTTGGTTAAAGGGGCAGAGCGCGAAATTAACTGTTCCTTAGCGGCTTTACTGAGTTGCTTAACCTGATACTCAGCTTTACTGGCGCTGGCGCGACAGGGGTGAGGCTGTTGATAAACCAGGGTCAGCGGGCCCTTACCGCGCAGCGACTTAGCGCCACCGGCTAATTCGCCCCGATGTTGGCGCAGGCGCCGCACCGGATCGGTACTAATGCCGGTATAGAGTTGCCCTTGTGCGGTACGGATCAGATAAAGATACCAGTCGGACACGGCATCATATCTCCGGCGCCGTCGCCCTGCTATAATAGCCGGCTGACACAGCTTGACGAAAAACTAGTTCGGAACATCGCATGCAATTTCAAACCCTGGCTCTGGCAGAGCCTATTCTACGTGTTTTAGCTGAGCAGGGCTATCAGGCTGCTACGCCAGTGCAGCAGCAAGCTATCCCGCCGATCCTGAGTGGCAAAGATGTGCTGGCTGGCGCCCAAACCGGTACCGGCAAAACGGCGGCTTTCACCTTACCATTACTGCAACAACTGCTCAATGCGCCGAAAGTCTTACAACCAGCCCAAGTTAGAGTATTGGTATTAACGCCCACCCGCGAGCTGGCGCAACAGGTATTTGAAAGTGTGCAAACCTATAGCCGCTATTTGTCAGTGCGGTGTGCCGTATTTTATGGCGGGGTGTCAATCCGGCCGCAATATGACGAGGCGGAGCAAGGGCTGGATATTCTGGTCGCCACGCCGGGGCGTTTAATTGATCATCTACATCAACAGACCATTGATTTAAGTCAGCTGGAAGTGCTGGTGCTGGATGAAGCAGACCGCATGCTGGATATGGGGTTTATTGTTGATATTAAACGCATTATGGCCAAGTTGCCGGCACAGCGGCAGACCCTGCTGTTTTCGGCGACCTATTCCAAAGAGATTAAAATTCTGGCCGATGAGCTGTTAAATAAGCCGGTATTAATAGAGGTGGCCACCGCTAACGCAACTGCAGACCGCGTCACCCAACAAGTTTATCTGGTCGATCGTCATCGCAAGCGCGAACTGATTTCGCATATGATTGGCATGCAAAACTGGCCGCAGGTGCTGATCTTTGTCCGCACCAAACACGGTGCCGACCGGCTGGCGAAACAACTGCAAAAAGACGGCCTGACCACAGCTGCGATCCATGGCGATAAGGCGCAGGGGGCAAGGCAACGTGCACTGGATGAATTCAAACAGGGTAAGGTACGGATTTTAGTGGCGACCGATATCGCTGCCCGTGGTTTGGATATCAGTGAGTTACCCTATGTGGTGAACTACGATCTGCCACAGGTTGCCGAGGATTATGTCCATCGGATTGGCCGCACCGGGCGCGCTGGTTTAAGTGGCGTAGCGGTCACGCTGGTGGGGCCGGATGAACTCGGCGCTTTGCAGGATATTGAAAAACTAACCCAGCAGGTGCTGCCAACCCAGATCGTACCGGGTTATGAGCACGACCCCAGTTTTCAGCCACCAGAAGAACAGCTGGCGCGTAAACCCGGACAGCGGCCAGGTGCTCGGCATGATGGTCCGGCGAAAAAGCAATCTGCCGGCAAACTTAAAGCCAAACTCAGAGCTAAAGCACTGGGTAAGGCCTAACAACAACACCGCGACACAACAGTTTCACAACAGCGGCGGCAGCGGGTGCGGCCGCTACTGCTTATTCAATCAGACTTAAAATATCTGCCACCAGATCATCCATTGCCAACAACAAGCTTTACAGTAATAAGGTTAATTCATAGAGAAGCTTTTGCACATTTTGCCGGCTATCCATTAGCAGTAGCAGCTCAAGCTGTTGCTGCTTAGCATCTACCCGATAAAATAGCAGATTATGTTTATCCAACTGCCATTGCCGGTACTCGGTTAAGCCCAGCTTGAACAAGCGTTCGCTAATTGGCGCAATCAGTGGCTGTGTGGGTAAAGTCGTGGCGATTTGCTCTTTAATGCCTGCCAGCGTTTGATTCGCCAGTTCTGCGGAATACTTTTCAGTTAAAAATGCCTGCAACCTTTGGCGCGATAAACGAAACAGTGGCGAGGCGACCAGCGTGTAGCCACTAGTCAAAGGCGTGCTCCAGCGTTAATGCCTTATCTTGTAATGACTTTTCGGAAAGTTTTAATAATTTCAGTAAGGCGAGGGTATCCTGCTGGAATTGATAATCCTGATAGGATTGCACCACAAAAGCCGGCTTACCGTTTTTGGTGATCAGTAGCTCTTCCTGTAGCTCCAGCGTATTGGCATGTTCTTTCAGGTAGGTGATGGTCTCAGTTTGCATTGGCAGTCCTTTAAAAGACTTTTTTCAGACTGATTCAGCTTAGCAGAGAGTATTGCAATCGGCAAATAGCGAGCTAACTGCGATAGAGGGTTTTGATTAGATGAAAGCCAAACTGGGTTTTAACCGGCCCTTGCACACTTAACAGCGGCCCTTTAAAGACCGCATCGTCAAAAGGCTTGACCATCTGGCCTTTACGAAACTCACCGAGGTCACCGCCTTTTTTACCGGACGGACACAATGAGTGTTGTTTTGCCAGTTTGCCAAAGTCGGCGCCTTGCTCCAGCTGCTTTTTCAGCTTTTCCGCTTGTTCGCGGCTTTTTACCAGAATATGTAAGGCGCAGGCTTTGGCCATGGTCGTTACGCTCGCGATTAGCCAGCAGGTTGCTGCTGGGTGATACAGTGAATATTACCGCCGCCAAGCAGGATTTCCCGGCCTGGTACCGTCACTACCTGATGCGCCGGGAACAGCTGCTGCAGGATCTCTGCCGCGACCTGATCGTTCGGATCATCAAAGGTGGGCAGAATTAAGCCGCCATTACATAAATAGAAATTAATGTAAGAGCCGGCCAGACGGGCATTGGCTTCGCGAGGGATGGCGGCCATTGACTGATCGACAGACGCATATTCTTCGGCTTTGGCGATAATCGGCGCCGGTACCGGCAGCTTATGCACCTTAATTTTGCGGCCTTTCGCATCGGTGCTGGTTTCTAAATAGTCCAGCGCCGCCTTGCTGCGGGCATACTGCGGATCGTTCTTATCGTCAGTCCAGGCTAACAACACTTCACCGGGTTTGACAAAGCAGGCCATATTATCGACATGACCGTCAGTTTCATCATTAAAGATGCCGTCTTCCAGCCACAGCACTTTTTCAATCGCCAGATGCTCGCGCAGCATGGCTTCAATCTGTTCGCGGCTTAAATGCGGGTTGCGGTTGGCATTGAGCAAGCATTCGGCTGTGGTCAGCAGGGTGCCTTCACCATCGACATGAATAGCGCCACCTTCCAGCACAAAGCCCTCGGTGCGGTAGCGCGGCAGCTGCTCAATGCCAAGAATTTTACTGGCAACCTGATCATCGCGATCCCAGGGGAAATACAGGCCGCCATTCAGGCCACCCCAGGCGTTAAAGGTCCAGTCCACGCCACGGACTTCTCCTTTACCATTGGTAACAAAGGTCGGGCCGGTATCACGGCACCAGGCGTCATTATTGGAAATTTCGACAACACGGATTGGGAACTTGGTATTGGCCTGGCTTAGCTGGGCGTAGGCATTAGCATATTGTGCCGCCGATACGCCAACCGATACCGGTTCAAAGCCGGCAATGGCTTTAATGACGGTAACAAAGGCCGCTTGTGCCGGTTTGGCACCTAAACGCCAGCTGTCAGTGCGCTCCGGCCAAATCATCCAGGTTTGCTTATGCGGCGCCCACTCGGGCGGCATGCTAAAACCGTCTTGTTTCGGGGTAGAGGTTAGCGTTTGGCTCACTTGCTGTTCTCCGGGTTGATTTTGCCGTCTTTGGTCAGCAGCGTATCGTAGATATCGATGCGACGGTCACGGAACACGCCCCAGGCGCGACGAATGGCGGCCACTTCATCTAAATCAAAGGTATGGACCAGTACGGCTTCGTCTGTTTCGTTCGCTTCCTGTACCTTGGCACCGCTGTGGTCAGCAATAAAGGAGCTGCCATAGAAGGTAATGGAGAAATCGCCCTCGGTTTCAGTACCAATGCGGTTAGATACGATCACCGGCGTTAAGTTTGCCGCCGCATGACCCTGCTGCGTGCGCTGCCAGTGGTCACGGGAATTAATAGTGGCATCATGCGGCTCACTGCCAATGGCAGTGGGGTAGAAAATCAGCTCAGCGCCCAGCAGTGCCATGCTACGGGCACACTCCGGGAACCACTGATCCCAGCAAATACCGACGCCCACTTTGGCATAACGGGTATTCCAGACTTTAAAACCGGTATCGCCCGGGGTGAAGTAGTATTTTTCGCTGTAACCCGGGCCATCCGGAATATGGCTCTTGCGGTAAATGCCCATATTGCTGCCATCGGCATCCAGCATCACCACAGTGTTATACAGGCAGTTGCCGGCACGCTCATAAATGCTGATCGGCAGCACCACTGCCAGCTCTTTGGCAATCTTGGCAAAGTGTTTTACCGCCGGGTTGTCTTCTACCGGCACGGCAAAACCTAAATACTCAGGTTTTTGCTTTTGGCAGAAATAGTTACGTTCGAACAGTTCCTGTAACAGAATGATTTGTGCGCCCTGAGCCGCCGCCTGGCGCACCAGCTTTTCCGCGCGGGCGATATTTTCTTCGACATTCCAGCCACCAATCATCTGGGTAGCAGCAACCGTTACATTACGCATCAGATCTCTCCAAGTCAGCAGTGATAAGTCCGGTCTACAGGGTACCGGCGTATATAGCCGACATCAGCTTTGCCAGCATGTCGGCTATCGCTTTGCTGCCGCGGCGTAGCCGGGCAACAGGGCGCGCAAAATGCCGCATTTTCAGTCAGCCGTCAATCTTTTTTCGGCTTATTTGATCTGGCTGTTTTGCACGCTACAAAATTGTTGTTAACCTTAGCAAAATTTTACCGGAATTACTTGCCGCGGTGCGGTAAAAGCAGGACAAAAAGATGCAAAACCTAATAACCAGCGATGTGGTGATCAGCGGCGGCGGTATGGTCGGTGCCGCCCTGGCGGTTGCACTCAGTCGCTTAGGCTTGTCGATTACCGTGCTGGAGCGCCAGGCGCCAGCGCCGTTCGAAGCGCAAAGTGCGATTGATTTGCGGGTGTCGTCGTTAAATCTGCGCTCCGAACGTTGGCTGACAGCTCTCGGCGCCTGGCAAAACCTGCAGCAAATGCGGCTGTGTCCGTATCAATATTTACAGGCAGGCGAGGGCAGTGCGCAGCTGCGCTTTGCTGCCAGTGAGATTGGCGAGCGTCACCTTGGCCATATTGTCGAAAACAATCTGGTACAGTTGGCGCTGTGGCAGCAATTTGCTGAGCCAATCACGGTACTGACTGACTGTGAAATTACTGCGCTACAGCAAGACGAGCAGGGCGTGGAGCTAACGCTGAGCGATGGTCGTGAGCTGCAGTGCCAGTTATTAATTGGTGCTGATGGGGCGCAGTCTAAAGTGCGGCAGCTGGCTCGTATCGGTACTGCCGGCTGGCAATATCAGCAAGCTTGTCTGGTGGCCTATGTCGATACACCTTATCCACAGCAGGATATTACCTGGCAGCAGTTTTATCCCAGCGGCCCGCGCGCCTTTTTACCCTTACCTGGCGCGCAGGCGTCCTTAGTCTGGTATGACGAAGCTGCCAAAGTGAAGCAATTGGCGGCGTTAAGCGCCAAAGCTTTAGAGCAGGCCTTTATTGCGGCGTTTCCGCCAGAGCTGGGTGCGATTAAGCTAAAAAGCTCAGCCTGGTTTCCGCTGGCGCGGATGCAGGCACAGCAATACGTTAAGGGCCGGGTGGTATTAGCCGGCGATGCGGCGCATACCATTAATCCGCTGGCCGGGCAGGGGGTGAACTTGGGCTTTGCTGATGCGATGTTATTGGTTGAACAGCTGGCGGCGAATTTAAGCGCTGGCAAGTCCCTCACGGATGCGGATAGTTTACAGCAGTATCAGCGGCAGCGGCGTATGCAGAATACGCTGATGATGGGGGCGATGGATGTGATTTATCAGACCTTTAGCCGGGAGTCGGCGCCGCTGTCGTTGTTGCGACAGCAGGGGCTTAGGTTAGCGGCCAAGGCAGGGATGGCGAAGCAGTTGTTAACTAAGTATGCCGTGGGGAATTCGGTGTTCTGAATCATTTAGTTATCTTAATCTATATAGCTGCGCTCTCAGAGCTACAAAGTCTGGAGCGGAGCATCCGGCGGCTAAACGCGCCGTACAACTTTGCCGGGGCACGCCGTGAACCCATCCCTGGGGGCTCCTCTTTCGCATCCATGCGAAAGACGTCCCCGGTCAAAGTGTACTATGCATTTACCGCCTCGTTCGGCAGGGGCTTCTGCATTCACGATTTCCGACCGAAGCTCGGTGAATGTAATGAATACTGTCTGAAAGAACTCTTGGTAACACGATAGTGAACGAGGTGGTAAGCATTCCGTGCACTTTGTAAGGGAATGTATTTTTCAGGGATGAAAAATGCAAGCGTACAGGGATGTATTCACAGCGTGTCCCGTCAAAGTTGTACGGTGTGCTTGCCGCCGGATGCACATATCCCGACTCTGAAGCGTCCAGACCATTGCAGCGCCCTCAGCTGGGTAGTAATTTTCTCCACCGGCTTCAAGGATCACATATATGTACACCTCAAAAAAGTCCACCGTTTGGCATGAAATTTTAATGTATTAACGGATTAAGCTACCTACGTATATCCGGCCTTTTTATTGAAGATATCTTTAACTCTTCTGGCCCAAATGAGAACCGCGCCTCTGCTGCTTATCGTCCCTACGGAGTTTAGACTCCTGCGTGATCATCAGCGTTTTCAAAGGCCGGATTAACCTGTTAATTCATTTTTATTACTTGCCTGGTGGTGTGAACTCGTTTGTTTTAGCCTGGTTGATACTCTTGCTGGTGATAAAGCACGGACCAGATAATTCGAGCGAGCTTGTTGGCTATAGCAACAACTGCTTTGTGCTTACCGCGACGTTCAGTCACTTTTCTCGCCCAGCTAGATAGCCTATCGTTATTGTTGTCGGCATTACGCAGAACGCTCCAGGCTCCTTGAATCAGCATATTGCGTAAATAGGCATTACCACGTTTGGTTATGCCTGCCAGTTTTTGCTTCCCTCCGCTGGAATGCTCTTTAGGGACTAATCCAAGATTAGCCGAAAAGTGCCGACCATTTTTGTAAGCTTTACCATCACCCGCAAATGCGAGAGCTGTCGTAGCCGTCTTTTCACCTACACCACGAATGGTCATCAATCTCTTGGCATTGGGGTTGGTTTGGGCCTGAGTTTTAATATGTTTATCTAACCGGTCAATAACCGCATCTAGTGATGCCCATTCTTGTTGGATATCACCGATAAGTGCTCGTGCTGCGCTAGTAAGGCCATTTTCTGCATCTTCCAATAAATCAGACAACGCATTTTTTAACGACGTTCTGCCGGTTGCGAAGATAATGCCATATTCATTTAACAAGCCGCGCAGTTGATTTATCAAAGCCGTGCGAGCATCCACCCGACGTTTCCGGAGTTTATGCACTATCATCATATCGGTTTGCTCAAGACTACGGGGTCTGACGAAGTGCATATTGGGGCGCCTTGCCGCTTCAGTAATCGCGAAAGCATCATTACGGTCATTTTTGTTGCCTTTGACAAAAGGCTTTACATGAATAGGCGGGATAAGTAACACCTTAAAGCCAAGCGCTTCTAAAGTGCGCCCCCAGTAATTTGAACCAGAGCAGGCTTCCATTGCAATGGTTGCATCTGGGTAATCAGCTAACAATGCCAGCAAATCCTTACGTTTAATAGTACGATTAAAAACGGCTTTACCTGCCTGATTGACGCCACAGAGCTGAAAAATACTTTTTGCTAAATCGATTCCAATTAGTGTAACTTTCATGTTGGACACCTCATGTAAACTTATTGACGGTTAACACATCAATAATGGCGCATTGTGACGCCGATTTCACTTGAGGTGTCCATCTCATCATCCCTGTGCCCTGTCAGCCTCCGCAGCATCCCTGCTGCTGTTACGAAAATTCTACCGCAGCTAAGGGCTTAACAAATATCGGTGAGGCGTCAGGATAGATCGAAACCAAACGAGAGTTGCTTAAACACCAAAAAGCGAAAACCCGACACATGGTCGGGTTCTCTAAATAATGGCAGGGGCGGCTGGATTCGAACCAACGCATGGCGGGATCAAAACCCGCTGCCTTACCGCTTGGCTACGCCCCTACTGGGAATTCTGAGTTAATGGCAGGGGCGGCTGGATTCGAACCAACGCATGGCGGGATCAAAACCCGCTGCCTTACCGCTTGGCTACGCCCCTGCAGAAACTACAGCTACTTGTTTAGGATGGTGCGGAAGAAGAGACTCGAACTCTTACGCCTCGCGGCGCTGGAACCTAAATCCAGTGCGTCTACCAATTTCGCCACTTCCGCATGCATGAGAAAAGTAAAGTGGTGGCTACAGCGGGAATCGAACCTGCGACCCCAGCATTATGAGTGCTGTGCTCTAACCAGCTGAGCTATGTAGCCACGTAAACTTGTCCTAAGCAAGTGGCGCGTATTATGCTGATCTGAAGAAATAGCGTCAACCGTTTTTTTCGCATATTCCGGTTCTGCCTGCTTGTTTGCCGAATTTCTATGCAGTAGGGCTGGAATAGCGTGAAAAGCCTAGCAAAAGATAGCAAAAAGCCGGGTAAACCCGGCTCTTAATCTGTACTTTGGTAACGAAAAAGCGCTTAGACGTTAAAGCGGAAATGCATCACATCGCCATCTTTAACGATGTAATCTTTACCTTCCAGACGCCATTTCCCAGCTTCTTTGGCACCGGCTTCACCGTTGTACTGCACGAAGTCATCGTAAGACACCACTTCTGCACGGATAAAGCCTTTTTCAAAGTCAGTGTGAATCACGCCTGCAGCTTGAGGTGCTGTGGCACCGACAGCAACAGTCCAGGCCCGTACTTCTTTCACACCGGCCGTAAAGTAGGTATGCAGGTTTAACAGTGAGTAACCACCGCGGATCACGCGGTTCAGGCCTGGCTCTTCCAGACCCATATCGGCCATAAACTCGGCTTTTTCTTCATCGTCCAGCTCGGCGATTTCTGATTCGATAGCGGCGCAAACCGGTACTACGATGGCGCCTTCTTTGGCAGCGATGCCGCGCACTACATCCAGATGCGGGTTATTGTCAAAACCATCTTCCAGTACGTTGGCGATATACATGGTTGGCTTAATGGTTAAGAAGTTCATATAGGCAATCAGTGCCTTTTCTTCTTTATCCAGCTCCAGCTGACGCAGCGTTAAACCGTTTTCCAGGTGAGCTTTTACTTTTTCCAGCACTGCCAGTTCGGCTTTGGCGTCTTTATCGCCGCCTTTGGCTTTTTTCTGTACCCGTAAAATGGCTCGTTCGGCACTGTCCATATCCGACAGCACCAGTTCCATATTAATGGTATCGATATCGTCAGCCGGGTCAATTTTGCCGGCAACGTGGATAATATTTTCATCGTCAAAGCAGCGTACCACATGGCCGATAGCATCGGTTTCGCGGATATTGGCCAGAAATTTATTGCCTAAACCTTCGCCTTTAGACGCGCCTTTCACCAGGCCGGCGATATCAACGAATTCCATGGTGGTGGGGATCACGCGCTGTGGGTTAACGATTTGCGCCAGTTTATCCAACCGCAGATCCGGTACCGGGACCACGCCGGTGTTTGGCTCAATGGTACAGAACGGGAAGTTAGCTGCTTCGATACCAGCCTTAGTTAAGGCGTTGAATAAAGTTGATTTACCAACGTTAGGTAAACCTACGATGCCACATTTAAAACCCATGAATGTATCCTTTAATCTGCGGTGGGGCCAGCTTAGCTGGCCTGAAAGCTGTGTAAACGGCTCTGGGCTTTTACCAGACCGTCGCGTGCCAGTATAGCAAAGCAGGCGACAGCTTCCTCTATGCTCTGGTCGATCAGTTTTTGTTCGCTGGCAGATGCCTTACCCAGTACAAAGCCAGTGACCTGATCTTTGTGGCCCGGGTGGCCGATGCCTAAGCGCAAACGATAGAAATTCGGATTATTGCCCAGTTTGCTGGTGATATCGCGCAGACCATTATGGCCGGCATGACCACCAGCGAATTTAAACTTGGCACTGCCCGGCGGTAACGCCAGTTCATCATGCACCACCAGAATTTGCTCTGGTGCCAGTTTATAAAACTGTGCCATGGCCAATACGGCTTTGCCGCTTAAATTCATATAGGTGGTTGGCACTAACAGCTTGTATTCCTGCCCGGCTAACATAAATTTGCCAGTCATGCCAAAAAATTTGGCTTCGGGTTTCAGGTTACAGTTGTAGGTGCGGGCGAGTTGTTCCACAAACCAGACGCCGGCATTGTGCCGGGTGTATTGATATTCGGGGCCTGGATTACCCAGGCCCACGATTAACTGCACAGCAGGCTGAACAGAGTCAGACATTACTCAGCGGCAGTTTCTTCTTCAGCTTTACCAGCTGGTTTGTTTACAGAAACTACTGGCAGGTCATGACCTTCGCCTTTGGTTAACTGAACAAACTTAACGCCTTTTGGTGCTTTGATATCAGACAGGTGCAGAGTAACACCTACAGCGACATCGGCCAGGTCAACTTCGATAAACTCTGGCAGATCCTGTGGTAAACAGGTGATTTCAACTTCGTTCAGACCGTGTACTACTACACCGCCTTTCTTACCAGCAGCATCTTCGTTCAGGAAGTGAACCGGAACAGTAGTGTGCAGCTCGTGGCCAGCTTCTACGCGTTGGAAGTCAACGTGCAGTACTTTTGGCTTGAACGGGTGACGTTGCATTGCTTTAACGATAGCTTTAACTTCTTCACCGCCAACATTGATAGTCAGAATGTGTGAGTAGAAAGCTTCGAAGCTTTGTGCTTTTAACAACTTAGAGTGATCTAAGGTGATAGACAGTGCTGGCTGGTGACCACCGTAGATGATCGCTGGCACTTTGTCAGCGTGACGCAGGCGGCGGCTCGCACCTTTCCCCAAGTCACTGCGGACTTCTGCATTCAAGGTAAAAATTGCATCAGACATGATGTACTCCAAAAATTAGAATTTGTTATGGCTTGCGACCAGCCATAACCTGTTGCCCCTTTAAAAGGCGCGACATCTTACCACCAGCGTCTGGTTGCTGCAAATAAAAGCTGTTGCCAATAAAAAAGGCAGGATAACCTTAATGCCGATCAGTTAATAGCTTTTCAGATCGGTTGACCGATCCAGTAGTTGGTATATAAAGGCCTACAGAATGAACTCTGTAGGCTTTTTTTATGCATATTAGCCAAGCGCTGGAAACCGTTTTAGTAAATAGTCATACCGTTGACTTTGATAGTTTGTCAGATGTTTTAGACCCTGGACTTATTGAAACAGGGCTTAGCATTGCCGGTGTATCCACGATCAGAACTCGCCGTCTTCCCATGGAGCAAATGGTATGGGCAGTACTGGGTATGGCCCTGTTTCGTAATATGTCTATAAAACAGCTTGTATCTCAGATGGATATCTTGTTGCCAGGCAAAGTACCTTATGTTGCGCCAAGTGCCGTCGTACAGGCCAGGCAGCGTTTAGGCTACGAAGCGATAGAGCATATATTTAATCTCACCGCTGGACATTGGAATCAGCAAGCTGACCATCCCAATTGGTGCGGATTAACGCTATTAGGTGTGGATGGTGTCGTGTTTCGCACCGAAGATACACCCGAGAATAGTGCCGCATTCGCCAGAACGAAGTCGCACACGGGAGAAGCCTGCTACCCACAAATTCGAATGGTATGTCAGATGGAGTTAACGAGCCATTTGCTCACCGCCAGCCGGTTTGACAGTGTTGATACTAATGAGATGATTTTAGCTGAGGACCTAATCCCTCATACCAGTGATAACTCTCTGACAATATTCGATAAGGGGTTTTACTCACTGGGTTTGCTTTATAAGTGGCAAAGCACAGGTGAACAACGCCATTGGTTACTGCCATTGAAGAAGCATACACAGTATGAAGTCATTCGGTCATTGGGCAAACAGGATCAACTGGTACGACTGACAACGACGCCCCAATCACGCAAGAAATTCGCAGACTTACCGCATACGAT
This sequence comes from Alishewanella agri BL06, assembly GCF_000272005.1. Taxonomy (GTDB): domain Bacteria; phylum Pseudomonadota; class Gammaproteobacteria; order Enterobacterales; family Alteromonadaceae; genus Alishewanella; species Alishewanella agri. Next base: position 110,889 of record NZ_AKKU01000012.1, on the reverse strand, counting down.
TGAAGCGAGATTGCTGACTAAAACCATTAAAGACAAAGAAGTCAAAATACTCTGCTCTTTGGTAGACCCGATGCGTTTTCCTGCCGCTGACATTGTTGATTTATACTCGACCCGCTGGGAAATCGAACTGGGCTTCAGGGAAATAAAGCAGTCAATGTTGCAGAATACCTACACACTGCGCTCAAGAAAACCAGATATGGTGAAACAAGAGCTGTGGGGAGTATTGCTGGCCTATAACTTGATCCGGTATCAGATGGTACTTATGGCTGCCTCGTTAGGAAAAGATATCACGCCAAGTCAGCTGAGCTTCAAAGAATCAGCAAGTTACATCGTATTCCAGTTAGCGACATTACCCTATGTTGCGCCAGGAAGAGTCCCACGGGTAGTGATGAATATTACCGAAATGGCGTCTTACTTCTTACTACCTGGACGACGAGAGCGATGTTACCCACGGTGTATAAAGTCGAGTAAGCAGAAATACCCTGTTAGAAAGAAAAATGCCGGTCAGCTTAACTGACCGGCATTAAGGATAACCTGCCTTTTCTGACTTGAGCTCGCGGCTTAATCAAACATTGCCGAAATGGATTCTTCGTTACTGATCCGACGGATACATTCTGCGATCAGATCACTTAATGTCAGCTGCCGTACTTTCGGAATGGCACGCATTGCCGCAGACAGTGGAATCGTATCGGTGACGATCAGTTCATCAATGACGGAGTCACTGATAATTTCCGGCGCCCGGCCAGAGAAGACCGCGTGGGTAGCGTAAGCAAATACCCGCTTGGCGCCTTGTTCTTTCAGTGCTTCCGCCGCCTTACACAGGGTGCCGCCGGTATCAATCATATCGTCAACAATAATACAGTCGCGGTCTTTTACATCACCGATAATATGCATTACCTGAGAGACGTTGGCCTTTGGCCGGCGCTTATCGATAATCGCTAAGTCGGCGTCATTCAGCAGTTTAGCTACCGCACGGGCACGCACTACACCGCCAATATCCGGCGATACGACCACTGGGGCTTCCAGTGTTTTCTTACGCATATCATCCAGCAGCACCGGCGTTGCAAAGACGTTATCTACCGGTACATCAAAGAACCCCTGAATTTGCTCGGCATGCAGGTCGACGGTTAATACCCGGTCCACGCCAACGCTGGATAAAAAGTCCGCCACTACTTTGGCAGTAATCGGCACCCGGGCAGAACGTACCCGGCGATCCTGACGGGCATAACCGAAGTAAGGAATCACTGCTGTGATCCGGCCGGCTGACGCGCGACGTAAGGCGTCAACAATGACAATCAGCTCCATCAGATTGTCGTTAGTAGGGGCACAGGTAGACTGGATAATAAAGACGTCTGAACCGCGTACATTTTCGTTGATTTGCACACTGACTTCGCCATCACTGAAGCGACCGACAGCGGCATCTCCCAGTTTGATGTAAAGACGGCTGGCGATTTTGTTGGCAAGATCTGGTATGGCGTTACCAGCGAAAACCTTCATGTCGGGCACGGTAGGATCCTCAGGGCAGTTGTGAGTCCGGTTTAATCATAAAAGCCGCTGTTGAGTATAGTTGCTGCCGGAAAAAATACTCCGGCAACGGCTAAACTGAATGGCGGCTCAAGTTGCTGTAATCGGTATCAGTTAATGCCGCCAGTAATGGCGACCTATTAACCCCTCTGGCGATAAAGCCCCGACAGTTTGCCGGCAGGTTCGCTAGGGCATGCTGAGCACTGGCCGCGTCCGGAAATTCGGCGAACACACTGGCGCCAGTACCCGTCATTCGACACGGCGCATATTCTAGCAACCACTGTAAGGTTATTGCAACAATCGGATACAGCCGTTCGACCAGCGGCTGGCAGTCATTCTGCCATGGGCTGCTAAGTAGCTCTGTCATGCTGATCTTAGGTGTATCTCTTTTTAAATCAGGGTGTTGGAATATTGCTGCCGTACTGATATGACAAGCGGGTGTCACGACCAAATAAGTCTTTTCCGGCAGTGAAACCGGCTGTAAGTGCTCACCAACCCCTTCGGCAAAGGCGGTTTGGCCGTGCACAAAAACCGGCACGTCTGCACCCAGTTTCAGGCCTAGTGCCGCCAGTTCTGCGGTAGTTAATTGCAGCTGCCATAACAGGTTAAGTGCATGTAAGGTGGTGGCTGCATCCGACGAACCACCGCCCAGGCCGCCACCCATCGGCAGGTGTTTTTCCAGCCGGATCTGACAACCGGCGTTGGCACTGGCCAAAGATTTTAATAACATGGCTGCGCGGTAAATCAGATTATCCTGCCCGGCCAGCTCGGCGATATCACAGCTCAGGTTGATTTCACCACTCTCGTTCGGGGTAAAGTGCAGCACATCGCCGGTATCGAGCATTTGAAACAGCGTTTGCAGATTATGGTAGCCATCAGGCCGCTTGCCGGTGATATGCAAAAATAAATTCAGCTTCGCTACCGCGGGTAAGGTCAGGGTCATAACTGCCAGCTCCGGATCACTAACCTGACTTGCGTATCAGCGCTTTGCAGTTGTAGTTGTTTTGGTAACGATAATGCATCGTCGAAAAAGCTGCGATAGGTCAACTGCCAGCGAATACCTGTGCTGTCGGTCAGGTTAAAACTTACCAGCCGGCCAGCCGTATCATACTGCAGCTCAGTGGCTGAATCGCCGGGTAAGCCGCGTAACCACAGTGCCATATCATGCAGCGGAATCGACCAGCCCGCCAGTTGCCACAGTAAGTTACTGGCGTCGGCTGCCTGGTAGCGTTCACCACGCACTAACAGCTCGGTAAGTTCTGCGTTGGCGGTTAATTCGAATAAACTGATGCCAAGCATATTAGCCAGCCGCGCCTGATAGGCGCTGGCATCCTGTTGTTGCCAGCGTAAATTACCGCTCACCGATTCGGCCGGTGATTTAATACCAACGGCAGCTTGCACAGTAAAGTTATGCAGCGCGGCCAATTGCTGTTGGCGCTGTTGTTGCGGCAGCACTTCGGTCTGTCCGGGTAAATTTTTGGTCGTGCTACAGGCACTGGCGAATAAAAAAATGGCCAGCAGAGCCAACTTTCTGAAGATTACACTCAAGCTATCGTCCTTTGTGGTTGCTTTTCTGCTTTTGCTTTTCTTAGTTCGGGCTTTTTCGTACAATTCGCCCCCTACCAGGTAATGATACAGGTGAACACCATTTTTGCACTAGGCATTAATCACAAAACGGCACCGGTGGCGCTGCGCGAAAAGCTGGCCTTTGCACCGGAGCAGGTGCCGGATGCGCTGCATCAGCTGGCAACCCAGCTGCAGATTAACGACGCCGTGATTTTGTCGACCTGTAATCGCACCGAGCTGTATTTCAGTGGTGCTGCCGAGCAAGCTGAACAGGTGCTGCACTGGCTGGCAGGCTTTCACCAATTAAAGCTACAGGAATTACAACAGCATTTGTACTTGTATCAGGAGCAGGAAGCGGTAAAGCATCTGATGCGGGTTGCGGCTGGGTTGGATTCCCTGGTATTGGGCGAGCCGCAAATTCTGGGGCAGGTGAAACAGGCCTATAACCAGTCACGGCAAGCCGGCACTATCAACCCGCAGTTTGAACGGCTGTTTCAAAAAACCTTTGCGGTGGCAAAAGAGGTGCGTACTGAGACCGATATTGGTGCCAACGCCGTATCTGTTGCTTTTGCGGCGGTGACGTTAGCGAAACAAATCTTTGGTAAGCTGGAACAAGTTCGGGTGCTGCTGATTGGTGCTGGCGAAACCATTGAACTGGTAGCTCGCCACCTGACAGAACAGGGCGCAACGCAGCTCAGTGTTGCCAATCGTACTTATGAACGGGCAGAGACACTGGCAAAACAGTTTAATGCCCAGGTGCTTACTCTGGCACAGGTACCGGCGCGGCTGCATGAAGCCGATATCGTGATTTCCTCTACCGCCAGTACCTTGCCTATCGTCGGTAAAGGCATGGTGGAACATGCGCTGAAGCAACGCAGGCATAAGCCGATGTTTCTCGTCGACTTAGCGGTACCGCGGGATATTGAAGAGCAGGTTACCGAGCTGGAAGACGCTTATCTGTATACGGTAGACGACTTGCAGAGCATAGTGGCGCAAAATCTGAATAACCGCCAGCAGGCCGCTGAACAAGCTGGTGTCATGATTGCAGATGGTGCCAGTGACTTTATGCAATGGCTGCAGCTGCAGGATAAAGCCGATTGGTTACGCGAGTACCGGCAGCGCTGCGAAGAAATAAAACAGGAACTGGTGCTGCGGGCACAAAAGCAACTGGCTGCCGGGCAGGATTCTGATAAGGTGTTGGCCGAGCTGGCAACCAAACTGAGCAACAGGTTAATGCACAGCCCCACCAGAACCATCCGGCAGTTATTACAGTCTGATCAGCCCGATGCAAACGAGCTGGTTAAACTTCTTATTGATTTATAAATAGGTTTTAATCCTAACATGAAAGATTCGGTATACCGTAAGCTGGAAGCTTTAGTGGAACGCTATGAGGAAGTGCAGGCGCTGTTAAGCGATGCCTCAGTGATTAGCGATCAGAAACGTTTTCGCGAGCTATCCAAAGAATTCAGCCAGCTGGAAGAGTTAAGCAAGGCTTTCCGGAGTTATCAGCAAGCACAGGAAGATTTGCTGATGGCGGAAGAAATGCAAAAAGACAGCGATCCTGAGATGCGCGAAATGGCGCAGGATGAGTACAAACTGGCAAAAAACCGGATTGAACAGCTGGATACCGAACTGCAAATCTTGTTGCTGCCCAAGGATCCTAATGATAATAACAGTTGCTTCCTGGAGATCCGGGCCGGTGCCGGTGGTGATGAAGCGGCAATCTTCGCCGGAGATTTATTCCGCATGTACAGCCGTTTTGCCGAAACCCAGCGCTGGAAGGTTGAAGTGTTAAGCGCCAACGAAGGCGAGCATGGTGGTTTTAAAGAAGTGATTGCCAGTGTGCAGGGCGAGGGAGTTTACGGTACGCTGAAGTTTGAATCGGGCGGTCATCGGGTGCAGCGGGTACCGGCTACTGAATCGCAGGGGCGGGTGCACACTTCGGCCTGTACTGTGGCCATTATGCCGGAAATCCCGGAAAGTGAAGCGATAGAAATTAACCCGGCTGATTTGAAAGTTGATACTTACCGCGCTTCTGGTGCCGGTGGTCAGCACGTTAACCGTACCGACTCTGCCATTCGTATTACCCACTTACCCACCGGCATAGTGGTGGAGTGTCAGGACGAGCGTTCACAACATAAAAACCGTGCCCGGGCGATGGCGGTGCTGCAATCGCGGATCCAGGCCGCCGAAGATGAAAAACGCCGGCTGGAAGAGCAAAGCACCCGCCGCTCGCTGGTTGGCAGCGGCGATCGTTCCGAGCGGATCCGTACCTATAATTTCCCACAGGGCCGACTTACCGATCACCGTATTAACCTGACCATTTACCGTTTAAATGAAGTAATGGAAGGCGAGTTACAGCAAATTATTGAACCGCTGAAACAAGAACATCAGGCTGACCAGCTCGCCATGCTGGCTGATGAAAACCGCTAATGTCCATGTCGCAGGCCGCGCCGACGCTGCAGCAATGCACGCAGCAATTGAGTCAGCAACTCAGCGCAATTTGCGATAATCCGGCTCACGAAGCCCGGCTGCTACTTTGTCATCTGTTAAGCTGCCAGCCGGGCTATCTTTATACATATCCTGAACGTGTGCTAACGCCAAGCGAGCTACAACAGCTGCAGCCTTTATTGCAGCGGCGCCTGGCCGGGGAGCCTTTGGCGTATATTTTCGGACACTGGCCATTTTATGGCCTAGAGCTTGCGGTTGCGCCTTGCACGCTTATTCCGCGTAGCGATACCGAAATTCTGGTGGAGCAAGCCCTGGCCTTAACGCTACCGGCACAGGCAAGGGTGTTAGATCTGGGCACCGGTACCGGCGCTATTGCGCTGGCACTGGCGCACAACCGGCCACATTGGCAGCTGACGGCTGTAGATTTGCAAGCTGAGGCCGTCGCCCTGGCACAGCGCAATGCGCAGACGTTACAGCTTAGTAATGTACACTTTACAGTTAGCAGCTGGTTTAGCGCGTTAGCGGACCAGCAATATGATCTGATTGTCAGTAACCCACCCTATATTGAAGCGGCCGATCCGCATCTAACCGCCTTGCGGTTTGAGCCGCTAACCGCGCTGGTGGCCGAGCAGCAGGGCCTGGCTGACCTTGCCAGCATTATTGCCGCGGCGCCGGCCTATCTGGCGCCAGGCGGCTGGCTTTGGCTGGAGCATGGCTATAATCAAGCGCAGCAGGTACAGCAGTTGTTAAAACAGGCCGGGTTTGGTCAGGTCGACTCAGTGCGGGATTATGGCGGTAACTGGCGCATTAGTGGTGGTCAGCGCCCGCTGAGTTAAAAGGTTATAAAATCTTTGACCTTGTAAAAAATCCGGCATATAACAGAGAGATAAAATCGCCGGAGGTGTCTGATGTCTGATGAGTTTTTGTTTGCTGCTGAACCCGAACCCGTGCACTCGGTTAGCAACGGCAGCTGGAAAGTGCTGATTGTCGATGATGAGCCAGAGGTCCATGCGGTAACCCGTCTTGCGTTAAACGACTTTAGTTTTCAGCAAAAAAGACTGGAATTTATCAGCGCTTATTCCGGCGAAGAAGCCCAAAAAATACTCGCTACCCAGCCTGATATCGCCGTGGTGTTACTGGACGTAGTGATGGAAACCGACGATGCTGGCTTAAAAGTTGCCAGTTATATCCGGGAAACGCTACATAACCATTTTGTGCGGATTATTCTGCGTACCGGCCAGCCCGGGCAAGCACCCGAACGGCAAGTTATCGTTAACTACGATATCAACGACTACAAATCCAAAACTGAACTGACGGCGCAAAAACTCTTTACCGTGATGATGTCCAGTCTCAGATCTTACCGTGACATTATTTCACTGGAGCAAAGCCGTCAGGGCCTGGAAAAAATAATCAATGCTTCGGTCGATCTGTTCTCATCGCACTCCATGGAGCAATTTATCGATGGTGTACTGCAGCAACTGACATCCGTACTCGGGTGTGATGAAGACGCCCTGATCGTGAGTTCTTCGCTGGTAGCCGGTAATATGCAAACTACCGATCCACATGATCTGGTGGTGTTTGCCGGGCAGGGTGAGTTTGAGCGCAAGGAAGGGAAGCCAATAAAAGAGGTGCTTGATCCTGCTTTGTTAGAAGCCTTTGAAGCCGCACTGCAAACTAAGGATATCGTTTATCGCGACAATTATCTGGTGGCCTATTGTTGCAGCAAGTTTACTCAAGGCTCACTGTTGTATGTCTCGGGTTTACCGGGACCGATGAATGAAAACCAGAAAAAGCTGATTGAGCTGTTTGCCCAGAATGTGCAGGTGGCCTATGAAAACGTGCAATTACAGCATGAGGTCGAAGATACCCAGCGTGAAATTGTCTACCGCTTAAGCGAAGCGGTCGAGCAGCGTTCGGTTGAAACCGGTAATCATGTACGGCGCATCGCCTTTATTTGTTATGAGCTGGCCAAAGCCTATGGCTTATCCGAACTGGACGCAGAAAAATTGATGTTTGCAGCGCCACTGCATGACGTCGGTAAAGTCGGGATCCCGGATAATATTCTGAATAAACCGGAAGGCCTGAATGAGCAAGAATGGCAGGTAATGCAAACTCATGCCAGTATCGGTTTTAATATTCTGAAAGGTTCGAAGCGCGCCATTGTGCAGGCTGGTGCCATTATTGCTCGCGATCATCATGAAAAATGGGACGGTAGCGGCTACCCGGATGGCAAACAAGGCGAGCAAATTCATATTTATGCCCGGATTGCAGCGCTGGCGGATGTGTATGATGCGCTACGCCACCGTCGGTGTTACAAAGATGCCTGGACACTGGAGCAGGTATTGGCGGAGATTGATAGTCAGGCCGGCAAGCAGTTTGAGCCAAAGCTGGTAACGGTATTTAAAACCATAGTGCCGAAACTGGAAGCAATTTTGCAAAAATACCCCGATAGCGATGCTGACGCGGTATAATCGGGCAGCGTATTTTTCTTAAGGATATCGTCGTATGTATATGGCTTTTAAACATTTACACCTGCTGCTGGTGGCATTGAGTGTGTCACTACTCTTTATCCGTTTCGCGCTGCGCCTGAAAGACTCAGCGTTGTTACAGCGCAAGTTTTTTAAGATTTCCCCCCATGTGGTAGACACCTTTTTATTATTATCTGCCGTGGCGCTGATGCTGACTATCCGCCAGTATCCCTTTGTTGATCCCTGGTTAACTGAAAAAGTGATCGCACTGTTTGCTTACATTGCGCTGGGCTTCTCAGCATTAAAAGGCCGCACGGTAGCCATTCGCTGGTTGTCTTTTTTAGGCGCGCTGGGCTGGCTGGGTTTAATGATTCGGGTTGCGCTGAGCAAGCAGCCATTGTTCCTGCCTTTCTAACAGAATTAAGCGACAATATTTATGATGCAAAATAAAGTAGTACAGGTCGCCGGTATCCCGGTTGCCAATAACCAACCTTTTGTGCTGTTTGGTGGTATGAATGTGCTGGAGTCTCGCGACCTGGCGCTGCAGATTGCCGAGCATTATGTTCGGGTATGTGAAAAACTGAACATTCCTTATGTGTTTAAAGCGTCTTTTGACAAAGCAAACCGCTCTTCAGTACATTCTTATCGTGGCCCAGGCTTAGAAGAAGGCTTGCGGATCTTTGAAGAAATCAAACACACCTTTAAGGTGCCGTTGATCACCGATGTACATGAACCCTATCAGGCGGCGCCGGTGGCTGAAGTGGTTGATGTGATTCAGTTGCCGGCTTTTTTAGCGCGGCAGACTGATCTGGTGGTTGCGATGGCGAAAACCGGTGCGGTAATCAATGTGAAGAAGCCGCAATTTCTGGCACCGCATGAAATGCGGCATATTCTGAAAAAATTTCAGGAAGCCGGTAACGATAAGGTTATCTTGTGTGAACGAGGCTCTTGTTTCGGTTATAACAACCTGGTGGTTGATATGCTGGGCATGGATGAAATGAAGCAGTATGCCCCGGTAATTTTTGATGCCACCCATGCGCTGCAAAAGCCCGGTGGACGTGAAGATTCTGCCGATGGCCGCCGTGCTCAGGCGGCGCAATTGGCGCGTTCGGGTATGGCATTAGGGTTAGCCGGCCTGTTTATTGAAGCGCATCCGGACCCGAATCAGGCGAAATGTGATGGGCCTTGTGCCTTACCACTGGCTAAGCTGGAGCCTTATCTGGCACAGATGCAGGCACTTGATCAGTTGGTAAAAAGCTTTCCGGCGCTGGATACTGCCGCGAACTAACCGCTCCCGACAAAGCCGCCCTTAGGGGCGGCTTGTTTGTCGGCGTTTTCAGGTCAAGCGTGATACAGCGCATCACGCCCTAATATCGCTGTTTGATAAAACGGACCACATTAGCAAATTCCTGTTCGACATTATTCAGCAGCTGCTTTAACGCCGACCAATCTGAAGTTTCGGCCGCTTTTTCCAGTTGTAATGCATAGTCAGCCAACAGATTAGCGCCAATACTTTTCGCCATGGCTTTTAACTGGTGGGCAATAGTGCGCAATTCGCTGCGATTTGCCGCCATACTCTGTTGTTCCAGTTGTTCGAGCAGCGGGCTGGCCTGAGTGATAAAGTAATTCAGGTACTCGTCGTGCTTTATCGGATTATCGCCAAGAAAGCTGGCTAAAGTGGTAAAACATACCGGTGCTTTTTTCTGCTCGTCGCGCACGACCTTTTTGCCTGTCGTCTGTGTCGTGGTTTGTTCGGTCAGCGGTAACCAGCGCTGCATCACGCTTTGTAAGGTAACTAACTCCAACGGCTTGGTAATGTAAGCATCCATACCAATGCTCAGGCATTTTTGCTCTTCGCCTTTCAGGGCGTTCGCTGTAATGGCAATAATGCGGGTGAAGTCACTGTCATCGGCACGCTGCAAACCTTCTTTGCGAATAGCTTTTGCCAGATCATAGCCGCTCATATTCGGCATATGCAGATCGGTTAATACCAGCGGATAATGGTACTGCCGCCATTTTTCCAGCGCGATAATGCCATCGTCCGCGACATCAACGGCATAACCCAGCGCATTTAATTGCTCGACGATAACGCGCTGATTCATCATATTGTCTTCGGCCAGCAACACCAGCTTACGTTGTTGTTTCGCTTCCGCCGCCGATGGCACATTTTGCTGATTCAGTAAGTAATGATGGGTTTGTGGCTGAGCCCGACCTTTACGACCACTAATTACTAAGACGGCATCGAGCAGCTGACTGCGACATAAAGGGGCGCTATGCAGATACACCACATTGTCAAAATGGGTATCCGATAACTCCACCTGATTCGTAATGACCACAAATTTCACCGCTTGTAACTTCGGATGTGTAATCAGGGTGCTGATATCTTTCGCTGCAATCTGCTCATAAGTGGCATCCAGCACCCACACCGCTTGTTGTTTCGGTGGTAAGGCTTTCAGCTGTTCGGCACGGTTAAGCAGGGCATCGACGCTGTTGGCGATATCCAGCTCTGCACCACTGTACAGCAGATAATCAGATATAAATTGTTGGTTATCGCTATCTTGGGTGAACAAACAGATAAAGAGCCCATTTAATGCATCTTTAGGTAAATAGCTGACCTCTTCCGAGCGGCGCATCGGCAAGCGCACCGCGAATTCGGTACCCTTGCCGGGCTCACTTTCGACATTAATATCGCCATACATTAGCGCCGTTAGGCGTTGACAAATAGACAAGCCAAGCCCGGTGCCACCAAACTTACGGGTAATAGAGCCTTCTGCCTGGTTAAACGGATGAAAGACATAATTAATTTGCCGCTGTGTCATACCACGGCCATTATCAGAAACCTTAAGCAGCACCTGGGTATATTCCAGATTCTCTTCCAGTAATTCGGCGCTGATTCTGACCACGCCGGTGGTATCCGGCGTGGTTTCGGTAAACTTAATGGCATTACCGGCCAAATTGTACAGGATCTGGCGCAGCCGCACCGGATCGCCGATTAAGCCGTCCGGTAAGCGCGGGTCAATATAGAGTTTTAAATCAATCTGACGCTGATAGGCCACCGAGACCAGGATCCGGCCGACGGCTTCGATAATTTCAGCCAGTGAAACCGGCAACTTTTCCAGTTCCAGTTTGCCGGCTTCGATTTTTGAGAAGTCGAGGATATCATCCAGGATCCGCAGCAACGAAAACGAAGATTCACGAATGGTATCGGTCATGCGGAATTGTGACGTTGACAGCTCGGTTTTACGCAGTAAATCCACAGTACCGATAATGCCATTCATCGGTGTACGGATTTCATGGCTCATGGTCGCCAGAAAGGTCGACTTGGCTTCATTGGCTTTCTCGGCAGTCAGCTTAGCCGTTTCCAGCGCGTCGGTACGTTCTTTAATCCGGTGTTCCACTTCCTGTTTTAGTTGCTCGATATTCTGCTCTGAGCTTTGCAACGCCTGCTGTGATTGTTGTAAGCGGCGGAACAGCCCATTCAGATTGTTTGCCAGCTCACCCACGTCATCTTGCTGATGGCTGTCGATGCTGCCACTAAACTGATTGCGTTCCAGAGCTTCCCCGGTACCGTGCAGCAGGGGCTTAATCCGCCGCCGGAAATTTTTCGCCACGGCATAACTTAAGGCCAGACTGAACAACAATCCCACCACCAGGCTGACAACAAAGGAAAACATCACCGGAAGCGGGTCGGGCTCCGGTAAACGTTGAATATTAAGCAACACTAGATCCGGATGCTCGGGCAGCAACCGGCTTACTAAAAGAATATTTTGTTGTTGTAACGCCTGGTTTTTTAACACCGGTGTTGGCACAAAATTCGGCAGATTGTCGGTGTTGACCAGCAGCTCGAAGCCTTGTGCGGTTTGGCGGTATAAATATAGTGCCCGTTCGGGTTCATTGTTCCGTGCTTGCAGCAGCAACTGTTGTACCCGCTGATTGCCGGCATTATCCAGTACTGGGGTGAGTGCTTGTACCAATACCTGAGTGTCGGCTGCCAGCCGGTGCAGTTTCTGGCTGTGTTGTTGCTGTGCCGGCGCACTGATCCAGTTGAATAATAGCGCCTGAATCAGCAAACAGAGTACTAAAGTGCCAGCAACGCGTAGATAAACGGGTTTAGTAAAGTTACTCTTCGCCATAGTTATTCCGAAAAACTTTATGTTTCAGCCAGCTAGATTAATGCCGAATGACAGTGAATAGCTTTATCTTAACAAGTTTTCTAATACAAAAGCATGATTAATTTTCGATAATATTTATCAGGTTGGCTAACGAATAAGCTGTCAGTGGGCTTTTCAAAAATATCTGTTGACTTGAGATCGCAAAATCCGTTTAATACGCGGCATTGCCCAGATAGCTCAGTCGGTAGAGCAGCGGATTGAAAATCCGCGTGTCGGTGGTTCGATTCCGCCTCTGGGCACCATGATTCCGAATAAGGGTGTAAACCTTAATTCAAAATGTGTCGCAGCCGCTTTAGCTCAGTTGGTAGAGCAACTGACTTGTAATCAGTAGGTCATCCGTTCGACTCGGATAAGCGGCACCAATCAGTTTTGCCCAGATAGCTCAGTCGGTAGAGCAGCGGATTGAAAATCCGCGTGTCGGTGGTTCGATTCCGCCTCTGGGCACCACTAATGTAAAACGCCAGCCTGGAGCTGGCGTTTTGCTTTTTATCGCCCACGGCGTCATCTTCGATTACTCGGCACATCCTGTGCCTCGCCCTGCGGGCCAGCTTTCAGCTGTTCAAAATCGCTCCCGGCGATTTTGTACAAGTGGCTATCCATGCCACTTGCCCTTCGGGCCAGCTTTCAGCTGTTCAAAATCGCTGCCGGCGATTTTGTCCGCCTCTGGGCACCATCGTCTCCGGTATGCTTGCGTACCGGAGACGCGACCTGCGATCTCGAAAAAACACGGCACCAAAACGCTAACCGGTTCCGCTTCCCGTCTCCGGTGTGCTTGCGTACCGGAGACGCGATCTGCGATTGCAAAAAGACACGATATTCAGACGCTAACCGGTTCCGCTATCGTCTCCGGTACGCCAGCCGTACCGGAGACGCGGCCTGAACCACTACCCAACCTACCCACGCAGCCAATAGAGATAAGCAAGCAAAAATTCCCGTTCAGTGAAATAGGCAACCGGTAACTTATTTGTTAAGCTCAGGCAGCTAATCCGATAACCACAAGAACACTGGAGTCCACCTTAATGAAATATGCCGTTACCCTGCTGGCTGCTGCGGTACTGACCGCTTGCGGCGGCCCGAAGCAAGAAGTGAAACCGGAGCAAACCGTGACTGTTACCCAACAGCAACAGCAGTTAAATTACCCTGTTACCGCCAAAGGCGATGTCGTAGACACTTATTTTGGAACTCAGGTAGCCGACCCATACCGCTGGCTGGAAGATGATCGCAGCAGCGACACCGAAGCCTGGGTTAAAGCACAAAACCAAACCACTTTCGACTATTTAAAGCAGATCCCATTCCGCGATCAGATCCGCGACAAACTGCAGCAAGCCTGGAACTACGAGCGGGTAGGGGCGCCGTTTAAAGAAGGCGATTACACCTACTTCTACAAAAACGACGGTCTGCAGAACCAGTTTGTACTGTACCGCCAGAAAGACGGTGGTGAGGTCGAGGTGTTCCTGGATCCGAATACCTTTAGCACCGATGGCACCACCTCGATGGCCGATATCAGCTTTTCGCGTGATGGCAAATTAGCCGCTTACGCCATTTCCGAAGGCGGCAGCGACTGGCGTAAAATCATTATTATCGACACCGAAACCAAGCAACAAATCGGCGATACCTTAACCGATATCAAATTCTCGGGTATTGCCTGGGTCGCTAACGACGGTTTCTTCTATTCCAGCTACGACAAGCCGGATGGCAGTGAGCTGTCGGCCATGACCGATCAGCACAAGTTGTACTACCATAAACTGGGGACGCCACAAAGCGAAGATAAAGTGATTTTCGGTGCCACTGACGAGCAAAAACACCGTTATGTTGGCGCCAGCGTTACCGAAGATGACCGCTATCTGTTAGTGTCTGCGGCTGTCTCAACCTCGGGTAATAAGCTGTTTATCAAAGACCTGAGCCAGCCAGACAGCGGCTTTGTCACCATTGTGGATGACACCACTTCCGATATCGACTTACTGGATAACCAGGGCGAAACGCTGTATCTGGCGACTAACCGCAATGCACCTAACCGCAAGGTGGTTAAGGTCTCTGCCAAGGCACCACAGCCAGAGAACTGGCAAGATGTGATCCCGGAAACCGAAAACGTGCTGCGGGTCAGCACCGGTGCCGGCTTTATCTTTGCTAACTATATTGTCGATGCGATTGCCAAGGTTAAACAATATGACTACGACGGCAAATTAGTGCGCGATATCGAGCTGCCGGGTGTCGGCAGTGTCGGTGGTTTCGGCGGTAAAAAAGATGCTGAAACGCTGTATTTCAGCTTTGCCAACTATATTACGCCAGGCTCTATTTATGCCTTTGAACCTAAAGCCGGTGCCTCCAGCCTGTATAACCAGCCAAAAGTGAACTTCGACCCCAGTCGTTATGTGTCTGAGCAGGTGTTCTATACCTCGAAAGACGGCACCAAGGTACCGATGATTATCAGCTATCGCAAAGACTTAAAACGCGATGGCAGCAACCCGACTATTCTGTACGGTTATGGTGGCTTTAATATCAGCTTAACACCGTCTTTTAGTGTGGCGAATGCGGTGTGGATGGAGCTGGGTGGTGTGTATGCCGTAGCCAATATCCGCGGTGGTGGTGAATACGGTAAAGCCTGGCACACGGCCGGTACTCAGCTGCAAAAGCAAAATGTGTTTGATGACTTTATTGCTGCGGCTGAATATCTGCAAACTGAAAAATACACCTCACCAGCCAAAACGGCGGTGCGGGGTGGCTCGAACGGTGGCTTACTGGTCGGCGCGGTTATGACACAGCGGCCAGAGCTGTTTGGCGTGGCCATTCCGCAGGTAGGTGTACTGGATATGCTGCGTTATCACACCTTTACTGCCGGTGCTGGCTGGGCTTACGACTACGGTACTTCTGAACAGTCTGCTGAGATGTTTAAGTATCTGCAGGGTTATTCACCGGTGCATAATGTTAAGGCGGGTGTCACCTATCCGGCAACCATGATCACCACAGCAGATCATGACGACCGCGTAGTACCGGCGCACTCCTTTAAGTTTGCCGCCGAGCTGCAGGACAAAGCCAGCAAAGCGACGCCGCAGTTGATCCGGATTGATGTCAAAGCCGGTCACGGTGCCGGTATGCCGGTATCGATGGTGATTGATCAGGCCGCCGATATTTACAGCTTTACCCTGTTTAATATGGGTTACAGCAGCCTGCCGCAATAAGTGGCAGTAAAAGTACAAGGGCGCCTGCGGGCGCCTTTTTTCGCGGCGAAAGAATTGCCAAAAAACGGCAGAAAGAGTAAGCTGCGTGCCCTTTTTAATTTATGGTTTCGCCACCACCTCTAAGGTTAATCTAGCAGGTTTGGGAGTATCCAGATGGCAAAAGCAGTGATTTTAGTGCTCGACAGTTTCGGCATTGGCAGCGCGCCGGATGCAGATAAGTTTGGCGATAGCGGCGCCAATACCTTTGCCAGTATTGCCCGGGTGTTTGCAGAAAAAAAACAGCGCCCGTTGGCTATTCCTAACCTGACGGCACTGGGGCTGGCAAAGGCCGCTACCAGCGCGACACCCGGTTTATCCCTGGCAGTACCGCCAGCTACCCGCATTAACGGTGCCTTTGGTTATGCCCGGGAACTGAGTAGCGGTAAAGATACGCCAAGCGGCCACTGGGAAATTGCCGGGGTACCGGTGTTATTCGACTGGGGCTATTTTACCGAGAAGACTAACAGTTTCCCGCCGGAGCTTATCGAGGAGTTATGCCGCCGCACTGGCGTTAGCGGTATTCTGGGTAACTGCCATGCGTCGGGGACCGATATTCTGGTCAAACTCGGTGATGAGCATATTAAAACCGGCATGCCGATCTGCTACACCTCAGCTGACAGTGTGTTTCAGGTTGCCGCCCATGAAGAGCATTTTGGTTTAACCCGCCTGCTGGAGTTTTGCCAGGTCGCGCGTGAGCTGCTGGACCCTTACAACATTGGCCGGGTGATTGCCCGCCCCTTTACCGGTGACAGCGCCCAAACCTATGCCCGCACCGGTAATCGCCGTGACTACTCGGTATTACCTCCGGCCCCGACGGTTCTGGATAAACTGGTTGCTGCCGGCGGCCAGGTAATCAGCATTGGCAAAATTGCCGATATTTACGCGCATCAGGGCATTAGTAAAAGCCTGAAAGCCACCGGCCTGCCAGCCTTAGTGGATACCACCTTAGCCCAGATGGCAACGCAAAGTGCGCAGAGTATTATTTTTACCAACCTGGTCGATTTTGACCAAAACTTTGGCCATCGCCGCGATCCTCTGGGTTATGGCGAAGCCTTAGAGTATTTCGACAGCCGCCTGCCGGAAATTTTGCAGGCCTGTGACGACGACACCTTAGTATTACTGACTGCCGATCATGGTTGTGATCCAACCTGGCCGGGCACGGAACATACCCGTGAGTATGTTCCGGTGCTGCTGTTCCGTAAGGGCATTGGCGAGGTGGATTTAGGCGAGCGGCAAAGCTTTGCCGACATGGGCCAGACCCTGGCCGACTTTTTTGGGCTGGATGCACTGGCATACGGCGATTCCTTTTTAGCAAAATTACAGTAAGAGAACTTATGGCTACTCCACATATTAATGCGCCGGAAGGCGCCTTCGCTGAAACCGTGTTAATGCCAGGCGACCCGCTGCGTGCTAAGCATATTGCCGATACTTTTTTAGAAGACGCGGTATGCGTGAATACTGTACGCAATATGTTCGGTTACACCGGCACCTACAAGGGCAAAAAAGTCAGCGTGCTGGGCTCTGGTATGGGCGTGCCGTCAATGTCGATTTATGCCACAGAGTTAGTGAAGTTCTATGGTGTAAAAAACATTATCCGCATCGGCTCCTGTGGCGCTTTGCCGCTGGATGTTAAAGTGCGCGATGTCGTTATCGGTATGGGTGCCAGCACTGATTCGATGGTTAACCGCAACCGCCTCGGCGGCCTGGACTTTGCAGCAATGGCCAGCTTCAGCCTGCTGGAAAAAGCCGTTGCCGCCGCCCGCGCTAAAGATATTAATGTGAAAGTGGGTAATGTATTTACCTCTGATCTGTTTTACAACCCAAGTGAAACTCTGTTTGATACGCTGGAGAAATACGGCGTACTGGCGGTAGAAATGGAAGCCGCCGGTCTTTATGGCGTCGCCGCCGAATATGGCATTAATGCGTTGGCGATTTTCACGGTAAGCGACCATATCCGCACCGGCGAAGCGTTAAGCGCCGAGCTGCGCCAAACCAGCTTTAACGAGATGGTTGAAGTGGCACTGGGCTGTTTGTAATTTACTGGGAATACGCGTTATGTCACTGACAACCAATAAAATGTTTTATGTGTCGTGGGAAGCCTTTCACCGTGCCACTAAAGAGCTGGCACGCCAGTTACTGGGCCAGAACTTTACCGCTATAGTGGCAGTAAGCCGCGGTGGTCTGGTACCGGCGGCGATTATCGCCCGCGAGCTGAATATCCGGGTGCTGGATAGCATCTGTGTGGCGAGCTACCAGCACGACAAGCAGGGTAGCCTGAGCGTGCTAAAAGATGCTTCGCTGGCAGACTCTGAGCAGCTGCTGATCGTCGATGATCTGGTCGATACCGGTGAAACAGCCAAAGCGCTGCGCGAGCGTTTCCCCAAAGCTCGTTTTGTTACCGTGTACGCCAAACCACAGGGTAAGCCGCTGGTGGATAACTATGTTACCGATATCGAGCAGGATACCTGGATCCAGCTGCCATGGGATATGGAACTGGCTTACAGCAAGCCGCTGGCAGAGGAAGTATGAGCCGACAAAGCGTAACGCTAACGCTGCCCGACTGGATTAACGACGTGGTCGACTGGCAGCGCCGCTATCAGCACGATGACGAGAAAATGGCGTTAGCCATTGAGTTGTCACGGCAAAACGTACTGCGTGGTACCGGCGGCCCCTTTGGCAGCGCCATTTTTGATTGCGACAGTGGCAAGCTGTTAAGTGTTGGTGTAAACCGGGTAATGCCGCTGCATAACTCCAGCGCCCATGGCGAGATGGTCGCCATTATGCTGGCCGAGCAGGCGCTGCAAAGCTTTAGCCTGAACGCCGACGGCGTTAAACGCGAGCTGTTTACCTCCTGCGAGCCCTGCGCCATGTGCTTAGGCGGCACCCTGTGGAGCGGCGTAAAACGGTTAGTTTGCGCCGCCACCGCCGAAGATGCCCGCGCGATAGGCTTTGACGAAGGCCCGGTATTTGAACCCAGCTACCAATATCTGCGCGACGCCGGC
Source organism: Alishewanella agri BL06 (assembly GCF_000272005.1). Taxonomy (GTDB): domain Bacteria; phylum Pseudomonadota; class Gammaproteobacteria; order Enterobacterales; family Alteromonadaceae; genus Alishewanella; species Alishewanella agri. Next base: position 92,488 of record NZ_AKKU01000012.1, on the reverse strand, counting down.
GTCGAAGTCGTGCGCCAGGTACAACGCAGCGCCGCCGCCCAGGTATTAAAAGACTACCTAAACCACGGCGGCACCATCTACAACGGCTAACCTCTCAGCTTCCCGTCTCAGCTTCCCATATAAGCTCCCCGTCTCCGGTACGCTCGCCGTACCGGAGACGCCATCTGCGATAACCAAAAGAACACCAAACCCAAGCCTAAACCACTCAGCTCGCCGTCTCCGGTATGCTTGCCGTACCGGAGACGCCACCTGCGATAGCCAAAAGAACACCCAAACCCAAGTCTAAACCACTCAGCTCGCCGTCTCCGGTATGCTCGCCGTACCGGAGACGCCACCTGCGATAGTCAAAAGAACAGCAAACGCAACGCAGAACCACTCAGCCTCCCGTCTCCGGTATGCTTGCCGTACCGGAGACGCGATCTGCGATCTCAATTAGCACACCAAGCTAGTATCGTTATAACAGCTGCGATAACGGGCTTTTCACCCCACCTGCGCCACGATTAATGACATGCGTATAAATTTGGGTAGTTCGCACATCAACGTGGCCAAGCTGTTCCTGAACCGTGCGGATATCAGCACCCGACTCCAATAAATGCGTGGCAAACGAATGACGAAGCGTGTGACAAGTTACATTTTTGGGGATAGCAGCTTTGCGGGAGGCGATTTTAATTTCACGCCGGACACAGCTTTCATCCAGATGATGACGGCGTAAGAGTTTTGAGTCCGGATCGATACTCAGCTGCAACGAGGGAAACAGATACTGCCAACCAAATTGCTTGGGCGCTGCAGGATTTTTACGTGCTAATGCATGAGGTAACCAGACACCGGCATATTCGGGATTGGCCAAATCAGCCTGAAAATACTGCAAGACAAACTGGCTTTGCTGTTTGAGTGTTGGAACCAACTCTGGTGCTAAGGTAACCCGGCGATTCTTATTGCCTTTGCCCTGCCAGACCATAACCGACAAATAATCGTAATCTATATCCTGCACTCGTAACCGTACTGCTTCCATTAACCGTAAGCCACTGCCATACATCAATTGAGCTAATAATTTATAGCGCGGATCGATCACGCGCAGTAGCGCCGTAACCTCGGTACGGGTTAGTACAACTGGCAATTTCGGTGAAATTTGCGAGCGGTTAAAGTTAAGGTTTAACGATAGTGGTTGCTGCAACACCTTGTTATACAGAAAGCTCAATGCGTTAAGTGCGCTAGCTTGTGTCCTCGGTGCAACGTTACGCTGATTACTCAAATAAGACAGAAATCTCTCAACATCCTGATCGCCAAGCTTAGAGGGATGCTGCTTTTTGTGATAAAGGATATACAGCCTAATCCAGTGCAGGTAACTCTCAATTGTTCTTTTAGCATAGCGGTGGGTATACATAAATTCGGCAATGTATTGCATAAATGGCGATGACATCTACCGCTCCTTGAAATAAGTTTAAGTGTGTTTATATACAGTAGTAGGTAAATTTATTGTGATCAAGTGAATCGCGAGTTTTCACCTCGCTTTAAGCAATCAATTCAAAACAGTCCAGAAAAAATCTGTTGATTTACGGAATGTTGTTAGATAGTGTGATTTTATTTACAAAAGATAGAAGGGAGTTTACATGGCTGGAAAGCGTGTACGCTCCAAACTACAAAGTTGTTAGCGCTAAAAAGGAGAGATCACAGTGAAGTGGGCATTTATTGATTACGAAAACATCGGTAATTTAGAAAAAATTGACCTTTCGGCTTATCAGAAAATCATTGTATTTCTTGGAGCTAAACAACCCAAAATTGATTTTGGTGAGAAAAAGTACGATATACCATTGGAAATAGTCATTGTTCAGCTTAAGGCAACGCAGTCAAATAACTTGGATTTTCATTTGTCTTATTATCTTGGGCGGTATGATAGCGCTGCCGGTAAAGACGTAACTTTCGACATAATCTCAAATGACAACGGGTTTACTCCACTCATTGCTCACATAAAAGCTAATGGCCGTACCTGCAAGCATATCAAGCTTGCTACGGTGGAAAATATCAGTGCCAAGCTGCTCCAAAGTTTGACATCAAAACCCAAGGATAAAAGGCCTAAAAAAGTCGCATCACTACGTAACCATATTGCCTCTCACATGCGAATCAAAGGCAATGAACTTGCAATACAAGGCTATTTGAATCAGCTTGTTAGTGATAATGTTATTTCGGTTTCTGGTGATAGCGTTGAGTACCGGCGCTAACAAACAAATTTTATCGCCAGCAAAAAGCGCTGGCTGCGACGTCAACCCGCTGCGCGGCTTTCCGCGCTAAATTTGGGCGTTATGTATTTTAAGGAGTAGATGACTTGGCTGTTTATTTGGAATCGTTTTGGACAGCATTAATGGATGGTTTGGCTATATATTTTGATATTTTTCTTGTCCCAGTACTGACGGTTGTATGTTTTTTTCTACTGTTATCGCAATTTCTTCGGTACCAAAAAAGAATTCGTTACTTGGAGATCACATTAGGTGCACTCATTAAGCTTTCTGGTATTGAGTTAAATGACCCCACTTTTATCCCTCCTGAAGTGCGTAAGGCGCTAGATGAAGGCCATAGATTAAAAGCCATTAGGCTTTATCGAAAAATCACAGGTGCAAATTTAAAAGAAGCAATAGAGGTCGTGGATGTATTGCTCAAAAAAACATAACAATACGCATCACTCGCTCCCGCTGGTCGCTGGGATGCCAACCCGCTGCGCGGTCTGTCACCCGTGTGCTTTGCGTTATGGCTAAGTAATTTCGAGTTCCGATGTGTTAGGGAAGATTCATGATTAATGAAATAAAAAATTGGTGGAATTCAGTGCCAAAGGCCCAGAAAACTGGCCTGATTGTGTTAGCGGCATTTATTGCGGCAGTTGTTATCATGAGCTTTGGAGTGATTATTGGCTCATCTCTGGGCAAGGTTGTCTAATGTTGTTGCCCACGGCAACAGATACATTTGAACACCTATGTCAAAAAGGGCTGCCAACATTGGCATTAGCTCAGGCACGCGGCTCATCAACCGAGCAATGTAGCCATAACAAGGCCAGGCACGGCGACGTCTTTTTCGTTGCGGCTTCGCCTTCACTACAAATCCGCGCGTGCTGGCGGCGTTATACGTTTTTTGAATTACGGAGTAATCAATGAGAAAAACATGGAATTTTGAAGTAAAAGGCCATTCCATTAAAGTGGTTAATAGTTGGCTTCATGGCATGAAACTTTATGTCGATGGTGATTTTAAAGATCATGACCGTAGTTTTTTTGCTTTTGGTGGTGAGGTGTTGCTTTCTACCAACTTAGGTGAATTGGGTATATTGGAAATTGAGCCGAGAGCTTTCTTTACTGTAGAAATTGATGTTTACCTTGCAAGCTATGATAAGCGGCAACCAGTGTTCAGTTCAACAAAAAGGTTGTCTTTGAGTCAGCAGAGAGATATTCGTTAAAAACGTATAACAATCAAATTTTATCGCCAGCAAAAAGTGCTGGCTGCGACGTCAACCCGCTGCGCGGCTTTCCGCGCTAAATTTGGGCGTTATACAACTAAATGGAATCAAGCATGGATGTAACTTTCAAGAAAATTTCAAAGGGCTCTTTGTTTAAGCTTCTAGCAATAGGTTTGTTTACGGGCTTTTTTGTCGTGTTCACCGTTTTTGGTGTGGCAGCATTGTTTGGTGCGGATACCGTAAAATGGAACGATGTTCCTGTTCATGGTTTTTCTGGTTTTCTGCTCTCTTGGGTTTTATGGCTCTTCTTTAGTTTGTTCTTCACAGTTTTTACCTGGCTGATCTGCATCTTGGGTTTGTGGTTATTTTCGTTTAAGCAAAACTTAACCTTAAAGTTCAAAGGGGTAGTAGATGGTTCGCAAGTTGTATAACAAACCGCGCCATTCGGGGCCTGCGGCCCCTGCGACGCTCACAAGTTCGCGCGCATGCGCGGGGCGTTATGTTTTTGGTGTTTCCCTAAAGGATTGAGTAAGTTTAATGATTGATGTGATTATTAAAAATATATGGACTATAGTCGGTAGCATTTTGCTAGCTTGCTTCACGGCGCATTTATTTTGGAGACATTTTCAGAAAACTCGCAGGTTAAATGCGGCAGACAAGTTTAGCCAAATTATTCATACAGAATTTAAAGGGCTTTATCCTATACCAACAAATTGGCCAGAGCATTCTTCCGATATTGTTCCTGTTTTGAGACAAAAATTTCCGATATTAAGTGAAGCCGTAAGCGAATATAGTCGTTTTGTAAAAGACAAAAAGGGTTTTCAATCCGCTTGGGATCTTTATAGATTTGGTGATAAAGATACAGCAAATGGGCAACAAGATTATTTTCAATATACAGGGGCATATTTTGATAATGAGGAGCCTCCAAATCCTCAAAAGGTATTCAAGAAAAACATCGACAGGCTGCTATCATATTGTGAAAAAACATAACAATACGCGCCAAATGGACGCCAAACCGCAAGCGGTTCGTCGCCCGTGCGCTTGGCGTTAGCCGTCAAAGGGAAATCATGAAGTTCCAATTAGAATCCCATAATCGAAATGTACCTGATCAAGATTTAATCGACGATCTCAAAAGGGTTGCTGACGAATTGGAAAAAGATAAAGTCACGATTGATGAATACAACGAACGTGGCAATTATCACAGCACTACTCTAAATAGACGATTTGGGTCTTGGTTTAAAGCACTTGAAAAAGCAGGCCTTAAAAAAACCAGAACTCTAAATATCTCAAATGACGAACTCTTTGAGAATTTAGTTGATGTCTGGACAAGTTTGGGTCGTCAACCAAAGTACAATGATTTGACAAAAGACGTATCCAAATATTCTTCTGGTACATATGAAAAACGATTTGGCGGGTGGCGCAAGTCTCTTGAAGCCTTTGTTTCATGGGTAAATGAAGGTGAGTTACCAGAGCAGAGCGGCGTAGAACAGCAAAAGGTAAGCTCAAAAAGAACCCCAAGAAATATTAATTGGCGCCTACGAGCAATGGTGCTAATGAAAGATGGCGCTAGGTGCAAGCTTTGCGGTGCCACACCACAAGATGGTGCAAAACTGCATGTTGATCATATTGTTCCTTGGGCAAATGGTGGCGAAACCGTGTTTGAAAACCTTCAGATACTTTGTGAAAAGTGCAATATAGGCAAGAGTAATGTTGAAGTCTAAAACGGCTAACAAGGCGCATCACTCGCTCCCGTTGGTCGCTGGGACGCCAACCCGCTGCGCGGCTGGTCGCCCGTGTGCTTTGCGTTAGCCTTATTTTCAATTTAATCCCGTTACTCTTAAGGAGCATTTAAATGGACCAAAAACAACCTTCGCAAGATTTTCGTTTCAAGTCATTTGTTTATGGATTTTTATTTGGTGTAGTAGTAATGTTGGTTGCTTGGTACATCGCTTAGTTTTTCGAGCTAAGTGCTGGCATTTGATTTTTGAGTGCCGTGACTAAATATTTACTGCAAATGAATGAGCATAGCTACATCATAAGTAAAACGTTACTGCTTCAGTGGTGTTTTCCAATACTACTTGTTGGTGTGTTCTTGTTGTTACTAGGGTTGCCCTTTTTGTGTCTACCGAAAGGTGTCTATTGGCTAATTGCCGCGATCTTGTTGTTGCCATTGATTCCAATACTTGAAAGCTTTTTATTAGCACCAGCTTATGCTTTGGCCGGACGCTTCACATATTACTCTCCATTACTGTTTGCCACAAAGTCGCCTCAAGGAATCGACTTACACGTGGGTACCTTGTATGACTATATAACTCAGCTGCGGTGGATCGAACGTGGCATCCAGTCACAACGACACGCAATGCTACTTGTTTTACAGGGGCTGTTAAGTATTTGCGACGCAGTAGCTGAAGGGAGATTAAGTGCACAAAATGAAATTACCGCATCGTCATATTTTTTTAGTAATCGTTCAGTAGAAAAATTAGGCTTTACCCTGAACAGTGGTTCTTTTGAAGTGAAATTAAATTTAGCGCTGGTTTATCTCAGTCTTGTTCTAAGATTAAGCATTATAAGAGGACGCTGGTGTCTGCCGGATCTTAAGCGAATTAGATGTATTCATACTACTGCGGGGGAATTATTACAGCAAAGATCTCGAATAGCCAAAATGCTAGCCCACTTGCAGAGTAAAAATCGTGTCGCGAGTAATGAACAATCGAATGAGTAAACTTCGGGTAACCGGATTGAGTAGCTTTAATCTTTAAAGTAAATACTGATCTTCGTTGGCTAACAAACGCCAGCAAAACGCCGCCTTGCGGCTCGACTCGCGACAAGTTGCTCGCGTTTGTGGCGGGCGTTAGCGCTAAAATCGTTCTGCAATCTAGTTACGTGTGGCGTTATAAAATTAAGGAAAAACAATGAAAAAAATAATATATGGATTATTGCTGCTGATACTGGGAAGTCACTGGAATAGCTGGGCTGCTGCGCGCCTGCCGGTATTACAAGAAATGGTGATTGACAGTGCTTTACTTGGCGAAAAGCGTGACTTGGTGATTTATCTGCCTGAGGGTTACCAAAATAGTCAGGAGCGTTATCCGGTGTTATACCTGACCGATGGCGACATTCAGGGCCCACATACGGCCGGTACGGTAGATTATTTAGCAAAATTCGATCAGATGCCGCCAATGATTGTGGTCGGTATTGTTAACCCGCCTGAAACACGCGCTAGAGACCTGACTGTAACCCCTTCAGAGAAGCAAAACCCTAATCAACTGAAAAATGCAGATAGATTTCTAGCTTTTGTCGAGAAAGAAGTGATTCCTTTTGTGAAACAGAATTACCGCACTTTGGACTATCAAATGCTGTCAGGCACGTCTCATGGTGGTCAGTTTGCTATTAATGCATTGGTGAAACGACCTGGCTTGTTTAATGATGTTATCGCCATCAGCCCATCTTTATATTGGAATAACCATCAATTGCTTGGATTAGCTGAGCAGGCTTTAAAAAGCGATCAGTTGCAAGGGCGCTTGTATGTGTCGATAGCTAATGAAGAACCAACCATGACAGAGCCGTATCAACGCTTTGTTGAATTACTGGCTCGTTATCCATCTGACAGATTGGTCGTTGGGTCCGAGACTTTTAGCGACGAAACTCACAATACTACCGTTTTGCAAGGGCAGTACTTCGGTCTAAAGCATCTGTTTTCAGGTTGGGGCATTCCTGAAACGCCTCAAACCCTAGCGGATTTGCAAGCTATCTTTGAGCGGCGTTCGAAGCTACTGAATATTCCCATGGTTATTCCTGAGGACAGAGCTGCTGGCTATGGTCAGTGGTTACAATTCTTAAACCGGCAAGCTGATGCGTTGGCGCTGTTGCAGTGGAATCGAGAAACTTATCCTCAATCGTTGAACGCTCACATCTCTTTGATAAGGGCTTATTTACATTTTAGTTTGGCGGAAGATGCTAGAGCAGCACTTGAAGTTGCATTAAAGACGTTAAATGAGCTTAGTCCTGAACAAAAAGCACAGCTTGAGGCTTTGTTCACTTAATATGTATTTGAGTTCAGGTGCGCTAACAAACGCCAGCACAACGCGCCTGCGGCGCTCGACTCGCAACAAGTTGCTCGCGTGTTTGGCGGGCGTTATGTGACTCTCAGCATCAAGCTGATCTTTAAAAAAAGGTATCTAAATGGATTTATATTTTAATAGTTTAAACTCAGGCCAAGTAATGGCGTTTGGCTTAATGTGGAATATATTGCCAATTATAGGTGCCATCTTAGTTCATCTTGCTTTCAGTGCTGCAGTATTTAACGACGCCAACAAATTACAAAGAGAGCATGGATCTCTAGCATTTGTAAATTCTTGGTTGTGGTCTTTGGCTGTTTTAGTTGGTGGTGTATTTGTTGCTTTAGCTTATTGGGTTATGCACCATTCAACAATTGCTAAACATTAAATGTCACATAACAAATTACTAAATTGCGTTCCGGCCACAAAAAGCGTGGCCTCCACGGGACTGCCTACGCTGCGCTGCGGCAGCCCATTAGTAACGCGTTATGTGCAATAGAGAAAGTTTTTAATGCAACCGAATTATTCAGATTATTCGTTAAGCGAACTACAAGAAGCGTTGTCATCAATAGACAAAGATGCGTTCCCTTCGCGCGTATCTGAAATAGAAACGGAAATAGAAAAAAGAAAAGTAGCTAATCCAAAATTTTTGCACTCAGTGCAGCAAAAGAAACTAGGAATAGGAGGTAGGATCTTCTTGTTTGCTATGAGTTTACTTTTGCTTTTTTATGGTATCGACGCACTATTTGATAGTGAAATTGCTATAAAAAACAATAGAACATTAACCCTGGAAGGCAACGCTTTTTTGTTTTACTGTTTGGTCATACTTAATGTAGGCATCGGTCTTTTTCTTCTATATCTTTCACTATTCGGTAAGGAGAAACGGCAGCATGGCACATAACAAACGCCTTAAACATCGAGGCCTGTGGCCGCTTGGCTCGCAGCAAGTTGCTCGCCTGTGTGGTGGGCGTTATGCCGTTTAGGCGTTACTTAAGCCGCTTTAGTAAACAGGCAATAGATGTATGAAAATAGCCAAGAACCTTCTATGGATAGACTGCACTGCTGGTGCACTCGCCGGAATTTTAGTGATCTCACTCTCCGGCTGGCTGACCGATTTATACTCGATCTCACAAAGTTTTTTATTGGTTATAGGAACTGTAAACTTATTGTATGCGTGGTATTCATTTAGTCTTGCCACTCGTAGACGACGGCAAGAAGGTTTAATAAAAATTTTAGTATGCGCAAATGGGATATGGGCTTTGATTTGTATCGCCCTAGTCACCCAATTTTCTGGCAATATGACTTTATTGGGTTGCGCTCATCTGGTTGTCGAGGCTATTTTTGTTGGCGGTTTGGCTGCTATGGAATGGAAATGGCGCAATCAGCTGCTTATTGCGACCTGACAATAGCTTCAAATAATTCGATTTTTTTGCTCCATTCATTGGGCCTTACTAAAACCCGTGAATCAAGCGTGATGAATAAAGGAGATTATTTATCTACTTCATCGGCAATACATTTGAGTACAAGGCATAACAACTGGTTCAAGTCATTCGCTTCGCTAACTGGGACGGGCTAGAGGCCGCCCCTTAACCAAACGTTATACATCATGGTTAATCAAATGAAATTATTTTATCTATCGATATTGCTGCTGATCTGCTTTGAGTTAAGTGCCAATACGCCATACGAGTTACCGAGAAGTTCTGTGATTGAGGTAAAAGAACAATCCAGTGGGCGAATCTACCCTTTATTTATTCAACTACCTCCTTCCTACAGCACGAGAACTGATCAAGTTTACCCGGTGATTTACCTTACTGATGCGCACTACAGTTTTCCAATGGTATCGGGTGCAATGCGTTTTCCGATGAACAGTGGAGTGATGCAGCATGCCATTATCGTGGCGGTGTCCTATGAAAAAGGTTCGATAGGAACAAGCAGCAGAACCAGAGATTACACGCCGACAGTGGCTAAATCCTGGAAGCAGGAAACGGGCAATGCTAAAGGACATATGGCCTTTCTACGTGATGCAGTGATGCCATTTATTGAACACAATTACCGGGCAAGTAAAACAGACAGGACTTTTGTCGGCAACTCATTAGGTGGTTTGTTTGGCGCCTATATTTTGTTCTCTGAACCGGATCTGTTTTCAAACTACATACTGGGCAGTCCATCAGTCTGGTTTGATAACAATGTTATTCTTGTTTTACAAGCCGCAAAGCCAAAGGTAACAACAAAGGTGTACCTGTCTGTTGGTGAGTATGAAACACCTGCCTATGGCGAAGGGCAGGATATGTTGGCTGGTGCAAACCAACTAAAAGACAAGATTTTGCAACTGGATACTGCCAATATAGAGCTTCAATTTGAAGTTGTAGCTGGTGCGACCCATGCGACAGCTTTTCCGACGGCTGCAATTCAAGGGCTGGATTGGATTTATGGGAATAAAAAGCAATGATGTATAACAAACCGCGTCATTCGGGGCCTGTGGCCCCTGCGACGCTCACAAATTCGTGCGCATGCGCGGCGCGTTAGCATTCCAGGATGATAGGTGTTCATTTGATAGTTCGTGAAGCAAAGCCTGAAGATGCTTTAAGCTTGTCTGAATTGTATAACCAATTGGTTAATAATCCTGCGGTAAAGGTAGAGCCAGAACAAATACAGGCACTTTATGACGATGCGCGCTCAAAGTTATTTGTCTGCGACTACCAAGGTAATGTTGTTGGTAGCGCATTAGTTTCACTGTGTTCTGATGTTATGTTTCGTAAACAGCCGTTTGCTGTAGTAGAAAACGTTATTGTTGATGTGGCTGCTCGCGGGTTGGGTGTTGGTACTGCTTTATTTCAGGCAATAGAAATTTTTTGTGTTAGTACAAACTGCTCTAAGATCATGCTTCTTAGCTCTTCGCAGCGGTTAGATTCGCACGCATTTTTTGAAAAGCAGGGTTTTAAAGGGGCGGTCAAGCGTGGCTTTGTTAAGTATCGGTCTGCATTTACCAGTGCAGGGTAAATTGCTAACAAGCGCCTTAAACAACGCAGCCTGCGGTGCTGGACTCGCTAACGCTCGCCGCTGCTTGCGGCGTCATGCCTACAAGCGGTAGCATTCGGCGCTTATACGAGCTAATATATGACCAAAATATAGGCCTATATAGAGGTTTTTATGCGTCAAGTATTGGCAGACTTTTCTGTAAGTATTTCAGAATTAAAGAAAAATCCTTCAGCCTTGCTTTCCCAGGCCAGTGGTTCGCCTATCGCTGTGTTAAATCACAACAAGCCAGCGGCCTACCTGATTCCAGCGGAGACTTACGAGGCTCTGATGGACATGATCGACGACTATGAGCTGGCCCAACTTGTTGAGGAACGTCGTGGCGACAAAGATCAGGCTATAACGGTGTCGCTGGATGACTTATAAGCTCCGCTTTCTTCCGGCTGCGCTGAAGGAATGGGAAAAGCTTGGCGCCCCGATCAGGAGCCAGTTCAAGAAAAAACTGGCAGAGCGATTGGAAAATCCCAGAGTGCCTGCTGACAAGTTAAGCGGCTATGACTCGGTGTACAAAATCAAACTTCGCTCCGCTGGTTACCGGTTAGCCTATGAGGTTGTTGACGATGAGCTGCTTGTGTATGTACTTGCCGTAGGCAAGCGGGAAAAGGGCAAGCTCTACTCGTCTCTCAAAAAGCGAACCTGAAATGGTGCAGTGCAGGCATAACAATCAGCTCCAGACCGACAGCGTGCACTATGCAACATTTGTGTTACTCGCTGTCGCTCAAACAATAACACAAAGGTCGCTTCATTTTCGCTGCGGCTGAACTGGGCGTTATGTGATTTATGCCTCAGCTAGAAAAGTTCGCAGTGAGAGCCAATGCGTGCAAGTTGTAGTGTGTCGTTGTTGATTTTATAGATCAGAACAAGGTCTGGTTTAATGTGGCAATCGCGAAAGCCGTACCAAGCAGTCGTATTTTTTCCGCTACTGGGGTATCTCATTTATTTGATAGTGACTCAGCCTGCAAAGAAAGTGCTAAAGAGCTAATTTCGATGCAAAACGTTAAGGGGACATAGGTGGTAGTGTATTGGGGTAAATGGATAGAGCTTGCCAAGTATAAGACTCTGTCACTCCGGCTTGGCGTTGTTGCCATATCCCGAAGCATAGCATTACTGCTGGTCGCTATGTCAGCAGGCTGTAGCAGCATGCCCGATTGTCGCAATGTCATGCCTATTGCTGATGCCAACCAGCCCGTTATTACTGCGCTTGGCGCCGAGCTGCAGCGCGAACACCTTGCCGGCACCTTTGACGGTCTGGTTTGGGTCGCGCAAGGCGATAAGGTGCTGCTGCAAAGCGCCTATGGCTGTGCAGACCGTAGCGAGACCGTTTTAAATCAGGCAACGGTGATCTCAGATATGGGGTCAATTGCCAAAACCTTTACCGCGGCGGCCGTACTGCAACTGGCGGCCAATCATCGCTTACAACTTTCTGCGACGCTTGGCGATTTTTATCCGACTGCCCCTGCTGAATTGCAGACTATTACTATTAAACAATTGCTGGCACATGACAGCGGCCTGGATAATTTTCATAACGAGTCTGACTTTGAAGTGATGGATAAGGCCGAAGCGGAACGCCGTATTTTAGCGATGCCGCTGATTGCAAAGCCGGGCGAGACCATTGCGTATTCCAATGCCGCTTATACGTTGTTGGCCGCGATCGTTGAGAAAGTCAGCGGACAATCGTTTCAGGATTATATCCACAGCAACTTACTTACACCTTTAAAGCTGCAACATACCGGCTTTTACCAGGATAGCCGGCTCGCCGGGGCGCAGTTTGCACGGGGTTATGGTGGCGATGAGGCAGGCCAGACGACTTATGACAAAACCTTAACCTGGGCGCTGCTAGGTGCCGGCGGCATGGTTACCTCTGTTGAGGATCTCGCAGTCTGGTTTGCGGCACTGCACAGTGGTGCAATATTGCCGCCAGAGCAGCCAAATTTGGTTTTTTCCGCCGCGAACGAGCGATGGTTACTTGGCAGTTTTGCTAAGCTTGAAGTCAACGGTGAAGCTATAGTACAGATGGGCGGTAGCACAGATTATGGTTATACGGCTTTGCTGCAGTTTGTGCCGGCTCGTGATCTGTTGATCATTTTGTTATTCAATGCACATGACAGTAAATATGGTAATGCCACGCATCATCGGATAAGCCGACACCATATATTGCCGATTTTGCTTGCAGACAGTGCGGACTAGCCTGGCAGAACAGTGGCAGGCCAGTGAGTTCACCTTTGCAGCAGTAAACTACCGTAGTTCTTCGCCGCAGCGCGTTGTGCTAAGCCCGAGGCGGCAGTTTACTGGCAATAAACAACGCTTCCACTTTTTCGCGTGCCCAGGGCGTTTTACGTAAAAATTTCAGGCTGCTCTTTACCGACGGATCTTTTTTAAAGCAGTTAATATCAATCTGCCGGGCTAAACCCTCCCAGCCATAGTGCGCGGCCAGCGCGGTAACAATTTGCTCCAGCGTAACGCCGTGCAACGGATTATTGGCCTGAGTCATTTGGGTTCCAAAAAAATAGCCACTCGAGGTGGCTATGTTAGCAGTTTAGGTCTGAATGCCAAAGCGCTGTTACAGCCGCTCTAATACAGCCTGGGTAAAGTCGGTGGTACCGAAGCTGCCGCCCAGATCGCGGGTAGTGCGATCGCCAGAGGCAATTACATCACGCAGTGCGGTCAGAATTTTCTCGGCTTTATCTTTCATTTCCAGGTATTCCAGCATTTGAATTGATGCCAGGATCACTGAGCTGGGGTTGGCCAGGTTTTTACCGGCAATATCCGGCGCACTGCCATGTACCGCTTCGAAGATAGCGCAGTCTTTACCAATATTAGCACCCGGTGCCATACCTAAACCGCCGACTAAACCGGCACACAGATCCGATAAAATATCGCCGAACAGGTTAGTGGTAACAATCACATCAAACTGCTGTGGGTTCATCACCAGCTGCATACAGGTATTATCGACAATCATTTCCTGAGCTTCGATATCCGGATACTGCTGTGCCACTTCGCGTGCGGTTTTCAGGAACAGACCAGAAGTCGATTTCAGGATATTCGCCTTGTGCACTATGGTCACTTTTTTGCGTTTTTCACGGCGCGCAGTTTCAAAGGCAAACTCGGCAATGCGCCGCGCCCCTTCTTTAGTCACGATACTGGAGGCCATAGCGGTTTGACCATCTTCAGAGACGGTCTGGCCGTGACCTGAGTACATACCCTCGGTATTTTCACGGATGGTGATAATGTCGATATTTTCGTAGCGGGCTTTGGTGCCTTTAAAGGAAATCACCGGCCGTACGTTGGCGTACAGGTTAAATTTTTTGCGTAAGGTCACGTTGATTGAGGTAAAACCTTCGCCAACTGGCGTGGTTAACGGGCCTTTTAAGGTGATCTTATTGCGGGCAATGGCATCCAGCGTAGCCTGTGGCAGTAACTCACCGGTTTTTTCTAACGCGGTTAAGCCTGCATCAACATATTCGTAATTAAAATCACAGCCGGCTTTCTCCAGCACCTGAATGGCTGCTTCGACAATACTCGGACCAATGCCGTCACCTTTGATGACGGTAATCGTTTGCTTGCTCATGGGGATCCTTAGCTGAAATATTTTTGAAATTTATACTCAGGCGCGGCGCCTGAAAACGGTGTGAGTATAGCAAAAATGCGATGTACAGACCAGTTTGCCGTTCCCGCATCCCAGAGCTTAGCGTGATAAGCAATATAAATACGCTGAATAGTACTGCCAGCTTAAGGGCTTAATCGAGTGGGCAGACGGGGCTGGCGGCAGCAATTAACTGCTGTTGCCACAGTTCCAGACTCTGTTGTGGTAAATTCAGAACCGGGCTTAGGCTTTGCAACAGGCTGCTACTGCTGGCCTGAGCCTGAGGATAACGCAAAATACTAAAACTCAGTTGCCAGCAGAGTCGCAACCAAAGCCCATGTTGTTCCCGTAAGCTAATGTTTCTATGGTCTATGGACACATACTGACACAGCACGGCTTCGGCCCAGTGCGCTAATTGGTAATGTTGCAGCAAGGCGGCGCTCAGGCGCTGGCTGCGCACCGGCTCAAGTAAATACTGTTGTGCCAGCTCGGGCAGCAACCAGCCCTGGTTAGTGCTGCGGCTAATGGGTACAGCAGAAATGCTGGGGTGATGCCAGAATGGGGCACTACAACAAGCGGCAATGACACCGGCTTGTTGCGGGCTGAGCGCTGGCGAAAGATACCGGCCCAGCAGCAACAGACTGTGGCGAAAAAGGTCTTGTAGTGCCAGTAAAAAAGCGTGTTGATTAAAGGCCTGCCGCTGTAAATATTGCAGTAACTCTGCTCTGGCAACCGCTAACGGTAATTGATCCTGGCCAAACATTGCCAACGCATGACGTAAGCGGTTAACCAGGGTTTGTTTACGATTACTGGTGCTGGCGTTATCTAACAAGTATTGTGCCAGCAGCGGTTGTCTCTCCAGCAGCTTGACCTGCGCATCCAGATCCTGATAATCCAGCTTTTGTAATACTGAATGCTCCAATAACCCTTTAGGGGTGGGTAGCGGGCGGGAGCTCAGCACCGGTATTTGAATGCGATCCAGCCAATGTTGCGGCACCATTACGCTGGGGGCCAGTAGTTGTAAATCTTGTTTCGCCAGTTTATGTGCTTCGGTCGCGAACCGTTGCTGCTCCGGCCAGTATTGCAGCACCAAACAGTCCGTGACTTCCAACTGACAGATCACCCAGCAGCGTCCTACGGTGTCCTGTGCCAACCGACCGCACCAGTAGAGGTGGGGTGCGAGTTGTGCCAATTGATTCAGCTCGGCCAACACGGCTTCATCGGTAGTCTGGATCAGGGTTTGGCTGATGACCTGGTCCAGTGCCTGCGCTTTTTGTCGTTGCGGCTGCAGCTGTTGACCCAGTTGTAATGCTAATGTCAGAAGCGGGCTATCGTGATGCACCTGCCAGGGACGGCGTTGTTGTAGCTGATGAAAACTGCCCGCTAACAAATTCGTGGTCAGGCCGCCAACCTGGAGTTTTTTTAGTTTGCTGGCTAAACGCAGTGCCGCCGGCGCCTTGTCTTTCTCTTCGCTACAGGCTGCCATTAAGGCCGATACCGCTAAGGCATCACGTCTTGCCGCCGGCCAATGTTTAAGTCGGCTCCACAATGCCAGTAATACCCAGCTTTTCAGGGCTTGGGCCGGGCCCAGTGCTAAATCGGCCGGTAAAATGGCTAATTGGGCAACGGCAGCGCCAGCCTGCAGTTCAAAAACTTGTTGTAGCTCATTATTCAACTCGCTGGCTAAACGAATACAGCTGTGCAGTTGGTCGCTATCCTGGGCGAGTTGCAGCTGCTGGGCCAGTCGTTGCAGCTGTTGATAGCACCTTAACCAGCTAACGGAGACGGCTGACATCAGACTGTACTGCCTGATATTGCTGCACTGCGTCATCGCCGGAGGCGGTTAACCGACGGTCGATAAAGAGCAGGGCGGTACACTCATCGGTCGTGGTAATGCCATCTGCGGCCTTGCGATGGGTGCGGTAGTAGAGTAGTTGGTAAACCTGATCCTGATGCTGGAAGGCTTCTGTAATGTCGGGACTGCCAAGCCGGCCGATCAGATATTCTTGTTTAATGCTGCCGTCGGTATTCAGGCGGGCGATATAGCGGGCATTAAAGGCTTCGCGATCCATCCAGGCCATCTGTGCCGGATCATCCGGGTAAAACCGTAACACCAAAAAGGTAATCAGGAAGTAGGCAACAATGCCAGCCAGAAACAGGATCAGAATTTTGTATTTGTTCATGCCTCTTGCTCCGGCAGTCGGATATCTTGCAAATTTAGCCCCAGTTCCAGATTGGTTTGTAATGCTAATACCTGAATATAAACCAGAATATCTTGCTTTTGTTCCAAAATTTTCTGGCGTAATTTTTTCGGGCAATCCGGATGCTGTAACGCCTGATTTAAACTGGCACCCAGTTGCATTAATTCTTCAGCACTTTTCGGGCCAACGCCGGTTACGCCGGGAATATTGTTAGTACTATCCCCAACCAGCGCCCACCAGCTGAGCAGTTGCTCCGGCGCGACACCAAACTTCTGTTTCACATAGTCAGTGTCAAGAAAATGCCGGGCAAAGGCATCATAAATTTGCACCCCTTGCGGCAGCAGCGGCAGATAACCTTTGTCAGTTGAGACAACAATGGCGTCTTGTTGATGTATGCGGACCTTATTGGCGATGGTGGCAATGACATCATCGGCTTCGTATTCCGCCTGCATAAAACAGCGGATCCCCAGTTGCTCGGTGTCGGTAATCAGCGTTGGCAGAGCCTCGGCCAGGATCGCCGGCATCGGCTTGCGGTTTGCTTTGTAAAGCGGGCATAACTGTTGGCGCCAGACACTGTGGCCACCATCAAAGACCAGCAACGCATGGCTGGGTTGCAGCTCCTGCTGTAAGCGTTTTAATGCCTGTGCCAGTACCTGACGGGTATTACTGATAATTTGTTGCCGGGTAGTTTCTGCGATGTCGTCTGCCAGCGGCAGATACGGCCGCTCCTGCACCGCATAGAGGCGGCGGATCAGGTTTAACGCATCAATCAGAACTACCCGTGCCATTTAGCGTTCAATCCGGTAACAGGGTTCGTATTTGCTGCCCGGCAGCTTCATTCTGCCTTGCTCGACGAAGGCCTGCAGTAATTTATCCATCATTTGCATTAATCGCGGTTCACCACTTAGTACAAAGGGTCCATGTTGGCGAATGGCTCGGATCCCTTCATCTTTGACGTTACCCGCCACGATACCGGAGAAGGCGCGTCGCAAGTTAGCGGCCAGTCTGGCTTTATCCTGATCCAGGTGCAAGTCCAGTGCGGCCATATTCTGGTGATTCGGGATAAAGGGCTGCTGAAATTCCGGCTGGATGGTTAGGGTCCAGTTAAAGTGATAAGCATCACCGACAGTTTTGCGGTAGCTGCGAACTTCCTGACAACCGGCTTTCAGCTTGCGCGCAACAGCAACCGGATCATCGATAACAATTTCAAACAGGTCCAGCGCCGCTTTGCCGAGGGTTTGCTCAATAAAGTGAGCAATTTCAGTAAAGTAGGCTGCGCTGCTGGCCGGGCCGGTTAAGATAACCGGTAAGCGCTGCGCATTATTTTGTTGGTCCAGCATAATTCCCAGCAGGTATAGCAACTCTTCAGCAGTGCCTACGCCGCCCGGGAAAATAATAATGCCATGCGCCACCCGGACAAACGCCTCTAAGCGCTTTTCAATATCTGGCAGGATCACCAGTTCATTGACAATGGGGTTCGGTGGCTCAGCGGCAATAATGCTGGGCTCGGTTAAACCCAGATAGCGGCCATTTCGGATCCGTTGCTTACTGTGGCCAATGGTTGCGCCTTTCATCGGGCCTTTCATGGCGCCGGGGCCGCAGCCGGTACAGATATTCAGGCCGCGCAGACCTAATTGGTAACCCACCTCTTTGGTGTAGTCGTATTCGACTTCTTTAATCGAATGCCCACCCCAGCACACAATCATATTGGGTTCGCAGGTAGCATCGATAGCGCGGGCGTTGCGTAGAATATCAAACACCGTATGCGTCAGATGGGTTGAGTTGGTTAAATCCAGCGGGTTAGCCGAGGCAATGTGACGGGTATGGTAAAACAGAATATCGCGCA
This sequence comes from Alishewanella agri BL06, assembly GCF_000272005.1. Taxonomy (GTDB): domain Bacteria; phylum Pseudomonadota; class Gammaproteobacteria; order Enterobacterales; family Alteromonadaceae; genus Alishewanella; species Alishewanella agri. The sequence goes on along the minus strand of NZ_AKKU01000012.1, from coordinate 74,325 downwards.
GTACCGCGAATAAGTGTTCATGAATACCTTTAATAATCTGGCCGTCGACAAAGGCGCTTTGCGGTGGGTTATTCAATTCTATTTTAATGCCGCGTTCGCGGCTTAGCAGATTAATGCTGAAATCCTGATATTGTTCATAAATTTCAGCTGAGCTATCGGTCTGGCTGCCCACGTTGAGCACGGCCAGCGCGCAATTGCGGAATAACTGAAAGGTGGCCTGCTCGGTATTTTGTTGCAGACGCTCGACTTCAAGTTGTGACAGTAAATCCATGGCACCCAAAGGGTTAAGATGCACTTGCATCGCTCTACTCCTGTTTTGCGTGGCCTGATTCAGCGGATTGCAAGCTGATCCCGGCCGGCTTTTTTCGCCTGATAAAGGGCTTCGTCAGCCCGTTCAAAGGCTTGTTGGATGGTGTCGCCCGCCTTGAGCTGGGTTGCGCCAAGCGAAATGGTGATCGTCACCTTTTTGTTTTTAAATTTGAACGGGATATTTTTTACCTTCTCCCGCAGCTGATTAAGCGGGTCCAGCAGCTGCATCAGTTCTGAGTCTGGCAGCAGGATCACAAACTCTTCGCCGCCGTAGCGGGCGATAAAGTCGGTTTGCCGCAGTGACTGTTGCAAGGTTTTAGCAATAATCCGCAAGGTTTTATCGCCGGCGCTGTGGCCATAGTTATCATTGATGGTTTTAAAGTGATCGACATCGGCCAGCACGATACACAGCGGCGAGCTAAAACGTTGCCAGCGTTTAAATTCCAGCTGCAAGCGCTCGTCATAGGCTGCCCGGTTGGGGATCTCGGTTAAACTATCACGCAGGCTGCGGAAGTTTTGTTCGGCTAAACGGTCTCGAAAGCTTTTGGCTTCCAGTTCTAATTCTTTGACCTGACTCTCCAGCGATGACAACACCTGTTTAATTTGCGTACGTTGTTGTTGCTCAACCTGATCTTTTTCACGCAAGGTTTGCGTGAGCTCTGACATCTTGGAAATCACCAGCAGTTTTAATTGCTCCAGTGATTCGGCCTGTTCACTTTGCTGTCCCAGATGATCGATTTGCGCCTCAATTTTTTTGTTCAGCGACAGCAGTTTGTTGGCCAGCCGGCCCGAGTCATGTAAGGTACTTTCTACCGCCAGCTGCACACTGGTCAACGCTTCATTTAAACGCAGTAAAAAGCTCTCGGCCGAGAGTCGCTCTTCATTAATACCGCGTACAATAATACTGATAGTACTTAAACAGGCATCGAGCAGGGCTTCAATCGATAAATTACCCAGTAAACTGCTCTTAATTTGCTCGACTTCGCTGGCGCTTTTGCCACTAAAGGATAATTCGCTCAGCAAATTGGTGAGTTCAAGCGTAATCTGGCGGCAGATATGAGCGTAGCGCTCATCATCGCTATCTGGCTGCTCTAGTTGCTTACCGGCTTTTAATGCCAACTGATACAACTGAGTGAGTTGACTCAAATGAGGCAGAAAGGCCTGCAAAGTACCAGCGGGTTGCTCCACCTGACTCAGCAACTCACGCAGGTCTCGCCGCAATTGATCGGGCAGCCCGCGCTGACGTTGTAACAGGCGGCCGGCCTGAGTTAACTCGTTTTGCGCTTGTTTGATATTATACTGCTGACGCTGCTCCAGTAGCCGGATGTGCTCTGAGGTCTCTTCGACAAATGGCAGCAGTTTTTCCAAATCTGTACTTCTGGCCAACTCGGTTCTGAGCTTGGCCAGGCGGTTGTCGAGTTCGAGATCCACTCCCTTACACAGAAAGGATAAGCGCTGTACAAACTGGCCCAGCAGCTTAAATTGCCGCTCGTAGGTATGCTCCAGTGCTTTGCGGGCACTGATGGCGTCACTGAGTTGTTGTTTCAGATCTGGTTGCAATAACATCACCCCGCTGTGCGCTTTGCTGCATCTGCTTATTTTTCAAGTATATCTCCAGAAAGCGCCGGGGAGATAGTTGAAATAGTAAAAATACAGATAGAAAAAGCGGGCCTAAGCCCGCTTTAGTACTTTTGTAGTAGGGTTGGAGCCGGTTTATTTAGTTAAATAGTAGGGTAACCAGCTCGTTTCTTCGTCAGAGGTCAGGTGTAACATTTTTAGGCTTCCGTGTTAGTCAGCGCCTGTTGGGATCAGGCGCGGCTATTAGACCAAAAAAACCGCAAAAATGAAAGTGCTGCTGAAAGTTTACTGTTGTTGTTTCAGAATTTGCCGTATGTTTTGCGGCTTTTCTGCTTAAAGCAACGAAAAAGCACCTGCAAAAGGTGCTTTGTCTGGAAAGGTTACAAGGTGTGTTACGTCTTATTGCCGGCTTAAGCGAATATTCGGCGGGCTGTAAGGCTCACTGCTACGCAGCGGATTAATATCCAGGCCGCCGCGACGGGTGTAACGGGCATACACCGCCAGAAAATCCGGTTTTGCCAGTTGCCAGATATCGTTATAAATGCGCTCTACACATTGCTCATGAAATTCGTTATGGCTGCGAAAGCTAATCAGATACTTCAATAGCGCTTCATGTGACAGGGCGGTACCGCGGTAATGAATAAAGACACTGGCCCAGTCTGGTTGCGAGGTGATCAGACAGTTCGATTTAAGTAAATGCGAGTGCAATTTCTCATCGACCTGACCACGAGCCGGATCCAATTGCAGTAACGAGGCTTGATACTGATATTGGTCAACTTCGATATCCAGTTCATCCAGACAAATGCCGGGGATCCAGGTTGGCTGGAAGGTCATAATTTCGCTGACATTATGCAGGCTGACCTTAACATTGCCGCCGGCACAGGCCGACAGGTCGCGTTGCATGGTTTGATAAACCTGGCCGACATCAGCAAAGCGGCTTTGGTTAAAGCTGTTTAAATAGAGCTTAAATGACTTGGATTCAATCAGGTTTGGCGAATCGTAAGGCACCACAAAGGTGGCCAGTGCAACCTGGGGCTTACCTTTGCTGTTAAGCCAGGACAACTCGTAACCATGCCAGATATCCTGCCCGACAAAAGGCAGTTGCTGACCAAGACCGATGGCTTCGCGTCCGAGGCTGCGCGGCACCGCCTGTAACAGGGTGGCGTCGTATTGATCGACATAGTCAGTGATTTTACCAAGACTGAGCTCGGCCAGAACGTCGGAATGGCTTTTTGTCATGTCGTAATCTTTTTTCGCTACTTTTTTCGCAAGGCAGTGTTTTTCGCTACAATGAGCCGATCTTAGCACAACTGACCCCGGGAGTAGAGGTGTCTGTCCAACAAGCTTACGCAAATTTTATCGAACAGAGTCTGGCCTGGCATCAGGCCGAGGGCATTAGTATGCAAACCTGGCGCGATGCAGCGCAGTCATCGCCGTGTGAAGTGCAGTCATTAGGCGACGAGCGGGTAAGCTGGCAACCGGTTTCACAACAACCGCCGGCCGATTTCAGTAACGTGGAGCGCGCATTGGAGCTGACGTTACATCCGGATATTAAGGCGTTTTACAGCAGTTGGTTTGGTGCCAATCTGGCGGCCGAGCACCCGAAAGGCAAACTGGCGTTGCTGATGCCATGGCATGCTGCTGATATTGCCCGCTTACAGGAAAATATTATTGGCCACATTCTGATGAAGCGCCGTTTACGTCAGCAGGAGACGGTGTTTTTTGCAGTGACCGATGATGAAAATATTATGCTGTCGGTATTGAACCGCAGTGGCGAGGTGTTTCAGGAGAGTGTCGGCCAGGAGGTTAAGGTTAAGCTGGCCGACAATTTGGCTGAGTTTCTGGCCGAACTCAAGCCGCTGGCTTATTCGCCGCTATTTGACTGACATTCCCAGGCGATATTCGACAACAGTAGACAGTTGTCACAGCGAAAATCGAACATCCCGGCTTGTGGCGTGGCTAAGCGCCAGTTGCCACCACAGCCGGGGCAGCATTTATCTGCTTCTGCCTGACAATCTGTAGCACTGCCACTGTACAGCGCATACCATACTGGCCGCTGGTTTTGTCTGGCCAGTTGTGTTGCTAGCTTGCGGCCCTGGCGGTTAAGTTTACTCTGGTAGTGTTGCAGACTGTTTTCGGCGGTTTTGTGCAGTACCCGATCTTGCTGCAGCTGAATTTCATCCAACGCCTGAAACTGCAGTTGCCAGCGGATCAGCGCTTCATAATCGGCCGCAGCAGGGTTAAGCCAAAATAAGGGTACAGGTTGCAGTGTATTGGCGCAGCGCAGTGGCGAGCAGGTATCGGCATAGGTGGTGAAGAGCACCAGTTCTGCCGGTAGTTCAGTTACCGTTTGCTGCGACATCAGATCCTGACCCAGCAGTTGGCATTGCGGGTAGCCCAGACCTGCTGCAGCCAGTTGTTGCTCTGCAGCCTTAACTCTGGCACTCGCATGCTGGCCGCTCAGGGCATCCGCTGTCGGCAACACCAGCCTGCTACAAAAGGCGTCGCCGGTAAAGGCCGTGGGAAACTCCCGACCGAGCATCTGGCCATTAAAGATCAGTGCCTCCAGGTAGCGGCGAATCGCCTGTTCGGCAAGGCTGAATTCGGTATCCGCAATCAGCGTAAAACGTAATTCAGCCAGGTACATCGGTTTGCTCCAGCAGCGCCAGCAGACGATCAAGCTTAGCCTCAATCCGTGCCAGCCGGGTATCTGGCGTTTCTGTGGCGATGGGCGCTGCCGGGATGTCGGTATCAGAAACAATACCGCTTTCAGCGCTACTGCTCGCCGGCAGATTACGCCACTGCTGATAGGCGCTGAACAATTCCGGGCCGGCTAACTGGCCCGCCAGGCGGGCACGCAGTAGCGCCAGATTCACCGTTTTGCCTTCGTGTTGCAGTTGTTTGGCCGCTTGTTGCACCAGTTGCAGTTTATTGGTCATTGACTTAGCCATTTTCACTAAAATTTCGCTTAATTTAGCATTATCTTGGGCCGGCTGATAGCGGCATATTTTTAAGCTTTTGTATTTTAACTATATTTTAAGTTGGCCCCGCTTTTGCTTACCCCAAAGCTGTCGGTAACTACCGCTTTAACAAGAATAAATCAGGAGTTTCATTATGTTTGCTAATGCCGCCGTGCAAAAACTACTTATTATCAGCGCTGCTACCCTGGCCTTGTCAGGCTGTGTGGTTGCTATCGGTGATAAAACCGAGACTGCATCAGAGAGTACCTGGCGTAAAACCCAGCAGTTTAACTTGCAAAGTATTAATCAGCTGTCACTGGGCGTGAGCAGTGAAGAGGTACGCCAGCAACTTGGCGCACCGGATTTTAGCGAGCTGTTCCAGAAAGATGGCCAGCAGGTACAAGTGTTGTTTTACCGCACTCATCATCGCAACAGCGATGGTAAAACCACGAAAGACGAATGCACGCCGTTAATTTTCAAAGATAACCAACTGACAGCTTGGGGTGATAAAGCTTACCAATACCTGTAACAGGGTTGCTGCTGGCTGCTGCAGTTAATGCAGCAGCTTATTTAGCTCATCAATGGTATCAGACCAATCCGAATCGGCGCGCCAGGCTTCGCGCAAAAAGCTGGCCTGAGCTCGACTCCAGAATGGCGCCTCGGCTAACTCCATGCCGGCACTCAGTTTATGCCGCCGCACAAATGCCTGGATCTGCTCGGGACTATTGTCTAAACCCAACTGGGCAAACAGGGTGCTCAGAGTGTGTTTACTGGTGTCCATGGTGGTCCTCCTTTTTATACATTTAGTTTAAAAAGTATAGCTGAGTTTCGGGTAACAAAATCGTGCTTGGCAAGCAAACCGCCGGCTGCTATTGTGAATAAAAAAACAACAATAACAGGTGAGCCATGTTAGCCCAGGTCAATCATTTTGAACCCAGCCAGTTAAAAGCCGCCTTACTTGGTGGTGAAGATCTGAAACTCGCCGCCTCGGTGCTGTACCAGTCTTATCACGATGACCCACTTTTTATGGCGATTTTTCGCAGTGCTGAGCGCGAATATGAAGCCCGGCTGCGAGCAGCCATTCGCGAAGAACTCAGTACCTTTTGGCAAGCCGGACAGCCAATCGTTGGTTTATTCCAGGGCGAACAACTGTTAGGGGTGGCCTGTGTGGTTGGGCCTGACTCCGGCATTGGCAGTAGCCGGCTCTGGCACTGGCGGCTGAAAATGTTGCTGACCGCCGGTCTGGTTTCTACCCGACAGATGCTCAATAAAGAAGAAAGAATTCATGCGGCAATGCCGGCAAAACGTTATCATATGCTGGCATTTATCGCCGTCGCGCCGAAATATCAACACGCAGGTTTAGGCCACTATTTGCTGCAGGCGGTGGATAGCCTGGTGGATGAAGATCCATCTTCCGCTGGCATTGGCGTCTTTGTCACGCTGCAGAAGTATCAGGCTTTTTTTGCTGACGATCAGTACCAGAAAGTGGCGGAACTTAGCTTTAGTACAGTGCAAGGCAGCCTGATGTTCCGGGTACGGCAAACAGCCTGATTAACCCGATTGGATGTTTTCTATGCAACAATTTCAGAGTTTTGAGCAGTTTTACCCGTTTTATCTGCGTGAACACGCTAACCCGGTATGCCGGGCGTTACATTATATCGGTAGCAGTCTGGTGTTACTGGTATTGGCTTATGTGCTGCTCAGCCAGCAATGGCTGTGGCTGTGGACCTTACCGCTCATCGGCTATGGCTTTGCCTGGCTTGGCCATTTTGGCTTTGAACATAACCGGCCAGCCACCTTTAAATACCCGTTTTATAGTTTGGCCGCCGATTGGGTGATGTATAAAGACTTTCTGACCGGGCAACTCAGCCGCAAGCTAAATGCTGCTTTAGCGCAGCAGTAGCGGGAACCTCTTGTTAAGACGGAATGCGGTGCGGCGGCAGCTCAAATGCCGCCAGATGTAAACCGCTTAATACCAGCTCCGCCTGATAGCGGCTTTCACCATCGGCACTAAAATCGACCTGATAGCAGGTGACAAAACGTCGCCGTTGGCCGATTTTGCGCAGCCGATAATGGCTGCGGCCACATTCCAGATATTGCAATTGATGCTGACGGCATAATTGGCGTGCTAATAAAACGGCGCGTTCATCTTGTTTGCGCTGTAACCAAAAGCCGTAGCCGATAGTAATAACGAGGAGTAAAAGTACAATACTGGCCATAAAAGTCTAATTTACCGCTGCTCTTAGCCAAGCATAATGCTGGCGCCCCTGGCTTTTTACAACACGCTGCAGGGCTTTTTTGCTAAACTGGCTGCCGAATTTTCTGTAACTTAGTGAAAAAAACGCGCTATGCCCCGGCAACAACTCCCTGTTTTACTACAGCAACTGGAAGCAGAACTCAGAGCGGCGGCCCTGTGGTCGACAGCGCCACCGGCGCCGGATGCGCTTAGCAGTACCGCCCCTTTTTGTTGTGACACGCTGCCGCTGGAACAGTGGTTGCAGTTTATTTTGATCCCAAGGCTGAGTGCCTTATTAGAGGGTAACCTGCCACTGCCAACGAAGGTGGCGATCCTGCCGATGGCTGAATATGTCTATGCTGAGCGCGCTGCGCAGCTAAGCGCTTTGCTGAGTGCAATCCGGGAGATTGATCTGTGTCTGAATCAGAACTGAGTAGCGCTCCGTCTGCCGCTGCGCCGCCACTGACGATTCTGTATCAGGATCAATACCTGGTGGCGGTGGATAAACCCAGTGGCATGCTGGTACACCGCTCGTTTTTAGATAAACACGAAACCCGCTTTGTGCTGCAAAGCCTGCGCGATCAGCTGGGGTGTCATGTGTATCCGGTACACCGGCTGGATCGTCCCACCTCGGGTGTGCTGGTGTTTGCGTTATCGCCGGAGATTGCACGGTTACTTAGTCAACAGATTGCAGCCGGGCAATGGCGCAAAGGGTATCTGGCAATAGTTCGGGGTGTGGTTAAAGCGGCTGGTACCCTGGATTACCCGCTAAAAGAACAGCTGGATGCCATTGCCGATAAACAGGCTCGTAGCGATAAAGCGGCGCAAAGTGCCATAACCCGCTATTTACCGCTGCAGCAGGTTGAGCTGCCGTTTGTGGTGAGTCGTTATCCTACCAGCCGTTACAGTCTGGTTGCACTGCAGCCGTTAACCGGCCGTAAGCATCAGCTGCGCCGTCATCTGGCACATTTGCGCCATCCGATTGTCGGCGATACCAGCCATGGCGATGGCAAGCATAATGCGTTTTTCCGCCAGCAATTTGATAGTGACCGCTTACTGCTTTGTGCTGTTATGTTGCAGTTGCCGCATCCGGTCAGCGGCGTAACGCTGCAGTTACAGGCCAGCCTGGCTGAGCTGGGTGAACTGTGCCGGCAATTTGGCTGGCCGGATGACATCGCGTATTATCAACAGGTTTTTCAGCAATTTTTGGAGTAGGGTAGCATGCAAAAGATCGCCATTATGGTCGGTAGTGTGTACGGTGGCGCCGAGTATGTGGCCGAGCAGGCCGTAGAGTTGTTGTCGAAAAAAGGCTATCAGGCCAGGTGGTTTCAGCCCCCGGAGCTGGATGCCGTGCAGGCCTTTGCTGCCGATTGCTGGTTAGTGATTACCTCAACCACCGGGCAGGGCGATATTCCGGATAATCTGTTTCCATTTTATGCTGACTGCCGTGACCGTTTTCCGTTATTAACTGGCAAACAGTTTGCGGTGATTGGCCTGGGTGACAGCAGCTATGGCGATACCTTCTGTGCCGCTGGCCGCCAGTGGTTTGAGCTGTTAACTGAACTGCAGGGCAACCCCAAGGCGGATATGTTAGAAATCGATGCCGGTGAAACCTTGCAAGCGGAAGATGTCGCCTTACCCTGGTTAGCCGAACAATTCTAGCAGTTCTTTTTAGCAATACTTATCCAGCTTGCGGTAACTGCGCGCGCCTGGTGCTTGTAATGCCGGGTCGTGCAGCTCGCTTAAGCGTTCGCACCAGAGCGCGGTGGCGCCACAGACGGCTGCCGGCATCACCAGCAAATTTAGCAAAGGCACCATACTGCACAAGGCGACTGCGCTGCCAAATGACAAACTCAGCACTGGCTGCTGCCGCATATTCTGGCGCAGGGCAATTAAGGGTACCTTATGATTATCATAGGGATAGTCCAGATATTGCAGGCTGTAAAACCAGGCACTGCAGAAAAACCACAGCAGCGCACCCACCACTGGAATAAACCAGCACAGCACAAACAGCACCAGCAAGCGCGGCATCACATAAACAAACTTTTGCCATTCCCGCCCCAGTAAACGCGGGATATCCTGCATAAAGTCGCGCCAGCCATTATGCAGCGTGTTACCCGTTAATAAGGCCTCGGTTTTTTCGCTGAGCAGGCCATTAAAGGGCGCAGCGATAAAGTTGGCCAACATGGTAAAAGTATAGGCAAAGCTGAGCAGCAACGACATCACGCCCAGCGGGATCAACAAATACTCCAGCCAATGTAACCAGGCCGGCAGCGCGCTTTGTACCGCCTCGATCAGTTGCCGCAGCAACTGCCATAGCCAATAAAAAGCGACGCTAAACAGCACGATATTAATTAACAGTGGGATCAGCACAAAACGCTTTAAGCCTTTTTGCTTTAATAACAGCAAGCCTTTTAAAAAATAGCCCATTTCTGCTCCCGGTATGTTGAACTGATGCCAGTATAACGCTCACGACCAAACAGAGAACAGGCAGAGCGGCTGGCAAAAGGTAACAAGGTGTTGCCGATGTAACAAAAAGCCAGTACGGTATCAGACTCCGGACCAGCATAAGGATATAAGATGTCTCGTAAAATGGTTTTTATTACTATCACTTTACTAATTGGGGTGGGGCTTTGGTGGTACGGTGATGCTGAACCCGACGTTACGGAAGCCGTGCCTGAAAGTACTGTTACGTCAGCTGTGGGGATGACGACTGTGTCGATCGCCAACAGCACAGCGACAAGCCGCGGTGTTTTAGCCACTGCTGCCACCAGTCAATTGCTGCAGACCCAACCTATACCAGCGGATAACCACGCCAATACCCCGCAAGAGCAAAGTGATGAGCTAATAACACCCGGTGATCGCGTTCAGCATTTTATTACTCAGGCGCAGCATACAGGTGCTATCCCTTACGAACTTGCAGAGGAATTGCTGCAGCAGGCTGACTGGCAGCCCTATGTTGAGGCATTAAGCCCTGAGCATCAGTTGGATTTGACGTTAAAAGACGAAATCGAACAGACGCTGTATCAGCAACTGGCAGAGAGCCAATATCGCAATGAGCTGCGACACTTTAATTGCGGCGGTGGTTTTTGTTTATTGGAATTAAGCGGAGAGAGCGAGCAACAGCTGGAAGAATTCTTTAAGGCTGCGATTAAAACGCAGCGAGTGAGAGCGATCTTTAGTAATTATCAGACTGCAGAGGATAACGGCAGCTTGCGCCTGATATTCAGCTACAGCGATGCAATAGGGGCTATTTCGGTACCGAGCCGGGCTGCGAAGTAAAAATAAGGCCGGCAATAATGCCGGCCTGATCTGTAGCCGATGGTTACTAGCGCGGAGCAAAGGACACTAACAGCCAAAGCACGGTCATGCCGATGGTGAAAATAGTGTATTCCAGCCGCTGCTCAAAACGCTTTTCCGCATCCTCGCTGCTCGACGGAAAGACGATTAACACCGCGCAAATCAGCGCGGCCAGTAATAACAGCAGCTGCAGCGTAAACCACAGTGCCGGGCAAAGTACTGCTAATAAATTGGCCATGTTACTTACTCTTCAATACTACGCAGCAGGGCGTTAATGCCAACTTTGGCGCGGGTTTGCGCATCGACCTTTTTCACGATAATGGCGGCATACAGGCTGTGGCTGCCATCTTTAGCCGGAATAGTACCTGGGACCACTACGGCGCCGGCGGGTACCCGGCCATAGCTGATTTCGCCGGTTTCGCGATCATAAATCCGTGTGCTCTGGCTGATATAAACGCCCATTGACAGCACAGCGCCTTCTTCCACAATCACGCCTTCAACCACTTCAGAGCGGGCACCGATAAAGCAGTTATCTTCGATAATGGTTGGATTCGCCTGCAGTGGCTCTAATACGCCACCGATACCGACACCACCAGAGAGATGCACATTTTTACCAATTTGTGCACAGCTACCGACGGTGGCCCAGGTATCAACCATGGAACCTTCGCCGACATAGGCGCCAATATTGACGTATGAAGGCATTACCACCACATTTTTACCGATATAGCTGCCGCGACGCACTGCGGCTGGCGGTACAATTCTTACGCCATCAGCGCGGAACTGCGCATCGGTGTAGCCGGCATATTTCATCGGTACTTTGTCGAAGAAGCGGTTTTCGGCACCGTCCATTACTTCGTTATCGTTGATCCGGAATGACAGTAACACTGCCTTTTTCAGCCATTGATGGACCACCCACTCGCCGGCAATTTTCTCGGCGACACGGGCGCTGCCGTTGTCCAGCATGCTTAGCACCTGCTCCACCGCCTGTTTCACTTCGGCGCTGACTGTTTTCGGCGTAATGTCGGCACGCTGTTCAAATGCGGTTTCAATAAGGCTTTTTAAATCAGACATTCGTTACTTAACCTTCTGTTTGCTGTGAGAGTTGTGCAATCAGGCTGCGTTTTAACTCGCTTTGCTGCTCGGCGGTTAATGCATCATCTGCTGCGTTGGATATTAAGAAAAAGTCTTCGGCACGCTCGCCGATAGTAGTAATTTTTGCGGCGTGAATATTGACCCCGCATTGTTGAAACACCTGGCCAAGATCGCAAAGCAGGCCCGGCGTATCCAGCGCGGCGATTTCCAGCATGGTGCGGTGTTTGGTATTGCCAGGTAAAAACACCACCTTGGGTGGCACACTAAACTGGCGCATCTGGCGAGATAGCCGCGGTTTTTGCCGTGATAAATCCGGCTTGCCGGCAATAAACTGCTCCAGCGCCTTCTTAATACTTTGTTGGCGACTGGGTGAGGTCACTGCTTCACCGTTTTGCTCCAGAATGACAAAGGTATCCATGGCGAAGCCATCTTTATTGGTCATAATCTGGGCGTCGTAAATATTAACCTTTTTACTGTCTAAGGCCGCCACCATCCGCGCAAACAGCCCAGCCTGGTCGCGGGTATAAACAAACACCTGAGTGCCGCCTTTAATCGGCGCCTTACTGACCAGCACCAGCGGTTCGTTCGGATCTTTATGCCGCAAAATATGTTCGGTATGCCAGACAATTTGTTTTGGGCTATAGCGGGCAAAATAATCGGCTTTGATCCGGCTCCACAGCTGCTGGATTTCACTTTCGATAAAGCTTTGTTTAATCAGCAGCGGCAGGGCTTCGGCTTGGTTTTCGCGGATCAGATCGCGCAAGTCCATCGGTTTTTCCAGACCGCGGCGAAAAGCTTTTTGGGTCGCTAAAAACAACTCACGTAACAGCGAGCCTTTCCAGTCATTCCACAAATTATCATTGGTCGCGCGGATATCGGCCAGCGTCAGACAATACAGATAATTAAGCCGGGTTTCATCGCGGACCTTTTCGGCAAATTCGGCGACCACCTGCGGATCATGGATATCGCGGCGCTGCGCGGTAACTGACATTAATAAATGATTATCGACCAGCCAGGCAATCAGCTTGCTGTCAAAGTCACTGAGCTTATGCAGCTTGGCAAATTCGCGCGCATCCATAGCACCCAGCTCGGAGTGATCGCCGCCGCGGCCTTTGGCAATATCATGGAAAATGCCGGCTAAATAGAGCAGCTCGGGCTTCTCCATTTTACGCACGATATCGGAGCAGAGTGGAAATTCGCTGTCATGCTCCGGCAGACTGTATTTGTACAGATTTTTAAGTAAACGATGCGTGTGCTCGTCCACCGTATAGGCGTGGAACAAATCAAACTGCATCTGGCCTTCAATATTGCGCCATTGTGGCAGGTAAGCCGCGAGGATCCCGTAACGGTGCATCAGGGTGATAGCTTTGTCCATACCGCGCGGATGGCGCATCAGGCTCAGAAACAGTTGGCGGCAGGCTTCATAATCCTGCAAATCACCCATTAAGCGCCGCCGCACCTGGCGAATCAGTCGGATGGTGGTCGAATGGACGCCGGTAATATTGGAGTTATTGGCAATATGCCAGAACAGCCGTAGCAAATTATCGCGTTTAGCAAAGACCGCATTGTCGCTGGCTTTAATCAGATGGCCATGTAATTCGAAGTAATCATCCAGCTGGGTGATTTTCAGTTTTTGCTGCGAATTCAGAATGCTGCCTTCAAAGTACTGCAACAGCATTTCGTTTAGTTCGCTAACCCGTTGTACAGTGCGGAAAAACCGCTTCATCATTCGCTCGACCGAGGCCTTACCATCGGCGCCAAAGCCCAGCCGCTCGGCGGCGGCCGGCTGATAATCAAACAGGATCCGGTTTTCGTTACGGCCGGCATCCAGATGCAGTGCAAAACGCATTTGCCAAAGATAAGCCTCACACTCCATCAATTCCTGATACTCATCTTCCGTCAGGTACTGATAAGCCACCAGTTCGCGCATGGTACGGGTATTAAAATGCTTTTTAGCGACCCAGCCGATGGTTTGAATATCGCGCAAACCACCCGGGTTAGCTTTCAGATTTGGTTCGAGGTTATAAGCGGTGCCATGATACTGGGCGTGGCGTTGTTGTTGTTCATGCCGTTTCGCCTGAAAGAACGCCTGACTATTCCAGAAACTCTCGTTCATCGTAGCGTTTTGCAGCTCGGCAAACAGCGTTTTATTACCGGTTAACAACCGCATTTCCAGCAAGTTGGTGGCAATGGTAATGTCTTCTTTACCCAGGCTGAGCGTTTCTTTTAGTGTGCGCACACTGTGGCCGACTTCCAGCCGCAGATCCCACAGCAAGGTAATAAAGCGGGCGATGGCTTCCTGTTGCTGACTGTCTGGACGACGCTCAACCAGCAGCAACAGGTCGATATCCGAGTAAGGATGTAATTCGCCGCGACCATAGCCGCCAACGGCCAGCAGGCTGATGCTTTTGTCTTTACTCAGGTCGCAGTATTGCCAGAGTTGCAGCAGCACTTCATCGACAAAGCGGGCACGGGCTTTGACCAGTGCATTGATCGGTTGGCTATGAAAGGCGCGGGCCTGAAATTCCTGAAACTCAGCGAAATGCTTTTTATAGGCATCCAGAGAGTACCGCTCGGGCAGGGGGCGGTTAAAACTTAAGACCTGACTCACGGCACACTCCTTCTTATTAGCTGAGTTTTACTCAGCAGTAACAATCCGCTCAATGCTGTCATCGCTGCGCAGCGTTAAAATCTCACAGCCGGTATCGGTAACCAGGATGGTATGCTCAAACTGGGCAGATAAACTGCGGTCTTTGGTGACGACTGTCCAGCCATCTTTTAATAGCTTGCTGTGGCGGGCACCGGCATTAATCATTGGCTCGATGGTTAAACACATGCCGCTTTTTAATACCTCACCGGTGCCGGGCTTGCCATAGTGCAATACCTGCGGTTCTTCATGGAACACGGCGCCGATACCATGGCCACAATATTCACGTACCACCGAGTAACTATGTTTTTCGGCATGTTGCTGGATCACATAGCCGATATCACCCAGACGGGCGCCGTCTTTGACTTTTTTGATCCCCAGGTACATGGCTTCCTGAGTGATACGAATTAAGCGCTCAGCCAGAATGCTCGGTTTGCCAACCACAAACATCTTCGAGGTATCACCGTGGTAGCCATCTTTAATCACGGTGATATCGATATTAATAATATCGCCGTCTTTTAGCACCTTGTCGCCAGGGATACCGTGACAGATCACATGGTTCACTGAGGTACAGATCGATTTGGGAAAGCCGTGGTAATTCAGTGGTGCCGGTACTGCTTGTTGGACATTGACAATATAGTCGTGACAGATCGTATTCAGCTCGTCGGTGGTGACCCCGGCTTTGACATAGGGTTCAATCATTTCCAGCACTTCAGCGGCCAGGCGACCTGCAATGCGCATTTTTTCAATTTCGGCCGGGGTTTTAATCGGTGCTGTCATCGGTGATTCTCTCTGTTTCGCTGTGGGGCAAACGGCTGCAAATTAACTGATTCGATTGTATTCTGAACGGCGTTATGGTATAAAGCGCGCCGCAATTTCGCAAACGGCATTGTACCCTAACTTGGCATCAGTTTGCTGTAGCTTTACAGAATTTCTGGTTATAAGTTAAAGGTTTTTGTCGGCAGCGACGCTGCACAAACCCTAAATTAAATAACACACATGCATCGACACATATTCCGGGGTGCCTGACGAGAGTCGGGTCGGCATATGGGATGCATGGAGGCCTAACCCCTTTACAGGAAAATTATCATGGCAAAAGTTTCAATGCGCGACATGCTCCAGGCGGGCGTACACTTCGGTCACCAAACCCGTTACTGGAACCCAAAAATGAAGCCGTTCATTTTCGGCGCCCGTAACCGCGTTCACATCATCAACCTGGAGCAAACTGTTCCAATGATGAATGATGCGCTGGCGTTCATTCAGCAAGTCGCTGCCAAAAAAGGCAAAATCCTGTTCGTAGGCACTAAGCGTGCAGCTTCAGAAGCAATCAAAGAAGCCGCAGTGAAAGCCGACCAGTTCTACGTAAACCACCGCTGGTTAGGTGGTATGCTGACTAACTGGAAAACTGTTCGTCAGTCAATCAAGCGTTTAAAAGACCTGGAAGCACAAAGCCAGGACGGTACTTTCGACAAGCTGACCAAGAAAGAAGCTTTAGACCGTACCCGTGAGATGGACAAGCTGGAAAAGAGCTTAGGCGGTATCAAAGAGATGGGCGGCTTACCGGACGTATTATTCGTTATCGACGCTGACCACGAGCATATCGCGATCAAAGAAGCCAACAACCTGGGTATCCCGGTAGTAGCTATTGTAGATACTAACTCAGATCCTAAAGGTGTTGACTACGTAATCCCTGGCAACGACGACGCCATCCGCGCTATCCAGTTATATCTGGGCGCTGTTGGTCAAGCCATCCAGGAAGGTCGTGACAAAAACATCGAAGTCCAGGCTGAAGCTGAAGCCTTCGTTGAAGCAGAATAATTATTCTGTCATCAGCCGGGTTTAAGCTCGGCTGAACTGCAGGATCACTTTGCAACAGGGGCGTCTCGCCCCTGTTTGTCTGAACTAAATTACGAGGAAGCTCCCATGGCTGTAACTGCCGCATTAGTTAAAGAATTACGCGAGCGCACTGGCGCTGGCATGATGGATTGTAAAAAAGCGTTAGAAGAGACCAGTGGTGACATCGAAGCGGCAATCGACGCCATGCGTAAAAGCGGCTTAGCCAAGGCTGCCAAGAAAGCCGGCCGTATCGCTGCTGAAGGCGTGGTATTAACCCGCGTTGCTAACGGTGTAGGTCTGGCCATTGAATTTAACTGCGAAACTGACTTCGTAGCCCGTGACGCCAGCTTCCTGGCCTTCGCCAACAGCGTTGCTGATCTGGCGCAAGCTCAGAACATCGACACCGTTGAAGCGCTGTTAGCGGCTGATCTGAATGGTACTTCGGTTGAAGATACCCGTGCTACTCTGGTTGCCAAAATCGGTGAAAACATCAACGTACGTCGTATCGCTAAAGTAACTGGCGCAGTGATCGGTCAGTACATCCACTCTGGCCGTATCGGTGTATTAGCCGTGCTGGAAGGTGGTAACGAAGATATCGCCAAAGACGTAGCAATGCACGTTGCAGCAAACAATCCAGGTTATGTTAACCCGGAAGATGTCTCTGCTGAAGTGGTTGAGCGTGAGCGTCAAATCCAGGTTGAAATCGCGGTTAACTCTGGCAAGCCACAAGAAATCGCTGAGAAAATGGTTGCTGGCCGGATGACTAAGTTCACTGGCGAAGTGAGCTTAACAGGTCAACCGTTCGTGAAAGATCCGTCAATCACGACTGGCGAATTCCTGAAGCAACACGGTGCCAAAGCCATTTCTTTCATTCGTCTGGAAGTGGGCGAAGGTATTGAGAAGAAAGAAGAAGACTTCGCGGCTGAAGTTGCGGCTCAAATCGCTGCTGCCAAGAAGTAATTTGCGCTTTAGCAAATGGCGTAAAAACGCTAAAATAACCGCGACCTAAGTCGCGGTTTTTTTTTGCCCGGCTCGCATACACCCAAAAGCATTGCAGATACGGGGAGCTAACACCGCCGTATCTGCAAGGATGACGGGTATAACTGCATAACAACACCAACAGCACTAGGGGTAACCATGAGTATCAATCCAAAACCTATGTATCGGCGCATTCTGTTAAAACTCAGTGGTGAGGCCCTGATGGGCGATGAAGGCTTTGGTATCGATCCGAAAGTGCTTGACCGCATGGCCCAGGAAATTAAAGAACTGGTTGAACTGGGGGTGCAGGTTGGTATCGTGATAGGCGGCGGTAACATTTTCCGCGGTGAAGGCCTGGCTAAAGCCGGGATGAACCGGGTGGTCGGCGACCATATGGGGATGCTAGCCACCGTAATGAACGGTTTGGCGATGCGTGATGCGCTGCACCGGGCTTATGTGAACGCCCGCATGATGAGTGCCATCCCATTAAATGGCGTCTGTGATGCCTATAGCTGGGCTGAAGCGATCAGTTTATTAAAATCGGGCCGGGTGGTGATTTTCTCTGCCGGTACCGGTAACCCATTCTTTACCACTGACTCCGCTGCCTGCTTACGCGGCATTGAAATTGAAGCTGATGCGGTGTTAAAAGCCACTAAGGTGGATGGCGTCTATTCTGCCGATCCGGTTAAAGATCCTAATGCTACGCTATACAGCCAACTCACCTATACCGAAGTGCTGGATAAAGAACTTAAAGTGATGGATTTAGCCGCTTTTACGCTGGCGCGCGACCATAATCTGCAAATCCGGGTGTTTAATATGAACAAACCCGGCGCCTTAAAGCGGGTGATTATGGGGGAGGCCGAAGGCACAACCATCGACCATCAGGAAAATTTACAGTAAACTAGCCGGCCTAATGGCGCCGTTGGCGCCACAGCTGGATAAATAAAAGGATAACGATCGTGATTAACGACATTATTGCTGACGCAAAAGTCCGGATGGAAAAAAGCGTAGACGCGCTGAAAAGCCAACTAACCAAAGTTCGTACCGGCCGTGCTCACCCAAGCCTGTTAGATGGTATTCAGGTTTCTTATTATGGCGCAGATACGCCACTGCGTCAGGTTGCTAACGTTTCTATTGAAGACTCCCGTACTCTGGCGATTACCGTTTTCGATAAAAGTCTGACGCAGGCGGTAGAAAAAGCCATTATGGCTTCTAACCTGGGCTTAAACCCAATGTCTGCTGGTACGGTGATTCGGGTGCCGCTGCCACCACTGACCGAAGAGCGTCGCAAAGATTTAGTTAAATTAGTACGCGGTGAAGCTGAGGGCGGCCGGGTCGCCATTCGCAATATCCGTCGTGATGCCAATGCCGATTTTAAAGCCTTACTAAAAGATAAAGAAATTAGTGAGGATGATGAGCGTAAGGCCGCAGATGAGATCCAAAAGATCACTGATCTGTTCGTGAAAAAAGTGGATGATGTGCTGGCCGAGAAAGAAAAGGAACTGATGGAAGTCTAAACCGGACTTGCAACGTCGATTTTCTGGTTATAGCGTCATAAAAGCGCCGTGTCAGTTATACTCCGCGGCGCTTTTTGTTAATGCCAGGCTGAACTCCGTCGCAGTGCTATAGCCTAACCGTCTTTTGGCAATAATAACAACACAGGTTCTACGGATGACTGCAGTACCTCAGCTAAAACAGCAAAGTTTGCCACAACATGTGGCGATTATCATGGATGGCAATGGACGCTGGGCCGAGCGGCAGGGTAAACCAAGAGTCTGGGGTCATAAAAAAGGGGTTGAAGCGGTCCGGCGCAGCGTCAGTTTTTGTCGCGAGTTGGGTATTCAATCGCTGACCTTATTTGCCTTTAGTAGTGAAAACTGGCGGCGGCCGGAAGAGGAAGTCAGCACCTTAATGCAGCTATTCTTAATGGTCTTGCAGAAAGAAGTTAAGGCGCTGCACAAAAATAATATCCGCTTGAAAATTGTTGGCGATTTATCGGCATTTAGCGATAAGCTGGTGCAAAGCATTCGTAAGGCTGAACAACTGACGGCCGAAAACACTGCCATGACGTTAAATATTGCGGCTAATTATGGTGGGCGTTGGGACATCGTCGCGGCCTGCCGGAAGCTGGCAGAACAGGTACAAGGTGGTGAGTTGCAGCCAGCAGACATTACCGAACAGACATTAGGTGCTCAGGTGCAAATGGCAGAGCAGCCGGAACTGGATTTACTGATCCGTACTGGCGGTGATCTAAGGATCAGTAATTTTCTGTTGTGGCAGGCTGCTTATGCCGAGTTCTGGTTTACTGAAACGCTGTGGCCTGACTTTGACCAACAGGTGTTTTCAGAGGCGATTGCCGCTTATATTAATCGTGAACGGCGTTTCGGTTGCACCGGGGCGCAGATTCGAGAGCTTGCTGCAGCAAATAATAAAGGATAACAATATTGTTTAAGCAACGCGTGATCACTGCTTTAATTCTGGCGCCGCTGGCGCTGGCAGCAGTATTTTATTTGCCCTTATCGGGCTTTGCTGCCGTACTGTCTGCAGCGTTTTTGCTCGGCTCGTGGGAGTGGAGCGGTTTTTGTGGTTTGGCCAATCGTCGTAGCCGGGCCAGCTATGTTGCACTGACCGCGATATTAATGGCGGTATTTTATGCCCTGACAACCTTTGATACTGCCGGCTCCCTGCTGAATAACACCCCTTTACTCAGTATCTTGTTACTGGGCGCTGCCTGGTGGTTGCTCGCTATTGTGCTGGTGCTGAGTTTTCCGGCGAGCCAACATCTGTGGGCCAGTAGCGATTGGCGCCGGGCCCTAATGGGTTGGTGTACTTTATTGCCAGCCTGGGCGGCGTTGATCTTTATCCGCAACATCGGCTACGAACAATCGTCGTTCTATGGTGGCTGGCTGATTTTTGCCTTACTGGGTTTAGTTTGGGCGGCAGATATTGGTGGCTATCTGGTCGGTAAGCCGTTTGGAAAAACCAAATTGCTGCCTAAAGTCAGCCCCGGTAAAACGCTGGAAGGTTTGCTCGGTGGCTTAGGTCTGGTGTTATTAGTGTTGACGGCGTTACTTAGCTGGCAGAGCTGGCCTGGCGTCAGCTGGCACTGGTACCTGGCGGCGATAGCCCTGACTTTGTTATCGGTATTTGGCGATTTAAGTGAGAGTATGTTTAAACGTGTTGCCGGTAAAAAAGACAGCGGCGCGTTTTTACCCGGCCATGGCGGCATTTTAGATCGGATTGACAGCCTGACGGCTACCGCACCTTTGTATGCATTGCTGCTGGCCTTTTTGGGTAAACAGTTTCTATGAAGCAGTTGGTGATTCTGGGGGCGACTGGCTCTATTGGTTGCAGCACCTTGTCGGTTGTCGCACAGCATCCGGATAAATACCAGGTACTGGCGTTAACCGCCGCTACTGCCGTCGATAAACTTTTTGCGCAATGTGTGCAGGTCAGGCCCCGTTATGCGGCGATGCAAGATCCTGCTGCAGCCGCTGAGCTGAAGTTTCGGCTACGGCAGGCTGGTCTGCCAACCGAGGTGTTAGCCGGTGAGCAAGGTCTGATTGAACTGGCTGCCCATCCGGATGCCGATATGGTGATGGCGGCGATTGTCGGCGCCGCAGGTTTACTGCCTACGCTGGCGGCCGTCGAAGCTGGTAAACGCGTGCTTTTGGCTAACAAAGAAGCACTGGTGATGAGCGGCGAGCTGTTTATGCAGAAAGTCGCAGCCCATGGTGCCACCTTATTGCCGATTGATAGTGAACATAACGCCATTTTTCAATGTTTACCGCTGGCGTTACAACAGGCAGCCGGTCGTGGTCGGCTTGCCGAGCATGGCATTAGCCGTTTGCTGCTCACCGGCAGCGGCGGGCCTTTTCTGCATCGACCCTTAGCCGGTTTTGCTGAGGTGACACCGGCCGAAGCTGTCGCACATCCAAACTGGAGTATGGGCCAGAAAATCTCGGTTGATAGCGCCACCATGATGAATAAGGGGCTGGAATTTATCGAAGCGCGCTGGCTGTTTAATTGTTCGCCGGACGATATTCAGGTGGTGATTCACCCACAAAGTATTATTCATTCTATGGTGCAATATAGTGATGGTTCGGTATTGGCTCAGCTTGGTCAACCGGATATGCGCACCCCTATTGCCCATGCTCTGGCGTTCCCGGAGCGGATCAGTAGTCCGGTGCCTCCATTAGATTTCTTTCAGTTGTCAGCCTTCACCTTTAGTAAACCAGAGCCGGCCCGTTATCCCAATCTCTATTTGGCGATAGAGGCCTGTGCCGCCGGCCAGGGCGCGACTACCGCCCTAAATGCGGCTAACGAAGTCGCAGTGGCGGCGTTTTTGCGTGGTGAATTGTCGTTTCCCGGTATTAGTGAACTAAATCAGCGAGCCTTGGCAAAATTTGCTGGCTATGATGCCCGGAGTCTGGATGCTATATTGGCGCTGGATCATCAAAGTCGGGTTTATGCCCAGGCACAGCTAGGAAAAATCTGATGTTAGCCTTGTTATGGAATGTACTGAGTTTTGTCGTTGCACTGGGTATTTTAGTGACCGTGCACGAGTTTGGTCATTTCTGGGTAGCACGTAAAAATGGTGTGCTGGTAAAGCGTTTTTCTATCGGTTTTGGTAAGGCGTTATTTAGTTGGCGCGATCGCCAGGGTACCGAGTTTGTGGTGGCCGCTATCCCGTTGGGTGGTTATGTGCGGATGCTGGATGAGCGAATTGACCCGGTGCTACCACAGTTTCGTGATCTGGCGTTTAATCATAAAAGCGTTTGGCAACGGATGGCGATTATTGCCGCTGGACCCGGCGCCAATTTTATTTTTGCGATTTTATTACTCTGGCTGATGTATCTGGTCGGTGTGCCGGAAGTTAAGCCGGTATTTAGCGGTGCGCAGCCCGCTTCGATAGCCGCTGCGGCCGGCGTGCGCGAGAACGAGCAGTTAAAAGCGATTAATGGCCGCACGGTAAGAGATATCCGTAGTGCAAACTTATTGTTGGTGGAACAGCTCGGCCGGCCACAAATTACGTTGACGGTGCAAGACCGCGACAGTTTAGCCGAACGGCAACGGGTACTGGATACCCGGGATTGGCAATTTAATCCCGATCAGCAGTCGGTATTCTCCAGTTTGGGATTACAACTGCTTGGCCCGAAAGCAACCACGACGCTGGCCCAAATAACGCCAGGCTCAGCGGCGGAAGCGGCAGGTTTGCAAGTGGGTGATACCCTTCTGACGATTAATAGCCAGCCGGTAACTGAGTGGCAGCAGATCGAACAGTGGATCAGAAATCATCCAGAGCAGCCGCTGCAGTTAGAGATTAGCCGGGATGGCCAGACATTACAGCTAGTGGCAACGCCAGCCTTAACCACTGGCGCCGATGGTTTTAGCCAGGGGATGCTTGGCATAGTGCCACAAATTACACCCTGGCCAGATGATCTGATTTATACCCAGCGCTATGGCGTGTTCGCGGCCATTGGTGAGGGCTTTGCCCAAACCTGGCAGTTAACACGTTTGAGCTTTGCGATGGTGGGCAAGCTGTTAACCGGTGATGTCTCGGTGAAACATTTAAGCGGGCCAATTTCAATCGCTCAGGGGGCTGGTAGCACGGCCAGTATGGGGTTAATCGCCTTTCTGTCCTTTATGGCACTGATCAGTGTCAATCTGGCGGTGATCAATTTATTGCCGCTGCCTATTTTGGATGGCGGCCATTTAATGTATCTTGTGGTGGAACTAATACGCGGTAAACCTGTCTCTGAGAGAGCGCAGGAAATAGGTTTTCGCTTCGGTGCTTTAGTCCTGCTGATGTTAATGGGAATTGCGCTGCTCAACGATATTTCTCGTTTGTAATAAACTAATCATAAGTAGTTCAAATAATGACAATTAAGCGATTAGTAGCTGCGATCTTGCTTGCTACAGGCAGTCACTCAGTGTTTGCTGAAGAATCTTTTATCGTACAGGACATTCAGGTAGAAGGTCTGCAACGGGTGGCGTTAGGCGCGGCCCTGAATAATCTGCCGTTTAATGTTGGCGATACGGTGACCGACTACACCTTGTCGCGCAGTATCCGTACGCTATATGGCGCTGGCCATTTTGATGATATCCGGGTGTTCCGTGATGGCAATACCGTTATTTACCGGCTGCGTGAGCGGCCAACCATCAATAATATCGAGTTTGATGGCAACAAGGATATTAAAGAAGAGCAACTGTCGGAAAGTCTGGCCGGTAACCGCATTGTCGTGGGTGAGCCGCTGGACAAGACGATTCTGAAAAATATTGAAAATGGTCTGACAGAATTTTACCACGGCGTGGGTAAATATCAGGCCAAGGTTGAGGTTAAGGTCACGTACCTGCCACGTAACCGCGTCAATCTGAAGTTTGAATTTGAAGAGGGTGATCCGGCTTCGGTGCGCCAGATTAACATTGTTGGCAACACCTTGTTTAGTAATGATGAATTACTCAGTGTGGTGGAGTCGAAGCAGGATATGCCGTGGTGGCGGTTCTGGACCTCGGATCGTTATCAGAAGCAAACCTTGCAGGGGGACATCGAAAAGATTAATAGTTACTACCTGGATCGTGGTTATTTACGTTTTAATGTCGATTCTTCACAGGTAGCGGTGAGCCCGGATAAAACCTCGGTTTACGTCACCTTAAATGTGACCGAAGGCGAACAATACAAAATCAGTGATATTAACTTCGTTGGTGATTTAATTGGTCAGGAAGAAATCATTCGTTCTATTCTGCCGTTGGAAAAAGGCCAGTTATATAATGGCGCTTTAGTCACCTTTACTGAAGAAAATATTGCCCGCTTACTGGCGCGTTTTGGTTATGCCAACTCGAAAGTCCGCACCATTCCTAACATTAACGATGATACTAAAGAAGTGGCACTGACCATCAGCGTTGATCCGGGTAAGCGCGTATACGTGCGACGGATTGACGTGAAAGGGAATGCCAACACCCGGGATGAAGTCATTCGCCGCGAATTACGGCAGATGGAAGGGGCCTGGTTATCCAATGATGCGTTGGAGTTGTCGAAAGAGCGGATCCAACGTCTGATGTATATCGAAAAAGTCGAGTTTGATACTGCGCCGGTGCCTGGTGTTGATGACTTGGTTGATGTTGGTTTTACTATTAAAGAGCAGCCATCGGGTAGTTTTAATGCCGGCGTCTCTTATGGCAGTTTCCAGGGCTTGTCGTTCCAGATTGGTGTTGAACAAAATAACTTCCTGGGTTCAGGTAACGCCGCAGGCATTAGTTTAAATACTAACAAGTACCAGAAAGGTGTTAGTCTGACTTACACCGACCCGTATTTTACGCTCGACGGTGTCAGCCTGGGCGGTCAGCTGTTCTATTCTGATCTCGATTACAGCCGTGCCTCGTCTAACCTGGAAGCCTACAACCAGAAACGTTATGGCGTGGGTGGCAGCATTGGTTATCCGATTAACGAATATAACCGTCTGAATTTTGGTGGTAACGTCTCGGTGAACAAGATCAATTCGATTAATGAATATGATCAATTGCGGCATTTCCGCGCAGTGCTGTTAGATGCCCGCAATCCGGATGGTGGCTACAACTTTACTAACTATGAGTTAAGTGCCGGTTGGATGCACAGTACGTTAAACCGTGGTTTATTCCCGACTGCAGGTCGGATGTTTAGTCTGACGTTGCGTGCGACCACCCCTAACTCCGACTTGCAATACTTCAAAACGCAGTTTGAAGCGCAGCAATATATTCCGCTAAGTCGCGATCATCAATGGTCATTCCGCAGCAAGCTGGAACTGGGCTATGGTAATGGTTATGGTGACAAAGATGGCTATGACTATACCTTACCGTTCACCGAGAATTTCTACGGTGGTGGCCAGAACTTACGTGGCTTTGAAAACCGGATTATCGGCCCGCACGCCATTTTCCGCGGCGCTAATGTGGTACCAGGGGTGCCGGATCCTATCGGTGGTAACAGTTCTTTCCCAAGTGACCCTGTAAATGACAACTATAATGTGTCTACACGGTCAATTGGTGGTAATGCGATGGCGATGCTAACGCTGGAGTTGATAACACCAACACCGTTCCTGAAAGATGAAAACCGCAACTCAGTACGTACCAGTTTATTTATTGACGCCGGTAACGTTTGGGACACAGAATTTGATATTAATCGCTATGCCAATTTGGTACAGTTGCGGCAAGACAACCGTGAGCCGCTGCTGGTCGATTACTCTGATCCTGGATTGATCCGCGCCTCAGCTGGTGTGTCGGTGCAATGGATTTCGCCAATGGGCCCTCTCACCTTCAGCCTGGCGAAAATCATTAAAAAATACGAAGGCGATTTACAAGAAAACTTTAGCTTCAATATTGGTACAACCTTCTAAAACATGATAGGAATTAAGATGTTTAAAAGTAATTTAATTAAGTCTGCTGTTTTTGTCGTCGCCACCATGCTGTGTGCCGGTAGCCTGCAGGCCAGAGAAGTTAAAATCGGTTTCGTAGATGTGCAGGCCGTCGCCGCCAGCATCCCGCAATCACAGCAGGTGCAGGAAATCATCCGCACTGAGTTTGCTGCGAAAATCGAAGAAGTTAGCAAGCTGGAAAAAGACATTAGCTTTAACATCGAAAAACTGCGTCGCGATGGCCCAACCATGAGTGAAAAGCAGCAACAGGAATTAACGGCTTCAGTAAACAAACAACGTGAACAGTATGAGAATCTGGCGCGTCCGTTAGATGAGCAGATCCGTCAACGCCAGGCCGAAGAACGTAACCGTATTCTGGGTATGATCAAAGCCGCTATCGATGTGGTGGCTGAACGCGAAAAGTTTGATGTGGTATTAAATGCCAATGCTGCGGTTTATGCCAAACCAGAATTCGACCTGTCTGAGAAAGTGATTCAGCAGGTAAGCAAGGCGAACTAATCTCGTGATTCTGTTATCTGTCTTAGCTGAAAAGCTTAACGCAGAGCTTATTGGAGACGCCGCTTGCGGCGTTTCTGCTGTTGCGTCCCTAGAAAATGCTGGCGCTGGCCAGTTAAGTTTTTTATCCAATAGTAAATACCGGCCCTATCTGGCACAAAGCACGGCGAGTGCGGTACTGGTTAAAGCCGATGATGTGCCCTTTGTGGCGCCGGGCGTTAATGTGCTGGTGGTAGCCGACCCCTATGTCGCCTTCGCCAAGGCCGCACAACTACTGGATACCACACCGGCCAGTGCTCAGCCCGGTATTCACCCTAGCGCAGTAATAGATCCCAGCGCCAGTATTGCCGCTGATGCAGCCATCGGCGCTAAAGCGGTGATCTCAGCTAATGCTGTTATTGCGGCTGGCGCGCAAATTGGTGCCGGTTGCTTTATCGGTGAAGGTGCGGTAGTTGGTGCCAATACTAAAATTTGGGCCAATGTCAGTATTTACCATCGGGTGAGTATTGGTCAGCGTTGTGTGATTCAAAGCGGTGCGGTAATCGGTGCTGACGGCTTTGGTTTTGCTAATGAACGTGGCCGTTGGTTAAAGATCCCGCAGACCGGTTCAGTTCGCATCGGCGATGATTGTGAAATCGGTGCCAACACCTGTATTGATCGCGGTGCTATTGAAGATACGGTAATTGGCAATAATGTGATTATCGATAACCTGTGCCAAATTGCTCATAACGTGAAGATTGGTGATTACACGGCTATGGCTGGTTGTACCACTATCGCCGGCAGTACTACCATCGGCCGTTACTGTATAATAGGCGGCGCTGCAGTGATCAATGGCCATATTGAGATCTGCGATGGCGCTCAGATCTCCGGCATGGCGATGCTAATGAAACCGGTGACGGAAAAAGGCGTCTATACTTCAGGTTTACCGGCCACGACCAATGCCGAATGGCGTCGCAATACGGCGAAATTACGGCAGATTGATCAGCTGTATCAGCGGGTAAAACAACTAGAAAAACAATTAGCTGGCAGTAGTGACAACGCTACCGCAGCCACAGAGGATTAATTTTGGCTAATCAACTTAATAGCCTGGATATTCAGGAAATTATGGCATTATTGCCGCATCGTTATCCGTTTTTATTAATCGATAAAGTGCTGGATTATACGCCGGGCGAGAGTCTGACCGCGGTGAAAAATGTCACCATGAATGAGCCGGTATTTACCGGTCATTTCCCGGGGATGCCGATTTTCCCGGGTGTGCTGATCCTGGAAGCTCTGGCGCAAGCTACCGGTATCCTCGGTTTTAAAACCGTCACAGAGCGTAGCGAAAACGAGCTGTATTTGTTTGCAGCCATTGACGAAGCGCGCTTTAAAAAACCGGTAGTACCAGGTGATACCATGATCCTGGAAGTGAAGTTCCTGAAGGAGCGGCGGAACATGTGGAAATTCTATGGCGAAGCCAAGGTCGACGGCCAGGTAGTGTGCTGCGCTGAACTGATGTGTGCCAGAAGAGAGATGTAACGTGATCCATCCTACCGCGGTAATTGAAGCAAGCGCTAAACTTGGTCAGAATGTAAAGATCGGGCCCTTTTGTTATGTCGGCCATGATGTCGAACTGGGTGATGACTGTGTATTAGAGTCGCATGTCGCCATCAAAGGGCCGTCAAAGATTGGTAAAGGTAATCACTTTTATCAATTTGCCAGTATTGGTGAAGCCTGTCAGGACAAAAAATATAAGGGCGAGCCAACCGAGTTACTAATCGGCGACTACAACGTATTCCGTGAGGGCTGCTCGGTGCACCGCGGTACCATTCAGGATAAAGGCCAGACCATCATCGGTAGCCATAACCTGTTTATGAATACCACCCATGTTGCGCATGACTGTGTGATTGGCAGCCATGTTATTTTTGCCAGTGGCGCGCAGGCGGCCGGCCATGTGCATATTGGTGATTGGGCGATCTTAGGCGGTATGACTGGCGTGCATCAGTTTGTGCATATTGGCGCCCACAGTTTTTGCGGTGGTGGCTCTATAGTATTAAAAGATGTGCCGCCTTATCTGATGGTGCATGGTTCGCCCTGCGTACCGGCCGGTATGAATACCGAAGGCTTGAAGCGCCGTGGTTTTAGCGCTGAAGTATTGCTAGAACTGCGCCGGGCTTATAAAGAAGTCTATCGTAAGGGCCAAACAGTACCTGAAGCTTTAGCGGCCCTGGCCGACAAGGCGGCAGAGGTGCCCGAGCTAAAAGTTTTTACTGATTTTATCGCCAATGCCAGCCGTGGTATTGTGCGTTAAGCTTGGTTGTGATGCAGAAAGCGCGCTTTGATGGCGCGTTTTTTATTTGAAGGTTTAACTCGCCGTCACGAGCCGTTAAGATAGCAAACCTTTCTAAGAATAATAACGTGACGCTTAGCACAGAACTCAGGAAAAGACCGCCGGATGATGGTTCAACAGACACCCCCGTTAAAAATTGCGCTGATCGCCGGTGAACATTCCGGTGATATTCTTGGTGCCGATCTGATTACAGCGCTGAAGCAACGTTACCCGGATGCGGAGTTTTTTGGTATTGGCGGCCCGCGGATGCAGGCACTCGGCTTTCGGGCCTTGTTTGAAATGGAAGAGTTGGCGGTGATGGGGTTGGTCGAAGTATTGGGCCGGCTCAGACGCTTACTGCAAATTAAGAAAGACATCACAGCCGCTATTCTGGCTGAGCAACCCGCAGTATTTATTGGTATCGATGCACCGGACTTTAATCTGCCGGTAGAGTTGGCATTAAAGCAGCAAGGCATTAAAACCGTGCATTATGTCAGCCCCTCGGTCTGGGCCTGGCGCCATAAACGGATTTTTAAAATTGCCAAAGCCACCAATATGGTGTTATCGCTGTTACCCTTTGAAAAAGCCTTTTACGACCGCTATCAGGTGCCTTGTACCTTTGTCGGCCATACCCTTGCTGACAGCATGCCGCTCACGGTAGATAAAACCGCGGCCAAAGCCGAATTAGGACTCGATCCGTTAAGGCCAGTGCTGGCGATTATGCCAGGCAGCCGGACTAATGAAATCAAACTGCTGGCGCCGGATTTTCTCAAGGCCGCGGCTTTACTGCAGCAACAAAATCCACAGTTACAGCTGGTGACCAATATGGTCACCACCGAAAAAGCGGCGCTTTGGCAAAGTATTAAAACTCAGGTGGCGCCCGAGCTTAAGATCAGTGAATTTACCGGCCAGGCGCGGCAGGTATTACTGGCCGCAGACAGCACCTTTATTGCTTCCGGCACCGCGACTTTAGAAGCCATGTTAGCAAAATGCGCGATGGTCGTAGGCTACCGCACCAACTGGCTAACCTATCAGATCGCCAAGCGACTGGTGAAACTGCAGCATGTCAGCCTGCCAAATTTACTGGCTGGACGTGAGTTGGTGACTGAACTGCTACAGGATGCCTTAACGGTACCGGCCTTGCTGCAGGCGATGCAACCGCTGGTCGCGGGTGCACCAGAGGCATTGCTGGCCGAATATCAGAGCTTACATCAGGTATTGCGGCAGAATGCCAGTCAGGTTGCCGCCGCAACTATCGCTGAGGTGATGGCGCCATGAGTTATCAACGTCCTGACGTTAAGTTAATCGCCGGTGTCGATGAAGTCGGGCGCGGCCCTCTGATTGGTGCTGTGGTAACGGCAGCAGTTATTTTGGATCCGGCGCAGCCGATCCTGGGGTTAACTGACTCAAAAAAACTGACCGAGAAAAAGCGTCAGCTGCTCGCTGAAGAAATTAAAGCCAAGGCGCTGTGCTGGGCGCTGGGTCGCGCCGAGCCGGCGGAAATTGACCAGCTAAATATCCTGCATGCCACCATGTTGGCAATGCAGCGCGCAGTGGCCGCTTTGGCGATCCAGCCACAGTGGGTGCTGATTGATGGTAACCGTTGTCCGGCGCTTGCGATGCCGGCCAGTGCGGTGGTCAAAGGTGATAGCCTGGTAGCGGAAATCAGTGCCGCCTCGATTCTGGCCAAGGTAGCGCGCGATCAGGAAATGGCCGACTTGGATCAGCTGTATCCACAGTTTGGTTTTGCCGCCCATAAAGGTTACCCGACCGCAGCACACCTGCAAGCCATTAGCGAACACGGCATTTTGCCGGCGCACCGGCGTAGCTTTAAACCGGTGCGGCTGATCGCCGAGCAGCTGGAGGCCAGTCGCTGATGAGTGAACCGCGTTTTATCCATTTACGGGTGCACAGCGACTTTTCGATGGTCGATGGCCTGGCCAAAACGAAACCTATTATCAAAGCGGCGGCAGCGCAGGGGATGCCTGCTCTGGCACTAACCGATCAGATGAACTTCTGCGGTCTGGTACGTTTTTACAGTACCGCGCATGAAGCGGGCATCAAACCGATTATTGGCGTCGATTGCTGGGTGCTACATCCGCTGTTCCCGGGTGAAAGCAGCCGGTTGCTGCTATTAGCAGCGGACAATGCTGGTTATCAGAATTTAACCCAGCTGATATCTAAAGCCTATTTGCGTGGCCATGTCGATGGCAAGCCACAGCTGGAGCATGACTGGCTGGCCGAGCACAGTAGCGGCATTATTGTATTATCCGGTGGCAAAGACGGTCCGCTGGGCAAAGCCTTACTAAAAGAAAATCCGCACAGCGTCAGAGCGCTGGTGGATTTTTATCAGCAGCATTTTCCTGAGCGGTTCTATCTGGAGCTGGTACGCACTAATCGTCCGGATGAAGAGCGGTATTTACAAAAAGCAGTGCTACTGTCTGAAGCGGAGCAGTTGCCAGTGGTGGCGACCAATGAGGTGGTGTTTTTAAAGCCGGAAGACTTTGCCGCCCACGAGATCCGGGTTGCCATTCATGATGGCTTTACGCTGGATGATAAACGCCGGCCAAAAAATTACTCCGCAGAGCAATATCTGCGTAGCAGCGAGGAGATGGCCGAGCTGTTTGCCGATCTGCCGGAAGCGCTGGAAAACAGCGTCGAAATTGCCAAACGCTGTAATGTCACCATCCGGCTCGGGGAATACTTCCTGCCGGCCTTTCCGACCGGCGGCTTGTCGGATGCCGATTATCTGGTACTGAAATCACGTGAGGGGCTGGAGCAGCGCTTATTACAGCTGTTCCCGGATGAGCAGGTCAGGGCGACGCGGCGCGGCGAATACGACGAGCGGCTACAGATTGAACTCGATGTGATTAACCAGATGGGCTTTCCCGGCTACTTCCTGGTGGTAATGGAGTTTATTCAGTGGAGTAAGGATAACGATATTCCGGTTGGCCCGGGGCGGGGTTCCGGCGCCGGCTCGCTGGTAGCTTATGCGCTAAAAATTACCGATCTGGATCCGCTTGAGTTTGACCTGCTTTTCGAACGTTTTCTTAATCCTGAGCGGGTATCGATGCCGGACTTCGACGTCGACTTCTGTATGGATCGCCGCGATGAGGTGATCGATCACGTCGCAGAGCTGTATGGCCGCGAAGCGGTATCACAGATTATTACTTTCGGTACGATGGCCGCCAAGGCGGTGATCCGCGATGTTGGCCGGGTACTGGGCCATCCTTATGGCTTTGTCGATCGCATTTCGAAACTGATCCCACCAACGCCCGGCATGACGTTGGAGCAAGCTTTTAAAGAAGAACCACGCCTGCCCGAGCTGTATGACTCGGATGAAGAAGTCCGTGATCTGATTGATATGGCGCGCCGGCTGGAAGGCGTAACCCGTAATGCCGGTAAGCATGCTGGTGGTGTGGTGATAGCCCCGACCAAGATTACTGATTTCTCGCCGCTGTATTGCGACGAGCATGGCCAGAACCCGGTTACCCAGTTTGATAAAAACGATGTCGAATATGCCGGCCTGGTAAAATTCGACTTCCTCGGTCTGCGCACTCTGACCATTTTGCAGTGGGCGGTGAATATGGCCAATGCCCGGCTGCGGCAAGAAGGCAAGCCGCTGGTCGATATTAACAGCATTCCACTGCAGGATAGCAAAAGCTATCAGATGCTGATGCGGGCCGATACCACAGCCGTATTTCAGCTGGAATCGCGTGGCATGAAGGACCTGATCCGCCGCCTGCAGCCGGACTGCTTCGAAGATATGATTGCATTGGTGGCATTATTCCGGCCGGGGCCGCTGCAGTCGGGCATGGTAGATAACTTTATCGACCGTAAACGCGGCCGAGAAGAAATCTCCTATCCGGATGCGACCTGGCAGCATGAGTCGTTAAAACCGATTCTGGAGCCGACCTACGGTATTATCCTGTATCAGGAACAGGTCATGCAGATCGCCCAGGTCTTGTCGGGCTATTCGCTTGGCGGTGCGGACTTATTACGCCGTGCCATGGGTAAGAAAAAGCCGGAAGAAATGGCCAAGCAGCGCGATACCTTCCGCGACGGGGCGGTACAAAACGGTATTGATCCCGAGCTGGCGATGAAAATCTTCGATTTGGTAGAGAAGTTCGCTGGTTATGGCTTTAACAAGTCACACTCGGCCGCTTACGCGCTGGTCTCCTACCAAACGCTGTGGATGAAGGCGCATTATCCGGCCGAGTTTATGGCGGCGGTGATGTCGGCTGATATGGACAATACCGACAAGATCGTGACGCTGGTGGATGAGTGTGAGCGGATGCAGCTGACATTGATCCCGCCGGATGTCAATACCGGCCAGTACAAGTTTACCGTTAACGAGCAGGGACATATTGTTTACGGTATCGGCGCCATTAAAGGCGTCGGTGAAGGCCCGATTGAAGCCATTATTGAAGCGCGTAATCAGCACGGCAGCTTTAGCGACCTGTTTGATTTCTGCGCCAAGGTCGATTTAAAGCGGCTGAACAAAAGGGTGATGGAAAAGCTGATCCTGTCCGGCGCCATGGACCGCCTCGGTCCGCCACTGGCTAAAGGTCAGCATGCCGGTCCGCAGCGGGCTATTTTGATGGCCAATCTGGAAGAGGCGATGCGGGCGGCGGAGCAACATGCCAAGGCGCAGGCGGTGGGGCAGGATGATCTCTTTGGCTTGCTGGCACCGGCAGAGGATACCCAGAGCAGTAGCTACAAGCTGGTACCGCTGTGGCCGGATGAAATTTGGCTGGATGGTGAGCGCGAGACACTGGGCTTATATTTAACCGGCCATCCGATCAATCGCTATCGCGACGAGCTCAAGCATTATGTGAACTGCCGGCTGGTTGAACTTCAGCCTACCAAGAAAGATCAAAGTATTCAGGTTGCTGGCCTCGTCGTGTCGGTGCGGGTAATGATTAACAAAAAAGGCCGGCGCTGGGCCATTGTGACACTGGATGATAAGTCAGCCCGGCTGGATGTACGTTTTTTCCCGGAACAGCTGGAAAGCTTTGAACATCTGTTGCAAAAAGACCAGATCTTAGTGGTAACCGGACAGGTCAGCTTTGATGATTTTAATGGTGGCCTTACAATGTCCGGCCGCGATGTCAGCGAAATTACCGCTATGCGCGAAAAATCGCTGAAATCTCTGAATATCACTGTACAATCGCAGCAGATAGACCAGAATTATCTGCAAAAGTTACAAGACGCGCTGGCGGAGTATCGTGCCGGTACAGTACCGGTTTATCTTTGGTACCAGCGTGAGGAAGGGCAGGTTAGACTGCAGTTAGGGACAGCCTGGTGGGTGACGCCCGCCGACGCCTTGTTGCATCAGCTTAAGCAGCTGGCGACAATAGAATTGGAATTTAACTAATTTAGGTAGTGATAGTCGATGATGCTGAATTATTTAGAGTTTGAGCAACCGATTGCCGAACTGGAAGCAAAAATAGACGAATTACGCAATGTCAGTCGCAATGGCGATTATGATCTTGGGTTAGAAGAAGAGATTAACAAACTAAAAGAAAAAAGCCTGACACTAACCAAAAAAATCTTCGCTGAGTTAGGGGCCTGGCAAATTGCCCAGTTGGCACGCCATCCGCGCCGCCCTTATACCTTTGATTATATCGAGCATATGTTCAATGATTTTGATGAACTGTGCGGTGACCGCGCTTTTGCTAACGACAATGCCATTGTCGGTGGTACTGCCCGCTTAGGCGAGCAGGCAGTGATGGTGATTGGCCATCAGAAAGGCCGCGATACCAAAGAGAAGATCCGCCGTAATTTCGGCATGCCCCGCCCTGAAGGTTACCGTAAAGCCTTACGCTTAATGGAAATGGCTGAGCGCTTTAAGTTGCCGATTATCACCTTTATCGATACCCCGGGTGCTTATCCGGGCATTGGTGCTGAAGAGCGCGGTCAATCCGAAGCCATCGCCCGTAACCTGAAAGTGATGGCTGGCCTGAAAGTGCCGGTGATCTGTACTGTGGTCGGCGAGGGTGGTTCAGGTGGCGCCTTGGCCATCGGCGTTGGTGATAAAGTGAATATGCTGCAGTACAGCACCTATTCAGTGATTTCACCGGAAGGCTGTGCTTCCATCCTGTGGAAGAGTGCGGAGAAAGCCCCTCTGGCTGCCGATGCGATGGGTATTACCGCCGGTCGCTTAAAAGAACTGAAGCTGATTGATGAAGTGATTACCGAGCCACTGGGTGGCGCCCACCGCTCGCCGGAGCAAATGGCGGCGACGTTGAAAACGGCGTTGTTGCGTGATCTGGAAAAGCTGCAAAAGCTCAGTACACAAGAGTTGCTGGACAAACGTTACCAGCGGTTGATGTCGTACGGTTATTGCTAAGGCCAGTCCCTTGTCTGAAGCTTCAGACACAGCCGGATCACTGCCAGCAGCAGTGATTGCGGCGCAATCTGAACTGCAACAGGCGTTGCAACAACTGCTGCAGCGCCTGGCACCTCAACAGCTAACACTGGCTTACAGTGGCGGTCTTGACTCCCAACTGTTATTACACTTGCTGGCACCGCTTTGCCAGGCTGCCGCTATGCCGTTGACCGCTGTGCATGTCCACCATGGTTTAAGTGCGAATGCCGATCACTGGGCGGCTTTTTGTCAGCAGCAATGCCAGCAATTAGGGGTCGCGTTTCGGTTACATCGGGTTAAGCTGGCTGGCCGTGCCGATTTGGAGCAACAAGCCCGTGACGCCCGCTACCAGGTGCTCGCCACCTATATGCAGCAGCCGGGAACTGCACTGTTAACCGCTCATCATGCCAATGATCAGCTAGAGACCCTACTGCTGGCGCTTAAACGCGGCGCTGGCTTAGCCGGCTTGGCCGCTATGGCGCCCAGTCGCGTTTTTGCAAAAGGGCAGCTGCTGCGGCCCTGGCTGAATTTTCCTCGTCAGCAGCTATTAGCGGTTGCTACAGCACTGCAATTACGCTGGGTCGAAGATGAGAGCAATAGTAACCCGGATTTTGACCGTAATTTTTTGCGGTTGCAGGTGGTGCCGGCGTTGACTGAGCGCTGGCCTGCGCTGCCCCGAACTGCTGCCCGCAGCTGCGAACATTTACAACAGGCGCTGCAGCTGGCCGATTATTACACCGGTATTGCTCTGGCCAGCTGTCTGCAGGCTGATTATCTGGATTTGCAGCAATTAGCATTGCTGCCTGAATTACAGCAAGATTTGGTGTTACGTAAATGGTTGGCTGGCGTTGGCCTTAATCCATCGAGCCAGTGGCTGGTTACGCTGAAACAGCAGGTCATTGCCGCTAAAGATGATGCGCAGCCGCTGTTAATTCTGGGGCAGTGGCAGGTACGGCGCTTTTTACAGCGTTTATACCTAACCGGAGTGACATCGGCGCCGGAGTTTCTAAACTGGCAGACGCAGCTGCAGTTAGCGCAGCCGCTGGTATTGCCTGTCGGTTGTGGTCAGTTAGTCTGGCAGCAACAACCTGGTAACGGCGCCTTACCGGTAACAGGCAAAGCCTGGCAGCTGGTGTTTGGGCAGTTGAGTTTACCGTTTAAGCCGCTGGGGCAACGCACTAAACCATTGAAGCAGTGGTTTAAATTATGGCAGGTCCCGCCATGGCAACGCGGACGGATCCCATTATTGCTGGCCGAAGGTAAGGTACAGCTGGTGGCTGGCTATGCCAGTGCAGTAGCGGCAACCGCAGCCAGCGGCTGGCTTAGTTGGCAGCAGCCAGACTGGCAAGTGGAGCCTTCAGCGAACGTGCCGGACGAGGAATGCCAGCAAAACTAATGGTGCCGCCGCCAACCTTACCTTTGCCGCTGGTTTTCGCCTGATATAGTGCCTCATCAGCCAGATGGAACAGATCGCGGGCTTGTTGCTCCGGCCCTAACCAGGCTAAACCAATACTGCAACCCACCTGATGTAACTTTAACAGCGGATGTTTACTAATGTGCTGCTGTAAGCGGGCGGCGATTAACTCGGCATGCTCAGCGTCTTGGTCCTGCAGCAAGACCGCAAACTCATCACCGCCAAACCGGAACAGGCTGTCAGTTGCTCTGAGTGTCTCACGCATACAATCGGCCACCGCCAGTAATACCTGATCACCGGTGCTATGACCTGCCAGATCATTAACTTGTTTAAAGTTATCTAAATCCAGCAGCAGTAGGGCAAAGGGTTGCTGATGACGCTTGGCCAGTTGAATCGCTTTGGCAAAGCTATCGTCAAAAAAACGACGGTTTCCCAGAGTCGTTAAAGGATCTTTTAACGCCATCTGTTGTAAACGGTTCACTAATAAGGCATTACGCAGTGCGTACAGCCATTCCGACTCCAGTAGCAATAATTGACGTTGGATTAGGGCACTAAAACTAAAGTTACTTTGATATTTCAGTTGTCCCAATAACTGCTGCTCCAAGACTAACTCGCTTTGATAGTCATGGCGGCCTGGCTTTGAGCCTGCAGCCTGAAAGTTACCCTGAGCAGTTTGTAGTTGCACTGCCGTCATTGGCAGCACCCGGCTGACATGCATGGCGAAGATATCCAGCTGTTGTTGTATATCCAGCGTCGTTTGTAACTGGCTGATTAGGCTGATCTCCTGACCATCGGTCAGCTCCTGCCAGCTGGAATCCGTGCTTAACTCAGCACTAAAGTTGTTTTTTGCGGTTTCTTGCCACATGCCAATAACACTCCAAAAAATCTGCTGAATGTTATTAAGCAAATATTGTGCCTTAAATTTATCTTATTGTTATGAAACAAGTATTATCTCGATTTGTTAGTAAAGCCAAGATTATGACACAGGGTCAGCCGTTTCGGCGGCAAGAAATTGCATGATCTGTTGCTGTTGGCGCATGCCATCCTGATAGCCCAGCTCAATTAAGCGGCGGGTATAGAGTTGTTCAAATAACAAGTAACTCACCATACTCGAGTCTGAGTGCTGACGGATGCCAAAGCTGCGTAACAGTGTCCGCACTGCCAGCGGCAAACATAAAAAATATTCGCTGGCTAACTGGTTAAAATTCTGGCTGGGATTAAGCAGTAAACTTTGCACCGGCTTGAGTTCAGTTTTTATTTTATGCTGCTGTAGTAGTTCGACGGTTTTATTAATCCGCTGCATCCGTTCAATATCGGAATTTAAGGTATCAGTGAACACCGTATCCATCAGGTGGCCAGCGATGGTTGCCAGATCAGGGTGATGTAACAGCCGTTGGCTTGGCTCATTTGGCCGCGGATCGTCAACGCCAATAATCAGAATTTTATCTGCGCCAAGGTGGATAGGGGCGCTCAGCGGGGCCAGCTGATTTACCGAGCCATCACCAAAATATTGCTGATGAATCCGTACTGATGGAAAAATCAACGGGATGGCCGCTGATGCCATCAGATGATGAATGCCCAGCAAAGTACGCTGACCACAGCGTTTAGCCCGGCGCCACTCACTGGCATTGTCGGATTGAAAAAACGTCACCGAGTCACCGTTGTTATAACAAGAGGCGGTAACGGCAAAGCTTGATAGGTAGCCACGCATAATATTGCGGTCGATGCGTTGTAAATCCAGAATGCGGGTCAGTAACTGTTTTAGCGGCCGGTTGTCCAGCAGACTGACCGGCCTTTTGTTGGCATAGTCAGCCTGAAAGGCGCTGTAAAAATTGCGAAACTGGTGCTGTATCAGGTGCAGATAATCGGCGTGATAGACCTGTTGGGTACGAAAATTGCGCCAGACCGACTCAATTTTTTTTACGCCGAGATGAAAACAGGAGGCATAGCAAGCCAGACCCGCGCCGTTCAGGGCGCCGGCTGAGGTGCCACAAATAATCTGAAACGGTAACGGGCTGCTGCGCGGATAGGCACTGGCTATCGCTTTTAATACTCCCACCTGATAAGCAGCACGGGCCCCGCCCCCGGTTAATAACAGGGCGATTTTGCTGCCCGATTTAGCGGGTAAATTTGGCATAAGACCCCGAAATGCAATAATCCACTGAACTTTTTCCCTGTCAGATGCTCTTCGATTAATATAGAGGTAATATATCGCTGATTTGGCAACAGATTGCAATTGTCTTAGCAGTGTTCAAACCATAATTGATCATCTCAGGTAGGCCTTATGTCTCAACAAGCGAGTGCACAATCTTATTATTATGCCGGCTTAGCCGCGGTGGTACTGGTGATTATTGCCGCCGGTTGGTTGTTATTCCGGGATACCGAACAGGTTACTGAGCCTGCGCCCTTACCACCGGTAGTTGAACCTGCTACACCGCAGCAGCCGTTAGAAGCGGAGCCCTTGCCTGAACCAGCAGTGACTGAGCCGGCGCCGGTTGCTGAACCTGAGGAGGAAGCTGCTACGCCGGTTGAACCGGAAGTGGTGGTGCCGTTACCGGCTTTGGATGAATCAGACACTGAATTAGCAGAGGCGCTACTGGCATTAAACTGGAAGGCGGGTTTGGCCGCTTTGTTTAACCGCGAAGAGATGATTCGTAATCTGGTGGTCACTGTCGATAATATTGCGCAGGGACAATTAGTGGCCGGTCATCCGGTGCTGGCAAAACCAGCTGATGGTTATCGCGTGCAGCCCGTGGCTGAAGGACGTTACCTGACAGCAGCAGATAACAGCAGTCGCTATGAGCCTTATTTACAGCTACTGGAGAGTGTGCCGCCGCGGCAAGTGCTGGCGTTAAAACGGCGCTATCAACCATTGCTGGATCAAGCCTTTGCTGAGCTGGGATACCCGGATTTGACCTTTGATCAACGCTTGCGCCAGGCGATTGCCGTGTTACTCAGCACACCGCAGGTGCCGGCCGGAGCAGAACTTAGCCGGCCATCGGTGATGTATACCTATGCCGATCCTAAGCTGGAGCAATTACCTGAAGCCCAGAAGCAGGTGTTGCGTTTATCGGCCGAGCAGCAGCAACGCTTCAAAGCATTGCTAACAACTTATCAGCAGGCGTTAGGTAATTAATCCGGCCTGGCCGTCGCTGCTTTTCTGAGCAAGGCTTTCAGGTAACAGTTAACAGCGCTTGCATTGCCAGGGGCATTTGCGGATAATGCGCGCCTGTGTTGGCAAAGCCTTTGTTAATACAGTCAATGGTAGCTCCATTGGTCCTCTCGCAATACTAGTAGGCGAACCTGGTCAGGTCCGGAAGGAAGCAGCCATAGTTTATGATGTATGTGCCGGGATGTGGCTGGTGGGGCTGCCACCCAAATCTGCTAGCCCCCCGATTGCTGAAAGTTAATGTGATTTACGGCTGATGATCCAGAAACTCTCTGGCCCGCTTTACTGCTTCTTTAACCCGCATCGTCATTTCAAAGCGCTCGCTTTGCGGCATGTAGAACGCCATGTCAACTTCAAACCGGATA
This sequence comes from Alishewanella agri BL06, assembly GCF_000272005.1. Lineage (GTDB taxonomy): Bacteria > Pseudomonadota > Gammaproteobacteria > Enterobacterales > Alteromonadaceae > Alishewanella > Alishewanella agri. The sequence goes on along the minus strand of NZ_AKKU01000012.1, from coordinate 34,860 downwards.
TAACGTGGCGGTAGTAAATTCAGTGAAATACAGCACAGATCGGCCAGGTATTCCGCATCGTTGTTTTTATCCAGCTCCAGCTCAACAATATGGTCCAGTACCAGTTTTTCATAATAATTATGAATATCATCATCAAGTTTCATTCATTCTCTCCTGCCGGGATCTCGCCTAAGCATAATCAGCTTACTGCTAAAACGCCACAGAAAGATTGTGTTAGGTCAGCGCCTTGCTACAATGCCGCGGTCAAGGTCATCAGGTCATCATAAAAATGCAAAAGAATACTACCCCCTGCTATTACGGCGATTATTTGCAACTGGACAAAATTTTAACCGCTCAGGCGCCGGAAAGTGCCCGCTATGCCAAAGAGGCGCATGATGAAACGCTATTTATTATTGTACATCAGGTCTATGAGCTGTGGTTTAAACAAATTTTGCACGAACTAAAAGCGGTGATGGCGGTGTTTGCCGAGGCGGAAGTTAAAGATCAGCAGCTAACGGGCATAGTGCATAAGCTGAAACGGATTATCAGTATTCAACAGCTGTTAAACCAGCAAATTGCAGTGCTGGAAACCATGACGCCACAAGACTTTATGGCGTTTCGCGATTATCTGGTCCCGGCCTCTGGTTTTCAGAGTATTCAATTCAAAATGTTGGAAATTGGCTTGGGTTTGAAAAGCGAATTTCGGATCGACTTTGATAAAAACTCCTTCTATAGCCGTCTAAAACAGGCTGACAGGGAGTTTTTGCAGCAACTGGAACAGGCGCCCAGCTTATTTGAGCGGATCGAAAAATGGCTGGAGCGTATGCCGTTTCTGGAGTTTGCCGGCTTTAGTTTCTGGCAAATGTATCAGCAGGCGACCGAACAGATGCTGCAACAGGATCAGGCCATTGTCGAGCAGATTGAGCAAATTGCCGAGCAGGAACGGGCCTTGCAACTGGCTGAAATCGGCCGGACCCGCGATAAATTTGCCGCCTTGCTGGATAAAGAAAAATATCAGACCTTACAGCAGCAGGGGAGTTTTCGGCTGAGTCAAAAGGCAATGCTGTCGGCCCTGTTTATTAATTTGTACCAGGAAGAGCCGGTATTTAACCTGCCGTTTCAGCTGTTAACCTGTTTAACGGAAATTGATGAGCAGTTGACGATCTGGCGTTATAAACATGCGATGATGGTACAGCGGATGCTGGGCAGTAAGATTGGTACCGGTGGCTCTTCTGGTCATGACTATTTAAAGCGTACTACCGAAAAAAACCGCATCTTTACCGATCTCTTTACCATGGCGACATTTTTATTGCCCAAGGCTGCCTTACCGGAGCTACCGCCAACGGTGAAACAGCAATTAGGTTTCTATTTCGCGCCACAGCCCTGAACCCTGTTGGGCGAAAGCAGCTTTAAACAGCTGCAGATGGACGGCGGTAAGGGCATTGAGATCGCGCTGATAACCGCCGCCAATCACCGCGGCGACCGGAATGCCGGCGTCGCGACAGCGCTGCAGCACCAGTGTGTCTCTGGCTAATACCCCGGCGGTGCTGATTTGCAGCAAGCCTAAATCATCCTGTTGGTGGATATCCACACCGGCATCATAGATCACCAGTTCTGGCTGATACCAACGCAACAGATTATCCAGGCTCTGGCTCACGGCTTCCAGATAGCTGGCATCAGTGCAATCCTTGTCCAAGCCGATATCCCAGTCGGAACGTTGCTTGCGTGCGGGAAAGTTTTTTTCACAGTGGATTGATGCAGTAATAATACCGCTATTAGCTGTAAACAGCGCCGCAGTCCCATCCCCCTGATGCACGTCCAAATCAAAGATTAACACCGGGCCAACCCCCTGTTGCTGCATACTGAGCGCGGCGAAGGCCAAATCATTAAATAGGCAAAAACCGCTGCCCTCTGCATAAAAGGCATGGTGATAACCACCACTTAAGTGCAGTGCCAGTCCATGTTGCAAGGCTTGCTCTGCACAGAGCAGGGTGCCACCGAGCGAGGTTAACGAACGCTTGATAAGTTGCTCTGACCAGGGAAAACCAATACGTCGCATCGCTTTACTATCTAAGGTGCCCTGACATAGCGCCTCGACATAGGCAGGGTCGTGTAGGGTGGACAATGCCGCAGCGGTTACTGGCGCAGGTTGTAAGAAACCGGATTCCGGTACGCCCAAAGCGAGCAGCTGCTGATACAAGCTGCGATATTTACCAATCGGATAGCGATGATTTGCCGGTAAGGCCAGTTCACTGTAACAGGGATGGTAAATCAGCGGCGTTAAGGACCGGGCCATCAGGCTCTCCCGCTTTCCAGACGTTGAATTTGCTGCTCCACTTCATCAATGGCACGACGACAGCGACCAAGACGAGCATGCAAAGCCAGACGCCGGGCGGTGCCTTCAGCAGTTTGGTCGCGCTCGGCCAGCTGCAGCATATCCTTGAGCCGGCTTTCAAACTGCTGATATTCGGAAAGTTGCTGATAAAGCTGCTGACTGGATGCGCTCAATTGCTGCACCACGGCCTTAGTACGTTGCTGTGGTCGGCCACTGTGTTTTTGCCGGGTGCTACTATTGACGAAGGCACGCAGCAGGGCGTCAATTTGTTGCTGCAGGCGCTCGGTCAAGCGCTGTTGAGCTGCGGCAGATAATTGCGATCCCTGTGCACGCAGATGTGCCAGATGGCGCTGACTTTGCGCGACATAATCAGCCAGATAAGGGGAGTGGACACTAAAGAGTGACGAATCAAACCAATGTTGTGGTTTGCCGGGCTGCAACTGCCGGTCTAACTCACTGGCTTGGTGCCAGAGTTGTTGTAGCTGCTGCTCTAAACGCTGCAGCTGTGCAGCAGAGAGTTGACTCATCCGCCGTTGCTCCAGGCTTGCCAGGCTAAGCGGGCGGCAATGGCAATGACCACACAAATAAATACCGGCCGGATAAATTTACTGCCAAAACGGATTGCCGAATGTGCGCCCAGATAAGCACCTAACATTAAACACAGTCCCATGGCGATGCCTAGCGTAAAATGGACATGGCCTAAGACAATAAACGCCGCCAGTGAAAAACCATTGCTAACAAAATTCATGGTGCGGGCGACACCACTGGTCAGCAATAAATTGATCTTATAGAGCGCCATAGTGGAGACCATCCAGAAAGCGCCGGTACCTGGCCCGGCAACACCGTCATAAAAGCCCAGCGTTAAGCCTTGCACACGTTGTTGCCAGTAGACTTTACGACCTGGCGTTGGCAACGTCAGTCGATCGTCCGGTTGCATCCGGTTAAACAAGGTGTAAATGGCCGCGAAGAGAATCAGCAGTGGTAATAGTTTATCCAGTAGCTCGGTGCTGAGCTGATCCACTACCAGCGTACCCAACAGCGCGCCAATGGCGGTAAATAACAAACTATTACGCCAGTATACCGGGTTAAATAACTTCTTCCGGTAATAGGTAACCGAGGCCGTGAGTGAACCAAAGGTCGCCGCCAGTTTATTGGTACCCAGTACCACATGCGGCGGCAAACCGGCGGTCAGTAACGCCGGTACGGTTAATAAGCCGCCCCCACCAGCAATGGCATCAATGTAGCCGGCGATAAAAGCCACGCTGCATAACAGTAGTAACAGCTCAAGTGTCAGGTTCAGATCCGGGATCAAGGGCAGGTCCTGTCAATATTCAATAATTCGGCGAAATGGCGGCAGGGTATCCAGCATGGCTTTACCATAGCTTTTACTGACCAGCCGCCGATCAAGGATCACGATCCGGCCCCGGTCCTGCTCTTGCCGCAGCAGTCTACCACAAGCTTGCACCAGTTTCTTGGCGGTAGCAGGTAAACTCAATTGCACAAAAGCATTGCCCCCTCTGGCACTGATAGCCTCGCTTTGCGCCGCTTCCAGTGGCGAGGTAGGCACCGCAAAGGGTAACTTAGTGATAATCAGATTAGTTAATAAGTCACCGGGTAAGTCCAGGCCTTCTGAGAAACTCTGGGTGCCAAATAAAATGCTGGCGCCGCCGCCCTGCACCCGGCTTTTATGCAGGTCCAGTAGTGCCTGGCGTGACGCTTCGCCCTGCACCAATAATGAAAAACCCTGTTGTCTTAGCGCGGCAGCCACCTCCTGCATTTGCCAGTAAGAGGCAAACAGCACCAGGCTACCTTTTTTGGCATCCAGATAGCGGGGTAGTAATCTAATGAGTTCCTGGCTAAAGTCTGCAGCGGTCGGCTCGCAGCGGGTGGTCGGTAAAATCATCTCTGCCTGCTCAGCATAAGCAAAGGGAGAATCGACCTGCAGGCATTGTAGCGCAGCAAAATCCAGCAATCCCAGTTCACGTTTCGCATGCTCAAAACTATTCAGTAGCCGCAGTGTCGCTGAACAGAGCACTGCGGCAAAGGCGGGTTGAAATAGTAACTGGCTTAGTTTGTGGCTAACACTTAATGGGCTGGCGTGCAAATAAAGCGGGCTTTGCGCCGTCTCGCGGCTCAGCCAACGCGCCTGATTCGCGATGTCTTTTTGTGGCTGTGCGTAAAGTTGCCACAGCTGTTGTTGGTGCTCCAGACGTTGGCGCAGTAGGGCTAAATCGCCAATTAACTGCGGCTGGCTGCGCAGCCGTTTCGGTTGTTCGGTGAGTTGTTGCTGCAGCTCAGTTAGCAGCCGGTCGCAACAGTTCAGGGCTTTGCAACTGCTCTCTGCCAGTGGCTCTGCCTGCTGTTGCCATAATTTGGGTAGGGCTGCATGCACAAAGCGGTATTCGGTTTGCGATGCCTGTGAAAACCATTGTGGTAAATAATCACGTAAGCTGCGTTCCAGTGGTTTTAGCGTGGCCGCAAAGTCGCTGAGTAGGTCGTCAAGTTTAAGTAAATCTTTCAGGCTACGCTCCGGCAGCAAGCCCTGTAACAGTTGTAATTGCTTGCGTGCCTTTTCGAGCCAGACGTTTTGCTCAGTTAACTGCGCGCTGGCGCTGAGCAGCTCCCGGCCGCAGTCTGCCAGATGATGCGCTTCGTCAATCACATAGATGCACTCATCTGGCGCCGGCAATACCGAATTACCGGCCAGTAAATCGGATAATAACAAGCTGTGGTTAACCACCAGCACCTGCGAGTCGGCAATTTCCGCCCGGGCCAGATGAAACGGGCAACCCAGATGCTGACGATGTTGTTTATGGCAGATATGCGCATCGGCCTGAATTTGTTGCCAGACGGTATCAGGTAATCCTTCAGCCAACGTATCGCGGTCGCCAAGCCAATGTCGCTGTTGCCAGGCGCTTAGCAAGCGCTGTAACAGGCTTTGCGTTGCCTGATTCTGAGATAACTCCGGGCTGGTAAATAATGCGGGTTGCTCGATCAGTTGCTGCAAGCGCCCGATGCAGGCATAGCGCTGGCGCCCCTTTACTAAGGTGTAATCAAAGTGCAGTCCGCTATGCTTGAGGAAGAACGGCAGCTCTTTATTAACCAATTGCTCCTGCAACGCCACGGTGGCGGTGGCGATAACCAGCTTTTTCTTTTGTGCCAACGCGTAGGGCAGAGTACCCAACAGATAGGCCAGTGACTTACCAGTGCCAGTGCCGGCCTCAATGAGTCCCAACCGCTGCTGGCGATGATATTCGCCGGCGACAATTTTACTGATCTCGGCAATCAGTTTGTTCTGTGCCGGTCGCGCGCGGTAGCCGGGCAACTGTTGCTTGAGTTGCTGATGGCACTGCCGGATCTGTTGTTTTAACGGTTCTGAGAGCATGGGGGCTATTGATTATTCAGGTTGCATATCTGTATATTTTTACAGTTTGGCATTCTAGCTGTCTTTTCTGGCGCTGCCTAGCCCGGGGTTGGCATGGTTGGCGCTAAAGCGCCGTAGTCTGGTTTAGAATTGACAAAACTACCTTGAAAAAGACGCTGCGAAGGTGATTTATCGTTATTATTTTGCTGCTGGTCGCGATAAATGCTCAAAATCGGTTGTGTGATAACTGGTAAGAGCAGTATTTTCCGGTAATTTTTTGTTTACAGTAAAAATCGACTGAAATTCGTGGTTGCTGCTTTACTAGACGCTATAGATCGTGCTTGTTTACGAAATTTACGTTTTATAAACCTTTATCAGCATGGCTTGATCGTTTTTTGTAAGCATAATGTATGACTGGCCTCGACCCCGCACTGATATCCGACGCACTCAGACCAGCCTTACTAAAAAATGTTCCGTAAAAGCGGTTGACCCTGCTGAAAAATTGCGTTTATTATCAGGGCGCGTTACTCGGGGTAGTTGCCAGTAAAAAGGCGGCGCCCGGCAAAAAACTTAGTAATTGAAAAACAGAATCACTAAACGTGGTCCAGGGAGAAATACATGTACTCAAATAATAAATTAAGCAAGGCTGTGCGCTTAGCCATCGCTTTCGGTGCCGCGTCAGCGTTCGCCGGTGCTGCTGTTGCTCAAGAAGCACAGCAGGAAGAAGAAGAGTCTGCTAAAGTTGAGCGGATTGAAGTAACAGGTTCTCGTATTAAGCGTACTGATCTGGAAGGTGCATTACCGGTAACAGTAATTGACCGTGAAATGATCGATATGTCAGGTCAGCTGTCTGTTTCAGACTTACTGCGTGGCACAACCTTCAACTCAACAGGTTCTTTCCGTCCACAATCAGGTAGCTCAGCACAAGGTACGGCATCCATTAACCTGCGTGGTTTAGGTGCGGACCGTACTCTGGTATTGGTTGACGGTCGCCGTCTGCCTAAATCGCCTTCAACAGGCGCTACCCAAGACTTAAACTCTATCCCTATCGGTGCAGTTGAGCGGGTTGAAATTCTGTCTGACGGTGCATCTGCGATGTACGGTTCTGACGCTATGGGTGGTGTAGTAAACATCATTACTCGTAAAGATTTTAACGGCGTTGAATTCAACGTTAGCATGGGTGAAGCATCAGTACCGAAAGAAGGTGGTGACACTGAAAGCGGTTCAGTAGTATTCGGTTCTTCTACTGCAAAAACCAGCCTGATCGGTGGTGTATCGTGGAACAGCCGTGACATCGTATTTGAACGTGATTACCCGTGGGTAGTTCCAGGTAGTTCTGTTTACGGTAACAACTGGATCAACGCTGACTTCACTGGTGCGTTCTCTGCCATTCCAGGCGGCTGTACAGAGCAAAACTTTATCTCTACCACTATCGCTGGTCAGCCACGTTGCCAGTTCAACTTCAACGCGACTAACGCGAACGAAGCATCTACTCGTAACGAATCTCTGTTCATCAAAGCGCGTCATCAGGTTACTGACGACTGGCAAGTATACATGAATGCGTCAGTATCAAAATCTGGCTCATTTGGTCGTTACGCTCCGGCTCCGGACTGGGCTCCAGTTTCTGCTACCAGCGTAAACAACCCAACTAACCCTAATGCTTGGTTCTACAACCCAGCTAACCCAAATGCTGTGGCGTTCAACCCAGCAATCGGTGCTCCGCGTGATATCGAAGTTTATCACCGCTACGCTGCGTTGGGTAACCGTGATGGTTATGTAAACAACGAAGGTACAGATTTCCTGGCCGGTGCGCAGGGTATGCTGGGTGATGTTGACCTGGACTTCGGTGTACGTCGTAACCGCAGCAAAACTTACGATATCGGCTATAACTACATCGTTCGTTCAACTGCATGGGATTATATCGAACGCGGTATCTATGATTTACAGCGTCCAAGCCAAAACCCAGAAGAAGTTCTGAATGCGATGAAAGCGACTATTTCTCGTATTTCTTTCTTCAACCAGGACGAAGCTTACATCAGCGGTTCATTCGACATGTTTGAATTAGGCGCTGGCATGGTACAAGGTGTTCTGGGTGCAGAATACCGTAAAGAAGACTACCAAGATCAGTACGATTCACTGTCAGAAGCTGGTCAGATCGGTGGTTCAGCAGGTAACTCTGCTGGTGGTGACCGTACCGTTAAATCTGCCTTCTTCGAAGCGCTGGTACCAATCTTAGACAACTTGGAAATGTCTTTAGCTGGCCGTTACGACAAGTACTCAGACTACGGTAACGACTTTGCACCTAAAGTATCTTTCCGTTTTGAACCAATGGACGGCATGGTATTACGTGCGTCTTGGGGCCAAGGTTTCCGTGCTCCGTCACTGGATATCCTGACGCAGAAGACCACTTTCTCTGCCGTATCGGTTAACGATGCTCAAACTTGTGCTGTATTAGGTTCGTGCCCAGTTCAGGTTGACACCTTTATCCGTGCTAACCCGGATCTGGGTTCAGAGCAGTCTGACCAGTACACCTTAGGTTGGGCTTATCAGCCAACAGATTGGCTGAACTTCTCAATCGACTACTGGAATACTGAGATCACTAACAAGATCACTTACTTTAGCCCAGCAACTATCCTGAATCGTCTGGCCGCCGGTGATGCGTTACCACCAGGTATCGGTATTACCCGTCGTCAAAACGGTTCAATCAGCGAAGTATTAGCCGGTTACGGTAACGAAGGTGTGGTTAACACTGATGGTTTCGATGCTAACGTTCGTACCACTTTCGACTTCGGTAACCTGGGTCGTTTAAATCAGAACCTGCAAATCGCTTATACTCGTAACTACGACGAGGGCGGCCGTAACTTCGTGAAAGATCCTGGCTTCCCACAAATGCGTGCTACCTTACAAAACGTATACGTGTTCGGTGACATCGATGTGGCTTACAACCTGAACCTGATCGGCAACAGCTTCCGCTGTGGTCTGGGTCAAACTCCAGGTGGCGCTGCTAACCGTAACGGTTGTGTTAACTTAGCTAACGCACCACGTGACGGTAACTGGGGTACTTACGTAACTCACGATCTGCAGTTAAGCTACAACCTGCCTTGGGATGGTAAGATCACCGTTGGTGCTCTGAACCTGTTCGAGAAGCTGCCTTCTCTGCGTCCATACGGCGGTCGTGACTATAACTTCGACCTGTACGATGGTTGGGGTCGTCAAACTTACGTTCGTTACAGCCAAACTTTCTAAGGTTGTAACTACTTGAATAAAAAGGCGGGCTTAGCCCGCCTTTTTCATTGGAGGAAATATGCAACACTGGACAGCTTACTGGCAGCAGGCGGATACGCTGAATAGCTTTGCAGAAGGGCAGGCGGCCAGCGGTTATCACGGTGAATTGGCAGCCTTCTGGCGACAACAGCTAGCGGGGTTAGCTGCCTCGGCAACACTGATGGATCTTGGTACCGGCAATGGGGCGCTGGCAGTCTTGTTGGCAGAACAAAAACAACAGCGGGCAACCAACTGGCGGATCCTGGCGGTTGATGCTGCTGATATTCAACCGCAACGTTTAATTGCGAAGCAGCCTGCACTGGCAAAGCCATTTAAACAGATCCGTTTTCTTGGTCATACCCGAATAGAGCAACTCCCTTGCGCCAATGCCAGTATTGACTTGCTGGTCAGTCAGTTTGCTTTTGAATACAGCGAGCTGTCGGCGAGTCTGCAGGAAGCCTGGCGGGTGCTAAAACCCGGTGGTCGCCTGATTGCGGTGATGCATAGTGCAGATACGGCTTTGGCGCAAGATAGTGCCGTCGGGATCCTTGTGATGCAAAACTTGCTGGCTGCAGATGGCATTATTGAACGGGTCCTGGCGTTGTTGCCGTTAGCACTGCGTTCCACACAAAGTCCGCAGTTTATCCAAGCTAATCAGCAGTTATTGCAACAGGTTAAAGTTTATCAGCAGTCATTGGCGCCGGCGGCAGCTGAGTGGTTTCATTATTTATTTGCCCCCTTTGCCAGCTTATTATTTCAACCGGCAGTGGATAGCCCGCACCAGGCCAAGCGGCTGCAGCAAAGTTTAACCTATTATCTACAGCGGCTTAGCGATCAACAAGCGGCTTGTATTACACCTGACAAAGCCGACGGCATCCAACAACAACTGCAAAAACTGCGGGGGCGCGGGCAATTAGCACCGCTCTATATCGAAGGGCAGTTATTTGGCCTGGCATTAATGGCCGAAAAAGTTTAACTAAAGCGTTTATTTGTAAGTATTTTGATAATAATATGGCGGCGTTTGCAATCTTATTCAGTTAAAGGAGTAACCAAGTTGCGTTATCTAAAAATATTGCTGAGCTTACTATTACTTCAAGCCAGCCTGGTTTATGCCACCATTCCCACCCAGCACTTTTTCGAACACGCCAAGGTGCGCAATATGAAGCTATCGCCAGATGGCAAGCAAGTCGCCTTTAATTATGAGGAAGGTTCTGAAGTCCGCCTGGCGGTGATGCAGCTAAAAGATCTGAAGGTTAAGAGCAGTTTTACCTTCGGTGAAAATAAGCATGTGCTTAATTTCCATTGGGCGAACAACGATAGAGTGCTAATGGAAGTGGCTGAAGTTACCGGCAATCTGATAAGTATGCGCGGTACCGCTGTAGATTTATATGCCGCTAACGCTGATGGCACTAAACGCCATCTGTTATTTAAAAATGAGATGTCCGCCTACACCATTCTGCACCTATTACCAGAACAGCCAGATCGGATCTTAATTGGTAAGTACCACTGGGCCGAGAAGAGTGGCATGCGCGCTTTTACACTGGACATCAATCGGGGCACGGAGCTGTATCTGGATGACCAGCCTCCGGGCGTCGTCACCAGTCTGATGGCAGATAATAGCGGCACGCTAAGGATGGGGATTGAGTTTATTGAGGGCAAAGAGTTTGATGACAACAAAACCATCTTGCATATTAAGCAGGATGGGCAGTGGCAAAAATTAGCGTTGCCCAATCAACGCGCGAATCCTAAAGTGACGCCCTGGGGATTTACCGCTGATAATAAAACCGCTTACTTTCTGTCTAACTTCGATATGGCGACCGGTGATCGGGACGGTTTATTTGCGTACAACTTCGAGGATAAATCACTCAATCTGATAGCCAGACACGATTATTCAGATATCGACGGCCGGTCCAGAGGCCATGATGGCGAGTTGCTGGCGATTGACTATATGGCAGGTAAGGCTGAGTTCGAATTTATTAATACCAGCCATCCGGATACCTTATTGCTCGCCGGTTTGAAACAGGCGTTTGCGGAGCAATTGGTCACCATTTCCTCTTTTGACGAAAAAGGTCAGCTAGCCTTATTCCGCGTCAGCTCTGATCGTAATCCCGGCGAATTTTATTTGTACGATTTGGTGAAGAAACAAGCCCGTTATCTTGCTTCGGTAAAGCCAAATTTAAAAGCTGAGCAGTTGGTGCCGATGCAGCCGGTTAACCTGACCGCTCGGGATGGCCTGGCATTGCATGGCTATCTAACCTTACCCGCGGGCAAAACCAGTCAGTTGCCGCTGATTATCAACGTCCATGGTGGCCCCTTTGGCGTTTATGATAATTGGGGCTTTAATGCTGAAGCGCAATTCTTTGCCCACCATGGTTATGCCAGTTTACAGGTTAACTTCCGTGGTTCTGGTGGCTATGGCGACGATTTCGAACGTGCTGGCCGTTTACAGTGGGGACGGGCGATGCAAGATGATGTTGCCGATGCGGTAAAGTGGGCAGTAGCACAAGGCATTGCGGATCCAAACCGCATTTGTATCTACGGTGGTAGTTATGGCGGTTATGCTGCAATTTGGGGCGTAATTAAAGATCCGGAATTGTACCGCTGCGCTGTGGGTTATGTTGGTGTCTATGATATGCCGTTATTCTTTAAAGGTGATGGTTCAGATGCCAGCCGTAGTCGCAATATCGGGCAATTTATCCGTTCTCATGTTGGCGCTGAGCAGGAATATCTGCACTCTATTTCACCAGTGCATCACGTTGATAAAATTCAGGTGCCGTTATTTATCGTGCATGGCTCGAAAGATGTGCGGGTGCCAATAATCCATGCCAATAATTTACGTAAGGCCTTAGATCAGGCAGGCAAAGATTATCAATGGTTGGTTAAAGAAGACGGCCATGGTTTTTATCAGGTGGCGCACCGGGTTGAGTTGTACGATAAGATGCTGCAATTTTTTAACCAGCATATTGGTGCCGCAGCTACGGCTAAACCTAATTAACATTTTGCTGTTTATCGTGAAAAATCAGCGGTTGGTCGGACGCTGCCGACCCGCCGCTGCCCTTGCTCCCACTTAGGTTAAGCGCGTGACCTGAAATAGAAAAAAAAGTTGCAGCTTTGCGACTAAATACCTGCCTAAAGGCTTGACCCTTTTTTTTTTTGCTGCATATTATTAACCGATATTGTTCGGTTGCAAACCGAATGATGCGCTTCAGGCCTTTCTCAGGGATGCGTCTGACAAAAATAAATAACGAGATACTCATCTTATAAGAGTTATCCAGGGAGTTTACTATGTTCACCAATAACAAGCTAAGCAAGGCTGTTCGCCTGGCTATGGCCTTTGGTGCTGCTTCAACACTGGCCTTCGCTGGCTCAGTTGCAGCCCAAGAAACTGATAACGAAGAAACCGCCAAAAAAGACGAGAAGCCAGAGCGTATTCAGATCGTAGGCTCTCGGATCCGCACCGACGGCCTGGATCAGGCTAACCCGGTTACTATCATCACTGCTGAGATTGCGAAAGATTCAGGTTTAAATACGCTGGGTGAATTACTGCGTACTTCTACCGTGGCAGCCGGTTCTGACCAGCTGATTTCTGCGTACTCTGTGGGCTTCGTCACCTCTGGTGGTGCCGGTGCTGAGTCTATCTCAATGCGTGGTCTGGGTTCAAACCGTACGCTGGTATTATTAAACGGCCGCCGCGCTGGCCCAGCTGGTACCCGTGGTCAGGTATCTGCTTTTGATATGAACGCCTTACCTGTATCAGCCATTGATCGGGTTGAAATTCTAAAAGACGGCGCTTCATCACTATACGGTTCAGACGCTGTTGCTGGTGTAATCAACATCATTACCAAACGTGACGATACTGCTAATATTACTGTGTCTGGTAGCAAGCCGTTTGAATCAGGTGGTGAAACCTATCGTATCAACGGTACTTACGGTGAGACCTTTGACCGCGGCTCATGGCAAGTGGTAGCAGACTACAACGTCAATACCGGTTTAATCCGTGACGACCGCGATTACTTTAACTGTAATGAGCGGATGCTGTTTAACGCCACAACCGGTGAACGTGCTGACCCAATTGACCCGCGCACTGGTGAATACCACTGTAACGGTACTGGCTATGGTATCTGGACTAACCGTGGTGGTCGTTTTCTGTATGACTATCAAGGCTATGGTTTCCCAGCGGCAAGTTCTACTTTCCCAGTACCACTAACTCACCCAAATGGTTATTTCTGGGCTGGCCACACGAAAGAAACAGATGGCTGGTTAGACGGTCAGCATCCGTTCCAACGCAATTCAACCATGATCCCAGAGTCCAAAGTTGGCTCCGTATATCTGCAAGGTAACTACGACATCAGCGATAAAGTATCGATGTTTGGTGAGTTACTGCATAGTAGCCGCAGAACGGATATTGCCAGTGTACGTCAAATCTTTACCCAAGATTATGGTTACATTCCTGCCAACTTAGTGCCAGGCTGGGGTGGTAACACAACGTTACTTGCGGTTGCGATTACAGATCACTTCAAAAACCAAACGACTATTGATTACACCCGCGCTGTCGCAGGTTTTGAGGGCGAGTTTGGCGATTGGTACTGGAACTTCTCTTACCAACGTTCATTTAACAAAGGTGAATATAAGCAAGATATTTTCCTGCGTGACGCCATGCTGAAATCACAACGCGTACTGCGTGGTGAAGCTTGTAATGACGTGACGCCATTGTCAAACCGTCCATGTTATGCGGTTGAGTGGTTCGACCCACAATTTATTAACGGTAATATGAGCCAAGGTGCCCGTAATTTCCTGATGGGTGAAGACGTTGGTATGACATATTACAAACAGGATACTGTAGATTTCTATCTGACAGGCGACCTGTTTGAATTACCAGCTGGTATGGTAAGTACAGCTTATGGTGTGAGCTACCAAACCGACATGATCAAAGATACCCCGGGCGTCGAAACGCTGCGTGGTAACTCATGGGGTTTAAGTGGCGCTAACGTGACTAAGGGTCGCTCCTCTACTAAAGCTGCTTATGCTGAGTTCAATGTGCCACTGTTACGTGAAATGCCATTAGTGCAGTCAATGGATCTGACCGTGTCAGGTCGTTGGAATGATGTTAACACCTACGGTACAGGTTCTACTTACAAGGCCGGTTTAAACTGGGCACTGACTGACGAATGGCGTATCCGTGCTTACCGTGGTAGCTCATTCCGTGCACCAGCATTGTTTGAGTTGTTCCTGGATAGCCAAACTGGTTTCTTAGGCCAAAACGCTGATCCATGTATCAACTGGGTAGAGAGTGACAACCAGTTCCTGCGTGCTAACTGTCAGGCTGCTGGCGTACCAGCAACCTATATTGCAGGTGTTGGTTCTTCTATGACCTCAATCACCGGTGGTGGTAAAGGCGTTCTTGATGCTGAAACCTCTGTATCTAAAGGTGTTGGCGTTGTGTACACCAGCCCTGAAGGTAAGTTTGGTCTGTCAGTAGACTATTACGATGTCGTGATCAACGACCAGATCACTAACGTGGGTGGTGCGGCAGTATTAAACAACTGTTACTTCTCAGAGCGTGGTTTTGCTAATGAGCCTTTCTGTCGTCAAATTACCCGCCGTACCGGCTTGGATGGCGACTGGGGTGTAGCAACAGTCCGTGGTGGTTATCTGAACACAGCTGAGCAAACTGTACGTGGTATTGACTATACGTTAACTTATCGTGACACCTTCTCATTCGGTGACTTAAGCGTACGTTTAGAACATACTCAACAAATCGAGCGTAACTATAAGCAGTTTGCTGCTGACCCAGAGCCGTTGAAGTACATTACCCGGGTTGGTAACCCACGTGAAGTGGGTACACTGCGTACCACACTGCGTCGTGATGACTGGCAGTTCAACTGGACCATGAACTACTATGGCAGCACATCGAACTACCACCTGTACGCCAATGGTAACCGCACTACATACCGTGGTGAAGCAGTAACTTTCTTGGCGGAAACACCAACCTACATTCTGCATGCGTTCTCGGCTTCTACTACGTTCTGGGATAGCATGAATGTGACTGCGGGTATTGCTAACGCCTTTGACAAACAGCCACCAGTTGCCAGCCCAGCTGCGCTGAACGTTGTTGGTAACGTACCGCTGTTTGCATCACAACTGGATTATTTAGGTCGTCGGTTATTCGTAACCGTGTCTTACGACTTCTAATCTAACTCCCTTAGGTTACTAAGTACTATAAAGCCCCGGCTACGCACAGCCGGGGCTTTTCTTTTCGCGGTTGCGCTTTTCAAAGGCGACGAAATTCATTACCATAGGCGCCGGTTTTGATGTAGATCAATATGTAGGCGGTAAAGCAGTATGGCTGATGAAAACTTTAAAGACAGCTTCGACCTGAAGCAGTTAATATTATTCGTTATTTGTTTCGCTGGCCTGTTATGTCTGGCCCCGATCCTCCGCTGGATCCAGTTACTTTCCTGAAAGTAAGGTTACATCGGGTACTAGCCGCCACCGGGGCGGCTTTTTTGTCTGTATTGAGTTAAGGGTATAGAGATGGACTACCAACAGCTTGCAACCGAACTAAAGGCCGTGATTAAAACGGTAGAAAATTATCCCAAACCGGGCATTACCTTTCGGGATGTCACCAGCCTGATGCAGGATGGCCCCAGTTTTAAAAAAGTGATTGATGCCTTTGTCGCCCGGTATCAGGCTGCTGGTATTACGAAGATTATTGGTACTGAATCGCGCGGCTTTATTTTTGGTGCCCCTTTAGCTTATGCGTTGGGAGTAGCCTTTGTACCAGTACGTAAACCGGGCAAGTTACCACGCGAGCGTATTTCACAGGCCTATTCTTTGGAATATGGCGAAGATGCGCTGGAATTACACGCTGATGCTATCGTTGCCGGCGATAAAGTGCTGTTGGTTGACGATTTACTGGCCACCGGCGGCACCATTGATGCCACGGTAAAACTGGTACGTCGTTTAGGTGGCACTGTAGCTGATGCCGCCTTTGTGATCGCCTTACCAGAACTGGGCGGTGTTGCACGGTTAGAAAAGCTTGGTTTAACCCTGTGTAGTCTGGTTGAGTATCACGGCGAATAGGGTTAGGCTAGCGTTACTTCGCAACAAGACAGGATGCCGGCATGAGTTATCAGGTTCTGGCCAGGAAATGGCGGCCACGCCAATTTAGTGAACTGGTGGGACAGCAGCATGTGAAAACAGCGCTGGCCAATGCACTCAATAGCGCCCGTTTACATCATGCCTATTTATTTACCGGCACCCGAGGTGTCGGTAAAACCACCATCGCCCGCATTTTCGCCAAAAGTCTGAACTGTGAGACCGGTATTACCGCAACGCCCTGTGGTCAATGTAGCACCTGCTTAGAGATAGATGGCGGTAACTATGTTGATTTAATGGAAATCGACGCCGCATCGCGGACTAAGGTCGAAGATACCCGCGACTTGCTGGACAATGTGCAATATGCACCAAGCCGGGGCCGTTACAAGGTATACCTGATAGACGAAGTGCATATGCTGTCGCGGCACAGCTTTAATGCCTTATTAAAAACGCTGGAAGAGCCGCCGCCGCATGTGAAGTTCTTACTGGCGACCACCGACCCGCAAAAGCTGCCGGTTACTGTACTGTCGCGTTGTTTGCAGTTTAGTTTAAAGGCCTTAACGGTAGCACAAATTCAGCAGCATCTGGCCACAGTATTGCAGGCCGAGCAACTGCCATTCGATGATGCCGCTTTAGCCCTGCTGGCCAAAGCCGCCAAAGGCAGTTTGCGGGATTCCCTCAGCCTGACCGATCAGGCGATTGCCCTTGGCAATGGTGAGGTGAAGTTACAGCCGGTGCGGGAGATGCTGGGTTTACTGGATACCAGTTGGGCGCTGCAGTTATTACAGAGTTTATTCGCCGCCGATCTGGCTGCGTTACAGCATAGCCTGCAACAGTTACTGAGTCAGCAAGCTGACTATCTGCAGGTGCTGGATGATCTACTGGCGCTGCTGCATCTAACGGCCTTAACCCAATTTGAACCTGCCGCTGCTGAACATAGTGACTATGCCGACGCCATTCGTCAGTTTGCGGCCAGTCAGACCCCGGAAGCGCTACAGTTGTATTATCAGCTCTTGGTGAGTGGGAAAAGAGATTTACCCTATGCACCAGAGCCCGCTATTGGCCTGGAGATGGCGCTGCTTCGTGCTTTAGCCTTTGTGCCGGCGACACAGACCACGCCACCGCAAAAGATGCCAGCTGCCAAGTCCAGCGCGGTACTGCCAGCAAATCAAGCGGCAGTACCAACGCCAGGTCCGGCAGCAGTAGCGCCAGCCGTTGCTACAACAGCTGCCATGCCTCAGGAAGGCCCAACCTTGGCACAGGCTGCCGGGGCGCTGCCACAGCCTGCAGCCGGGACCACAGCAACAGCAATAACGCCCGAGACGCCGCCTGCCGGGCATACTGGCAATGTTCAGGCCAATAGTACAGCAGAGCCGGCCACGCAGATTGATGCCGTAACGGCGCGGATTATGGCCCGACGTGGTTTGGCACTGCCAACAACCAATGCAGCGCAGGAAGCGGCAACAAAAAAGTTTGAGCGCCAACCGGCGCCGCAGCAGACAGTTCCATCACTCTCAGCCTCAGTTGCAGCCTCCTCTGCGCCGGTGAGAATGGAAGCCACGACTGTTGCGGTGCCGACAGCCGCCGCGGTAAAGCCTGAATCGGCAGAGCTTGCTTCGCCTTCCGTCGCGATCGCAACAGACGCTGTCGCCGCCGCGGAATATGCTGGTTATACCGCCAGCCAGGCCGAAGTTGATGTTAGCGAGGCGTTTAACGAGCAGCTCGCTGAGCTCAGCAACGACGAGCTGAGTGAGCAAGCGCAGCTGTCAGAAGCCTGGTGGCAACAGCAAAGCTTCGAACCTCTGCCAGCAGCGGATACCGAGTTGCCGGATGAGCAACGCTTTTCGATTCGGTTTGCGGCGCAGGTGGACGCCTGGGCCAGATTGATTGAGCAATTAGAGCTGGGTGGTTTATTACGTCTGTATCTGTTAAATAGTGCGCTCAGCCAGCAAGGGCAGCAAGTTTTGCTCACCGTCGCACGGCATCAGCAACATCTGGATAACCCGGCTTTTCGTACTAAATTGTACCAGGCGATTGCGCCGGTATTTCCGGCGGGTTTCGAGCTGGCGATTCAGTATCAGGAGCAGGTGCTAAACACACCACTGGCGATCCAACAGCAGATCGAGCAGGAGCGTAAGGATTACGTTAGCCGGTTGTTGCAGCAGGATCCCAAACTGCAAGAGATCCAGCTGCGCTTTGCCGCCGAGTTGCAGCTGGACACGCTGCAGGTGAATTAACCTTGTAATTTTGGCGCTGAATCATTATCTTGTCGCCAGCTTTGTCAGTTCCTAACAGAGAGAGAGAATTATGTTTAAAGGCGGTATGGGCAATATGCTCAAACAAGCACAGGCCATGCAGGAAAAGATGCAAAAGATGCAGGCCGAAATTGCCAATATGGAAGTGACCGGTGAAGCCGGCGCCGGCCTGGTTAAAGTCACCATGACCGGTAATCACAATGTTCGCCGGGTGAGCATTGATGACAGTCTGATGAGTGATGACAAAGAAATGCTGGAAGATCTGATAGCCGCGGCATTAAATGATGCGGTGCGTCGGGTTGAAGAAAATAATAAAGAACAAATGGCAAAAATCACCGGTGGGTTACAATTGCCGCCAGGTATGAAGTTACCTTTCTAAGCATTATGGCTAAGCTCCCGCCGCTGTTACAGCAGTTGATTGATGCACTACGCGTGTTGCCGGGGGTGGGCCCGAAATCGGCCCAACGCATGGCATTACAACTGCTGGAGCGTAATCGCAGTGGCGGGGCCAGGCTTGGGGCGGCTTTAACCGCTGCGATGAACGGCATTGGTCAATGTCAGCAATGCCGCACCTTTAGTGAACAGGCGCTGTGTGCTATTTGCAGCGATCCGCGCCGTGCTGAGGCAGAAACCCTGTGTATTGTCGGGTCAGCAGCCGACCAATTGGCCATCGAGCAAACCGGCCAGTTTCAGGGGCGCTACTTTGTGCTAATGGGCTATTTATCGCCGCTCGATGGCATAGGCCCGGAGCAACTCGGCCTTGACTTACTGGCCAAGCAACTGGCCAGTGGTAGTATCAGTGAAGTGATTCTGGCTACCAATCCGACGGTCGAAGGCGAAGCCACAGCGTTTTATATTGCTGAGCTGTGTCAGCAATATCAGTGCACTGTCACCCGCCTGGCGCAAGGCCTGCCGGTGGGCGGGGAACTGGAATATATCGACGGTTCTACCCTGGCGCATGCCTTATCCGGGCGTAAACGTTTTTAATCAGCGCTTTTAATCCACTCTTGAAATCATCCTGAATACCCCCATATCTGGTGGAGTTATCGGCGCGCCGCGCCGTCTTTTTGTCTCGTTATACCTATAGAGGACCCCAAGATGAGTGAGACCACTGCCAACGCTGCTGGCCAGAAGCAAACTCATGGCTTTCAGGCAGAAGTAAAACAACTTTTGCAGCTGATGATCCATTCGCTGTATTCCAATAAAGAAATTTTCCTGCGGGAACTGGTATCTAATGCCTCAGATGCCGCCGATAAACTGCGCTTTTTAGCGTTATCAGACAGCAGTTTATATGGTGATGATGGCGAACTGCGGGTAAGGATCAGCCTGGATGAGCAGGCGCGTACCCTGACTATCAGCGATAACGGTATCGGTATGGATGAGGCCGATGTTATTGCACACCTGGGTACTATCGCCAAGTCTGGTACTAAAGAATTCTTTTCACAATTGTCTGGCGATCAAAGCAAAGACTCCAAATTAATTGGTCAGTTTGGTGTTGGCTTCTATTCGGCCTTTATCGTCGCAGAAAAGGTCACAGTGCGTACCCGTAAAGCTGGTCTGCCGGCAGATAGCGCCGTAGAGTGGGAGTCGGCCGGTGAGGGTGACTACACCATTAGCAAGATCAATAAAGCCAGTCGCGGTACCGAGATCGTGCTGCACCTGCGTGATGGCGAGGATGAGTTCCTAAGTCGCTGGAAAGTTGAAAGTATCGTCACTAAGTATTCAGATCATATCTCGATTCCGGTGGAAATGTGGCAGGAAGGCACGCCGGAGCGTGAAGAAGACGGTGAAAAGATCCCGGCGACTGAAGGCCACTGGCAGGCAGTGAATAAGGCCACAGCCCTGTGGACCCGTGATAAGTCAGAAATCACTGATGACGAATACAAAGAGTTCTATAAGCATATTTCCCACGACTGGAGCGAGCCGTTAAGCTGGAGCCATAACAAGGTTGAGGGGAATAACAACTACACCAGCCTGTTGTATGTGCCGAAGAAAGCGCCCTTTGATATGTGGAACCGTGAAGCCAAGCATGGTTTGAAGCTCTATGTTCAGCGCGTCTTTATTATGGATGATGCCGAGCAGTTTATGCCAAGCTACCTGCGCTTTATCAAGGGTGTGCTGGATTCCAGCGATCTGCCGCTGAACGTATCGCGTGAAATTCTGCAGGATACCAAGGTCAGCCAGAGCCTGCGCAAAGGTTGCAGCAGCCGCGCGCTGAAAATGCTGGAAAAGCTGGCTAAAGACAGCGAGCAGTATCAGCTGTTCTGGAATGAGTTTGGTCAGGTGCTAAAAGAGGGCCCGGCAGAAGATTTCGCCAATAAAGAGCAAATTGCCGCCTTGCTACGTTTTGCCTCTACCCATAACGACAGCAGTGTGCAAAACGTAGCACTGGCCGACTATGTCAGCCGGATGAAAGAAGGCCAGGACGAGATTTATTTCCTGGTGGCGGATAGCCATGAAGCGGCGAAACACAGCCCGCATCTGGAGGTGTTCCGCAAGAAGGGGCTGGAAGTGTTACTGTTATCCGATCGCATCGACGAGTGGCTGATGCAGCATCTGCCGGAATTCGACGGTAAGAAGTTCCGCTCTGTTGCCAAAGGTGGTTTGGACTTGTCGAAACTGGATGACGAGCAAACCAAAGAAGAGCAGAAGAAAACCGAAGAAGCCTTTGCCTCAGTGTTAGAGCGCTTTAAAAAGGCGCTGGGTGAGCAGGTTAAAGATGTTAAGGTTAGCCATCGTTTAACCGACAGCCCGGCCTGTGTGGTGACCGATGAGTTTGATATGAGCACCCAGATGATCAAGCTGATGGAATCGGTAGGGCAGAAGGTGCCAGACGTGAAACCGATTTTTGAGCTCAATCCGGAGCATCAACTGGTGAAACATATCGCCGACGAGCAGGACGAAAGTCGCTTCCAGCAATGGGCTGAAGTGCTGTTTGAACAGGCATTACTGGCCGAGCGTGGCAGCCTGAAAAATCCGGCCAGCTTTGTGACCCGCTTAAATAGCTTGTTACTGTCACTGGCAAAGTAACCATAAACTGGCTATTGATAGAGGGGCTGGTATTACCAGCCCCTTTTTTGATCTTTCAGCCCAAAAATTATTCTGTATCATCCAATTACTGCAAATTCTCACTATACTTGCTACAGCAGCTACAACAATAACAGACAGGTGAGCTATGCAGCAGTTCTGGCAACGCCTTGGTTTTGGCGGTCGTTTAACCCTTAGTATGATTTCTTTGTTTCTGGCAGCGATTCTACTGCTGACCAGCCTACTCTTTGTCCGCTATCAGGACTCGCAAACTGACGGGGTAGTCAGTTCGTTACGCAGTGCCGCCGAGCTGAATGCCGATGCGTTCACTGATTGGTTACTGGTGCGGCAGGATGAAATGCGGCTACTGGCAACCTTACCCTCAGTACAGCAACTGAATTTACCGCTGGCGACCGAATTGATGCAGCAATTGGCACAGAATAGTGGTTTTTACGACACCATCTTTGTGGTGGGGCCGGATGGCTTAGGCATGGCCGGTGTCAGCTTCGCCAATGGCCAGGCCAAAGTGTTGAGTGAAGCGGAAGCCAACGCCTTTAATGTGGCAGACCGCGCCTGGTTTAAGCAGGCAATCGCTGGTCAGGATACCTTTTCGCAGCCGGTGGTTTCCCGCGCTACCGGCCAAACCGTCAGTACAGTAGCGATCCCGATCCGGCAAAATAATCAGATAGTGGCGGTGATGCGTGGTGCCGTGCAGCTGGAGACGATTTTTCGCAAAGTGAATGAATTAAGCCGCAATGACTATACCGAAATTTATTTGCTGGACACCGAAGGTAAAGCCATTACCACAGCGCCGTCTGTCGCTAAGGATGCTAAGCTGACGACTCAGGCGGCAGAAGCCACTAAACAACAACAAAGCGGCGTTGGGCTCTATCAAAACGCTGCAGCGACGCCGGTGATTGGCAGTTATCAGTTTATGCCGATGTTAGGCTGGAGCCTGGTGCTGGAAAGCCGGCAACAGGAGGCGTTGGCCGAAGTACGGGAAATGTTCTGGACCTTACTGATCGCAGCGGTGGTGGTGCTAGTGCTGGCGACAGTCGTCTGTTTGCTGTTGGTGAAAAAGGTCACCCGTACCCTGGGCGGCGAGCCGGAATATGCCGCTGCGGTAGTACAACGCGTTGCCGAGGGTGATCTGAGTGGCAGTATTAATCTGCGTTCAGACGACAGCAGTAGTTTATTAGCCGCCATTGCTCAGATGCAGCAGCGCTTGCGGCAGATGCTGGGGGAGGTCAGTAATTATTCTGATCAGGTCGCTGCAGCATCGACTGAGTTATCGCAGATTAACCAGCAAACCAGTGCCGGGATGCAGCAACAAAATACCGAAATCAGCAGTGCCGCTGTAGCGATGAATGAGATGACCAGCACTCTGGAGGAAGTGTCACACAATACCCAGCAAGCAGCAGAAGCGGCTGCCCAGGCCGAACAGGAAAGCAAAAATGGCCGGCAAATTGTCAGCACAACAATTCGTGAATTAGCCAATTTATCGAAAGAAGTCAGCTCCGCCGCCACGATTATCCGGCTGCTGAAAAAAGACAGCGATCAGATTGGCAATATTTTACAAGTGATTGAGGGTATCGCTGAGCAAACCAACTTGCTGGCGCTCAATGCGGCTATTGAAGCAGCGCGTGCCGGTGAGAGTGGCCGCGGTTTTGCGGTGGTAGCAGATGAAGTAAGGACGCTGGCCAGTCGCACTAAAGATTCAACCACTGAAATTAAGCAGATGATCGATAAGTTGCAGCACGGTACTGATAATGCAGTAAAAGCCACTGATAATAGCGAACAAGCGGCGAAATCGACCGCCGAGCGTGCCGCGGCAGCTGATCAGGCTTTGGCAGCCATTTATGAAGCGGTGGAACTGATTAGTAGTACTACTCACCAGATTGCCACTGCAACCGAACAGCAAACGGTAGTATCAAGAGATATTAATCAAAACTTCCATCGAATCAGTGATGTGGCTTATCAAACCAATGATAATGTCAGTCAATCAGCTCAAGCCAGTGATTCACTGTCTACCCTGGCGGAACAACTGCAGGAGCTGGTACGCCGGTTCAGACTTTAGTCGCAGTAAGACGGCGGTTTCCGGAGGAAAATAGCTGCTTTTTCCCCTTTGCCGCCGTTTCAGGCCCGAGTTGGCTGCTGCGCCAAGGCTATCGACTAAAGGCGAGGATTGGCGCAGTGTCAGGTAGCACCAGTTGACAAATTTCTTGTTTCACCCCGCGCATTATGCAAAGATTAGACCCGGTAAAATTTACAGATTAATCCCAGGATAAGAGGGTAGAGGCTATGCGCATAATTTTGTTGGGCGCCCCGGGTGCCGGTAAGGGAACTCAGGCACAGTTTTTGATGAACAAATACGGTATCCCACAAATTTCGACCGGTGATATGTTACGTGCCGCCATTAAAGAAGGTTCAGAGCTGGGATTAGCGGCGAAAAAGATTATGGATGCCGGTCAGTTAGTGTCTGATGAGCTGATTATTGGGCTGGTAAAAGAGCGGGTGGCGAAAGCAGACTGTGCCAAAGGCTTTTTACTGGATGGTTTTCCACGCACCATTCCGCAAGCTGACGCGATGCAGGAAGCCGGTATCAAGGTTGATCATGTGATTGAATTTGATGTACCGGATGATGTCATCGTCGAACGGATGAGCGGCCGTCGGGTACATCCGGCGTCAGGTCGGGTCTACCACCTGGTATATAATCCACCAAAGGTTGCCGGTAAAGATGATGAAACCGGCGAAGACTTGGTGATCCGTGCCGATGATGTTGAAGAAACGGTGCGTAAGCGATTAGCCATTTATCACGAGCAAACCGAATTGCTGGTGGGTTACTATCGTAAAGCGGCAGAGCGTGGTGAAACCCACTATCATCATATCGATGGTACTCAGCAGGTGGAACAAGTTAGTAAACAACTGGTCGCATTATTGGGTTAAGTCCCAACCAGACAACAAAAGCCCGGCATCGACCGGGCTTTTGTTATAAGGTATCAGCCTAATTCCCCAGTACCTTACGCAGCGCCTGTAGCGCAGCGTTGTAATCCGGCTCTTGTGCCAGTTCAGGTACTAACTGTTGGTAAGCCACCTTTCCCTGATTATCAATCACGATAATGGCTCGGGTTAATAAACCCATATCTTTAATCAACAAGCCGTAGCTGCTGCCAAAATCGCGCCAAACAGCATCCGATAATACCGCCATACTGGCAACTTGTTCTTGTTCGCAAAAACGTTTTTGGGCGAACGGCAGATCGGTGCTGATGGTGAGCAGGGTCACGGAGTCGGGTAACTTACTGACTTCTTCATTAAAACGTTTAGTTTGCAGCGAACAGATGCCGGTATCAATACTGGGTACGATACTAAGTAAAACGGTCTGACCTTTAAAATCAGCCAGTGACACCGGTTTAAAATTATTGTCAACCACTTTAAACGCCGGTGCCGGTTGACCGGTTTTTAGCTCGTCGCCCAGTAACACAACGGGCTCACCCCCCGCCGTTACTGTGCTGATGCGGGAAGGTAACTTCGCCGTAATGTCGGCGGCGGTCAGGCCGCCACTGGCAACTGCCAGTAACAGTGCAACTAGTAGCTTAGTATTATTAAATTTTTTTAAAAACATTTGCTGCTCCAACAGTCAATCAACGTTATGATAAGGTCAGACCGCACTCAAGCGAGAAAGTTATGACGCCCGCTGTATTAATTTGCGACGATTCCAATCTGGCCCGAAAACAACTGGCCAAAATATTACCACAGGACTGGCAGAAAACGGTGCAGTTCGCCGGCCATGGGGCTGATGCCCTGACCAGCCTGAAAAAACAACCCTTTGACTGGCTGTTCCTCGATTTGAACATGCCGGTAATGGATGGCTATCAGGTATTGGCAGAGTTAAAGAAGCTGCAACTGCCAGTACAGATTGTTGTCGTTTCTGGCGATATTCAACCGGAAGCACACCAAAGAGTGATGGCGCTGGGGGCGAAAGCCTTTCTGAAGAAACCGGTCGAGCCGCAGGCGCTGGCTGCGCTGCTACAAACGGCGGTAGCAACTGCACCAAGAACGCAGCAGGGTCAAGCGCATCTGGTTCAGGTTACGGAGTTAGATCCTGAGCTACGCGATGTGTTTCAGGAAGTGGCAAACGTTGCCATGGGCCAGGCCGGTGATTTACTGGCGCGCTTGCTCAAGGTGTTTGTTAAGTTACCGATCCCGAATGTCAATTTGATTGAGGTCAGTGAACTGAGCATGGCGTTGGCCTCTATTGCCCCGGATAGTCAGACTTCAGGTGTCTGTCAGGGTTTTATTGGCAGTGGTATTGCCGGTGAAGCCTTATTGATCTTAACTGACTCCAGTTTTGCTGATATTGCGCGTTTGCTGAATTATCAGGGCGAGCTGACCAGTGCCGCCGAATTGGAACTGTTGATGGATGTAGCCAATATCCTGATTGGGGCAGTATTAAAAGGTATTGCTGAACAGCTGGATATTAGTTTTAGCCAAGGCCATCCGGTGGTGCTGGGGCAGCACGCGCCGGTCAGTGAGCTGATTAAAGCTAATGCCAAACGCTGGCGTAAAACGCTGACGATTGAGCTCAGTTATGGTATCGAAGGTTTTAATATACACTGTGATTTATTGCTGTTGTTTACCGAAGATAGTCTGAAAACTTTCCGCTATAAGCTGGCTTTTTTGATGGATGATGCTGAATGACCCTGAATGATTTTGGTGCTTCAGAGCTGCATTGGCTAATGAATATGCTGCAAACCGTTGATGTGGGTTTAGTGGTGGTGGATACGCACTATCAGATCCAGTTATGGAACGGTTTTATGGAAAACCACAGTGGTTTGTTGCCGCGCCAGGTCAGAGAACGCAGCCTGTTTGACTTGTTCCCGGAAATTGACGAAGACTGGCTACGTCGTAAATGTGATCCCGTCTTTTTATTAAAAAACCGCGCTTTTACGATTTGGGAGCAGCGGCCCTATATTTTCCGTTTTAAAAACTACCGTTCTATCACCGGTCATGCGGATTATATGTATCAGAATAGTACCATTTTCCCGATCACCGACAGTCGCGGTCAGGTCAGTCACCTGTGTTTTATTATTTATGACGTGACAGATGCAGCGGTCAGTAAGCTGGAATTACAGTCAATGAATGGGCAGTTACGGCAGTTATCGACAACCGATTATCTGACGCAAATGCGCAATCGCGGCAATTGGGAAGAAAACCTGAGGCTGGAGTTTAACCGGCTGCAGCGTTATCCGCAGCATAGCAGCACGCTGATCATGTGTGATATCGATCACTTTAAGCGCATCAACGATGGTTATGGCCATGCGGCGGGCGATCTGGTCATTAAAACTGTGGCAGAGATAATCCGCAAAAGCCTGCGCAGTACCGACTTACCGGGTCGTTATGGTGGTGAGGAGTTTGCTATCTTACTGCTGGATACCAGCGCCGATCAGGCCAATTATCTGGCCGAGCGCATTCGCCGTAAAATTGAACAGACCGAGTTGACTTACCAGGGCCAGACGATCCGGCTAACTATGAGTTTTGGCCTGGCGGAACGCAGTGCGGCGATGCAGGATTATCTGCAGTGGCTGAATGCTGCGGATAAAGCGCTTTATACCTCTAAAGCCGATGGCCGCAACCGGGTAACCCGGCATCAGGATTAAGCCGGCTCTGGGCAGCGTGCCAGTAGCTGCACGCTGCCATCGCTTTGCAGTTGCTCCAGCCGGACCTCAAAACCCCACAAGCGGTGTAAGTGGCGCATCACCTGCTCAATCGCGCCACCCAGCGGGATCTCCTGGTGTGGAATGTAACGCAATGTCAGCGCCCGATCCGTATTCAGATTGACCTGTTGCACCTGAATATTTGGCTCCAGCTGGCTTAGATTATACTGAGCTGACAATAACTGCCGGATCTGCTGATAGCCCTCGGCATTATGGATAGCACTGACTTCAAGGCTGCTTTCCTTACTATTGTCGGTAACGGCGAATAAATGAAAATCCCGCATCACTTTCGGCGACAGATACTGACTGATAAAGCTCTCATCTTTAAAGTTCTGCATCGCAAAATGCAGGCTCTGTAGCCAGTCGCTACCGGCGAGCTCCGGAAACCAGGCTTTATCTTCAGCGGTCGGGTTTTCACAAATCCGGCGGATATCACTAAAAATAGCAAAGCCCAGCGCATAGGGGTTAATACCGCTGTAATACTTGCTGTTATAAGGTGGTTGCAACACCACATTAGTGTGGCTATGTAACACTTCCAGCATAAAACGGTCGCTCAGTTTGCCTTCAGCGTACAGATGTTGCAGCAGCGTATAGTGCCAGAACGTTGCCCAGCCCTCGTTCATCACCTGGGTTTGTTTTTGTGGATAGAAATACTGCGAGATTTTGCGCACTATCCTGACCAGCTCACGTTGCCAGGGTTGCAGCAAGGGCGCATTTTTTTCAATAAAATACAGAATGTTTTCCTGTGGCTCGGCCGGGAAGCGTGCTTCAGTCGGATTGGTGCTGGCTTTAGCCGGCAAGGTGCGCCATAGCTCGTTAACCTGCGATTGTAAAAAGGCTTCCCGCTGTTGCTGGCGTTTTTGCTCCTCCGCCATTGAGATTTTCTGGGGTCTTTTATAACGATCAACGCCATAATTCATCAAGGCATGACAGGAGTCGAGAAAATTTTCGACTTCGGCGATACCGTATTTCTCCTCACACTTGCTGACATAGTTTTTGGCAAACACCAGATAATCGATAATTGATGAGGCGTCGGTCCAGGTGCGGAACAAGTAATTATTTTTAAAAAACGAATTATGGCCATAGCAGGCGTGCGCCATCACCAGTGCCTGCATTGGCAGGGTATTTTCTTCCATCAGATAGGCAATGCAGGGATCGGAATTGATGACGATTTCATAGGCCAACCCCATATAGCCTCTTTTGTAGTGCTGCTCGCTTTGAATAAATTTTTTGCCATAAGACCAGTGGTGATAGCCAATCGGCATACCAATACTGGAATAGGCATCCAGCATTTGCTCAGCGGTAATCACCTCAATCTGATTGGGATAGGTATCCAGCTGATAGTGCGCGGCAACCCGGGCAATTTCCTGTTGGTAGCTCGCCAGTAGCTCGAACGTCCAGTCGGGACCATCGGGTAAGCAGGCGCGGCTGATTAAAGCGGAGTTAGACATACTGAAGACCTCCGTCAGGCAGCTTGTTTTTTAAAGAGTTCGCGAAACACCGGGTAAATATCACTGACTTCACGGATTTGCTGCAACGCCAGCTTAGGCTGACTGGCCTGTAATTGTTGGTATTGTTCCCACAGCGACTGATGCGCGCGTGGACTGATTTCAATATAAGCGTAATAACGTACGGCCGGCAGGATCTGTCTGGCCAATAGTTCGGCACAGAGTGGGCTATCTTCTGCCCAGTTGTCGCCGTCCGACGCTTGAGCGGCATAGATATTCCATTCCTGTGGGTCAAACCGTTTGGCAATAATTTCCTGCATTAGCTTCAGCGCCGAGGACACGATAGTTCCGCCGGTTTCCTGGGAATAGAAAAACTCCTGTTCGTCGACTTCTTTGGCCTGGGTATGGTGGCGGATATACACCACTTCGACATTTTTATAGCTGCGGCTTAAGAACAGATACAGCAATATATAGAAGCGTTTAGCCATCTCTTTGGTGGCTTGGTCCATCGAACCTGAGACATCCATCAGGCAAAACATCACCGCCTTACTGGTCGGCTCTGGCTTCTTTTGATAATTACGAAAGCGTAAATCAAAGCTGTCGATAAAGGGGACGGCAGCCAGTTTTTGCTTCAGCTCTGCGATGTGCTCCAATAGCGCGCGCCGTGCCAATTCATCCGGTACTGCAGCCTGCTCCAGCTCTGCGAGCTCGGCCTCGGCTTGCTTTAGCTGTTGCTTTTTATCAGCGGACATCGCAATGCGCCGTGCCAGAGAGCCGCGTAGCGAGCGTACGATATCAATATTGGCTGGTACGCCTTCGGCACGATAGCCAGCTCGCACCGTTTTGTATTGTACCAGCTTATCCAACTGATTATGTTTCAGATCCGGCAGCGCCAAATCCTCAAACAACAGGTCCAGATATTCATCCTTGGAGATGGCAAAGACAAAGTCGTCGTTGCCTTCACCATCGGCACTGGCATCGCCCTGGCCGCTGCCAGCACCACCACCTTGTGGCCGTGGAATGCGGTCACCCGGGCTGAACTGGTCGTTGCCCGGATGCACCCGCTGCCGGATACCGCCTTGACCCTGGTGGAAAAACGGCTCAGTGATATCCCGCGCCGGTATGCTGACACTCTCACCCTTGTGTAAATCGGTCACACTGCGTTTACTGATCGCGTCGGATACCGCCTGCTTAATTTGTTGCTTATAACGGCGGATAAAACGCTGGCGATTAACCGCGCTTTTGTTTTTTCCGTTGAGCCGGCGATCAATAAAATGCACCATACCACCTCCGCCGTTACTGCGATTTCCGTACCCGCAAATACCATTCAGACAGCAAACGGACTTGCTTACGGGTATAACCTTTCTCCATCATCCGGTTGACGAAGTCGTCATGCTTTTTCTGATCCTCAGTGCTGGTCTTGGCATTAAACGAAATCACTGGCAGCAGCTCTTCAGTGCCGGAGAACATTTTCTTCTCTATCACTGTTCTGAGTTTTTCATAGCTGGTCCAGGTAGGATTCTTGCCATGATTTTTGGCACGGGCGCGCAGCACAAAGTTAACGATTTCATTGCGGAAATCTTTTGGGTTACTGATGCCAGCTGGCTTTTCAATTTTCTCCAGCTCAGAATTCAGGGATGAGCGGTCAAACAACTGGCCGGTCTCCGGATCGCGGTATTCCTGATCCTGGATCCAGAAGTCGGCATAGATCACATAGCGATCAAAGATGTTTTGTCCATATTCAGAGTAGGACTCCAGATAAGCAGTTTGAATCTCTTTGCCAATAAATTCGACATATTTGGGGATCAGGAAACCTTTCAGATGTTCCAGATAGCGCTCTGCGGTGTCTGCCGGGAACTGCTCGCGCTCTATCTGTTGCTCCAGCACATAGAATAAATGTACTGGGTTAGCGGCCACTTCGGTGCTGTCGAAATTAAAGACCCGTGACAGGATCTTAAAGGCAAAGCGGGTTGACAGGCCCGTCATGCCTTCATCGACACCGGCAAAGTCACGATACTCCTGATACGACTTGGCCTTAGGATCGGTATCTTTCAGGCTTTCACCATCATAAACCCGCATTTTCGAGTAGATACTGGAGTTTTCCGGGGTTTTTAGCCGTGACAGCACTGCAAATTGCGCCAGTGCGCTCAAGGTACCGGGGGCACAGGGTGCCTGGCTGAGTTCACTATGTTCCAACAGTTTTTGATAAATCTTCATTTCCTCACTGACACGTAAACAGTAAGGGACTTTGACGATATAGACCCGATCTAAAAAGGCTTCGTTGTTTTTGTTATTGCGGAAAGTTTGCCATTCTGACTCGTTACTGTGTGCCAGAATAATGCCGTCAAACGGCAGGGCAGCCAGCCCTTCGGTACCGTTGTAATTCCCTTCCTGTGTAGCGGTCAGTAGCGGATGCAACACTTTAATCGGCGCTTTGAACATCTCAACAAATTCCATCAGCCCCTGATTGGCGCGACACAGGGCGCCGGAGTAGCTGTAGGCATCAGGATCATTTTGCGCATAATGCTCTAACTTACGGATATCCACTTTACCTACCAGCGCGGCGATATCCTGATTGTTCTCATCACCCGGCTCAGTTTTGGCAATCGCCAGCTGATCCAGAATCGACGGCGTGCGCTTGACTACCCGGAACTGGCTGATATCGCCGTTAAATTCGTGCAGCCGTTTACTGGCCCAGGGCGACATAATGGCGCGCAGATAACGTTTCGGAATGCCGTACTCCTGCTCCAGAATAGCGCCATCCTCGGCGGCATCGAACAGACATAGCGGATGGTCCTGTACCGGCGAGCCTTTCAGGTAGTAAATCGGTACCTGTTGCATCAGGGCTTTGAGTTTTTCCGCTAATGAGGATTTACCGCCACCGACCGGGCCCAGCAAATACAGAATTTGTTTGCGTTCTTCCAGCCCCTGCGCCGAGTGCTTCAGGTAAGAGACAATTTGTTCGATAGCATCCTCCATGCCGTAAAATTCATGGAAGGCGGGGTAGCGGGCGATCACCCGGTTGGAAAACAGTCGGCTTAGTTTAGGATCATGCGAAGTATCAATTAACTCGGGCTCGCCAATCGCTTGTAACAGCCGCTCAGCGGCGGTGCTGTAGCAGCTTTTGTCTTTTTTACATAGTTGCAGGAATTCCTGCAGGCTCATTTCCTCCTCTTTGGTAGTTTCGTAACGTGTCCTGAAATGCTCAAAGATCCCCATATACACCTCCAGCCCGTCGTCCGGCATAACTGCTTAGCTGTTATGTTAAAGGTAGACACTAAACGGCAGTTTTGCCCAGCGAAGTACAAAAAATTACCCTGGTATTGGCAGTTACGCTTTGTTTCGATAAAAGGTTCAGTATAAATTTTGAGCGGGATGCGGCAGGAAAGTTGCAGGGTGGAGCAAAAAATACCCGGCCGAAGCCGGGTATCACAACCAGGAATAAAACTATTACTTAGCGAAGTTTGCCGCAGCAAATTCCCAGTTTGCCAGGGCCCAGAATGCGTCCAGATAAGTTGGGCGGGCATTGCGGTAGTCGATGTAGTAAGCGTGTTCCCACAGGTCAACGGTGATAATTGGCGTTACTGCCGCGTCCTGAATTGGCGTGCCGGCGTTGCTGGTGTTGACGATATCCAGGCTGCCATCCGCTTTTTTCACTAACCAGGTCCAGCTGGAACCGAAGTTATTGACCGCTTTGTCATTAAAGGCGGCTTTAAAGGCATCGAAAGAGCCCCACTTAGCGTTGATGGCATCTGCCAGGGCGCCAGTTGGTTGACCGCCACCATTTGGCGATAAGCAGTGCCAGTAGAACGTATGGTTCCAAACCTGCGCCGCGTTGTTAAATACGCCACCTTCGCTGTTACGGATAATTTCTTCTAGTGACTGGCTGGCAAAAGGCGTGCCTTCAATCAGACCGTTCAGCTTTACGACGTAGGTGTTGTGGTGCTTACCGTGGTGATATTCCAGGGTTTCAGCAGAAATATGCGGCGCTAAAGCATCTTTTGCGTATGGTAAGGCGGGTAATTCAAAGGCCATTGTAGCTCTCCGTTCGTTGTTTAAAGTGTCTGCATGGCGTAGACTACAAAACCTGACTAAAATACTCAAGTTTTATGCCTGCCGGCCTGCGTTTGCCTGCAATCATTATAGCCGCAGGCGCTGTTGTTGGTTCAGACAATATTGGGCACTTTCTGCAAATCTCAAGTGCGGGCGAGGGGCAGAAGGA
Source organism: Alishewanella agri BL06 (assembly GCF_000272005.1). Taxonomy (GTDB): domain Bacteria; phylum Pseudomonadota; class Gammaproteobacteria; order Enterobacterales; family Alteromonadaceae; genus Alishewanella; species Alishewanella agri. The sequence continues at coordinate 2,154 of NZ_AKKU01000012.1, read as the reverse complement.
GTAAAATAGGCCAACTTTCATCTTAATCCGAGAGGTAGTAATGGAAACGTTAGACAAAATCAAACAACAAATCGCCGACAATCCGATCCTGTTGTATATGAAGGGTTCGCCAAAATTCCCCAGTTGTGGCTTTTCGGCACAGGCGTCACAAGCGCTGATTGCCTGTGGTGAGCAGTTTGCCTTTGTCGACATTCTGCAGCATCCGGATATCCGGGCCGAGCTGCCAAAATATGCGAACTGGCCGACCTTCCCGCAGCTGTGGGTAGAAGGCGAGCTGATTGGTGGTTGTGATATCGTGCTGGAAATGTTTCAGCGCGGCGAGTTACAGCCGTTGATCAAAGCTACGGCTGAAAAGTTTAAAGCCGAACAGCCAGCGGCGGAATAAACCTTCAGTAAGACGCGGCATATTCGTTATGCCGTGTCTTCATTCTCTTCGTCCTGTTCCTCATCGGCCGGTAGCGCATTGCTTAGTGGCCAGCCTCCCAGTTGCTGCCATTTATTCACGATGTAACAGAATAGCTCCGCGGTACGCTCGGTGTCATACAGAGCGCTATGGGCTTCTTTGGCATTAAAGGCAATTCCCGCCTGGTGGCAGGCTTTGGCCAGTACCGTTTGCCCCAGCGCCAGCGCCGCCAGGCTGGTGGTATCAAACGAAACAAAAGCATGAAACGGCGAGCGTTTATAATTTAAGCGGCTGATGGCAGCATTAAAAAAACCTTGGTCAAAAGCCGAATTATGCGCGACCAGCACTGAGCGCTGGCAACCGGCATCTTTTTGCGCTTTGCGCACGGCTTTGCAGATCTCAGTAATGGCCTCGCGCTCGGCAACGGCACCGCGCAGTGAGTTAAAAGGATCGATACCGTTGAAGGCCAGTGAGCTGGCATCCAGGTTAGCACCCGCAAAGGGCTCAACATGAAAATGCAGCGTTTTACCGGGCTTGAGTGCGCCGTCGGCATCCATTTCCAACAAATTTACCGCAATTTCCAGCAAGGCATCGGTTTTTGGATTAAAGCCAGCGGTTTCAACGTCGATAACTACCGGATAATAGCCACGAAAGCGGCGTGCTAGTAAGCTAGCGGTCTTAGCTGTGCTGCTGGTTGTTGCTTGTGGTTCGGTCGCGCTTTTTAGGGTCATACAGTCACCATGCCTAACAGAGGCCGGCATTATGCCAAAAAAAATGTCACAGGTCTTGTTTTGGGCATAATGCTTGCTAAGGTCTGGTAGGTATCAGGAATTTTTTCATTGTAACAGCGGGGCAGTAAATGCGGGCAATCACGCTATTTTTCAGTGTTAGCGCGGGCTTGATGGTGAGTCTGGCGGTCGCCGCTCCCAGTCAGTGGCGTCAATATTCTGCCACTATTGAACAGTCCAGTTGGCAACTCAGCACCAATACGCCCTTGCTGTGTCAACTGGAACACCCGATCCCGAATTTTGGTAAGGCGGTGTTTAGCAGCGTAGCCGGTAAAGATTTAAATTTGGATTTTCAACTGCAAATGCTACGGCTGCCAGATAGTTATGGCTTGGCAGAAGTGCTGTCGGTGCCGCCACAATGGCGACCGGGAGAAAAGCCGAAAACCCTGGCCAGTATGCGGCTGCTGAAACAATTTGATGGCGACTTACCAAAGAAAACCGCCTGGACTTTGTTGACCGAGCTGGAGCAGGGCTTTAGCCCTACCTTTTATTACAGTGACTGGTACAGCCCATACGACAAGGTGACTGCCGCGCTGAATCCGGTGCAATTCCCAACCCAATACCAGGCGTTTAGCCACTGTATTGCCGGTTTATTGCCTTATAGTTTCGAGGATATCGCATTTACCATTTTAAGTTACGAGAGCGGTGGGGATCAGCTAACCCGCGAATCGCGGCGCCGTTTGAGCTTGATTGCTGAGTACTTAAAGTATGATTCCGAGATTGAGGCCATCGAGTTACAGGGCTATACCGACAGTTATGGTGGCCCCTGGATGAACGAGCAGTTATCGGTACAGCGGGCACAAAAAATTAAAGACTTTCTGATTGCGGCCGGTGTTGCCGAGGATAAGGTGCAAATTGAAGGCTTTGGTGAACGACGGCATGTCGCCCCCAATGATACGCCACTTGGTCGCGCGGTGAACCGCCGGTTGGTATTACAAATGGCGAAACCCTAGGGCGTGTTGA
>NZ_AKKU01000011.1 GCF_000272005.1 Alishewanella agri BL06 | reverse complement strand
AAACGCTGCCCGAAGGGTTCGCGCTGGCGGCGCTTTGCTCTTTGTCACTCGTCACTTATTTAGAATAACTAAACTGCGCTCCTCGTTTCGCGATCAAAGCGCCGCCAGTGTGAACAAAATCTAAGCAGCAAACGTCAACACGCCCTGGTGCGGTGGTTTCGCCGGTCTGTTCAGCGTTTCTCTACCATTAGTGACACATCTCGCCAACCTTGCTGTTCGGCGATCACTACCCGAATTTGCTCACTATTACGCTGAAAATACAATTGCAGCTGCTGTTGATGCTGCTTTTGTTGTATCGGTTGTCCCAATTGCTGTTGGTAAAAAGTGGCCAGTTCTGCCGCCGACAACTGGCTATAATAATGCAGTACCGCCGGCAGTTTTTGCTCTAACCGGGCTTGCTCCCGGGCATCGGCTGGTAACGGAATGCGATAAAATTCTGCTGCCTGTACTGAGCTGATGCCCAGCAGTATGCTGCTCAAACCGAGCAGCGCCAATCTTAAGATCCGACCTGACATAGCAAATCCTTGTTTAGCGTCCTGTAATGCAAAACTCTAGCAAAGAATCGGGGTCAGGTCGCGGTTTTTTTCGTAAAGCGCGCTGGCGAGAGTAATTGCAGACCGGTCTGCCCTGTTGGGATGGGTTCGCCGCTAATTTGTGCGGCCAGAATTTCAGCCTGCAGCGGCGCGAATAACAAGCCGCGGGCACCCAGACCGACATTTAGCCAGAGTGGGGCCGGCTCACCAGTATTTTCAGGGTGATAGCGACCACAGAGTGGCAGATGATCCGGCACTGTTGCCCGAAAAGCGGCTTTTGCAGAATGCACCGCCAGTTTTACAGACCAATCAGGCTGCTGTAATTGCTGGCGCAGCTCGGCAATATTCTGGGTATCGTCTGCATCCATTAACTCTGCCGTTTCTGCCGTCCGGTCAAAGGTGGCGCCAATACAGTGCAGTCCTTGCCAGGCAGGCGTCAGATAACCTTTATGACAAATTACAGTACGCAGTGGCGCAAGATCCGGCGCTTCGACATGGCTAACCTGACCGCGTACCCGATTTACCGGCAGAGCGGCAAAGGGGGCTAAGCGGGTTAGATCGGCACCATTGGCGACCAGCAGCTGTTGTGCGGTGAGTGTCGTTGTCGTGGTATGCAGTCGCCAGCCATCAGAATGCGCTGCAAGCTGTTCTACCCGGCAGTTAAACTGGCTGCTAAAGCCTGGCTGGGTACTGAGGTAGCGCCATAATGCCTGGCAAAAGGCTTGCGGTGCCAGCCAACCGGCCAGCGGCAAAAAGATGCCGCCCTGCTGCAAAGTCACACCAGCGAGCTTAGTGGCAGCGGCTGCATCGACAAATTGCAGTAACTCCTGTGGCCAGACCGCAGCCGCTGCCATTTTCTGTTGCCGCTCAGCCAGTTGTTCTGTGCTGGCCAGATGCAGCACGCCACAGTAATCCAGAGGAAAGTCTAAGCCCAGTTGCTGGCAGTGCTGATAAAACTGCCGCGCCTGCCAGAAGGCCTGGCAATGAAATAACCCCTGTGGCGTGAGCTTAACTGGCAGATTCGGATAAAGCGCACCCTGGCGATTATGTGAAGCACCCTGGGCAACTTCGGCATCAGCACAAAGCAAGTTGACGGCAATACCCCGGCGCAGCAGGGCATAGGCCGTGGTTAAGGCTGCCAGACCACCACCGATAATGGTGACAGGATCACTAACAGGATCGCTGTGCTGCCTGTCGGGGGATAACGACTCCGCCGGCTGTGGATGCCAGGCAATCAGCATTTCGCGCTTTTTACCAAAGCCTTTTACCTTGGTAAGCTGAAAGCCCGCTTCGCTTAGGCCGCGTTTTACCACCCCGGCACAGGTAAAGGTGGCAAGGCGGGTGCCGGGATAACTTAAGCGAAATAGCTGCTGAAATAATCCCGGTTGCCACATATCGGGGTTTTTCGCTGGCGCAAAACCATCAAGGAAGATTGCATCGACCCGATTCTGCTCCGGCACTGTCGGCAACAGTACATTAACATCACCCAGCCACAGATCCAGCATTACCTGGCCCCCATCCAGCAATAGTCGATGACAGCCCGCGGTGGCCGGTGGATAGGCGGCCAATAGCTGTTGGCAAAGTGGGGCTAATTCAGTGTGTACACTTAATGCCTGTGTCAGATCGGCGCGGCTTAACGGGTATTTTTCAAAGCTACTAAAATACAGCCGCTGACACTGAGCATCCGGATACTGGCGGCGATACTCCCGAAAGCGTTGCCAGCAAAGCAAGAAGTTGGCACCGGTACCAAAGCCGGTTTCCAGCACATGAAACCAGGGGCGAGTATGACTTTGCCAGCGCTCGGGTAAACCGTTTTGCTGCAAAAACACGTAATCCGTTTCGGCCAGGCCGCCATCGTTGGAAAAATAGATATCGTCAAAGTCAGTGGCAACCGGGGTGCCTTGGGCATTAAAGTGGATCCGGGCGTGCGATAGGGCAGACATAACAAACCTTTGGCAAAATTTCATCTTGTAGTTTACCGCAGCCTGAAGCAAAATTGAAAACAGAGTACAGGTGTGCGCTGAAAGCAGACCAGTTTCGCGGCGAAAGTCCGTAGAATTGCGGTATTAATTCTGCGGCCTGACTGGGCGGCAGCATGACAAAGATAATTTTTAACATTCAGTACCTGTAACGACAGGCATGGGGAGTAAGCATGAAAAGAGCTGTGATCACCGGTTTAGGCATTGTATCTAGTATCGGTAACAATCAGGCTGAGGTATTAGCCTCGTTAAAAGCCGGTAAGTCCGGCATAAGCCGCGCCGAGGAATTTGCCGAGCTGGGTTTAAGATCGCAGGTATGGGGCAATATTAAACTGGACCCCAGCGAACTGATTGATCGTAAAGCGATGCGCTTTATGGGTGATGCTGCTGCCTATGCCTATCTGGCGATGCAGCAAGCGATGCAGGATGCCGGTTTAAGCGATGAGCAGATTTCGCATCCGCGCGTTGGCTTGGTGGTTGGCTCGGGCGGCGCTTCGTCCAAAACTCAGGTTGAAGCGGCCGATATTCTGCGTGAAAAAGGCGTAAAACGGGTTGGCCCTTATGCCGTGCCGAAAACCATGTCCAGCACCTGCTCGGCCTGTCTGGCTACGCCATTTAAAATTAAAGGCGTCAACTATTCCATCAGTTCAGCCTGTGCCACCAGCGCACACTGTATCGGCCATGCGATGGAACTGATCCAACTGGGTAAGCAGGATATCGTGTTTGCCGGTGGTGGTGAAGAAGTGCACTGGACGCTGGCAATGGAGTTTGACGCAATGGGCGCCTTATCCAGCCGTTATAACGACACGCCAGAACTGGCCTCGCGTACCTATGATGCCAACCGTGATGGCTTTGTCATTAGCGGCGGTGGCGGTATCGTCGTGGTTGAAGAGTTAGAACATGCGCTGGCGCGCGGTGCTACCATCTATGCTGAAATTGTCGGCTATGGCGCGACCTCAGATGGTTATGACATGGTGGCACCAAGTGGTGAAGGCGCGGTGCGTTGCATGCAAATGGCAATGCAGGGCGTGGACGCACCTATTGATTATCTGAATACTCATGGCACCAGCACCCCGGTGGGTGATGTCAAAGAGCTGGGCGCGATCCAGGAAGTTTTTGCCGGCAAAACCCCGGCTATTAGTGCGACTAAGGCGATGACTGGTCATGCGCTGGGTGCGGCCGGTGTGCATGAGGCCATTTATTCGCTGCTGATGCTAAAACATAACTTTATTGCGCCGTCGATCAATATCGGTGAGCTGGATGAAGCGGCTAAAGGTCTGGATATCGTGACCCAAACCCGCGACGCAGTCTTAGATACCGTGATGTCGAACAGCTTTGGTTTTGGTGGCACCAATGCCACCCTGGTCATGCAACGTTACAAAGGGTAATGCAACGCGACAAAGCATAATGCAATGCGATAACGGCTAACTGCAGCTGTTATAACTTAAGGCGCTGATGTCAGCGCCTTTTTAATGGCAACTTAAAAGTTTCAACTACCGCAAAATGGCTAGGGCCTGTTAAAAGTTTCGTTGATAGCGAATTTGTCCATGATATCGAAATCTTTGGCCATTACTGATACAAACTAACGAGTAATTAACGCTCAGTGCTTTGACAAAAATATTATCGGCGTCGTACTCCGCTTCTTCTACGGTAAAGGTCGCCGTTTCAGTATTACAGGTTCGCTGCTCCATATTCACCCAGATATGAGGTGCATTAACATCACTTTCCGCACCGGCGGTGTAGGTACCAGGCTGAAGTATTCCTCCGCCTCCGGTTCTTAACCAAAGTGACCAAGGCTGACTCTGAACACTATCACCTACATTGGTGGTATACATCCCCGAAACACCAGTATAAATACCAGTATCATTACCGATGTCCTCGCTGGTATTGATTGGTGCTAGTACCGCACTGGCAGCACCAACGCCAGATAGAGGTTCAACGCTGTTAAAAAAATAATTTGTTAGTTGTTCATCTATAACAATGTAAGGACGTTCAACTAAGAGTTGATTGCCTCGGGCATTACTCAGCGTTAAAGATAAGCTTCCCCGTAAAAAGCTCCCCGTTGGAGCGGCGGCAAAGGTTAAACTGATGCCTTGATTTGCCAACGTACGTTGCGTTGCAACCGTACTATCGGTTTGCCATGTTGCAGTGGCTGGTCCCAACGCAGATTGGATATTTGGAGTGATTTCAACGGTTTGACCTGAACGAAACAATACTGTGTCCAAATCAATGGTGGCTGTTAATTCTTGCTTTAATTTAGCAAAGATATAGGGTGTACTTGCTAAGTTACTACTAAGATCATTGCGGCCAAAAACGCTTCCCAAGCGATAGCGATAACCAGTTAACATGGCACTGCGTGGTTGCAGCTTAACAACTGTACCTTGCAAACTGATATCCACATCAATAACAGGGATGCCAAACAGCGCATGGTTATCATCATCAACCGCAACCAAAGCAAGCTGACTGCCATAACCGCCAAGACTGTGGACATCATTACTAAAATTTAGGTATAGGGGTTGTTCGGGCAGCAGCTCTGCAACAAAGTCTTGATTAGGAAGCTGCCATTCTTGCTCAAGGTTTACAAAATCGCGCTGCTCCAGCCATTTGTAGTTTTTAGCGAGCCCTGTTTTTTGCCATGCAGCACCGGTACTCAAATCCAGCCAAGGAACTTCACCTTCTAGTGCTAAAGCAGGTAACGTGACCTTGGCTAACCTGCCTGTTTCGCTGGAAATAGCAGAAAGACGCATGCTGCTGTTGCCGTTACCTTGAAACAGCCACTCGCCGCCATTTGGCAAGCGCTGAAGGCGGCCGGTTAGAGGGGATAAGGTGCTTACAGTAACCGAACCTGCCAAAGTTTCGCTTTGCACATTACCTGAAGTTGAGAGTTGGTAGCGCCCTGCTTTAGTATCTAACAGAAGCTGAGAATTAAACCCCCTGAACTGCTCTTGTTTACTGTCAGGCAGCGTTATAATCAGATTAGAGCCTGATACTGGGGTTAGCATATAACTGTATTGTTGCTGGGCAACACTATAAGTACTGTTAAAATCAACGGCTAACTGAATACTGCCCTCTTCATCTGTTAAACGGAGATTACGCCCTGTTATCCGATAACTTGCGGCTGAAATCTCTAAAGAATAACCATCAAGTGTAAGTGAGTTAATCGCAACCTCTAACTCACCGTTCACTACTGCTTCTAGCTCGGCCAGCTGACATTGGGTAAAGACAATGCTAAAACGCTGATTCGCACCCAGGTAATAAGTATCGGATATTGTATGTTGAATAAATTCAATTGCTTGTGTACCGTTTTGACATAGCACTGGGCGAGTAACGGCAAAAGCTCTGGGTTTATTATTAAGTTCATCGTGAGCCAGAACGGCAAGTTGGGCGAAACTCGTCAGAGTGTCATTGCTCAGACTGGTAATTGCAGCAAGGTAAAGCGCATTGTCAGCGTTAATCGTTACGGTATTGCTACCACCCGTATTGCCGCCTGAGCCAGTGCTTCCTCCAGTATTGCTGCCACTATCACCACCACCGCCACAGCTCGCTATGAACCCTAAAAAGAGCAACACCATATAATGACGCATAGTTAGTCCCTTAATTATGTTTTAGCGGCAATAATAACCACTTTTTGTTAGCAAAGCACGGTTCTGATTAACATACTTTTCTTGCTAGAATGCACGTATCCGAACAACGGGGCCGATAATGAACATTTACGCTGATGAAAATATGCCGCTGGTGCGCGAGTTTTTCGCCGACCTTGGCGAGGTGACCACCTTTGATGGCCGGAACGTCCAGGCTGAGGCATTACGCGAGGCCGATGTCCTGCTGGTGCGTTCGGTGACGCCAGTCAATGCCAGCTTGCTGTCACAGAATAACCGCTTACGTTTTGTCGGCACGGCCACTATCGGTACTGAACATGTTGATAGGGACTATTTAGCTTCCCGGCAGATTAGCTTTAGCTCGGCACCTGGCTGCAATGCCCAGTCGGTGCTGGAATATGTACTTAGTAGTTTATGGTTTCTGGCTGAGCGCTATCAGTGGTCATTACAGCATAAAGTGCTGGGTATTGTCGGGGTTGGCAGTATCGGCCAACGTTTAGCAACCGCGGCAAGGGCGCTGGGGATCCCGCTGCTGCTCTGCGATCCGCTGCGTGCTGCGCAAGAGCCAGATTTTCCGCATACTGATTTTACGACCTTGTGTCAGCAGGCCGATATCATTAGTTTTCATACCCCGCTTGAAAAAACCGGGCCTTATCCCAGTTATCACCTATTGGATGCAGTACACCTGGCGCAGCTAAAACCTGACTGCGCTATTATCAACGCCTCGCGTGGCGCCGTGATCGATAATCAGGCGCTGCTAACGGCGCAACAGCGCAAGCGTCGGCCGCTGGTGCTGGATGTGTGGGAACAGGAGCCGGATATTTTGTTGCCGCTACTGCCTTATTGCGATCTGGCCACGGCGCACATAGCCGGCCATAGTGTCGAAGGCAAGGCGCGGGGCACCGAAATGCTGTATCAACGCTGCTGTGAACTGCTACAACAGCAGCCCCGGATGAGTCTGGCCGCGCTCTTACCGGTACCAGCGATGGAAAAACTACAACTTTCCGCTAATTTTGGGCTTCCAGATGTCCAAAATCTCGCCAGGATGTTATATGATGTGCGGCGGGATGATGCCTTGTTCCGGTATCATATAACAGGTCACGGGTTTGACTGGCTCAGAAAGTCTTATCCTGCGAGGCGCGAGTACAGTGCGCTACAACTGAGTGGCCCGGCTTTACCGGCCTGGCTTGACTCCTTAGGCTTTAGTCGTCAGTAATAAGAGGATGCACCGCATGGCGTCGCAATACAATGTCGCAGTTTTGGGCGCGACCGGTCTGGTCGGCCAACATTTAATCGAAATTTTGGAGCAGCGTGATTTTCCGGTTGCGCAACTGTTCCCGCTGGCCAGCAGCCGCTCGGCCGGTGGCACTGTGACCTTTAAGGGTAAAAAGCTGACGGTGCTGGATGCTGAAACCTTTGACTGGAGCCAGGCACAGATTGGTTTATTCTCCGCCGGTGGCAGTGTCTCGGCGATTTATGCCCCTAAAGCCGCGGAAGCGGGCTGTGTAGTGATTGATAACACCTCGCATTTCCGTTACGAAGCGGATATTCCCTTAGTGGTGCCGGAAGTTAACCCTGAGGCCATTGCTGATTACCGTAACCGTAATATTATTGCCAACCCCAACTGTTCAACGATTCAGATGTTGGTGGCGTTAAAGCCAATTCATGATGCCGTTGGCATTAGCCGGGTCAATGTCGCGACTTATCAGTCGGTCAGTGGTGCCGGACAATCGGCAGTAGAAGCCCTGGCCAGCGAAACTGCACAGCTGATGAACGGCCGGCCACTGGATGAGCAGGGACAGTTTGCCCGGCAAATCGCTTTTAACGTGATTCCGCAGATTGATGTGTTTCTGGAAAATGGTTACACCAAAGAAGAAATGAAAATGCACTGGGAAACCCAGAAAATTCTGGGCGACAGTAGCATAGCGGTAAATGCCACTGCAGTGCGGGTACCGGTGTTCTATGGTCACGCCGAAGCAGTGCATATCGAAACGCGGATGCCGATTTCGCCAGAGCAGGTAAAAGCTCTGCTGGCCAATGCGCCAGGTGTGGTATTACTGGAAAATAATGCCGACTTCCCAACCCAGGTTTGCAGTGCTACCGGTAAGGATGAGGTCTTTGTTGGCCGTATTCGTCAGGATTTATCCCACGAAAATGGTATAAATATGTGGGTTGTGGCCGATAATATTCGTAAAGGTGCTGCCACCAACAGTATTCAGATCGCCGAAGTGCTGATCCGCGACTATCTGTAGTCAGATAATCGTAAAGTAGTATATTACTGTTACAGGCCGCTTTTGCGGCCTGTTTTCATTGTGGCTGCCGCTGCGCCTCTGGTCAGTTTCCGGCATCTGCATTATAGTTGGCGGGCTGACTTTGAGAATGATGGAACACTGTTTGCATAGCTCTGAAATAAAGTTTGGCTTAATGACGTGAGTCTGGTTGCTCGGCTAAGGAAAACTGATGCCCGTTCGTATTTTATTCGTATTGCTACTTGTCAATTTTTCGGCGTTTGCGTTCTCACAAAGTGCGCCGACGCAGATCCGTGGCCCGAAAAGCAGTGATAATGCCTTTACCCAGCAACAGTTTGGCCCGCTGACGGCCAGCGATACGCTATGGCGGATTGCCGAGCAGGTTAAACCCAATGATAGCGTGACCACCTATCAGGTGATGTACGCGCTGTTTCTGAAAAACCCGGGCGCCTTTAACGATGCTAACTTTAATCATTTACGGCCGGGCGCAGTCTTAATTCTGCCAGATTTGCGGGAAATTCGTAGTGTCGATGCGGAACAAGCACGACGCAAAGCGGATTTGGATGATCAGGCCTGGGCGGAGCGTACCCGTCGTGAAGCCGAGGCCCGTGCCAGAGCCCGCGAACAGACTACCAAGCCGAATCAGGTGCAGCAGCAGACATTGGCCGAGTTGAACGCCTTAAAAGATAACTATCAGAGCTCGATGCAACTGATTGAAGGTATTGCACGCGAAAACGAGCAACTGCGTGGTTCATTGGGCCGGGTACAGCAGGAGTTAGAGGGGCTGAAAAACCAGCTGGCCGAAGACAGTGAATTACAACAGCAACTTAACCAGCTATTACAGCAGCAACAACAAATCTTGGCTGAACAGGAAGCACGGCGGCAAGCTGAGGAAGCTGCTCGCTTAGCTGCCAGCGAAAATCAGCTGGCCCAGTTGTTGAATAATCCGCTGAGTTGGGTGTTAGCGGCCATTACACCAGCGTTGCTGGCATTGTTCGGTGTCATGGTGTGGATTAGAAAACGTGGCCAGAAAACTGAGCAGGTAGTTGCCGCCGCGACCAAAGAGCCTGTTGCGCCTGTGGGATATCAGTCGCCGGTGCCTCCGCTGGATAATAGTCAGGATTTTGACGATAGCTTATTTACGCTCGACGACAGCTTGCTCGATGATGCCTTTGAAACCCCGGCAACGGCTAAAGCCGGTGCTGTGACGAAGAATCTGGGTGACGACGATCTGCCTGACTTTAGCGACGATATCTTACTGGATGATTTTGACAACGCCGATCCACTGAAATCAGAGTTACTCGACGTGCCGCAGGATGAGTCACTGGATTTCTCGCTTGATGATGATACTCAAATAACCACCGATACTGCAGATGACCTGATGTTACCTGACAGTGATGAACTGAGTTTTGATGCTGATAATATTTTGTCTGATACCGATCTGGCCTCATTGCTAGACGTTGAAGACGAAGCAGAAGAAGTGATTGAACTGGCCGATCCTGAACAAGCTGAAGCGGCTTCGCTGATGCCACAGCCACAACCAGAGGTCGAAAACGCTAGTTTAGACAGTCAGGACGATATCGATAATCTGTTGGAAGAAATAGAGCTGGATTGGCCGGTAGACGAAGCGACACCGCGCAATGATCAGACTGTGGCACCGACCGAACTGAGCGAGATGCCTGTGCCAGCCGATACTGAGGTGGCGACGGATAATCTTGAGGCAGATTGGGCGCAGGAGCTACAAGAGTCAACTGCAACGGATACCAAGTTTGACAGCTCTGAACTGGAGGCCTTTGCCGAGCAGCTGGCCGCAGAGGGCGATTTTCCGGAGCAGGATGATGAGGAATTAATTACCGAAGATGAAGCCCGGCTGCAGGATGAACTGGATGACATTTTGGTACAAGCAGCGGAGCAGACCCGAGCTGCTGAAGAAGCAGAAGCGGCATTGGATGCTGAAGCCGGCGTTGATGGTGATGCTGCACTGAATGCGGAAGCAGACCTGAATACTGAGGCTGCATTTGACGTGGAAACGGATATTGTTGCTGAGGGTAGTGCAGAATCGCTGAACGAAGATTTACTAGCAAGCGAGCTTGCTGCAGACGACATGGCGCAAACCGAGCCATTAGCGCCAGAATCTGGCGAGATAACCGAAGCCCTGCCTGAGTTCGACATTGCTGAGTTAAATGAAGCGGACGCCGAGACTGGCGTTAATCTGGATCTCGCGGTAGCGGATGACAGTTCGGTGGTGCGGCCAACGGAGGCAGCACTGGCGGTCGAGAACCCCAGCCAAATGCTGGAAGATTACCCTGAACTCGATTTAAGTGATTTTGATCCGGAAAATGAGCAACAGCTGGAAGTGTTGTCACGTCAGCTGGAGACGTTAACTACTGAGCCGGATTCCGAGCGGGATGGTATTGACGAAAGTGTCGAGTTAACACCAGAAGCGTTTAATTTATCCGATTTAGAAGACAGTCAGTTTGATGATTTACTTGATGAACTCGCGCAAACTGAGGCTGCCGTTGCCACAGATGAGTTTGAGCCGGCACAGGATCTGGAGGCGGAACCGGACCTTGAGTTAGCTGCTGCTGATGAACAATCGGATTCGCCAGCTGACACGACTGTGACAGGGGTCTCAGACGCTGATTTTGTCGAAATTGATAATTTGTTGTCCGCGCTGGAACAGGGTGATAACGATGACAGCCGGTTTGAGCAGTTAAATGTGGATGTTGGGCTGGATGAGTTTGCTGATATTATCGGTGAACACACGAAAATGGACGTTGATCAGGAAGACAATGGTTTTGCGGCTAAGCTGGATCTGGTGCGTGCTTATATCGAGATGGATGAACCGGAAAGTGCTAATTTACTGATCGATGAAATTTTAACCTCGGACGCGCCGGATCATGTTAAAGATGAAGTCCGAACGCTAAGACCAGAGTAGGTAACAGAGTTTGGCTGCGGTATACTAGCCCCAACTGAGAAAAGGGGCCAAGATGCGGATAGCCTTAGGAATTGAATATGATGGGACCAGCTTTTTTGGCTGGCAGCGTCAGCGCGAAGTCAATAGTGTACAGCAGGAGCTGGAAACTGCACTGGCGAGGGTAGCAAACCACCCGGTAGAGTTATTTTGTGCCGGCCGCACTGACGCCGGCGTGCATGCTACCGGCCAGGTGGTGCACTTTGATACGAATGCGGTAAGAGACGAAAAAGCCTGGGTGATGGGCACGAATGCGCAGTTACCGGATCAAATTGCGGTGCGCTGGGCGAAAGTGGTGCCGGATGATTTCCACGCCAGGTTCAGCGCGACGGCACGGCGTTATCGTTATGTCATTTATAACCATAAATATCGGCCAGCTATTCTACGCTCTGGTTTGAGTCATTATCACCAGCAATTGGATATCAGCCTGATGCAGCAGGCGGCACCCGCCTTGTTGGGTGAACAGGATTTTAGTGCCTTTCGCGCCATTCAATGCCAATCGAAAACACCGTTTCGTAATGTCCACCATCTGCGGATTGAGCGCTTTGGTGACTATATCGTATTGGATATCAAGGCGAACGCCTTTTTACATCATATGGTGCGCAATATCACCGGTAGCTTGCTGGAGATTGGTATGGGGCGCAAGCCAACCGAGTGGCTGGCAGAGTTGCTGGCCAGTCGGGATCGCACACTAGCTGCAGCGACCGCCAAAGCCGGCGGTTTGTATCTGGTAGAAGTCGATTATCCGGAACCTTACGCTATTCCTCAGGTCGCATTAGGACCGTTATTTTTACCGCCAACCTGACGATGACGCTTGCCGGCATACTCTTAAGACCAGTTTTCTGTATTCTGCGCTGGGTACTTTGTGTTTTAATAGCCGCATTTTCGCCATTTCGATGGTTTTCGCGTATTTTATGCTCAGCTAACTGCGGTTAGCCGGCAATCACAAATTAGGAAAAGGCTATGAGTTGGTTAGAGAAGATCCTGCCCAGAACGTCATCTTCAGGTCGCCGTAATATTCCTGAAGGCGTTTGGACCAAATGTACCTCTTGCGATGCAGTGTTATATAAAGCCGACCTGGATCGTAATCTTGGCGTCTGCCCGAAATGCGATCACCATATGCGAGTATCGGCACGCAGCCGCTTGTTAAATTTCTTTGATCATCAATCGACGACTGAATTAGCCGCCGAGCTTGAGCCACAAGATTTACTGAAGTTTAAAGACAGTAAACGTTACAAAGATCGGATTGTTGCAGCACAGAAAGATACCAATGAAAAAGATGCCATGGTGGTAATGCACGGTACCCTTAAAGGAATGCCAGTGGTTGCAGCGGCCTTTGAGTTTGAATTTATGGGCGGCTCAATGGCGTCGGTAGTCGGTGCCAAATTCGTTGCCGGTGTCGAGTACGCGTTAAAGCACAAGATCCCTTTTGTCTGTTTTTCGGCCAGTGGTGGTGCCCGGATGCAGGAAGCGCTGTTCTCGCTAATGCAAATGGCCAAAACCAGTGCTGCGCTGGCCCGGATGAGTGAGCAGGGGCTGCCGTATATTTCTGTGTTAACCGACCCGACCATGGGCGGTGTGTCTGCTAGTTTGGCAATGCTGGGCGATATTAATATCGGTGAACCGAAAGCCCTGATTGGTTTTGCCGGCCCACGGGTTATCGAACAGACAGTACGTGAAAAGTTACCTGAAGGGTTTCAGCGCAGTGAATTCCTGTTAGAGCATGGCGCCATTGATATGATCGTTGACCGCCGGGAAATGCGCGATACAATTGCCAGACTTGTTGCTAAGTTTATGCAATTACCTGCTCCGCAGTCGGAGTAACGCATTCCGGAGAGTTATGTCTGTCCAGCCTTTGACCAGCCAATCGTGCCGCACTCTGGCCGATTGGCTTCGTTATATTGAACAAAGCCATCCTATCGAGAAAATTGAACTGGGCCTGCAGCGGGTTAGCGACGTAGCCCGTCGCGGTAATTTGGCTGCTTTGCCAGGGAAAGTCGTGCTGATTGCCGGTACCAACGGTAAAGGGACCACTGCCCGCACCCTGGAACAGCTGCTGCTGGTGCAGGGATACCGGGTTGGCGTCTATAGTTCACCACACTTGTTACGTTTTAACGAACGGTTACGTATTAACGGTCAGGATGTCGCCGATAACGCCTGGCTCGCGGCGTTTCAACTGGTTGAGCAACTACGGCAAGATATCCCGCTGACGTATTTTGAATTTACTACCCTGGTCGCCTTTGCGATTCTGCGGGCCGAGCAGCCGGATTTTTGTCTGATAGAGGTTGGCTTGGGTGGCCGGCTGGATGCGACCAATATTGTCGAGCCGGACATTAGTGTGGTAACGACGGTGGATCTGGACCATCAGGCGTTTTTGGGGCCGGACCGTGAAACTATCGGCCGCGAAAAAGCCGGCGTATTTCGCCCGGCAAAAATTGCTGTCTGTGGTGATTTACAACCGCCGCAAAGCATCGCTGCAGTGGCCGAGAGCACCGGCGCAAAGCTGTTGCAGCTAAACCGGGATTATCACTATCAGCAAACGGCTGACGGTTGGCAGTGGCAGGGGCTGCGGCAGCAACGTCATCAGTTACCACTGCCGCAGGTGCCAATGCAAAATGTCGCGACCAGTTTGACGGTGTTGGAGCAGCTGGAGGTTTTGCCAGATAGTGAACTGTTGCAACAAGAGATCTCCCGCTTGTGTTTACCCGGGCGAATGCAATGGTTACGGCAACAGCCAGCTGTATTGTTAGACGTTGCTCATAACCCGCAGTCCGCCGCTTATCTCGCCGCACAGCTGCAACGACTGAAACCGGGCTATCGGCGCGTCTATGCGCTGGTCGGGATGCTCAAGGACAAAGATCTGACTCAGGCACTGCTGCCCTTGACGACTTGTGTTGATGAGTGGCATCTTGTCAGCCTACCCGGTGTACGTGGCGCGGCTAGTGAATTGCTGGCAGCAGCGTTGCAAGGCGTTGCGCCAGCAGCCCGGGCAGTGCAGCATCCTGAGCTGGCCGAGGCGTATCGTCAGGTGTTAGCCACGGCAGCACAGCAGGATTTAGTGGTCGTGTTCGGATCTTTTGTCACAGTAGCGGGCATACTGGCGTTGCCGCAGGAGGAATAATGAGCGCAACATTTAAGCATCGGTTACTGGGAACCAGTATTTTACTGATGCTGGCGATTATTTTTTTACCAGACCTGCTGGATGGCCAGAAGCAAGTGGTGAAAGACGATTTTAGGGTGATACCTGAGCGACCAGAATTTCAGGGCGTGCAAGAGGTTACACCTTTTGACGAAGCAAATTTACAACAAGCCGAAGCGAGTGCAACTCCTGCAGAGGTGGATGAACAGCCATTAGATCAGCAACCCACCACCGCAGCGTCAGAACTGCCTTCGCAGCAGTTTGCCAGCGTCACAGTGGGAGCTGAAACGCCAACCAATACCGCTTCGCCTGCCGTATCGCCGGCACCGGTAGCCAGCACGCCAGAACTTGGTCAGGCTGCTTGGGTAGTGCGGGTAGGGAGTTTTAGCAACAGTCAAAATGCTAACGCGTTGGTCACGAAATTGCGGCAGGAAGGTTTTGCGACCTTTACCCGTAATATTACCAACAGCAACGGCCAGGCGTTAACCAGTGTCTTTGTCGGGCCAGAAATTCGCCGTGAGAAGCTGGAACAGGGCTTACCCAAGTTGCGCCAACTGACCGGAGTGGAGCGCTTGGTGATTAGCAATTACCAACCTACCGAAAATAATTAGCTATTGCTCGGCGCCCTTGCTAAAATGCGCGCCGTCATTAAGCATCCTTTGGTAGCAAATGAGTTGGATTGATTTCACCATTTTGGCGGTCATTGCCCTGTCGGCTGTGATAAGTCTGGTCCGGGGTTTCGTTAAAGAAGCCATTTCGTTGACCGTCTGGATCGCCGCTTTTTTTATTGCCAGCTCCTACTATCCGCACCTTGCCAGCCTTTTTACCAATATTTCTGAACCCACTATCCGTAATGCCTCTGCCATTGCGATTTTGTTTATTAGTGCCCTGATCCTGGGGGCCTTGATTAATTACGTGGTGAGTAAACTGGTGCAATCAACCGGATTGTCGGGCACAGACCGGCTATTGGGTTTGGTCTTTGGTGCTCTGCGTGGTGTGCTGGTGGTCAGTGCTATCTTATTTTTTGCCGACGCCTTTACGCCTGCTGCCAGCAGTGACTGGTGGCGGCAGTCAACGCTTATTCCGGAATTCAGTTTTATCATTGAATGGTTTTTTGAGTATTTGCAAAACCATTCCAGTTTTATGCAAAAGCCCTAGCCGGCGAGGACAAATCAATGTGTGGTATTGTTGGTATCGTAGGTAAGTATCCGGTCAATCAGGCGTTATATGACGGCCTGACAGTGTTACAACACCGAGGTCAGGATGCAGCCGGTATTGTTACGGTGGATAATAATACCTTGCGCTTACGCAAGGCGAATGGCCTGGTTAAGGATGTGTTCGAAACCCGGCATATGCAGCGGCTGGCCGGCAATATTGGCATCGGTCATGTCCGTTACCCAACGGCAGGATCGTCCAGTACTGCCGAAGCTCAGCCGTTTTATGTCAACAGCCCCTTTGGTATTGCGCTGGCGCACAATGGTAACCTGACCAATGCGCATGAACTGAAAGATGAAATTTTCCGATTGGCGCGCCGTCATGTGAATACCACCTCGGATTCGGAAGTGTTGCTAAATGTGCTGGCGCACGAGCTGGCAATTCAAAGCAGTATGCAGCTGGATCCTGAACAGATTTTTAAAGCTATTGCCAGTGTGCATCGCAAGGTTCGTGGTGGCTATGCTGCGGTTGCGCTGGTGATTGGCCATGGTTTAATTGCCTTTCGCGATCCTAATGGCATTCGGCCTTTGGTAATGGGAAAACGCGAGACTGCCGCTGGTACCGAGTATATGGTGGCGTCAGAGAGTGTTGCACTGGATGCGGACGGTTTTACCGTACTGCGCGATATATCCCCTGGCGAAGCGGTTTATATCACTGAACAGGGCGAGTTACATAGCCAACAATGTTCCGAGAATCCAAGCTATACCCCCTGTATTTTTGAATATGTGTATTTCGCACGGCCGGATTCGACCATGGATAATATTTCGGTTTATGCCTCGCGCGTGGCGATGGGGAAATATCTGGGTGAGAAAATTAAACGCGAGTGGTCGCATCTGGATATCGATGTAGTCATTCCGATCCCGGAAACCAGTAATGATGCCGCTCTGGAAATTGCCAGTGTGCTTGGTTTACCTTACCGCCAGGGTTTTGTGAAAAACCGCTATATCGGCCGCACCTTTATTATGCCGGGGCAAACACAGCGCAAGAAATCGGTGAAGCGTAAACTGAATGCGATTTGGCAGGAGTTTAAAGGTAAGAATGTGTTACTGGTAGACGACTCTATCGTCCGCGGTACTACCTCTGGCCAGATCATCGAAATGGCGCGGGAAGCCGGTGCGAAAAAAGTATACTTCGCCTCTGCAGCGCCAGAAATCCGTTTCCCCAACGTCTATGGTATCGATATGCCATCCGCCAACGAGCTGATTGCACATGGCCATGATGTCGACAGTATTTGTCAGATCATCGGTGCTGATGGCCTGATTTTCCAATCGTTACCGGATCTGATTGCTGCGGTGCGTAGTGAGAATTCAGAAATCAAACGCTTTGAGACCTCGGTATTTGATGGCCATTATGTGACCAATGATATTGACCAGCATTATTTAAATCGCCTGGATCAGATGCGCAGCGATGATGCCAAAGTGGCTTCAGTCATGTCGATGGCCTCACATCTGGAAACCTATAACGAAGGTTGATTTAGTGATGAAGCAAACAAAAACGGCTGCCACTGGCAGCCGTTTTTTTACCTTGTCTTAGCTGGAATTTTTCTTTATTAGTGTGTAAAAGCCGGGCCATAACCCGAGCTCCACAAGATGGCGGTAGACGCCAGTACGACAACCAGCAATACCAGACCGCAGGTCACCACTGAGCTAGCGTAGATAAAGCCGCGCTCTTCCGGAATATGCATCAGAATCGGTACGCCGACATAGAGCAAATAAACTGAGTAGGCTAAACCGGCTAAACCGACCATCATCACAAACCACAGTTCTGGATACAGGGCAGCTAAACCAACCATAAACAGCGGTGTTGAAGTATAGGACGCCAGTTCCAGCGTTTGGGTATAGGTTGGTTCGGCACCAAAGGTATGAGCCATCCAGTGAGCCAACAATCCCAACGCAAAGACGCCGGCGATTAAGGCGATATACATTGCCACTGCCATCAGGCGGGCACTTTCAGCGGTTAAAAAGATTTTTTCGCCAACGCCGATGCTCCAACCTAAGTGTACTGCCGAATAGTAGGCACAAATAGATGGGATCAGTGCAACCAGCAGGATATGCATCATGCTGTAGCGGAAGCTTTCGTGTCTGGCATCAATGGTATGCCACTCTTCTTTCGGGTGGGCATACAAGCCCCATAAATGGTTTAGAATCATAATTATTATCCTTATTACTGCAAAACTGCACCCTTGTCCGGACAATAACGCAGTTGCCCGTATATAAGTTATGGTTTATGGCAGGGGGTTAGTCAAGTGTGCTGTTGACAATTTAACCACTATTTCATAGCCACGCCGTTGCTGGCAGGGCGGGACGGCTTTGGTTATAATCTGCGCCTGTTTTTTCAAGCGACGTGCCGATGCTAACTACCGAATATCAAAGCTTACTGGAACCGATTAACCATTTTTTGCGATGCAGCACGCCAGACGCCTGGTTGCAGCAGGCAGCGAAAGCTGAATCCTTACCGGTGTTACTAACGGATCATCTGATTTGTGAGCTTAAGGCGGCGCAATCAGCGATGTTTTTAATTCGTCGCTATGCGGTAGATGAGCAAAGCGCTGAAGCTTTGTTGCAATGGCTAAAGCCATACGAAGACTTCACCTATCGCCAGCTCGGTGACTGGCAGCAACTGGCTGAGCATAAGCTGAAAAAGTCGATGCTGCCAAAAGCCAATTCGGCTTACGGTCAGGAACTGATCGATAAGATGGTGTTGCTGATTAAAGAAGAGCTACACCATTTTTATCAGGTGCTGGAAATGATGCAGCAGTTTGGCGTGCCGTACGACAAAATCACCTCCAGCCGTTACGCCAAAGGCTTGCTCAGGCATGTCAGTACCTTTGAGCCAAATGCGCTGGTCGACAAACTGATTTGTGGGGCCTTTATCGAAGCGCGCTCCTGTGAGCGTTTCGCCCGCTTAGCGCCGTTATTGCCTGCTGAAATTGGTGATTTTTATATTTCGCTGCTGCGCTCAGAGGCGCGCCATTATCAGGATTACCTGAGCCTGGCTCAGCAGATTGCCGGTACCGATATCAGTGCGCGGGTGGCATTCTTCGCTCAGATTGAAGCTGAACTGATTTTAAGTCCCGACCCCGATTTCAAATTCCACAGTGGTGTTTACAATGATCCGGCGTGTCAGGGAAGCAGTACCGCCGCTGCCGCGAATGCCACCTGATTGCGGCCAGAGTGCTTGGCCTTGTAGAGTGCAGTGTCTGCCTCCTGATA
The DNA here is from genome assembly GCF_000272005.1 of Alishewanella agri BL06. GTDB lineage: Bacteria > Pseudomonadota > Gammaproteobacteria > Enterobacterales > Alteromonadaceae > Alishewanella > Alishewanella agri. Next base: position 449,075 of record NZ_AKKU01000011.1, on the reverse strand, counting down.
AAGTGACTCAAAAGATAGGTTGTAGCCAGTCGCAACGCCGATCGAAACCGTAACAGTTAATTGCTGACCGGCCGCACTGAACGGCGAACCGGCAACCAATTGGCAGAGTCGCTCGGCGACGGCCATCGCGGTTTTTTGATCGGTTTCTGCCAAAAATACACCGAATTCTTCGCCACCAATCCGGCCAAAGATGTCATATTCCCGCAATGTTGAGCTGACCAGTCTGGCTAGCTGTTGTAACACTTCATCGCCGGCCTGGTGGCCGAAGTTGTCGTTGATGCTTTTAAAATGATCGATATCCAACAGCAGCAGCGCTATCTGACAATTTAAGCGTTCACAGCGGTTTAGTTCTGACTGAACTGACGCTACAAAACTGCGGCGATTGGCAATGCGCGTTAACTCGTCGGTTAACGCCAGATCATTTAGCCGTTGTGCCCGCTCATTCAGGTGCTGTTCCAAAATTTTTTGCTTAGTGATGTCTTTGGTTTGTAGCAATATTTCACCACTGACCAGCGTTTGCTCTGAAAACAGAAACCAGCGACCATCGATCAGGTCAACTTCAAACAATCGAAACTCACGCTGACGTCTAACCTGCTGCGCCCGGGCAAGCCATTGCTCAATATCCTGAGTTTCTATTTTGGGGCCCGTTTTTTCCTCAAAAGCCAGCCGCATAATATCGGTAAAACTCTTCCCCAACAGCGTGGCAGCACTTTGATTAAAGGTGCCTAAGAATGCTTTATTGGCACAGACCAGAACATCATCTGCAGAAAAGATGGCGTATCCATCATGGCTTTGCTCAGCAAAGCGAGCCAACAGTTCTGCATAGTGCTGAAACATAGATACCATAAGTTATCCAAGCTACGTGACCGGTTTTTAAGCATAGCTCAGTGTTGTAGGTAGCAGATCGCTTAATCACAAACTGGCAGCGGATCAAATACCAGTTGCCAGTGTTCAGGGCTGACTTTCAGATAGCTACTTTGCGTATACCAGTCACCCAGCACATAACGCTCTGCTGCCTGACCATTGACTTGCAGCTGATGTACTGCGGGTCTGTGGGTATGACCATGGATCAGTTTCTGCACACCAAATTGCGCCATCACTTTTGGCACTTCTTCTGGTGTCACGTCCATAATACTGGCGGCATCTTGTCGCAGATATTGCGCTTTCGCTTTAGCACTTTTTTCGCGGGCTTTACGGGCAATCCGCTGTCGTATGCTAAGTGGTAACGACAACATCAGTGTCTGCCACCAGGGCTGATCCCACCAGCGGCGGAATTTCTGATAGGCCAGATCCAGCGTACAGAGGCTGTCGCCATGCATTATCAGCGTAGGAGTGCCGTAGAGATCAATCACCTGCTGCTGCGGCAATAAGGTGATGCCGGCCAGTTTGGCGTAGCGCTGTTTTAACAGGAAATCTCGGTTGCCGTGAATAAAGAACACCGGCATCTGCTTACTGACCGCCTGCAGTGCCGCTGCAACTTTTGCCAGTAATGGCTCCGGATTGTCATCACCAATCCAGACTTCAAATAAATCACCCAGAATATAGAGCGCATCGGCTTGCTGCGTTTCAGCAGCGAGGAAATGCAAAAAGGCCTGAGTAATATCAGGCCTGTCAGCTGCCAGATGAAGATCGGCAATAAAAAGCGTATACGCCATCTGCGCCAATACCGCTTAGGCGCTATGCAGCTCAGCGCGCTCGATTACGACCGGCTCGACTGGTACATCGGCATGGCCGGCAAAGCGACCGGTGCGCACTTTACGGATCTTATCAATCACGTCCATGCCTTCGATCACCTCACCAAATACACAGTAACCCCAGCCTTGCATACTCTCTGAGCTGAAATCCAGGAAGTTGTTATCGGCAACGTTGATAAAAAACTGGCAGGTGGCTGAGTGCGGGTCGCTGGTGCGAGCCATCGCAATAGTGCCTTTTTTATTCGAAACCTTGTTATTGGCTTCGTTTTTAATGGGTTTCTTGGTGTCTTTCTGATCCATATCCGGAGTAAAGCCGCCGCCCTGGATCATAAAGCCGTCAATGACCCTGTGAAAAATGGTACCGTCGAAGAAGCCATCTTTTACATAGCTTAAAAAGTTCTCAACAGTAGCGGGGGCCTTGTCGGCGAAAAGTTGCAGTTTAATTACGCCAAAATTGGTATGTAAGCTAACCATAGTATCGGGTCCTGTCAGGTTAAAGTGCGTCTATTCTAGCGCAGCCGCCGTGATAAACAAAGCAAGGATAGCGGGCCTTGTCCGGCAATGTTACACTATCTCTCTTTTTACCGGGCCAGCAATTACGAGGAAAGCATGCTGCAGATTTACAACACCTTAAGCCGTCAAAAAGAAGTCTTTACCCCTATTACGCCGGGCAAAGTGGGCTTATATGTCTGCGGTATTACCATCTACGATTACTGTCATGTTGGCCACGCCCGTACCTATGTCGCTTTCGATGTGATTAACCGTTATTTACGCTTTTGTGGCTATGATGTGACCTATGTACGTAATATCACTGATGTTGACGATAAAATCATTAAACGCGCGGCGGAAAATGGCGAAAGCTGTGATGCCTTAACGGCGCGTTTTACCCAAGCTATGCATGCCGATTTCAAGGCGCTGGGCTTATTACCAGCGGATATTGAGCCGACGGTAACCGGCCATATGCAGGAGATTATCCTGATGGTGCAGCAGCTGCTGGATAAAGGCTATGCCTATATCGCTAAAGACGGTGATGTGCTGTTTGATGTCAGCAAATATGACGCCTATGGCGAATTGAGCCAGCAAAATCTGGAGATGTTGCAAGCCGGTGCCCGGGTAGAAGTCTCGGATAGCAAAGACGATCCACTGGACTTTGTGTTGTGGAAAACGGCCAAGCCGGGTGAGCCGTACTGGCAATCACCGTGGGGCAATGGCCGACCAGGCTGGCATATCGAGTGTTCGGCCATGAGTGCCAAACATTTAGGCGCGCATTTTGATATTCATGGTGGCGGTTCAGACTTACAGTTTCCGCATCACGAAAATGAGATTGCCCAGTCGACCTGTGCCCATGGCCATAAATACGTTAATACCTGGATCCATACCGGTATGGTGCAGGTTGATAAAGAGAAGATGTCCAAATCGCTGGGTAATTTCTTTACCGTCAAAGAAGTGCTGGCGCAGTACAATGCCGAGGCGGTACGTTACTTCTTATTATCCAGCCAGTACCGAAGTCAGCTGAATTACTCAAAAGAGAATCTAGAGCAGGCACATGCGGCGCTGGGACGGTTATATAATGCGCTGCGGGATATTACGCCGGCAACTCAGGTCGATTTAAATAATGACTATGTCGCACGCTTTAAAGCGGCGATGGATGATGATTTTAATACCCCGGAAGCCTTACCAGTGTTATTCGAACTGGCGCGCGAAGTAAACCGTTTTAAAACCACTGAGCCGGCCAAAGCCGCTGAGTTAGCTGCGGTGTTACAAACTCTGGCCGGCGTGCTGGGGATTTTACAGGGTGATGCCGAAGCCTTCTTAAAATCCGGCGCTTCGGATGATGAAGTAGGGCAAATTGAAGCCTTAATCGCGAAGCGTAACGCCGCCCGTGCCGCGAAAGATTGGGCGGCAGCCGATGCAGCCCGTGCCGAGCTGACAGCGCTTGGGATAGTGCTGGAAGATAAAAACGGTGTTACCAGCTGGCGCAAGGCTTAAGTGCTAAGTTTTAAGTGCGAAACACTAAGCACAGTAACCAATAAAAAAACCGCTTAATTGCGGTTTTTTTATTGCCTGAATTAGCCAGACTTAGCTGGCATCGTGATACAGCTCACAAGCTTCCAGCGTATTTTCAATCAGGCTGGCAACGGTCATTGGGCCGACACCACCCGGTACCGGCGTGATATAGCGGGCATGCTTAACCGCATTGGCATAATCGACATCGCCGACCAGTTTACCGCTATCCAGACGGTTGATACCGACGTCGACCACTAAAGCACCAGGTTTAACCCAATCACCCGGAATAAACTCCGGCCGGCCGACCGCCACCACCAGTAAATCGGCGCGCCGCACCTGCTGCTCCAGATTTTTAGTAAATTTATGGCAGACGGTAGTGGTACAGCCTGCCAGTAACAGCTCCAGCGCCATCGGCCTGCCTACGATATTGGAGGCGCCAACGACAACGGCATCCATACCTTTGATATTGACCCCGGTGCTGTGCAGCAGGGTCAAAATGCCTTTCGGCGTACAGGGACGCAGTGCCGGCATCCGCTGTGCCAGGCGGCCGATATTATAGGGATGAAAACCATCAACATCTTTTCTGGGATCAATCCGCTCTAAAATGGCTGAGGCATCTAAACCGGCAGGCAGGGGCAGCTGAACCAGGATACCATCGACGCTTTGGTCGTGATTTAACTGATCAATTAAATCGAATAATTGCTGTTGGCTGGTGTCTGCGGGTAAGTCATAGGACACCGAGTGAAAACCCACTTCCTCGCAGGCTTTACGCTTGCTGCCGACGTATACCTGCGACGCCGGATCCAGACCGACTAACACCACTGCCAGACCTGGCGCGCGCTTACCGGCGGCAACCCGTGCCCGAACCTGTGCTGCTACCTTATCTTTTGTTGCCTGGGCAACGGCTTTACCATCAATAATTTGTGCTGTCATGCCTGCTGAATTCCCGCCAGTTTTGAAAGCAGTATTTTCGCACAGCGGCCAGTTTTCTGCCATCCTTGATCGGCAACCGCCGCTTTTTCTCGCTTTAGGTTCAAATAATCGCCAATCGGCTGAAATTAGCAAAAAATAGTTTGACGCTACAGGTCGCGGGCGTTAATATTCCGCCCCGTTGCAGCAGTGCAGCATAGTCGGTGATTGGCGCAGCTTGGTAGCGCACTTGGTTTGGGTCCAAGGGGTCGCAGGTTCAAATCCTGCATCACCGACCACTATCTCCATCCCAGATAGGCGTACATTATGCGCCCGTAGCTCAGTTGGATAGAGCAACGGCCTTCTAAGCCGTGGGTCATAGGTTCGAATCCTATCGGGCGCGCCATTTGGCGAAAAGTTTCTAAAATGTGGTGGTTGTAGCTCAGTTGGTAGAGCCCCGGATTGTGATTCCGGTTGTCGTGGGTTCGAGCCCCATCATCCACCCCATCCCCCTTTAAGTCGGTGATTGGCGCAGCTTGGTAGCGCACTTGGTTTGGGTCCAAGGGGTCGCAGGTTCAAATCCTGCATCACCGACCACTTTATCTCTCCTGCATTATTGTTAAAACCTCTTGCATTTCAGAGCAAATTTTAGCTCGTGCAATCCTATATCTTATTTTCTATAAAATGCACATTCTGATATTTAGCGTCTCGAACAGTGCATCCGGCGGCTAAACGCGCCGTACAACTTTCCTGGGGCACGCCGTAAACCCATCCCTGGGGGCTCCTCTTTTTCATCCCTGAAAAAGACGTCCCCAGAAAAGTGTACTATGCATTTACCGCCTCGTTCGGCAGGGGCTTCTGCATTCACGATTTCCGACCGAAGCTCGGTGAATGTAATGAATACTGTCTGAAAGAACTCTTGGTAACACGATAGTGAACGAGGTGGTAAGCATTCCGTGCACTTTGTAAGGGACTGTATTTTTCAGGGATGAAAAATGCAAGCGTACAGGGATGTATTCACAGCGTGTCCCGTCAAAGTTGTACGGTGTGCTTGCCGCCGGATGCTCCGAATTAGAACCTGCGTAACGATGAGCAGCAGCGTTGAGATTGGGGCAGCGCCCTTAGCAGGGTAGTAATTTTCTCCACCGGCTTCAAGGATCACATATATGTACACCTCAAAAAAGTCCACCGTTTGGCATGAAATTTTAATGTATTAACGGATTAAGCTACCTACGTATATCCGGCCTTTTTATTGAAGATATCTTTAACTCTTCTGGCCCAAATGAGAACCGCGCCTCTGCTGCTTATCGTCCCTACGGAGTTTAGACTCCTGCGTGATCATCAGCGTTTTCAAAGGCCGGATTAACCTGTTAATTCATTTTTATTACTTGCCTGGTGGTGTGAACTCGTTTGTTTTAGCCTGGTTGATACTCTTGCTGGTGATAAAGCACGGACCAGATAATTCGAGCGAGCTTGTTGGCTATAGCAACAACTGCTTTGTGCTTACCGCGACGTTCAGTCACTTTTCTCGCCCAGCTAGATAGCCTATCGTTATTGTTGTCGGCATTACGCAGAACGCTCCAGGCTCCTTGAATCAGCATATTGCGTAAATAGGCATTACCACGTTTGGTTATGCCTGCCAGTTTTTGCTTCCCTCCGCTGGAATGCTCTTTAGGGACTAATCCAAGATTAGCCGAAAAGTGCCGACCATTTTTGTAAGCTTTACCATCACCCGCAAATGCGAGAGCTGTCGTAGCCGTCTTTTCACCTACACCACGAATGGTCATCAATCTCTTGGCATTGGGGTTGGTTTGGGCCTGAGTTTTAATATGTTTATCTAACCGGTCAATAACCGCATCTAGTGATGCCCATTCTTGTTGGATATCACCGATAAGTGCTCGTGCTGCGCTAGTAAGGCCATTTTCTGCATCTTCCAATAAATCAGACAACGCATTTTTTAACGACGTTCTGCCGGTTGCGAAGATAATGCCATATTCATTTAACAAGCCGCGCAGTTGATTTATCAAAGCCGTGCGAGCATCCACCCGACGTTTCCGGAGTTTATGCACTATCATCATATCGGTTTGCTCAAGACTACGGGGTCTGACGAAGTGCATATTGGGGCGCCTTGCCGCTTCAGTAATCGCGAAAGCATCATTACGGTCATTTTTGTTGCCTTTGACAAAAGGCTTTACATGAATAGGCGGGATAAGTAACACCTTAAAGCCAAGCGCTTCTAAAGTGCGCCCCCAGTAATTTGAACCAGAGCAGGCTTCCATTGCAATGGTTGCATCTGGGTAATCAGCTAACAATGCCAGCAAATCCTTACGTTTAATAGTACGATTAAAAACGGCTTTACCTGCCTGATTGACGCCACAGAGCTGAAAAATACTTTTTGCTAAATCGATTCCAATTAGTGTAACTTTCATGTTGGACACCTCATGTAAACTTATTGACGGTTAACACATCAATAATGGCGCATTGTGACGCCGATTTCACTTGAGGTGTCCATCTCATCATCCCTGTGCCCTTTCAGCCTCCGCAGCATCCCTGCTGCTGTTACGAAAATTCTACCGCAGCTGAGGGCTTAACTAATATCGTTGAGTCATGACGACTCTCAGAAATCGAACGAGGTGGTAAGCATTCCGTTGATCCACACCGCTATACCCAACATTTCGCAAATCAATACCAGACTAAGCTGCCCACCGATCCTAGGCGGCACTCAGCCCGCAACATAGCCACTAAATTTGTAATTTAATTACAGTTTTCCGCTATTCCTATAGTCTGCTAAAGCAGCATTGCTTTTGTGGTTTGATGCTAAATTTATGAATAATAATGCTTATATTAAAAAGCAAGCGTGGTGCAAACTGTAACCCGGGTGGTGCCGGGTTACAGTTTTTGCTAGAATAGCCGGCGGAACAACCAATGGAGGAGTTATGCTTAAGCCATCCTGGCGCAGGGTAGTACTGAAAGTCGGCAGTGCCCTGATTGCGCCGGACCAAGATGGATGCAGCGAAAGATATTTGCGTCCTATTGCCGAATTTATTCAACAATGTCGTCAACTTAACCGGGAAGTGATCCTGGTTTCTTCAGGTAGCGTCGCTGCCGGTCGCCATCATTTTCAGTTTCAACATCAGCGGGTGCCAATCGCACTGAAACGGGCTATGGCTGCTGTTGGCCAAACCGAAATGATGAATTTCTGGAGCCGCTGCTTCGATTTCCCCTGTGCGCAGGTGTTACTGACCCATGGCGATCTCAGTGATCGGGTGCGGCACATTAATGTTAAAAACACCCTTAAACGGTTGTTAGATCATGGTGTTTTACCGATCGTTAATGAAAACGATACTATCGCTACTGATGAGCTGAAAGTCGGTGATAACGATAACCTGGCAGCGATGGTCGCCAGTGTGGTTCAGGCTGATGCCTTGATTATTTGTTCGGATGTCAATGGTTTATATACCGCCGATCCAAACAAAGATCCCGCCGCCAAACTGATCCCGGAAGTCAGACAAATTACACCAGAGATTTATGCGCTGGCAGGTGGTGCCAGTTCACGGGTGGGCACCGGCGGTATGCGCACCAAAATTGAAGCGGCAGAAAAAGCCACCGCCCAGGGGGTGGATACGCTGATTGTCGATGGCCATCAGGCGACAACCTTTCAGTGTCTTTTAGCGGGTAACAATCCGGGCACCATTTTCTATGGTCAGAAAATACCCTTACCGGCTAAAAAACATTGGGTTAGACATACCCTGCGCGCCAAAGGCGAAATATGGGTTGATGACGGCTGTGTTGATGCGCTGTGCCAGCATGGCGCTTCATTATTGAGCAGTGGTATAGTGCGGGTAAAGGGCGATTTCGCGCCGGGCGATGCAGTGATTGTGCGTTGTTCAGTTAGCAAGCGCTCTATTGCCAAAGGTGTCAGCCGTTTTAGTGCCAGCCAGTTATTTTCGATCAAAGGCCAGCACAGTGAGAAAATTGCCTCTTGCCTGGGTTTTTGCCCCAATGGCAGTAATGCGGTGATCCACCGCAGTGAAATGATGTTACTGGAGAAATTATGATTAGCGATGTTGCGGCCAGTTTAGCCGCCGGTGCCGCTAAGGCCGCCAAAGCGGTTGCGACCTTGAGCACCGCTGAAAAAAATACGGTATTACAAGCTTTTGCCGACAAGATCCGCCTGGCTACGCCTACCATTCTGGCAGAGAACAGTGCCGAAGTTGCCGAAGCGGCGGCGAATGGCACCAGTGCAGCCATGCTGGACCGTCTGACCTTGACCGCAGAACGTATTGAAGCCATGGCGGCGGCCATTGAGCAAATTATTCAGTTGCCGGACCCGGTCGGGCAAAGCCGCTTTATCGAGCAGCGGCCAAATGGTATTCAGATTAGTAAGCGCCGTATTCCGCTGGGCGTCATTTGTATGATTTATGAAGCGCGGCCGAATGTCACGGCCGATGCCGGGGCCTTGTGCTTTAAAGCCGGTAATGCCGTGATCCTGCGTTGTGGCCGTGAGGCGATTAAAACCAGTCTGGCGATTGCCGGTGCGATGCGTCAGGCATTAACCGAGCATCAGTTGCCGCCCGAGGTACTGACGATAGTGCCGGATCCGGACCGCAATTTGCTGTTAGCCTTGTTAAAGCAGGAAGAGTATATCGACTTAGTGATCCCGCGCGGTGGCGAGGGCCTGATCCGCTTTGTTACCGAGCAGAGCCGGATTCCGGTGATCCAGCATTTTAAAGGTGTCTGCCATCTGTATGTTGATAAAGCCGCTGATCCGGCTATGGCGCTTAAGCTACTGCTAAACGGTAAAGTACAGCGTCCCGGCGTCTGTAATGCGTTGGAAGGCTTATTAGTGCATCAGGCGATCGCGGCAGACTTTTTACCGCTGGCCGCGCAGGCACTGGCCGAACATCAGGTCAAGGTGCATGCCTGTCAGCGCAGTTTGCCTTACTTTAATGGTGCTTCGCCGATTGCTGATGACGAATTTGGTCAGGAGTATCTGGCACCGGAGATTGCAGTACGGGTAGTGGATGATTTGACTGCGGCTCTGGCACATATTGACCGCTTCGGCAGTCAGCATACTGAAGTGATTTGCACCGCTGATCAGGCCGCAGCTGACCGCTTCCTCACCAGTGTAGATACTGCCGTGGTAATGCACAATGCGTCGTCGCGTTTTTCTGATGGTGGTGAGCTGGGGCTGGGTGCAGAGATTGGCATCTCTACCAGTAAACTCCATGCCTATGGCCCGATGGGACTGGAAGCCCTGACCACCGAAAAATTTGTGGTCCAGGGTGAGGGTCAGACGCGCGGCTAACGAATCGAAATAAATCTGACTTGTTGTCGCAAAAAATGCAGAAAAAACGGGCTTTTCGTTTAACGAAAGCCCGTTTTTTATTAGCTCTTACAAACACTTAAAGACAGTAAATTGAAGGGCTCGACTCGCGGCTTCTAGCCCGCTATAATGCCGCGTCCAATTATTAACAGGTCAGGTTCATCCTAAGTTTGTCGACACCCGGCCAAGACAAAACGGCGTATCCAAGGCGCCTGACATTGAATTTGAGGTAAAACGATGCAAGTTTCTGTTGAAACCACCCAGGGTTTAGAGCGCCGTGTAAATATTACTGTGCCGGCTGCAACATTAGATAACGAAGTAAAAAGCCGCCTGCGTGACGTAGCAAAACGTCAGCGTATCGATGGCTTCCGTCCTGGTAAAGCGCCTATTTCAATCATCCAAAAACGTTTTGGCCTGGCGGTACTGCAGGAAGTGGCGTCTGAGCAAATGCAACGCGCTTTTTACGAAGCCATTATCGAACACAAATTAACCCCAGCCGGTGCGCCAACTTTTGCTCCGGAAGCGCTGGAAAGCGGTAAAGATCTGGCTTTCACTGCGACTTTCGAAATCTACCCGGAAGTGACTGTTGCTGCACTGGATAAAGTGGAAGTGACGAAGCCAGTGGTTGAGATCTCTGAAGACGATCTGAATAAGATGCTGGAAACACTGCGTAAGCAACACGCCAAGTGGGAAGCCTCTGACGCTGCTGCAGCTGCTGGTGATCGCGTAACGATTGATTTCGTTGGTTCTATCGACGGCGAAGAGTTTGAAGGCGGTAAAGCTTCTAACTTCGTACTGGAGTTAGGTCAGGGCCGGATGATCCCTGGCTTTGAAGATGACATCATCGGCAAAAAAGCTGGCGAAGCCGTTACCGTTAACGTGACCTTCCCAGCAGAGTACCACGCGGAAAACCTGAAAGGTAAAGCCGCCAGCTTCGCCGTAACAGTAAACAAAGTTGAGCAGCAAGTACTGCCTGAGCTGAACGACGAGTTCGCGGCGCTGTTTGGTTTAACTGAAGCCACTGTTGACGCACTGAAAGCTGAAGTACGTAAGAATATGGAACGCGAGCTGAAGCAAACCATTAAAGGTAAAGTGAAAGAGCAGGTCATCAAAGGCTTACTGGCAACTAACGAAGTTGAAGTACCAAAAGCCCTGATCGCCAGCGAAGTTGACGTACTGCGTCAGCAAGCGATGCAACGTTTTGGTCAGAACGTAAATCCGAAGCAATTACCAGAGCTGCCAGCTTCTCTGTTCGAAGAGCAGGCGAAAGATCGCGTTAAAGTCGGTCTGTTATTGGGCGAAATCATCAAGACTAACAGCCTGAAAGTTGACGAAGCTAAGGTACAAGAGCTGATCGATAACGTCGCTTCTGCCTACGAAGATCCGGCTGAAGTTGTGGCTTACTACAAAGGCAACAAAGAGCTGATGCAAAGCATGCGTAACGTGGCTTTAGAAGAACAGGCGATCGAAGTGGTGCTGGCAGCTGCTAAAGTCACTGAACAAGCTGCTGCTTTCGATGAGATTATGAACCCGAAGGCCGCTAACTAAGATTGACTTCTTAGGCTGGCACGGTTTTAATGGCTCGGACACCTGTTCGGGCCATTTTATTTTGCGGCACCGCTATTTTCGACACCTTACAGCTTTAGAGAAGGGATCCCAGATTATGCCAATGTCTCGTGACATGAATGAGATTGTCAACGCCTTAGTACCCATCGTCATTGAACAAACCGCCAAGGGTGAACGCTCCTTTGATATCTACTCGCGGCTGTTAAAAGAACGGGTGATTTTTCTCACCGGCCAGGTCGAAGATCATATGGCGAATCTGATTGTCGCCCAATTATTGTTCCTTGAATCTGAAAATCCGGAAAAAGACATCTATATTTATATCAATTCACCGGGCGGTTCGGTCACGGCGGGTTTATCGATTTATGATACGATGCGTTATATCAAGCCGGATATCGCAACCGTCTGTGTTGGCCAGGCAGCCAGTATGGGCGCATTCCTGTTATCCGGCGGTACCAAGGGTAAGCGTTACTGCTTACCGAATGCGCGGGTGATGATTCACCAGCCGTTAGGGGGCTTCCAGGGCCAGGCGACGGATTTTGAGATCCATGCCCGGGAGATTTTAAGTATTAAAGAGAAGCTCAACCGCTTAATGGCGGAACACTCAGGCAAGAGCTATGAGCAAGTGTGCAAGGATACCGAGCGCGATAACTTCTTAAGTGCGCAGCAAGCCTTGGATTATGGCCTGATCGATGCCATATTAACGCAGCGGGATGCGAAATAATTTATAGCAGGCCGGGTTTGGGCCCGGCTGGTTGAACAAGAGGTAGTTACATGTCTGATCACCGCACTGACGGCGATAAGAGCGGCAAATTACTGTACTGCTCTTTTTGTGGCAAATCACAGCATGAAGTGCGTAAGTTGATCGCAGGCCCACAAGTTTATATTTGTGATGAATGCGTTGACCTATGCAACGATATCATTCGGGAAGAGATTAAAGATATCTCGCCGAAGCGCGATACCGAGAAGTTGCCGACGCCGCGTGATATCCGCAAACATCTGGACGATTATGTGATCGGTCAGGAGCATGCGAAGAAGGTTCTGGCGGTAGCGGTCTATAACCACTACAAACGCCTGCGTAGCATCCAGCAAAAGCAGGATGTGGAACTGGGTAAGAGTAATATTCTGTTGATTGGTCCTACCGGTAGCGGTAAAACGCTGCTGGCTGAAACCCTGGCGCGTTTACTGGATGTGCCTTTTACCATGGCCGACGCTACCACACTCACCGAAGCCGGTTATGTTGGTGAAGACGTGGAAAATATCATTCAGAAACTGCTGCAAAAATGCGATTACGACGTTGAAAAAGCACAGCGCGGTATTGTCTATATCGATGAAATCGACAAGATCTCCCGCAAGTCTGATAACCCGTCGATTACCCGTGATGTGTCCGGTGAAGGCGTACAGCAGGCACTGTTAAAGCTGATTGAAGGCACTATCGCTTCAGTACCACCGCAGGGCGGTCGTAAGCATCCACAGCAGGAGTTTTTGCAGGTTGATACCTCTAAAATTCTGTTTATCTGCGGTGGCGCTTTCGCAGGTCTGGATAAAGTGATTGAACAACGGTTAGCTAAAGGTTCAGGTATTGGTTTTGGCGCTGAAGTGAAAAGCAAAGAAAGTAGCCGCAGCCTGACCGAGAGTTTCCGCGATGTCGAGCCAGAAGATTTAGTGAAATACGGCCTGATCCCGGAATTTATTGGTCGTTTGCCAGTTGTTGCTACCTTAACCGAACTTGACCTGGCTGCCTTGATGCAAATCCTGAGTCAGCCAAAGAATGCGCTGATTAAGCAGTTCGCTGCCTTATTTGCGATGGAAGAGGTCGATCTGGAGTTTCGCGATGATGCATTAAAAGCCATCGCGCAAAAAGCCATGGACCGTAAGACCGGCGCCCGGGGTTTACGCTCTATCGTTGAAGGCGTGTTGCTGGACACCATGTACGAATTACCGTCGATGCAGGATGTCAGCAAGGTCGTTATTGACGAGACAGTGATCCGCGGCGAGAGTCAGCCCATACTTATCTACGAGAGCAGCGAGCCGGCGGTAGCCGAATCGCATTAAAAAAAGGAGCTGCAAAGCTCCTTTTTTATCTGATGAATTGAAGTTTCCGGAAAAAGCCCCATATACTGGCTTATATCGCCTGCAGTTATTAATTTCGAGAGCTATTTCATGACCACAGAACACCAAGAAACCTTGCATATGCCGGTATTGGCATTGCGGGATGTCGTTGTTTACCCGCATATGGTGATCCCACTTTTTGTTGGCCGGGCGAAGTCTATTAAGTGTTTAGATGCGGCGATGGACAACGATAAGCAGATCTTTTTAGTGGCACAAAAAGACGCCACTCTGGATGATCCGACCGAAAAAGACCTTTATCAGATCGGTACCGTTGCCACTATTCTGCAACTGTTAAAATTACCGGATGGCACTGTAAAGGTGTTAGTTGAAGGCGGTAAGCGCGCCAAACTGAGTAAATTTACTGAGACCAAAGACAGCTTTGCGGCCTTTGTCGAGCTGGTGCCAACTCAGGATATTGATAGCCGAGAGCAGGAAGTGTTTTTGCGTTCGGCTATTAACCAATTTGAAGGCTATATTAAGCTCAATAAAAAGATCCCGCCTGAGGTACTCACTGCGCTAAGCGGTATCGATGATGCGGCTCGTCTCGCTGATACGATGGCGGCGCATATGCCGCTGAAAGTCGAAGATAAGCAAAAAGTACTAGAACTAACCGATGTTACGGCGCGGTTGGAATATCTGATGGCGATGATGGAAAGCGAAATCGATATTCTGCAGGTTGAACGCCGCATCCGTAGCCGGGTGAAAAAGCAGATGGAGAAAAGCCAGCGCGAGTACTATCTGAACGAACAAATGAAAGCCATCCAGCGCGAGCTCGGTGAGCTGGAAGATGCGCCGGATGAGTTTGAAACCCTGTCGAAGAAAATTGCTGAAGCAAAAATGCCGGCTGAAGCTGAAGCCAAAGCGAAAGCAGAACTGCAAAAACTGAAAATGATGTCACCGATGTCAGCAGAAGCGACAGTGGTGCGCAGCTATATCGATTGGTTAACTCAGGTACCTTGGCAAACACGCTCTAAGGTGAAGAAAAACCTGGCCGCTGCTGAGCAAATCCTGAATGCCGATCACTATGGCCTGGAGAAGGTCAAAGAGCGGATCATGGAATATCTGGCGGTGCAGCAGCGGGTTAACAAGTTAAAAGGGCCCATTCTGTGTTTAGTTGGTCCGCCGGGTGTCGGTAAAACGTCACTGGGGCAATCGGTTGCCAAGGCAACCGGCCGCAAATATGTGCGGATGGCCTTAGGCGGGGTGCGGGATGAAGCGGAAATCCGTGGTCACCGCCGTACTTATATCGGCTCGATGCCAGGCAAGATTATCCAGAAGATGGCAAAAGTTGGAGTGCGTAACCCATTGTTCCTGCTGGATGAAATTGACAAGATGGCATCGGATTTCCGTGGTGATCCGGCAGCGGCGTTGTTAGAGGTACTGGATCCGGAGCAGAATGGTGCCTTTAGCGATCATTACCTGGAAGTTGACTACGATCTGTCTGATGTGATGTTTTTCGCCACCTCTAACAGCCTGAATATTCCGCCGGCTCTGCTGGATCGGATGGAAGTCATCCGCTTATCGGGTTATACCGAGGATGAAAAGCTGAATATTGCCAAACAGCACCTGGTACCAAAACAGGTGAGTCGCAATGGTTTGAAGCCGTCCGAAGTGCTGATTGAAGATAGCGCCATTATCGGCATTATCCGTTACTACACCCGTGAAGCCGGGGTGCGCAGCTTAGAGCGGGAAATTTCGAAACTTTGCCGCAAGGCAGTGAAGCAAATTCTGCTAAGCAAAGGTTTAAAGCAAGTCGTGATTAACGACGCTAATCTGGAAGAGTTCTTAGGTGTACACCGCTTTGACTACGGTAAAGCCGAAGACAGCAACCGCATCGGTCAGGTGACCGGTCTCGCCTGGACCGAAGTGGGGGGCGATTTACTAACCATTGAAGCGGCGGCTGTCGTGGGTAAGGGTAAGCTGACCTATACCGGTTCACTCGGTGATGTGATGAAAGAATCCATTCAGGCGGCGATGACGGTGGTACGCAGCCGTGCTGAGGGACTGCGGATTAACGAAGACTTCTACGAGAAACGTGATATCCATGTGCATGTACCGGAAGGCGCAACGCCAAAGGATGGCCCCAGTGCCGGTATTGCGATGGTCACAGCGCTGGTGTCGAGCCTAACCGGTAATCCGGTGCGGGCAGATGTCGCTATGACCGGTGAAATTACGCTACGTGGTGAAGTGCTACCGATTGGTGGCTTAAAAGAGAAGCTTTTAGCTGCACACCGTGGTGGCATTAAACGGGTATTAATACCGCATGACAATATTCGTGATCTGAAAGAAATTCCGGAAAACGTCAAAACGGCGCTCGAAATTCGACCGGTAAAATGGATTGAGGAAGTACTGGAAGCCGCGTTACAAGAGCCTTTGGCACGGGTGACAGTGGCAAATACGGTAAAAAATGCAGCAAAAAGCAAAAAAACCGAAAAAAATCCGGTTTAGGGGCTTTTCATTCCTGTTGGCTGTGCTAAGTTATGGACAGTTTCGGCTAAGCCCTTGTGTAGCAAGGGCTGTAGCCTAAGCCAAAAAAATTAGTTTTAATGTTTCTGCTGCTTGCAAGCACGGCCGTTGCTTGTTATAACAAGCAGGCAATGCTTAGAACTAGTAGTTCGCTGTTGTAGAAAATAATAACAATTGAAGGGGATGATATTGTGAACAAGTCTCAACTGATCGACAAAATTGCTGCGAATGCAGATATCTCTAAGGCCGCAGCAGGTCGCGCGTTAGACGCGTTCATCGACGCTGTTACCGAAGCTCTTAAGGAAGGCGACTCAGTAGCTTTAGTCGGTTTTGGTACTTACAGTGTACGTGAGCGTGCTGCCCGTACCGGCCGTAACCCACAAACTGGTGCTACTATTCAAATCGCTTCTGCGAAGATTCCTTCTTTCAAGCCGGGTAAGGCGTTAAAAGACGCAGTTAACTAATAGAACTTTCGTCCGGCGCGCCGGGGGAGTTCCGCAAGCCAGCAGTGTATTCGCAGGCTTCTATAAAAAAGGCGCATCTGTTAAGATGCGCTTTTTTTTTAACACAATTTTTGTGTCACGAATAACAGAGAACGCGCAACGATGTTAGAACGAATCAGAGAAGGCTCGCAGGGTATGACCGCCAAGATCATTCTTGGCCTGGTGATCCTGACATTTGCATTGGCAGGTGTTGGCGGTTACCTCAGTTCGCCCCGCGAGGCGATAGTCGCTGTGGTGAATGGCGAAGAGATTAGTCAGGCAACTTACGAGCAAGCCTTACAAAATGAACGGTCGAGAATGCAACAGCAATTCGGTGAAATGTACGATGTGCTGGCTGCTGACCCAACTTATATGGCGAATTTCCGCAGTGAAGTGCTGGAACGGGTGATTGACGATACACTGCAAAAGCAGTTTGCCCGCAAGCTGGGGTTACGTGTCGGTGACGATCAAGTGCGTGACACTGTCGTTAACTTGCCACAGTTCCAGGTAGACGGCGTATTTAATAATGATCGCTTCTTGGCACTATTACGTCAGGCAGGCTACCAACCGGCAGATTTTCGCGAGCTGGTGCGTGAGGATCTGTCTACGTCACAGCTAATGCAAGGTTTAGTCGGTAGTGAGTTCGGCCTCGCTGGTGAAATTAACCAGCTGTTAGCGTTACAGCAGCAAACCCGCGATATCCGCTACTTTACCGTACCCGCCAGCCGCTTTGCGGAACAAGTTGAACTGACCGATGACAAGCTGAATAGCTACTATCAGCAAAACCTGCAGCGTTTTATGACGCCAGAGCAGGTCGCGGTGGAGTACGTCGAATTATCGGCCGCGCAACTGGCAACAGATATTGAGGTTACGTCGCAGCAGATCGCTGACTACTACCAAGCCAATCAGTCCAGATTTGGCAGCACTGAGCAGCGCTCTGTCGCTCACATTATGCTAGAGAGCGAGCAAGACGATCCTGCTTTACAACAGCAAGCGGAAGCAATTTTGGCTGAGTTACAGGCGGGTGCAGATTTTGCTGCTCTGGCCAAACAACATTCTGCCGATACCTTTTCTGCAGAGAATGGTGGTGAGCTAGGCGAACTGGTGGCCGGGCAGATGGACCCGGTATTTGAAGCTGCTGCATTTGCCTTAACGGAAGTGGGTCAGCTGAGCCAGGTAGTGAAAAGCGAATTTGGCTACCATATTATTAAACTGAGCAGCTACACGCCAGCCAGCATCAAAACGCTGGATGAGGTATCAGCGGAAATTGCGGCTACGTTAAAAGCTGAACAAGCTACTGCCTTATTCTTCGACTTGCAGCAACGTTTAGCGCAGTTGGCTTTTGAACAACCGGATAACCTGGAAGAGGCCGCTGAGGCCATCGGCGCTTCGGTGCAGTCTACCGCCTTGTTTAGTCGCGAAACGGCGCCAGAAGTCTTGGCTGCACCGGCGATTTTAACCCGGCTGTTTAACCCGGGCTTTATCGCTGAAGGGTTAAACTCAGACGTGCTGGAACTGGCCCGTGGGCATGTGGTTGTTGCCCGGATCAAAGAACATCAACCGGCACGCACTCAACCTCTGGAAGAAGTGCGCGACGTGGTGCAAGCTGCCGTGCAGCAGCAGGAAGTGTCAAAGTTAACCCTGCAATATGTACAAGGCTTATTGGTTGATGCTGCAAGTCTGCAACAGTTGGCGGAGCAAGCCGCAGCAGACATTACTGTGAGTGCTGAAACACCACGTTTTGGTGGTAGTCTGGCGACCGAAATCCGAGCTAAGGCCTTTGCTATGCCAAAACCAGCCGCTGACAGCAGCAGTCTGGATTCAGTACAGTTGGCCTCGGGTGATGTTGCTGTGATAGCGGTCGATAAGGTCGTAGATGCGCAAATTAGCAGTGTGCCCGATGCCGGTCAACTGGAAGCTATTGCCCGGCAACAAGCTGAGCAAAACTACCAGGCATTGCTAGCGACTTTACGTGCAGAAGCCACAATTAGCCGTCAGCTGCGTAACACCGTAGTGAATGAAGATTTCTAAGCCGAAAAGCTAGAAGATAAAGGGAGCTGCGGCTCCCTTTTTACTTTTAAATTTAAACCACTTCCAATGGCGGTTGACTATTACTCACAGCGGGCATCGTCCTGCGAACTAATCAACACAGTAGCCGGGGCTAATACCATTACGTTGACAGTACTGTAAGCTGAGTTCAACATCCAACCCAAGTGTCAACGCGCCAAGTGGCTCTCCCTGCGCATTATTGACCGGCACAGTTAACTGCACCAGAAAGCGCTGGCTGGACGCATCAAAACGCACACTGTCCAGCAGATGACTGACTGGCTGCGCAAACACTTGCTGATACTTAATCTCATCGCCTTGCCAGTAATCTGAGGTGACGGCACTAATCGCCACATTACGGCCCTGCGCATCCATCAGAATGATTTCTGCAACGCGACCGGAGAATTGTTGTTGCCACCGCGCTAACCATTGCGATAATTCTGTGTGTAGCATACTTTCGGCCAGTTGTGGTTGGCCTTGTTTCACTTCGTCAATCCAGCGTTGGTCATGTTGGGAAATCTGCTCTGGTGACCAGGGTGTGGCATTTTGGCTCTGCAGAGCTTGCTGGATGAGCGCTTGTGTTGCCAGTTCTGATGCTGGCGGCAAAAATGCGTCTAAGACTATACGCTGTTCGCGTTCGGACAAGATAAAAGGTGTTTGGCTGCAGCTGGGGATCAGCGCATTGAAACGGCTTAAGAACCCCGGTCTTTGTTGCAAGAATTGACTGGAAAAGTAGACACCCAAAGGGACATAGCGGAAAAAACGTACTGAGAAGTCCTGTCTTACCAGCCCCAAACGTGCTGCCGTTTGTTCAAATACTTCTAAATCCATCAGGATGCGATCAACCCGCTTCAGGTTTAACATTTTTACCAGCTCTTCGCTGGTATTAACCTCGGCCGCGGCGGCTAAATCCATAGTTTCGAACCATTTCGCCTGGTGGCTGCCACGTACGGCACCCAAACGCTTCACCGGCGGAGGTACTGAGAGGGTTGAACGGTGCTCAATCCAGTACCAGTTTTCCAGATAAAGTGGTGCTGACAGTTGGCCAAAAGGCTCCATTTCCTGCAGTAAAACGGCAGTGAAATAACCATCCAGCCGGTTTAAGCGAACTTCCTGTCGTGCGCGAAGCCAGGGTAACGACAGCAGATTATAGGGTTGTTCCAGCTGTTGCATAATACAAGCGACCTGCAACACGGCACTGTCTTCTGCGGGAGAGGCAATGTTGGTGCCAAGCTGAGCGGGTATTGCTGCACCCAGAGCTGCCAAGAACGCCAAAGCAAGCATGTCTGACCTTATTTTATTATTTTATTACCGAGTATAGCAGAGGCACATTTTACAGCAGGCTACTTAGCAGTTTGCGGGTATAGTCGTGCTGTGGGTTACGGAAGATATCTGCGGTCGCTCCGTAGTCTGTCGTTACCCCCTGAGCTAATACCAGCATATCATCACTCAGATGTTGTACAAGCTGTAAGTTATTAGTAATCAGCAGGTAAGCTAAGCCGTTTTGCTGCTGTAAGTGTAACAATAGATTTACAATTTGTGCCCGTAAAGAGGGATCTAACGCCGACAACGCCTGATCCAGGATCAGTAATTTCGGATCGAGAATCAGCGCTCTGGCCAGGGCTACCCGCTGCAGTTGGCCACCAGAAAACATATGTGGATAATATTCAGCGTGTTCATCTAACAAACCCAGTTGGCGCAGGGTTTGACGGATCTTGATCTGGCGCTGTGCCGGGTCCAGAATGGTGCTAAAACGCAACACATCTTCCAGCATCTGGCCGACCTTTTGCAACGGATTCAGGGATTGGCTGGCATCCTGAAAGATAAAACGGATCACATGATTATATTTCTTGTAATCGCTGATCTGGATTTCTTGACCCGCCAGACGAATTTGGCCGCTATCAGGTTTTTCGATGCCGACCAGTAATTTGGCCAGAGTGCTTTTACCCGAACCGGTTTCGCCGACAATCGCCAGCGTTTTACCGCTTTGGAGACTAAAGCTGATATTTTGTAACGCCTGAATTTTTTTACGCCCAAATAAACCTTGCGGTTTAAAGTAACTTTTACTCAGTTGTTCCACTTCCAGTAATGTATTCATTTTTCGGCCTTGTACTGCAATGGAAAATGGCAGCTATAAAAATGATTTTGCAACCGTTCTTGCAGCGGAGTTTTGACACACTCTTTACGAGCGTTCGGACAGCGTGGCCCCAGTCGACAGCCAATAGGCAAATGCTGCAAGGTTGGAATACTACCGGGTAAAGCATACAGTGGCGCTTTGGGTGCTAACTCAGGCTGAAACTCCGGCACACTTTTTACTAAAGCATCGGTATAAGGATGGAAAGGTTGGCTCAGAATATTGCTGGTCTCGCCACTTTCTACTAATTGCCCGCAGTACAACACACTCAGATTCTGAGTGTAGCGGGCAACACTTTCCAGTTCGTGACTAATCAACAGTACCGACATGCCTCTAAGCTGGTTAAAACTGGCCAGCAAGCGAAATAATTGCGCCTGAGTTGTACTTTCCAGCGCGGTAGTGGGTTCATCGGCGATCAGTAGTTTGGGATTTTTCGCGATGGCCATGGCAATCATCACTTTTTGGCATAGTCCCTCTGAAAGCTGAAACGGATAACTTTGCAAAATCGCTTTATGGTCACGGATCCCAACTTTGTGGAGCAGGGCAATGGCTCTTTTTCGACGTAAGAAAGGTCGCTGCCACCAACTGCCTTCCAGCAGTTCACTGGGTATGGCTTCCTCTAACTGGTCGGCGATAGCGGCTGTCGGATCCAGGCTACGACTCGGCTCCTGGTAGATCATCGCAATGTCACGGCCAATAATTTTACGTCGTTGTTCGCTGGAAAGTCTTAGTAAGTCTTGTCCCAGCCAGCTGAAACGGTCGGCATGGATCCGCCAGCGCCGATTAAGTACGCCAACAATGGCCTTGGCAATTAAGCTTTTACCCGAACCGGATTCGCCAACCAGACCGCGGGTTTCGCCTTCTTTTAAACTCAGACTCACCCGGTCAACAGCACGAATTAAGCCATCCGGCGTCTCCAGTTCAATGGTCAGATTTTTAATATCGAGCAACAGCATTAGCTCTCCCGTCGGCGTTGCATCGCCGTTTTCAGACCGTCACCCACCAGATTAACCGATAGCACGGCTGCAAAAATTAATAAACCTGGGATGGCGACACTAGCCGGGGCTAAATAAATTAAATCCAGTGAGTCGCTGATCATAGCTCCCCATTCCGGGATGGGGGCCTGCGCACCCAAACTCAGGAAACCCAAAGCCGCGATATCCAGAATGGCGGTGGATAGCGCCATACTGCTCATTACAATAATTTTCTCCCAGATATTGGGAATAATTAGCCGGGTTAATACTTGCCAGTTGTTGGCACCATCCAACCGGTAAGCGGTAACATAGTCCTTTTTCAGCTGTTCATTGATGGCGTTACGAATACCATGCACAAATTGTGGCAGCAAAGCCAGGCTGACCGCCCAGGCGGTGTTTGCCAAACCCGGGCCGAGTACCGCAACAATAATAATGGCCAGTAACAACGATGGGATGGTCAGAATAAGATCAAGTAAATGATTAAAAAAACTCGATTTCATACCTTGGCTCATACCAGCCAGCGCACCCAGTGCCAAACCGGCCAGCAAAGCACCTATCACCGTCACTAGTGCCAGACCAAAGGTAAAGGTGGTGCCTTTAAGCAGTCTGGATAGCAGATCCCGGCCCAGATCGTCAGTACCAAATGGATATTGCACTAAACCTTGTTCTGACCAGGATGGCGGTAACAACAGCAGGTTATCTGCTTGCAGGTATGGATCATGCGGGGTAATAAAGGGCGCGACCAGACTTAACAGTAAAAAACTGCTAAATAATGCTAAACCAAACAGCGCACTGTGTTGACGGGCAAACTCACGCCACAATTGTGCCAGCGGGGAGCGATGTTGCTCTTCAAAGTACAGCCGGAACTTGCGCATCTTAGCGTTTCCTGGCCAGAGGGTTGAAAAAAGTATGCAAAATTTCTGTCAGCATATTAACCGTAATCACCAGTACCGAAATAATCATCAAGCCAGCCTGAATCGCCGGAAAGTTGCGTTGATAAATACTATCCAGTAACCAGCGGCCAATACCCGGCCAGGAAAAAATCACTTCTGTCAGCATAGCCAGTGTAATCAGCGCGCTGAATTGTAAACCTATTTGACGGATTACCGGTAACAGTGCATTACGCAGGCCATGCCGGTAAAGTACCTGTAGCCGGCTTAATCCTTTGGCTTTGGCCGTTTTAATATAGTTTTGCTCCCACACTTCCAGCATCGCGTCACGCACAAAGCGAATCATCACCGTGGTGGGAAAGGTCGCCAGTACCACTGTGGGTAACGCCAGATGGCGCAGCGCATCAAGAAAGATCGCTTGTTGATAAGGTGTTTCGGCCAGAAAAATATCGACCAGCATAAAACCGGACACGGTTGGAATTTCATAGAGCACGCCAAGCCGGCCACCAGATGGAAACCAGCCGAGGCCAACTGAAAACACCATAATCAGCAACAATGCCCACCAGAATACCGGTAATGAATAGCCGGCAACGGTAATGGTATTAATGATCTTACCCAGGTAACCCTCTGGTTTAATCGCCGCCAGGATGCCGAGGGGGACGCCGAACAGAAAAGACACCAACAGCGCATAACTGGTAAGCTCAATGGTAGCGGGTAAGACTTGGCGGATTTCGCTAAGCAGTGGCTGCTGGCTGGCCAATGACAGTCCCCAATCACCGTGCCATAAGCGGTTCAGAAAGGCCAGGTATTGACTCAGATAAGAGTGATCCAGGCGGTAGGCCGCAGTAAGCTCGGCGCGCAGTTGCGGTTCAAGCTGGCGGATGCCGCTGAAGTTTTGTAATGGATCGCCGGGGAACAGATAGCCGAGGCTAAATGCCAGTAAGCTTAAGCCAAACAGCACAGTACCAAGTAAAAACAGCCGCCGGAGTAAAAAATTAATCATGGCTGGACCCGCCTGGCACTGAATAAGGCGATGCCACCGTAGGGGTTAATGGTCACCCCCTCGATCTGGCTGTTAATTGCCTGGATCCGTTGTGAATGAGCCAGCGCCACCAGCGGCATTTCTGTTTGTAAATATTGCTGCGCCGCCAGATAAAAACTGCGTCTTTGCAGTTGATCATCAGTGAGTAAAGCTTGATTGAGAATACGGTCAAATACCGGATCACACCATTGCGCTCTGTTGCTGCCACTCTCCAGTGCGGCGCAGCTGAGCAGAGGGCGAAAGAAGTTATCCGGATCGGCATTATCTGCAGCCCAGCCAATCAACACTGAGTCATGCTCTCCTTCAGTCAGCTTACGACGAAACGTATTCCACTCATAACTGACGATGGTCGCGTTAACCCCGATCTGAGCTAAATCGGCCTGGATCAGTTCGGCCATTTTCAGTGCATTGGGGTTATAAAGCCGTTGTACCGGCATTGCCCAAATTGTCATATTAAAGCCACTCGCCAGGCCGGCTTCAGCCAGTAAGGCTTTCGCTGCCTGCGGGTTGTATTCCGGCGTGGCCAGCTGTTGGTTAAATGCCCAGGAGGTGGGCGGTAGTACTGAACGCGCGGCGGTTGCCTGATTAAAGTAAACCGCTTGCAAAATTGCCCGCTGATTAATCGCCAGCGCCAGCGCTTGTCTGACTTTAACCTGATTAAACGGCGGGCGCTGGGTATTAAACGCCCAAAACCCGACGTTCATGCTGGTGCTTTCCTGCACTTTGACATCTGGTCGTTCAGTAACCAGAGCCAGCTCAGCTAAGCGGGGATAGGCAATCACATCACATTCGTGTGTCAGCAGTTTGGCCATGCGCCGGGCATTGTTTGGCACAATATCAAACACCAGTTGCTGCATTGCCGCCGGACCGCGCCAATAGTGCGGATGCTGATAAAAGCGGACTAAGACGTCTTTTTGATATTCGCGGAAAATAAAGGGGCCGCTGCCAATGGGCTGGCTGTCCAACAGTTGTGGCGCATTGGCGGCCAATAATTGCGCCGCGTATTCTGCTGACAGGATGGCAGCAAAATCGGTTGCCAGGTTGGATAAAAATGAGCTATCGGGCCGGCTTAATTCAAATCTGACCCGATATGGTTCAGGTGCGCTAACTTGTTTAACCAGGGACGCCCAGTCAACGCTCTGAAAATAGGGATAGATACCGCCGCCGATAAAATGGAATGGATGCTCTGGATCCATAATCCGATTAAAAGTAAAGACCACATCTTCGGCATTGAGCACCCGGCTGGGTTGAAAATAGTCGGTTTGATGCCACTGCACATCGTGGCGCAGGTCAAATTCATACACCAGGCCATCAGCTGAGCTTTGCCAGCCTTTGGCCAGAGCGGGGCGCAACTCACCGCTGGCTGCGTCAATATCCAGCAAGCGATCATATAACTGCTGACTAATAATATCGATGGTAGTGCCCGAGGTAACCCGCTGCGGATTAAAATGCTCTGGGGCGCCTTCTGCGCAGTACACCAGGCCATCGGCCCGCAGATCTTGTTGTTCGGCTGAACAGCCGGCTAAACCTAAGGCCAGCATGGCGGCTGACAAACAATATTTGATCACTGCTGGCTGTCCAATAGTTGGTACTTTTTCATGTAACCTCTCAGTTGATGATAGGTTAGATTAAGCAGTTCAGCGGTTTTTTTCTGATTATACTGGCTGGCGGCCAGGGCCTGTTTGATCAGGCGCATTTCAAAGTCTTGTGACAGCGTTTTAAAATCCACTGCAGTACTTAAGTCCGGTTCAGCTGGCTGTATTGCGACGTTGCTGGTTGGCGCTACCGTTTGGCTTGCCGCGGTAGTAGCGGGTGTAAGTAAGGGCGCACTACTAGTCGGGGCTTTAATCCGTTGCCGCGGCCGATACGCCGATTCAAAAGGATCCAATTGGATATGATGTACCGGGACATAACCATTGTTGTTCCGGTAGACAGCTCGTTCCACCACATTTTTCAGTTCACGGACATTACCGGGCCAGTCGTAATCGAGTAAGGTTTTCTTCGCTTTTTCACTAAAGCCGCTAAACAGCTCTAACCCGAGCTCGCGTGCCATGTTAATGGCAAAGTGTTCAGCCAACAGCAGAATATCTTCACGCCGTTCGCGCATCGGCGGCAAAGTGATCACATCAAAAGCCAGGCGATCGAGTAAGTCAGCCCGGAATTCCCCTTGCTCCGCCATTGAAGGTAAATCTTCATTAGTTGCGCAGACCAGACGCACGTCAACCCGAACCGGCCGGCTGCCACCAACCCGTTCAAATTCACCATATTCGATAACTCTCAGCAGTTTTTCCTGCACCATTGCTGGCGTATTGGCCAACTCATCCAAAAACAGCGTGCCACCATTGGCCCGCTCGAAACGGCCTTCATGGCGTTTACTGGCGCCGGTAAAAGCACCAGCCTCATGACCGAATAACTCGCTCTCCAGCAGGTTTTCGTTTAAGGCAGCGCAGTTTAGCGTAAGATATTGCTGGTCCCAGCGCTGTGACAAGAAATGCAGGCGGGCGGCAATTAACTCTTTACCGGTGCCGCGTTCGCCGATAATCAGTACCGGTTTATCCAGCGGCGCGAGTTGAGAAACCTGGTCCAGCACATTTAAAAAGCTGTTGGCCTGCCCCAGCAGGTTGTCTTGTTGGAACTTTCTATTCATCAGAAACCACAAGTTAGCGAAAATTACTAATAAATAGTGTATTTCATAACGCCCGCCAGTGACAGTACAATTTAAAATAAAAATAATATATTATTTTTCATGATGTTAATTCACTTTGGCAAGTTGGCAAGGATCCTGAATAACTAAAGGTGTCGATGTTAGTCATCATTAAACAGAGGGTATTATTATGGGTATTTTTTCACGCTTCTCCGATATCGTGAATTCCAACATCAATGCTTTATTGGATAAAGCAGAAGATCCGGAAAAAATGGTGCGCCTGATTATTCAGGAAATGGAAGATACGTTAGTTGAAGTCCGGTCTTCTTCGGCAAAAACTATTGCCGAGAAAAAAGAGTTGCAACGTTTAATCACCCGGTTACAGGAAGAAGCCACTGACTGGCAGGCTAAAGCCGAGCTGGCGTTGTCCAAGGAGCGTGACGATCTGGCGCGTTCAGCACTGATTGAACGCCAAAAAGCGGCTGAACAAGCAGAAACCGTGGCGCGGGATATTGCGAATCTGGACGAGCATATCAGCAAGTTACAGGATGAAGTCACGCAGCTGCAGGAAAAGCTGGCCGACGCCAAAGCACGGCAGAAGAGCATGCTGATGCGCCGGCAAACTGTGGCTAACCGTTTGGAAGTAAAGAAAACGCTGGATAGCAACAAGATCAATGATGCGATGTACAAATTTGAGCGTTATGAGCAAAAAATTGATACGCTGGAAGCGCAGGTTGAAGCTTATGATCTTGGCAAAAAGTCGCTGAAAGATGAATTTGCAGAACTGGCTGCACAGGATAAGATTGACCAGGAACTGGCTGAATTAAAAGCCAAAATGCAGAATAAAGACGCCTGATTTCAGGCGTCTCTTTTGAAGGATTAACCAATGGATATTCATGAGATTATTTTTGTGCCGCTGATCCTGTTTATGATCTTCGTGGCACCACTGTGGGTGATTATGCACTATCGCAGTAAGAATAAGATCAAACAAGGACTCAGCGATGGCGAACTGAACCAGTTAAACGAACTGACGGTCAGAGCCGAAAAGATGGCAGAGCGGATTAAAACGCTGGAAGCCATTCTGGACGCTGAAAGTCCAAGATGGAGGAATCAGCATGACCAGTAAAAAACGTGAACTGTTACGTGATGACGAGAATGGCAAAATTGCCGGCGTCTGTGCGGGGATTGCCGACTACTTTGGTTGGGAACTGTGGCTGGTAAGAATTATTACCGTGTCAGCATTCTTCCTCGGTGGTGGCGGTATCGTGCTGGTACTTTATATTGCCGCCTGGGTGGTATTGGAAAAAAAGTCGAAAACGGCCTTCGCCGGCACAGCTAGCGAGCAAGCTGCCAGTCTGGCGGATCGGCCGGTAGAGTTAAAAACCCGGGTCTGGCAACGGGGTGAATCACCGCGGCAGGCATTGCAGCATCTGAGTCACCAGTTTAACAGTATGGAATTAAAGCTGCGCGATATGGAGCGCCATGTTACCTCCAGCCGCTTTCAGTTAAACCGCGAGTTTAACAACCTGTAATTCCGGAGTATTCGATAGCGATGAGTTGGTTAGGCAGTATTCAGTATCATGGCCGGCAGTGGGGCAATCGCACCCTGGATCGCCACTTGAGAGTGGGTGTAACAGGCCTCAGTGGCGCCGGCAAAACTGCCTTTATTACCTCGCTGGTACACCAGCTAACACAAGGTGACCAGGCGCAACATCTACCGTTTTTCAGTGTATTACAGCAAGGCCGTTACCTTGGCGGCCGGCTGGCGCAGAATCAGCCCATGGCGATACCGCGTTTTCCATATGAACAGAATTTACAATATTTGGCTGGACAACCGGCGCAATGGCCGCCGTCTACCACGGGTTGGAGCCAGTTAAATCTGACATTGCGGTACCGGCCTACCGGTGCTATCCGTTCCCGCCTGCAGCAACACAGTGAACTTCAACTGGAAATTATTGATTATCCGGGGGAATGGTTACTGGATTTGCCGATGTTACAGCAAAGCTACCAACAATGGTCGGCCTTTTGCTGGCAGCTGTTTCGCCAGCCTCATCGTCAGACGCTGAGCCAACCCTTTGCTGAGTTGTTACAGACCACGGATTTAAACGATGTTTCAGAGCTGCAGCTGCAGCGCCTGACCGATGGCTATCGCCAGCTATTACTTAGCTTTAGCCAGCAAGCCGGTTGTTATTTGCAGCAGCCCGGACGCTTATTGGTACCGGGAGAACTCGCCGGCGCCCCTATGCTGCAATTATTACCGCTATTACCTGAGCAGCTGGAGCAGACCTCAGCGCTGGCCAGTCGCCTGAGTCAACATTATCAAACCTACTGTGACTACGTGATAAAGCCCTTCTACCGGCAGCATTTCTCAGCGTTAGATCGGCAAGTGGTGTTGGTTGATGGTTTAGCAGCGCTCAATGCCGGTTATGCCGCAGTACGGGAGTTGCAACAGGCATTAGGCTTGATTATGCAAAGCTTTCGTTATGGCCCGGCCAGCCTGTTACACCGCTTGTTTAAACCGCAAATCAGCAAAGTGCTGTTTGCCGCCAGCAAAGCCGATCATGTTACGCCGGAACAGCATAAAGCCCTGACTTTACTGCTACAACAACTGCTGCGACAACCAATAAAACAAAGCCAGTACGCCAGCGCGAAAAGCGAAGCCATGGCGCTGGCGGCGATCCGAGCCAGCAAAAGTGGCTTTGTTGAGCATCAGGGGCAGCGCCAGGCGGTACTGAGCGGGCGGGACCTGCACACTGCTACAACGCAGACCTTATTTCCAGGCGAAGTTCCCGCTGAGTTACCAACCGCGGAGCTGTTCGCGCGCCATCAATTTCAGTTTCCGGCCTTTTTGCCGACAGACAACAATCCGGAACAACCTTTACCTCATGTGCGGATGGACCATGCGCTGGAATTCCTGCTGGGAGACAAATTGCTATGAGTGAACTTAAGCCGGCGCAACATTTTGCGCAGACCACACAGCCTGAGCCGGATTTACCAAAAATGCCACAACAATTCAGTGCCGGGCAGCTGTTGACGGAAAATATCGCGCCTTCTGCTGAAGCTGCTGCACCGCGCAGTCGCTTGTTGCTGGTGGCATTACTGGCGCTCGGTTTATTGCTGGTGCTGGCTTTGTGGCAATGGCTGGAGTGGCTGCAACAAAGCTGGCAGCAAGGTTGGTTTAGCGGCGCTTTGGTTAGCGCTTTTAGTATTTTAGTTGCCGGTATGCTGGGTGGAGTAGCCTGGCGCGAATGGCGGTTATGGCGCCGTTTACAACGTAATCAACAATGGCAGCAACAGGCCGAGCGGATCCGCAATACTTTGCAATACGGTGAAGCCATGGCGCTGTGTGAAGCCATTCTGCTGGCGATGCCGCAAACTACTGAACACAATACGGCGACCGAAAACTGGCGTAAAGCCGTGCAACCTGAACACAGTGATGCCGAAGTGCTGGCGTTATTTGAGCAGTATGTGATGCGGGACTGTGACAAACAAGCGCAGCAAATTATCTGGCGCGCCGGTACGGATAGCAGTCTGGCAGTAGCCGTCAGCCCTTTTGCGCTGGCTGATATGCTGTTAGTGGTATGGCGCAGTAGCCGGATGCTGCGGCAATTAGCACTACTGTATGGTGCGCCGGTTGGGCAGTTGCGCAGTCTGGCGCTGTTAAAACGCGCACTGGCGGCATTGCTGTGGGCGGGTAGCTCAGAGCTGGCGTTAGACTTGGCGGCCGATGTGCTAAGTAGTGAACTGACCGCAAAATTATCAGCCCGCGCCG
Source organism: Alishewanella agri BL06 (assembly GCF_000272005.1). Lineage (GTDB taxonomy): Bacteria > Pseudomonadota > Gammaproteobacteria > Enterobacterales > Alteromonadaceae > Alishewanella > Alishewanella agri. The sequence goes on along the minus strand of NZ_AKKU01000011.1, from coordinate 419,014 downwards.
GGCAGGGTGTGGTCGCAGGTTTACTGGTGGCGCGTTTGGGCACGCTGGCACAGCAACAGTTAAGACCCTTGCCCTTACAACAGACCGCAAAAGTCCAACCAGGGCAATTGGCGGCGGCGTTAGTACAACGTTTTAGCCCGGCTGAGCCGACTGCCAACAAAAGCTGACAGCAGCGACTGGTCAGAGTTTTTAATACTTCAGACAGCAAGCCGTCTGGCTTGCTTCCCATTTTAGCGTTTTCTGTTAATGCTGAACAAAGTTGCAGTCATTAGCAGAACACCCTTATGAAAAATAATAATAAACATGCTGAAACCCTGTGTATCCATGCCGGCAAAACCAAACAGCCGTATGGCGCACTCAGTACACCGATTTACCAAACCTCGACCTTTGTGTTTGACAATGCCGAGCAGGGCGCAGCCCGTTTCGCCGGCGAGCAGGACGGTTATATTTATACCCGCTTAGGTAACCCGACTACCCGCGAGCTGGAGCTTAAAGTGGCAGCACTGGAGGGCATGGCAGATGCTGCAGCGACGGCGACCGGTATGGGCGCCGTGGCAGCCGCGACACTGGCGTTTTTACAACAGGGCGATCACCTGATTGCCAGTAAAGCCATCTATGGCTGCAGCTTTGCGTTATTTAGCCATCAGTTTGCCCGCTATGGTATTGAAGTCAGTTTTGTTGATATGACCGACCATGCGGCTGTGATTGCCGCCATTAAGCCTAATACCAAAATGCTGTTTGCCGAAACGCCGATTAACCCGCATTTGGTGGTATTGGATCTGGCTTTCTTATGTGGTCTGTGCCGGCAACATAATATCCTGTCGGTGATTGATAATACCTTCCTGACGCCACTGTTACAGCAGCCGGCGAAATTTGGCGCTGATATTATTATCCACAGCGCGACCAAATATCTGAACGGTCATGGAGATGTGGTGGCCGGCATTATTGTCTCGGATGAAGAAAAAATCCGCACCATCAAACTGACCACGCTAAAAGATATGGGCGCTACTATCAGCCCACACGATGCCTGGCTGATTATCCGTGGTTTAAAAACCTTATCGGTACGGTTAGAGCGGCATTGCAGTAATGCGCAAAAGGTCGCCGAATATCTGGCGGCGCACCCGGCAGTGGCTGTGGTGCATTATCCGGGCCTGCCTTGTCATCCTGGTTACCGCTTCCTTGGCAACCAGATGCAGGCCGCAGGTGGCGTGCTGGCGTTTGAGCTCAACGCCAGCCTGGAGCAAAGCCGGGAGATGATCAATCGTTGCCGTTTGCTCAGCCTGGCGGTCAGTCTGGGCGATGCTGAATCGTTAATTCAGCATCCGGCCTCGATGACTCATAGTCCTTATACTGCAGAAGAGCGGGCCGCCGCCGGGATCAGTGATGGACTGATCCGGATCTCTGTTGGCCTGGAGCATGTTGATGATATTTTGGCCGATTTGGAACAGGCACTGGCACCATTAACGCAACAAAGCACAAAAGTTAAGCCAAAGCTTGCGCTAAATCCAAAACAGGAACCGGAAAGCTGCTATAACTAACATGAGTATCAAGTTATTGCAGGGAAATATCGATGAGCAATTTGCTGAATGCGGTAAATCAGCGTACCAATCTGGCCGGGCAGAATCGTTTCGAGTTGTTACTGTTCCGGCTCAATGGCCCGCAGCCTTTCGGAATTAATGTCTTTAAAGTACGAGAGGTCATTCAGTGCCCACAGTTGACTGAAATGCCTGGCTCGCATCCCTGTGTTAAAGGTATTGCGCATTTGCGGGGTGAACCGGTGATGGTGCTGGACTTAGCCGAAGCGACCACCGGCAAGGGCATAGGTAAAACCGAAAATGCCTTTGTGATTGTTACCGAGTACAACCGCAGTGTGCAGGGATTTCTGGTCTCCAGTGTCGATAAGATCGTGAACATGACCTGGGAGCAAATTAAACCGCCACCACAAGGTGCTGGTAAATCACATTATCTGACTGCGGTTACTGAGATAGAAAATAAACTGGTGCAAATTATTGATGTTGAGAAAGTTTATGCTGAAATTATGCCCGTTGATGAAGAGGTTAGTGATGATACCAAGGCCAAATCGCAGGGTTTAGCCTTGGATAAAATCCTGGTACTGGTAGCGGACGACTCCGCTGTCGCGCGTAATCAGATCAAAAGAGCGCTGGACAGTATTCAGGTTAAATCCGAGTTGGTTAAGGATGGTCAGGAAGCGCTGGATTGGTTAAGGAATAAAGCCAAAGAATGGGGCGAGACAATGACGCAGCGCGTACCGCTGTTGATTTCAGACATAGAAATGCCACGGATGGATGGTTATACGCTGGCCGCAGAAATTAAAGCTGAGCCGGCACTGCGTCCGATCCATATTATTTTGCACTCTTCGTTAAGCGGTGTGTTCAACGAGGCGATGGTGAAAAAAGTCGGCGCCGATCAATTTATTGCCAAGTTTCACCCCGATGAATTACTGACTGCCGTTAACCACTGGTTGGCAGCAAGTCAGCACGCTTAGTCCTGCGGGGCAGCATTGCCCCCGTCATCACCGTGAAAAGCGATTAGGGTGTAATGCTTTTGTTACACTTTAGCCGTGGCTTTTTCCGGGACCAAAGATTAACACCGTCGCCACTATCGTCTAGTATCCGCTGCATCGGCTCCCTTTTAAAAAATATCAAAATACTGAGCCAGCAGCCCTGTGCTGTTAACGATTAAGACAACAGGTAGTGTATGACTAAGACCAGTAAATATGTGTCGCGCCAATCGGATGCCAACGGCATTATCCATTGGAGTGACGAAGAAAATCAGATTTGGCACGAGTTGATCACCCGGCAGTTGGGTGTGATCGAAGGTAAAGCCTGTGATGAATATATGGCGGGGCTGCAACGCCTGAATTTACCCACTGATCGCATTCCGCAATTGGAGGAAGTCAGTAAGGTATTGCGTGCAACCACTGGCTGGGAATGCGCTGAGGTGCCGGCATTGATTAGCTTTGATCGCTTTTTTGAGTTGCTGGCCAATAAGCAATTTCCGGTAGCGACCTTTATCCGGAGCCGCGAAGAATTCGACTATCTGCAAGAGCCGGATATTTTCCATGAAATTTTTGGCCACTGCGCGATGTTAACCAACCCGGCCTTTGCAGAGTTTACCCATATTTATGGTCAGCTGGGTTTAGCGGCGAATAAGCAGGATCGGGTGTATCTGGCCAGACTGTACTGGTTTACCATTGAGTTCGGTTTGCTGCAAACGCCAGACGGGCTTCGCATTTACGGTGGCGGTATTCTGTCATCGCCGGGTGAAACCCGTTATGCGCTGCAATCCGAGCTGCCAGAGCGTAAGCAGTTTGATGCCTTGGATGTACTGCGTACACCGTACCGTATCGATATTATGCAGCCGATTTATTTTATGATTAACCGCATCGATGATCTGTTTGATATCGCCCATCTGGATCTGATGGCGCTGGTTGAACAGGCGCGCGCTCTGGGTTTACATGCCCCGAAATTCCCACCTAAAGAAAAGCAAGCAAGCTAGGAAACCAAGCATGACCGAATTAACTGCAATGAAATGTGAAGCCTGCCGTGCTGATGCACCAAAAGTATCAGAGGCCGAGTTGCCGGAATTAATGCGCCAGATCCCGGATTGGACGCCTGTGGTCCGTGACGGTATCTTACAGCTGGAACGCGAGTACAAATTTAAAAACTTCAAACAAGCCTGGGCCTTTCATAATAAAGTGGCCGAAATGGCGGAAGCAGAAGGCCATCATCCGGCGCTGCTGCTGGAGTGGGGCAAGCTGACCGTAACCTGGTGGTCGCACTCGATCAAAGGCCTGCACAAGAATGATTTTATTTGTGCGGCTAAGACGGATGCGCTGCTGGCAGCCTAAGCCTACTTTCTTATTGTAACAGGACGCCCGGTGCGTCCTTTTTTGTTCATAATTCTTTACAAAAAAACTGGTCTGTCTGCTTTAATTTACCGTATGATGCTGCATCGGTCAGGCCAGAGGTGTAAGGCTGCTATGCGTTTAGAAATTCAGTGTCAAAATCGATTAGGGTTGGCGCAAGATGTACTTAATGTACTGGTTAGCTATCAGCTCGATTTACGGGGGATAGAAGTTGACCCGTCGCTTAATAAGATCTTCGTTTCCTTCCCAACCGTGAATTTTGAGCAGTTCCAGGAATTGATGGCCAGGATGCGCCGCATCCAGGGCGTGGAGGATGTGAAAACCACCGCCTTTATGCCGTCTGAGCGCGAACATAACGAGGTGATGACGCTGCTGCGTACCCTGCCTGATGGTTTGATTGCCATTGACCTGAAAGCCAATGTCACCGTGATCAATGAGGCGGCATTAGAAGCCTTGTCGGTGAGCTATGACGCCATTGTCGGTCAATCGCTGCAAGGTATGGTAAAAGGCTTTAATTTCCAGCGCTGGCTGGAGGGCGAGGATGTACTGGCGCAAACCCGGCGTTTGGAAATTCATGGCAAACGCTTTATTGCCGATATTTTGCCGGTATTGGTGCCGGATGAAACCGGCCAGGACATTTTAGCCGGGGCGGTAATTAACCTGAAATCGGAAAGCCGGCTCGGTCAGCATATGATTGCCTTTAAAAAAGGCGATGCCGAGAGCTTTAACAGTATACAGGCCAGCAGCAATACCATGCGCAAGGTGGTACGGGAAGCCCGGCGCATGGCGCAGCTTGATGCGCCCATTTTAATCGTCGGCGAAACCGGCACCGGTAAAGAATTGTTGGCGCGGGCCTGTCATGCCGCCGGTGGCCGCAACGGCAAACCCTTTTTAACGGTACCCTGTGCCTCGATGCCGGATAATGTGGCCGAGTCAGAGCTGTTTGGTTATGGACCTAATGCCTTCCCCGGCACGGCTGAGGGTAAGAAAGGGATCTTTGAACAAGCCAATGGCGGCACGGTGTTTCTCGATGAAGTCGGTGAGATGTCACCGCAACTGCAAACCAAATTACTGCGCTTTTTGCAGGATGGCAGTTTCCGCCGGGTGGCAGAAGAAAAAGAAGTGCGGGTCGATGTGCGGGTGATCTGTACTACCCAGAAAGATTTACCGGCGATGGTGCAGGAGGGTAAATTCCGTGAAGATTTGTTCTACCGTCTGAATGTGCTGACGCTAAGCATACCGCCGCTACGTGAGCGCAAACAGGATGTGCTGCCGCTGGCAGAGTTCTTTATTGCCCGTTACGCGGCACGACTGGGGCGTAAAGCGCCGAAACTGACCGATAATTGCAGCCAGTTTTTGCAGCAGTATCCGTGGCCGGGCAATGTGCGGCAGCTGGAAAACGCGTTGTATCGGGCCGTTACTCTGCTGGATGGTAATGAGCTGGAAAAGCAACATCTGCAGTTGCCAAGCTATACCAATGACTTTGGTTACCTGGAGCAGGATTTTGATGGCACCCTGGATGAGGCGGTAAAACGGTTTGAGGCCAATTTACTACGTAAGCTGTTTCCGGCTTACCCCAGCTCACGGCAGCTGGCGAAAAAGCTCGGTTTAAGCCATACCGCGGTGGCGAATAAACTGCGGGATTATGGTATTAGCCGGAAGACTGTAAAAATTTAATTACGCTTTGTGCTGACTTCTATACGCTATTTTGGCCGCCGCTGCGCAGTGGCGGCCTTTCCATTCATGTCGCTGCCGCTAAATTAGCCACTGTATCACTAATTTTACACTTGTCAGGTCAGCGCCTGATATCGCAACAATAATGCCGCCTCTTCCTTTTTTCTGGCGCTACCGCATGATAGCGCTCAAGCGCTTGGCGCCATAAATAAAAGACAGGAGTAGACACATGACCGATATGATTAATCCGCTGGGTACCGATGGTTTTGAATTTGTGGAATATACCGCAGCCGATGCCGGGGGTATTCAGAAGCTAAAAGACTTATTCAGTTCACTCGGTTTTACTGAAGTGGCGAAACATCGCTCGAAAGAAGCCTGGTTGTATAAGCAGGGCGATATCAATTTTATTATCAATGCCGAACCGAATTCACAGGCGGAAGAATTCGCCCGTAAACACGGCCCGTCAGTCTGTGCTATGGCGTTCCGGGTAAAAGATGCGGCGGCGGCACTGAAACATGCTTTAGCTAACGGTGCCAAAGAATATAAAAATCAGATTGGCCCGATGGAGCTGAATATTCCGGCCGTGTATGGCATCGGCAGTAGCTTGCTGTACTTTGTTGATCGCTATGGTGCCAGCTCAGTCTATGATATTGACTTCAAATATTATGATAACTGGCAGGTCGAGATGGCCAAGCATGGCGTGGGTCTGGAGGTGCTGGACCACTTAACGCATAACGTGATGCGCGGCAATATGAACCTGTGGGCCGGTTTCTATGAGAAGATCGGTAACTTCCGTGAAATCCGTTACTTTGATATTGAAGGCAAGCTGACCGGCCTGGTATCTCGGGCGATGACCGCACCTTGTGGCAAGATCCGCATTCCAATTAACGAATCCTCTGATGATAAGTCACAGATTGAAGAATTTATCCGCGAATACAAAGGCGAGGGCATTCAGCATATCGCCCTGACCACCGACGATATCTATCAGACGGTGCGTACTTTACGTGAGCGCGGCATGGACTTTATGCCAACGCCGGATACCTACTATGCCAAGGTCAATGAGCGGGTTGAAGGCCATACCGAAGATCTGGAGCAGTTAAAAGAACTGCGCATTTTGATTGACGGCGCACCGATGAAAGACGGTATTTTGTTGCAGATCTTTACCAAGACGGTCATTGGCCCGGTGTTTTTCGAGATTATTCAGCGTAAAGGCAACGAAGGCTTTGGCGAGGGTAACTTTAAAGCTTTGTTCGAGTCGATTGAAGAAGATCAGATCCAGCGCGGAGTGCTAAGCAATGCGTAAATGGGCGTCCTTTCCATTAAAAGAAGGTGATGTATCACGTCAGGCGCATGCCGATTTTCCCGAGCAGGCGATTTACGAGCGGGAAACCGGTCGTAGTGGCTTTTTCGGTCCGGCTACGCATTTCCATCATCGACATGCGCCAACCGGTTGGAGTGACTGGCAGGGGCCATTACGCCCCCGCTTGTTTGATTTTAACAACCTGGAAGTGAGTACCGACTCACCCTGGGCAGTGCCTTTACTGCTGCATAATGCGCATTGTAAATTCCGCACCTGGCGCTTGAGCGATAAGATGACGCGGCTGGTGCGTAATGCTGACGGTGATGAATTATTGTTTATCCATGAGGGCAGTGCCGAGCTGTTTTGCGATTATGGTCATCTGACCTTGCGCGATGGCGACTATGTGGTCATTCCACGTTCCACCATGTGGCGGTTAGAGCCGCTGGAGCCATTGCATGTGGTATTGATTGAAGCCACTAACGACAGCTATCAGCTGCCGGAAAAAGGTCTGGTTGGCAATCATGCGATCTTTGATCCGGCGATGCTGGACACCCCGAAAATCGATGCTGCCTTTAAAGCTCAGTACAGTGAGGAAAGCTGGCAGGTTGAGGTAAAACGCCATGGCCAGGTGTCAGTGATTACTTACCCCTATAATCCACTGGATGCGATTGGCTGGCATGGTGATTTAGCCGTGATGCGCATTAACTGGCGCGATATTCGGCCCTTAATGAGCCACCGCTATCATTTACCGCCATCAGCTCATACGACTTTTGTCGCGCAGCGCTTTGTGGTCTGTACCTTTGTACCCCGGCCAATTGAAAGCGACCCGGGCGCGTTAAAGGTGCCGTTCTATCATAATAATGACGATTACGATGAAGTGCTGTTCTATCATGCCGGTGATTTCTTCAGCCGCGATAATATCGAAAAAGGCATGGTCACCTTCCATCCGGCCGGTTTTACCCATGGCCCGCATCCGAAAGCCTTTCAGGCGGGGTTAGAGTACCGGAAAAAGTTTACCGATGAAGTCGCAGTGATGCTGGATACACGGGATGCATTGGAAGTTGGGGAGGCGGCCCTGGCTACCGAAAATCCGGACTATGTGAATAGCTGGAAAGTTAAAGCCTGAGCGCTCAGTTAAGGAATTAAGATGAAGTTAGCAACGTTAAAAAATCAGACCCGTGATGGGCAGCTAGTGGTAGTAAGTCGTGATCTGAGCCGCTGTATTGCTATTCCGCATATCGCTGTGACCATGCAACAATTATTGGATCATTGGTCCAGCCTGGCGCCGAAGGCGGCTGAAATTTATCAGGCATTAAATGCCGGCACAGTACCGGGTGAGCAAGCTTTTGTGCAGGCCGACTGTGAGTCGCCACTGCCGCGTGCTTATCAGTGGGCAGACGGCAGTGCCTATGTTAACCACGTCGAGCTGGTGCGCAAGGCGCGTAACGCTGAGATGCCGGAAACCTTCTGGACCGATCCCTTGATGTATCAAGGCGGCTCAGATGATTTTATTGGCCCACGCGATCCTATTGCTGCCGTCAGTGAGCAGCACGGCATCGACTTTGAAGGTGAAGTGGCCGTGGTGACGGATGATGTCCCTATGGGCATCAGTGCCGAACAGGCATTAAGCCGGATCCGGTTACTGATGCTGGTCAACGACGTATCGCTGCGCGGTTTGATCCCAAATGAACTGGCCAAGGGCTTTGGTTTTTTCCAATCCAAGCCGGCATCCAGTTTTAGCCCGGTGGCCGTGACGCCGGATGAATTGGGTAAATATTGGCAGGACGGTCGCTTGCATCTGCCACTGCTGTCGCATTACAACGGCATTGCTTTTGGTAAACCTAATGCCGGCCTTGATATGACCTTCCACTTTGGCGAGTTGGTCGCACATGCGGCGAAAACCCGCAATCTGGGCGCCGGTGCTATTATTGGCTCGGGTACGGTATCGAATAAGCAAGGTACTGCCTATGGTACCTCGATTGAAGAGGGTGGCGTCGGTTATAGCTGTATCGCCGAAATCCGGATGATTGAAACCATTCGTGATGGCAAACCCAGTACCAACTTTATGCGCTTTGGCGATAGCATCCGCTTGGAAATGCTGGATGAGCAGGGCCAGAGTATTTTTGGTGCCATTGACCAGCAAGTGGTGGAGTATCAGAGACAATGAAACTCTACAGCTACTGGCGATCTTCTGCCGCTTATCGGGTGCGGATCGCCCTGAATCTGAAGCAGCTGAGCTTTGAAACCATTCCGGTGCATCTGCTCAAAGACGGTGGTCAGCAGCATAGCAGCGCCTATCAGGCGCTGAATCCGGCTGAACTGGTACCCACCCTGGTCGATGAGCAAGGTAGCCTGAGTCAGTCACTGGCGATTATCGAGTATCTGGATGAAACCTATCCCGAGCCGCGCCTGTTGCCGCAAGAGCCGTTCGCCCGCGCTAAAGTGCGGGCACTGGCGCTGGATATCGCCTGTGATCTGCATCCGTTAAATAATCTGCGGGTGCTGCAGTATCTGACGGGTGAGCTGGCGTTGGATGAAGCGCAAAAGCTGCGCTGGATCCAACATTGGCTGACACTGGGCTTTAATGCGCTGGAGCAGAAGCTGCAGCATACGGCTGGTCAGTATTGTTATGCTGACGAAGTCAGTTTGGCGGATCTGTGTCTGGTGCCTCAGGTTTATAACGCGCTGCGTTTTAATGTCGATCTCAAATCCTACCCGCTAATCCGTCAAATAAACCATAACTGTTTGCAGTTAGCGGCTTTTGCCTTAGCCGCGCCCGAACAACAACCGGATGCCCAACTGTAAGATTATGCAGCTCTGGCGCTGGTTGTTTTTCAACTGGCGACAGTCAGGGCTGCTGATTGAATACTGACAGTGGATCCGTTAAGCTGACGTGCCCCGATGTTACGGTGATCAGGGCTGTGGTATAACGATCTGAGGCAGGGAGTGGCGAGGACAGGATGACGGCAGCAGACTATTTTCAGTGGTGGCGGCAAGCACCTTTTGCAACGGCGTTGTTTCAGACCGCAATGCAACAGACGGAGCCGAGTCAATTCGTCGATGCTAATGCCGTATTTAAGATTGTTACAGGCTTGACGGAGCAACAGTTGCAGCAAAGTCAGGCCGTGCAGTTTACACTGCGCGCACTGTATTTCTCTGCGAATACGGGCTTTTACTACCAGGTGAATAGTCATGCGCCTGAGCCCGGCTATCAGCTAGTCACTATGCATCAGTTGCCAGACGTCGCGATTTCACGCCAACAAGTGCCTCTTCGCGGTGCCGATCGCTTAACGGCGGTATTACTGGAATTAACCCAGCGCTTTGTTGGCGTCACAGCAGAAATGCTGGCGCCACTGTTGCAGCAAACGTTGCAAGAGTTAGGACAAGCAGTAGCAGCCGATCGGGTTTACATTTTCGATTATGACTTTGTATTGCAAACCTGTTCCAATACTCACGAATGGTGCGCACCGGGCATCATGCCGGAAATACAGTCATTACAGCAGGTGCCTTTGGCAGCTATTCCGCAGTGGGTGAGTACCCATCAACATGGCCGAGAAATGTACATTCCAGATGTTCCCTCCTTGCCCGACCGTGATGCACTAAAATTAATTTTGCAGCCACAAGGTATAAAAAGTTTATTAACCTTACCCATTCGTGATGCTGATGGTGTGCTCGGCTTTGTTGGCTTTGACTCGGTAAGACACTATCATTACTACACTGAGCAGGAGCGGTTGCTGCTAAGTGTATTTGCCCGGGTGTTGGCGAATTTAAAGCGGCAGCAGCAGCGTTGGCAGCGGGAGGATTAAGATGTGGCACTTTCCCAGACGGTGGGCTAACAGGGCGTTATGTTATGCCGGTATTTTCGGTATCTTGTTTCAGTTAACTGCTGCGGTACATGCCTGGTGGCATGCCATCCCTTTACCTTATTTCTGGTTAATGCTGATTGCGCCGGCGCTGTGTCTGTTATCTGGGTTGTGGCCGCCGTTACAGCCACAGCGCGAGGCTAACGACGAGGCTTAAACATACTTTTAACCTGCACTTCAGCAATGCCTTGTTCATTAAAAACGAAATTTATCTGGCCCGGACCACGGCTAAAATAGAAAATCTCATCGTTAAGTTGCACCACATAACGTCCGCGTGCAGCGCGGGCTTGAGGGTCGCGGCGCAGCGTGATCTGATAGCCGGCAATCTCTAATGTAAAGCCGTTTAGCGGCTGATTAGCAAAATCCGTCACCCAAACATCCTGATCGTTTTGTAAGATCAGCGCCAATGAATATTTCTGTAATGGCGCGTTGAGCCGGGTCTGTTGACTGCCAACACTAAAAATATAACTGCCTTGTTCACGGATTAACTGCATGGGAAAAGCTTGCTGCTGCTGTTGCCCATCGGCAAATTGCAGCGCAAGTTTTCCCTCGACACTAAAGTCGGCGAAGACTTTAGTGCTCGTTAACAGCAGTAAAACCAAAAAGTTAGCTGCTATGCAATTTTTCATCATGGTGCCGTTATACCGCGCTGGCATCAACCAGCAATTTTAACTGTTGGCCTGGTTGTAAATAACGCTCTGTATTAATGTTATTCCATTTTACGATATCCGCCACTGTTACACTGAATCTTTGTGCAATCTTGGCCAGAGAATCCCCGGGACGAACCCGATAGTTCAGCGTTCTGGTTTGAGCCGCCAGTTCTGATGCCGCAGTGCTGAAAATGGATAATTTTTGACCTTCCCGCAGGCTGGCACTGGCGCTGAGTTTGTTCCAGCTTCGCAGTTGCGCGACCGTAACATCAAATTTACGGCTAAGGTCCCACAAGGTGTCACCACGTTGTACTAAATGTACAATTTCTGTAGCTGTTGCCGGGGACACCGCTGCCGGACGCTGTACCAGTTGCTGGCTGGCGTCGCCCGCTCTGGGGATCAGTAAGCTCTGGCCAATCCGGATGGTGTTGCCGCTTAATTTATTCAGGCGTTGCAGCTCAGCAACACTGATTTGATAGCGCTTGGCTATAGCACCTAGTGTATCGCCGCTTTTGACCTGATAGGGTTGCCATTGCATCAGTTTATCTGCAGGTAGTTGCGCCAATTGCGCTGAGAAGTGTTCTGCCTTGTCCAATGGCAATACCAGTTGATGCGGACCGCCAGGAGCCGTTGCCCACTGGCTAAATCCCGGATTGAGTGCTTGCAGATCGGCGACACTGATCCCGGCCAAATCTGCGGCGACACTCAGATCAACCTGATTACCGACGTCAACTACCGCAATTTTTGGTTCATTGGCAATAAACTTCCAGACAATATCAAATTCTTCCGGCCGCTGTAAGATATCAACCAGTGCCAGTAAACGAGGGATATAAACCGTTGTTTCACTGGGTAGATCTAATGACCAGAAATCGGTGGGCAAGCGGCGTTTCTTATTGGCCTGAATGGCGCGCATAATCCGGCCTTCACCAGCGTTGTAGGCGGCAATCGCATTAAGCCAATCGTGTTCCAGCGTGTTATACAGGTACTGCAGGTAATCCAGGGCTGCGCGGGTTGATTGGATTACATCCAGGCGGCCGTCGTACCAACTATTTTGCTGTAGCCCAAAACGTTTACCGGTCGCCGGCATAAATTGCCACATGCCTGCGGCCCGCGCTGGTGAAAAGGCATAGGGATCAAAAGCGCTTTCCACAATTGGCAGCAATGCCAGCTCAAGCGGCATTTGCCGTTTTTCTAACTCTTCAACGATAAAAAATAAGAAAGGTTGTGCCCGGCCGGCTACCCGATCCAGATAACCCTGATTATCGGCATAAAAATTACGTTGTTCAACGATGGGGCGGGTTTGTGGCACTTTAAAGGTGAGTTGCGTCTGGATCCGTTGCCACAAATCTTCTAATTCGGTGGCTTCCAGCAGTTGCTCTTCACTTAGGCCTGCTGTCCACAGTCGTTCCGCAATTTGTTCGGCAGAGGCGGTATTACGATGAAAGTCAGCTGCTTTGGGTTTTACTGCGGGCTGCACTGCAGTAACAGCCGTGTTATCAGAGTCAGACCCTGTCGTGCTGACACAGCCAGTAAGCAGTGCCAGCAATACAACGGCAGAGATTCTTACAGTCATAACATGGTTCCAAATGTAAAAAGACGATATTACCTGTCTGACCAGACATTGCAAGTCAGGATTTAAACTGATCTTTGGCTCGTCTTAAGTAAGTAAACAAAGCCAAAGCCGAGTTTTGATTAAATTTCCGTTGTAGCTTACTGTTTTCGCAGCGTAAAAACGGATTTAGTTTTTTCTCGGTAGCCATTAACGCTGGCAGCGTTGGTTCAGATAAGTGTCGTTTTTGTTGGCATAAGTTAAGGTACAACTGCAAATCGACATTTTCTGGTTCAACGCTAAGCGCAAACGCAATGTTGGCGAGGGTATATTCGTGAGTACAGCAGATTAGCGTATCGTCCGGCAGTGCCGCCAGGGATTGCAAAGACTGATACAGCTGCTCTGCGGTCCCCTCAAATAAGCGGCCACACCCAACGCTAAACAGAGTATCACCACAAAACAGAACGGGCGCTGAATAAAAACCAATATGACCTGCGGTATGGCCGGGAAGGTCGAACACCTGGCACTGCCAGTTTAGCTCAGGTACACTTAGCAGGTCTCCGCCGGACACTAGCTGTTCAAGTCCTTGAATTCTGGATTCTTCTGCAGCGGGGCCGATAATCCGGCAAGCTGGGTAGTGTTGTTTTAATTGCCGGATACCGCCGGTATGATCGGCATGATGATGAGTAATGAGGATCGCCGCAGGTATTTTTTGTTGTTGCTGCAGAAACGGGATCACGGCTTCAGCATCACCCGGATCGACAACCAGACAGTAGGGGTTGTGTTGCTCGGTCAGAACCCAGATATAATTATCATTAAAGGCAGGTAGCGGGATCAGTTCTGGCATTTGAAGGCTCCATGCATCGCAAAGAAGGCTGCACCTTAACATGAAACCGGCATTACGTGAAAATCAGCTGCACGCGCCGAAGCACTGGCAAAGTTTCCGGCAGGGACCGGCCTTGGCCGCAGCATTAGAGCAGCAATTGGCACCCTGGTGGCAGCAAATCTTTGGCTATTATTTGTTAAAAGTTGGGGATCTCAGCTGCCAACTTAGCACGCCGGAATGCCGGGTGCGTTATCAGTTACGGCTGGGCTCTGCCAGTATTACCCCTGATGTTGTGGCAGAGCCGGATGCGTTGCCGATCGCTTGTAGTAGTGTCGATGCGGTATTGCTCAGCCACTGCCTGGAGTTTCAGAATGATCCGCATCATGTGATCCGTGAAGCACACCGGGTGCTGGTCGCTGACGGCTATTTGTTGCTCAGTGGCTTTAACCCACATAGCTGGTTAGGGTTATGGCGCTGTTTACCTGCGTATCAGCAGCAATTGCCCTGGCAAGGACACTTTTTTAGTGCTGCCAGGATCAAAGATTGGCTACACCTGATCGGTTTTGAAGTAATGGCTGAACAGCGATTTTTTTGCAGCGCCATGCTGGCACAAGAGTTTCGGCAGAATAGCTGGCAGAAGTTTAATGAGCGTTTCCTGTCTCTGTTTGCCTCCAGTTACTTATTAGTGGCACGCAAAAGAGAATTACCGCTGACGCCAATCCGCCCGAAGTGGCGGGTACAAAGCAATTTTACTGCGGCGCAGCAGGGGATCCGTGCCCGGGAAACATTACCGCTGTCAGAGCAAGCACTACCACGCCAGCAATAGCGAACGTGGTAGTGCAGAAGGTTGGACCAGGTATTACTCAGTTAATTGCGTCAGGCTATATCCCTGGTCAGCAAGCAGCTTTAGTAAACCATCTTTGCCCGGCAAGTGCAGGGCGCCAACCAATACCATCACATTATTTTGTTCCAGCGTGGTGAGGGTTTGCATCCAGGCATGATTACGTTTGGTCAACAGAATGGCTTCCATTTCCGGATATTGCTGCATTTCGGTTAAAAATAGCTTGTCCAGAGCGGCAACATCGCCGCTGCGCCAGGCCGCGATCATGTCATCTAACATTGCGGCAATCTTATCGATATCTCTTAAGGCAGAGCTGATAACTTCATCAGCATCTAACTGGTTCATCGCATCCAGCACCGCCAGATGTTCGTCCAGGCTTTCTAAACCGCCAAGCGTTTTATTTTGTTGCTGGCCCAATTGCCAATAGTGCATATCGACCCCGGTACCTGCAGCGCCAAGGCGTTGTAATTCCAATACCGACATTGTCATCGCCGCAAAAGCCGGCTTAAACTGCAATAATGAATTCAGTGGCCATTGCCGTTTTTCAGCTTCCGCTTGCAATTTCGCCAGCACCTCAGCCGACAGTACCTGTTGCAGGCTTTGACCGGGGGCATAGGTATTCCGTGACATCAATTGCATCATCCCTTGTTGTTGCGTCATGGCTCCCAAATCCGTTTCAAACAGCAGACTGTTGCTGGCGTTAAAGGCTGTGTCATAAGCTTTCGGCAGAGGATAGTCGCTTTCACTTAACAGGTGCACGGTGCCGGCCAAATAGAAGGTTTTATCACCCTTACTAACTTGCCACACCGAAGCTGCAGACAGCGCCTGGCTGACGAAGAACAGCAAGATAAAACTTAAATGAATTATTGACCGCATAGTGTTGCTCCTTTAATTAGCGGTAAACCGTACCCGGCTCTACCACATCAAGTCATCCGGGATCTGATAAGCAGCATAGGGATCATCCTCGGCTGCCTGCTCGTGCTGTTGCCGGCTATTCAGCAAAATAATGCTGTCGGGTTGACGCTGCTGGATTTTTTCGGCGATTTGCGCCGGAACCAGTGCATATTGCTCGCCCAGCCGGGCAATGGCTAGTAAACCACGGGTTAATTCACTATGCAACTTATCATTAACGTATAGCCGTTTCACCAACTTGCCATCAGTAAAATTAAAGGCCACTTCACCACTCATCTTAATCTGATTGCTTTCAATCAGCTGTTTCACCTGGGCGGCAATGGCTTTTTTCTGCAGTTCAGCCTGCTTTTGCCGGTTTAGCTCCTGATCCCGGGCGACCTGTTCCTGGCGACGTTGCTCGGCGAGAATACTAGCTTCATTAACCACTTTTTGATTTTTCGGCGCCTGCACCCGTTGTTGATGCTGCTGTTTTTTTACGGTTTTTAGTTTCTTGGCATCAGCCAGGCCAGCTTTTAACAGTTGTTCTTTCAGAGCATTACTCATCGTTAATTCATCACAGTAGTGCGTAAGGTGACGCTATACTAGCGCGATGGGCGGTTGCAGACAATTAGGGTATACTGGGCACCAGATTTTTGGAGACAGATATTTTGCAATTTCAGGATATGGGGCTGGACCCGCGTTTGCTGCGGTCTGTTCAACATTTAGGCTTTGCCCGGCCTACCGAGATCCAACAGGAAGCCATACCCGCAGTGATGGTAGGGCGCGATCTGCTGGTATCGTCAAAAACCGGCTCGGGTAAAACGCTGGCCTATTTGCTGCCGATGATGCAGCGGTTGTTAAAAAGCCGGGCATTATCGAAACAGGATGCGCGGGCGCTGATCTTAACGCCGACCCGTGAGCTGGCTAAACAAGTCTATGCCCAGTTACGACTATTCGTGGCTAATACCCCGGTGACTGCCGTGCTGCTGGTGGGGGGCGAGAATTTTAATGATCAGGAAAAGCTGCTGAAACGCCAGCCTGATATTATTGTGGCCACGCCCGGCCGTTTTGTTGATCACCTCGAGCATAAGTCGGTATTTTTACAGGGCCTGGAAATGCTGATCCTGGATGAAGCGGATCGGATGCTGGATCTGGGTTTCTTACCGCAACTGACCATCATTAATAAAGCCGCCGATCATCGCTTACGGCAGACCTTGTTGTTTTCCGCCACGCTGGAGCATACCGACTTAGATGCGTTATCACTGGCGCTGTTAAAAAATCCGTTTCGGGTTAGTGTAAATAGCGGGCACGAGCTGCACAGTGATATCAGCCAGCGCTTCTATTTTGCCGATCATTTAACGCACAAAGAAGCGCTGCTAGCGAAGTTGTTACAGCAGGAAAGCCTGAAGCAGCTGATTATTTTTACCGCAACCCGCGATGACGCTGGCCGGCTGGCCGAGTTTTGTCAGCAAGCCGGTTTGCCCGCTATTGGTTTAAGTGCGCGGCTGAATCAGGCACAGCGTAATAAAGTGATGCAGGATTTCGCCAGCGGCAAGTATCAGGTGTTGGTAACGACTGATTTGGCCTCCCGTGGTCTGGACCTGTTGCAAGTATCACATGTCATCAATTTTGACCTGCCGAAACATCCGGAAGAATATGTACACCGCATCGGCCGTACCGGCCGGGCCGGTGCCAAGGGTACCGCAATCTCGCTGGTTGGTCCAAAGGATTGGCCAGCGCTACAGAAAATCGAAGCCTTCTTACGACGGCCGGCAGAATTCAGTACCCTGGAGGGGCTTACAGCGCGCTTTAATGGCCAGCCGGTAGTTAAGATGGCGCCGAAGAAAGCCGCACAAACTAAGGCTGCCAAGCCAGGTGCTGGCAAGGCAACACGGGTAGTGGCAAAACCTGAAACCAGCCCAACTGCAACGGCCAAACGTTTCTTTCAGGGCGGCGACGATGGCAGTGCACCGGTGCGGCGGAAAAAAATTCAGCCAGAGTGATTATTTTTTCAACATCTGCTGCTACACTCAAAAAGTGACATAGCAAAACTTGCCATGTCGCCGGTACGGCCTGTACAGCAACGAAAGTTCTGTTCGCTCCGGTATTTATGTTGACCACAGCATCAGCGCCACTGATAATGAGGTTGAATATCTATCAGCTCGATTACCTGGCCGGTAATATTTAAGACGCCGGAGCTCCGGCAAACTTTTGTTTAAGTAAGAGAATGTTATGTCACAGTTAATTTCTGGTACAGTGAAGTGGTTCAACGAGGAAAAAGGTTTTGGTTTTATCGCCCGTGAAGGCGGCAAAGACGTGTTTGTACACTTCCGCGCCATCAACGGCACTGGTCGTAAAACGCTGGTTGAAGGCCAGAAAGTAACTTTCGAAGTTACTGAAGGTCAAAAAGGCCCACAGGCTGAAAACGTCACTGTTACCGGTTAATTAGTCTCGTTTTTTTAAAAGAGCCGGCCTAGCGCCGGCTTTTTATTGCTGCCGACTTTATTGCCGGCTTAGTTGGCACTGCTGCCTTGATTCAAACCCGCTGGCTTAACCAGGCAGACAGGCCGCACTATAATTAAATTCATTAGGATGGGTTAGCGCCACCTCAAATGGCAGGCTCAACTGCTCTTCGCACTGTGTTTTAAAGCCCAATTGCAATCCCAACAGGCGAATACCCTGATCCGCGCGTCTTTGCCAGGCCTGTGTTAACAGCTCGTTTAGTAATACCGGGTCCAGATGCTGGCTTTGCGTCTCGACTGTGGTCAGCCGAAAATCACTAAACTTTAATTTCACGCCGATTTTAGCCAGTAAATGCGCCTTGCCGCTTTGCTCGAGCCGGCGTTGTAAATCCGGCAATAACTGTTGCAGCATCTGCTGGGCGTCAGTTAGTTGGTGTAAATCGCTGGCCAGTGTCCGCTCCACCGCGACCGATTTGCGCTCCCGGCTCGGTTGCACCTCGCGCAGATCGATACCCTGACAGCGCTCTAACAAACTGGCGGTTTGACTGCCAAACTCTTTGAGTAGAGCGCTTAGTAACGGCAGCGGCACTTCACCACCCGGCGGTACAATATCGCGGCAAAATTGTAGTCCCAGCCTGGCCAGCTTCTCCGCTGCCTTAGGGCCGACGCCGGGAATTTTGCGTAGCGGCAGCGCGGCGACAAAGTCGGCTACCTTAGCCGGCGTTAACACAAAAAGCCCATCCGGCTTATTTTCATCACTGGCAATTTTTGCCAGAAATTTATTTGGTGCCACCCCGGCGGAGACGGTCAGACCGGTTTCCGCGAACACGCTACGGCGGATATCTTCGGCAATCAGTGTCGCGCTGCCGGCAAAATGTGGGCTGGCACTGACATCAAGATAGGCTTCATCCAGGGATAAGGGTTCGACTAACGGCGTGTAGCGCAAAAAAATCTGGCGGATCTGCTTACTGACTGCCTGATATTTATCCATATTGCCGCGGACAAAAGTCAGCTGCGGGCAACGCTTTAATGCCTCATGACTGGACATCGCGGAGCGCACACCAAAGGCCCGCGCCGGATAATTACAGGTGGCGACAACACCCCGTTTACCGTCACTGCCGATGGCAAGCGGAATATCACGCAGCCGCGGATTATCGCGCATCTCCACGGCGGCGAAGAAGCAGTCCATATCCAGATGAATAATTTTCCGCGTCGAAGTCATTACTGCTTAGTGTGCTGTATGAATAACCAGTAATTTAGCCGATGGTCGCGGCTTTGGCAACTTTGCTGCACATTTTTAGCACGGTAAAAACAGCGCGGGTGGCATATTTTGTTTTGCAGAAGTCTGGACGGCTGTTTTTTCGGTGCAACAATTTTTATTTCAGGGTAGAATAGCCGCCAGTTTTTCAAACTGTCGTTAACGTTAAGCGTGATAGCCGCGCCCAGGAGAAAGCATGTTAAAGCGTGATATGAATATTGCGGATTTTGATCCGGAATTATGGCAATCCATGGTTCAGGAAACTGAGCGGCAGGAGGCTCACATTGAGCTGATCGCGTCAGAAAACTATGCCAGCCCCCGGGTGTTGCAGGCGCAAGGTTCACAATTAACCAATAAATATGCTGAAGGTTATCCGCACAAACGTTACTACGGCGGCTGTGAATATGTGGATATCGCGGAAGATTTAGCCATTGCCCGCGCGAAAGAATTATTTGGTGCCGACTACGCCAACGTACAACCGCATTCAGGTTCACAGGCGAACTCAGCGGTATTCCTGGCCTTATTAAATGCCGGCGATACCATTCTTGGCATGAGTCTGGCCCATGGCGGTCACCTGACCCACGGTGCCACAGTTAGTTCCTCTGGTAAGCTGTATCATGCAGTACAGTACGGTCTGCATCCTGAAACGGGTGTGATTGATTATGATCAGGCTGAAGCCCTGGCGTTAGAGCACAAGCCGAAGCTGATTATTGCCGGCTTCTCGGCATACTCAGGTATTGTTGACTGGCAGCGCTTCCGTGAGATTGCGGATAAAGTCGGTGCCAACCTGATGGTGGATATGGCGCACGTTGCCGGTCTGGTGGCGGCGGGTCTGTATCCCAACCCGGTACCTATCGCCGATGTGGTGACCACCACCACCCATAAAACCCTGGCCGGCCCTCGTGGCGGTCTGATCCTGGCCCGGAAGAATGAAGCCATTGAGAAGAAACTGAATTCAGCGGTGTTCCCGGGCGGACAGGGTGGCCCGTTAATGCATGTGATCGCGGCGAAAGCGGTAGCCTTTAAAGAAGCGCTGCAGCCGGAATTTAAAGTTTATCAGCAGCAGGTGCTGGTGAACGCTAAAGCCATGTGTACTGAGATGATCAGCCGTGGCTATAAGATTGTATCCGGTGGTACCGAGAACCATCTGTTCCTGATGGATCTGATTGATAAAGATATCACCGGTAAAGATGCCGATGCCTGGTTAGGGCTGGCGCATATTACGGTAAACAAGAACTCAGTACCGAACGACCCGCGTTCGCCATTTGTTACCAGCGGTCTGCGCATCGGTACCCCGGCTATTACCCGTCGTGGTTTTAAAGAAGCCGAAGCACGTTTAGTTGCTAACCTGATTTGTGATGTGCTGGATAGCCGTGGTGACGAGGCGGTAATTGCCAAGGTACGGGCTCAGGTGGCTGAAGTCTGTGGCCGCTTCCCGGTTTATGCCTAAGGCATAACTCGTGCTATGCTGTGATGGCCGCTAATGCGGCCATTCTTTTATGCAAAGCGCCGGCTAAACAGGCTGTTAGCGCCTTGTCCTGAACAGTTAGCTAGGGGGTAAAAGGTCAGTATGTATTGTCCCTTTTGTAATGCCGATGATACCAAGGTCATTGACTCGCGTCTGGTCGCCGATGGTCATCAGGTGCGCCGTCGTCGCGAGTGCCTGGCTTGCCACGAACGCTTTACTACCTTTGAAGCGGCAGAGTTGGTGATGCCACGAATTATTAAACGTGACGGCTCCCGCGAACCCTTTAATGAAGATAAGTTACGCAGCGGTTTATTACGCTCGCTGGAAAAGCGGCCGGTGGCGACCGAACAAATTGAGCAGCTGATTAATAAAATTAAATCCCAGCTCCGGGCTACCGGTGAGCGGGAAGTCGCCAGTAATTTGCTGGGGAATCTGATAATGGATGAGCTGGTGAAAGTCGATAAAGTTGCTTATGTGCGCTTTGCCTCGGTGTACCGCTCCTTTAAAGATATCCGCGAGTTTGGTGAAGAAATTGCCCGCCTCGGAGAGCAATAAGGTGAGTTTTAGTCAGGCCGATCATGCTTTTATGCGCCGCGCGCTGGCGCTGGCAGCACAGGGCCGTTTTACTACTGATCCCAACCCCAATGTGGGAGCGCTGGTGGTTAAGGATGGCCAGGTGCTCGGCGAAGGCTTTCATCAGCAAGCCGGCGGCCCGCATGCTGAAGTCTTTGCCTTACAACAAGCCGGCAGCGCCGCCCGGGGGGCGACCTGTTACGTGACGCTGGAGCCATGTGCCCACTATGGTCGCACGCCACCTTGTGCGGAAGCCCTGGTAAAAGCCGGTGTCGCCAGGGTGGTGATTGCAATGCTGGATCCGAATCCGCTGGTCGCAGGTAAGGGCGTTGCCATACTGCAACAAGCTGGCATTAGCGTTGCGCACGGTTTATTAACTGAGGAAGCCAGAGCGCTTAATCCGGGCTTCTTGAGCCGGATGGAGCGGCAGCGGCCTTATCTGTATCTGAAACTGGCGGCCAGTCTGGATGGGCGTACCGCCCTGGCGAATGGCCAGAGTCAATGGCTCACCAGTGACGTCGCGCGCGCTGACGTGCAGTTATGGCGGGCGCAGGTTAGCGCGATTTTATCCACTGCCAGTACCGTACTCGCCGATGCGGCGCGTTTAACGGTACGGCAAAGTAGCGATGCTGGCGCAGAGCCGGCTGCCTTGATCCGGCCGCTTGCCGATGGCAGTTTACGCCAGCCACTGCGGGTGATTCTGGACCGGCAGCAGCGGTTAACCGGCAGCGAACCACTGTTTAATGAGGGTGGTCCTGTGCTGCTGTGTTTTGCCGCTGACGCTGCGCCGCGTAAGTTAGCTGTGACAAAGGTCACAGTGGAACAACTGCCGCTGGCGTTAAGCGCTGACGGTCAGTTGGACCTGGTTCAGCTACTAACACGACTCGCAGCGCGACAGATTAATAGTCTGTGGACCGAAGCCGGCGCGATATTAGCGGGCAGTTTGCTAAAAGCTGGCTTAGTCGATGAATTACTGCTGTATCAGGCCCCGCTGCTGCTGGGCGAGCAAGGCCGGCCATTGGCGGTACTGGGTGATTTTCAGCAACTGGCGCAGACGCCAAAACTGGCGTTTAATGAGGTCATTAGTCTGGGGCCGGACCTGCGCCTGCGCGCCCGCCTGAGCGAGGAATAAGATGTTTACCGGTATTATTGAAGCCACTGGCACCCTGAGCCGGCTTAGCCCCAAGGGCGGCGATCTCAGTGTCACCATCCAGAGCAGTAGTCTGGATTTTAGCGACGTCAAATTGGGCGATAGTATCGCGACGAATGGCGTCTGTCTGACGGTCACTGCGCTGGGTAGCCAGTCTTTTAGTGCCGACTTGTCAGCTGAAACCTTAGCCCTGACCCGCTTTGGTGAATATAAGGTCGGGCAGTTGCTGAATCTGGAGAAGGCACTGCTGGCAACCGGGCGTCTCGGTGGGCATCTGGTGAGTGGTCATGTCGATGGGGTGACGTCTTTGCTGGCCATGGAACAAAGCGCCCGTGCCTGGCAACTGTGGTTTGCGCTGCCGGCAGAACTGGCGCCCTTTATTGCCCACAAGGGCTCGGTGACTATCGATGGCATTAGTCTGACCGTAAATGAAGTACTGACTGACCGATTTCGCTTAACCATAGTGCCGCATACGGCAGCACAAACTACCTTACTGACCTTGCAAAAAGGCAGTCGGGTACATATAGAGGTGGATCTGTTAGCCCGCTATATCCAGCGGCTGTTAACCACACCGGTTGCGGCGCCTAAGGGCGGTGTTGATTTGGCGTTGCTGGCGCAGCGCGGCTTTTTATAAGAAGGTTAGTTATGCAACTGAATACCCCCGCTGAAATTATTGAAGATATCCGTCAGGGCAAGATGGTGATCCTGATGGATGATGAAGATCGTGAGAATGAAGGCGATCTGGTGATGGCGGCCGAATATGTCACGCCGGAAGCCATTAACTTTATGGCCAAATATGGCCGCGGTCTGATTTGTTTAACACTGACCAAAAAGCGCTGCAAGCAGCTTAATCTGGCGTTAATGGTTGATGCCAACAAATCACCGTTCTCGACCAATTTTACCGTATCGATTGAAGCCGCTGAGGGCGTTACCACCGGTATTTCGGCAGCCGATCGCGCCCGCACTGTGAAAGCGGCGGTCGCACGTGATGCCAGTCCGGCAGATATCGTGCAGCCCGGCCATATTTTTCCGTTAATGGCGCAGGACGGCGGTGTGCTGGTGCGGGCCGGTCATACTGAAGCCGGCTGTGATCTGGCGCGCCTGGCTGGCCTGGAACCGGCCGCTGTGATTGTCGAGATCCTGAATGATGACGGTACCATGGCGCGGCGCCCGGATCTGGAAGTTTTTGCCAAGCAGCATGATATTAAGATTGGTACCATCGCCGATCTGATTGAATACCGGAACCTGAATGAAACCACCATCGAAAAGGTGGCCACCTGCCAGCTGCCAACGGAGATGGGCGAGTTTGAACTGGTGACCTTTAAAGATACTATCGATAATCAGCTGCATTTTGCGCTGGTGAAAGGGGAAATCCAGCCAGAACAACCAACCTTGGTGCGGGTACATTTACACAATACCTTCAGTGATTTATTACTGAGCAACCGTGGCGCTAATCTGAGTTTCCCATTGCACACTGCCATGCAGCGTATTGCTGACGAGGGCGGGGTGCTGGTGCTACTGGGTAAGCACGAGTCGACTGACGAGCTGGTGCAAATGGTGCAGAATTTCCAGGCCGAAGATAAAGGTGAAAAGCCCCGCTCTGCGCCCTGGAAAGGTACCTCCCGTAATGTTGGCGTTGGCTCGCAAATTCTGGCCAGCCTTGGTGTGCGGAAAATGCGGCTGTTAAGCCAACCGAAAAAGTATCATGCGCTGTCGGGTTTTGGCCTGGAAGTGGTGGATTACGTTTCTGAATAAGCCTCTGCCAGAACGTCGCAAACTATGCTATTATGCGCGGCTGATTTTAGTGGCAGTTAACAAGTAAGGACTGGCAATGCAGGTGATTGAAGCAGGCTATGCTGCAACAGGTAAAAAGATCGCGATCGTGGTCGCGCGCTTTAACAGTTTTATCGTCGAAAGTTTGCTTAGCGGCGCCGTAGATACTTTACAGCGTGTCGGCAATATCGCCGCTGAAGATATTACCGTGGTACGCATTCCCGGTGCCTTCGAACTGCCATTAGCGGTGCAGCGGGTTGCTGCCAGCAAAAAATATGACGCTATCGTTGCGCTGGGCGCGGTGATCCGCGGTGGCACGCCGCACTTTGAATATGTGTCCGGCGAATGTGTCAAAGGTATCGCTCAGGTCGCGATGCAGTTTGACCTGCCGGTTGCATTTGGCGTGCTGACGGTCGACAGTATCGAGCAGGCGATCGAGCGTGCCGGTACCAAGGCAGGCAATAAAGGCGGTGAAGCAGCGATGTCGGCACTGGAAATGATTAATGTGCTTGAGCAGCTGTAACAGGAAACCGGCATGAAACCAAATGTGCGTCGTCAGTCCCGCTCGTTAGCGGTACAAGGTATCTACAGCTGGCAAGTCAGCCAGAATCCGATTGCCGATATTGAACAGCAACTGTTGCTGGAAAACAATGTCAAACATCTGGATGTGCCTTACTTCCAGGATATTCTGCGTGGCGTGGTGTTACATCACAGTAAGCTTGATGAAGCCATTAAACCCTTTCTGGAACGGCCGTTTGAAGATATCGATCTGGTCGAGAAAGCCGTGTTACGGGTATCGGCTTATGAGCTGAAGTACCGGCTGGATGTGCCCTATAAAGTTGTCATTAATGAGGCAATTGAATTGGCCAAGGCCTTCGCCGCGGATGACAGCCACAAATTCGTCAATGGTATCCTGGACAAAGCCGTCCGGGTATTACGACCAGCATAACCTGCTTTATGGAGGCCGACGTAAGTCGGCTTTTTAATCTGTATGGGTGAATTTGATTTAATTGCCCGGTACTTTAGTCAGGCCGGAGCAAAACGCGCTGATACCCAACTGGGGATCGGTGACGACGGTGCTGTACTGCAGGTGCGGGATGGCTATGATCTGGTGATCACCACCGATACTATGGTGTGTGGCACCCATTTCTTTGCCGATGTGGATCCCAGAGCCCTCGGTCATAAGCTGGTGGCGGTTAACGTCAGTGATTTAGCAGCGATGGGCGCGGAACCTGCCTGGTTGTCGCTAGCCCTTACGTTACCGGAAGTTAACGAAGACTGGCTGGCGGAATTTGCTGCCGGTTTACATGAAACTGCCGACTATTATCACTGCCAGTTGATTGGTGGTGATACTACCCGCGGACCACTTAGTCTGACCATGATTGCCAAGGGGTTGGTGCCGCATGGTAAAGCCATTACCCGCAGCGGAGCCAAGGTCGGTGATTATATCTATGTTACCGGCACTTTGGGCGATGCCGCGCTCGGTTTAAAGTTAGTGCAAGGCCAGCATCAGGTCAGTAAGAAACATCAGGGCCACCTGCTGCAACGGTTTCATTACCCTTCAGCCCGTGTGGCTTTGGGACAGGCGCTGCGCAATCTGGCGAGTAGTGCAATGGATATCTCTGATGGTCTGGCCGGTGATTTACCGCATATTTTGCGCCGCTCCGGTGTTGGCGCCTTTATTGATGTCAATCGCATTCCGATGTCGCAAGCGTTAAAAGACAGTTGCGATCAAGCCGAAGCCTTACAGTTGGCCTTATCCGGTGGTGAAGACTATGAGTTGCTGTTCACGGTGCCGGAGAGCCGCCGTGGTGCCCTGGATGTACTGTTAAGCCCTTATGGCGTACCTGTTACCTGTATCGGCCGCATTACCGGCGCCAGTGGCAAACTGGAATTAAAAGCCGGTGAACAGGCTATTAGTTATCAACATACCGGCTTTGTTCATTTCTGATGCAGAACACTAAATTTCAGCTGTCTAAATGGCAGCATTTCTTAGCCCTCGGCTTTGGCAGTGGTTTAGCACCAAAGGCACCTGGTACCTTTGGAACTCTTGCTGCGGTGCCGCTGATCTTATTATTCAGTCAGTTAGGTACGCTTTGGTACGGGCTGTTTTTGCTATTTGGCACCGCTCTGGGTTGCTATATTTGTGGCAAAGCCGCGGCGGATGCCGGTGAGCATGACCACGGTGCTATTGTCTGGGATGAGATTATCGGCTTTATGCTGACGATGTTAATGGTGCCAATTTCTGTTAGCAGTCTGTTAGTGGGCTTTGTATTATTCCGCTTCTTTGATATTGTCAAACCCTGGCCGATCCGTTGGTTTGATCAGCGGGTGCATGGTGGTGTTGGCATTATGCTGGACGATCTGCTCGCTGCATTGCCGGCGCTGCTGATTTTACAGCTGTTAGTGCAGCTCAATTGGTTGTAAGGGTAAATCTATTCTAGGGAGGGAGTCATGCGACTGTTCTGCAGTATTTTGATGCTGTTGTGGCTACTGCCGCTACAGGCTGCAACTCCCTCAGTCTTTGACTACGATATTAAACACTGGACCAGTGCTGATGGTCTGGCCAGTAACTCGGTGCGGGCAGTGACCCAGGATCAGCAAGGCTATCTGTGGTTCGGAACCCTCTATGGTCTGCATCGTTTCGATGGCCAACAATTTGAAGTCTTTACCACTGAAACTCACCCCCACCTTGCCAGCAATGCTATCACACAGTTATTAACCGACAGTGACGGGCGGATTTGGGTCGGCACCAAAGCCGGCTTATCGGTGCTACAACCGCAAGAGCTGAGCTTTGAGCGCTTGCCGTTATTTAATGAAGTTACCTCCTTGATCGAAATGGCTCCGGGTGAAGTCTGGGTGGCTGCAGACCAATTGTTTCAGGTGCAGCAGGGGCAAGTACAAAGGATTGAGCAGGTTAAAACCGTTGTCAGTCAATTAACCCGCCATCAGCAGCAGGTGTGGGTGGTGGCGGCAGAAAGCCTCTATCAACGTGATGCCGATGGTAGCTGGCAGCAATTTGAATTGCCGCCGGAGTTGC
This sequence comes from Alishewanella agri BL06, assembly GCF_000272005.1. GTDB lineage: Bacteria > Pseudomonadota > Gammaproteobacteria > Enterobacterales > Alteromonadaceae > Alishewanella > Alishewanella agri. The sequence goes on along the minus strand of NZ_AKKU01000011.1, from coordinate 391,807 downwards.
GTCAGACACCGGTGTATGACGTCAGTTGGACTAGTGGCGGCGTGATGTTAGCTGCGGAGCCTGGTCTTTACCGACTCACTGCTGCAGGCGTAGTGGCTGAGGCATTGCCGGATAACAGTAAGGTTCCGGTATACCAGGTGTTACAGGATAGCAACGGCGCTATGTGGCTTTCGGCCTATCGGAAATTATTTTACCGGTTTCAGCAACAAGACTGGCAAACTGTGACCGTGCAGGAGTTAGGGAATTATCCCTGGTTTAGTGCGCTGTATCAGGATCAGAATCAGCAACTTTGGTTAACCAGTTTTAGCGATGGTATCTATCGTGCCGGCCTGACCCAAATCCGGCGCTTGCAACCGGCTCCGGATCCGGTGATCCGCAGCTTGGCGCTGACACCACAGGGGCAACTGCTACTGGCAGCGCAGACCGAGTTAGGCGTGCTGAGTAAAGACGGTGATTACCAGCAAATCCTGGCGGCAGAACAGTTGCAAGGACAAACGGTGCACGCGATGTATTGGCCTGAGCCTACAACGTTGTGGCTTGGCTTAGAGCGAGGTTTATTTCAGCTAACACTCGAAAAGGGTAGTTTACAACCTTTATTTCCGGAGCTGCAGGGGCAGGCCGTCAGAGTGATCCAGGGCGCCAGAGCCGGTGGCGTTTGGCTGGGGGCTTTAAAGGGCTTGTATTTCGCAACCGCAACCAAGCTGGAGTATTGGAGTGAAAACGCGGAGCTGGAATCGCGGCAAATCACGGCGCTGGATGAGAGTGAACAGCAGTTATTGGTGGGTACCAGCCGCGGTTTGTATCGCTGGCAACAACAACGTTTAACCCGGCTCGGCTCGGGTACTGCGCTCTATAATGCCTATATTATGGCGATACTGTTGCTCCCCGATCAAACGATACTGGTCAGTACCCTGGATGACGGTATTTTTATTTTGCAGCCAGGGCAGAGCTGGCAGCAGCTACACAGCGGTAATGGCTTGTTACACGGACCTGCGGTCAGTTTTTACTTCCATCAACAAAGCGGTTGGATCTGGATCAGTACGCACAAAGGCATCTTCCGCCTCGAACGTGCCAGCCTAAATCAGTTGCCACAAGAGGGGTATCGTATCGAAGAGGTGCTATCGCCTTTTGATCGTCAGATGGGCTCACTCTCCAGTCGATGCTGTAATGGTGCCGGTCAGGCTAAAGTGGCCTATTGGCAACAACAGCTCTGGTATCCAACTTTAAAAGGCGTGGTAGCAGTACCTGAACAACCACAAGGTACGGCCTTGCCTGATATTCAGTTACGGGTAAAACAGGTCCAAACTCCGCGTTTATATCCGTTAACAGCAACTGAGCGTCGCTTAGTGTTGGAGCAATATGAGCGTAATCTGACCATCAGTTATACGGCTTTGGAGTTTAGCCGGCCGGAAAGTCTGGAGTTTCGCTATCAGCTGCAGGGCTTTGATGAAGAATGGTACAGCGCTGCCGAGCGGCGGGAAGCGGTTTATACCAATTTACCACCCGGTAGCTTTGACTTCGTGGTACAGGCCAAATACCGACATCAGAGCTGGCAGGAAGCGGTGCAAGCACAGCTGCAACTGGTGATCCCGCGCCATTTTGATGAAACGCTGCTATATCGCTTATTATGGCTGGTATTGATTATCAGCTCCTTGTACGGTTTGTTTTGGCTGTACCGGCAGAATGCGCTGTTAAAACAGGAGCAGCTCGAGCGTTTGGTGCGACAGCGGACACAGGAGTTAGAAAACTCCAATCAGCGTTTAAACGAGCTTAATGAAGAGTTGCAGCAACTGACTCATCGCGATAGTCAAACCGGATTACGCAATAGCCGGTTCTTACACGAGCAATTGCCGAAAGACATTGAGCACTTCCAGCGTAATCTGGCCTCACTGCAAGCCCAGGGTAAGAGTATCGCGCTATTGGTGTTGCAACCCGAAGCTTTGGCACCGCTGGTACAACAGCACGGCAAGGGGATTACCGATAGCCTGTTGCAGCATTTTAGCGCAGTACTGAGTCGTGAGACCCGCGGCTCGGATTATGTTGTACGACTGGATAACTGGCAATTTGTCGTGGTGTTCCGGGATATTCCGCTGTCTCAGGTGGGCGCCTACGGTAAAAAACTGGCTGAGCAGCTGTCGGCTTTAACATTAAGTGAAGGCAACAGTCAGCAGCGCCTAAAAGTCTATGGCGGTTATGCGCTTTATCCTTTGCCGCTATTGGGCGGGCAGCTATTGGGGTGGGAAGTGTCGTTGCAACTGGCCAGTCTGTCCGCCAGTCAGCTACTGCAAAATGCCACACCAGGGGTCGCCAGTCTGCAATTTGCCGGGCAGGTTGATGCCTTTGAGTTTGAAGAGAGCACTGATCTAGAGCGGCAGGTGTTAAGGCTGCAGGCTGAAGGCTTAATCTGGTTACAACAGGAATAGCAGGCCCCGGGTGGAGCCTGAGAGTAAGAGCTTATTGATGTGTACTGGTTAGATTTTACTCAGTAAAGCCGAGGCCTGTTGCAAAATACCAGCGCTATCGAGCCCCAGTTCACTATAGATTTCCTGTTGGGTGCCCTGTTTTATAAATTCATCCGGTAAGCCAAGGTTAACCACCTTGCCAGCATACTGCTGTGCCAGCAGAAATTCATTAACCGCAGAGCCGGCACCGCCCATAATGGTATTGTCTTCCACCGTCAGGATGGCCTGATGCTCAGCCATCAGCTGGTGTAACAGCGCAGCATCCAGAGGTTTGACAAAACGCATATCCACCAGGGTAGCATCCAGCGCTTCCGCTACACTCTGACAGGCCGCCAGCAGCGGGCCAAAAGCCAGGATTGCCAGTTGCTTACCCTGACGCACTAACCGGGCTTTGCCGATAGCTAATAGCTCCATTTGCTCGCTAGCTGTGACGCCAGTACCACTGCCGCGCGGGTAGCGCACAGCAGCAGGCCCCGGATACTGATAGCCGGTATATAGCATCTGGCGGCATTCGTTTTCGTCGGATGGCACCATCACCACCAGATTCGGAATACAGCGCATAAAACTGATATCAAAGGCACCCTGGTGGGTTGGACCGTCGGCACCCACGATACCGGCACGGTCAATCGCAAACAGCACATCTAAGTTTTGCAGGGCCACATCATGGATGAGTTGGTCATAGCCGCGTTGTAAAAAACTGGAGTAGATCGCCACCACCGGCTTTAAGCCTTCAATCGCCAGACCAGCAGCCAGAGTGACGGCATGTTGTTCGGCTATCGCGACATCAAAGTAGCGCTTTGGAAAACGTTTGGAGAAGGCCACCAGATCCGAACCTTCGCGCATTGCCGGCGTAATACCTTGCAGCCGCTCATCCTGCTCTGCCATATCGCAAATCCATTGCCCGAAGATATTCGAAAAGCTGGGTTTGCCGGCTTTTTTCTCCGGCTGCTTGTGTTGCGCCGGGTCAAATTTCGAGACCGCATGATAACCAATTGGATCGGCTTCAGCCGGAGCATAACCTTTACCTTTTTTGGTAACGATATGCAGCAGTTGCGGCCCTTTTAATGACCGCATATTGCGGATAGTATCGACCAGCCCCAGCACATCATGGCCATCAATGGGGCCGATATAGTTAAATCCCAGCTCTTCAAAGAAGGTGCCTGGCGTGACCATGCCCTTAAAGTGTTCTTCGGCGCGACTAGCCAGCTCGTGTAATGGCGGCACACCACGCAGAATTTTCTTGCCGCCTTCGCGCAGGCTGGTGTAAAAACTGCCGGATAAAATCCGGGCGAAATACTGATTCAGGGCGCCAACATTCTCAGAAATGGACATCTCGTTGTCGTTGAGAATTACCAGCATGTCCGGTTTAACTTCACCGGCATGATTCAGCGCTTCAAATGCCATGCCGGCAGTGATGGCACCATCACCAATGACTGCGACTACTTTACGCTGACTTTTCGCTTGCCGGGCAGCAATTGCCATGCCGAGGGCAGCGCTAATGGAAGTACTGGAGTGGCCGACTGACAGCACATCGTATTCACTTTCTTCGCGGTACGGAAACGGATGTAAGCCATCTTTCTGGCGGATGGTATGCATGCGATCGCGGCGGCCGGTCAAAATTTTATGCGGGTAAGCCTGATGACCCACATCCCAGATCAGCCGATCAAAGGGGGTATTGTAGACATAATGTAAGGCCACGGTCAGCTCGACTGTACCCAAGCCTGAGGCAAAATGGCCACTGCTCTGACTGACCGTTTTTAATAAAAACTGCCGCAGCTCCTGACTTAGCTGTGGTAATTGCTCCTGCGGCAACTGTCTGAGTTGCTCCGGCAGGTTTGCTTTGTCCAACAGCGGATAATCCGTCATATCAATATGCATAGCTTGTCTACCACATGCCTTGGTTAAAACGTTCTGGCGATTATATAGTGGGCAAAGGCCCGTAATTCACTGGTGTCACCCGGCACGGTATCCAGTGCTGCCAGGGCGTCCTGGTACAGTTGCCCGGCTTTTTGCCTGGCACCTTCCAGACCTAACAAGGCCGGATAGGTTGATTTATTGGCTTTTAAATCTGAGCCCTGCGGCTTACCCAGGGTTGCGGTATCGCTCTCAATATCCAGAATATCATCCTGCACCTGAAAGGCCAGACCCAGCGCGCTGGCATAGGTTAATAATGCTGCTAACACCTGCGGATCCTGGCACGGACTGCAGTAATAGGCCATTTTAACGCTACATTCAATCAGGGCACCGGTTTTCAAGCGATGCATCTGCTCTAACCGGTTTAAATCGATTTGCTGATTGGTCTGAGCCAGATCAATGGCCTGGCCGGCACACATGCCGGCAGCACCGGCTGCTCTGGCTAAGGCGTGCACCATTTTGATCTGGCATGCACTACTGACTTGCTGATAAGGATGCTGGCTCAATATTTCGAATGCCAGAGCCTGTAAAGCATCACCGGCCAGAATGGCTGTGGCTTCGTTAAAGGCTTTGTGGCAGGTCGCTTTACCGCGGCGTAAATCGTCATCATCCATCGCCGGTAAATCATCATGGATCAACGAATAGGTATGCAAGGCTTCAATGGCCATCGCCGGGGCATCTAAATCTTCCAGGCGGGCACCCAACAGTTGCCCGGTAACATAGACCAGATAAGGGCGAATGCGTTTGCCACCAAGTAATAAACTGTACGACATCGCTGGTTCCAACACCGCAGTGTCAGGCAGGCCCTGTTGCATTAATTGCTGAAGTTGCTGTTCCAGACGTTGCTGAAACCTGGGTAAACTGGCAGGGATCAAGTTAGTCTCCCGCCTGCGGGGTAAATGCAGTCAGTTGTTCTTGTTGCTGTTGTTGCAACAGGATTTGCACTTTTTGTTCGGCACTTTGTAATTGCAGTTGGCTGTGTTTAACCAGCGCAATACCACGCTCGAATTGGCTCAGCGCTTGCTCCAGTGTCAGCTCACCTTGCTCCAGCTGTTGCACAATTTGCTCCAGCTCCTGCATGGACTGCTCGAACTGTAACGAATCTGCGTTTTTTTTACTCATGCCACTCCCCAAAAACTGTGCGCAACCTTATCGTAGCAGGCTATTATGGTCAATGCTGCGATACTTGGAAACGACTAAATTGGTATTTTCTGACGATTTATTGCTTAATGTTCGTTAACATAGGTCGATAACTGTACGTTGCCTAAGATAATATAAGCAAACAGCAACCTCTTGAAGCCCACAAGGTGTCTGACGATTAAGGAGTGAGAAGTGGATTTAGCGACGCTAATCGGAATGGTAGGCGCTATCGGTTTTGTCGTGATGGCGATGATTATCGGCAGTGCTGGCGATCCCGGTATGTTTGGTGATTTAGTCTCAGTGCTGATTGTCGTTGGGGGTTCAATTTTTGTGGTGTTGTCGAAGTTTCCGTTAGCCGGATTTTTGGGGGCCGGTAAGGCGGCAGCTAAAGCCTTTATGTTTAAAATTGAGGCGCCGGAAGAACTGATTGAAAAAGCGGTGCAGCTGGGCGACTCGGCCCGCAAAGGCGGCTTTTTGGCGTTGGAAGAAGCTGAGATCCCAAATGCCTTTATGCAAAAGGGCATCAATATGCTGGTCGATGGCCATGATGCCGATGTGGTGCGCGCCACTTTGCAAAAAGATATTGCCTTAACCGAAAAGCGGCATGAAAACGCGATTGCGGTGTTTAAAAGTTTAGGTGATGTGGCGCCGGCAATGGGTATGATCGGCACCCTGATCGGTCTGGTTGCGATGTTATCCAATATGGACGACCCAAAAGCAATAGGCCCGGCGATGGCGGTAGCCCTGTTAACCACCCTGTATGGTGCCTTTATTGCTAACGTCATTGCGATTCCGATTGCAGACAAATTAGCCATTCGAAACCAGCAGGAAAAACTGAACAATATGCTGATTTTGGATGCCGTACTGGGTATTCAGGATGGCCAGAACCCGAAAGTTATCGAGGGTATTTTGCGTAATTATCTGGCGCAGGGTAAACGCGAAGTTGCCGGAGAAGCCGCATGAGTGACATGCCGGAAGAGTGCAAATGTCCACCACCGGGGGCACCAGCCTATCTGGCAACTTTTGCCGATCTGATGTCGCTGTTGATGTGCTTCTTTGTGTTGCTGCTGGCGTTTTCTGAGATGGACGTACTGAAATTTAAGCAGATTGCCGGCTCGATGAAGTTTGCCTTTGGCGTACAGAATAAAATCGAAGTGGACGATATTCCAAAAGGCACCAGTGTGATTGCCATGGAATTCCGGCCGGGGCGGCCGGATCCGACGCCAATTGAGACCATTCAGCAACAAACCATGGAAATGACACAACAGGTGATCGAGTTTCAGGCCGGTGAGGAAGACTCCGCCGGTGGTCGGCAAGAACAACGCGAAGATCAAACCGGTGGTCAGTCAGCGTTAAATGCCGAGGAGCAGGAAGTCGCCGAAGCGCTGGCAGAGGCGGCGCAGGAAAGAGTCAATGAGACGGTTAAAAAGCTGGCGGAAGAGTTAGAGCAACAAATTGTTGATGGTGCTATCGAGTTAGAATCGCTGGGACAACAGATTATTATCCGTATTCGCGAGAACGGCGCTTTCCCGTCGGGCTCGTCGTTTTTACAACCAAGATTCCGCCCTATTGTGCAACAGATTGGCCGGATGTTGGTCGATATTCCGGGGGAGATTACTGTCAGCGGTCATACCGATGATTTTCAGGTGGCTGATGAGCTGCATTTAAATAACTGGGATCTGTCGGCGAAGCGGGCAGTATCGGTTGCATCTGAGCTGATTCGGGCACCTGGTTTTGATCGTAATCGTTTGATGGTGGTGGGGCATGCTGATACCCGGCCACTGGTCCCCAATGACAGCGAATTGAACCGGCGGCGTAATCGCCGGGTAGAAATTGCGATTATGCAAGGCAAACCCAAAGAGTCGGAACCCGTCAGTTTGGAGCCAATCAGTAATCCCGGCTAAACATGTTCTGTTACGGCAGACCGCGAGTTAGCGGTTTGCCGGCTTTTCCGCTATAATGCGCGCCTTTTTTGCTACTGACTGTCAATCATGCTTGAATTTATCATCAAACTGCATCCGGAAATCTCGATCAAAAGTAAGTCTGTCCGCAAACGCCAAACCTTACTGCTGGAACGGAATCTGAAAACGATCCTCAAACAGTTGGATGAGCAGGTTGAGGTATTAAATAACTTTGATCACCTGACAGTGCGTAGCAGCAGGGTTGAACCTGAACTGCGCAGCCAAATGATAGAGCGTTTAAGCTGTATTCCCGGCATTGTCAGTTTCTCACAAATGCAAACCCGCAGTTTTTCCGATCTGCATGATATGTTTGAGCAGGTTGCCGCTGTCTATGAGCCGCAACTGGCCGGCAAAAGTTTTTGTATCCGGGTGCGGCGGCAGGGCAGTCACAGTTTTAGCTCGCTGGAGGCGGAGCGTTATATTGGTGGTGGACTTAATCAGCGCGTGGCCAGTGCCCGCGTGCAGTTAAAAAAGCCGGATCTGACCATCAAGCTCGAAATTAAGCAGGATAAATTTTTACTGGTCAGCGAGAGCTTTGCCGGTATGGGCGGCTTTCCGCTGCCATCACAGTCTGACGTGCTATCACTGATCTCCGGTGGTTACGATTCGGCGGTTGCCAGCTATCTGATGATCCGCAAGGGGTTACGTACCCACTACCTGTTTTTTAACCTGGGTGGTGCGGCGCATGAAGCCGGGGTGCGGGAAATGGCCTTCTATCTGTGGCAAAAATACAGCCTGTCGCACCGGGTAAAATTTGTCAGTGTTGATTTCGCGCCTGTGGTGACGGAGATTCTGGAGAAAGTCGAATCTGGTCTGATGGGCGTCGTTTTAAAACGGATGATGATGCGGGCGGCCAGTAAGGTGGCAGCAGATTTAGGTATCAAAGCACTGGTGACGGGTGAGAGTATTGGCCAGGTTGCCAGTCAGACCATTGCTAATCTGGCGGTAATTGATCGGGTAACCGATACCTTGATCCTGCGGCCACTGATTTATCAGGATAAGCAGGAAATTATCGATCTGGCGAAGCACATTGGCGCGGAAGAGCTGGCCCGCACTATGCCGGAATACTGTGGCGTGATTTCCAAAAGCCCGACGGTGAATGCGGTACTGGCAGAAGTTGAAGCCACCGAAGCCGCCTTTGACAGTACTATTCTGCAGCGTGTCGTTCAGGAGGCTAAGGTGCTGGATATCCGCACCGTAGAATATCAGGCCGAGCAACAGGCCCGTACGGTAGCGGTTGAAGAGGTGCTGCCGGTGGATGCGGTCGTGCTGGATATTCGCGCCCCGGATGAAACCGAGAGCCGACCTTTACAGCTGCACAGTCATCAGGTTTTGGAAATCCCGTTCTTCCGACTGGCAACGCAGTTCCCACAATTGGATCAGAGCAAGCAGTATTACTGCTATTGCGATCGCGGCGTGATGAGCCGTTTGCAAGCGCTACTGCTCCAGGAGCAGGGCTATCAGAATGTGGCAGTTTATCGCCCCTAAGCGGTGCTTGCCAGCGCTTGCCACAACGCCTGATTTGCCGGCACGGCTAAACCATGCCGTGCTGCCGTGTTGACTATGTAGCCAGTGATCGCTGCCAGCTCAGTGCGCCGGCCTACTCTGACATCCTGTAACATGGATGAGTAATTCGCGGCGGTGGCTGCTATCACTTGCTGCACCTGCTGCAGCGTCTCTGCAAGGGGCAGGTGCATGCCCTCGGCTGCGGCCACCACACAGACTTCGCTGACTATCGCTTCGAGCTGAGCCTGGAATTCCGCCGCCGCCAAAGCGCCATTGTTAATGCCATGAATAGCGGTAAGGGGATTAATAGCGGCATTGATAGCCAGTTTGCGCCAGAGTGCCGGTTGAATATCTGCGGTGATGGTCAGTGGCCCAAGCGCCGTATTCAGCCAGGGTTCGACCTTGGGCTGGCTGCTCAGGGCAGTGTCATTTAGCGCTGCCAGCACACTGCTACCGGCACCGGTATGCCTGACACCTGTGGCGGTGCGCATTGCTGCCTGACTGGTGCTGAGAAACCATAAACCCTGATTGACAGTAACATGACGTTGTAAAGTTGCCAGATCCGGCATGCCATTATGGCTAATCACGATTTGAGTGCCGGGCTGCAGAAGTGGCTGCAGCTGTTGTAAACACGGTAAAGCGGCATAGGCTTTAACCGGAATAAACAACAGCTCTGCCGGTCGCTGGCAGGCAGCAAAGTTTAAGCTTTGGCCAGGACCTTGTAATGGATGAAAATCGATCCGAAGCGGGTTTGGCTGACGCAACCACAGATCAACCGCCCAACCAGCCAGTTGGAGTCGGCTAGCTGCCAGTAAGCCGATGGCGCCCTGGCCAACTATGCTGCACTGCGGTTGCGCGGACGCCATAAATGCCAGAGTTTACGGCCAAGATAGAAGGTCAGGACGCCGGCCATATCGGCTACCCAGTCCCAGACGTCACCGTGGCGGCGGGTAAAGTATTCCTGCACCACCTCAATCAGGGCGCCATAAATGCCTAAAAACAGCAGTAACTTCCAGAAAACCGGCCGGAAAGCTTTAAAAAACAACCAGCTGAGTACAAGGAAGATCAGAAAATGCGCCAGCTTGTCGAGGTTAGCAACACCGACGCCAATGCGATGACCACTAAGTTCTGCCAGAAAACCGAAGGTCGATAACAGTAAGACAAACCAGCACAGTACACGATAAAAAGCTTGGGGCACGATACAACCTCCGCGAAAGTCGCTCGGATTGTAGCAGTTTTCTGGGTATAATCACCAGCAAACAGCTTATAGGAGAACAAGATGCCGTCCTTTGATATTGTCTCAGAAGTGGATCAGCAAGAAGTGCTGAATGCCGTTGATAACGCCAACCGGGAACTGCAAACCCGCTTTGATTTTCGTGGTATTACCGCCGAGTTTGCGTTGAAGGATAAAGTCGTCACGCTAACGGCTGAAGCAGAATTCCAGTTACAACAAATGGTCGAGATTTTCCTGACCAAGGCGGTAAAGCGCGGCATTGATATTCGCTCCTTTAAAGAGGGCAGTGTCAGTTTCTCCGGCAAGACCTGTAGTAACGCGTTAAATCTGCTGCAAGGTATTGAAACTGAAATGGCGAAAAAGTTGGTAAAGCTGATTAAAGACAGCAAAGCCAAGGTGCAGGCGTCTATTCAGGGCGAGCAAGTCCGGGTGACCGGTAAAAAACGCGATGATTTGCAAGAAGTGATTGCGCTGGTACGCGGCGCCGAGCTGGAACAGGCGTTTCAATTTACTAATTTTCGCGATTAACTAGACTTCCAGATGTCTGTTGACAATCTGGCGCAGAAGCGTAAACTGCCACGGCTTTTATCTTAGGGTAAAAGCCGTTTTGTTTTCAGGTGCTTTGCCAGCCAGGCAAGGTTAAACGGGAATCTGGTGTAACACCAGAGCTGCCCCCGCAACGGTAACTTACTGTGTTTATTTCAGATGCCACTGTCATAAGTCGCTTACTACAGGCGCTCAGATGGGAAGGCGAAATAGACGGTAGCCCTGTGCTACCAGGTAATAAGCCCGGAGACCGGCCTGAAAATTCCCCTAACCTGATTCACAGTGCGGTGGGCACTGTGTGGAGTGACTATGTTTAAATTCAGTTGGGCAAGCTTAATGCTTGCATCGTCTGCTATGGCGGTAGCGACAGAGCCGGTAGAACGGATCAGTGTCTATGCCAGCCATACGCCCATGTCGGAAAGTGAAGTCCTAGCCAGTGTTACGGTGCTGGAGCTAGCAGATATTCAAGCACGTCAGGCCCGCGATCTCCCCGCTTTGTTAGCGCAACTACCGGGCGTTCAACTTTCCCGGGACGGTGGTCGTGGCCAGAATAGTGGCCTTTATTTACGTGGCGGTAACACCGGTCATACGCTGGTGTTGATCGATGGTATTCGCGCCGGGGCGGCTACCAATGGCTATAAAGCGCTGGCACTGGTGCCGCTTGAACTGGTCGAGCGGATTGAGGTAATCCGTGGTCCACGCGCTGCCTGGTATGGGGCGGATGCGTTAGCCGGCGTTATCGCTATTACTACCCGGCAAAGTGCCGGTGCTGAGCTTAATGCTAATCTTGGTAGTTATGGCCAGGCGGGGGCTGATTTGAGTACCGGTTGGCAGCAAGACCGGCTGCAACTTAATGCATCTCTGGGCTATAGCCGCGCTGATGGTTTTAACGTACGAGAAGATTTAGATCCGGATCGCGATGGCTATCAGCAGCGTTTTGCTAAGTTTGCGGCCACTTATCAAACATCCTTTGGCACCCTACAGGCGCAAGCCGATATCAATAGTGGTAACACCGAATTTGATACCGGTTGGGGCACTGAAGATCAGAGTGCCGTACTGCAGCGCAGTTACCGTCTGGGGTGGCAGCATGATGGCGCGCGCTGGCAACAGCAGGCGCAGCTGAGCCGTATTTACGATCAGGATACCAGCTATGGCCCGGCTTCGCGCAGCCCTTTTATTACTGAACGGGATGAGTTTAGTTATCAGAGCTCGCTGAGTCTGACTGAGCAGCTACAGTGGCACGGCGGCGTCAATTGGTATGCGGAACAGGTCGACCGTTCTGCTGTGCCGTATCTGGAGCAGAGCCGCATCAACCGGGCATTATTTAGCGGTTTGAACTGGCAACAGGCTGGCTGGCTGCTGGAAGGCTCGGCCAGACGCGATCTAAACCAGCGTTATGGTGGTAATAATACCTGGCAAGTGGCGGCAGGCTATCAGTTTGCTGATGGCTGGCTAGTTCGCGCCAGCCGCGGGGCAGCGTTTAAAGCGCCAACCTTTAATGATCTGTATTATCCGGGTAGTGCCAACCCGGAGTTGGCTCCGGAACGGGCCATCGCCGATGAGCTGGCGTTAAGTTACTACACTGATAATGGCAGTGTGCAACTGGCCTGGTTTGCCCGCGATGTCAGCGATCTGATCCAGTTTAATCTGGCGACCTATTTGCCGGAGAATATTAGTCAGGCGCGGATCACCGGTGCCGAGCTGCAGGTGGATGTGACCTTAGCCCAGTTACGGCAACAGTTTGCCTATACCTTTTTGGACACGGAGAATCAGCTCACCAGCGAGCCACTGCCGCGACGGCCAAAGCATAACCTCAATTGGCGTTTGGAATACCAATGGCGGCAGCTTAGCACTTACCTAAGTGCCAGTTACCAGAGTGAGAGTTTTCAGGGGCCCTACGCCAGTCGTAGTTATCTTGGTGGTTATACGCTGTGGGGGCTGGGCGCAGCTTATCCGCTGAGTTCAAAACTCACGGTGCGGGCGAATATCGATAACCTGCTGGATAAAAATTATCAAAGCAGCGATGGTTACAACACCGCCGGCCTGACATTTGGTTTAAACCTGAATTACCGCGCTTTTTAAAGCGGCAAGGCAGGATGTTGGCTAATTTGATAAACGGCGGGCGGCGCAGGCGGCTCGCCGTTTATTTTAACCGCGCTTTAAATTGCTGCCGGAATTGCTGCATCTTAGGCGTAATGATCCAATGGCAATAGCCCTGAGTCGGGTGCTGCCGGTAATAGCCCTGATGATAGGCTTCGGCCGGATAAAACTGACTGGCAGGGCTTAATTCAGTGACGATGCTATCACTAAAAACCTGTGCCCGGCTTAATTCCGCGATAAAGCTTTGCGCTTGCTGCCGCTGTTGCTGATCATGATAAAAAATAACCGAGCGGTACTGGCTGCCAATATCATTACCCTGACGGTTAAGTTGCGTCGGATCATGTAAGGCAAAGAAGATCTGACAAAGCTCTGCAAAACTAATCAGAGCGGGATCAAACCGAACCTGCACCACCTCAGCATGCCCGGTTTGGCCGCTACAGACACTCTGATAATCGGGGTTAGCGGTATGACCGCCCATATAGCCGCTTAATGCTTCGGTTACGCCAGCCGTTTCATTTAACGCGGCTTCCAGGCACCAAAAGCAGCCGGCGCCGAAGGTGGCAAGTTGTTCGGTCATGATGTTCTCCTGATCGTCTGTTGCAGGTTAAACGTAAGCTGCAGTAAGCCAGATAAGGGCGTGTTGACGTTTGCTGCTTGTTTTTGCAGCCGTTTGGCTGGTGTTTATACAAGGCAGAGCTTGTGATGTGTAGTTATTCTACATGAACAAGCGATAACGCAGTAGAAACGCCAGCCAAACGCTGCCCAAAGGGTTCGCGCTGGCGGCGCTTTGCTCTTTGGGGCCTGCATGGATGCAGGTCAGGGGCGAGAGCAGGACGCGGTAGCTTCACTCGTCACTTATTTAGAATAACTAAACTGCGCTCCTCGTTTCGCGATCAAAGCGCCGCCAGTGCGAACAAAATCTAAGCAGCAAACGTCAACACGCCCTAGCATAAGTGAGTAAAGAATGAAGGTTGCAGTAGTAGGGGCAGGGATAGCGGGCTTGGCCTGTGCCAAGCGGCTGACAGAGCTTGGCATGGTGGTGGAGGTGTTTGATAAGGCGCGCGGCCCGGGAGGGCGCATGACTAGTAAGCGCACGACGCATGGGTATCTGGATTTGGGCGCGCAATATTTTACTGCCCGGGAGCCACGTTTTATCAAACAGGTGCAACACTGGCAGCAGCAAGGCGTGGTTGCCCCCTGGTTAGCACCCGTCTGGCAATATCAGCAGGGTAAGTTACAGCCATCTCCAGACTCGCAATACCGGTTTATTGGCGTGCCGGCGATGCACAGCCCAGTAAAACAGCTGGCAATGGGGCTTAACGTACAGTACCAGTGGCAATTGACCAAGCTACAATACGACGCAGCGGGCTGGTGGCTTACTGATAGCCAGGCGCGGCAACTTGGCCCGTTTTCAGCGGTGGTGTTAAGTATTCCTCCGGCCCAGGCGGCGGCTATGCTGCCAGCAGAGCTGGCGGCATCCTTGCCGACTGCCAGCCTGACCCCCTGCTGGGCGGTGAATATTGAACTGGTGGCACCAAGTGGCGTGCCGGCCGGCGGCATCTTTGTTAAAGATCCAGCCTTGCCGGTGAGTTGGCTGAGCCGGCAAAACAGCAAGCCAGGGCGCATGCACAGTGAAAGCTGGTTAGTGCATTTTACGCCGGCATTTAGTCAGCAGCATCTGGAGCAAGACGATAGCTTCTGGCAGCAAAGCGCTGTGACCTGTCTAGCCCAGATTTTATCAGCTGATATCAGCAGCAAATCGATACTTTGCCATCGCTGGCGCTACGCACAAATTAATCCCGCCAGTCAGGCCACAGCAACACAGGCATTAAGCCAGGGCTTATGGCTGGCTGGTGACTGGACTAAAGGTGGCCGGGTAGAGAATGCTTGGTTAAGTGGTATCGACATTGCGGAGCAACTTACCTATGGCTGAACATTGGTTAATCATTGGTGCCGCCGGCGGCATCGCGCAGGGCTTAATTCAACAATTACTGGCTGAGGGACACCGGGTCTCAGCAATCAGTCGGCAGGCCGCGCCTGCGCCACAGCCGCAACTTAGCTGGTATCAGTCAGCCACACCTGCCGATAATGGCGCTGAGGTGTCACCGGAACTAACCGCGGTGTTGCAGCAGGTGTTTAGTCAGGGCGTGACGGCCGTAGTGCTCTGTCAGGGCTGGTTGCATGGTGCCGGTATGCTGCCGGAAAAAAGCCTGAAGCAGCTAACCCGGCAAAGCTTGCAGCAAAGCCTGGAAGTGAACTTATTTAGCGTGGCATTTTATCTGCAAGCGCTACTGCCTTGGCTGCAGAAACAGCCTGGTATTAAAGTGGCGGTGCTGAGTGCTAAAGTGGGCAGTATCAGTGATAACCGCCTCGGTGGCTGGTACAGTTACCGGATGGCAAAAGCGGCACTGAATATGCTGGTAAAATGCAGCAGTATTGAATTAGGCCGCTTTAACAAAAGCGCGGTGTTATTTAGTTTGCACCCCGGTACGACGGATAGCCCGCTGTCGGCACCTTTTCAGCAAAATTTGCCGGCAGGGCAACTAAAAACGCCAGCCGATACAGCCAGCTATTTACTGGCGACGATTCGCGCTGTTAGTGAGGCAGAGACTGGCTTATTAGTTAACTGGGATGGCAAGGTATTAGCTTTTTAGATGCTGGCTGATGACAACGCAATAGCATCATTACGTTTAGCTGTTTTGGCAGGAGATAATGAAAACGGAGGCAGCGGCCTCCGTTTTTCATTAGGGTGTTAACACGAACGGGTGTCGCTTATGGCTTGTTTGGCTCCACAGGCACCACCTCATCGTGTGCGTGTTCGTTCGGGTTTTCCTGCTCAAGGCGTGCTAACTCTCGGCTAAGCGCCTGTGGCGAACCGGTGTTACGGGCCAGTGCGATATACATTACCGGCACCACATAAATAGTGAGTAAGGTTGCAAAGGCCACACCTGACAGGATCACCATACCGATCACCATCCGGCTCTCGGAACCAGGTCCGGTTGCCAGTACTAATGGCAGGCTACTCATGACAGTGGTAAAAGCGGTCATCACAATAGGGCGTAAGCGTTGTGCCGCCGCGCGTTTTACCGCCTCTTCAAAGGCAATACCGGCATCCCGTAGCTGGTTAGCGAACTCGACAATCAAGATACCGTTTTTCGCGACCAGGCCAATCAACATCACCATGCCAATCTGACTGTAAATGTTCAACGTCATGCCAGAGAAATAGAGTCCGGACAGGGCGCCAATCAGCCCCAATGGCACGGTAATCATAATGACCAGCGGGTGGATAAAGCTCTCAAACTGCGCGGCCAGTACCAGATAGGTAATGACCAGTGCCAGAATAAACACCAGCGCTGTCGATTTACCACTTTCCTGGAATAGCAGTGATTCCCCTTTATAATCGATACCAACCGGTGCATCAATTTCGGTACGCACGATATTGTTCAGATATTCCAGGGCTTCACCCAGGCTGTAACCCGGCGCCAAACCACCGGTAATGGTAATGGCTCGCATCCGGTTATAGCGGTTTAAACTGGACGCTGTTGCTTCCTCGCGTAAGGTCACCAGGTTATCCAGTGGAATCAGCTCACCGCTGTTATCAGAACGAATATAAACATTACTGATTTTACTGGGTGCCCGGAAATCGTCGTCCAGACCTTCAATAATCACATCATATTCACGGCCGCGGTCAAGGAAAGTCGTAACCCGCCGGCCACCGAGCATGGCTTCCAGCGCGCGGCCGATGGCGCCGACAGAGATACCGAGATCACCGGCCCGGTCGATATTGATATCGATCAGTACCTGTGGCACGGTTTCTTTATAGTCATGGTCCAGCATCAGTAAGTTTGGATTTTCTGCTGCCTTGGTCAGGATAATATCCCGCCATTGCGCTAACTCAGCATAGGTATTGCCTTGAATAACGAACTGGATCGGTCTGTTACCACCGCCGCCACCACCCAGGCCGCCACGCATAAAGGTAAAAGCACGGACGTCTGGTAATTCATTAATCTTACCGCCGATTTCTGTCACCAGATCCTGAGTACGGCGTTTACCGTTATACCAGTTTTCGGTACCTACGATAGCAATACCGCCGCTATTACCCCAGCCCGGCACCCGGATTAACATGCGGGTCAGCTGGCCATCCTGATAGTAAGGGGTGAGAATATCTTCAATCAGCCGCATGTTTCTGCTGTTACTGGCATAACTGGCGCCTTCGGCCGGGCTCATCATCACAAAGAAGGTGCCGCGATCTTCCTGTGGTGCCAGTTCGCTGGGCAGTAAACGGAAAACCTGATAACTGCCGAGAAAACACAGTACAACAACGATCACAACCGGCCAGCGGGTGTTACAGACAACCGCCAGCTGTCTTTTGTAAGCCTCTTCCAGTTTGGCAAAGGCCTGATGTAACCAGGTGCCTAACTTACTCTCCCGTTTGCGGTGGGTGAGTAGTTTCGAACAGAGCATCGGCGATAGCGTTAGGGCAACCACGCTGGAGAACGCAACGGCAGCTGCCACAGCCAGGGCAAACTCGGTGAACAGTTTACCAAGCTGGCCTTGCATAAAAACCAGCGGGACAAAGACGGAGATTAATACCAGCGTGGTCGCGACAACCGCAAAACCCACTTCGCGGGCACCGCGATAAGCAGCCAGCAGCGGAGCTTCACCTTGCTCAATCCGCCGGTAAATATTTTCCAGTACCACTATGGAGTCATCGACCACCAGGCCGATAGCCAGTACCATGGCCAATAAGGTAAGCAGGTTAATCGAAAAATCGAGCGCAAACAGCACAGTAACTGCTGCCACTAAAGCCACGGGTACGGTAATTGCTGGAATAAAAGTTGCCCGAATATTCCCTAAAAACAGGAAGATCACCAGGATCACCATGCACATAGCAATCCCCAGGGTGTTATAAACTTCTTTAATCGATTCGGCGATAAAGACCGAAGAGTCATAGCCAGGTTCAATAGTCAGGCCTGGTGGCAGATTGGCTTTAATCCGCTCCATTTCAGCGCGGGCGTTACGCACTACCTCCAGCGTATTGGCCTTAGATTGCTTGATAATACCGATACCGAGAATGTTTTTCCCGTCGCTACGGAATTCGCCTTCTTCATCCTCTGCCGCCAGCATCACATCGGCAATTTCAGATAAGCGCACTAAGTAGTTGTTGGCACCGCGTTTAACCACCAAGCGCTCAAAATCCTGTTGGCTGCGGAACGAACGTTCCACCCGCACCGTAAAGTCCCGCTCAAAAGATTTAATATTACCCGCTGGTAACTCCACGTTTTCTGCGCGTAATACGGCTTCTACGTCCTGCACGGTAACACCGCGAGCCGCCATGGCATCACGGTCCAGCCAGATCCGCATCGCATAATCCCGGGCGCCGCCGAATTGTAAACGGGCTACACCATCGACCACTGAAAAACGCTCAGCGATATAACGGTTGGCGTAGTCGGTAAGTTCCAACGTAGTCATATTGTCGCTGTTAAGCAGGAACCAGGCGATAGTATCTTCATCGGCATTCGCCTTGAATACTTCCGGCGGATCGGCCTGATCCGGCAGGTTATTTAAGGCGCGGGACACCCGCTCACGCACATCATTCGCTGCGGCATCGATATCGCGCTCGACATTAAACTCGATGGTGATGCTGGAGCGGCCATTGCGGCTGCTGGAGTTGATACTCTTAATGCCTTCCACCCCGCTGATGCGGTCTTCCAGCATTTGGGTAATTTTGGTTTCGACAATCTCGGCCGAAGCCCCAGGATAGTTGGTATTAATACTGACGATTGGCGAGTCGATATCCGGGTATTCGCGCAGCGGCAACATGCTGAAGCAAACAATACCAAAGATCACCAGCAGCAGGTTGACAACGGTCGCAAAGACCGGGCGTTTTACTGAGGTATCAGATAACCACATACTCAGCTCCCAACTTTACTGATGGTCACGCCGGTACGCACTTTTTGCACACCCTCAACAATAATTTCGTCGCCGACATCCAGACCGGTAACCACTTCCACCCAGCCCGGAATACGTTGACCAATTTCGACTTCTTTTTGCGTTACCCTATTATCGGCGTCAACCACAAATACATATTGGCGGTTTTGCTGCGGCACCAGGGCTTTTTCTGATACCTGCACTACCTCGCGGTTTTCCAATTGCAAGCGGACATTTAGCAGCATACCGGGCCGCAGTTTTAAACTTTCGTTTTCGATGATGCCGTGTACTGTCACCGAGCGGGTTACCGGATCAAGGCGGGTATCAATCGCCGAAACCGTTCCTTTAAACGGAATATTGCCATAAGCGATGTTAGTTACCGTAACGGGCATACCCACTGCTACCTCAGCCAGATAGCGTTCGGCAATACTAAACTGAACCCGCAGCTGCTGCATATCATCCAGTGTGGTAATCACGGTGCCAGCATTAATATAGGCGCCCCGGCTAACCTGACGTAAACCGAGGTGGCCGGTAAAGGGGGCGCGGATGGTCATATCCTGTAACTGCTTACGGGCGGTATCAAGCTGGGCCAGGGTGCTGTTAACCCGGGTTTGTTGCTCGTCAAGTAGAGATTGTGCCGTAGCCTGGGTTGTTGCCAGATTCTTTAAGCGGTCCAGTTGACGTTTTTGCTCACTCAGTACCGCTTCTAACTCTGCTACCCGGGCTTTTTGCTGCACATCATTTAAACGGGCTATCACCTCGCCCTGGGCGACCTTTTTACCTTCGTTCACATTCAATTCGACTAAAAATTCACTGCTGGGTGCGATTAACTGAATAGAATTATTGGCGATCCCAGTACCGATAGCACTGACTTCACGACTCATTGCCTGACTTTGCACCATTGCGGTTTTTACAGCGATAGCACCGCCCGGGCCGCGACCATTTTCGGTACTTTGTTGTGATTGCCAGTACAGAAAGCCAACAAAACAGAGTAGTGCCAGCAAAATGAACCAAATCAAACGAGAATGTAAAGGCGCCAAGGGAACTCCAAAATTAACCAAAAAATCAACTCCTGCTATTGTATGGAAATAAAGCCAATTCAGATTTCCTGTTATCGCAGTCATCAGGGTATTGGTCGTATCAGGCGCTAAGCCGGGAGCTGAAGCGGCGCTGACTTTGTGCTAATCTGCCATTAATAGATGACCGTATGGTGTTTCCGGTCTTTTTGCAGAGGAATTTAGATGTCAGCTTTGGCCTTCTCCGGCTCTGCCAGCAGTGGCGGGGCACGTTTGCTAATCGCCTCAGCGGTATTACTGCTTGGCTTGTTGCTTTACACCGCCTTTTTGGCGCAGCAATTTACCGCCATCCTCGCGATTGCGTATATCGCCGCCTTGCTGGGGCTGTTTCTGGGCTGGGCTAAGCTCGCTGAGCCGAAATACAGTCTGGTGTGTGACGCTGAAGGTGTCCGTTATCAGCATCGTAGCGGCAGTTGGTGTTTACCCTGGTCGGCGTTTAGTTACTGTGCGGTACCGAGTATAGAGGGTAAATCGCTTGCCTATATTGGTTTTAAAGTAACCAATATTGACGCCCTGCTCACCGGCTTGCCGGTGCGGTTGGCAGTGAAAATTATGACAGAGCAACGGCCGCTTTATCTGGAAGCCGTGCGTCAAAGTTGCAGCAGCGGCCAATGCGCAACGGAGTTATTGCGCGAAAAAGACCAGTATAAAACGTCCGTCGCGGTCTATGAGGGTGTTAAGGCGGTGTTCGCGCAGCGGATGCTGCGGTTAGCTGCCGCGACCGGACTGGAGTTGATGGTACCGGTTAATGTCGCGCCGGAGCAGGCGGAAAGCTGGTGTCGGGCGATTAATAAACAGCGTCTGACGCAGCTGCAAGATCCAAACTAGACAGTCAGGAAGGCCTGTATCATAATACGCTTAAATTAGTCACGTGGCAGAGCAGTAATGAATAATTATGAAAAAGCTTTTCTGGTAAGCGGCCGGAACACCATCATTCATAAGAATAAAAAGTTGGATCTGATTATCATCAATGATGATATTGATCCACCTTTAATCGTTACACGGCATGGTGTAAAAGAGTTCACTGACGAGGTGCCTGCCAGTAAGCTGGAAGCAAAAGAGCGTTATCTGGAGCTGGTTGATGTCTCGAGCGTTGACGTCTTCGGCGAGACCAAAACCCTGCTGTTTATTCAGGCGCTGAATAATAAAGAGTACAAGGTAGACTTCACTAAAAGAGGTACTGATATGTTTATCCGGGTACATCAGGATAACTATATCTGAATTCTTTTGGGGTATTCCGCTGTTATCGCCGCCCGAAGCAGAAACAGCGCTTGCCTTTCCAATGAATTTTTGGTTCATTAGCAGTTAAATTACACAGAATGTTGGTTGATGCTGCGATGAACCTGGTTATGCCTCCAGCTTCTTGCAAATTACCGGGTACAGGTCCCGGTGCGTCATGTTCTGTGATTCCCTTGAAGTAATGGGACTGCACCATGGAATTCGCTGAGCACAATAACAATATTATAATCAAAGTGCCGGTTACTGCCGAACCACTTAATGCGGCGACGATCAAGCAAGGGTTACAAGATGCTGGTTTTGGTCGCTGCTTTTTACTGCAAAATCAATTAGAAAATTTGCTGGTGGAATACCAGCAGTTACAGCAAAAAGTCAAAGCCTTAACCCTGGCCGAGCGTGCTAAGGTATTGAGCTATCCACTGGCCGAAAAACGGGCCGCTCAACTTAGCTTTGAACTCTCCGATGATAAAATGACCGCCTGGGCAATTATTACCGCAGCCTGGGGTGGTAATCCAATCTCCGCCAATGAGTTAGTGAAGGCCGCGCAGCAGTTCGGGATTATTTTTGGTTTTAATAAAGAACAAATAATTCAACTGGTGCAGCAAGCCAGCCGGGCTGAGCCTGGCAGCCGCTTAAAAATTGATATCGCCCAGGGCCGACCGGTAAAAGATGGTAAGAACTCCTGGTTTGAACCCTTGATTCCTGACATGGTGCGGCGACGCAACCAACCACTGGTGGAATCGGAGGCTAAAGCCGACTTGCGTGATTTTGGTGCTATTCCATCGGTTGCCAAAGGCCAGCCGTTGATGCGACGGCATCCGCCAACTGCCGGCGAGGCCGGTGTGGATGTGACAGGCGTGATCACGGCACCCACACCCGGTGTGGCTATCGAATGGCAATTAGCTGACGGGGTAGAACTGAGTCCGGAGAACGCGGATATACTGTTAGCGGCGAAAGATGGCTTGCCACGTGCCATCGATAATGGGGCGACTGTGGATGATGTGTTTACCGTCAAAAATGTCGATTTGGCGTCCGGACATATTATTTTTAAAGGCTCGGTAGTGATCAATGGTAATGTGATCTCCGGCATGAAAGTGGTGGCAGGCGGCAATGTTTTTGTAAAAGGGGTAATGGAAGGCGCCTTGATTGAAGCCGGTGGCGATATCACTGTAATGGGTTCGATTATTGGCCATCAGTTAAATAATCCGGGGGCCGCTGAAGCCGAATACAGCACAGTGCTGAAAGCCGCCGGCGATATTCATTGCAATATTGCTCAGTACTCAGCCTTTAATTGTCAGGGGGAGTTACAGGCCAATAAGTACTTAATGCACTGTCAGGTAGAAGCCGAGCGTGTCACCGCGGGCACTCCGGACAAATTAACTGGCAAGGTCGTTGGTGGTCATTACTTGTTAGGTCAGACACTACATTGTGGTCAACTTGGATCTCCTTCCAGCGGCGTGGTGTTTGTTAAATTAAACCGGCGTTTAAATCCATTATTCGAGCAACAAGAGACGATTCGCGCTCAGTTAGCGCCGATCAGAGTGTTAATGGATGAAATCAAACAGAGAATCGACAAGCAGAAAAAACTGCTCGCCGGGCAGGTCGACGAAACGTTAAAACGTTTAGAGCAGGAGTTTGAGGACCAAAAACAATTGGCGAAAACCCTGATTAATGAGGTGCGGGAGCTGGAAGAACAACGGCTGCAGATAGTGCCGCAGTTACACGTGAAAGTAAGCCAACAGCTATTTTCTGCGGTGGAGTTTCAATTTGGCAAAGAGATTATTCGCAGTCGCCGGGAATATGGGCCATCACTGGTTGCGGTCCAGGACGGTCACCCTGCGATCAATCCATTGTAGTAATGCGACCAAGCGGTACCCCGCTGCGATAGCGGGGGCTGTGCCGGAGACACTTTTTTTCTAAGCTGTCATAGACCCTGTTTATCGAGATACTGTTGTGCGATTTCTGCTAGTGTGCTGCTTCTTTCTAATTAGTTTGCCGTTGCAAGCTAACTGTAATATGGCATTCCGATACGGGGTGCTGATTTCGCCTGAGCATATCAGGGTAATGCAAAATAATCGCACCTTTGTCCAAATCAATCACGATCAACAGCTATTTATTAAAGGTGAATGGCAGCAGTTAGATGCCGACACGCAGCAACTGTTGCAACTATATGCGCATGGCTTGCGCAAATTTGTACCGGAAATTGTAAGCCTGGCAGTGGATGGCGTAGAGGTTGGCTTATCCAGTATCGAAGCGATGCTTGCCGGCGTGGGCAACAAGTCGCAACAAGCTGAATGGCGGGCGCTGATCCGCGAGACGACGTTTCAGTTTTTATCCCGTTTTGTCCGCACCGGCGACCATTTTTATCTGGCACCACAGAGCCTGAATGAGCTGGATAATTTCCTGAATGGCGAGCTTAAGCCACAATTAACCATGCTAGCCCGCCATACTGTTGGCGCGGTCTGGGGCGCGTTACGTGATGCGCTGCGCCAGTCAGACAGTAATTTTGAAAAAGCCGATAGTCAGGATTGGCAATCAGTAAATCAGCTGATGGATAAGATTACGCTGGGTATGGATCAAAAAATGGTCGAGCTGGAGGCAAAATCGGCGCTGTTTTGCCAGCGGATGCAAGAGCTTGATGAAATAGAGAGCAAACTGCAACAACGTTTACCTGCATTAGTCGAATACGACGTCGTAGTAGAAAAAGCGACGCCTTAACAGCGTCAACAGTTACGCTCAGACGACGCCGTACTCATCTGTTAACGACAGTGGCATCGCATTATCGACTTCGTCACTGATGGCATCCAGGGTTTTTTCTGCTTCCGCCAGCGAGCTGACTTCGGCAATATGAAATAAGGCCTCCCCCTCATTGACCAGCGGC
Organism: Alishewanella agri BL06; assembly: GCF_000272005.1. Taxonomy (GTDB): domain Bacteria; phylum Pseudomonadota; class Gammaproteobacteria; order Enterobacterales; family Alteromonadaceae; genus Alishewanella; species Alishewanella agri. The sequence goes on along the minus strand of NZ_AKKU01000011.1, from coordinate 367,820 downwards.
AGGTTGGTGCGGCCGATAATGACCCCGGACAGCGTTGCGGTAACGGCCACTTCAAAATCGGAGTAGGGCGAGTAAATATGCGCCAGCAAATCGCCTTGCTGTACCGTTTGCCCCAGACTAACGTAATAGCGGGCAATGCCGTCATGCTCAGCGCGCACCCAGCTACTTTTCTTGGAAAATAACGAACGCGTTTTACCCAGCCGTTTGCCGCGGCTCAGCATGCCCAATTGTTGCATCACATTAACGATACCCCTAACGCCGATTTTGATCGATTGTTCGTCAAAGCGCAGCGCTTCGCCTGCTTCATACAGCAAAATCGGAATGCCCAGGTTGTTTGCCGTACCACGCATAGTGCCGTCACGACTGGCTGCTTTAATAATAATAGGGGCGTTAAAGCTCTCTGCCATACTCAGCGCCACTTTGTCTTTGGCACTGGCGCGCACCTGAGGCAGGTTACTCCGGTGAATGGCGCCGGTATGCAGATCGATGGCGTGTGTACATTTGCGTAAAATTTGTTCGGTAAACTGAAAGGCCATCCGGCTACCCAGCGAGCCTTTTTCGCTACCGGGGAAACTGCGGTTTAAATCCCGGCGATCCGGCAGGTAACGCGACTGTTGTACAAAACCATAGGTATTAACAATGGGTACCACTACTAATGTACCCCGTAGCCGATTTAAACGCGGTACTTTCAGTAAGCGGCGGCAGATTTCAACGCCGTTAATTTCATCACCGTGCAGGGCTGCGGTCACCAGTAAGATTGGCCCATCCTGACGGCCATGCACCACATGAGCGCCGATATTCAGTTCAGTGTGGGTGTAAAGTTTGCCAAACGGGATATCCACAACTGCCCGGCTGCCGGGGGGGATCTGGCTGTCGCCGAGGAAAAAAGACGCGCGTTGCTCAGTCATTAGCCGGTTCCTTTGGTTTTGGCCGGCTTGCGGCCTTTAAAACTGCTGACCCGTTTTTCCAGATGCTGAATAATGGCGCCGGCGACATCTTTGCCAGTAGCGCTCTCTATACCCTCCAGACCCGGAGAGCTGTTGACTTCCATTACCACCGGGCCATGATTTGAACGCAACAAGTCTACACCAGCCACATCCAGCCCCATGGTTTTGGCCGCTGCCAGTGCAGTACGGCGTTCCTCCGGCGTCAGGCTGACTTTGGTCGCGGTTCCACCACGGTGCAGATTGGAGCGAAACTCGCCGGCTTTAGCCTGGCGCTTCATGGCCGCGACGACCTTATCGCCGACCACAAAACAGCGAATATCGGCGCCATTGGCTTCTTTAATATATTCCTGTACCAAAATATGTGCGTTAAGCCCCATAAAGGCGTCAATCACACTCTCGGCGGCAGTGCGGGTTTCAGCCAGCACCACACCGATACCCTGAGTCCCTTCGAGTAATTTAATCACCAGCGGCGCACCACCCACCATATCAATCAAGTCAGGGATATCGCCAGGCTTATCGGCAAAGCCGGTAACAGGTAAGCCAATACCCTGACGGGCTAATAATTGTAGTGAGCGTAACTTATCGCGGGCACGGCCAATTGCCACGGACTCATTCAGCGCATACACCCCCATCATTTCAAATTGGCGCAATACCGCGGTACCATAAAAGGTGATTGAGGCGCCAATGCGTGGGATCACCGCATCAAAGCCCTCCAGTACCTCGCCTTTATAATGAATAGACGAGTTGATACGGTTGATATTCATATAACACATTAAGGGATCAATGACCCTTACTTCATGTCCGGCCAGAGTGGCGGCTTCCACTAAACGCTTGGTTGAGTAAAGCTCTGCGTTGCGCGATAAAATCGCTATTTTCATATCGGCTCCTGTTCCGCGAAGCTTGGAACAACAGTTAGCACTGCCTGCGGTGGCAGCTAGAGACCATATTATGCCAGTAAAAACAATGAACCTAAGCCCAGGAACGCAAAAAAACCAACCACATCAGTGACCGTAGTGAGGATCACTGAACCAGACAGGGCGGGGTCGATATTCAGTTTGTCTAACCAGCGTGGTATGTAAACGCCGGATACCGCTGCAATCACAATATTAATCACGATAGCGGCGCCGATAATACCGCCAATCAGCCAATCACCAAACCAGAAGTAGGTAATGATGGCAATGACCACTGACCAGAGCACACCGTTTAACGCTGCTACGCCCATTTCTTTACGCAGCAGCGCCATATAGGTTTGTTCGGTAATCTGCTCCAGTGCCAGGCCCCGAATCATCAGCGTTAGCGTTTGGCTACCGGCAATCCCGCCCATACTGGCGACAATCGGCATCAGTACAGCTAAGGCAACCACTTGCTGTAAGGTGGCTTCAAACAGGCCGATGGTCCAGGCTGCCAGAAATGCTGTCAGCAGATTAATACCAAGCCAGAGTGCGCGGCGTTTAGCACTGATCATAATAGGGGCAAATAAGTCTTCTTCTTCGTCCAGACCGGCGGTATGCATAAACTGGCTTTCCAGGCTGCGACGGACATTTTCCAGCGCTTCACCAATCGAGAGTCTGCCCAATAACTTGCCGTCGCTGTCGACCACCGCCAGTGCGGTATAACCCGAGCGCGAGACAATATCTGAACCCTGATCCAGGTCCAGTTCACCCTCTACCACAGGTGCGTCATGATCGATCAGCAGATCGACCGGTAAATGCGTCGCTTGTCCCAGCAAACGGCTGGCCTGGATCTGGCCGGCATAGCGACCGGTGCGGTCAATCACAAACAGCGTATCCTGATATTCCGTATCATCCGGCAGGTTCTGAAATAATCGGATCGCATCCCGAACCCGGGCGTTTTTGTTAATTATCAGCAGGTCATGATCGGCATAGCGACCACATTGGTCTTCGTCATAGGTTAACGCAGTTTCTAACCAGCGCCTTTGACTGGCATCCAGCCGCGAGCAGGCATAATCATAAAGTCGGGTTGGTAGTTCATCCAGCAGTTCCAGTAGGGCATCAACGTCCATTTCCTCAACCAGGGTACGCAGTTGCTGGTCGTCCAATTGACGGAAAATATTTTCCCGGGCGTCGACCCGCATAGACATCAGCGCATCAATCTGATCGCTGACGGCCAGGCCAAGGTAGCAATTCAGGCGTTGTTCCAGCGGCATCGATTCCAATGCCAGTGCCAGCTCGGCCGGCTCCAGCTCGGTTAAGCGGGCCAGCAGTTGTTGCAGCTCATCTTCGTCAAAGCTGTCGCGGACAATCTCTTCCAGATCTAAATGCGGGTGGTCAACCATAAAGACTCCTGTACATCACTAGCAATTATTACCACCACTTTCTGAATTTAAACCACAGCAAGCTACCCACGCCAAGCGCTCCCATAATAAACAGCGTAATAAAGTAGCCGTTTTCTGCCTCTAATTCTGGCATATAGCGAAAATTCATGCCGTAGACACCCGCCAGAAAGGTCAGCGGAATAAAGATGCTACTCACGATGGTCAGCACTTTCATCCGCTCGTTAATTTGATGCGAGGTGGTAGAAAGATAGCCGTGTACTAAATCGCTTAATTGATCGTAGTACATTTCAGTCATGGAATGCAGACGTTCAAACTTTTCATAAAAATCGCGCAAGTCAGCCAGCGCAAAGTGTTTAAACAGCACATGCTGCTCTTCATACAATGCATCGGCAAAAATATCTTTCTGATACGCCAGATTACGCCGGACTTTACGTAGTACTGAGCGATAGCGCATCATCGTTGCCATGAGTTCATCATTGCCTTTGTGCAGCATCCGATCTTCAATCTCGCTCAGCTCATCTTCAAAACTGAGTAGCTTGCCCAGATAACTGGCAGAGACCGCTACCAGCAGCTGTTTAACCCAATCGCTGAGTTGATTACTGCTCAGCATACCCAGTTGTGGTTGTAATTGTGCCAGCAAAGCGGGGTCCGGGCTTTGCACCTTTGAAATCAACACCTCGCGTGAAAACAGCAGATTAACTTGGGCATGTTGGGTTACCTCGCTAAAGTCCGGATCGGCATAGCCGCGCAGGATTAACAACGCAAAGTCATGCTGTGCTTCAAATTTGGGTGGGTGTCGCTCGCGACTGAAGTCTTCTGCCATCGTCGGGGCAATCTGCAGATCCTGCAGCAATTGCTGTTCTTCCGCTGCTGTCGCGCTATGCAAATCCAACCATAAAGGGGGAGTATGCCGGGCGGTATCGGGCAGACGAGTAATATGCTGTTGCTGCCAGCCACCTAACTCTGGATCATAGTAATGAAGTGTGATCATCCGTTACCCTCAGGCGCTGGTTGCCAGAACAACCAGCGCAATAGCATCAGTTAGTCGCCTTTGGCGGCAATATAGTCTCTGACCAGCTGCTCCAGCACGTCCAGTGGCACAGCACCGTTTTGCAATACGACGTTGTGAAACTCGCGGATATCAAAGCGTTCACCCAGTTCAGTTCTCGCCAGCTCGCGCAGTTCCAGCATTTTAATCATACCCACCATATAAGCGGTAGCCTGCCCCGGCATCACGATATAGCGCTCGATGGCTTTTTCCGCGTCTCCCTCCGGGTTAGGGGTGTTATCGACCAAATACTGAATCGCCTGTTCGCGACTCCATTTTTTAGCGTGAATACCGGTATCGACTACCAGACGGGCAGCGCGCCATAATTCCATCGCCAACCGGCCAAAATCAGAGTAGGGGTCCTGATAAAGGCCAATTTCTTTTGGTAGCAACTCAGAATACAGGCCCCAACCCTCAATATAAGCAGTGGCACCACCAAAGCGGCGGAATTTCGGAATACCCTCCAGTTCCTGCGCAATGGCCAGCTGCATATGGTGGCCCGGAATACCTTCATGATAGGCGAGGGCTTCCAACTGGTATTTAGGCATATCGCTCATGCGGTACAAATTAGCATAGTAAACACCGGGTCGGCTGCCATCCATTGAGGGGCGCTGATAAAAGGCTTTACCGGCGGTCTGCTCACGAAAGGGTTCAACAGCTTTGACGATCATCTCCGCCCTGGGCTTAACCAAAAACAGCTCATCCAACCTGGTACGCATATCGTCAATCACTGCGGTGGCCTCAGCCAGATAAGCCGCGCGGCCTTCTTCAGTATCCGGATAATAAAACTGTGGTGCCTCGCGCATAAACACAAAAAACTCGGCCAGATCGCCGGCAAAGCCGACCTGTTGCATAATTTGCCGCATCTCGCTATGAATACGCTCGACCTGTTGCAGCCCAAGCTGATGGATCTGCTCAGCACTGTAATCGGTGGTGGTCATCCGGGCCAGCCGATTCTGATAAAAGGCGGCGCCTTCCGGAAAGCGCCAGACGCCATCATCGGTACCGGCTTGCTGCTCTAACTGCTGTAAAAAGCTGATCAGACTGCGATAGGCCGGCCCAACACTGGTAATCAGTGCCACTCTGGCTTCATCCAGCAACAACTTTTGCTCGTGCTCTGATAACGGCAGCGCCGAAACTTTGGCACTAAAGTCTGCCAGTAGGGTACTGTCGCCTTGTTCTGAAAAGGGCGCGCCTTGTAGCAGGTTTTCGCTGGCTGAATACAGATGCGGAAATACAAACTTCGGCACTATGATACCGGCTTCGGCACTTTGCGTGAGCAGTTGCTGTAACTGGCGGAATAATTCCGGCACGGCATTTAAACGGGCAATATAAGCCTTGGCATCGTCAACAGAGTCAATTTTATGTTGGTTGATTAATAGTGCTGGCACCTGTGAATGCACGCCAAACATCTGATTTACCGGATAGCTGTACAGACGCCAGCGTGCATCGTCCAGCATTTCCTGCAGCTGCTTCTGCATTAACTGATAACTTAAGCGGGTTTGTTTATCCAGGGCGGCAACATCAATACCTTCCAGTAAGGCCAGATGCTGACGGGTAAGGGCCAGCTCTGCCTCAAACGCGGCATCAGACAGGTCCTGCCATTTATCATAGTCATCTTTAATACCCAGGCTGGTTTGTAATACCGGATTACGCTGCACCCGCTCATTAAAGATTTGCTCAAACAGGGCATTGGCGCGTTCATTTTGATCAACTTGCTGGACTGATGCGGCGGGAACGACTGCTGAAGGCTCAGCCGTCTTCGGGCCACAGGCGCTGAGCAGTAAGCTACTTAGCAGCAGCGGCAAGGCCGCGGTTTTCAGGGGAAAATGTTGTCGCATAACAGACCTCTGTTTGGTTATTTAAATAAAGAGTGTCAGTAAATCATTCAGATAGCGGGCACCTTTGGCTGTAATTTGCCAATGCTGCGGGCTTACTGTAATCAGTTGTTTTTGCTCGGCTTCTGCCAAAGGCGCGCTGATGCTAGCCAAGGGTAAACCGGTCAGAGCGCTAAAGTCACTGATTGGGCAGGGCTCCAGTAAGCGAAAGCGGTTCATAAAAAATTCAAAGGGCCGATCTTCCGGCTCAACCTGAGTACGCTCGTCCAGATAACCACGGCTTAAATCCATATAGCCTTTCGGATGTTTAATTTTCACCGTACGCAGAATACTGTTGCGGCTAGGCAGGGTAATTTTGCCGTGAGCGCCACAACCAATACCCAGATAGTCGCCATAGCGCCAGTAATTCAGGTTATGCCGGCACTGATGACCGGCTTGGCTGTAGGCTGAAGTTTCATATTGTTGATAACCGGCTGCAGCCAGCAGCTCAGCACCCTGCTGCTGGATATCCCATAACAACTCATCCTCGGGTAACACCGGTGGCCGGCTGGCAAAGGCGGTATTCGGCTCAATCGTTAGCTGATACCAGGACAAATGCGGAGGATTAAGAGCAATAGCTTGCTGCAAATCCGCTAATGCGCCCTCCAGTGTTTGACCGGGCAAGCCATGCATCAGGTCCAGATTAAAACTAGATAGTGGCAGGGTAGCAGCCAGCCGCGCCGCGGCTTTGGCTTCTTCGGCATTATGAATGCGTCCCAAAGCTTTTAGTTGTTCGCTTTGAAAGCTCTGCACACCGATTGAGAAACGGGTCACACCGCCGGCAACATAGCCAGCAAAGCGCTCTGCTTCGAAGGTGCCCGGATTGGCCTCCATTGTCACTTCTAAATCCGCAGCGACAGGGAGCCGCAGTTTTACCCCTTCGAGAATTTGGGTGATACCGGCGGCGCTAAACACACTGGGCGTACCGCCGCCGATAAAAATACTACTAAGCTGACGGCCAGCAACCAGTGGCAGATCCTGATCTAAATCGGCCAGCAGGTGGGCAATATATTCCTGCTCCGGGATCCCTTGTTTTACCGCATGGGAATTAAAATCACAGTAAGGACATTTCTGGATACACCAGGGAATATGGATATAAAGTGATAGCGGCGGCAGGCTTAAACTCAAAGCGCGCGCTCCTTAACCTGCAGCGCGGCAACCAGTTGTCGCAGGGCCTGGCCGCGATGGCTCAGCTGTTGCTTTTCTGCTTTGCTCAGTTCAGCTGCGGTTTTGCCAAGTTCAGGCAGATAAAACACCGGATCATAACCAAAGCCACCACTACCGCTTTGCGACAACGCGATTTCGCCTTGCCAGCTAGCATGACAAATTAGTGGGGTCGGATCCGCTGCATGCTGCAAATATACCAGCACACAATGAAAAGCCGCCTGACGTTGGCTGGCCGGAACACTGTTCATGGTTTGCAATAACTTATCAATATTAGCCTGATCGCCGGCACCAACACCGGCATAGCGCGCTGAGTAGATACCAGGCGCGCCGCCCAGAGCAGCAACGGCGAGACCTGAATCATCGGCAATCGCCGGTAAGCCGGTGATTTGTGCTGCATGGCGGGCCTTTAACAGCGCATTTTCGACAAAGGTCAGGCCGGTTTCATCGGCATCACTAACCCCAAGTACGGTTTGCGGCACAATGTCCAGCGCAAAGGGCGTCAGCATGGCCGACAGTTCTGCGACTTTGCCGGCATTACCGGTGGCCAATACCACGTTTTGCATCAGCAGGTCCTATTCGGTATAGAGTTTCTGGTCAAAGTTCAGTTGCTGGCGCTGATTACCCTGGCGGATATCCAGGCTAAAGCGGAACTGCTCTTCGTTACGAAATGGCATCACCGCGATGTAGTAAATGGCGTCACCGTCCTTAATTTCGCGAAAAGTCAACTCACGTTGCTGACCCAGCAGGTTACGGGCAATACCACTGATCACCACTTGTTGCGCTTGCTGGCTTTGGCTATCCAATACCGAAATATTAATAATGGCATTAGTTTTATTACGGCTCAGGTTAGCCGCTCGGGCGACGTCTGGCGTTAAAAAGGTGGAGTTAAAGGCAATATAATGGATATCCCAGTTACCGAGCGTTTTTTTCTGCTCCGCCTGCGCGGGTTGCATTAAAAACACGGCCAGTATCATTACCCCTTTGAGCATTAAGCTTAATTTTCTCATGATGGACTCCGATTAAACCAATCTAAACCAGTCAGCCAGCAAAATATTAATAAACTGCAGCGCAATCAGTACAAATAATACCGACAAATCCAGGCCACCGAGGGGCGGAATAATACGGCGTACCGGCGCTAAAAAAGGTTCTGTTAGCTGATGAAACACCTGTTCCAGTGGGTTACGGCCCTGGCTAAACCAACTCATAATGGCGCGGATCACCAGTACCCAGAACAACAAATTCAAGGCTTCTTTGAACAGCAACAAAGCACCCAAAATAAAACTTACCCCCAGATTTAGCTCTGGCGAAAACACCAGCTGTAATACAATATATTTCGCTGTCGCAATCAAGTAAGCAAGCAATAAGGTGGCGGTGTCCAGCTGGCCGAGGCTTGGGATAACTTTACGCAGTGGCAGCACCAAAGGGTTGGTGGCTTTTACCACAAACTGACTGAATGGATTATAGAAATCAGCACGGGCCAGCTGTAACCATAAACGCAACATCACCACCATTAAATAGAGCGTAAAAGCGGTATTAATCAGAAAAATTACGGCGTTCATCTGTCTGCTCCCAATTTAAAGCGTCTTGGCCATGGCCTCAGCGCGCGCAATTGCCGCTTGCATGGCGTTGGCTACCATTTGTTCTAAGCCCTGCTCGCTAAAGGTGGTGACCGCTTCATGGGTGGTGCCGCCTTTGGACGTAACCTGAGCCCGTAACTCGGCAAAGCTGTGTTCGCTTTGTAATGCCATCGTTGCGGCACCTAACGCAGTTTGTGCCACCATGGCTTTAGCTTCAGTACTGTTAAACCCCAATTCTTCAGCTTTTTGTTGCATCGCCTGCATAAAGTAAAAGAAGTAGGCGGGAGCACTGCCGGTCACAGCAATAATATGATTAATTTGTGCTTCCTGTTCCAGCCACACCCGCATCCCGGTGCCGCTGAAGATATGGTCAACAAAGGCCCTTTCATAATTAGAGCAACGGCTGGGGAACAAACCGGTTACACCTAAACCGACCAGCGAGGGCGTATTGGGCATGGCCCGGACTAACCGGATTTCACCCAGCCAGGCCTCATAACGTGCTACCGGTAAGCCGGCAGCCAGCGTAACAAACAATTTTTCCTGGCATTCTGGTACTTCTGCCAGTAACTGTTCACACACCTGTTGCATCATCTGCGGCTTAACCGCCAGTATAATTACGTCGGCCCAGCGCGCCGCTTCACTATTACTTAAACTGGTGGTAATCGCAAAATCTGCCTGCAGAGCTAATAGTTTCGGTTCGCTACGATTAGCGGCCATAATATTTTCAGCCGGATAACCGGCCTTAACCATAGCTGCAATGACACAACGTGCCATATTTCCTGCGCCGATAAAGGCTACCCTATTATCATTCATGCTTGTCATAATTCCTTGCGCCAAAAATTGCGGTACCTAATCTTATCATAGTTGCACCATATCGCAGAGCCAGTGGCCAGTCATCTGACATTCCCATAGATAATTCAATAGCTTGTGGATAAAGTTGCTGTAACTGCTGGGATAACTGCTGCATCGCAGCAAAATCCTGCTCCAGGTTTTTACCCTGTGCCTCCGGGATCGCCATCAAACCACAGAGTTGTAATCCGGGCAGGCTTGCCACAGCCGCTGCCAGCGAGAGCATTTCAGCCGGCGCAATACCGGCTTTTGAAGTTTCGGCGCTGATATTTATTTGTAACAACACCTTTAATGGTGGCAGCTGCGGCGGGCGTTGTTCCGACAAGCGACGGGCGATTTTCTCCCGGTCGATGCTGTGCACCCAGCTGGCGGTTTCTGCGACTAATTTGGTCTTGTTTGACTGCAGCGGGCCGATAAAGTGCCATTCTAACTCACCCAAATGGGTTAGTTCTGCGGCTTTACTGGCCAGTTCCTGCGGATAATTCTCGCCGAACTGACGTTGACCTGCAGCAAAGGCGGCGACAATGTCGGCCACCGGTTTGGTTTTGCTCACCGCAATCAACCTTGGCTGCGGCCAGCTTGCGGGGCGGCTTTCACTGAATTTGTGCAGTTGCTGATAGGCGAGGGCCAGTTGTTCTGCTATGTTATTCATCATAAATAGGTAAGTTGGAGTTGCTGGTTGTGGATATTACCGAATTATTAGCCTTTAGTGTGGAACATAAAGCGTCAGATTTGCACCTTTCTGCCGGTGTACCGCCGTTAATCCGCGTCGACGGTGATGTGCGGAAACTCAATATTCCGCCACTGAATCATAAAGAAGTGCACGCACTGGTTTATGAAATTATGACTGACAAACAGCGTAAAGAGTACGAAGAGCGGCTCGAATCGGATTTTTCTTTTGAAATTCCGAATTTAGCGCGTTTCCGGGTCAATGCCTTTGTGCAAAACCGTGGTGCAGCTGCCGTCTTCCGTACCATTCCCAGCGAGGTGCTGACCTTAGACGATTTGGGCGCGCCGGATATCTTTAAAACCATCGCCGAGAACCCGCGTGGTTTAGTCCTGGTTACCGGGCCAACCGGCTCGGGTAAGAGTACCACTCTGGCGGCAATGATTGACTATATCAACAGCAGCCGTTTTGATCATATTCTGACCATTGAAGATCCGATCGAATTCGTACACAGCAACAAACTCAGCCTGATCAACCAACGGGAAGTACATCGTGACACCCATAGCTTCAGTAATGCGTTGCGCTCAGCCCTGCGCGAAGATCCGGATGTGATCCTGGTCGGTGAGTTGCGGGACTTAGAAACCATTCGCCTCGCGATGACTGCCGCCGAAACCGGTCACTTAGTCTTTGGTACTCTGCACACCACCTCAGCACCAAAAACCATCGACCGGATTATCGACGTCTTCCCGGGTGAGGAGAAAGATATGGTGCGCTCGATGTTATCGGAATCGCTCAGAGCCGTTATCTCGCAAACACTGCTGAAGAAAGTGGGGGGGGGCCGGATCGCTGCTCATGAAATTATGGTTGGCGTGCCAGCAATCCGAAATCTGATCCGTGAAGATAAAATTGCCCAAATGTATTCGGTGATTCAGACTGGCGCTGCTCATGGTATGCAGACCATGGACCAATGTTTAGTCAATCTGGTTAACCGCGGTTTGGTCACTCAAAAAGATGCTGCTGCCAAGGCGCAGGATAAGAATACCTTCGGTGCCATGGGCCGGTTTTAGAGGTAAGTATGCAGATCGTTAATTACATGAAAAAAATGGTCGAGCTTAAAGCGTCTGACCTCTTTGTTACCGCCGGTATGCCGGTGGCGGCAAAGATCAATGGTGAGTTAACACCTATTGATGATAAACCCTTGACCGAAATTGATTCGCTGGCGCTGGTATTGTCGGTGATGTCAGAAAAGCAACAGCACGAATTTAATACGCAAAAAGAGTGTAACTTCGCGATTCACAATGATGCCGGCCGCTTCCGGGTTTCGGCGTTTTGGCAGCGTGACAAAGCCGGCATGGTAATGCGGCGTATTGTTACCACCATTCCTAATGTGGAAGACTTGGGGCTGCCACCGATTTTAAAAGAAGTGATTATGTCCAAACGCGGCCTGGTGCTGTTTGTCGGTGGTACCGGTACCGGTAAATCGACCTCGCTGGCAGCACTGATTGGTTATCGCAATAAAAATGCCAAAGGTCATATTCTGACCATCGAAGATCCGATTGAATTTGTGCATGAACATGGTCGCAGCTTAATTACCCAGCGCGAAGTGGGGATTGATACTGAGTCTTTTGATGCCGCGTTGAAGAGTTCACTGCGCCAGGCACCGGATGTGATCCTGATTGGTGAGATCCGCTCGCAGGAAACCATGGAATTTGCGTTATCCTTTGCCGAGACGGGTCACCTTTGTATCGCCACCTTGCACGCCAACAATGCTAACCAGGCGATAGACCGTATTATGCACCTGGTACCGAAAGAGATGCATGATAAGTTGTTATTCGATTTATCGTTAAACTTACGTGGTATTGTTGCCCAGCAATTGATCCCGACAGCAGATGGCCACGGCCGGGTGGCAGCAATTGAAGTCCTGTTGAATACGCCCTTTGTTGCCGACCTGATTAGCAAAGGCGAGATTGGTGAAATTAAAGCAGTTATGACGAAATCGCGCGAGCTGGGGATGCAAACCTTCGATCAGGCACTGTACGACCTGTATCAACGGGGCACCATCAGCTATACCGATGCTATCCACCATGCTGACTCGCCAAATGATCTGCGTCTGATGATCAAATTACGCAATAATGAAGTGAAAGGTTCGGGCTTTTTATCGGGTGTCACCCTCGACGGCTTGGATAAAGACTAACGGAGTCTGACATGTCATTACTGGCGATTATGACGCCCAGAACCCGGTTATTAACCACTTCCGGTGATGCTAATCTGGCGTCACTGCGTTCGGTGTTCAGTCAGGCCCGGTTCCAGCATGTCCCGGTGGTCGATAGTATGGATCGGGTGGTTGGTATTGTCTCGGTGAAAGATTATTTCAAAGAGCTGAGCCCGCTGATGGAGGCGGCCGGTGAACAGGCTATTGGCCTGATGATGCGTACCCGTAAAGTGCATCAGGTCATGTCAACCCCCGTTATTACTGTGCTGCCGGACACCAGTGTGCGACAGGCGGCGAGCCTGTTAGTGGAAAATAATATCAGTTGCTTACTGGTGGCAGATCCACAGCAGCGTTTGCTAGGGTTGGTATCCTGGAAAGATCTGATGAAGGCCGCACTGCTGGCAAAACCAGGGAAACCGGCTCAGCCACCGCCATAGCGCTGCTGAAGAATCAATACCCGCTCGATATAGGCGGTGGTCTCCGGATAAGGGGGGACACCGCCAAAGCGTTTTACCGCGCCCGGACCGGCATTATAAGCGGCTAATGCCAGGCGCAGATCGCCATCAAAACTATCGATAAGTTGCTGCAGATAGCGGCTACCGCCGCGGATATTTTGCTCCGGTTGGCTTGGATCAGCGACCCCCAGCATACTGGCGGTTTGTGGCATCAGTTGCATCAGACCTTGTGCGCCGCGCCGCGAGACGGCTTGTGGATTAAAGGCCGACTCGGCATGAATAACGGCGCGAATCAGCGCCGGATCTAATACCAGCTCGGAAGCGACCTGTTCAATCAGCCGGGCGAAGCGGCGTTGAAATAAGGGTGTTGTATGCCAGTCAATCGGTGAGCTTACCGCGCAGGCATAGCAATCGAAACGCAGCAATTCATATTGCTGATTGGCAGGCGGCCGGTCAGAAAACACAGCTGAACCATCTTCGCGCTGACTTTTATAAACCAGGATCTGTGGTGCGGTATTTTTGGTCTCAGGCAAAGCCTGCCTTTGCGGACTTAACCGCTGCACGGGTTTGCTGTCATCGGCGATTACTGGCTGTGCCAGTAATAATAACAGCAGGGGGATCCACTTAAGATTGCCAGTCAAGCCGCTCTTTCCTTAAAGACTCCGTTTTAAGCGGGCTGCCTGATAACGCAGCAACCCCGCCACGCCAATAATAATGACAGGAATGGCGATACTTTGCCAGCGTCCGACGTTAAGCTCAGGCCACCAGTATTGCAGGCTGCTTAGCAGTTTTATGGCTAACTGTACCGCGTAATAGCTGATCGCAACCAGCGAAAAGCCTTCCACCATTTGCTGCAACTTCAGTTGCAGTTTGGCTTTCTGTTCCATTGAGCTTAGCAATTGCTGATTCTGTTGCTCCAGTTTCAGATTAAGCCGGGTGCGTAATAACTCCGTACAACGCCCCAGCCGGCTGGACAGCAGCTGCTGCCGCCGCTGCACTGCCTCACTGGTACGATACGCCGGGGTGAGGCGCTTTTCGGTAAAGTCCTGTAATGACAGATGATCCGCGAGCGGACTTTCCTGCAGTGCCTTTAATCGATCCAACGTCAGCTGATAGTAAGCCGCCGTCGCCTGTAAGCGGTTGCTATTTTCGGCGATCAGTCGCTCGGTGGCCGCGGCCAAACCGGTAATATCATGCAGTAACTGTTCATCACTGCGTTGTTGCAGCTCAATACTCTGGGTTAAACCAGCCAGTTGTAATTCGAGCTCGCTCAGCTGCTGCAGGCTCTGGCGAGCCAGTGGCCAACCCAGCAGCGATAGCTTACGGTAGTTACCCAGGTCGAACAGTTGTTGCGCCAGCCGGCCGAGTGCGTCGCCGGTCAAACCTTTACTTAGTAGCAGCATCCGACCGGCGCCTTCAGCATGCTTCTGGAAATCAGTCCAGATCCGTGCCTGGCCGCCGGCTAACTCACTGCTGATACAGTTATCGGCATTAAAGCTTTGCCGGATTAAGGTGTCCGCCGGTGACTGCTCTGCGGTTAAAATCGTTAATTGCACAATCCGGAAGATTTGTCCCGGTAGCTCGCTGAACCAGTCACGGCTGGGTAAAAAACTCAGTGGATCATCAAACCAGGGCTCTGCGATGCCTGGGCGGATAAAGGTATAGCTGGAGAATTCGCCATGCCGCTCCCAGCGCAGCCATAAACCGTACAGTGGCAGCGTCAGATCCTGAGCATTATCACTGAGTTGTTTACCTTGCTGTTGCGCCAGTTGTTGCATTAGCGTCAACTCCACACTGCGTAATGCCGGGCTGACCGTCAGCATAAAGTGGCACAGCCGGCAGGGCGCGCTAATAGAGCCAAAGGTGCGCTGCTGTAATTCTTTATCCAGTACATCACGTAACGGGTGATTACGGCGGGATAAGCTTTCCATATTGCGCTCCGCTGTGACTGAGACTATCAGGTTAGTAGCAGGTAATGTGCCAGCTTGAATATTCTGCTGGCAGCTGATGACAAAGGCTTAACAGAACGATGAATTTACCAAGACAATGCTTCGGGAGAGAGAGGTTTTATTATTGCCTGTTTGCGCCAGAAGCAGGCATGTTGCCTGTTTTCGGTGCAATGCTTGAAAGCACAACACGCTTGCTTGGGAATGGCGTAAAATATCACTATTCCGGATCCGAACAAGGTCGTTATGCAAACCAACAAGGCGGTTTGGCTGGCTGTTGCCAGCGTACTCCTGGCAATGGTCACCATTCAAAGTGGGGCTTCGATTGCCAAGCAACTCTTTCCAGTAATTGGCCCTGAGGGCACCACAGCGCTGCGGGTCGGTTTTTCGGCTTTGATGCTATGGCTGGTATTCCGGCCCTGGCGGCAGCTACCGCAGGGGCGTGGCTGGCGCTCCGTGATCGTGTACGGCGCCTGCCTGGGTGGTATGAATTTGCTCTTTTATCTGGCTATCGCCCGTATTCCGCTGGGTATTGGTGTCGCTCTGGAATTTACCGGGCCCCTGGCAGTGGCACTGTTCTCTTCCAGGCGGAAACTGGATTTGCTCTGGGTGGCGTTAGCCTTGGGCGGGATCCTGCTGTTGCTGCCAGATATGACCAGTGTCGATGCGTTGGATCCGGTTGGGGTCATGTTAGCTTTGGCTGCCGGCGCCTGTTGGGCGGGGTATATTTTATTTGGCCAGCGCGCCGGTAATCTGGCCTCGGGCGGCATTACGGTTGCCCTAGGGATGACCGTGGCTGCGGCTTTTTTAGTGCCGATTGGTTTAGTTAGTGCCGGTAGCAGCTTATTTAGCTGGCAGGTTATTCCGCTGGCGATCGCAGTAGCGGCGCTGTCCAGTGCCTTACCTTATAGTCTGGAAATGGTGGCGTTAAAGGCGTTACCGGCAAAGAGTTTTAGTGTGTTAATGAGTTTAGAGCCGGCAATTGCCGCCCTGGCAGGGTTCTTATTGTTGGCTGAACTGCTCACACTGACCCAGTGGCTGGCTATTTTGCTGGTGATCAGCGCGTCTTTGGGCAGCACACTTAGTAAAAACTCCAAGCACTAAATCGGAATAACGAATTAAAGAAGGCGGCCGTAGCCGCCTTTGTCTCAGGTTATTGCTCAGTCACTTCTTTGTCTGGTTGCTGGCGATAGTCACGCGCCAACAACAGGTACATCGCCGGAACCACATAGAGCGTAAAAAAAGTGCCGATGGTCATACCGCTGGCAATCACTACGCCCATCGCATAGCGCGAGGCTGCACCGGCACCGGTGGCGACCAGTAGCGGGATCACCGCCAGCACGGTTGCCGCTGTGGTCATCAGAATCGGGCGTAGCCGCAGCGCGGTGGCCTCTTCAATGGCGTCACGCTTCGACTTACCCTCCTGTTGCAACTGGTTAGCGAATTCAACAATCAGAATACCGTGCTTGGCAATCAGACCGACCAGGGTCAGCAGACCGACCTGGGTGTAGATATTAATGCTGGTAAAACCCAGGCTGGTAAAGATCAGCGCGCCACAGACACTCATCGGTACCGTGACCATAATGATAATGGCGTTTTTGTACGATTCGAACTGGGCTGCCAGCACCAGGAAAATCACAATCAGGGCAAAGAAGAAGGTAATCACCAGTTGCTGACCTTCCTGCTTGTACTGCCGTGACTGACCGGCATAATCAATACTAAAGCCGGCTGGCATGACGTCAGCGGCAATATTATCCAACACCGCTAGGGCTTCACCTAAGGGCACACCCGGGCGTGGTACGCCGGAGATTTTTACCGCATTTAGCTGCTGAAAGCCGCGTAAGGCTTGGGGTTGTACCGATTCCTTCAGCGTCACCAGCGTGGATAGCGGGATCAGCTCGCCTTGCTGATTACGGGTATAGTAGTCCTTTAACTGCGCCGGATTCAGCCGCTCACTGCGCTCGATTTGCGGAATAACCCGGTACGAGCGGTTATCCAGTGCAAAGCGGCCAGCATCGGCACCGGCCAGTAACGAGCCTAAATCTGCCGCCAATTGCTGCATTGAGACGCCCATCAGCGCAGCTTTTTCGCGGTCGACCAGCACGGTTTGCTTCGGTTTGTCGATTTTTAAGTCACTATCAACAAAGATAAAGCGCCCCGATGCCATGGCCCGGCCCAGAATTTCTTGTGCCACTTCCTGTAAGGCAGCGAACGGTTGGGTTGAGCCAATCACAAACTCAATCGGCGTACCATCACCAGAAGAGGGCAGCGAAGGCGGTACCAGTGCAAAGGCGTTTAAGCCCGGAATACCGGCCAGATGCGGCTGAATATTTTGCTCCAGCACCTGAGCAGTAGTGCGCTCCCGCTGGTCCCAGGGCGCCAGCACAAAGCCGGCGATAGCAGTATTAGTGCCGCCCATACCATTGATAATAAAGACGTTGCGGATCTCGGGTGCTTGTGCCGGTAATTTATTCAGTTCAGCGGTGTTGCGCTCCAGATAATCCAGGGTAGCGTAACTGTCTGCACTAAGAATTGAGAATACAAAGCCCTGATCTTCGGCAGGTTCCAGCTCGGACGGGCTGGTCACAAACAGAAAATAGCAGGACACCAGTACCACGGCGGCAAAGGTCAGCACTACCGGCATCGTGTTTAGCGTACTGTGTAATTGCCGCTGGTATGCGCTGCGCAATTTCTCAAAACGTGCATCCAGCCAGGCCTCCAGCGACTTTTCTTTTTTACCGTCAGTACTGTGTGGTTTCAGGATATAGGCACACATTACCGGTGACAGTGTCAGTGCGACCACCCCTGACAGGATCACCGAAGCGGCTAAGGTAAAGGCAAACTCAACAAAGAGTACGCCGGTTAAGCCGCCAACAAAACCAATCGGCAGGAATACCGCCACCAGTGTGGTCGACATCGAGATAATCGGCCAGGCCAGTTGGCGTGCACCCATAATCGCAGCATCGATGCGGGAATGGCCTTCCTCGATAAAACGGTGCACGTTTTCCAGCATAATGATCGCGTCGTCAACCACGATACCGATTGCCAGTACCATCGCCAGCAGCGTCAGCAGGTTAATTGAGAAACCCAGAATCCACATTAAGAAGAAAGTCCCCACCAGCGATACCGGTATCGCCACGGCCGGAATAATCACACTGCGCATCGAGCCTAAGAAGGCGTAAATCACCAGTACGACAATCACCAGCGCCAGCACAATTGAAATCACGACTTCATCGATAGCGTTTTCAATATATTCAGTGGAGTCATACGGAATATCGGCATCCAGCCCCTGTGGCAGCTGCGGGATAATATCGCGATCCCAAACTTTACGTACTTCGGCAATCACATCCAGCGCATTGGCATCCGGTGAAATTTCAATGCCCATAAAGGTGGCGGCCAAACCATTAAAGCTGACCGAGCTGTCATAACTTTCTGCACCCAGCTCAACGGTTGCCACATCGCGCAGCCTGACTACGGCAGCACCATCACTGCTGACAATCAGTTGTTCAAACTCAGCCGCTGAGCGTAAATCGGTTGCGGCATTTAAATCTACCGCCACCATCTGACCTTTAGTGCTACCCAAAGCGGCCAGTACGTTGTTTCCACGGAGTGCCGCACTGACGTCTGATCCGGTCAGGTTATAGGCAGCAAGCTTCACCGGATCCAGCCAAATTCGCATCGCGAAGGTGCGGGCACCCAGAATTTCGGCGCGTTGCACCCCCGGGATCGTCGCCAGCTGCGGCTCCACCACCCGTACCAGGTAGTCGGTGATCTGATTATTACCCAGCACTTCAGAGTAGAACGATAGATACATCGCGGCCACGTTCTGGCCAACTTTTAGTGAAATGACCGGGTCGCGGGCATTTTCCGGCAGTTCAGAGCGAATTTTATTCACCTGGGCCGCAATCTGAGTTAATGCCTCATTCGGATCATAGTCCAGGCGCAGATAAGCCTGAATCGTGCTGACTCCGGATACGGAGTTAGAAACCAGATAATCTATGCCTTCGGCCGCGGCAATTTCGCGCTCCAGTGGTGTGGTAATAAAGCCCTGGATTAGATCGGCATCAGCACCGACATAGACGGTACTAACCGTTACTACCGCATTTTTGATTTCCGGAAACTGCCGCACATTCATTTCGGAGATGGCGCGCAGGCCCAGCAGCAGGATCAGCAGACTGACCACGCTGGCCAGGATCGGCTTTTTAATAAAGATATCGGTAAAGCGCATACTGCAATCCTTACTGGTTAGCCGGTGTCGGGGTCAGCTCAGCACTGGGCTCAGCCTGACTGTTCTCAACGATATTTACCACGGCGCCATTGCGCAGTTTTAACAAGCCCGAGGTCGCGACCTGCTCACCCGGCTCCAGACCGGCTGTGACGGCAATTAAATCGCCGCGCGCTTCACCGGTGCGGATAAAACGCTGTTGTGCAACCTGTTGGCCATCCTGTTCGGTGATCACAAACACCGAGTTGCCATAAGGGTTAAACTGCACTGCGGTTTGTGGGATCAGGGTAACGGTATTGGGTTCACCGGTGGTCATACTGACGCGGGCAAACATACCCGGGCGCAATAACTGCTGCGGATTGGCAAAAGTAGCTTGCACTTCAATACTGCGGCTTGACTCGCGAATGCCCGGTGCGACGGCGGTGATTGCACCGTTAAACGCTTGTTCGCCATAAGCATCTACCCTTACCGTTAATGGTTTACCCACTTCAATCAGCGCCAGTTGCTGCTCAGGCAGAGTAAAGTTCAGATAAATCGGGTCCAGCGACTGCAAACTGACCACAGTCGTGCCGCCAGTCAGTAACTGCCCAAGACTGACCTGACGGATACCGGCCACACCATCAAAGGGCGCGTACAGCGATTTTTGCGCAATACGTGCCTGTTGTGAGGCGACAGCAGCGCTGGCCTGAGCGGCTTCACTTTCGCGCCGGCGCAGCTCCAGCTCCGATACTCCCTTATCGCGGAATAAACGCTCCAGGCGGCTTTGCTCCAGTTTGGCCAACTGCTCGGCAGCTTTTAACCGGGCAAGCTCAGCTTGGTCGACGCTATCGTCCAGTTGTACTAACAGTTCGCCTTTTTTAATTAACGCGCCGTTGTCGAAGCGAATGCTACTGATAATGCCGCTGGCTTCGGTGGTCAGTTCGGTGCTATTCACGGCAGCAAAGCTGCCGATAGCATTTACGGCCGGTTGCCACTGTGCCGCGCTGACCGTGCTGGCGGTTATCGCTGCCGGCGGCATGGGCATATTGTCGAAGAACTGATTCATAAAGTAATTACCGACGGCTTTGTAACCGAAAATACCGCCAAATAACACAGTAACGAGGATAAGCATAATAATCATACGCTTAAGCATGATATCTCCTTGCAAGGGCGCTGGCCCGATTAACGAAAGTAAAATCTATTCCACAGTGAGCTGACAAAACCCACTAAATAACGGTGCAACCTGTTGTCGTAACTGCTGTAACTGTGCGGCTAACGCCGCGGTGTCGTTTAAATCCTGTAACGGTTGCCACTGCATACCATTTAGTAGCAGGTGCATATGGCGATAGCGTTGCAATGGATCTTTATTCAAGCCAAAAGCGGCCAGTAAGCCGGAGGTTTGTTCCAGATTATGGCTCCCAGTGCACAGTGCCCAGGGGGCTATCGACAGCTCCAGAGCGGTACACTGATGATCTGGCAGCTCGCCGGCGGCCAGGGCGGCACCGACAATACCACTGACCAGCTCTGACAAAGGTTTGCTGTTATCCAGAATCATCTGGCGCCGGCTGGCGGAGGCATTTTCCCAAACTACCTCAGTAAAAACGTATTGCTCCAGCCTGGCGTGGCTGGGGTGATACTCCCGTGCCAGCTCTTCGGCAACGCAAAGCGCCAGGATCTTGTGGCGGTTACAAATTGCTAAAGCAGCGATCTGTTGAAACAATTTCAACTGGTTGCAGCCGTTGCGGGCTACCAGTGCTAACAATAAATCTTCTTTCGAGCTGAAATGCTGATACAGGGTACCGGTCGCGTACTCACAAGCTCTGGCCAGCGGCGCCATCTGTAATTGCAGGATGCCCTCACTGGCGATAAGTTGGGCTGCTTTATCCAAAAACAGTTGTTCTCTGTCGAAGCGTTGCCGCTCCTTACGTTCGTTAACCGTCATCTGATCAACCAGTTTTATGAAGGATGCGAAATTATGAACCAGATTCAAAAAATGAGCAAGGTTCAAGTTGAGTGCGAAAAAAATAAACCTTATTTGATCTGGCGCGCGTCGCAGCGGCCAATAATTCGCTATAACTAATACAGGCAATTAAGACGCAGTTATGCGCCAGAAACCATATCAAGTAAAGGGAGCCTGAAATGACCATTACCACCGTCGCTGATTTAATGACTGCCGATCCATTATCAGTAAAACGTGCCTCAACGCTAAAAGAAGCCCATGATTTAATGCGCGAAAAAAATATCCGCCATATTCCGGTTATTGAAGATAATGGCGAGTTAGTGGGGATGCTGACCCAAAAAGTGATGATTGCTGCGGTGATGAGCCTGCTCGCCAAATACGGTGCCAGCGCCCTGGAGCGTAAGGAAAAACAGCAGCTGGTTGCTGAATTAATGCTAACAGATTTTGCGACGGTGACACCGGAGCAAAGCCTGCAACAGGTCGCCAGTTTTTTTGTGCAAAACCGGCATGGTTGCCTGCCAGTGGTGAATAGTCAAAACAAGCTGCTGGGTATTTTGACGTCTTCAGACTTTGTCAGGTTAGCCGCTGAGCTGCTGCAGCGTAACTAAACTAAGCTAAACCGCAAACTGGTAAAGCCGCAAAGGTGAATGCATCCAGCCCCATCGCTGCTAACGGATTGCCGGTCGAAAAATAGTTGATACAAACATACATGAATGTTAATTTGTGGCGTTAGTTGTACAGTCGTGTAGTGGAAAGTCAATGGCCAGACCCTGTAAAGCGGATGCAGAACATACCCGCGATAAAATCTTAGATGCTGCGGAATGGATGTTTTTGCAGCACGGTTATGCCAAAACCTCACTGGAAATGATTGCCCGTGCCGGTGGCTTCACCCGTGGCGCCATCTATTGGCATTTTACCGATAAGGTCAGTGTGTTTAAAGCCATGTTACAGCGGGTAAAACTGCCGATGGAGCGGATGTTTGAACAAAAAATTGAGCAAGAAGCCGATCCGCTGCAGGCGTTATATCAGATGTGTCTGGCCAGCTTGCTGCAACTATTCGAAGACGAACGGCACTACCGGGTGCATGCGATCCTGTTAACCCGCTGCGAGCAGGTTGGGGAACTGGCTGATTTACATCAGCATAATTTGGATCTGCACCTACGCATTAAACAGCGTTGTGAGGGGCTCTTTCGCCAAGCCAGAAAGCTGGGGCTGGTGGCCGCTGACCTTAACGAACAACGCGCGGCACTGGCGTTAAAAGCCTATATGATGGGACTCTATCTGAGTATTCTGCGGGAGCCGGACGAATTGAACACTATCGATACTGCGCGACAGTTACTCGACGATTATTTTCAGCGTTTAGGCTGTAAAGTCGTGTAAAAACAAAAACCTCCGCTTAAGCGGAGGTTTTTATCAGCAAGGGCTTATTGCACGCCCATCTCTTGTAACAGATTGTCGGCTTTATCGACTTGCTGCATTTGCCACAGCATAAAGCGCAGGTCCACCTGAATCGAACGGGTGTTCGTCAGATTGAAATCCCAATCGGAAATAATTGAGTCCAGAGTCCCATCGAAGGCCAGACCAACAAATTCACCTTTGCTGTTCAGAATGGCTGAGCCCGAGTTACCGCCAGTGATATCGAGTGTCGCCAGATAGTTAACAGGCACCGAATTCAGCGCGGGTACGGCATAAGGACCGTAGTTCTTCGCTTTAATCGCCTCTAACTGATTTTGCGGCGCATTAAATTCCCCTTCACCGGTCGCTTTAGCAGTAATACCACGCAATGTCGTAAAGGCAGTCCAGGCATTACCGTCTTCGTTACCGTGCGCACGACCCGTTACGTTGCCATAAGTTACCCGTAAGGTGCTGTTGGCGTCCGGGTAAACGGCTTTGCCCTGAGACTGCATAAAGGCAATTTTGGCGCGCATATAGCTGGCATAGGCTTGCTGGATTTTACCAGCCAGCTCTTCCTGCTCAGCTTCGCGTTTCAGATCCGCTTTATACAGCGTGACTGCTGCTTTGATAAAGGCATCCTGTTTGCCAGCAAAGTCTTGCGGGCTGGCACTTAACAATGCCAACCGCTCGGCCTGGTCGGTCAGCTTAGTATTGGCATACCAGCTATCGATCAGCGCCACTAAGGCGGCTTCTGTCATATTATCCTGAATGCCCATCGCTTTATCGAAATCAGCATTACGCTGCTTTTTCGGCTGAGCAACATATTTTTTCAGGTTATGCAGGTCCATCGCTTTTTCAACCCGCACGTCAAAGGTGCGGTCCATGCCAGCCATAAAGGCCTGGAAGCGAGGTAAGTCACGTTGCTGGAAACCGGCTTTACGCTCAGCATCTGGCTTGGTGCTCTCGTTGGCCAGCCGGTACAGACTGCGGGCTGTGCCCAGCAAACGCGGTGCTGCATTGGCCAGTAAGAAGTTACTGCGACCTTCTGATTGCTGTTGCTCTAACAGCTTCTCGATCGCGGCTAAATCTTTGGCATAGGCCTGCTTGTTAGCTCGGTCGCTGTTAACCCAGTCTTTTAACGCCTGATGCTCGGCCTGTTTGCGCTGTAAAAAGTCACTTTCGGCATAGCTATCCAGCATACCCTGACGATTTTTCAGCACGTTATTTAATCCGGCGACGCGGCTGGCATATTTCAGCGCCGCATCGCGATCGTTAGCCGTTTCACGGCCAATAATCTCTAGCAGCTCGCCCAGATATTGCACCGTAGTGGGGTAGCTCCAATCGAAGGTATCGGCAACTTCTGACGGTAAACGATGGCGGTTGGTGCGACCGGGGTAGCCCAGCGCCATCACAAAATCACCCTCTTTTAAGCCGTCTTTCGCCAGTTTCAGGTGGAAATCCGGCGTATAAGGTACGTTATCTTTGTGGAAGTCGGCAGACTTACCATCCGGGCTGACATAGGCGCGCAGGAAGCTATAATCGCCGGTGTGGCGTGGCCACATCCAGTTGTCGGTGTCGCCACCGAATTTGCCAACGCCTTCAGCCGGCGCATGCACCAGACGCACATCTTTAATTTCCAGCTGTTTAATCAGGTAGTATTCCAGCGAGCCATAAAACGCGGCTACGGTACAACGGTGACCGGCATCCTGTTCACAGTCGGCAACGATGGCTTTCTGATTCGCTTCAATGGCATCGAGCCGCTTTTTACCGGTTAATTTCGCGGTTTTCGCATCGATAACGCGCTCCGTCACCTTATCTACGGCCTTGGTGACAAAGATCCGGCTACCCGGTGCTGCCGGCACTTCTTCAGCCAGCGTTTTGGCTAAAAAGCCGTTTTTCAGCAGGTCGTTTTCAGCCGTTGAGTTGTGCGCAATGCTGTTATAAACACAGTGGTGGTTAGTGGCAACCAGACCCTGTGGTGAAACAAAAGACGCTGAACAGCCGCCCAGGCTGACAATAGCCGCCATTGGGAATTCGGTGAGTTTGGTCAGGTTAGCCGGATCCAGTTCAAGACCAGCCGCTTTTAATTCCGAGGCAATTTCTGGCAATTGTTGTGGCATCCACATGCCTTCATCAGCCAACGCAAAACCGCTGGTCAAAGCCAGCACGAGCAGGGATTTTTTCATAGGAACTCTTATCAGGATATTGTTATTAGTACGCCAAACAGGCTGTCGCTATAGTCGGTTGGTGCTGTGACCTTGTCAAGGGGCGGACAAACCCTGTTACACTTCTTCCCGGCCAACGCCGGAGTTTATGGGGTGAATGGCGTGGTTGCCAGCGCTGAATCGGGGAGGTTAATGGCGTCACTCCAGCACACCTGAGTACCAGCTAGCTGTTTTGCCTGATACATCGCCTGGTCGGCGCGTTTCAGTAATTCGTCTGCGGTATCAGTCGCACCATGGTAAAGCGAGAGCCCTATGCTGCAATGACAATTGAAGACAGGTTGCTCCGGCGTTTCTAACATAAAGGGTTGAGCCAGCGCGCGGCGAATTTTCTCCAACAGTAGTTCCACTTGCTGTCTGGCCATTGTGGCATCTGGTTCAAGATCAACCAATAGCATAATAAATTCATCGCCGCCCAGGCGCGCGACGGTATCCGTTTGTCGTACCAGCTGCTGTAAACGTGAAGCAAAGGCAGTTAAAAGCGCATCGCCGGTTTTATGGCCGTACACATCATTAACCGGCTTAAAATTATCTAAATCTAAAAATAGCAGGGCGCCAAAGCGGTTGCTGCGGCGGCTGGAAGCCAGCGCTTGTTGCAGGCGTTCATCGAGCAAGCGGCGGTTCGCCAAACCGGTCAGTTCATCATAAAACGCCATGTGACGGATTTTCTCTGCAGAGTTAAAGCGACTAATGGCCAACTCAGCCAGATTACTGAAAACCTGCATTTTTTCAGTAAAGGTCTGATCGGGTTTAGCAGGTTGGCGCTGGTAAATACCAAAGGTGCCCAACACCCGTTGCCCGGCATCTTTAATTGGAATCGACCAACAGGAGCGAATGCTTGCCAAATCGACCAGTTCACGATAAGCCTGCCAGTTGGGGTGGGTGTACAGATCTTCGGCAATTAAAATCTCACCGCTATGCGCTGCAGCACCGCAGGAACCAGCCATCGGGCCGAGTTTTAAACCATCAACTGCTCTGTTATAAGCTTCAGGTAAGGACGGCGCTGCACCATGTTGTAGCCGGCCGGTTTTCTCATCCAACAACAACACCGAGCAAATTAACCCCGGATATTGTTGTTCAATCTGTAGTACCAACTGCTCCAGAATATAGGGTAGGGGCGCGCTCTGACTAATTAAACTGAGGATCTGATTCTGCATCTGCAGCTCAAGAGTGCGGCGTTTGACTTCCTGTTCAACCCGCTCCAATAGTTGCTGGCTTTGCGAATGGTTATAACTGAGTTCAGCTATCTGCTCTGCCATAGTACTGATTAAATCCAGCATGGGCTTAACTTTCTGTGCCGGAATAATCGGTATTCTAGCTATCGCATCCAGATAATCAGCCTGATCAAAGTCATTTTCTGCTGCCTGCTGCCGGAAATACGCCAAATCCGGTGGTTCCTGAAAAAACTGTCCGATAAACACATTCGCCAGATGGCGGCCGTTAATACGAATTGGCGCCGCACAGTCGGTTAAACCATTATGACAGCGGTAGACGGCTTGCTGTTGTTGTTGCAACAGCTGATTTGCTAATACTGTGTCACTTTGCAGACAATTATGCAGGGTGCCTGGTTGTTGGCGATGAAAATTTAAACAAGCATGTTGCCATTCGGAGGAGGCTAAGACTTTGCCCTGTAAATCGATCAGCGCTATGGTGACACCGAGTGCCTGTTGAAAGTTAGCAAAAATCGTATTCAGACGGGGTAAATCGAGCGAGCATGCAAAAGGATAGGAGGCCACAGTGTCTTCACCGGTGCTGAGATTCCACTTCGCAATCAGCGGCGCCGGAACAGCCTGATCTGATGCCTTGGGAGATTCAGAGTGTGACATGTTTTGCTGTGAACTACAGCCTCCGTTAATGACGGCGCTTAGCCTCAAAGCAGTCAGAGACAACCTCTGCGCCAGTTGAACTTTAGGTATAGCACAAAATCATTAGGGCGCCAGTACAGAACCGCGCCCTAACGCCAGTCTTTCTGGCTTGTTGACTTTGTTGCAGACAGTGCTGTGTCTAACGATGCCGTTGCTTTAAAATCGTAATCACATCGGCCAGCTCCAGCTGTTGGCTGCGTAGCAGTACCAGCAGATGGAACAGCAGATCAGCGGCTTCATTTTTCAGCTCTTCGCGATCACCAGCCATCGCTGCCAAAGCCGACTCGACGCCTTCTTCACCGACTTTCTGCGCGATACGTTTGACGCCTTTGGCAAATAAACTGGCGGTATAGCTGCTTTTCGGATCGGCGCCTTCGCGCGCTTTGATGACTTGCTCTAAGTCATATAAAAACGCCAGCTGTGGGCTATTAGCATCATTATCGTGCCAGCAGGTTTCGGTGCCAATGTGGCAGGTTGGCCCTTGCGGCAGGGCCAGTACTAACAGGCTGTCACTGTCACAATCGCTGTCGATGCTGACCAGCTGCAGGGTGTGACCCGAGCTTTCGCCTTTGGTCCACAGTCGCTGCTTGCTGCGGCTAAAGAAGGTGACATTGCCGCTTTGCAGCGTATGCTGCAGCGCATCCTGATTCATATAGCCTTGCATTAGCACCTTGCCGGAGATGGCATGTTGCACTATCGCCGGTAACAGTTGACTATCGGGCCAGCTAAGCTGGTTGATTTGCTCAGGATTCATTTACTTGTCTCGTATAGTTTGCTTATTGCTGAGCTCATAAATAGCTATTTATGAGCTCAGCATAAATGAGTGCTAACTCGCTTTTAAAGGAGCGAAGGCTACATCCAAAGTATCAAGCGACGAGACCTGACTGCTAAGCAGAGCGTCTTTGGCATGGATGCCAAAGAGGAGCCTACAGGGATGTATTCACGGCGTCTCTGCGTGTAGTCAGGTCTCAAAGCCACACAAATGCTCTGCACTCCGTTACCCGCTAAGACTCCGTACATTATGCTCGGGTTTTGCTGCTTCGTTCAAACGCTCAAGGCCGAATACTAATCCCATCCGCAATTAACTTCGCTTTTAGCTCGCTGATCTGAATAATGCCTTTATGAAACACACTGGCCGCCAGGGCGCCATCGACATCTGCGGTGCTAAACACCTCGGTAAAATGCTGCATAGTACCGGCGCCACCACTGGCAATCAGCGGTACCCGGCAGATATCGCGGATACTTTTTAGCTGTGCTAAATCATAACCTTGGCGCACGCCGTCCTGGTTCATACAGTTCAGCACAATTTCACCGGCACCTAAACGCTGTACCTCGGCGACCCAATCACGGGTTAGCCACTGGGTTTTTTGGGTGCGGCTCTCATCACCAGTAAACTGATACACCTGATACTGGCCCGAGGCGACATCAAAAAAACTGTCGATACCGACCACCACGCATTGCTGGCCAAAGGTCGCATTCAGCTCGGCAATCAGCTGTGGGTTGGCCAGGGCCGGGCTATTAATCGACACCTTATCGGCGCCCATTTCCAGAATTTTGCCGGCATCGGCAACCGACTTAATACCGCCTGCGACGCAAAACGGGATATCAATGACCTCGGCTATGCGCCGGACCCAGCTTTTATCGACCACCCGGCCATCACTGGAGGCGGTAATATCATAAAACACCAGCTCATCGGCACCGGCTTCGGCATAGCGCTGCGCCAGCGGCACGATATCGCCGATAATTTCATGGTTACGAAATTGTACGCCTTTGACCACCTTGCCATCGCGTACATCTAAACAGGGAATTAACCGTTTTGCCAGCATGCGATCGCCTCCTGCAGTGTAAATTTACCTTCCAACAGCGAGCGGCCTAAAATCACGCCGGCCACACCCGAACCAATCAGCGCCTGAATATCACTAAGCGCGCCAATACCGCCGGATGCCTGCCACGCCAGTTGCGGGTACTTGCTGCACAGCTCACGATATAAGGCGACATTAGAGCCGCTCAGGGTGCCGTCTTTACTGATGTCAGTGCATAGCACATGTTTAGCGCCGGCTGCGATATAGCCATCTAATACCTGTTCCAGGGTGACACCGGATGCTTCAATCCAGCCATGGCTGGGCAGGGTTTTTTCGCCTTTGGCATTAATGGCGACATCCAGCGCCAGTACGATCCGTTCACCGCCGTAAGTTTTGATCCAGCTTTGCACCAGTGCCGGTTCGCGAATGGCTAAGCTACCAATCACGACGCGGCTGGCACCGGCGGCCAGTAAGTCTTTTACGTCCTGCTCAGTACGCACACCGCCGCCGACCTGAATTTGCAGCGGCGACTGGGTCATCAATTCAGTTAACAAGCCAAGCTGGCGTTTGCTGGCATCTTTGGCACCGGATAAATCCACCACATGTAACAGCGGCGAGCCGGCTGCGGCGTAGCTGTCGCGCAGGCTAATGGGGCTAAACTCGTACTCGGTGGTTTTATCATAAGCGCCCTGATACAGGCGGACGACTTTGCCGTCGATTAAATCTATGGCCGGAATAATCACAGCTGCCACTCCAAAAAGTTTTGTAATAAACGCGCCCCAACTTTGCCCGAGCGCTCGGGGTGAAACTGGGCACCGGCGACATTGTCTTTACCAATTACCGCAGCAAAGTCAGAGCCATAATGACACTGCGCTAAGCTGTATTGGCTGGGTACCACCGCAAAGCTGTGTACAAAATACAGATAATCTTGCGCAGTAAAGCCCTTTAACAGCGGATGCTGGCTAATGCTATGCAAGGTATTCCAGCCCATATGCGGTAAGCGTAAACCGGCGGCGTTAAGCGGTGCCACTTCGCCGGGAATTAAACCCAAACAAGCCACATCGCCTTCCATACTATGGGCGGTCAGCAGTTGCATGCCCAGACAAATGCCCAGTACCGGCTGTTGTAAGCCTTGTAAGGTGCTGATTAAGTCACGCTCAGCCAGATTATGCATCGCCGCTTTAGCGGTACCGACGCCGGGTAAAATCACCCGCTCAGCCTGTTTGATAAGCTTTGCGTCAGCACTGATCACCGGCTCCACGCCAAGGCGTTTTACCGCAAAATACACCGAGCTGATATTGGCACAGCCAGTGTCGACAATAACCAGCTCAGCCATTACAGCACTCCTTTTGAGCTTGGCAGTGCTTCACCGCTAACGGTAATGGCCTGGCGCAGGGCGCGGCCAAAGGCTTTAAATAAGCCTTCCACCATATGGTGCTTATTGCCCGGCGTAATGCTCAGGTGTAGCGACATCGCCATCGCATCGCTCAGTGAGCGGAAAAAGTGCGGTACCATCTCAAGGTTCAAACCACCGACACTGCCTTCGCCCAGTTCGGCGTTAAAGACAAACAGCGGCCGGCCGGATAAATCCATTACGCATTCTGCCCGGCACTCGTCCATTGGCAGCACAAAGCCAAAACGGTTAATGCCACGCTTATTGCCCAGCGCCTGCTTTAATGCCTGACCCAGCGCCAGGGCGGTATCTTCCACGCTGTGATGATCGTCAATATGCAAATCGCCTTTTACCGCAACCTGCAACGAAAAGCCGCCATGAGTGGCAATTTGCTCCAGCATATGGTCAAAAAAGCCCACGCCGGTGTTAAAGCTGTTGTTGCCGCTGTTATCCAAATCAACCTTAACCTTGATATCGGTTTCGCGCGTTACCCGGCTTACCTCAGCTTTGCGGCCACGGCCTAAAATCTGTTTGGTAATGTCGGCCCAGCCCAAAGACTCACGGTTATATTGAAAAGACGGTAGCCCCATATTTTCGGCCAGCTGCACATCAGTTAGCCTATCGCCAATCACATAGGAATTGGTAAAGTCGATTTTGCCTTGCTGCAGATAGTCTTTTACCAGGCCAAGTTTCGGCTTGCGGCAGCTGCAGTTATCGCTGTCAAAGTGCGGGCAAATCAGCACATCGTCAAACTGGATCCCTTGCGAGGTTAATAGCTGCATCATTTTATTGTGCGGCGCGTCGAAGGTGTCGCGCGGAAAGCTGCTGGTACCCAGACCATCCTGATTGGTCACCATCACCAGTCGGTAACCGGCCGCTTGCAATTTTAACAAGGCCGGCACTAAACCTGGCTCATAAGCCAGTTTTTCCAGACTATCCAGTTGCTTGTCAATTGGCGGCTCTTCCACCATGGTGCCATCGCGGTCGATAAATAAAATAGGTTGGCCACTCATGCGCTTACTCTCTTATTCGCTGAAAAATAGTTAAGCATTGCCTGCTTAAGGCGCTGCATCTCATCCGGGTTGCCAATCGATACCCGCACCACCTGGCTTAAACCCAGCTGCGAGGATTGATTGCGGATCAGGATATCCTCGTTAATTAATGCGGCGACGCAGGCCGCGGCATCGGCTACCTGCAACAGCACATAGTTGGCATTGCTGGGCCAGACTTTTTGTACCCCCTCTAAGCCTTGGGCAAACTGGCAAAACTCCTGGCGCAGCTGATTAATGGTCGCCACGCTTTGCTGCATTTGAGCAATACCCGCCGGTGCTAAAGCCTGAGCGGCGATTTGCGCAACCGGCTCGGCGATAGGATAAGGCGCGATCAGCTTTTTCAGGGCATTAATTACCTCAGGGGCGGCCAGGGTAAAGCCACAGCGTAACCCGGCCAGGCCAAAGGCTTTGGACAGGGTACGCAGTATCACCAAATGCGGATAACGGCTTAAGAGTGGCACCACTGAAGCACTGGGCGCAAATTCAATATAGGCTTCATCGACGACAACCAGCGCCTTACCTTGGAACTGTTCCAGTACAGCGATAATTTGCTCGCGCGGGATCAGATCGCCGGTCGGGTTATTCGGGCTACAGATAAATACCAGCTTAGGCGTGGTGGCAAAGATACCGGCCAGATCCAGCTGCTCGTTATTCACCAGCAATACCTTGTTGACGGCGGTCTGGTTACTCTCGGCACTAATCGCATACATGCCATAAGTGGGTGGACAAATGGTAATGCTATCTTGTTTTGGTTCACAAAAGCTGCGGATCAGCAGCTCAATGCCCTCATCGGCACCCCGGCTGACCAGGACCTGCTCTGGCGCGACACCGGCATAGGGGGCATAGGCATCAATGACGGCTTTGGGCTGACAGGACGGATAACGGTTAAAAGTGCCATCCAGCTGATAGGCCGGTGCCAGAGCATTTTCATTGGCATTAAGCCAAACTGCACCGCCACTCATGCTGCTGCGGGCTGAGGCATAAGGCACTAAGTCCTGTACCAGTTGCCGGGCCAGATCGCTGACGCTGTTATTTTTGCTGTCTTTGGTGTTAGTGCTATTGATCGTATTTGTTGTGCTCATCATGCTGCTCTGCCTCAATTCTTGTCTTGTGCTGCGCTTTCTAAAGCCGCTAAGCGCAGCCGTACGGCGTTGGCATGCGCTTCTAAGCTCTCTGCCTCGGCCAGCGTAACAATCGCCGGGCCAATATTGCGCATGCCGGTTGCCGACAAGCGCTGCACTGTGTAGCGGCGGAAAAAATCACTCAGCGACAAGCTCGACACGGTACGGCTATAGCCATAGGTTGGCAGCACATGGTTGGTGCCGCTGGCATAGTCACCGGCCGACTCCGGCGTCCACTGACCGACAAAGATACTGGCGGCGCTGGTAAATTGCGCGGTTAAGGCTTCGGCATTGGCCGTTTGCACAATTAAGTGCTCCGGCGCATAGGCATTGGTCACGGCCACTGCCGTGGCCTGATCCGGCGTTAAAATAGCGCGGCTGTGCGCCAGTGCCTTGGCGGCAATCTCTTTACGTGGTAAGGCCGCCAGCTGTGCTGAGAGCTGCAACTCAACCTGATCGATCAGGCTCTGGCTATCGCTAACTAAAATGACCTGTGAATCCGGGCCATGTTCGGCTTGCGATAACAAGTCGGCGGCAATAAAGGCCGGATTTGCCAGCGCATCGGCCAGCACCAGCACTTCAGACGGGCCGGCAGGCATATCAATCATTGCACCACGCGGATCCTGACTTACCTGCTGCTTGGCTTCTGTCACATAACGATTGCCGGGGCCATAGATTTTATCTACTTTGGCAATCGTCTCAGTGCCATAGGCCAGCGCGGCGATCGCCTGGGCGCCGCCAATAGTATAGATCTCGGTAATACCACAGAGGTTAGCGGCATAGATAATTTCTGGTGCGATATCCGTCGCGGCCGGTTTGCCCGGCGGAGTGACCAGCACCGCACGCGGGCAAGCCGCTAATTGTGCCGGTACACCAAGCATCAGTACCGTGGAAGGTAACGGCGCGCTGCCGCCAGGAATATAGAGGCCAACACTTTGGATCGGCTGATTCTTTAGCTCACAAATCACGCCAGCGCTGGTTTCAACTTCGATGTCGCGCGGCAGCTGGGCGGCGTGAAACTTGCGGATATTGTCGTAGGCCAGTTCAATCGCAGCTTTGCGCTCCTGACTCAGCAGACTTAACAGCCGTTGTTGCTCATCGAGACTGAGCTTAATCGGGTTATTATCCAGTTTGTCAAAGCTGGCACTGTACGCCCGTAAGGCCGCATCACCTTCGCTTTGTACCTTGGCAATAATCTCGCGCACCTGGGGTGCCAGGGTTGCGGCATCCGGCAGCGCCGGGCGTGCTAATGCCTGTTGCTGTGCAGAAGAGTCTAACGTGGCCCAATCGATACGCTGCATGATGTTACTCCATCATCTTCTCAATCGGCAGCACCAGAATAGAGCTGGCGCCAAGCGCTTTTAACTGCTCCATGGTTTCCCAGAACAGGGTTTCGCTACTGACCACGTGAATGGCGACCACATCGTTATTCCCCGCCAGCGGTAACAGTGTTGGGTTTTCGGCGCCAGGTAACAGTGCAATCACTTCATCTAAGCGGGAGCGTGGTGCGTGCAGCATAATGTACTTGCTTTCATTTGCCTGCATCACGCCCTGAATGCGTGGCATCAGTTTTCTAATCAGTTTTAGCTGACCGGCATCTGTCAGACCTTTGCGCTGAATCAATACCGCTTTGCTGCGGTAAATCACTTCGGCCTCTTTTAAACCATTGGCTTCCAGCGTGGCGCCGGTAGAGACCAGGTCACAGATCGCATCGGCCAGGCCAGCACGCGGTGCCACTTCTACTGAGCCGGTGAGCATCACGATGCGGGCATTGACGCCTTGTTGTTTTAAAAAGCGTGCCAGTAAGCGCGGGTAAGTAGTGGCAATCGTTTTGCCATCGAGGCTTTGTACACCCTGGTAGTTTTCCTCTTGCGGTACCGCAATTGATAAGCGGCAGCCGCCGAAATCCAGTCGCGCCAGCACCTCATAGTCGAAGTTTTCCTGATCTAACTGGCGCTGTAGTGATACTTCTTCCAGCACGTTTTCGCCGATAATGCCCAGATCACAGACGCCATCCATCACTAAACCCGGAATATCGTCATCCCGTACCCGCAGAATATCAATCGGCATATTTTCGACATGGGCAATTAGGCGCTGTTCACGTAGGTTAATTTTTAAGCCACAGCTACTAAGCAGGGCTTGCGAGTCCACGGACAGCCGCCCGGATTTTTGCATCGCGATACGTAAACGTTTACTTTCAATGGCCGGACTCATACGTCACTCCTGATAGTCGAAAAATAAAAAACCTGAAAACAAAAAACCCCGTGGCACTGGCCTGCGGGGTTTGATATGACAGTATCCACCGGAGGCCTTAGCAATAGCCCTCCGCCTAAGCCGGAAGGCTAGGTGCTATGATGATGGTGCAGTGATACAGTGAACAGTGTCATGGGTTAATCCTGTACGTTAGATGCTATACAAGTTACTCCTGGCAAGCCTTGGTTGCAACTATTATTTTCAGTGGTAAATACGGCAATGTCTTTTAATTTGTTTATTAATCAGTGCTTTGTGTTTTTTTCGGCTTGTTTCGCATTAAAGTTTATCAGTGTTTAAAGTTCAAGACTGGCAACTAATTGCCTGTTTTGTGGTCAAGTTGTATAGGCAATATTGCTGATTAAAGTTTAGGCTAATGCAGCCGATAACAGTATGGTATTGCAACTTAACGCTTTGCGGCGGCCACGTTTTCAACACAGGCAGGAGGAATGATGGACGTTTTTATGCCCTTTATTCAACGCACCCCGGGAACCCCTGTCGAACAGGATCCACGGCAGGTGCTGCCTGTGTTTAAAGAAGCCCGGCTGGAGCCGCTAAAACGCAATGAGCAAAAGTTTTTAATTCTGCGCCGCTTTGCCAAAAAAGCGCCGTCAGATGACTATCCGCCAGCACCCTACACCACGCCAGAGGAAGAGCAGCACGTCGATAAAGATGGCCATGTGGATATTTTTATCTGATTTTTGGCGCTGACAAGGCATAATAGCCGGCAATTGCTTTGTATTTTGCTTCTTTCTTCGTCTGGTTGAAGCCTTATTACTATTCTGGAGCTGCTGTGCTGCGTTTTTGTGATGCCGTTACCCGAGGTACTGATGTCGGCTAAGGTCAAACATGCCTTTGCCGAACAGGGCACCCTGGCAAAACAGATC
This sequence comes from Alishewanella agri BL06, assembly GCF_000272005.1. GTDB lineage: Bacteria > Pseudomonadota > Gammaproteobacteria > Enterobacterales > Alteromonadaceae > Alishewanella > Alishewanella agri. Next base: position 332,628 of record NZ_AKKU01000011.1, on the reverse strand, counting down.
CCGGGCTTTAAGCCGCGTGCGGCGCAGCTGGAGATGGCACAGGCCGTAGCAGAAAGTATCTCGGCCAATGGTGTTTTGGTGGTGGAAGCGGGTACCGGTACCGGTAAAACTTACGCCTATCTGGTGCCGGCACTGCTGTCTGGTAAAAAGGTGATTTTATCAACCGGCACCAAAAACCTGCAGGAGCAGCTGTACTTTCGCGATCTGCCAACGGTATTACAGGCGCTGGCCCTGCCGGTAAAGACTGCGCTGTTAAAAGGGCGGTCAAATTATTTATGTCTGTTTCGCTTAGAGCAGCATTATCAACATATCCCTAGTGCTGATCCTGAGCTGATTAATGACCTAAGCCTGATCAAAAAATGGGCCGCGGAAACGCAAAGCGGTGATATCGGTGAGCTCAGTTATATCGCCGAAGACTCGCGGGCGCTGCCTTATGTCACCAGTACCACCGATAACTGCCTGGGTAAAGACTGCCCGGTGTATGAAGACTGCCATCTGCTAAAGGCGCGCAAAGAGGCGCAAGCGGCTGATCTGGTGGTCGTCAATCATCATTTATTTTTTGCCGATCTGGCGCTGAAAGATACCGGCTTTGGTGAGCTGTTACCTGACATGGAAGTGGTGATCTTCGACGAAGCGCATCAGATCCCGGATATCGCCAGCGATTATTTTGGTGAGCATTTCTCCAGCCGGGTGTTGCTGGATCTGTGTAAAGACTTAGAGCAAATCGGCAAAACTGAACTGAAAGATCTGATCCAGCTAAGTAAAGCCGCCGATAAACTCTCCAGCCTGACCCGCGACTGGCGGTTGCAGTTTGCTGCCGATCCGGCGCGTGGCAACTGGCGGCAGGCCTATCAGCAAACTAGCATGCAAACGGCAGTGATCCGTATTAATGATGCGCTGGAGATGCTGTATCAGATTGTAAAAAGCAGTCTTGGACGCTGTCAGGCGCTGGATAACTGCTATGAGCGGCTGGCGCAGCTGAAAAGTCAGTTACCGAAGTTGCTGCAAACCGAACAAAGCGGCGTCAGTCTGTGGTTTGAAACCAGCCGCTTGCACGTGACGCTGCATTTAACGCCGCTGAGTATTGCCGATAAATTTCAAAAACTGGTATTTGCCGCTGAACGCAGCTGGATCTTCACCTCGGCCACGTTGTCAGTAGATGAGGGCTTTGCCCATTATCAACAGCAAATGGGCCTTAATGGTGCCCGTACACTGTTGCTGGAAAGCCCTTTTGACTATGCGCAGCAGGCACTGCTCTGTGTGCCACGGTTTTTACCCGAGCCCCATGAGCCGGCGATGGCGCATGCTTTGCTCAGTTTAGCTGTTCAGCTGATCCAGGCGAATAATGGCCGCTGTTTCTTTCTGTTTACCAGCCATCGAATGTTGCAGTGGATGGCGGGCGCCTTGCCGGAGCAGATCCGCCAGCCGGTGCTGGTGCAGGGCAGCACCGGTAAACGTTTGCTATTAGAGCAGTTTGTGCAGCTGGAAAATGCGGTGTTATTGGGTACCGGCAGTTTCTGGGAAGGGGTGGATGTCCGGGGCGATACCTTAAGCTGTGTCATTATCGATAAGCTGCCCTTCGCTTCGCCGGACGATCCCTTGCTGCAGGCACGCAGTGAAGACTGTACAATGCGCGGCAAAGATCCGTTCGCCGAGGTCCAGTTACCCCAGGCGGTGATTACGTTAAAGCAGGGCGTCGGGCGGCTAATTCGCGATGTCAGCGACCGCGGTGTGCTGGTGATCTGTGATAACCGGCTGGTGACTAAGCCCTATGGCGCTACGTTTTTAAAGAGCCTGCCACCGATGCGCCGCAGCCGCGATCTGGCTGAGGCCTGTCAGTTTTTACATGCTATGCAACAGGATAAATGATGAAGTTTTTAGCCCTGGATACCTCTACCGAAGCCTGCTCAGTCGCTTTAGCTCTGGATGGCCAGATCTTAGCGCTGGATGAAGTTTGCCCGCAGCAACACAGCAAACGCATTTTACCGATGGTACAGCAGCTGTTAGCTGATGCTGGCATCAGCCTTCATCAGTTAGACGGTATTATCTTTGGTCGTGGCCCCGGCAGTTTTACCGGTGTCAGGATTGGCGTGTCCGTCGCCCAGGGCCTGGCTTTTGGCGCAGATTTGCCGGTATTTGGGGTGTCAACCCTGGCTGCGATGGCACAGGCGGCGGCAGTACAGCAAAACGCCACAGAGGTGATTGCCGCTATTGATGCCAGAATGGCGGAAGTGTATATCGCCGCTTTCACTTTAGATGAAGCAGGTTTAATGCAAGCGATAACGCCGGAAATCGCGGCTAAGCCGGCCGCTTTACCTGAGGTTTTGACCTCACTGTCTTTTACCTCACGGGTGTTGGGGGTGGGTACCGGTTGGCAAACTTATTCGCAGGCACTACAGCAGCTGGCGCCAGCGCTGATTGCTGATTCGATTCTGTACCCGTCAGCGCAGTTTATGCTGCCTTTTGCCAGCCGAGCCTGGCAGCAACAGTTATTTGTCAGCGCCGAGCAGGCCGAGCCGGTCTACGTACGCGATGAAGTCACCTGGCAAAAACTTCCCGGCCGCTAACTTATCCACACGTCTCCGGTACCGGACGGACCTCCGAGGTCCTACCGGTACCACGTGAGCAACAATAGTGCTGTGGATAAATATTAGTGGTAACTTTCGCGGTTCCTTGTCTATAATTAGCGCAATTCTTCTAGTTAGCGGCTTATATGAGCATTAACGCCAGCAATAATATCAATGCCAGCAGTTTGCTAAACCCGGCGACGAATCGTCCGCAACCGGTGCGGCAAACTACGCCTGAGCGCCAAGCTGCAGAGGCGCAAAGCACGCAGCAAGCGGCAGGGATCCGCGTGGAGCGGGCAGTGATTGAGCGTTTGGATAATGAACGTGAGGCTGAGCGCAATCGGCAAAACTTTCGCGATAGCAGCGAACCCCGGAATGAACGGGCGATAGCCGCTTACCAAAGCCTGCAAAATGAACAGCGTCGCAGTGAAGTACAAGCGATGCTGGGTGTTGATCTCTACGCCTAACTTTTGTCTTCTGGCTAATTTTTGAAATAGCCATCAATATCCATTTCTTGATGTGGTACGCCGATTACATCAATACAACGGCCACTAATCTGAAATTAGCTGGTCGACGCTAAAGTCCTCAACAAACTGTCCCTCTCTGGCTTGCAAGGCACCCTGAGCTAAATGTGCACGTAAGGCTTCAAGTTTTGCCTTACGTTCTTCAAGCGTTCTCAATGCATCACGCACCACTTCACTGGCCGAACCGTAGCGACCGGTTGCAATTTCCTTCCTGATAAAGGTTTCCCAATGCTCGCCCAAACTCAAACTTGTCGTTGCCATATAAGGCCTCTCGTATTCATAAATGATAATAATGAATATAATCTTGAAGTGTATAAATGACAAGCAGCCTGACTATTTTCAATTGTTTTGCGTTAAAGCCCCACTGAACTGTTCGCTATACTTTACGTATAAGCTCCAACTGCAATGGAGTATTTATGACCTCAACGATTTTAATTACCGGTGCCAGCTCTGGCATTGGCCGCGAAACCGCACTGCATTATGCCCGTAATGGCTGGACGGTATATGCGGTGGCGCGCTCTGCGGATAAGTTAGCAGAACTTTCAGCCGAGGTGCCGCAGCGTATTGTGCCGGTAAGTTTGGATCTGACCGATAGCGCAGCCTTAACCAGCTGGTTTGCCAAGCTGCCGGCTGAGTTGCGTTTCGATGTGGTGCTGCTTAACGCCGGTAACTGCGAATATGTAGAGGCGACTAACCTTGATATCAGCGCTTTTGAGCGGACTTTTGAGCTCAATGTGCTGGCTGTGGTGCGGGCGGTAAAAGAGGCACTGCCACGGCTTAGCGCCGGCAGTACATTAGCCATCGTCAGTTCGATGGCGCATTTCTTCCCGTTTACCCGGGCTGAAGCCTATGGCGCCAGCAAAGCCGCTATTAGCTATTTCGCCGATAGCTTAAGGGTAGATTTGCATGATACCGGAATTAAGGTTTGCTTGATTGAACCGGGCTTTATCGATACGCCACTTACCCAAAAAAATGACTTTGCGATGCCGTTTTTAATGCCGGTCGCTCAGGCTGCAGAGCGCATCTACTCCGGTATAGCTGCGGGCAAACCGCGGCTACGTTTCCCGAGACGTTTAAGCCTGATGCTGAAGCTTTTAAGTGCTTTGCCTTACGGCCTGCGGATTAAATTGGCGAACCGGATGAAACAACAATGAGTGCCGCCGTGTCTAAGCTTAACTGGCGGGCCATTATCGGCTTTGAGTTGTGCTGGTTTTTGCTGGTGTATTTCCAGCAACTGGCGTTTTGGCCGGTACTGGCGTATTTGCTTTATGGTTTGTGGCGTCTTGTTGGCACGCGGCGACGGCTGGCTGTTGTGATTATTGCGCTACTGGGTATCGCGATTGACTCAGCATTGATCCAGCTGGATATTTTAAGTTTTGCCCTGCGCGACAGCTTGCCACTGTGGTTCTGGTTGCTGTGGGGTGTTTTTGCACTGGCAGTGGTGGAGTTGTTAGCCGATTTTCTACAAAAGCCCTGGTTAGCTTTTGTATTGGGCGCTACGGGCGGGCCTTTGTCTTATATCGGCGGTGCAGCCCTGAGTGGCGGAGTGCTCAGTTTCCCGGCGGGTTACGTGTCTTATGGCGTATTAGCACTGATTTGGGGCGGTCTGGCCGTCCTTTATGGTCAAAGCAGGAGGTTTTATGTTTAGAGTATCAGCATTTGCATTATTGCTGGGACTGGCAATGCCGGCTGCGGCCTTACCGGATCTCACTACAGTAGGCGAGGGTAGCTATCGCTACTTATTCTGGCAGCTGTACGATGCGAGGCTGGCGACGGCCGATGGCCGTTTTGTCGATTACCAGCAAAGTACCCCCTTATTACTGGAGCTCACCTATAAGCGCAAAATCAGCCGCGATCAGTTTATTAAAGCCACCGTTGATGAGTGGAAGAAGCTAGGCCAAAGTAGTGCCGAGCAACAGCAAAAGTGGGCAGAACAGTTAAAAAGTCTATGGCAGGATGTCGACAAAGGCGACCGTTTGGCAGCGGTATTGCTGGCAGATAACGGCGTTGAGTTCTATATGAATGGAGAGAGTACCGGCGTATTGGCAGATCCAGAATTTGGGCCGGCATTTTTTAATATCTGGTTGCACCAAAATACCAGTGCGCCCGAATTACGGGCGCAGCTGATTGCCAGCGAGTAAGACTTACTCGCTGGCTTTAGGGGTTTGATTGGTACTGATATAGCGGATCAGTTGTTTGGCGATATCGGTATTATCCATAAAGCCGCGGAAAGCCCCGCTGTATTTACCATAGGCCATTACCGGCACATCGGCGCCGGTGTGGCCGCCGGTAGTCCAGCCGGTATAGGAATATTGGGCTACCAGTCTGACCGCTACGTCACGTAGATCTTTTTGCTCCTTACCACGAGCGGCAAGCAACTGCTGTTGTTCTTCATCGGTAATATTAATACCGGTCAAGGCTTGCCAACGTGCCAGCGCTGCCTGTTCGCTGTCTGCAGCATTCATTTCGTCAGCAATTCGCCGGCCTGTCGCTTTAACACCACGTACCACCTCGGGTAACCACAGATATTTGCCATCCGCACCTAAGGACATACCGCCGGTTTCATGATCGGCCGTAATCACCAGCAAGGTATCCGGGTTGGCATCCACATAGGCTTTTGCTACGGCAATGGCTTTCGCAAAGTCATGCATTTCGGCCATAGCACAGGCGATATCATTATCATGCCCACACCAGTCAATCTGGCTGCCCTCAACCATTAGCACAAAGCCTTTCTCGGCCGGACTTAACAGCTGCAGGGCTTTTTCGGTTAAGGTCGCCAGCTGTGCGGGTTGCTCGCTGTTTAACGCTGCAGGTAAGCCAATTTTATCGAGCAGTGCCAGAGCTGGCTTAGTGGTCAGCTGGTTCAGATCCTGCCAACTACCGGCGTACTGATAGCCTTGCTGCTTAAATTCAGTAACCAGATTACGGTCGTCACGAATAAAGTACGAAGTACCGCCACCTAAAATTACATCAGCCACCGGCTGGCCATTAATCCGGTAATCCAGATACATATCAGCAATAGCGTCGTAATTGCGACGATGCACATTATGGGATACAAAGGCAGCCGGCGTAGCATGGTTAACCTGAGAGCTGGCGACAATACCATTGGCTTTACCCAAGCGCTTGGCCAGCTGCATCATGGTGCCAATCGGAATATGTTGCCGGTTGACCGAAATAGCGCCATTAAAGCTTTTTACGCCGGTGGCCAACGCCGTAGCACCAGCCGCAGAGTCGGTAACCAGGGTGTCATCGTCAGGATAGGTACTGGAGGCGCCAACCAGTAGTTGATCAAAAATCGTCTGTTGCACTGGTCGCTCACCCTGATTCAGGTAATAACGATAGGCAGTCAGATAGGCTGGTCCCATACCATCGCCAATCATATAGATAATGTTTTTTGGCGCTGCCAATACAGGTGTCGTGGCTAAAGCCAGTGCGGAGAGAAAAACAACCTTACGCATCAGTAACCCTTGTTGAATTGTCACGCCGCACAGTGTACGGCATCTGCCAATCGCCACCAAGCTAACTGCGACAGAGTGGCAAAAATCTGTGTTTTGCTGGACTTTTAGGCAAAGGCAACGCTATCTTAAGATAATTGCTGTGTACCAGTAACACAGCCGCTGATGCAACAGGTAATAACTATGAAAAGAACAATAACAAGCATAGTGGCCGCCCTCTGTTTGCTCTCACCCGCGGCGACGGTGGTCGCAACGGATGCTGAACAATGGCGGGAGCGCTTAACCGAGTTGGCTGAAGATCCCGCGCGCGGCGCGGCAAATCTGCAGCGGAACCAATATCGTCATCCGGTTGAAACTCTGCTATTTTTTGGCATCGAGCCGCAGATGTCGGTATTAGAGCTTTGGCCGGTTCGCGGCTGGTACACCGAAATTATTGCGCCCTTCGTGAAAGATCAAGGGCGTTTAACCGTCGCCCATTTCCGGCAGGATGCGGCGAGTAATCAGGATGCGAAAAGCCAATTTTGGGCCAGGCTAAGTAGCCGTCTGGAACAGCGGATCCTGGAACAACACGCGCATTTTGGTGAGGTTGGCCGGGTCGCATTAGATCCGCCAAATTTTATCCCGGCTTTAGCTCCCGACCAGTTTGATATGATTCTGAGCTTTCGCAACGCTCATATTTGGGACCAGCGTGGACATTTATTGGCAACGATGCAAAGCCTGTATCAGGTGTTAAAGCCTGGTGGTACCCTTGGTATGGTAGAACATCGGGCAGCGCGGGTTAGCGAAATCACCAGCTATGCGGTTGAAGGTTATACTGATGAGGCTTATTTGATTCAGGTTGCAGAGCAGGTGGGATTTCAACTGGTCGCCAGCAGTGAGATTAATGCGAATCCACGCGATAGCAAAGATTATCCTAAAGGTGTGTATGCGTTGCCACCGACGCTGGCGATGGGGCTTACCGATCGTGATTATTATCTGGCTATAGGCGAGAGTGATCGGATGACGTTAAAGTTTACCAAGCCTGCCAGAGCTACAGCAGACTAATTGTCTGATTTCGCTATTTGTGGGATGATTAGAGTTAGAGTAAATACTCAGAGTGGGTGAGCAGGTCAAAACTTGGTCTGATAACCTGCCGTAAACGTAAAATTATAAAAAACCCGTCAGACACTTAGAAAAGTGCGCAGGGTTAAGTATAACAACTATTTTTAAGGAGTAGACGGTGGATAGAGTCTGGTTAAAGCGTTACCCTGCAGGCGTGCCGGCACAAATCGATCCTGATCATTATTCTTCATTATTAGATATTTTCGAGCAAAGCATTGCCAAATTTGCCGATAAAATCGCCTTTGTCAATATGGGTAAAAGCATTACCTACCGGCAGTTGGATCAGCAAAGTCAGGCATTCGCGGCCTATTTGCAACACGAGCTGGGGCTGAAAAAAGGCGATGCCGTTGCCATTATGATGCCGAATTTACTGCAATACCCGGTTGCGCTGATGGGCGTGTTACGGGCCGGTTGTAGCGTAGTCAATGTGAACCCGCTCTATACCCCGCGCGAATTACAACACCAGTTAACCGATTCTAAAGCCCGCGCTATTATTATCGTTGAAAACTTTGCCCACACCCTGATGGCAGTTGAGAAAAATATTCAGGTTGAGCACGTTATTCTGACCAAGATGGGCGATATGTTAGGTGCGGTAAAAGGCACACTTGTTAACCTGGTGGTTAAGCATCTGAAAAAGCTGATCCCGGCTTATCAGTTACGCCGTTTTGTGACTTATAAAGACGTGCTACAGCGTGGCGCCGGCTTAAGCTGGCAAAAACCGCAGATGACTGGCGATGATATTGCCTTTTTACAATATACCGGTGGTACGACCGGGGTTTCCAAAGGCGCGATGCTGACGCATCGCAATATGGTCGCGAATCTGGAACAGGCCAGTGGCTTTCTGGACAAATTTCTCGATGAAGGCAAAGAAAATGTGGTTACTGCCTTACCGCTGTATCATATCTTTGCGCTTACCGCGAATTTCTTTGTGTTTTTCAAACACGGTGGTACTAATCTGCTGATTACCAATCCACGCGATATGCCCAACTTTGTAAAAGAGCTGGCCAAATTTCCGTTTACGGCGATCACCGGCGTTAACACCCTGTTTAATGGTCTGTTGAATACCCCTGGCTTTGCAGAACTGGACTTCAGTCGGTTAAAACTGTCTCTGGGTGGCGGTATGGCGGTGCAGCGCCCGGTGGCGGAGCGCTGGAAAAAAGTGACTAAAACCAGGCTGTTGGAAGGTTACGGTTTAACCGAATGCTGTCCGCTGGTGACGTTAAGCCCGTTCGATCTGGATGACTTTAACGGCAGTATCGGTTTACCGGCACCTTCAACCGATATCCGCTTAGTGGATGAAAACGGTAATGATGTCGCAGTCGGTGAAGCGGGTGAAATGATAGTGCAAGGGCCTCAGGTAATGCTGGGATACCTGAACCGGCCGGAAGAAACGGCGAAGACCATTAAAGATGGCTGGTTATATACCGGTGATATCGCCACTATGGACGCCGATGGCTTCTTTTATATTGTCGACCGCAAGAAAGATATGATTCTGGTATCGGGCTTTAATGTGTTCCCGAACGAGATTGAAGAAGTGGTCGCGATGAACGAAAAAGTGCTGGAAGTTGCCGCTGTTGGTGTACCTAATGAAGTAACTGGAGAGGTGGTGAAGGTCTTTGTGGTGAAAAAAGACCAAAGCCTGACCGAGCAGGAAGTGATTGCACACTGTAAGCAACATTTAACCGGCTACAAGGTGCCAAAGCTGGTAGAATTCCGCTCAGAATTGCCCAAAACTAACGTAGGAAAGATCCTACGCCGCGAGCTGCGCGGTTAATAAAAAGCCGGCGATTGCCGGCTTTTTACTTTGAGAGATAAGCATGTCTTTAGTTACCACCAATCAGGCGCTGGCCGATTTTTGCCGCCAGGCTATCGAACAGCCACTACTTGCCCTGGATACCGAGTTTATCCGGCAAAGCACCCTCTACCCAAAATTGGGGCTTATTCAGCTGTATGACGGCAGCCGGCTGGCGTTAGTTGATCCGCTAACTATTACCGACTGGCAGCCGTTACAGGCTTTACTGGCGGCAACAGGCGTGACCAAAATTCTGCATTCTTGCACGGAAGATCTCGAAGCCCTGGCTACCATTGGTATTACGAACATCGCACCATTATTTGATACTCAGCTGGCAGCCGAAATTCTGGGTTGGGGCGGTAGTATGGGTTATGCCAGACTGGTTGAGCAATTAACCGGCGAAGTGCTGGACAAAAGCGAATCGCGCACCGATTGGCTTGCCAGACCACTGGCGCAAAAGCAACTTGATTACGCTGCTAACGACGTTAAGTTTTTACTGCCAGTGTATCAGCGACTTCTGGCCGAATTATCCAACAGCACAAAATTAGCCCTGCTATTAGCCGAGGGACAAACCCTGATGGCGCGGCGGCAACAACAATTGCCGGCTGAATTTAAATATCTGGAGATTAAGAATAGCAGTCAGCTAAATAGCCGGGAATTGGCGATTTTACGTGAGCTGGTAAGCTGGCGCTATCAGTATGCCAGCAGCAAAGATCTGGCCTTGGGCTTGGTGGTAAAAGACGCACAGCTTTTTGAACTGGCGAAGCGCAAACCGGCAACAGCAGAGAGTTTGTTAAACATCCCCGGTATGCCGGTGCGGGAGCTGCGACGACACGCTAAATTGCTGGTTGAGTTAATTAACCATGCTAAAACATTAAATCCGGAGCATTGTCCGCAAAAGTTCTATCATAATGAGAAATTTGCCGGTGAAAAGGTTGTATTGGCTGAAATCGGACAAGCGGTAAAGGATGCCGCTGCCGCAGCAGATATACCGGCATCATTTCTGGCAACCCGTCGTCAGTTGCACGAATATTTTAACTGGTGTTGGCGGGTGAGTGATCAGGAGCGTAACCAGCTGCCGGTACCTGAATTTTTAACCGGATGGCGCGGCGCAGTATTAGCGCCTTTCTTAACACTTCCTGCACACATCGATAATTAAGCTGAAATTTAACGTTAATAAAGTCGAGATGGATCAGTAGAATTTTTGCAATAATAATGTCGGTTTTTTGCACCTGTAGTAGTTGATCTTTGCTCTTTACCGCGGCGTAAGTTTTCGAGCAACTATCAACTGAAGGGTAAGAACAATGAAAAAAATCGTCTCACTTTCAGTCGCCGCAGCGGTAATGGCGACGCTCAGTGCGTGCAATAGCAGCAGTGATCCAGTAGTCGTACCTCCGCCGCCACCACCACCACCACCGGTAGTGGTCGATGCGACCTTAAGAGTGATTCACGCGTCCTCAGATGCACCCAACGTTAATGTCTTAGTAGGTGGCGAGCCGGTAATCGAAAATCTGGCCTTTGGTCAAAGCTCTGAGAACTTTGACCTGGCGCCTGCAACTTACAACGTGGCGGTAGAAGCCTTACTGCCGGGCGATGCAACTGCCACAGTTATCGGGCCAGTAGATTTGGCGCTGGCAGAGGCGACCAACTACAAGGTCTTTGCGGTAGGTTCTGTCGCACAGGATACGTTGGAGCCGCTAGTGGTGACATCAGATGTGGCAGATTTAGCCGCAGGTAACATCCGGTTACAAGTGGTGCATGCGGCATCTGCGGCACCAGCAGTTGATATTCACGTCACTGCGCCAGATGCGGCACTGGGAGCACCGCTGGATACACTTGATTTTAAAGAGTTTACCGGAGCCATCGATGTTGCCGCCGGTAACTACCGTGTACGCATTACATTACCGGGTCAGGATATGGTAGTGTTTGACTCTGGTCCTCTGGAGTTAGCTGCTGGCACCGACTTAGTGGTGGCAGCGATTAATAACCGCTTCTCTGGCGATTCACCGGTTTCCTTACTGGCGGTAACGCCAACGGGTGAAAGTCTGGACATTCTGGATGCAAATACCACAGCCTCAGTGCGGGTGGTGCACAATGTGTCAGATGCGCCAGCGGTAGATGTCATAGCTAACGATGCCATCAAATTGGTCGAAGCCTTGTCCTTCCCGGACTTCACGGGCTATCTGGGTGTCGCGCCCGATACCTACAATGTGAAAGTCGCCGCTAACGCTAACAACGATGTGGTGGTGATTGACGCTGATTTACCGTTAGAAGCCGGAGCATTTTACAGCGTGTTGGCAGTAGGTTCCTTGACTGAAAACACCATTGAGCCCCTGGTACTAGCAGACATGCCACGCCGTATCGCCACTGAAGCTCAAGTGCGTATTGTACACGGCTCGACGTTGGCAGGTCCGGTAGATATCTATGTTACCGCAACCAACGATATCTCAACAGCGACACCCGCTTTCGCGGCTGTGCCATTCAAAGCCGATACCGGCTACGTGTCTCTGGCCGCAGGTGACTATGTGGTAACTGTTACACCGGCAGGCTCAAAAACAGCGGCAATTGGCCCGGTAGCACTTAGCCTCGAGGCTAACAAGATTTACACCGCTATCGCGCGCGATGGTGAGGGGTTAACTGCAGATGTTGGGCTGATTCTGATGGACGATTTTGTTCAGGAATAAACAGCAACGCAACGTATTGTGCAATACATGACAACAGCCGGCACTCGCCGGCTGTTTTTTTTCGACCCAAGATGCCGAGTCCGCGTATAATTGCCGCCTTAATTATTGGAGTCGGTATGGCGTTAACGCGTGAACAAAAATTAGGCGGCCTTTTTGCAGCCAGTGCTTATACATTATGGGGCATAGCGCCACTATATTTTAAACAGATTGACGTTATCCCGGCACCGGAGATCTTGCTGCACCGAATCGTCTGGTCTTTTTTGTTGTTGTTTATCGTATTGTTACTGTTAAAACAGGGGCGCGAGACGCTGGCAGTGCTGGCAAAACCTAAACTGCTGGCTGGCTTTTGTTGTGTGCCGTGTTGCTGGGGGGTAACTGGGGGCTATTTATATGGGCGGTAAATAATAATCATATGCTGGATGCCAGCCTGGGTTATTACATTAATCCGCTGCTGAATGTGCTGCTGGGCATGCTGTTTCTCGGAGAGCGGCTGCGAAAGTTACAGTGGTTAGCGGTTGGCTTGGCTTCGGTAGGTGTACTGTGGCAGATAGTCGGTTACGGCGCTGTACCCTGGATAGCACTGGCACTGGCAAGCTCGTTTGCGGTTTATGGGCTATTGCGTAAAAAGCTGGCCGTAGATGCGATAAAAGGGCTCTTTATCGAATCCTTGTTACTATTACCTTTAGCGCTATGGTACTGGTGGTCTTATGCTGCCAGCCCTGCGGCGAATTTATTCGAAAACAGTGTAGGCCTGAACCTTTATTTGATGGCTGCCGGTCTGGTTACTACGGTTCCTTTGCTGTGTTTTATTGCTGCGGCCCGGCGCCTGAAGTTATCAACAATGGGCTTTTTCCAGTATATCGGGCCGACCATGATGTTTATTTTCGGTGTTTGGTTATATCAGGAACCTTTTGCATTAGAGCGGCTGTTTACCTTCGGTCTGATCTGGCTGGCGTTATTTTGTTACAGTATCGATGCTTGGCGGGCTAATCGCCGGCGTAAGGTATAAAAAAGCCGGATATTATCCGGCTTTGTCTGTTACGCAGCTAGTGTTATTCGCCGACTTTGGCATCAGAGTTAATTACGATACCATGCCGGTCGATAGCAAATGACATGCCCATCTGCATATTGGTTTTTAACATCGACTCCAACTCAGCGGGCAGCGGTTGTCCGGAAAGTTCTGACATCTTCGCCATGGCGCTGAAAAACTGCTGATAGTCCATACCAAAACTAAATAAACCATTTTTACTCAGTGGCTCTTTGGCAATGGTGGCCGCCTGCGTTTTCGCTTTCTCGCCAACATAGAGTAACAGGTGCTTATCGGTAGCTTGTAAACGCACGTCTAAACCCAGCATGGCGACGGGCGGGAATAGCTCTGCAACGGATACCTCTTCACCGGCTGCCGGTAAGGTGATCCCCGCCAGCGGTGGTAGCGTGGCCTGGGCATTGGTCAGCAGAGCTTGTGGATTATCTGCAGATAAGGTTAGCAGTGCATCGGCCTGATTTGGCTGGCCGGTTGCCGGATCCAGACTAAAATCATTAATAGTTACCGATAAACCCTGTAAGCCATTGGCGGCCATACCGGCCATCGCCAACATCATTAGTGGGTTCTGGGCTTTCATCTGCTGTTGCACTGCCACCAGAGGTTCACAGCTTACGCTAAGATCGGTCATGCCAGCCCAGAGCTTGCTCACTGCAGGCGTTAACTGGCTAATTTCGGCGCCTAACCCCATATAAAACATGCTGTCCGGTAAACCACCGTTTAAGCTGGCGGGGATAAAACCTTGCAGGCCTTGTAAGCCTTCCAGTGCAATCTGGCTGGTGGTGGGGAATAACATCTTCGACCGCATATGCAGTTTGCCAGGCGCTTGCTCAACCAGTTCAGCATCCATTACCAGACCAGGCCAGGTTTTACTTAACATCGCCATATCAGCTTGACAGGCCGGGGTGTGCCACACTTGCAGCGCTTCCGGTAAGCCTTCGCTAAAGGTCAGCTGTAAATCGCGTGCCAGCTGGTTACCATCAGTAGTGGTCAGCGCCTGAGCCAATTGTTCGGTGCTCAGATAACCGATACCGTCAGCTTTCAGCTGATATTGCTTTACCATCGCCTGTAACTTACCGCTATTGAGCAGGTTACTGGCGGGTTGCTGTAATGCCAGACTCTCGGCACGGTGGCTCTCTGACAGCGCGCTATGATGTAAGGCTATGGTACCCCAACCGCGTTCTACGCTAACCAGCAACTGCGCACCAGCGAGCTGCTCATCTAAACTATAACTGCGGAAATTGTGGCCATTCAGATTCTGTTGCTCAGAAGCCAGACCACTGTTAGTTGCAGCTTGTTCAAACATCGCCCAAAAGGCCGCTTCGTCCGCCAGTTCAAAGCGGATCACCGGAGCAGCACCGACCATATAGGTCAGAGAGCGGGTTTGCGCGGCGATACCTGTTTTCTGGACAAAGCTTTCTGGCTCACTCAACGCTTGTAAGTAGTTTTGCAGCAAGGCAATACCAAATTTGCCGGCACTAGATGATTCAGCGGCCAACTGGCTATAGACCTCGTTCATTTCCGGATTCAGATACATCTCCGGCGATAATCCCAGACTTTTCAGATAGGACACGATATCCAGTGGGGTCAGTTGTGCAGACATCAGCACCGTATCGGCAGGGATATAAGCCAGCTCTGGAAAATCCAGTTGCGTAGCTGATGAGGGTTTTAAAAAGTAATACCCGGCGACACCGGCTGCAACCACGGCGGCTGCAATTAACGTTTTTTTCATTGTCTGCTCCTTTGACAGATAAGATAAGAAAAGCGCTACTTAGCGCTTTTCATCAGGGAAGGTGATATTAAGTTCCAGTACCGATAACTCATCACCACGTTGCTCCAGTGATACTGCAACCTGGTCGGCCGGAATATCAACATACTTGCGAATCACTTCTAAAATATCGCGTTCCAGCTGCGGCAGGTAGTCAGGGCCGCTGCGGCGCTTGCGCTCATGGGCAACAATAATTTGCAGGCGCTCTTTGGCTGTGCTGGCGGTATTTTTTTTAGTTGAACGAAAATAATCCAGTAACGACATTAGTTAGCCTCCAAACAACCTTTTAATAAATCCTTTTCTCTCCACCGTCAGAAAACGGAACGGCACGGTTTCACCCAGTAAGCGTTTCACCGTATCCAGATAAGCCTGACCGGCATCACTCTCTTCATCCAGGATCACTGGTTGGCCAGAGTTAGATGCATTCAGTACGGCCTGGGATTCCGGGATCACGCCAACCAGTTCGATGGCCAGGATTTCTTTCACATCTTCAACACTGAGCATCTCGCCTTTGAGCACCCGCTCCGGGTTATAGCGCGTGAGCAGTAAATGCTCTTTAATGCCATCCAGACCCTGTTCAGCCCGGCGTGATTTGCTCGATAACATACCCAGAATGCGATCGGAATCGCGTACTGATGACACTTCCGGATTGGTTACTACTACGGCTTCGTCGGCAAAGTACAATGCCATCATGGCACCCGACTCAATACCCGCCGGAGAGTCACAGATAATAAAATCAAAGTCGGCAGACAGTTCATTTAATACCCGCTCCACGCCTTCTTTGGTTAGCGCATCTTTGTCGCGGGTTTGCGACGCCGGCAGAATAAACAGATTCTCGACCCGTTTATCTTTAATCAGCGTTTGTTTCAGATTGGCTTCGCCATTGATCACATTGACAAAGTCGTAAACTACGCGCCGCTCGCAGCCCATAATTAAATCTAAATTCCGTAAACCGATATCAAAATCGACAATCACGGTTTTTTTACCGGCTAATGCCAGGCCTGTACCGATAGCGGCACTGGAGGTGGTTTTACCGACACCACCCTTGCCAGAGGTAACCACAATAATTTTTGCCATAGTGACTTTCCTTACACTAATTCTGAAATGACTAAACTTTCGCCCTGCCAGCGAATGCAGGCCGGTTTACCCCAAAACTCACCTTGCAGGCTATGACTAAGCCAGTAGTTGCCGGCGATTGAGACCAATTCGGCCTGCATGTTGTAACAATAAATTCGCTTGCTGCTGTCGCCGCTGGCGCCGGCAATCGCCTTACCCCGCAGCGAACCATAAATATGAATATTGCCATCGGCAATCACTTCGGCTCCGGCGCCAACTGCACCCTTGATAATTAAATCGGCACCCTTGGCGTAGATTTGTTGGCCGGAGCGGACATTCTGTTCCACAATCTTGCTGTCCATCGGCTGTGGTTGCACCACGACTTGCGTCGGCTTTACCGCAGCCGCTGGCGCTGTCTGCGCTGATGGTTCGGTGGCTTTGGCTGCCGAGGCTTTTCCGGCCTGCAACACCGCCAGGCCCGCTTGTTGGGCTGCAGTCTTTTGCTCTGCATTGGCGCCAGTAACACCTACCAGCACCAGTTTTAACTCAGTAAATAACTGTTTCAACGCCACAAAATCGGGCCTGCTATCATTATCCTGCAGGTTAATGACGATGGGAGCCTGGTAAAAGAATGCTGGTGCCTGAGCCAATTTGGCCGTTAACAGGGATTGCAGACTGCTGATACTAAGATCGGAGCAATGTAACACGGACAAAGGGAATAAACTGCCCTTTAATTCTAAGGAGTGTTCAGACATAAAAGTTCAGCGCTTTTACTATTATTATTAAGCCGCTTGCGCGGGATCTTTGGAATCTGGCGCTGGCTAAAATTAACCAACCTCAGCCCCATAATTTCTGCGCTGCCATTCACGGTGGTCGATGCGCATAACCTGCGGTTCATGTTATAGTCTTGCTATCTGTTAGGCAAGTTGGCGAAGTAGTTTTATTCTATGTTATCTGCTGTATATCGTAGCCCGCGAAAAGAGGGCACCTACCTGTATGTTGAAAAGCGGGATGATTTTAGCAAAGTTCCGCCGGCCTTATTGCAAACCTTTGGCCAACCGTTACTCATTACGGTACTGAATTTAGCCAAACGGGAACATTTGGCTCAGGCTGATATCGAAAAGGTAAAAGCCGCCTTGCTGGAACAGGGCTACTATTTACAATTGCCACCACCGGTTGAAGATTTGCTGGCGACGCATAAAGCGGCGCTGCAGCAAGCTGAAGTCAACAAGGAATAAGTATGAAGATAAAGTTGTTACACCGTCTGTTTTTGGGTAGCGCCTTGCTGCTCAGCTCACAGCTATTCAGCCCATTGGTGTTGGCTAATGACAGTCCGGCAACTAAACCCGATTTTGCCAGCTATACCAGCGCACTGAAACAAGAGGCACTCAGTCGCGGTTACGACGCCAGTTTACTTGACGCTGTGTTCAGTAGTCTGCAGTTCCATGAGCGGGTTGTCAGTGCTGATCGCAGTCAACCGGAAGTGGTTGAAACACTCGATACCTATCTGCCAAAGCGGGTCAGCGAAACGCGGATCCGGATGGCGCGGGAGCGTTATCAGCAATATCAGCCACAATTGGAAGAAATCGGCAAACGCTATGGCGTGCAACCGCGCTTTATTGTGGCGTTATGGGGATTGGAGAGCAGTTTTGGCCGCTTCCAGGGCAACTATTCTATTCCTTCTGCGCTGGCAACCTTAGCCTACGAAGGTCGGCGCGAAACCTTTTTCCGCACCGAGTTTTTCCACGCGCTGGATATTCTGGCGCAGGGCCATATCGATTTAGATAATATGAAAGGCTCCTGGGCCGGTGCCATGGGACAAAGTCAGTTTATGCCAAGCTCTTTTCTGTCTTATGCCCAGGACGGTGATGGTGACGGTAAGAAAGATATCTGGACTAATGAGCTGGATGTGTTTGCCTCTATTGCCAACTATCTCAAGCAGCAAGGCTGGGATTACAGCAAAACCTGGGGGCGCGAAGTGAAGTTGCCGGCCGGTTTTGATACCGGACATGCCATTCAGCGTGGCAGTCTGGCGCGTAATGAATGGCTGGGCCGCTGGAATGCCTCGGCGCGCAGTATGGCAGACTGGCATCAACTTGGCGTACGCCGTTTAAATGGTGAAGTGTTGCCACAGCGTGATATCTCTGCCGCCCTGGTGTTGCCTGACGGCCCGACCGGCCGGGCTTTCCTGGCTTACGATAACTATAAAAGCCTGATGCACTGGAACCGCTCTTACTATTTCGTCACCAGTGTTGGTTATCTGGCTGATCTTATTGTTGCGGAGCAAACTTAATGTACCAGCATCAGGATTGGCGAGGTCAACCTATCAGCTTACCATTGGGTAAAGTGGTGTGTATTGGTCAGAACTATCAGGACCATATTGCCGAAATGCAAAGTAAAACCGCGCCGGAAGCCCTGTTTTTTATCAAACCTGCGACTGCGCTGGTGCCGCTGGCGCCAGCTTTTCGTATTCCGGCAGGACGCGGTGAAGTTCACAATGAGCTGGAGTTGGCAGTATTAATTGCCAAGCCACTGAAAAACGCCAGCTTTGCTGAAGTGAATGAGGCGATTTGGGGTTATGGCCTGGCGCTGGATTTGACCTTACGTGAGGTGCAGGCCAAACTAAAGCAACTTGGCCGGCCGTGGGAAATTGCCAAAGGGTTTGACGGTGCTTGCCCGATGTCGCCGTTGATTCCAAAAGCGCAGGTACAACACCCGCAGCAACTGGATTTTAGTCTGCAGGTTAACAGTGAGCTGCGCCAGCAAGGGAACAGCGCCAATATGATCCGCGGTATTACCCAGCTGATTAGCGAAATGAGCCAACATTTTACTCTGCTACCCGGCGATCTGGTACTCACCGGCACGCCGGCAGGGGTAGGGCCCTTGCAGGCCGGTGATACCCTGACCCTGACGCTGGCTGATTTACTGAAAATTGCTAGCCGGGTAGAGGTTTAAATGAGCCTGAGTGAACGCTTCTGGGAGCAAAAAAGCTTAAGCGAAATGAATGACGCTGAGTGGGAAGCTTTATGTGATGGCTGCGCTAAATGTTGTCTGAATAAATTTATTCATGACGACGAGGAAGAAGGTCCGACCGCTGAGCTTAAACCTGATGAAGAGGTGGTGTTTACTAATATCGCCTGCCGCTATCTGAATAGCCATAAATGCGAATGTACCCAATACAGTCTTCGTACTGTGTTGGTGCCGGATTGCATTAAGCTGACCAAAGACAATCTGAAAGACATCTTCTTTATGCCCAACAGCTGTGCCTATCGGCGCTTACATGAAGGGCGCGGTTTGCCATCCTGGCACCCCTTGCTCAACGGTGGTAAGAAGAGCCTGATGCATAAAAAGCAAATGTCAGTACGTAACAAAACCATCTCAGAGGATATGGTGAATCTGGATGATTTTGAAGACTATATCGTCAGTTGGCCGTTAAATGATCTGGATTAAATGATGAGCGTGGAACAATCGATCATTGCCGACAGTGAGATCCTGAAACAACTCAGCGGTTATATGAGCCCAATGATGGTACAGCTAGGTTTATCGCTGCTGGCGGTACTGGCTTATATCATCGTCAGCCGCCGGCTGGTGCCATTGATCTATGGCTTGCTGGCAGGCGGCCGGATGCGGCCGGAGATGAATAAAAGAGCCATTGTCGTTTTTCATATCCTGCTAATGCTGCTGTTGCTGGTGGTGCTAAGCATTATCTGGGGCGTGGATATCCGTGGCTTGCTGGTGCTGGCATCGTCAATTATTGCGGTAGCCGGTGTCGCCTTATTTGCGTCCTGGTCGCTAATCAGCAACGTGACCGCTTTCTTTATTCTACTGGGGCAGAAAGACTTTGCCGAAGGCAGCAAGGTGCGGATTATTGATGGTAATAATGCGCTGGAGGGTGATATTGCCGAGATCCATTTGTTTAATACGGTGCTGCGTACGAAAGAGCAGGAGCGGGTGATTTACCCGAATAACCTGATTGTGTCACGCCCGGTAGTGATTATCAGCGCGGCACAAGCACCGGTGCGTAAGACTATTGATGTGGTAGCCAAAGCAGAGCGTTGGCGTAAAAAAAATCTGCAAAGTCAGCCCGTTAATCGAATTAGCAAGTGACAGGGTGCGACAAAATGGGTAGATTTGTCGCTATAACTCTAAGCAGAATACAGCAGCCGGATGCGCTTAAAACAGATCAAACTGGCAGGTTTTAAATCCTTTGTTGACCCCACTACAGTGCCGTTTCCGCAAGCGATGACGGCCATAGTGGGGCCAAACGGCTGTGGCAAATCCAATGTCATTGATGCGGTGCGCTGGGTGCTGGGCGAAAGCTCGGCGAAAAACCTGCGCGGTGATGCAATGACCGACGTGATTTTTAACGGCTCGGCGCAGCGCAAACCGGTGTCGCAGGCCTCCGTCGAGCTGGTGTTTGAAAATACTCAGGGCCGGCTGGCCGGCAATCTGGCGGATCGCAGTGAAATTGCGATTAAGCGCGTCGTGACCCGCGATGCCCAGTCGCTGTATTTCTTAAATGGCAGCAAGTGCCGCCGCCGCGATATTACCGATATTTTCCTTGGCACTGGCCTGGGGCCCCGCAGCTATGCCATTATTGAGCAGGGCATGATCTCGCGCCTGATTGAATCTAAACCGCAGGAGCTGAGGGTCTTTATTGAAGAGGCCGCCGGCATTTCCCGCTACAAAGAGCGGCGGCGCGAAACCGAAAACCGCATTAAACATACCCGGGATAATCTGGATCGCCTGACCGACGTGCGCGAAGAGCTGGGTAAAAATATCGATAAACTCAAGCGGCAGGCAGCTACCGCACAGCGCTATAAAGAGCTGAAAGCGCAGGAACGCACACTGCGTGCCCAGCTGACAACGATTAAATGGCTGGGTTTTAATGACACGCTAAACAAGCTGGAACAGCAGCTGCGCGAGCAGGAAACCGAGCTGCAGAAATATCAGGCGGCGCAGGCGGGCGATGAGCGGGTGCTGACCGAATTACGTGAACAAGCCAATACTGCACGGCAACAGCAGGAGCAGTGTCAGCAGCAGTATTATCAGTTGGGTAACAGGATCAGTGCGCTGGAGCAGCAAATTGTCGGCCAGCGTCAGCAACAACAGTTACTTAGTCAGCAGATCCAGCAAAAGCAGCTGAGTCTGGCCGGTTTTCATGAGCAACAGCAGCAGGAGCAGCTGCAACGCGCCGAGCTTGAAGCGCAGTTGGAAGAGCTGATACCGGAACTGCTAGTGTTGACTGAGCAGCAGGAAGAGTTACAGGCTCAATTGCTGGAAGCGACGGAGCAGGCAGCCGAGGCACAGCTTAACTGGCAAGACTGGCAACAACAGCATTATCAGCGCCGCGAGCAACTGCAGCAGTGGCGGCTGCAACTGCAACATTGGGCGCAGCAACAACATCAGTTGGCCGCACAGCAACACAAGTTGACTGAGCAGCTGGCCCGGCTGGAGCCTGAGCAGGCAGAACAAGAGCTGGCGTTGGCAGAAGCCGGGCATCAGGAGCTGGCAGAGCAAGTCGCGGCGTTGCAGCTTGAACAGGCTGAGCTGACTAACACGTTGGCGCAGCAGCAACAGCTGAGCGCGCAGGCAACCCAACAACGTCAACAGTGGCAAAACCAACAGCAAGTGTTGAGAATAGAGCAACAACGTCTTAGCCACAGTCAACAGCAACCCAGCAGCAGCGGACCTTTACTGGCAGAGCAGCTGCAAATTGCCGACGGCTGGGCGCTGGCTGTTACGCTGGCACTGGGCGCACTACAACAGGCTGAGCTGGCTGCTCATGATGAGGGCAAAGCGCTGTATGTCACCGCAGCGGCTGGCGACAACGCGGCGCCGGCTAATACCCTGGCCAGCGTGGTGCGCTCAGGGATGTATCCGGATTATTTCCGGCAGATTTTATTGGCGGCGGATGAAGCGCAGGCGCTAACGATGCTGGCACAGCTTAAGCCCGGACAATCGGTGATCTGTGCACAGGGTAAATGGTTCGGTGCTAACTGGGGCCAGCAAAGCCAGGCGTCGCTGACCGATAGCCGTTTGTTACGCCAAGAGCGGTTACAACAATTAGGGCAGGAGTTAGCTGAGGTTGAGCAGGAGCTTGCAGCCGCTGCGGCAGCCGAGCAACAACAGCTTGAATTGCAACAACAGGCACAGCAGCAACTTAGCCAGCTTAATGCAGCGCTCAGCAGCCAGCAACAAACCTTGCAGCAACAGCATACGGTGGCGCAATTAAAACAGCAGGCGCTGCAGCAAGTAAAGCAACAGAGCACAGAGCTGCAGCAGCAGCTGGCAGAATTACAGTTACAGCAACAGGAGCTGGCGGCAAGTGCAGAACACACTGAACTGCAGCTTGCTGAAGCGGAGCAAGAGTATCAGCAGGCGTTAACGCGGGAACAGCAGTTACAGCAACGGCAGCAACAGGCGAGGGCACAGGAAGAGGCGCTGCGCCAGCAATTGCAACAACAGCAAGGTCAGCAAAGCCAGCTGCAAATGCAGCAACGGCTCTGTCAGCAGCAATTGCAAAGTGTCGAATTGAGTTTAAGCCGCGCAGCCTTGCAACAACAGCAATGGCTGGAACAACTGGCCGAATTGCAGCTACAGCTGAACGAGCAACAGGATCCGGCATTGCAACTGCAAGAGGAATTACAGGCAACCTTGCTGCAGCGCAGCGACGCTGAACAGGCGCTAACCAGTGCCAATCAGCAGCTAGCCACTATCCAACAACAGATCCGTGAGCTGGAGCAGGGACAAAGCGGCATTACCCAGCGTTTAAGCAGCCAGCAAAAAGCGCTGGAAAACCTGCGGCTGGATGCGGAAGGCTACCGGATCCGCGCCAATAATATGCTGGAGTTGTTGCGTGAGCAGCAGGTGAATATGAAACAGGTACTGGCTGAACTGCCGGCCGGTGCTGATGAAGCACAGTGGCAGCAACAGCTGGATAAGACTGTCGAAGCAGTCAGCCGGCTTGGCGCGATAAATCTTGCAGCGATTGAAGAGTATGAGCAACAGGCCGAGCGCAAAGCCTATCTGGATGCCCAGCATCAGGATCTGACTTCGGCGCTGGAGACGCTGGAAACCGCGATCCGCAAAATCGATCGTGAAACGCGACAACGTTTTAAAGACACCTTTGATCAGGTAAACGATGGCTTAAAACAACTGTTCCCGAAAGTCTTCGGCGGTGGCAGTGCCTACCTTGATTTGACTGATGAAGATTTACTGGAAACCGGGGTCAGTATTATGGCGAGGCCGCCGGGTAAAAAAAACAGTACAATTCATTTATTATCGGGTGGTGAAAAAGCCTTAACCGCTTTATCATTAGTGTTTTCAATATTTAGACTAAACCCGGCGCCGTTTTGTATGTTGGATGAGGTTGATGCTCCGTTAGATGATGCTAACGTAGGGCGCTTCTGTAATCTGGTGCGGGAAATGTCGGATACCGTACAATTTATTTATATCAGCCACAATAAAATTGCTATGGAAATGGCTGCGCAATTGATGGGGGTGACGATGCAGGAGCCCGGCGTGTCACGCGTGGTCGCAGTAGATGTGGATGATGCTGTCAAACTGGCAGTAGCCTAAAGAAAAGGTATAACAAATGGCTGACGAGTTGCGTTTGGTATTAATTATTATCGGTGCCCTGGTATTGGGGGCGTTGTTTTTACACGGCTTATGGACGGTGCGCAAAAACAGTAACAAGGTGCAGCATCGCTATCATCCGGAAGAAAATGCGAAAGATGACAGTCCGGGCGAGGGCTTCGATGAGTATGGTATTGGTCAGGTGCGGGTCGTTAAGGGCGCGGGTAAAGGTCAGACGGAACAACGCAGCAAGTTAGTGCCGCCCAGAACGGCGACCAAACCTACCAGCCGGCCCATTGATGTAAAACGACCAGCCGAGCAAACTGACCTGTTTGCTGAGCCGAAAGAGCCGGTACTGAATTTCTCGGCATTGGATGAAAACAGTATTCCTGAGCAGGAAGAGCTGCTGCCGGAAGACGCCGACTATGGTTATGATGACGTTGTTGAAGATGAGCCAGCGCAAGAAACGGATGCAGCACCTTCAGAAGTGCTGATCCTGTATGTGCTGGTGCCTGAGCAGCAACATATTGGTGGGCAGGAACTGTTGTCAGTACTGACCATGCTGGGCTTTAAATACGGCGACATGGATATTTTCCACCGCCATCAGGACAGTGCTGGTACCGGTGAGGTGCTGTTTAGTCTGGCGAATATGTTTAACCCCGGCACCTTTGATATTGAACGCATGGATGAGCTGAGCACTCGGGGCTTGAGCTTGTTTATGACCTTACCCGGACCGGGCGAGCCGCTGCAAAACTTTAACCTGATGAATAACGCAGCGAAAAAACTGGCAGAAGAGTTCGGTGGTCAGGTGTTAGATGGTCAGCGCAGTGTACTGACGGTGCAAACCGTGCGGCATTATGTGGAGCGGATCCGCGAGTTTCAGCGGCAACAACTGATCCGCGGTTGATTGCCAGGCTTTAATCTAACGGCAGGATTATCCTGCCGTTTTTGTGAGTTTGCAAATGATGTCTCCTGAACAGCAAATCGCTCAGCTGCGCCGGCAGCTGGAACACTATAACTATCAATACTATGTGTTAGACGCCCCCAGTGTGCCGGATGCCGAATACGATCGGCTGTACCGTGAGCTGCAACAACTGGAACAGCAGCATCCCAGTCTGATCAGCAGCGATTCACCGACGCAGCGGGTCGGTGGCGCACCTTTAGCAAAATTCTCCCAGGTTAGTCATCAGGTACCGATGTTATCGCTGGATAATGCCTTTGATGACAGCGATTTTCTCGCCTTTGTAAAACGGATGCAGGATCGGCTGGACTTTGCTGGCGACTTTAGCTTTTGCGCTGAGCCTAAGTTAGACGGCCTGGCGGTCAGTATCCGTTACGAACAGGGTGTGTTAGTGCAGGCGGCAACCCGCGGCGATGGCAGCACCGGCGAAGATATTACTGCCAATATCCGCACCATCCGGGCGATCCCGCTGCGTTTAACCGGCGAGGTGCCGCCGGTACTGGAAGTGCGCGGCGAAGTCTTTATGCCGCTCTCTGGCTTTGAGCGGCTGAACAATGATGCCAAGGCACGCGGTGAAAAAGTCTTTGCCAACCCGCGTAACGCCGCTGCGGGCAGTTTACGGCAGTTGGATCCGGCCGTTACCGCGAAAAGACCGCTGATGTTTTATGCCTATGCGGTCGGTCAACTGGATGATCCGAAGGCGCTATTAAATAACCGCTGCCATTATCAGCGGCTGCAACAGCTAAAAGACTGGGGCCTGCCGGTTTGCCCGGAGATCCGTCTGGTTGAAGGTACCGCAGCAGCGCTTAGCTACTATCAGCAGATCCTGGCCAAACGCGCGGCACTGTCTTATGAAATTGATGGTGTGGTGATTAAAGTCAGTAACCTAGCGCAGCAACAGGCGCTGGGCTTTGTCGCCCGCGCGCCGCGCTGGGCCATTGCCTTTAAATTTCCGGCGCAGGAAATGCTAACCACCTTACTGGACGTGGATTTTCAGGTCGGTCGTACCGGCGCTATCACTCCGGTCGCACGGCTGGAGCCGGTTAATGTCGGCGGCGTAATGGTCAGTAATGCCACGCTGCACAATCAGGACGAAATAAACCGGCTGGGCGTAGAAATTGGCGATAAAGTGATAGTGCGCCGCGCCGGTGATGTGATCCCTCAAATTGTTGCCGTCGTTACCGAGCAGCGCCCGGCACAGACGAAGCCGGTAATCTTCCCCGAGGCCTGCCCGGTCTGTGGTTCAGCGGTGGAGCGGGTGAGTGGTGAGGCGGTGGCCCGCTGCAGTGGCGGTTTATATTGCGCGGCACAGCTGAAAGAATCGCTAAAACATTTTGTCTCGCGCAAGGCGCTGGATATTGAAGGTCTGGGCGATAAGCTGGTTGAGCAGTTAGTAGAGCAGCAACTGGTGAAAACACCGGATGCGATCTTTGAGCTGGATATGCCGTCTTTAGTTGGCCTGGAGCGGATGGGCGAGAAGTCGGCATTAAAGCTGTTAAATGCCATTAAAGCCGCGAAAAGTACCACCTTGCCGCGCTTTATTTATGCCTTAGGGATCCGGGAAGTGGGCGAGGCGACGGCGCTGAATCTGGCCAATCATTTTGCCAGCCTGGATGCGCTGATGGCCGCCAGTATCGAGCAACTGTTAGCGGTTAGCGATGTTGGCACTGTCGTTGCTGAGCATCTGTATCATTTTTTCCGCGAGCCGCATAACCAACAGGTGGTCAGCGCCTTACTGGCGCAAGGCCTGCATTGGCCAACGATAGCGCTGCAACAGGTCACTGAGCAGCCGTTAAGCGGCCAGACTATCGTATTAACCGGTACTTTGAGCAGCATGGGCCGTGACGAAGCCAAGGCGTTATTACAGCGGCTGGGCGCCAAAGTCTCCGGTTCGGTGTCAGCGAAAACCCATGCCGTGATTGCCGGTGAAAATGCCGGTTCGAAGCTGGCGAAAGCCAGTGAATTACAGGTACCGGTCTGGGATGAGCAACAGATGTTGGATTTGTTTAAGCAGTATGGAGTCAGCCCGGATGCCTGATTGGTTAGTGAGCTTATTACTGGACTGGGGCGTCTTGTTTCGCCCCTATGTGCGCGATAAAAAAAATAAGCGGCAAGCATGAAAGACTGGCCTCTGCTGGACAAATACGGCCTGATACCGATACCGCAGCGTTTCTATTGGTTATTAGTATTGTTGTTACGGCCCTATTTAAGCTGGGTGATGGTACTGACCTTACCGCCGCAACAAAAAGACTTACTAAAACTGTTCTATCCGCAACAGCAAGACTTTTTGATCGCCTGTATCATCGCCTTGCCGGTATTGCTGGTGGTGGTGGCACTGAGTCAACGCAGCGATAAACGCAGCGCCGCCTGGCGTCCGATCTGGCGTGTTAGCCGTTGGTTACTCTTGGTTAGCTGCATGGCCGATTTGGCTTACAGCCTCTATGAGCTGCCCGCCGATGTGATTCTGGATGCGCCCTGGCGATTGGTTTCGGTGATCGGTTTGGGGCTGGGGGTATTCTGGTTAATCCGCTCGAAAACCTTGCCCCAGATTTTTAGCGAGTGGCCAGAGCCGGTGGTGAAGTAAAGTGCCTTTGCAAGTGAAAGCGTGTTGGCCAGAAACTTATTGCAGGACTGGCTTACAACAATAGCCTCAGCCGTTCATTTGTAACGGCTGTTGCTTGCTTTTTAGCTGCTCATAACGACGTTGCTGTTCCGGTTTCAGGCTGGCGGCTGCAATAACCTGTTCACATTGCTGCTGCAGTTGCAATTTCTCTTGTACCCCACACAAAGGCCGGGGGCTGGTTAACAGCGTTTGCAGCAGGTTTAAGGCGATACCGGCATTTTTCGGCATCACTTTATGTGCCAGGTTAAAGGCTTCGAAGGCTTGTTCCCAGTGGCCACGCTGATACAGTTGCACTGCACTGTTATTGAGCTCACGCGGTCCTTGCTTCATTTGTACCCGTTCGGCTCGTTCCTGCTGCAGATAAGCGGTCAGCACCGGATCAGCCTGCTGCTGTTTACAATAGTCACTAATTTGCTGAAACAGTTGCTCGGCGGCATCTGCTAAGCCGAGTTCATGCAAGGCTTTTGCTTTATCCAGCGCATCTTCCAGAGAGCTAATCGGTTGGTCGTTTTTCAGATCCCGCAGCAGTGCTTTGGCTTTGTCTTTATGGTCCTGCAGATACAATAAACGGGCTTGTAAGATCAGTTGCTGTTCGCTGAGATCCTGTTTACCGAATTGCTTTTGCAGCGCCTGTAAACTGAGGGTCACCTGCCGGTTTAAGCGGCTTTGTTGCTCTTCGTCTTCGCTGGCCAGCGCATAATCAATACTGGCACGTGCCAGGTTCAGATATAAGTCCGGCTGTTCAAACATCGAGTAACGGGCATATTTCACCATATCTTTGGCAGCACGATACTGAGTTTCATAGTCATGATTTAAACGTGATAGCTGCAGTAGCTTTTGCTGGCGCAGCAAATTACGCGGTGCCAGCTCTGCGGCATCAATTAAATGCTGCTGAGCTTGCTGATAGCGCTGCTGTTTAAATTCGAGCTCCGACAGTAAATCCAGCGCAAACAGACGACTTTCCGTTCGCAATAACAAGGGCTCTAACTCATTAAAAGCTTGCTGTTCCCGGCCTTGCTGCACATAGCATCTAACCAGCCCCATGCGTGCCCAGCTAAAGGGTTGGATGCTGAGCATGGCTAAAAAGAAATGTTCGGCATCCTCATAGTCTTGCTGTGCAAGTAAGATATCGCCTTTGAGCTTAAGGAGCAGTGGAAACCACTTGTGCTGGCTGGCATCTGACAGCTGTTCATCAATATGGCGCAACGCTGACGGATATTGCTGGTTATCTAATAACTGATATAAAGGCCGCAGTTGTTGTTTGCGTTTAAGCACGCGCTCAATCCGCAGCTGCAGATCTTTAATCGCGAAGGGTTTGGCCAGAAATTCATCTGGCTGTAACTCAATCACGCTATGCACCAGGGTCGGATCGGTTTCCGCGCTGATAAAAATTAGTGCCGTAGCATGCTTTTGCAACCCACTAAACTTCAACTCAGCAAACAGTTGAAAACCGTCCTTGCCTTCAGCCTGGTTGAAGGAGCAAATAATCAGATCAAACAGGTTGTTACGGCAAAGATTAAGCGCCAGTTGGGCGCGGTCGGCAATGGTAATGTTCTGATAACCGAGTTGCTCCAGCGTGTAACGCAAATAACTTTGCGACAGCTGTTGCTCATCAATGATTAGAATGCGTTCGTCCCGCTTGGGTACATGTTCCATTACTGGCGGTGCCTGAGAGAAAGTACTTTAGTTACTATAGCAATTTTTTGGCTTGAGTTAACGGGGCGAGATCAATAAATGCGATTTTGAGTGGTGCGCGGGCGGTGCTTTCCCAGCTGAGCTAACAATCGAAGGAGATATTGCTGTGTAGAATTGGTGGATTGTACTGGGTTCGAACCAGTGGCAACCGTATTTTTGTAAAAAGCGGGTGGTGCTTTCCCAGCTGAGATAACAATCGAAGGAGATATTGCTGTGCAGAATTTGGTGGATTGTACTGGGTTCGAACCAGTGGCAACCGTATTTTTGTAAAAAGCGGGCGGTGCTCTCCCAGCTGAGCTAAAAATCCATTAGAGTATCGCTGTATAGAATATTGGTGGATTGTACTGGGTTCGAACCAGTGACCCCCGCCTTGTAAGGGCGGTGCTCTCCCAGCTGAGCTAACAATCCATGGGAGTATCGCTGTGTAGAATATTGGTGGATTGTACTGGGTTCGACCCAGTGACAACCGTCTCTTCGTAAAGAGCGGGCGGTGCTCTCAACGATTTTAAAAAATTGGTGGATTGTACTGGGTTCGAACCAGTGACCCCCGCCTTGTAAGGGCGGTGCTCTCCCAGCTGAGCTAACAATCCATGGGAGTATCGCAAATCATAATTAAATTAAAAAATTGGTGGATTGTACTGGGTTCGAACCAGTGACCCCCGCCTTGTAAGGGCGGTGCTCTCCCAGCTGAGCTAACAATCCACGCTGCGATGGCGCACATTATAGGGAGCGTGATTTAGCTGTCAACTTTATTTTCGGGCAAAGTACGCTGTATGCCGCAAAAGTAAACAGTAGAGTGAAAAAAACCAGCTTTTGCCGCTACGCCTCGGGTGCATCTGCCGGCGCGGATTGCTACAATACCGCCCCTTAGTTATTTGCCCGTCAGAAATGGAAAGATTATGTCGTTAGTGACCCGTTTTGCTCCCAGCCCAACTGGCTATTTGCACGTTGGTGGTGCCCGTACTGCTTTATACAGCTGGCTGTTTGCCAGAAAAAATGGCGGTAAATTTATCCTGCGCATCGAAGATACCGATCTGGAACGCTCAACCCAGGAATCGGTAGATGCGATTTTAGAAGGTATGCAGTGGCTGGGACTGGATCACGACGAGGGCCCGTACTATCAAACCAAACGCTTTGACCTGTATAAAGAAGTGGTGGCGCAGCTGTTGGCAGAAGGCAAAGCCTATAAGTGCTTCTGCACGGTGGAAGAACTGGATGCGATGCGCGAAGCACAAATGGCTGCCGGTGAAAAACCAAAGTACAACGGTATGTGGCGCGATCGCACTGATCATCCGGCCGATAAGCCTTATGTCATTCGCTTTAAAAACCCGCTGGATGGCGTGGTTGTGATTGACGATATGATTAAAGGCCGCATCGAAATCGCCAATGCTGAGCTGGATGATCTGGTAATTGCCCGCAGTGACGGCACCCCAACCTATAACCTGACGGTGGTGGTTGATGACTGGAAAATGGGCATTACCCATGTGATCCGTGGTGATGACCACGTTAATAACACCCCACGGCAGATGAATATTCTGGCGGCCTTGGGTGCCGATATTCCTAAGTATGCCCACGTGCCGATGATTCTTGGCGACGATGGTAAGCGGTTATCAAAACGTCACGGCGCTGTTGGTGTGATGCAGTACCGCGATAACGGCTTTTTACCACAGGCACTGATCAACTATTTAGTTCGTCTGGGTTGGTCACACGGTGACCAGGAAATCTTTAGTCTGGACGAGCTGGTACAGCTGTTCGACCTGTCATCTTGTAACCGTGCCCCATCGGCCTTTAATACCGATAAGCTGATCTGGTTAAATCAACACTATATGAAAACCCTGCCGGCACAGGACGTTGCCAGTCATTTAGCCTGGCATGTTGCTGAGCAAAAACTGGATATCAGCACCGGGCCAAGTCTGGCGCAGCTGGTGCAGGTACAAGCCGAGCGGGTAAAAACCTTAAAAGAAATGGTGGAAGTCAGCCGTTATTTCTATGAAGACTTTAGCGAATTTGAAACCAGTGCGGCAGCTAAACATTTAACTGCAGCGGCGGCTGAACCTTTGGCGCTATTACTGGCCAAATTAACCAGTTTGTCGGATTGGTCTGCTGAGCAGATCCAGTCGCAAATCAAAGATACAGCGACTGAACTAAACCTCGGTATGGGCAAAGTCGGGATGCCATTACGGGTAGCTGTAACGGGTGGCGGTAATTCGCCAGCGCTGGATATTACGCTAACCCTGATTGGTAAAGCCCGTTGTCTGGCACGGATTGAAATGGCGCTGGCTTATATCCGGCAACACACTGCGTCGGCCTGAGCAACTTAAGGTTGTCAACGCCAGGTGGCCCTGGCGTTGTTGCAGGCGGCAGTATTATTAATTCTAACTATTCAGATCTGAACATGCCTGTCTTAATTTTTTTACTGGGGTTACTGGCATTTAATGCCGTTGCCAATGAAGAGCCCGAAGAGGCTGAACCGCTGGTACCCGAACTGCGAGATCTCGGAGTTTTAGGGACTATTACCGGCGATATTGAGCTTGGATTTCTGTTTATCGACGGTAATACCGACGCCCGCGGCTGGCGGGTCAATACCGAAATGGTGCACGAAAATGATTTTTTCCGTAACCGCTATAATATTCAGGGCCGGGTACAGAAAAATCAGTTTACCGATACCGCCACCGGTGAGGTACGCAGCGAACCGACCGTAAAGCGTTATGCTTTGTCAGCCCAGAGCAACTATAAGTTTCTGACCGGCACCACCTCGTTCTTTGGTCGCGGTGCCTATGCGTACGATATGTTCGGTTCATTCCGGCAGGTCGGCTCGCTGGCTACTGGTTATGCTAACCGGGTTTATGAAAAGCAATCTAATTACCTGGATTTAGAGACCGGTCCGGGTTTTGCGTATCGTGAAGGTGCCAGCCGCAATACGACTATGGGTTTTATCTGGTTTTTAGCGGCAAACTTTGAGCAGGAAATCTATAAAGGCAGCCGGTTCCGGCAAACCTTTGAAGGTAATGTGTCGCTGGATGGTGAAAACTCGATGTTTACCAGTCGCAGCTCATTAACGTCACAAATTAATGGTCGCTTAGCGATGCGGGTAAGTTTTTCGGTGAATCATAACTCTCGTCCGGAAGGTAACCTGCAAACGACTGATACTGAAACGTCAGCCTCATTAGTCTATTCATTCTGATACTAGCGATAACCTATAAAAAGGGCAGCTTATCGCTGCCCTCGTCATTTTGAGATACTGCGTTTAATGCAGCACCCGCGCTCTTAAGGTACCGGGAATAGCTTTTAGCTCATTCAGTGCCAGCTCGTGATCGGCCGAGTCAATATCAATCACCACATAACCAATGTCCTGCACCGTTTGCAGATACTGGCCGGAGATATTGATATTATGCCGGGCAAAGGCTTCGTTGATCTTGGTCAGCATACCCGGTTGGTTTTTATGGATATGCAGCAGGCGTGAGCGGCCTTTATGCTCTGGCAGCGACACTTCCGGGAAATTCACCGCCGACAGAGTCGAGCCGTTATCACTGTATTTCACCAGCTTACCGGCGACTTCAAAGCCGATATTCTCCTGCGCTTCCTGAGTTGAGCCACCGATATGCGGGGTTAGGATCACGTTATCAAACTGGCGTAGTGGCGAGATAAATTCTTCGTTATTACCTTTTGGCTCTACCGGGAATACGTCAATAGCGGCACCTGCAAGTTTCTTACTTTCAAGCGTTGCTGTTAATGCAGCGATATCTACTACAGTGCCTCGAGAAGCGTTAATTAAGATGGCGCCGTGTTTCATTAATGAAAATTCGGCTTCGCCAATCATATTTTGGGTTTGCGGGGTTTCCGGCACATGTAAGCTAATCACATCTGACGTTTTTAGCACGGTAGCTAAGTCAACCTGAGTGGCATTACCTAACACTAACTTGCTTTCGATATCGTAAAATTGCACGCGCATCCCGAGTTGCTCGGCCATAATGCTAAGTTGAGTACCGATATGACCGTAGCCAATAATACCAAGGGTTTTACCGCGAGCTTCAAAGGATTGGTCGGCAGTTTTTAACCATTCGCCGCGATGCGCCGCCGCATTACGCTGTGGAATACCACGCAGTAACATAATAATTTGGCCCAACACCAGCTCGGCTACCGAACGAGTGTTGGAGAATGGCGCATTAAACACCGGGATGGCGCGTCTTAAGGCTGCGTCCAGATCCACCTGATTGGTACCGATACAGAAGCAGCCGATCGCCACCAGCTTAGATGCCGCTTCTAACACCTTATCGGTAAGCTGGGTGCGCGAGCGAATGCCGATAAAGTGGGCATCTTTAATCCGCTCAATCAACTCGTCTTCCGGCAGCGAGGTTTTCAGATACTCGATATTGCTGTAGCCGTGATCTTTAAAGGTTTGTACGGCACTCTGGTGCAGGCCTTCCAGCAGCAGGATCTTAATTTTGTCTTTTGCCAGCGAAAATTTTTCCATGGTCACTTCTCTTGTGCTTAATATAAATGCTGCCCGGTTGTCTTCACTGCCCCTTAAGCGGGGCTATTGTTATAAAAACAGTTCTATCAAAAGCTTTGCTTAGTCTTAGCGCAGTACCTGAGTACCCTCAGCGCTACCCACCAAGACCAGATCGGCGGCGCGAGCGGCAAAGATGCCATTGGTAACAACACCAACGATATTATTAATCTGCTGCTCCAGCGCTAACGGCTCGCTGATACGTAAACCGTGAACATCAATAATCAGATTACCGTTATCGGTGACCACGCCTTCGCGTACTACCGGTTTACCACCCAGTTTTGCCAGTTCGCGGCTGACATAGCTGCTGGCCATCGGGATCACTTCAACCGGTAGCGGGAACTTGCCCAATACCTCAACCTGCTTGGTGCTATCGACAATACAGATAAAGGTTTTGGCGACAGCGGCGACAATTTTTTCGCGGGTCAGGGCGGCACCACCGCCTTTAATCATTTGTTTAGCGGCGTTAATTTCGTCGGCGCCATCAACATAGACGCCAAAGCCGCTGATGCTGTTTAAATCCAGTACCGGAATGCCCAGTGCCTTTAAGCGGGCGGTAGATTGTTCAGAGCTGGAGACGGCACCGGCGATTTGATCTTTGATCTCGGCCAGGGCGTCAATAAAGTGGTTTACGGTCGAGCCGGTGCCGACACCGACAATGGTCTGTGGCTCGATATAGGCCACGGCGGCGCGGGCCGCGTTGCGTTTCATTTCATCTTGCGTCATGGAGGGTTCGCTTTATGCGTTTAGCCATAAAGATGGATAGTATATCGGCTGCCAGAAAAAAAGACAGTGTTAGTTAGCGCGGATAATTCGCCGTGAAAAGCCGCGATTAATAAAAAGTCGTGACTAAAAGCGCAGCAGCCGGCTGCCGGTCGCTACCGCATGCAGCGGTTGATCCCAGGGCTCGACGGGTAACTGTGGCACTTGTTGGCAATCATGCGCCAAACCGATTAGCCGGCAACGATGATTGGCGGCTAATTGCGACAGGGTTCGGTCATAAAAACCGCCGCCCATGCCAAGGCGTTGCCCGAGGCTATCGAACGCGACTAAAGGGGTAAAAATCAGATCCAGTTGCTGCACCGGCAGTAATTCAGCGCAGTTTAGTTTCGGCTCCGGAATACCAAAGCGATTGGGTACTAATGGCGTAGTCGGCTGATAGTGCTGAAATATCAGATAGCCGGCACAAAACGGATGCAAAATAGGTAGGTAGAGGGTTTTGCCGGCCTGCCATAAGGCCTGGATTAGCGCCGTGGTATCAATCTCGCTGTCATTACTCAGATAGAGCGCGATATGTTGCGCCGCTAATACCTCAGCACAGGGGAGCAGTTGCCGCACTAATCCGATAGCTGCGTCCTGCTGCGCCTGAGCGCTTAGCTGTTGCCGCCGGTTACGGATTTCAATTCGCAGTTGTGCCCGATTTAGCAATGCAAAATCCTTGCTGTCAGGAAGAAGAAAGTGCAGAAGTGTTCTCCGAAGTTGCCGTGCCCTGTATCAGCCCTTGAACCCAAGGTTCAAGGCGGAACGCCAATGGCCACCGTAGGCTTCCCGGTACTAGCCGGGCCTGCACAAAAGCGACGCAGAAACATCCCTTAACAAAACAATTATCGGCTCAGGGACATCGACAAAACACGAACAACCCAGAGAACGCCCTCAGTATAACACCGCTTTAATCGTGATGAGAAACAAAGCCCGGCAAAAAGCGGCCAACTGCTGCTTGTTTAGGCACAGGTTGGCGTAGCTGTTGCGCAGTGGTAGCATAGCCAGGTTTAGTTAATAAAGGGGCACTTTATGCCATTATCACTGGTACAAAGCTATGAACGCTGGAGCGCAGCCCTGGATGCAGCCTATGTGATGGCTTCTGCCGCAGAATTGCATGGTTTAATCAGTGGCCTGCTGTGCGGCGGTATGCCAGCCGATGCCAGCGAGTTTTTGCCGGTGCTGCACGACTTTTTAAATGACGGTCAGGCCTTGCCTCAGGCGCTAAGAACCGACGTGCAGCAGCTGATCAGCAATACCTCACAAAGCCTGAGTGCTGCCGACTATGATTTCGCGTTGTTGCTGCCGCATGACGATGATGCACTGATCGAGCGGCTGGAAGCGATGGTGGAGTGGGCGCAAGCATTTTTAGTCGGATTTTCGGTACAACAAACCGATTTATCGTTATTAAGCGAAGAAGTGCGCGAAGCCGTGAATCAGCTTAGCGAAGTGACTAAGGTTGACCTTAGTACGCAAGACGATGCCAGCGCCGAAGAAAACGAAGAAGCCTATTTCCTGGTACTGGAACATATCCGGCTGATGGTGTTTAGCTGCTATAACGAAGTCGGGCAGCGGCCGGCGGTAAAGGGCCCGTTAAATAAAACCTTACATTAAGGTCTGCTATGCAAATCGAAGTCTATCAGCAGCGGCGTCAGCAACTGCTGGCGCAACTGCCAGAGCGCTCTGTGGTATTACTGAGTGCAGCCGCCGAGCAAACCCGCAGCCGCGATACCGAATATCCGTTTCGCCAGCACAGTGACTTTTGGTATTACACCGGCTTTAACGAGCCTGATGCCTTACTGATTTTAACTAAAATCACTGCGGGCGAGTGTCGCAGCTTGTTGCTCTGTCGCGACAAAGATCCCTTTGCCGAAATGTGGCAGGGCCGGCGGCTGGGGCCAGCTGCGGCGCTGACTACCCTGGGCTTAAATGCCATCAGTCTGAGTGAACGTAGCGCCAGCTTGCAGCAGGCATTAAATGGTATGCAGGCGGTGTATCTGAATTTAGGTGATGAACCGGCATTACAGCAGGAAGTGCTGACCATTATGCAGGGGCTCATACAGCGTGAAAAACGCGGTGAGCAGGCGCCGGTGGCGCTGATGGACCTTAGGCCTTATAGCAGCGAACAACGGCTGATAAAAAGTGCCGATGAAATTGCGATAATGCGTCGCGCCGGCCAAATCAGTACTCAGGCTCATCATCGCGCCATGCGCTTTTGCCATGCCGGTGGCTGGGAATATCAGTTAGAAGCCGAGATCCTGCATGAATTTGCGCTGCATGGTGCCCGTTTCGCTGCCTATAACAGCATAGTCGGCAGTGGCGACAACGGCTGTATTTTGCATTACACCGAAAATAGCAGCCAGCTGACTGACGGTGAGCTGGTATTAATTGATGCCGGCTGTGAGTTACAGGGCTATGCCGCTGATATTAGCCGCACCTTCCCGGTAAATGGCCGTTTTACCCCGGAGCAGGCGGCGCTGTATCAGCTGGTATTAGACGCCCAGCTTTGCTGTATTGCTGCAGTTAAACCCGGTTGCACCTTTGCACAGTTAAATACCATTGCCGAGCAGGTGCTGACCAAAGGGTTGCTGGAATTAGGTATTTTGCACGGCGATTTGACCGAGCTCATAACCAGTAAAGCCTGTAAGCAGTATTTTATGCATGGTATAGGCCATTGGCTGGGGCTGGACGTACATGATGTCGGCGCCTATAAGGTCGCTGGTGACGATCGGCCGTTTCAACCCGGCATGGTGCTGACGATTGAACCCGGCCTGTATATCGCACCGGGTAGCGAGGCGGCCGAAAAATGGTGGGGCCTGGCAATCCGGATCGAAGATAATATTCTGGTGACCGCGGACGGCTATGACAACCTGACTGCTGGCTGTGTCAAAACCCTGGCGGAAGTAGAAGCCCTGATGGCCAATCGTTAGCCTGACGCTCTGACAGTAACCAGTAACAGCACAAATACACAACAAATAAGGTAAGCCGTGCAAGCAACAAGCACTACCACAGTCGATTTTGATCTGGTGATTGCCGGCGGTGGCATGGCCGGCTCGATGCTGGCGATGGCATTATTACGCCAGGCGCCGGCATTAAAGGTTGCCATTATCGAGCAGGCTGAAACGCCGGTATCCAAAGCCAGTTTTGACAGCCGTAGTATTGCGCTGGCGGCGGCCAGTGTCGAATTATTACAACGCTGGCAACTCTGGCCACAACTGGCCCAGCAGGCCTGCCCAATCAAAACCATAGCGGTGTCCGATCGTGGCCATTTTGGCAAAACCTGGCTTAGTGCCGACGAATACCGTTTGCCCGCCCTGGGGCAGGTGATCGAAGTGGAGCATATTGGTGCCGCGCTGTATCAGGCGTTAGCGGAACATCCGAATTTAAGCCGGCTACAGCCGCGCAGCATCGCCGCCATCGACAAACAGCAAGCTTGGCAACAGCTAACCTTAGATGACGGCGAGAGTGTGAGTACCCGCTTACTGGTGATCGCCGAAGGCGGTGCTTCCAATACCCGGCAGCTGGCCGGTTTTAGTTTAACGGAGCAGCCTTATCCGCAATCGGCCATTATCGCCAATCTGGCGCTCAGCAGTGCGCATCAGTACAAGGCGTTCGAGCGCTTTACCGAGCATGGCCCTATTGCTTTATTACCGCTGACCCAAAACCGCTATTCGCTGGTCTGGACGGTACCGCCGGAGCAGGTGCCGCTATTACTGGCACTCAGTGACAGCGAATTTTTAGCGCAAATTCAACAGGCATTTGGTTATCGGGCCGGCGTCTTTACGGCGGTGGGCAGCCGTGCCGCTTACCCGCTGGTGTTAAAGCAAAGCCAACAGGTGGTGAATCACCGCACCGCACTGTTAGGTAACAGCTTACATAACCTGCACCCTATTGCCGGCCAGGGCTTTAATCTGGCACTGCGAGATATTGCCTGTTTAAGCCAACTGCTGTCAGAGCAAGGTTTAGCCGATGCCGGTGGCTATGCGCTGCTGCGTGCCTATCAACAGCAACGCCAGGCCGATATGCAGCAGGTGATTTGGCTGACCGACGCCTTAGTGCGCACCTTTTCTAACCGTTCACGCCTGGTGGCGCTGGCGCGTAATCTTGGCCTGACGGCGATGCTGCTGTGCGATCCGCTTAAGACGCCACTCGCGCGGCAAACTATGGGTTATGGAACTCTTTATGCAAAATCTTGATGTCACCATTGTTGGCGCCGGTAGTGCTGGCTTGACCCTGGCGCTGTTATTGGCAGAGCAAGGCCTAAAGGTGGCGCTGGTGGAAAAGGGCGCCGAGCCACTGCCGGCAAACCCTGCTTATCTGCGGGTAAGCGCCCTTAATCCGGCTTCACAACGGGTGCTGGCCCATTTAGGTGTGTGGGATGGCATAGCCGCGCAGGCCGCTGCTTATCAGCAAATGCAGGTGTGGGATGCCGACAGCTTTGGCCGCATTCATTTTGCCGCCGAGCCACCACAGCCGGCAGATCTAGGCTGGATCTGCGATAACGAAGCGATTCGCCAGCAGCTGTATCAAAAAGTACAGCAACAGCCGGCGATCCGCTGTTATTTCGCTGCCCAAATTCAGCAGTTAGTGCAATCGGAACGTGAGGTGCTGCTGCAACTGAGCAGCGGTGAGATCTTACTCAGCGAATTACTGGTTGGCGCCGATGGCGTGAATTCATATGTACGGCAACAACTACAGTTACCCCTGACACACTGGGACTACCAGCAGGATGCGATAGTGGCGGTGATCCACTGCGACGAGCCACATCAGGCGACGGCACGGCAGGTATTTTTACCGACCGGACCACTGGCGCTACTGCCGCTACCGGATCCTAAGCATTGCTCTATTGTCTGGAGTGCCGAAACGAGCCGTGCCAGCGAACTGATGGCGTTGGATGATGCTGCCTTTGCGCGCGCCCTAACCGCTGCCAGCCAGAGTGTCTTGGGTTGTTTAACGCTGGCAACAGCGCGCAGTGTGCATCCGCTACGGATGCGTTATGCCAGTGACTGGGTGCGTGGCCGTGTGGTGCTGGTGGCCGATGCAGCACATAGTATTCATCCGTTGGCCGGGCAGGGCATGAACCTGGGTTTAATGGATGTGACTGCCTTGGCCGAATTGTTAGGCAAACAACAGCAGGCGGGCAAGCCGCTATTTGCCCCCCGCGTGTTACAGGCGTATCAGCGCTGGCGTAAGGCCGAAGCGCAAAGCATGATCGCGGCGATGGAAGTTTTCAAACGTGGTTTTAGTAATGAGCAGCCGGCATTAAAATTTTTGCGCGGCGCTGGTTTGCTGCTGGCCGATAAACTGCCTTTTGTTAAACAGCAGCTGATGGCACAGGCGCTGGGTAATAGCGGTGATTTACCGGCTTTAGCCAAACCATAGCTGTAGCAATTATTGCTGTCATAAATTTGCCTTAGCTTTTTTGGTAACCCCGGTTGTCGCATTACAAAAAGTAATCCAAATTGGGCTGTTTGCTGGCGGGTTGATCGGGTATAATCGAGCAGTATTTTTTAGTCAGACTGGTAGCAATATTGCGTAATAGGCTGATAACAAAGGTTTATTTGCCAAGCTCAATATTAAGCTGCCGGCCCGCATAATAAACAGGAAAAAATAATGGCTCAAAAAACCGCGTTACACGCCAGCCATCTGGCTGCAGGTGCGAAAATGGTCGATTTCTTCGGCTGGGAAATGCCAATTAACTACGGCTCTCAGATTGAAGAACACCACGCCGTCCGTCAGGATGCCGGCATGTTTGATGTGTCGCATATGACCATTGTTGATTTAACCGGTGCCAATACCCGTAACTTCCTGCGTTATTTATTAGCCAACGACGTTGCCAAACTCACCACCCCCGGCAAAGCCCTGTACAGCGGCATGTTAAACAGCACCGGCGGCGTCATTGACGATTTAATTGTGTACTTCCTGCAAGAAGATTTCTTCCGCTTAGTAGTGAACTCTGCCACCCGCGAAAAAGACTTAGCCCATATCAACGCTGAAGCCAAAGCCTTTAATGTTACGGTAACCGAGCGTCCGGAATTTGCGATGATTGCCGTGCAGGGCCCGAATGCCAAAGCCAAGGTGGCAACCTTATTAACGGCGGAGCAGCAAGCGGCCGTCGCCGGCATGAAGCCATTTTTTGGCGTGCAGGCGGGTAACTTGTTTATCGCTACCACCGGTTATACCGGTGAAGACGGTTACGAAATTGCGCTGCCAAACGAGCAGGCGGCAGACTTCTGGCAACAGCTGGTAACTGCCGGCGTAAAACCCAGTGGTTTAGGCGCCCGCGACACCCTGCGCTTAGAAGCCGGTATGAACCTGTACGGTCAGGATATGGACGAAACGGTATCACCACTGGCCGCCAATATGGGCTGGACCATTGCCTGGGAGCCTGGCGATCGTAACTTTATCGGCCGCACCGCGCTGGAGCAGGCCAAAGCCGCCGGCACCGCTAAGCTGGTGGGTTTGGTGATGGAGCAAAAAGGGGTATTGCGCCATGGTCAGAAAGTGATTACTGCCGCCGGTGAAGGTGAAATTACCTCTGGTACTTTCTCGCCGACACTGGGCTTTAGTATTGCGATGGCGCGGGTACCTGCCGCGACCGGCGATACCGCAGAAGTGGATATTCGCGGTAAACTGGTACCGGTAAAAGTAGTAAAACCGGCCTTTGTGCGCATGGGTAAAAAACTGGTCTAAGCTTTATAGCTGGCCAAGAATAATACAATAACGATGCCGGCCTGCTGCCGGAAAGACCAGAGAGGCTTCACCTGGCTGTGCCTGTGCTAACAGGGCGGCAGGTGGCAAGAACACACAGCTAAGGAACTTACAATGAGCAACATTCCTGCAAACTTAAAATACGCATCCAGTCACGAATGGCTGCGCGCTGAAGGCGATGGCATCTACACCGTAGGTATCACTGAGCACGCTCAGGAATTACTGGGTGATATGGTATTCGTAGAATTACCGGAAGTGGGCGAAACGGTAGGCCAGGGCGACGATTGCGCCGTTGCGGAATCAGTAAAAGCGGCGTCAGATATTTATGCGCCGGTTTCAGGTGAAATTGTTGCCGTAAACGATGCCCTGAGCGACTCGCCAGAGCTGGTAAACAGCAGCCCGTACGAAGATGGCTGGATGTTTAAAATTAAAATCGCAGACGAAGCTGAGCTCGGCGCCCTGTTAGACGCCGCCGGTTATCAGAGCGCGATTGACGAAGCTTAATATTACGGCAGATCCTGCCACCCTAAAGCCCCGTAGATAACGGGGCTTTATGTTAGAAAGCACTACCAGGATAATGAGCATGACCCATACCGCTGTGAAAACCCTGACGCAACTTGCGAAACACGACGAATTTATCCAGCGCCATATTGGCCCGGATGCTGCCGAAACAGCTGCTATGCTGCAGGAACTTGGCGTAGACAGCATCGAGCAGCTGATTGCGCAAACCGTGCCGCAGAGCATTCGCCTGCCAAAACCTTTGGCCATTGGCGACAGCCGCACTGAAGTAGACGCCCTGGCGTATTTAAAGGCTGCTGCGTCAAAAAATAAAATGTATAAGTCTTACATTGGTATGGGTTACCACCCAACACTGACCCCGCATGTTATTTTACGTAACGTGCTGGAAAACCCGGGCTGGTACACCGCGTACACGCCATACCAGCCGGAAATTGCCCAGGGCCGTTTAGAGTCGCTGTTAAACTTCCAACAGTTATCTTTAGACTTAACTGGTATGGAACTGGCCAGCGCCTCGCTGCTGGACGAAGCAACTGCTGCTGCCGAAGCCATGGCCCTGGCCAAGCGCGTCACCAAGAGCAAGTCTAACCTGTACTTTATTGCTGACGACGTGCACCCACAAACTATCGACGTGGTAAAAACCCGCGCCGAAATGTTTGGTTTTGATATTGTGGTGGGTAAAGCCAACGAAGCGGCTGAGCAGGACGTATTCGGTGCCTTATTACAGTACCCAACCACTAACGGTGATATCCGTAACGACAGCGCCTTAATTGCCGCGCTGCAGGCGAAAAAAGCCATTGTTGCGGTAGCAACAGACCCAATGGCGTTAATGCTGTTAAAAGCACCGGGCGAGCTGGGTGCCGATGTCGTATTAGGCTCTATGCAGCGCTTTGGTGTGCCAATGGCCTTTGGTGGCCCACACGCTGCCTTCTTCGCGACCCGCGATGCCTATAAGCGCTCTATGCCGGGCCGCATTATCGGTGTATCAAAAGATCGCCGTGGCAATCAGGCACTGCGGATGGCAATGCAAACCCGTGAGCAGCATATCCGCCGTGAAAAAGCGAACTCGAACATCTGTACTGCTCAGGTATTACTGGCCAATATCGCCTCTTTCTATGCGGTGTACCATGGCCCGCAAGGCTTAAAAGATATCGCCGGGCGCATTCACCGCAGCGCCGATATCTTCGCTGCTGGTTTAAAAGCCAAAGGCGTTGCCCTGGTGAATAGCCACTGGTTTGATACAGTGACCTTTAAAGTTGCCGATCGCGCTGCCGTTGTTGCCCGCGCTTTAGCAGCCGGTGTTAACCTGCGTACGGACGTGGCTGATAGCCTGGCGGTAAGCTTTAGCGAAGCCACGCAGGCTGGGGATATCGCACAGCTGTTTGATATCGTATTAGGTGCCGGCCATGGTTTAGACGTTAACGCCTTAGATGCACAGATCGTTGCTAATGGCTCTACCTCTATCCCGGCCGATTTAGTACGCACCTCTGCCGTATTAAGCCATCCGGTATTTAACCAGTATCACAGCGAAACTGAGATACTGCGTTATATCAAAAAGCTGGAAAACAAAGACTTAGCATTGAACCACTCGATGATTTCGTTAGGTTCATGCACGATGAAACTGAACGCCACCGCCGAGATGATCCCGATCACCTGGCCAGAGTTCGCGTCTCTGCACCCGTTCGTGCCACGTGATCAGGCCGAAGGTTACTACCAGATGATTAACGAGCTTGGCGACTGGCTGGTGAATATCACTGGCTACGACAATATCTCGATGCAGCCAAACTCAGGCGCGCAGGGCGAATACGCCGGTATGGTGGCCATTCGTAAGTACCACGAAAGCCGTGGCGAAGGCCATCGTAATATCTGTTTAATTCCGGTATCGGCGCACGGTACTAACCCGGCTACTGCGGCCATGACCAACTACGAAGTTGTGCTGGTAGACTGCGATAAGTCAGGCAATATCGATATGGCCGACTTAAAAGCCAAAGCAGCCGAAGTCGGTGATCGCTTAGCAGCCATTATGGTGACTTACCCGTCTACGCACGGTGTATTTGAAGAAACCATCGCCGAGCTGTGTGAAGTGATCCACTCCTACGGCGGCCAGGTGTATATGGACGGTGCCAATATGAACGCGCAGGTGGGCTTAACCTCGCCAGGCTTTATCGGCTCAGACGTATCGCACCTAAACCTGCACAAAACCTTCTGTATCCCGCACGGCGGTGGTGGCCCGGGTATGGGCCCAATCGGCGTGAAGAGCCATTTAGCGCCGTTTTTACCTAACCATGCGGTCGTAAAAATCGACGGCACCGGCGCCAGTAATGGCGCAGTATCGGC
This sequence comes from Alishewanella agri BL06, assembly GCF_000272005.1. Lineage (GTDB taxonomy): Bacteria > Pseudomonadota > Gammaproteobacteria > Enterobacterales > Alteromonadaceae > Alishewanella > Alishewanella agri. The sequence goes on along the minus strand of NZ_AKKU01000011.1, from coordinate 288,949 downwards.
AGCACCTTTTGGTAGCGCCGGTATTCTGCCAATCAGCTGGATGTATATCGCGATGATGGGTAGCGAAGGCTTAAAACAAGCCACTGAATTCGCGATCCTGAACGCGAACTACGTTGCCAAGAAACTGAACCCGCACTTCCCGGTGCTGTATGTCGGTACCCATGGCCGCGTGGCGCACGAATGTATTATCGATATTCGGCCATTAAAAGAAGCCAGCGGTATTACCGAGATGGATATCGCCAAGCGCTTAATGGACTTTGGTTACCACTCACCAACCATGAGCTTCCCGGTAGCCGGCACGCTAATGATTGAACCAACCGAATCAGAAAGCAAAGCTGAGCTGGATAAGTTTATCGAAGCGATGACGACCATCCGTGCGGAAATTGCCAAGGTAGAAGCCGGCGAGTGGACAGTGGATAACAACCCACTGGCTTATGCACCACATACTATGGCCGACATTCTGGACCCAAGCTGGGATCGCGCCTACGAGCGCACCTACGCCGCCTTCCCGGCGCAGTTTGTGGCAGAAAACAAGTTCTGGCCAACGGTTACCCGTATCGACGACGTGTACGGCGACCGCAACCTGATGTGTTCATGCCCAAGCCCGGAGGCTTACCGGTAAGGTTTACTGCGTAATGTGCAGCGTAATTAACTCTGCGACCAGAATTAATTATGTCTGCGACTGCAATTAACTTTGCGACTGGGAATTGTAACTTTAATAAAAACCGCCTTAGGGCGGTTTTTTATTGTACGTTTATGACATTAAGCCGATGTCGTTTTTGGATCTTCTTTTCCCTAGGGTAAATTCAACTCGATGGACACCGACAATTACGTGCACTTTTTGACTCCCTCAGAAATTAAAAAATTCATCGCTGATGCTTTAGCAAAATATGCCAGCAAGTAGTTACGCTCGGCAGGCTTTAAGCTTTGTGTCCCAATCGCAGATGACCATGAGAGCCAATCAGATTGGCCAGTTTTAAGATATTCCCCTCGAATTTCCTTGAAACCAAAGTCTTGGACAGGGATCTCAAGAATTTTTGCTCTTGCGATCTTCATATTTGCTGTAAGTTCGTAAAGCCTGAGTAATACACTTCCATAGCTGCCATGACCAATCAAATAGTCTTCGACTATCGCTCCAATCCAGAATAACTGGTACTCCAAAAAGTCGTTCGACTCATTCAGATAATCTAGAAGCACATTGGATAGTTCTGCTTTCTCCTTTACTTCTCCACAGACAGAGTGAATATGCTTGATTAGATTTGGGAATCGGCGAAACAAAATTGGTAAGTACTCGATCAAACTATCACTATGAGTTCTCAGAAAGCTTAGGATACGGTCAGCATCTGACTCCTCAAGGGAATCCCTTTGTAGTAGCTCTAGCAAAGCATCAACTTGTTGCGTACTTAATGTATTCTCAATTTCTACATCAAGCTCTTCAACTTCTACGCCTGATGCTGTTGGCACTTCTTCATATTCAGTAATGATTTCCTTTAACGATTCTCTAATTTCTGACAATGTTGCTTTTACGTCACCCACAGAGTGGTCAAAGGCAGTTTTCGATGGATTTACGTTGAGAGCGAACTGTCCTAATAGTCTCTGTATCACATGGAAATCTGCCATCAAGACATTTCTATCATTGTCGAAAAGGGTAATATCGTCCATAAATCTAACGATTTTCTTAGACTTTAGAGGACCATAAAGATCAATGAATTTTAAAAACTCATTTCCAATCATCTTTGCTGGGTATATGCCGTGCGGCATAAAATCGATACTTCTCCCTGAATTTATTTCTCTAAAAAATTGGGCAAGAGCTTTAGAATCGACAGATGTTACACCGCTTTTACTTTCAAACCAGTGAGCGACATCATGGTGATACATGCTGTTAAAATACGAAGCAACATCGAACTGAATACTGTGTTTGAAGTTGGAAGAGCATTCTGCCAATTCTTGTTTATATGTAGAGTAAGCAATGTGAACCGGAATATGTTTTCCTTTCTCGAATCGATAGCCAAAGCTCCTTCTAAACTCACTTACCTCTGGACGAAAAATACCTCGATTTCGATAAACCAAGTCATATAAAAAGTATTCCGCTATTGGGTCGAGCTTTACAGTTCGACGCAGATGTCCTTGTGGCTTCGTCGCAAATACTCTTTGCTGAGGCAAAAAATTATCCGCGGGATGTGAGTCACTTAAAATTTTTTGATAGATGTAATCGGAGATTTCAGTGCTATGTTTCTGCACTAAAAGTAAGTTAGTTTTGAGCGGGAATAATGTTCCCGCGAAATCATCTTCAAAGAATTTCACTGTTGATGTCACTAAACCCTCCGGTTACCACATCAGATTACACCAGCACCTGTTACTTAGAGGCCGACATACCAACAATACGCTGCATGCTTTGCATTAGTGATGACTTAAATGCTTCATCGCCGGCAAACAGCTTGTAGAACTCCAAATCATCTTTACGCCGCTGTAGCATGATTTCTTTAAACAGCTTTTCAAAAGCGAGGTTCTGGCTATGTGGATCGGCATTGTTTTGGTACTTATCTTTGAAATCTGGATGCGCTTTGATTGACTCGGCCATACTTAGCAACCGAACCCGCTGCTCTTCTGGTGTTGCGCTCCAGCCTTGGAACCAGCGCTCGTTGAAGCTTCGTACAATTTCGTCTAGTGGATCTTTTTGCTTATCACCGCCATGAGCACCACGCGGGTTAGGGTTCTGCGGGTCCAGCTCTGTTTCGGCACTATCCAGTTCTATTGTATGACCCAGTTTAACGCGCTGGAGGCCATAGGAGCTTAGGTCAACTGAATCCAGCAGCTCATCCAGCAGCTCTGCATCTGGATCTTCCACTTTAAGCTTGGGAATGAGGAATTTTAGGAACCAGAATAGCTTTTCCCATGCGGCTATTTCATAGGGCATGATTGAGGCCATCTGGCCGTAAATCTTCACAAATTGCTTGGCTTTGATTTTAAAATCAGCCTTTGCATCATTTTCTAATTCTAGCTCAATGTTAAATCGTGCTGCGGCAATATCGATGAGCGGACTAAGCCGCTGTGCATCTTCGTCGTTGAAATAGCGTTTTATGAATTCTTCAACTTCCATCCATTCGTATACACCGACTTCATCCATCTCGTCTTTCAGTTCGTGTAAAACGTTAATATCGGTGGCTTCAGATAAAGAGGTTGAGGTATAAAAATCATCAAATGCGGTTTTGATGTCGTCAACCGAGTTAAAGAAGTCCAGCACAAAAAGGTCTTCCGTCTTTTTACCCCACTTAGGTGCCGCACGATTTAACCGGGATAGGGTTTGCACACAGAGTACACTGGCCAACTTTTTATCAACGTACATAGCGCAAAGTTTCGGTTGGTCAAAACCTGTCAGGTATTTGTTGGCCACAATTAGCAAACGATACTCATCGGTATCAAACTTGTCTTTGGTATCGGCTTCGGAAAATCCGTTTATATCAGCTTCGGTATACTCAACTCCATCAACCTCTTTGGTGCCAGAAAATGCAATTACAGCCTTAAACGGATTGCCTTGCCCAGCCAAAATCCGGGTGATGGCTTTGTAATATCGAATAGCCGTTTCAATGTTTTGGGTGACCACCATCCCTTTGGCTTTGCCTTTTAGTTTCTTGGCATTTACCACGTGCGGGATAAAATGGTCCAGCATTATTTCGGCTTTGATATCGATGGTCTGTTGACTGCGCTCTACATAAGCTCTAAGCTTTTTTTGCGCCTTCTTCGTATCGAACTCCGGGTTATCCTCGATGGACTTTTCAATCTCGTAATAGCTTTTATAGGTGGTGTAATTAGCTAACACGTCAAGGATAAAGCCTTCCTCAATTGCCTGCTTCATGGAGTACAGATCGAAAGGTTTATAGCTGCCGTCAGCCTGCCTTTGGCCAAATTTTTCCAACGTTGTGTTCTTGGGGGTCGCTGTAAATGCAAGATACGACGCATTACCACGCATTTTGCGTGATTTCATGGCCTGTAAAATTTTATCTTGTGCGTCTTCAGCTTCTTCCACTTCAGCACGCCCCATTGCTCTGTTCATATTGTCATGAGCGGAACCAGATTGTGAACTGTGCGCCTCGTCAATGATCACCGCAAACCGCTTGTCACTTAAATCAGCAATGCCATCAATGATGAACGGGAACTTCTGAATGGTGGTGATGATGATCTTTTTGCCGTTTTCCAATGCAGACTTAAGTTCGGAAGATTTGTGTGCAGGCGCGACAATGTTTTTCACCTCAGAAAACTCTTTGATGTTATCGCGAAGCTGTTTGTCTAACAGGCGTCTGTCGGTGACCACAATAACAGAATCAAATAACGGCTGATCCAAGCCACGGCTGCCGGGAACCTTATCGGAAACAGGGTAAGTTTCAATTAGCTGGTAAGCCGCCCATGTAATCGAGTTCGATTTACCTGAGCCTGCTGAGTGTTGAATTAGGTAAGTTTGTCCCACACCGTTCTCAGCGGCATGGCCAACCAATCGCCTGACCACATCCATTTGATGGTAACGAGGGAAGAACAAAGTGCGTTTATTCAGTGGGTCTTTGCTGGTGCCGTCCAGTCTGACGAAATGCTGGATAATGTTCGCTAAGCTCTCTTTCTGGAACACTTCTTCCCATAAATAAGCTGTTTTATGCCCATTATCGTTTGGCGGATTGCCTTGCCCTAAGTTGTGCCCCTTGTTGAACGGCAAGAAGAAAGTGCTTTTTCCTGCCAATTTGGTGGTCATATACACTTCATCGGTATCTACCGCCATATGCACCAAGCAGCGGCCAAAGTTCAACAGTGGCTGGTTGGTATCCCTGTCTTCACGATATTGTTTTTGGCCATGATACCGTGCTGTTTGGTTTGTCCATGCATTTTTAAGCTCCAGCGTTATTAATGGTATGCCATTGATAAACAATACCATGTCGATTTCTTGCAGTGGGTTAGCTAAGGAGTAACGCAGTTGGCGGGTACAGCTAAACAGGTTGGCAGCAAAGTGTTGTTTAACTTTATCACTGCTGCTAGCCAATGGTGCTGGATACATCAGGTTAAAGTGGGCATCATCGACGCTTAGGCCTTTTTTAAGCAAATGCAGAATGCCGTGTTTCTTAATCAGCCTGTCAAAACGTTCATAAATTTTGCGCTGCCAGTCATTGGGGTTATTGCGCTTAACTTTGTCGAGTTCATCTTCCTGTGTTTTTTCCAGAAATGCCCAGAAGAATCGCTCATCCAGCGCAAACTGCATATTAAAGTCGGATGGTTGGCCAATACGATAAAGCCGATTGTTAAAGTCGGGGCTGGCTTCCTGCACGCCAGCTTTTAGCTCTTCCAAGCACGTGCCCGTCAGATACTTTTCAATAGCCGATTCCAGTGCCTGTTCATTCGTTTGGCTAACCATCTTACCTCCTTGTTATGCCACTTTGATTTTGCCTGTAACAGCACTATTGATCAGTGTGGTTTTGTATTCTCTTAGTTTTTCAATCTGTTGTGATAGTATCTTTGACGAGTTTTCTATTTCCACTGATTTACAATTAATATATTCCACTAGAGCTTTTTGTTCATCAAGTGGTGGCAATACAACAGGAATATTAGCAATATCTGACATATTGAAATGCAATACTGTCGAACCTGCTGACAGGAAATCAATATATGTTCTTCCAATTGATGAATATATAAGTGCGACACCAAATTCAGGTACTAATCTAGTTCTATCTACCTTAAGCCATACCATTCTTTGGCCAAGACATAGTTTTAGGTCTTCTGGAACTGTACACGCCTCGCCCGCTGGAGCCTCCCTTGTTAGAAGAATATCACCGGGAGTTGGAATTCCCCGTCTAGTCCATTCTTTATAACCTTTAGCATGGGTATACTTAGCACCAGTTAAGTTAATTTTTCCATCCTTTACATTAGTGGTTCTTACAACAAAAAATTCTTCTTCATCAACAAATGGTGCAGTTTTATGTTCACAATCGACAATTCCTTTTAAAGAATATTTAATTGGCTCATAGTGCCAATGCTTAGGGATACGGCCAATCCACTCCACACCTGAGTCTTTCATTGGCACGTTGGGATCAAGGCCTTGGGTGACTGCTTGCTGGATAATGATCTGCTTACGCTCTTTTAAAAGCGCGATTTGTTGTTCTTTAATGGCAATTGCTTCGTCAATCTGAGCGGTTTTTTGGTCAAGATAATCAGCGACAGCGATTTGAATAGATTCAGAGATATCAAAGACAGGGAGTCGTTTGAAATCGAGAAAACTCAGGTTTTGTCTCAACCCTGAACCAAATTTGTAAATGACCTTGGTAGTGTCGAGAGAGTGCAGGTAATAATGCAGAAAGCGAGAGTTAAATCCGCGCCTAACTTTGAGATTGAGATAAGCACTTGTGATTATACCGTTATCTTTCGCTAAGCCTGTTCTCAAACTTACTTTATCATTTTGAAGATCGGTGCAGCGGACAATAATGTCATTTGGTTCAACTAACTGGTAAGTTTCAAATGACTCAGGAACAAGACCAACGAGCTTTTCTTCAGGCTTAATAACTATCTTGCCGTAACTTAAGGACAGAACAGTATTTTCCTTCATCCCTTTGTTGTTCCGTTTATTTTCGGTAAAAGCAACAAATCCGGGCTTTAAATTCCAGTCACTTGGAATATTGCCAAGCCACTCAACTCCTGAATCTTTGTAAGATGCATATTTAGGCATTGAGTCCATTAGGCCTCTCCCTGAACGTCAGCAACATCAATTCCTAAAATCTGTGCTATTAGGCCTTCGGCCTTTTGCTCAAGTCCAATAATATCCTTGGCGACTTCTTCCAGTGAACGAAGTGGTTTGTGCTGATAGAAGTACTTATTAAAGCTGATCTCGTAGCCTATTTTGGTACTGTCCAGATTGATCCATGCCTCGTCCACATGCGGCTTCACTTCGGCGAGGAAGTAGCGATAGATACTATCCTTTAGGGGGATAGACTCTGCATCTCGTAAATCTGTACTGGCTTCATAGGTAACATACTCGGCTGCTTTGCCTGTAGGGTAATAGCCATAGTCTGGCAGTTGGTCTTTACTGCAACCAAGGTGGTCAAGCAGTTCATCCAGTTTACTGCCTGAAAGTTTCACCACCTTTTTCACGACTTTCTCAGCGCTTTCGTCGTACCAGCTAACGGCATTCAAAATGGCATTTTTTTCTGGGCCTGTGAGTTTAAACTTACTTGGTTTAAGTACCGCATCTACTTTATCTTTAAAAAGGTTAAAGTCGTTGAATTCTTCTGAACCAATCTCCGCCATCAATAGCGCTGCCGCTTCTAAAATTTCACGCAATTTTTGCCAGTATTTTTCATCCAGCAATTTGACTTTTGCTTTGGCATTGATACTGATGTCATTTTCATCACACCATTCAATGATGTCTTTACTGATGGCTTTTAAGAAGCCTTTTTCATAAACTTTATCGCCATGCAGTTCAAACAAGTGCTCCATGACCTCTGACAACGATTTATCGAAACGTAGTGATGCAATAGCCTCTGGCGTGAACTTGGCTTTACGGCGATCAGGCCGTTCAATCGTAACTTTGTAGTAGCCAAAGTCGCCGTTATCGAATACTTGGCTAGCGATACCGATAGGGTCGTTGTTCTCGTCTAACTTACGCTCTATGGCTGCACAATCCAGATAAGTTCGGGTGATTTCTTCGATATGCTCCGGGGCAAATTCACAGTTTTTGTTACCCAGATTCTTACGCAGTTTACGATATAGTAAGCTGGCGTCGATAAGTTGCACCTTACCTTTGCGGTTGGCCGGCTTCTTGTTATTTAACAGCCAGATGTAGGTAGTAATTCCCGTGTTGTAAAACAGGTTGTTAGGTAATTGCACAATAGCGTCGAGCATATCGTTTTCGATGATAAAGCGGCGAATATTGCTCTCACCACCACCTGCATCGCCAGTAAACAAACTGGAACCATTATGAACGGACGCAATACGGCTACCCAGAGGGCTAACATCTGGAGACTTCATTTTGCTGACCATTTCCATCAGGAACAACAACTGCCCATCACTAGAACGTGGCGTAGCATCCGCAGTTTCTTTATTACCCCAGTAATCTTTCAGCTCAACTTTGAAACGGGGATCAATAATCTCGCCGTTATCTTTGATGTTCTTCTGCTCTGACGTCCAGCTTTTGCCATAAGGCGGGTTGGATAACATAAAGTCGAATCGATCTGAGGCGAACTCGTCGGTTGATAGGGTAGAACCCACTTTGATGTTTTCCGGGTTGTTACCCTTGATCATCATGTCGGACTTACAGATGGCGTAAGTCTCGTCGTTGATTTCTTTACCGAATAAATAAATATCACGATTGGACGCTGGGTATTTTTCATCAATAAAGTTTTGCGATTCAGTCAGCATGCCGCCGCTACCGCATGCGGGGTCGTAAATAGAGATAGTTAGCGGTAGTGAATCCTTTATTGGATCAAACACAAGGTGCGTCATCAGCTCTATTACTTCACGGGGAGTGAAGTGTTCACCAGCTTCCTCGTTATTTTCTTCATTAAACTTGCGGATCAGCTCTTCGAAAACGTAGCCCATGCCCAAGTTGGTCAGCGCTGGCAGTTTATTGCCTTCAGGGTCTTCCGCTGGGTTAGGTGTGAGGTTGATGTAAGGCGAGACAAACTTTTCCAACACGTCTAAAAGTACATCTTTCCCAGCCATATGGCGGATTTTTGACTTCAGTTCGAATAGCTCAATGATTTCTTTTACGTTGGCACTGAAACCGTTGAGGTATTCTTCGAAGTTAGCCAGCAAGATCTGTTGGTTATTGGTGGCTGTATCTTTCAGGCTTTGCAGCGTCCATTTCGAAATATTGTAGAACACCTGTCCAGACGCATGCTTTAAAGCCTCGTCATCCAGCTCAGTGGCTTCCATCTCTTCTTTTTGGTACTTAACTTCCTCAAGTACCGCTTCTTTACTTGCTTCGAGCAGTGTATCGAGACGACGTAATACCACCATTGGTAAAATAACATCCCGGTACTTACCGCGAACATAAACATCGCGTAAACAGTCGTCGGCAATCGACCAGATGAAAGACACTAATTTGTTATGTACGCTGTGATCCATTGATTAAACCTCGTGAGCGTCGCTGCTCATTAATGCTGTTCGTGATATTCAGATAGGCCGGGAGCTAAACTTCTGCTCTCAACACCATATAACGTGTGATGATTGTTCAGCCATAGCTGATAATGGAAGCCTTCAAGACTGTGATCTTCAGTACAATCAACGTTCCAATGTCTTAGCCAATAGCCTGCTACCGTAGCCCTGACCGCTATCTTTAATTTGCCGTCTTTCATATTGAAATCGTGAATAATGGTTTCTGGCTTTTTGACGTTTTTACGATTTGGATGTGGCACAAGCTCCAGATCTACCATTCGATTCCACTGATGATCCTGATTTTTCACTTCTGCTTTTACTCGTACATCGTGTTCTATTTCAGCCGACTCAAACCGTGTAAGGGCGTAGACGCGATACTTATCTTCATTGTCATTTTTGTCAGGATCAAATGCTCTTAAATACCAGTGAATGCCGTTATCAAATATGGCTAGTGGAAATAGAAGTTTGTCAGATTGACCGCTTTTCAAAGCATGATACGTTACTCTAAGCGCTACTGAAGAGGAAATCGCACGGGTGACAGCGGATAAGATATCCACCGTTGGATAGGCTAATCTCGGAGGACTCATCACACCGTCAAACTCGGAAAGTCCCAGTGCTTCGGCGACTTTGGTCGTGCGTAACTTTGATAACGCGCTTTGAATAGAAAAAGCAAAAAGAGGTTCGAAGGTGTCTTCGTTGATTTCGTACTTCTTCGTTTTTTGATTCAGCGTAAGATTTTGCTCCGCATACTCACGGTAGAGCCTTATATCTCGTGTGGCAGCGGCTTCGCCTAACCCAAAACGTTCGGTTAAATCAGCACGGGAGACCCACCCCCGAAAACGCAGCATAAACTCAAGGTACTCAAGCCTGTCGTGCACATTCTTAGGTAACTCACTGATGTCTTTCATGCATTTCCTACCTGAATTTATAGTTCTAATGAGCACATAGTAAAACAAAAATTATAACTTTACATCATCAAAATGATCAGATATAAAGTAAATAAGTATCGCATGGTGTGATGCTTATGTGATTGGTCTACAGATGCAGGAGTCCTGAAATGGCGACAAATGGCAAATCCGGTGATAACAGAAGACATGGCGCGGTGAGAGATCGCTCGCAAACTCAAACCCCAAGTGGGCACTGGGTGAAGCGGGACACTGATACCGGGCAATTCATGGATGTAAAAACCAGTGACAAGACACCTTTTAAAGGGGTGCGCAAAGAAAAATAGGCATTGGGTAAAACCAATGCCTTTTTTGTGAAACATGCACTAGACCATTGGCAGATGGTTTGATGCAGGCTGAGCTTTGAGTGATTAGCCCTTTAGATAAGCTCGTAAACCGATATACATCTCGTTTATGAGCTTATCTGCTGTTGTTTTGCAATTCAATACTTCCCTCTGAATTTAAACCTTATTGCGCCAATAACAGCGCTAATTAATTATGGAGGTGCGTATGCACCCAGTATTTGAAGTATTTAGAAGTAACAGCAACAACCAATACTATTTTCGCCTCAAAGCGGAAAATGGCCAGATAATCTTATCCAGTGAAGGCTATACGACCAAAGAGAATTGTCTAAATGGTGTTGCCTCTGTGAAGTTGAATTCCCCATTTGACTCAAATTATCTCAGGCTAACCGCTAATAATGGTCAGTATTACTTTAACCTTAAGTCTATGCACAACAGCCAGATTATCGGCACGAGCGAGCTATATGTTTCGCAACAAGGCCGTGAAAATGGCATCGACTCGGTGAAGCGGAATGCACCATTAGCAAATGTCGTTGATCTTTCAATTCAACAGGCTAGAGCGTAATGCTCTAGCTTTTCACGGAGATTATGAATGACAACGAGAATACCTTTTACAGAAGACATTCGAGCTAAGGTGCTAGAGAAAACAAATACGCGCTGCCACATTTGCCATAAAACATTAGCCAAGAAAAACTATGGTGTTATTGGCATGAGGGGCGCGTGGGAGATAGATCATTCTATCCCCATTTCCAAAGGGGGGACTAATCACCTAAATAATCTATACGCTGCATGCATTCCATGTAATCGTAAAAAAGGCAATAGCAGTAGTATGGTTGCCAGAAAGCCACATGGCTTATTAGTCGCACCGCTATCAAAAAAGGCCAAAGAGCAACGCCAAAATAGCAGGGCTTTGGCAGGCTTTGCCGTGGGTGCAGGATTTGGCTCAATCTTTGGCCCTTTGGGTATTGTCATTGGTGGTTCGCTGGGCTCTTTGGTAGGAGGTGCCAATGACTAAATTTGCCGAAGTCGCTGACGCTTTGAGAATTGAATATAAAACACACAAGTGGAATTACCTCTCTTTTATCCTATTTACGTTTGCGTGCTTTGCTATTGCTTATATAGCTGAATCCTTAGGTATTGCGGCTATGATCAATAACCTTGTGGGGAGTGATTTCAGTTTGTCACGACAGATTAGGCTAGCACCGCTGGAGCATTTTGCGCCAACTACCATAGTTTATAGTGTGGCATTACTTTTCTTGCTTGTATCTTGCTGTCGGTTAGTTTTTGGCACCAATGAGCGTGTTGCCGGCTTCGTTAAGCAAAAGTTGTTGAATCCAATTGTGGCTTTTTTTTCATCGCTCTGTCGGGCGATGATCGGCGTTTTACTGGCTGTCACACTACTGAATCTGATGTTGGATTTTGATAGCTTGCTTTGGATATTTTTTCTCTTTTCACTCATCTTTCCCATATTAGTAATGTCGGCTAATCAGTCGATGGGGAAGTTGTTACAACCAATAGAAGGTTTGACTTTCGATACAGGATTTTGGGGGACGAGAGCGGTTGGACTATTGATGATTACAATAGCGTTACTCTCCAGCCTTGGGGTTTATGGACTCGAATTGATCGGAAATAAGCTCTTTTGAGAGCGTTTCCGACCGCAAATCTTTGGCTGAAATCTCTTTTCGTAACAAGTCGCGACCATCTTTTGTTTCTAGCAGTTCCAGTGCGCTGGACACCTTAAGCCATTTTGAAAATACCGATGCATTTTTATACTTCAATGACAATCCTGACGCTTTTAGACGTCGCGTTTTTGATAAATACCTTTGGATATCCATTGCACGAAAAAATGGCCGCGTAATTGATAATTCAGGTTATCTAAATTTCGTAAAATTTCTATGAGATCACCTATGTTGAGAGATAAGTTAAGCGGGTTAATTAAAAGCCCAGACCTTGAACGAATGTCGTTAATCTTATCAAAACACAATATTTTCAGGCACAGCGTCCTTAATTTACCAATATTTACCAGTTTGGTGACGGGGAAATAGCCCAGAATTTTTTATCAGCTACTCAGATCTGAGTGGTTTCAGCCTGATTAAAACTTTTACCTCAAAGCATCACGAATGAATATCGGCTTACTCCTAAAAACGGACTTTAATGCCTGTATAGTTAATTGTCTGCAATTGGCACAAAGCAGCATTACTTCACAACTGAATTGTTTACATACCACGCCCAAGGCTTCTAACCCACTATCGCAGGACCGACTCCGGTACGCAAGCATACCGGAGTCGAGGGATCGTGTAATGACAAAGAGTGCGGCTAGCGCCAATGATTGGGATAACTCTGATATTAGCGAGTAACTCTGGTCGAGTAGCGTCAGTTAATGCTATACCCCGAGTTAGATCCTGAGGGGGCTTTTGAATTTTTCTGGAATTCCGGCTCGAAAGGTGTACTATGTACCTTGTTTGACTTGCAAGGAGGTAGGTCGTGGCATGGCATGCTATCGAGTTTATTGAAACAACTCTCTTTACTAAGCAGATAAAGCAACTTGCTACCGATGACGAGTTAAGGGCGCTACAGGAAGAACTGATAGCTCAGCCGACGAAAGGCGATTTGATCGCCGGTACCGGCGGGCTACGAAAGGTTAGAATGGCAACGGATAACCAAGGTAAAAGTAGTAGCGCCAGAGTGATCTATTTTTTAGCTACGGCTGAGGTTATCTACTTGCTACTAGCCTATGCGAAGAATGAAAAAGAGAGCCTTACCGCAGCGGAAAAGGCGGAGTTAAAGCAGTTAACCCGGATACTTAAAGGCGAGGTGTAGTATGAGTATCTTTAATGAACTAAAGGATTCTCTGACTGAGGCAGTGGACATTAAACAAGGCCGCAAACCGGCGAGCCGGGTGACCCGCTATGAGGTGGCCGATGTCAAAGCCTTACGAGAGCGTCTGGCTATCACGCAGGCGCAATTAGCACAGGCACTGGGTACCAGCGTTGATACGATTAAAAGCTGGGAAAGCAAGCGGCGTAACCCAACGGGTCTGGCGGCGAAAGTGCTGGCGACGATTCAGGATAACCCGGAGTTTTATCGCCAACTGGCTGAGCATTAAATTTGTTATCTCCCGGATCCAAGCCATCGTTGGCCTTACTGTAATATCGCGATCCAAGATTGCAACGCCGGCTTGGCAAGCAAACCGGCGTTGCTGTTAGGTCACTAAACTGCTAGTCAGCGTATTTCTTGGCTTTAAGTGACGTTACCGACTTAACCAGCTTACTAAACTGCCGCTCTTTTTCACGGCGTTCATGCAAAGATGCCGCATTACGTGCTTGTTCGGCATTAAGTTTCTGGTAGTTGGCGAGCCGTCTGGCGTCTAACTCCCCCCGCGCGATAGCCTGTTGTACCGCACAGCCTGGCTCAGTCTGATGCTGGCAGTTGCTAAAGCGGCACTCGCTGGCCAGGGCATCAATGTCGGCAAAGGTGCGGCGAATACCGGCATCGCAGTCTGTCAGTTGCAGTTCGCGCATACCGGGCGTATCAATGAGTACCGCGCCGGCGGCAGTAAAGTGCATCGAGCGGGCGGTGGTGGTATGCCGGCCTTTGCTGTCATCAGTGCGGATAGCCGCGGTTTTTTGTGCCGTATTGCCGGTCAGGGTATTTACCAGGGTTGATTTACCCACCCCAGACGAACCTACTACCGCCAGCGTATTACCAAGTCGGCACCAGTGCTGTAATTTGCTACTGCAACTGCTGTCGAGGGCATTCACAACCTCGACCAGCAGCATAGAGTCAAGCTTAGTAACCTGCTGGATATAGGCGTCCACATCGGCGCAAAGATCTGCCTTGGTCAGCACCAATAATGGCTCGGCACCGGCTTCGTGCGCCAGTGCCAGATAACGCTCAATACGGCTTAAGTTAAAGTCGTGGTTTAACGAGCAAACGATAAGCAACGTATCAACGTTGGCGGCAATCAGCTGTTCGACCAGCTGGCTACCAGCGGCTTTACGTTTAAACAGCGACTTTCGTGTTAATAAGCGGATAAAATTGCCAGCTTGATCCAATAGCAGCCAATCGCCAATCGTCATCGCAGGTAAGGCCGGGCTGGTGGTTAAATGGCCAGGTCCTTGCTGCGTCATTAGCTGATAGCCACTGCGATGATGCGCTGTGACGCGGGCGATTAGCGCCTGTTCAAATTCTGCCAGCGTCAGTTGTTGTTGAAAAAAGGCTTGCCAGCCCAGTTGTGGTAAAGTTAAGGCTAAGTTCATTGCATTTCCTTCTGCGCACAGCTAAGCACTGCGCACACAGTAAAAATGGTGAGGAACTCTGGAAAAGTTAAGGTAACCCGAATGGGCTTTCAGAGATCCCGGTCAGCAAACACCGGGCTAAGGCAGGTGAAATTAAAAAGCGAAAAGTTTAACTTACGCCGCAGCCTTCGCCGGGTGGGTAATTACTGCAATCATCAAACTCTCCTTCTTAATTTAGAACACGGTGAAATTATAGCAGCAGTAAAGTGATATCGCTATTTGGTGGTGGGTGTCTTGTAAGCTGTTTTATCAAGCTTATTGCTGAATAATATTCGATCTGGAAGAAAGTTTCTGATCCTATTGCTTTAACAGTTTGAGAGTTGAGCGATTTTGACCCCCAAAATTGACGTGTTCTGTCCTTGCGGTTGTGTAGATGTTCCCTAGTATAGGAGCAACGACAAGGTAAGGAATATGTTATGAAACTACAACAACAAAAATATCGCCTTAAGCTGTGCCAACCCGCAATACTCCCTTTGGCTGTTTTGACTGCGCTGACGGCATCTCCGATATTAGCTGACGAAACAGACGCTGAAAAGGAGAAAGCCAGAGTAATTGAAGTTATTGAAGTAACAGCTACGCGGCAAACCGAGAATCTGCAAAGAGTTCCGATAGCGGTTACCGCACTATCTGGTGCAGAGTTAGAGCAATATCAAATTCAAAATCTGGGGCAACTGGAAGCATTAGTGCCAAATTTGAATTTACATGTTGGTGATGCAGCTAATGCGGTTGTTTACATCCGGGGCGTTGGGCAGTTGGATTCTATTTCATTTAATGACCCCGGAGTGGGGATTTACCTGGATGATGTGTATTTAGGACGGGTGCAGGGCGCGTTTTTGGATGTGGTTGATCCACAGCAAATAGAGGTATTGCGTGGGCCGCAAGGTACACTTTATGGCCGTAACACTATTGGTGGAGCAGTAAAATTTACCAGTGCCCGCCCATCAGAGACTACTGAGGGGTACGTAAGTGTGTTGGCAGGCAATTATCAGCAGCGTGGTGTTAAAGCCAGCTTAACCGGGCCACTAATTGACGAGCAGCTTGCCGGACGCTTCGCTATTGCCAAAAGCAGCCGCGACGGTTTTAGCTTTAACCAATACACTGGGAAGAATGATTACGATAAGGACTCCTTAACTTGGCGCGGCAGTTTACTGTTTACTCCGGTATCAGAGTTTACTGCGTATTTAGTGTTAGATGGTTCAAATCAGAATCCTGATTACTCAAGAACGCCACACCGAGAAACGCCGATCTACTCCTTGCCTAGCGGGGATTTTTTGCCAGTAGGGGAGGACCCTTTTGTCGTCAACGCAAATTTTAACGACCGCGAAGAATTACGCACCAAAGGTGTTGCACTAACGCTAGACTATCAATTGCAGCAATCTACCCTGAAGTCGATAACGGCTTATAGGGAGATGAACTATCGTACTCACCTTGATTTAGACGGTACGCCAGATGCCAGCTTTGGTATTTACAGTTACGAAGATCAGGATCAGCTGAGTCAGGAGTTGCAGTGGTTATACCGAAGTGAATCTCTGTCATTGGTTTCGGGATTATTTTATTTTAGGGAAAATTCCTGGAGTCTTGGTGGTGCCATTGCTCCAGACTTCTTTGTACCTTTAGGGAATGGTGTATTCTTCCCATTTCCAGTGATCAGTGCCGGGTTACGTGACCAAACCAATACCAGCTATGCCGTATACAGCAATATGAGTTGGCAATTAAGCGAGCCGCTCAGTATCACTCTGGGAGCCCGTTGGACCAGCGAAAAGAAACAAGTATCTAATAGTGGAGAGGAGTTTTTTGGTACGGGTATTGATACCCCCCAAGGCATGCAGGCGGTATTCGGTACCGGTATTGGTCATAGTTTAACCGGATATGATGCGAGCCAGCGTTGGAATGATTTTTCACCACGCGCCGTACTGAACTACCAGTATTCCAGCCAAACCATGCTCTACAGTAGTGTGAGTAAAGGGTTCAAAAGCGGTGGTTTTAATGGTCGGTTAACTTCGTTCGCACAACCTTACGATCCTGAAACGCTTTGGAGCTATGAAGCCGGAGCAAAATCCTTATTGCTTAACCAGCAATTACGTTTGAACACGGCATTCTTTTACAACGATTATAAAAACTTTCAACTTAGCCGTTTTTCTATCGATCCTGATACTGGTGCCTTTCTCTCACTTTTCGAAAATTCAGGTAAAGCAACAACTTATGGTGCAGAGCTTGAGCTGCAGGCGTTACTAACCGACAGCCTGACACTGAATATGAATCTGGGCTATTTAAACGGTGGTTACGATAAATTGATAGGTGATTTCGAACAGGAAGTCAGCGATGAGCGCGAGTTGGTAAATGCGCCGCGTTGGAATGGCCGCCTTGGGTTGGATTACTGGTTTGATCTGGGCAGTCGGGGCACTTTGTCAGTGAATGCTGGTGCGAGTTTTAAAAGTAAAACTTATCTGACAGTTAGCAGCAGCGATTTGTTGGCGCAGCCAGGGTTCACCCTTTACGACCTTTATGTCAATTGGCAGAGCCAAGACGAGCGGTGGCAGCTTAACTTATTTGGTAAAAACCTTACCGACAAACGCTATCGCCAACATGGTTTTGATTTGAGCGCCTCGCCTGGTGTGCAGCTTGGCTATTACGGCGATCCCCGTACCTATGGCCTACAACTTACTTACAGGTATTTCTAATGACTATAGATTTAGCAACCGAAGCGTTATTAACGCAATTTAATCAGCAGTCTGCCACCATGCAACCACATAAACCCACTATCGAGGAATCACGGATAGGGGCGAGGGCGATGTTTTTGTCGTTGGCCGGTGACAATGAGCCGGGTTGTCAGGTTGAAGCCTTGCGACTGCCTGCGGGCACACATGATATTCCGGCACGTTTGTATCATCCGCAACAACTGCTGGTACCTGATGCCATAGTGCTCTTCATCCATGGCGGGGGCTGGAGCCTTGGCGATCTTGATTGTTATGATGGGCTGGTGCGTTCTTTATGTCAGCAAAGTGGTGTGCGTTTTTTAAGTGTTGAATATCGGCTGGCGCCTGAACATCCATATCCTGCAGGGTTAGATGATGTGAGTACCGCTCTGAGCTGGCTGCATCAGAATGCTGCTGCATTATCCATTACGACTGACAAAGTTGCTTTAATGGGCGACAGTGCTGGTGGAAATCTGGCGATAGCATTAAGTGTACGTGCTGCCCGGATGTTGAAGTTGCCAGTGGCCGCACAATACCTGATTTATCCGGTGCTGGATGTGCATCAACCACATGATGTTTATCCATCCCGAATGCAGTTTGGTAACGGTGATTATCTTCTTGCGCGCTCTGCCATTGATGATACGCGCAATTGGTATTTAACGGCGGATGAAACCAGCGACAACTCGGAAGTGTCACCGTTATTGTTGTCTCATCTCGATGACCTGCCGCCTACCAGCATATTGCTTGCCGACTTTGACCCACTTTTCGATGAGGGATACATACTGGCCGAGCGTCTAAAGTCGGTAGGATTATTGCGGCGTTTAGCTCGCTTCCCCAGTATTCACGCATTTTTTTCGTTTGGTGTATTGCCGATTTCACAGCAAGCCAGAAGCCAGTTGGCGCGACAAATTCGTGAAGATCTTTTAACGTGAAAATGCAGCACTGCAGTATCGTGCAACCGGAGGTCAAAATGTGTTTCATTAACAAACTGATAAGCTTTGTACTTTGTTCGATACTGATGTGTAGTGTTTCTAGCAGTTATGTTGCTGCGAATCCAGTACATGAAGCTTCATTTACTACTGGCATTTCGAATGGTTGGAACCGGGTAGAGCGCTGGCGGGATACCAGTGGAAACCTCTCTGCAGAGGACTTTCCAACAGATGGTAGAGGTGATCAAACCGGACAACGCGCCACGTTTTTCGGTACGTCTAAACCAAGCTCTGCGCGTTTTCTTCTTTATCACGCACCGGGCTGGAGCAGCAATACTAAGTCCGTCCCGGTGTTGTTGGTTCATGGTGCAAATCAGGACGCTGATATCGCCTGGGCTAACCCGAATGATGCCGGCGGTTATGGCTGTGGCCAGCAAACTTGTCCAAGCACTGGTTTGATGCAGTCGTTGGCAGCAGACAATTTTAAAGTGTTTGCATTATCTTTAGCTCATAAAAATGGTGATGGTTATTTCTGGGCCGAGCAAATTGCCAATGCGATAACAGTGATAAAGACAAAAACGGGTGCAAGCAAAGTGGATGTTATCACCTGGTCAAAAAGTGCATTTAATGCCCGAATGTATATCTCTTCTGTTACTCGCCCCTGGGGTACTCGTTATCGTGGGGATGTAAGACGCTTAATTATGCTTGGTGCGCCAAATAACGGTATTGACTGGTCGTTTCGTCATGGTTGGACGCATACCTTTGCGGTTTATCCCGGGTGCGGTGGTGTTATAAATGGTCCCACTGCACATACCAGCATCATGTGTTACGGTGTTTGGAATACTGGCCCGCAGTGGAGTTATGCATCAAGCTTTTTCCCGGGATCTGTGCAAATGTTGAAACGTTGGGACGCGACTTATCCGCTACCTAGTTATGAGCAAGACTGGTACACCACCTATTATGGTGGGCAGGGCTTTTATAGTGGTGGGCAGGGTATTCAAGCCTTTATGCATTTATCTTTGGTGGATCAGCTCAGGGCTGCCGGTACACCTGCCGATGTCAGAGTACATAATCTTTGTGGTGACAGAGCGAATATCGCACTGATTCATAACGAGCATACCGGGCCATCGGATGGTGTTGTTTTTGTCGCGAGCTGTAATGACAGTACTGGCATCAGTAATCACGGCGGTTCAGCGGTGTTATATTTGAACCATTTAGCTTTAGGTTGGCAGAGTTCAGGGATGACGCAAATCAGAAATTGGTTAAACGCTATCTGACCGCAACGTATATTTAACCCAAACTGTACTTTCGTACTGTTGCCAGCTGTTCTGCGCTGTGCTTTATTCATGTAATAATTCAGCACGTGCAGAGACGTTATGGCAACAGTTAACCAACGTTGCGGTGTTAGTAGGCAGATATTAGCCGAAATGATGGCCTCGCAGGGGATTTCTCTTGATACGCTAACTGCAATTAATGCAGGCGAAGAGACGGAAGATCCGGCGAACTTGCTCAGACTGCTCGAGAGATTTGCCATCGAGGTTCAGGATGAATCGCTGCATTTATCGGCCAGGCCTTTGATGCCGGGTACCAATGACTATGTACTCTCAAGCCTGAGTCACTGCCGTACAATTGAAGGGGCATGTCGGCAACTGGCTAACGCCTATAACTTTATTCATGGAGGAAATTACAATCAGGTTGAAAAAACCACAGATGCCCTCGTCTATCGAATTGATGACCGAACCTTCCCGTATGCGGCTGAGGCAGGGCAATATGTAATGTTCAACCTGGATATGGTGTTGATCTTTATTCATGCTATCGTCACCACCCTCTCTGGAGCTCCTGTCGCGCTGTTAAAAATAAAAAGTCGTAACACAGAGGCCGGGCAGTCGCCTTTGAGCACTGCCTTTCCCGAAACAGCAATTAGCTACAAAATGGGTTGTTTTGAGCTGCATTATCCTCTGACGCTGGCGGAGCTTGAAACAACACAATCATGCAATAACACGCTGAATACTGCGATGGTTTATAGTGAACTACAGCGGTTGGGAACGGTACCATCAACTGATGCCTGTCAGAGCTTTCTGGTCAGAGTTCGAGGCGCATTAGAGGCAGGCTTGCGAGACCAGCAAAGTGTTGCAAGGAGTCTCGGGTGCAGTGTCGCGACACTAAGACGCAGACTCTCCGCTTATCGCACCAGCTTTCGTCAATCCAGAGAGTTGGTACTTAACCAAGAAGCGAAACTGTTATTGACCCAACACCTGTCATTAGAGGAGATCGCAAGCAAACTGGATTTCTCAGACGTCAGAAGTTTCAAACGCGCTTTTCGAAACTGGAACGGAGTAAGTCCAAAGCAGTATTCGCTGATGAAGTTTCGCCAGCATCACCGGATTTCGGAAAGTAAACAAGTTTGATTAATAACGTTAATATTTCAGAACAAAGTAGTCTCGATTGTTAGATGTTCTTTGATGTCTGTGATTGCGACTTTGGATATGCAAGTAAACCAGAGTCGTGGAACTTTGTAATAGATTTTTAGTGTCTTAATGATAATCCTTTGGCGAGTGCGTTTTAAGCCAATCGCGCAGCGCAGCGTTCATTCGGGTTTGCCAGCCTTTGCCGGTTGGATTGAACGCCGCAACTATTGGATCTCCTGATTAGCTTATATTAATCATGCTACTTGCAGGCCTAAACGGGCTTTATGGCGCAAAGCACTAGGAACTTATTCGGCTTTGGTTTAGCGTATCGTTATCAATAAACCCACCCGGTGGCAACATACCGGTGAGATAACTGTGATGCCTATAACTTTTAAACATCTAACCGCTAAACATTCGGCATTATTGTCGCCTTTAACGGTCCTGCTAAGCTGCCTGTTACTTAGTGCGTGTGTTAATCATACGGCGCAGCGTCCTGAGACTCAGCCTGAGCCTCAGTCGTTGTCGCAAGTGAGTTACAATAGTATCTTGGCGTTGCCTGTGGCGGGGAACGGCAAAACGCTCGCCTATGGTGAAAATCCACTGCAATTTGGTCAGTTATATTTGCCTGACATAACGGCAAACTCCCCATCTCAAAAGGTGCCGTTGCTTATTTTTATTCATGGCGGTTGTTGGCTTAATGCCTTTGATATCCAGCATACGCAGGCATTTAGTGAAGCGGTTGCCGCAGCCGGTGTTGCCGTGTGGTCGATAGAATATCGTCGGGTGGGTGATGAGGGCGGCGGTTGGCCTGGCAGCTATCATGATGTGTTAGCCGCCGTTGCGCATGCCCAAACGGCATTACACCCTTATCCCATCGATGTTAATCAAGTGGTGTTAGCAGGGCACTCAGCGGGTGGGCATTTAGCGTTATTGGCGGCAGGGGCATCTGTTCAGTCGTCTAACACCGGTGCGCACGGCACGGCATTAAAGCCGATAAAAGCTGTGATTGGTCTGGCGGCGATTACGGATTTACCCAGTTATCAAAGTGATGCCACAGGCTGTCAGCGGGCTGCCCGTCAATTTATCGGCGGCAACTACCCGGATCTTGCTGAGCAATATCAAGCGGCCAGCCCCACGCAACAGCCTGCACATCCTGCCACTTTCTTACTGCATGGCGGCGCTGACAGCATAGTGCCATTGTCTCAGGCTACCGACAGCGGCCTGCCGCTTTACCTGTTAGATAACGCCGGACATTTTGATTGGATCCATCCGCAAACCGACGCCTTTCAGTATTTTTTGTTAACGCTGCAAGCATTAATCGCTAAGTGAGCCGCCTGATGTTCCAATTACCCGATTTAACGACAACGACCTTAGCTTTACTGGATGCGACAGATCCTTTGGCGGCTAAACGTGAAGAATTTGTGTTACCCAAAGACACCATTTACTTGGATGGCAACTCGCTAGGTGCGATGCCAAAGGTGGCAGCGTTGCGAGCGAATCAGGTGCTGACTGAGCAATGGTCGCAAGATTTAATTAAAAGTTGGAATAATCATAACTGGATTGATCTGCCCCATACCGTGGGTGAAAAAATCGCGCCTTTGCTGGGTGCTGCGCCGGGTCAGGTAATTTGTTGTGATTCTACCTCGGTAAATTTATTCAAAGTGTTAAGCTGCGCCATGCTGATGCAGCCGGGGCGCAGCAAAATATTATCGCAAGCGGGTAATTTCCCAACCGATCTTTACATGGTGCAGGGCTTAGCCAGTTTATTGGGCGAGCAAAATTGTCAGTTAGTGCTAGTGGATGATAGCGAAGATCCTGATGCGCTTGAGCGCGCGATCACGGCAGAGATTGCGGTATTGCTGCTAACGCAAGTCGATTTTCGCAGTGGCCGCTTACTGGATATGCAACGCTTAACCGCGCTGGCTCATGCGCAAGGCGTGTTAGTGATTTGGGACTTGGCGCACAGTGCAGGGGCCTTGCCTATTGAGCTTGACGCCTGGCAGGTAGATTTTGCGGTGGGCTGTGGCTACAAATACTTGAACGGCGGCCCCGGTGCGCCGGCGTTTTTGTATGCGGCCAGTCGTCACCATACCCATTTAACGCAACCCTTAACCGGTTGGATGGGCCATCAGGCGCCTTTTAGCTTTACAACCACCTATCAAAAAGCGCCCGGCATAGCACAATTTCTGAGTGGCACTCCGGCGATTATTGCGATGAGCGTGTTAGACGCGGCCTTAACGGTATTTGCTGATATTACTATGCAAGATGTGCGGTATAAATCGCTGGCGCTAAGTCACTGCTTTCATCAGTTAGTCGAACAACAGCCTGCTTTAGCATCCCTTAATTTAATTACGCCACTGCAACCCCACGCCAGAGGCAGCCAATTGGCTTATCAGCATCCACAGGCTTATGCACTGTGCCAAGCTTTGATCAAACGGGGTGTTATTGCTGATTTTCGGGCACCCAATATTTTACGATTAGGTTTTACGCCCTTGTATTTACGCTACGCGGATATGGGTAATGCGGTTGCGATTTTGGCCGACATTATGGATTCGCAGGAATATTTAAAGCCAGAGTATGCCGTAAAACAAAAAGTCACCTAAGGTGGTTTAAACGGCAACTCATTGCCAGATAAGCCGCTATTGAGGGGGCTACACCGCTGCTATTTTATCTGCCGCCTCTGGCTGCGGCATTGGCCGGCTAACAAACCAGCGGCCCAGCTGCCACAGCAAATACATGGATAACAGCGGAAATAGCAAAGTTTTCAGGCTGTAGATCACAATCAGTTGGATTAACTTTTCTACCATATTGTCGGAGAAGCTGCGCATTGCACCCAGCATATCACTGGCTTTGGCGGCCATTTGCCGCAGCCAGCTAACTGAGCCATCCTCTGTATTGCTCATGGGCTGATCAATTTGCTGCAAAGCAGCCGTTTCTTGGTTAAGTGCCGCTTCGGCGGCTTCGCGTTGTGGCGTAAGTACCCAATCCGACAGTTCGGCCACACCATAGGCCGTCAGAGGAATACCGATACGGATAATCAGCAACAGCGCCACAAAAAGCCGCAGCAGATAGCGGCAACTGTTGCGCCAGCTGGCAGGCCCGCATAACAGCAATGCTGCCGAGGCCAGGATGCCGCTGCCAAAGAGTGGCAAGGCGGCCAGCTGACCAAAGTGCAGTAAAAAGAGCTGCAACCCAACCGAAGTCATCGCAATCACCATCACATCCGAGTAGCGCACGGCCATATCCTGCAGTGGCTTTAATAGTTGGCCCGGTTTTACGCTGGCAACACCGACGCCAACCTCGGCTTCAGAAACAAAAGCGATACCGCGGTCAATCAGCCGCGCCGTGGCATAGGAGGCACTGCTTAGCAATAAACTTTGTTGCAAAGCCTGCTCGGCTTTTTGATCCAGTGGCGCCAGTGCCGGGTTTACTAACCGCTGTTGCAGCACACCGCTATAGAGACCAGCGGCCAGTGTAAGTAGGCAGAGCAGTAGCACCAATAGCCGCTGCCCGGTACTGAGTTTGCTGAAAAAACGCATGCTGTTCTCCGCTAAATACACTTTGGCTCAGTATTCACGATATCAGGGCTGAGATAAAGCCGTTGGCGCCACAGTAGCTTAAGTTCGTTGAGAGAGATTAACAGCAGACGGCAAATCTGCCGTGATCCTGAGCCTTACCGCGATTTCGACTCGGGTATGGTTAACCTAAAAAAGCGTAATATTTCATTAAAAAAACATGCCTGCTTATTTTGTTTTACAGCTTTTCCCGGTTGTAGTAAGGTCTGGCCGATTAGCGTTAATGGCAGTTAACGCTGTGGATTGGGAACTTTTATAACTAAGGAGCTGTGATGACTATGTTACGGACACTTTCCCGTCTGCCTTCACCAAAATTCGATCAACAGTTGGCCACCGGTGACACTCACCTTGACCAGTATCTGCAGGCTCTGGACGCTGAGTTGGTGGGGGCCAAAACGGTACGTAACCATACTTTGGCTGCAGTTCGGGAACAGCTAATCGCACAAAAAACGAGCTCAATTGCAGATGGCACGGAGGCAACAACTGCCAGTTTGGCCGCAGTACAGCAGCTCGGCCCGGCAGCAGCACGAGGTCAAGCTCAGCGTCAGGAGCGTCGTGCATTTTACGTTAATATGATGCTGAGCACCGGGCTGCCTTATGCGGTATTTATGACGCTTTTTAGCTTTAGCTCGGAGACAACGCAGGAAAGCTCATGGTCCGGATATATAGCGATGTTTATGTTTTATTTTTTGTTTTTCGGCAATGTTATGGCTGCTTATTTAACCTTTGGTCAGGCACCGGCAAAAACAACACAACGTATCGAGTCCCTTGAGCCGGGTGAGACATTAGAGGTTTTCTCGCCGCCCGCCAGTAAAGCTGCCGCCGCAATTTTGATGCTATTGATGCTGTTTGTCGGTAGTGCCGCTTTGCTTGGGATATTTAATATAGGCTTTATGGCGAGTACCCATCTTGCTGTCAATCTGTTTATGGTTTATATCGCCTGTACCGGGATCCTCGGCGCAACCATAGTAAACAACCGGCTGTTGGTACAAGGAGATACCTTGATCAAGCAAAGCTTATTCTCCAGGCAGGTAATTCCGCTTACGCGGTTAGTGGCCGTTGAGCCAGCCCCTGGCTGGCAAGCCTGGTTTCGGATTGGGTTTGGCCAGCGTTATATTTTGCATTTTTGCGATGCCGGCGGCGGCAGTATTAAAACCTCGTTGATATTAAATCATGAAATGCACAATAGTGAGCAGTTACTGACCTTGTTACAGCAGAAAGTTAAATAAGTTAGCTGATTATTTTTGTCGGATAAGGAGATGATGGGGGTTTTAAAAGGCGTGGTGTGTTGGCCGGAATAGATTTTAGTCTTTACATTGCTTAAGACCTGCGTCAGGCATAGGAAAGTATCGACGCTGAACTATATCCCGAAAATTGCCTGTTTATGCACCTTTGTTATCTGGCCGCGCTACGAATCGCAGTATCGTGTGACTCAGCCGCAAAGCCTGTCGAAGTCCGTTGCGGATTGGCCTGTCAACTTGCAGTATAGTGTTTATTGTCATTTGCTAATGCGTTAAGGGAGCCTACAGTGCGTTTAACTGCTGCATTATTATTATTACTGGCGTTGCCACTGGCCGCCGAGCCTTATTATCCGCCGGCGGGGCAGTGGGCAACGGCAGCGCCGGCGTCATTAAATGTGGATGAGCAAAAACTGGCGGACGCGGTGGCTTATGCCATTGCGAGTGAAAATCCGGCGTCGAAAGATCAGGCGATAGTGCAGGCGACAACCTTTGGCGCCAGAGAGCCCTATGATCAGATTATCGGCCCGATGGGGGTGCGCGCAGCAGCGAATGGCCTGATTATTTATCGCGGCAAAGTCATCGCGCAGTGGGGCGAGGTGGACAGCGTTGATATGACGCACAGCATCGCCAAAACCTTTTTAACCACGGTAACCGGCCTGGCCTGGCAGCGTGGGCTGATCCGCGATCTGCAGGATCGGGTTGGCCCTTATATGCCGCATGGTGTGGCTTTGTATCAGGGCGAACACAACAGCCAAATCCGTTGGGATCATCTACTGCGGCAAACCAGTGATTGGCAGGGCACGCTGTGGGGGAAACCGGACTGGGCTGATCGTCCGGAAGGAAAAACGCCGGCCGACTGGCCAAACCGCCCGTTGCGAACGCCAGGCAGTCACTATAAATACAATGATGTGCGGATAAATCTGTTAGCGCTGTCAACGCTTTACGTCTGGCGCAAACCCTTACCCGAAGTCTTAAATGAGCAAATTATGCAGCCCATTGGGGCTTCGTCTACCTGGCGTTGGTATGGCTACGATAACAGCTGGATTGAGCTGGATGGCCAGCGGGTGCAGTCGGTGTCCGGCGGCGGGCACTGGGGCGGCGGGATCTTTATTAACGCCTGGGATCTGGCGCGTTTTGGTTATTTGTTTTTACGCGATGGCCAATGGCAAGGGCAGCAACTGGTGAGCCGGGAATGGATCAGGCTGGCCAGTACGGGCGGCGTTAACCCGGAATATGGTTTTGCCAACTGGTTTTTAAACCCGGGGCGCAAAGCATTGCCCAGTGCACCTGAGACGGCGATAACCTTTCAGGGTGCCGGGCGTAATATTATTTATCTCGATCGTGAGCACGATCTGTTACTGGTTGCGCGCTGGATTGGTAATGGCGATGAGTTGAATCAACTGGTTGCTAAGGTGTTAGCGGCGCTACCGCAATAAAACCGGGTTAAAACAGTGCTGATTTTGCACAGCAAAACCTGAGATAAGTTATTTATCTCAGGTTTTGGCGGCTATCTTCTACACTTACAGGTAGAATACGCCTTTATTTGCGCGTCTGCCGTCTTTGTTCAGCGCCCACCTGTAGGATCTGTTATGAAAAAAACCTTTGCGTTAACTCACCCCAAGCTGCAACCGGCGCGTTTGGTTGACGCTATTAAACACGAAATTCGCAAATATCTGGCGCGCGAACGGCGTAAAGCGGTGCCAGCCGATAAAGACTATTGGACCTTTGATTGCCGCTTTGGCGCCTCAGAGGCGGAAGCGAAACCGATGTTCACCTCTGAAATCAATCAACATATCGATGCAGCGGCTGCGCAGCAGTGGCCGCAGTTTTATATCGAAATTCTGGCTCGCGCCTGCAATCATAAGCCGCGCCCGGATAGCGATCTTGAGTAAGCTTCACTTATAAGCTGCAGCCAGGCTGCAGAGGAATTCTTATGCAATTTTCAGCTTTAAATTTGGCACCAGACTTACTGCGTGGCTTAACGGCATGTGGTTTTAGTGAGCTTACGCCAGTGCAGGCGCAGGCGATAGTGCCGGCGCGGCGCGGCAAAGATTTACAGGTTACTGCGCAAACCATATTGATACAGCGTGACCTTTTCCTGAACCCCTTTTGCAATCAGATTTAACCTTGCAGTAACCGCATCACTAATGCGCTTTGCTTGGGTTTGTTGTTGCTGTTCTACCATTGATGTTGCCACAAAGTAGCCAATAACTAATAGCCCTAACGGTAGCCATAATGACATCAACCAACTGCGTAATGAAAACTTGGGAACTGAGATAAGTGACTTCATTTAATGCTTAGGAAGCTCCGATTGATATAAAAAGGATGGGGCTGATAATTTAGGTGGAAAGCCAAAATCAAATTTGGAAAAAAAACCACAACCGATTTGCCTGTTGGACGCGAACATCAGGAAACTGTCGCACCAGTGCGCCTGTTCTGAACTAAGTCGAGCCAACCAGTGAATTAGATACTTTTAAAATATCACTCTAAGCTCAAAAAACAAAATGCTCAATTTGGATTGTCCTATTTTGCTGAGGTATCCCCAGAAATTCTGCATTTAAAATAAAAAGTTAGGCGATTAGGGAACATTCATGGCCGTTCCCGATCTGATCTTTCGCCAAAAAAATTCAAATTGAAGTAACGCCATGAATGTTAAAACCATGCTCGCTGATTTCCTCCGATTTGTCACCCCCAAAACCATGCATAAAGCACGATTTTCTGTCTTGTTAGACGCGGTTACTGCGCTTACTAAAGACGCGCGCTGTACTGTGACCGCCATTGGGCGGGCTATGCCAGGCTCTTCTGACAAAGTCAGCATTAAGCGCGCAGACAGATTACTCAACAATGCCAATCTGCAACGGGAACTGCCTCTTATCTATGCGGCAATGACTCAGTCTATCGTGAGTAGTAAATCTCAGCCGCTCATTTTAGTTGACTGGAGCAACGCTGATACCGCGAAACGGCACTTTATACTGCGAGCCAGCATGGCCGCAGATGGCAGAGCACTGACGCTATTACAAAAAGTGGCGGCGGCAGAAGATTATACTTGCCCACATTTACACCGCGCGTTTTTAAAACAACTCAAGGCCATGTTACCCAAAGACTGCAAGCCCGTTATCGTCACCGATGCTGGCTTCAAAGTACCTTGGCTTAAACAGGTACGCAAATTAGGCTGGCATTATGTCGCCAGAGTCAGAGGCAACGTGAAACTTAAGCTTACAGAGCAAACAGAATTTATAACCGTGAATGCACTTTATAAAAAAGCTCGCGCTACACCCAAACACTTAGGCACAATCGTGCTGACTCAGACGCAGCAATATGAAACCCGCGCCATTCTGGTAGGTAAAGGCTATAAGCTATTGAAGCGCGATAGAAATAAATCTTACAAAGAACCCTGGTTATTGGTGTCATCGTTACCTGAGTGTCTTGACTATGCGGATAAAATCGCCAAATGCTACAGCAGCCGGATGCAAATTGAAGAAAGCTTCCGAGACCAAAAAAGCCCGCGCTATGGCTTAGGGAGTGACTTGCACGGCACCAAATCCAAGTCACGTTTGAACTTATTAGAGTAGCGCTTCGTTGCAATTTGATGGTCTGATGCAGGCTATGCGGGTTTGCTTCAAAACTGAAACAGGTAGACCACCATCTCAACAAAAGCGCACAACCAGGCCATGCGCTTCCTCCCAGGGGGAAAGGACCACTAAATCGGTTGGGCGAGAGCTTGAAGAGAGCTGCGCATAATTTGTGTGTGCTCCTCTTTGTTGCCACCCTCAATTTCAATTTGTGCTAAGCGACCAGAGTTTTCGACCACCATTTTACAGCGCTCATAGCGTCTTTTCTGAAAGCTGGCTAAGGCGAGTTCTGCGGTGTGCTTTGTAGCTAACTCTTCAGCAAGCACCAATGCATCCTCGATGCCAATACAGGCACCTGAAGCTAAATGAGGTGTTGTTGCATGAACTGCATCGCCGATTAGCACGATCCGATTTTTGTACCAAGGCGCCGGCATTAGCACACGTTCCAGTGGTCTATACTGGATTAACGAAGTTTCATTTAACATCGAAGCCATTTGTTGCACCAGCGGGGCAGGGAATGCTTTTAAGAGTTCTTTTAGCCCAGACAAAAAAGTCGACGGTTCGATAAAATCGTTATTTACGCGATTTTCTGTCAGGAAAAGATACATAGAATCAGCTGACATTGGATTAACGCCAACCTTTAGATGCTGACTTACCCACATCATGGTGTTGTTTACTTCTGGCAGCCGAGGCAAAACTGCCCGCCACACACCTTGTCCAATGTACTCGGGCGGCTGAGCGTTCGGAAATACAGCTTTGCGCACCTGCGATAGTAGGCCGTCTGAACCGACAACTAGATCATAGTTTGCGCTGGTACCATCAGAAAAGGTGACAACAACGCCATTCTCTGAGTTTTCAAGTTTAGAGAATGTGATACCGAGTTTAACATTAGTACCAGCCTGCCGGGTCTTCTCTGCAAGAATTTTCGCCAAAGCCGGTCGCATAATAGCGCCTGAGCCCGGTAATTCATCTCCGCCAATCGGAGGTGTAGGGATGTGAGCCAAATGCACACCGTGTGGTGCATGAATGTCCACGCCGCTATGTGCGCTGCCGGTTTTGTGAGCAGCTTGCTAATGGTCAGTTGATCAGACTGTTAGCTGATGTCACTGCGCTCCCTGAACCTATTTCAATCCTGTATCCGCAAAGCCGCCATCTTTCTCCGGCTATTCGTGCTTTTATTGACTGGTGTACAGAGATCATCAGAAATGAAGCCTATGGTTGGTGAGTCTGGCACAGAAGTGCTGGTATGCGGTAATACCTGATATTTACACATGCTATATTCTTGGGTAGAATCTGCAGCTTCTCTTTGGGGAGTAGCCGGCTTTCGAACGTTGTGTTGAAAGCGCCTGTATCAACATACTCGGTATTACCGTGGTGCAGGCAACCGAATTGGTAGGCGAGACCAACGGGCAACCCGCGCCGTCAAGGCCGGACGCATGGGCTGTTCGTTGTATGTCTTATCGGCCGGAGTAACTTCCATGAATCCTGTTTCAATTCTTTTACTTGGCCTTGCCATGTCTACCGATGCTTTTGCCGCTGCTTTGGGTAAAGGTGCGGGAATGCTTAAACCACGACTTTCAGAAGCTCTGCGTATCGGTTTGATCTTTGGTGTAGTTGAAGCCATAACTCCTGTTATCGGATGGCTGCTCGGCTCTGCAGCTTCCAGCATTATTGAAAATATCGACCACTGGATTGCCTTTGGATTGTTGTCTGCTCTTGGTGTTCATATGATTTATAAGGCCCTTAAGGCTGATGACACCGCTGAAGCAGAAAGCATGGAGAAAAAGGGATTACTACCTATTCTGCTGACAGGACTTGCAACCAGTATTGATGCTATGGCGGTAGGTGTCGGCCTTGCTTTTATCGAGGTAAACATTTTCATCATTGCAGGGGTAATCGGATTTTGTACCTTTGTGATGGTTACGATAGGCATTATGGCCGGAAGAGTTCTTGGATCGTTAATAGGAAAGCGTGCCGAAATTGCCGGAGGCATCATTCTTGTCTTAGTCGGCACGACTATCCTTTATGAACATTTGAACGCAGTATCGTAGCCAGTCATGCTGTTACAGCCAGCGGCGCACACTGGCTGTATAGCGGGTGTATTCACTACCAAACTGAGTTGTTAATATTTCTTCTTCAGGTTTAATCTGAAACATTGTCAGATACCAGATGAATACCGGAATACAGGCAAAGGCAGATAACTTACCCAGGAAAAATGCCCAGGCCAGCAACAGTAACAGAAAACCTAAGTACATAGGGTTACGGGTATAGTGATAAATCCCTGTGACAACCAATGAACTGGCTTTTGCCGGATCTGTCGGATCGACAGTAGTTCTGGCCAGCCGGAAAGCCAGAACACCTGCCAAGCAGATTATGATACCAAGCAGTGCCAGTATGGTTGTGAGCAAAAAAGATAGCGCTATGCCAGGAAGATACATTCCGGCAGGAACGGCCCACATCATACCGGCAATCAGCAAGGTTAGGGCAACTGGCGGCACTTTCAGAGCCAGTTGCTGAGAGCAGGAATGCCATCGTTTTTTATATTGAGTCATGTTATTCCGCTATGTTTTTGGCTGGAGTATAAGCCAGCAGACGCAGGGCGTTAAATACCACAATCAGTGTTGAACCTTCATGTACAGCCACCGCAGCACCGATGCCCAGCCCCATTATGGTTGCTGGCACCAGTAATGCTACGATACCAAGGCTGACAAATACATTCTGCAGAATAATGCGGCGGGTACGACGGCTTAAATCTACCGCAAAAGGCAGATGGCGCAGGTCGTCTGCCATCAGGGCAACATCTGCGGTTTCCAGTGCAACATCAGAGCCGGCTGCGCCCATGGCAATGCCGACACTGGCATTCGCCATAGCCGGTGCATCATTAACACCATCACCCACCATCGCAACCTGGGTTGTTTCGCGTAATTTACGGATAGCAGTGACTTTATCCTGTGGCATTAAATCGCCCCAGGCTTCATCCAGGCCAACTTCTTTTGCCACAGCTTCTGCAACCTGCTGGTTATCACCGGAGATCATAATCATTCTTGAGATACCCAGCTGCCGTAAGGTCGCTAACGCAGCTTTAGCGGCAGGGCGGGGGGTATCCATCAGGCCAATAGCGCCTAAATCGCGCTCTCCGTGGCGTATTGCCATAACAGTACGGCCACTGTTGCGCAAATCATTGATGGCTTCTGTTGTCTGCGGGTTTAGTGGCGCGATAGCTTGACCGGTTTCTTCATTACCAAACATCTTGGCTTTGCCAATCCAGACCGTTTTTCCATCCAGTTGTGCACTTACTCCCAAACCGGCATAGCTTTGCAGGTTTTCTGCCTGGGCTGGTTCTTTACCGGCCAGCCGTTTGCGGCCATCACGGGTGATTGCTGCGGCCAGCGGGTGGTCACTCAGTGCTTCTACTGCAACGGCTACACGCAGCAGTTCTTCTTCTGATACACCTTGTGCCACAACAATATCGGTAATATGCGGGCGGCCTTCAGTCAGCGTGCCGGTTTTATCAAACGCCATGGCGGTTAGTGCGCCCAGCTCTTCCAATGGTGCGCCGCCTTTAATTAATACGCCGCCACGGGCAGCTCTGGCAATACCGGATAATACGGCACTGGGGGTGGCAATGGCCAGTGCACAGGGGCTGGCGGCAACCAGTACCGCCATGGCACGGTAAAAACTATCGCGGAAAGGCTCGTCAATAACGACCCAGGCAAACAGCAATATCACGACCAGTCCCAGTACGGCGGGCACAAAAATACGCTCGAATTTATCGGTAAAGCGTTGAGTAGGGGACTTGCGTATCTCTGCTTCGCTCACCATCTTGACCGCACGGGCCAGAGCGGAATCGCTGGAGCGGCTGGTCACTTCTATCTCAATGGCTCCGCCACCATTTATGGTTCCGGCGAACACTTTGCTGGCAGCTTCTATAGAATCCGGGCGCTTGCGGGCAAACTCCGGATCATCAACCGGGTGTTTATCAACCGGAATACTTTCCCCGGTAACCGGCGCCTGGTTAATGCTGCTGGTGCCTTTAATCAGAAAACCGTCTGCAGGCAGGCGTTCGTTGGGGCGAACGACCACAATATCGCCCACTTCCAATGTTTCTACCGGAATTTCCAGCAGTTGCTCATTACGGCGAACCATCGCTGTTTTAGGGGCCAGCTCCGCCAGTGCTTCGATAGCCCGTTTAGCTCTGCCCATGGCGTAGTGTTCCAGCGCATGTCCCAGACTAAACAAGAACAATAACAAGGCACCTTCAGCCCAGGCACCCAAAGCAGCCGCACCAGCCGCCGCAACCAGCATCAAGGTGTCAATTTCAAAACGTTTATGGCGAAGGTTTTCAATGGCTTCACGCAGGGTAAAAAAGCCACCGAAAAAATAGGCGCTAAGGTAACAGATAAAAGGTAGCCAGGCAGGCGTACTTGCTGACACTTTACCGATAATAAAACCAGCCGCCAGCATAAAACCACTGGCAAGTGCGAACAAAAGCTCTGTATTGGCGCCTAAAAAACCGGCATGTGAATGGGGTTCTGTCTCAGAATGAGAGTGATCTTTATGTTTATCGCTCATATCGGCTCCTTATATCTCACCTTTATACTATACCCCAGTATAGTAGTTGCTGTTTTGAGCAGGATCAATTGCTGAGCAGATTTTATTTATACGCTGATAGATCATTCTGGCACTGGCTAAACAATTCAAGTTGTGTTTCTCGCATCGTGGTTTGTACGTTAAATATTGCCAGCAGGGTATGAAAAAGGTTGTCGTGGCTGGCTTTCTGTTCTGTCTGCTGCTGTATACATGAGGTGTTTACCTTTTGACCTGTGATGTAGTTTTCGGACATCCACCATAGCAGTGGTATATGTGTCTGAGCTGTGGGAGCCATCCAGTACGGTAGCCCATGCAGGTAAATGCCATTTTCGCCCAGAGATTCCCCATGATCTGAAACATATAGCATGGCGGTTTGATAGTCCTTGGCCGCTGACAACTGCTTGATAACGGTAGCCAGCAACTGGTCGGTTGCAATAATGCTGTTATCATACGCATTGATCACATCTTGCTGTGAACACAACGGTAGTTGCTTGTTTTGACATTCCGGCACAAAAGCTTTGTCGGTTATTGCACTGCGCCGGTAATACTCCGGGCCATGACTGCCCAGTTGATGAAGCACGATCAGGCGGTCTTTTGTGGCGGTATTAGCCTTGCTAAGGTAAACCGGTAGCCGCTCGGTGAGTACACTGTCCAGACACTGGCCTTTGTCACAGCTGGAGTGATTTTGTTGCTCAAATAAAAACTCTGACGGTACACGGTTGCACACGCCTTTGCAGCCTGAGTTATTATCAAGCCAAGACACTTCAACACCGGCGTGTTGCAGTATATCCAGAACATTACTGCTGTTTTTGGCAGTGCTTTCTATATAGTCGGTACGCGACAGAGCCGAAAACATACAAGGTAAAGAGTGAGCCGTAGCCGTACCGCATGATGACGCTTGTTTAAAGCTATATACAGGCAGTGCACTGAGCAGCGGGGTGGTATTTCTGACATAACCATTTAGCCCAAAGTGATCGGCCCTGGCTGTTTCTCCGACCACCAAAACAATCAGCTTGGGTTTTGTCGAGGACGTTGCCGCAGGTAGCTGTTTGGCATCGAGACCAAGCTGATTAAAACTGACCGGAAATGCCGTTTTACGGATGTTATTGGCCAACGATACTGTGGCTGACAGGGTGCTGACGGGCAGTGCCAGATAACGTACTTCGCGGAAGTTGCGAAAAAAAGGCGCTAACTGTGAGTAATTGATTGTAACAATACTGAGCAGCGTTAGTATAATCAGCAGTATTGCCGCCAGCCAGTGCAGTAAAAAGCGTTTGCTGCGCACCATTTTGGTTCGGATAACGGTAACCGCCAGCAATGGAAACAGCATCAGCTTGGTCAATTGCCACAACATCCCGCCAGACAACAACCCTTGTGCTTCAGCCGGATCGGTTTCCAGTGCATTTTGCAGCATACTTTTATCAATGACGACACCGTAACTGGTATTAAAATACAGTGCGGTTGAGCCCAGCAGAAAGAGCAATAAAAATACCGGCTTTTGTACAGGCCGGAAGCTGAACAAGGTGAGTAACAGAAAATTCAGTAAAAATAATAATGATACAAGGCTGAGTTGTAATGAATACTGGCCTGCTGCCCTGGCTTGTATGGCATCGAAAAAGGGCGTGTTCAGTAGTAGGGTCATTGCCAAAGCGCCGACAAAAGCAAACCAGAGCGGATGCCATAGTGGCGAGCTATGGTTAAATGCTATGGTTTGCCGGGGCAGGGGTACTGTTTGCAAATGTGCGGTGGGCGTTAGGTCTGACATAAGCTTTCCATAATCTACTGATATGCAACGCAGCTTATGGGGCGGTGCTTAAGAAATGCTTAAATTCCTGTGGATCCTTAACAAACTATTGCTGCTACCTATAGCAGAAAGCCCTTTAAGGGCTTTCACAAGGGATATCATCGTTGTATTTACGTTCACGATACAGGTAAGAAGGAAGTTGTACCTGTGCTAAAGCCTGCTGTTGTTGCAAGGGGCTTACCGCTTCTTCAGAGAGCGTTAATTGCTGGTGTTCACGATTATAGTTGGCACTAACCGCCTTACCATCGGGTTTCAGAATAGTAAGTTTATCCTCTGTCATCAGGGCAAACAGATTGTCAAACTGTATCAGAGCCCGCCCAGAACTGGTACTGTCCAGCAACAGATCACGTCCCGTCATCGGGTGACAGGACGATATCCCAGCCATGCTAAGCAGAGTGGGAGCCAGATCAATCTGACTACTTAAGGTTGTGAGTATTTCAGGCTGAGTGTCTGCGCCCAGAATTAGTCCTGGAATGCGAAACTTTTCCACCGGGATCAGGTTACTGCCATATACCCTGTTATCATGATCTGCTACTACCAGAAACAGCGTATCCTGCCAATAAGGGCTTTTCATTGCTTGCTCAAAAAAGCGGCCCATTGACCAGTCTGCATATTTCACTGCATTGTAAGCCGTATTTTTAGGCTCTTGGTATAGTGAAATCCGGCCGTCCGGGAATTCGAAAGGTTCATGATTGCTAGAGGAAAATATCAGGCTGAAAAACGGTTGCTGCTGTTGATGCAGGGCCAATAACTGCTGATGTGCAGTTCTGAACAAGTCTTCATCGCTGGCTCCCCAACTACCTACCAGCACCGGATTACTGATTTTAGGTAAATCCACAATCTCCTGAAAACCATTGCCGGTAAAAAAGCTACGCATATTATCAAAGTGTGCTTCGCCACCATAAATAAACTGAGTGTGGTAGCCCTGTTTTTTTAAGATGGATGCCAGAGTGGTAAAACCTTGCTGACTGTTTGACAGCTTTACCGTGCTTTGGGCCGGTGTCGGCATAAAGCCGGCAACAACCGCTTCAATACCGCGTACTGAGCGAGTACCGGTAGCATACAGATTGTCAAACCAGATGCCTTGCTGTTTCAGCTGTTCCAGCTCTGGAGTGACCGGTGCGCCGCCAAGTGATTCAACAAAGGTGGCGCCCTGGCTTTCCATCAACACTATTACTATGTTCAGCGGTTTATTACGCTGTTTTACGGCTTGTTGCCAGTGTAAGGTTGGGTATTCTGCATTATTAAAATCATATTGCTGCAGCCAGGGCCAGTTAAGGCTTAAATTCAGCATTTGTGTCTCTGGCAGTTTACCGTATATTTCGCTGGAACGGGCTTCATGTTTGAGGTTATACAAGGCAAATAAAACCGAATAGCCCGAGTTGATGACGAGAGAATTCACCATAGCATCAGAGGTAATTGCAAACAGCGCCGGGTTAGCAGGGCGGTGTGCTGTAGTGGAACGGATGCCGGCAAATACCATAAAAACCACCAGGGGCCACAGTAGTAAATGCTGGCGCAGTGGCCATACTTGCAATGTGTGCTTCGGTAGCCTTAGCGCCCGGTGCAGCAGTAGAGCGGCTGCGACAGTTAACACGGTTCCTGCCACCAGTGGCAATCGGAAGCCATGCCATAAGGTAGAGAAAACTTCTTTCGGGTATTTCAGATACTCAATGTACAAGCGGTTTGGCCGTATATCGTATTGCTGAATAAAGGCAGGGGTGGATAGTTCGATAAATGCAATAAGGATTAAACCCGTCAGGCACCACCAATAGCTAAAACGAAACCAGCTGTGCTGTAATCCGGGACGCGCCCAGCACAGCGATAACAGAACGGGTATTGCAGACCAGATACAAAGTAGAATCAGGTCGGCCCGAATCCCCTGCAGGAATATCATGCCCAATTGGTCTGTAGGTGCTACCCTGTCATATAGCCATAGCACCAGACCAAGCCGGGCCGCACTTAATAGTACCAACCCGATAAGAATCATACGTAGTAAGTAGGTGTAGGGACCGCATGTTATTTGTCGTAATACCGGGAATTTTACTGCAGAAACTTTAGTCATAGAGGCTCGCCGTACTGCCAGATAGAGTGGCTGCAAGGCTAACGAACAATGCTTAAGACTTTCTTAAGACTGTGCTTTTATACTGTTATCTCCAATCATAGGGGGGTATATGAAATCAGAGGCTAAAGGGGTTAAACGGATCATGCTGGCCGGAGTCAATTCGTGGCAAGGGCTGGCCAGTAGCTGGAGATCAGAAGCGGCAATACGGCAGGAAATTATCTTATTACTGGTATTGCTACCTGTAGCCTTGTGGGTTGATGTATCTGCGGCCGAGCGTGCGCTATTGTTATTGAGTGCATTACTGATTCTGATCGTGGAGCTATTAAATACCGGCATTGAAGTGGTGGTGGATCGCATTGGCAGTGAATATCACGAGCTAAGCGGTAAAGCGAAAGATATTGGGTCGGCAGCTGTATTAATAACGCTCGTTGCCAGTGCCGCCGTCTGGTTATGTATTTTACTCTAAGCTAGCTGGAAAAAGCCTTTATGAGATTGTTACTGGTTGAAGATGATAGCCTGCTTGCGCAGGGGTTAATTACTGCATTATCACGTATGCATTACCGGACAGAACACTGTATTACCGGTTCGCAAGCCATAGTGGCAGCAACCAGTAGCGGGTTTGATGTGATTATTCTGGATCTGGGGTTGCCAGACGGGTTGGCATTACATGTAATTAAAACCTTACGGGCTAAAAAGGTTACAACACCTATTCTGGTGCTGACGGCATGGGATCATCTTGAAACCAAGGTTGAGGCATTAAATGCCGGCGCTGATGATTATGTGCTGAAACCCTGCGATAGCAGAGAAATTGAAGCCCGTTTAAGAGTATTACTGCGGCGTTATCAGCAACGACAGCAGGACATCCTGACTTGTCAGGAAGTAGAAATGAATATGCAGCAGCATCTTTGCCGCTATCAGGGGCGGGATATAGTACTGACTTCACGTGAGTTTTTGATCCTGAAAGAGTTTATGTTACATCCGGATAAAATTCTGAGTAGACAGTATCTGGATGAACTCAGTTCGGGCTGGACAGGCGAAACAGAAAGTAACTCCATAGAGGTGCATATTCATAATATCCGTAAAAAAACTACAGCATCGCTGATAAAAACGGTCAGAGGAGTCGGTTATATGCTGGTGAGTCATCGTGAAAATTAACAGTATTCGCCGGATGCTGTTGCTCAGTGTTAATGCGGTTATCCTGTTAATGTTACTGATTACCAGCCTGAACACATGGTTTAATGTTCATCATGAAATTGACGAGTTATTTGATGCTCAGTTGGCACAGTATGCACGGTTAGTTCGTCATTTACTGGTAGAGCCCAATACTCCCCTGACTGCAGATAGTGATCACGCCATTGAAATGCCATTTTTGCTGGACGATGGCATAGAGCGTACTTCTGCAGAAGAACGGTATTCCGAGGGGCATAAGTACGAAAGCAAAATTGCAGTTCAGGTCTGGCATGAAAATGGTCAACTGTTAATCCGTTCCGGTAATGTCGGCAAAACGCCATTGTTGCCCAAACAGTCAGGTTTTCACGAGATCCGGCATAATCAATACCTGTGGATTGGCTTTAGCTTATATGTGCCTGATGAAAAAGCCTGGATCTTTACTGCGCAACGGGAAGATGTTCGGGACGAGTTAAGCTGGCATTTAACACTGAATCAGTTGTTACCGCTGGGGATAGCGATATTGCCAATAATATTACTGGTTTGGCTTGCTGTGGAATGGGGCACGAAGCCGGTGCGGGAATTATCGAAAAAGCTGGCAGAAACCAACCCTACTGAATTACAACCTATTGAGATGCCGTTGCCGCGAGAGTTAAAGCCATTCAAGGACGCTGTGAATAAACTAATGGCTGAGTTAAAAGCTTATCTTAAAAAAGAAAAAATGTTTATTGCGGATGTATCTCATGAATTAAGAACCCCGCTTAGTGTTTTACAAGTGCATACCGATAATCTGGAAAAAGCGACCGATAGCCAAGAGCAACGTACAGCGATACAAGCCATTGGAAAAAGTACACGCCGTCTGGCACACCTGGTTAAGCAGTTAATGGAAACAGAAAAACTGGAGCATAATATTGTACTGCAATATCAGGAAATTCAGCTTCTTAGGCTAACAGAAGATGCTTTGGCGTCGGTTGATTTGCCGCTAATTGATCGCGTAATTTGGGTGGTCGATATACCAAAGCAGCTACAGGTTCGTGTCGATCCTGCATTATTTCATGCTGCATTGCGTAATTTACTGGACAATGCGGCTAAGTATGCACCTGCTCAAAGTGAGGTCAGTATCAAGGCGCGTATAGAACAGCACGCTGTAGTGATAAGTGTGAGTAATGCAATTAATGGTGATATTACGCTTGAGCTAGCCCGATTGGGAGAGCGCTTTTTCCGGAGTTATGGTCATCAGGATGTTGCAGGAGCTGGCCTTGGATTATCGATTACCCGCAAAATTGTTAACTTACACGGCGGAAAGTTAGTTTTTTCACAAGACATAACCGGGCGTTTTGTAACAGAGCTCTTTTTGCCACAAACAACATAAAATAAGAGACAGCTTTTATAGCTACAGACTTGAGAAAGATTAAAACTGACTATACTATAGGGGAGTATAGTTACGGAGTACGGTATGACTCATTCAATTACCAATAAACCCAAGTTACTGACGCGGGTACGGCGGATTAAAGGTCAGGTTGAAGGGCTGGAAAAACAGCTGCTGGCCGAAGGTGATTGTAGTAAAGTACTACAGCAAATTGCTGCGGTGCGAGGTGCTATAAATGGCCTGATGACTGAGATACTGGAACACCATATTCGTGATCATCTGGCAGGCGATAACCTGGAGCCTTTACAGCGCGACGCGGATGTAGAACAGGTTATTAGCGTATTGCGCTCGTACCTTAAAAGCTAACTTCGTTAAATTAGTAAGGCGGTCATTATTTTGATAAGCAACTACGCACTGACTAAAACACCACTAAGCAGAATGTTGATGGCATTACTGCTGGTGGTGCAATTGTTATGCGTAGTTTCCAGCGCTTTCGCTGTTGAACATTCTGCTGATGATATTCATCATCAAATATCATGGTCTGACACCAGTACGGTTGTAGCCGCAGAACAATCATCATTAACTGATGCCTCACTTCATGCAGGTTGCGACCATTGTAGTCATTGCCATGCCGCACATATTGGCTTGTTTAAACCAGCTCCGGCTTTGCCGGTAATTGGTAATGAATTGCTGGTGTCTTACTTAAATTATCTACCCTCTTCCCCTAAACGAAGCATTTACCGCCCACCCATCAGCTGATTCTGTTTTTTTGGTTTTTACATTACCTATAACAGGATTTTGCTATGTTCTTAAAAATGAATTGCAAACGCTTTGCAGCGTTAGGTTTATTGGCTGCTGGCAGTGTGCTGCTGAGCCTGACAGTAAATGCCGCTGAACCTGCAACAGCAGAGTTAACGCTGCAACAGGCAGCAAAGCGGGTGTTACAACAACATCCACAGCTACACGTATTTGATTGGCGCTTAAAAGCAGCGGCGGGTCAGCAGCAATTGGCAGAGCTAACGCCAGGCTATGAACTCGGCGTGCAGGCCGATAATGCCTTTGGCACTGGTGATATGTCGGGTGTTAAAAGCCTCGAAGTTACGGTGTCGTTGTCTTCCGTTATTGAGCT
This sequence comes from Alishewanella agri BL06, assembly GCF_000272005.1. GTDB lineage: Bacteria > Pseudomonadota > Gammaproteobacteria > Enterobacterales > Alteromonadaceae > Alishewanella > Alishewanella agri. The sequence goes on along the minus strand of NZ_AKKU01000011.1, from coordinate 247,734 downwards.
TGGCGATAAGCGCCAGGCCCGGATGGCGGTGTCCAGTGCAAGTCAGGGATTATTGCTGGCGCAGCGCCAGGCCGCGAGCCTGGATTTACTGGGCGAGCTGACCCAGCGTTTTGTAACTGTGCTGACATTGCAGCAAAAAACGGCGCTGGCGGCACAAACCGTCAGTATGACTGAGCAGGCTTTAACGCTGGTGACGCAGCGGGTGCAGCGTGGTGCAGCACCGGAGGCCGAGCAACTAAGGGCGAAAGTGGCTTTTAAGCAAGCACAGTTGCAGCATGGCTTACTGCAAACCGAGCTGGATAGCAGCAAGTTGGCGCTGGTCAGTTTATGGGGGGCGGAACAAGCCGATTTTAATCAGGTTAGTGGTGATTTATTTCAGCTGGCGCAAAGCCCCTCCTTTCAAACACTTTATCAACAAGTGCTGGCAACCCCCACCGTAGAGGTCTTTGCAGCCCGGCAACGCTTGCGTGATGCTGAGCTGACACTGGCGCAAAGTCAGTCGGCGGGTGATGTACGCTGGCAGATTGGAGCCATGCGTTCACAGGAAAGCCGGGATTTTGGTTTGGTTGCCGGCGTGTCAGTGCCTTTGTTTAGTAAACAGCGTAATCAGGGTGCGATAACTGCGGCGCAGGCAGAGTCTCAGGCGGAACAGTTTGAAAAAGAAACTGCCTTGCTGGATTTACGCGCCCGCTTGTATCAGGCCTGGCAAACTCACCGTTACAGCAGTATGGCTGTGAAAGATATGCAGCGCGATATTCTGCCGGTGTTGGAGCAGGCACTACAACAAACTGAAGACGCATACCGCCGTGGCCGTTATGGCTATGCAGAGTGGATTTCTGCTCGTCAGGCACTACAGGACGCTCAGCTTGAGTTGGTTAATGCTGCCAGTACCGCACTGAGCAATCAGGTACTGATTGAACAGCTTGCCGGTGTTGCGCTTGCGGCATCACCTCTGGCGATAAAGACACCCACTCAGCTTATCACTACTGAATCAGGATCTTCCAAATGAAATATTCCGCGTTATTCCTTGCATTACTGATCGCTCAGGGTATGGCTGTTGCACCTGCTCAGGCCGGGCCGGGCCATAGCCATGATGAAAAACCGAAAACGGCACAAACAAACAGCGCTCATGCCCATGATGATAGCGGGCACGATCATGGCAGCGACCATGATGATGATCACGATGAAGCCGCAACGATTGATGCCGACATGGCAAAAAGGGTAGGGATTGAAGTGGCGACGGCAGGTGCTGGCACCATTGAACGCCATATTCCGTTATACGGTGAGCTTGTCATCCCACCTAACCGTCAGGCACAGGTGCGAGCCCGTTTTCCCGGCATGATTACCCAGATCAGGCCTACCGTGGGCGACACAGTGAAAAAAGACGAGGTGCTGGCGCTGGTGGAATCCAATGACAGCCTGCGCACTTATCCGGTTACCGCGCCGATAGCGGGGGTGTTATTACAGCAATATGCCAGTCAGGGCGAATACACAGCCGGTGAAACGTTATTTTCACTGGCAGACAGCAGCATATTGTGGGCTGAGCTGAAAGTATTCCCAGCGGCAATGGATGAGATAAAAACCGGTTTGCCGGTGCATATTGAAGCTCGCGGTGGCAGGGTTGATAGTCAGATAAGCCATATTTTGCCTGCCTCCGGCCAGCCTTATGTATTGGCGCGGGTTGCACTGGATAACAGCAACGGCCGTTTTTCTGCCGGCGAGCGGGTCAGTGCGCTGGTGGATGCTGAAATCATAGATGTTTCTCTGGTTATAGATAACAAGGCCTTACAGGATCTGGAGGGTAAGCAGGTGGTGTTTGTGCGCGAAGGCAACCGCTATGAACCGCGGCCACTGCAGCTAGGCCGCACCGATGGGCGTTATACGGAAGTGCTGTCTGGTCTGCATGCTGCTGAAGAGTATGTGGTGGTAAATAGTTATCTGATTAAGGCTGAGATCGAAAAAGCCGGCGCAGCTCACGAACACTAAAATTTGCCTGGCTGCGCTTTGGTTCTGCGGCGTTAAAAACCGGCTCAGCATGCTCATTTACCGCATGTAAACTGCGCTGCTTCGCCCGTTCTTGCCTTGCGTAACCTTTGCTCGCTCAGGCAGATGAAAAGGAGATAAACATGATTGAAGCTATCGTTCGTTTCTCGATTGAGCGGCGGTATCTGATGCTGGGCCTGATCTTGTTACTGATTGGCGCCGGGCTGTGGAGTTACCAGCGATTACCTATCGATGCAGTACCTGATATTACCAACGTACAGGTACAAATTAACACTGAAGCGCCTGGCTATTCACCTTTGGAAGCCGAGCAACGGATTACCTTTGTGGTGGAAACGGCGCTTTATGGCTTGCCAAAACTAAAATATACCCGTTCGTTGTCACGTTACGGGCTGTCACAGGTTACGGTGGTGTTTGAAGAAGGCACCGACATTTATTTTGCCCGTAACCTGCTTAATGAGCGGCTTGGCAGTATCAAGAATGCACTGCCTGCCGGACTGGAACCACAAATGGGACCCATTGCTACTGGCCTGGGTGAAATATTTGTTTATACCGTCGATGTTAAACCCGGCGCTACTGATGCAAATGGCAAACCGCTTGATGCCATGTATTTGCGTGAAGTACAGGACTGGATTATCAAACCGCAACTGGCGCAAGTGCCCGGTGTGGTTGAGGTTAATACCATCGGTGGTTATGACAAACAGTACCACGTGATGCCTGATCCGGCAAAAATGCTGGCCATGGGTGTGACATTGCCGCAACTGTCAGAGGCGCTGCTTAGCAATAATGCTAACCGTGGGGCAGGTTATATTGAGCGTAATGGCCAGCAATTACTGGTGCGTTCGCCCAGCCAGCTCAGTACTATCAGCAGTATTGAAAATGTGGTGGTAGCGCTAAATGGCTCAGTACCTATCCGGATAAAAGATGTGGCAGAAGTAGGGCTTGGTAAAGAGTTACGTACCGGTGCCGCCACCCGTGACGGCCACGAAACCGTAATGGGTACGGTGATGATGCTGCTGGGTGAAAACTCGCGGACCGTTGCCCGCGATGCTGCTCAAAAGCTGGAAGAGATAAAAGCTTCCCTGCCAGAAAATGTGATTGTTGAAGCGGTATATGACCGTACCACGCTGGTAGATAAAACCATTGCGACTGTGCAAAAAAATCTGCTGGAAGGGGCATTACTGGTCATTGTGGTGCTGTTTGTGCTGCTGGGGAATATCCGCGCGGCACTGATTACCGCCGCCGTAATCCCGCTGGCAATGTTGGCCACCATTACCGGTATGGTACAGCAAGGCGTATCAGCTAACTTGATGAGCCTGGGAGCGCTGGATTTTGGCCTGATTGTCGATGGTGCGGTGATTATTGTCGAAAACTGTATCCGGCGCTTAGGAATGGCACAACACCAAAATGGTGGCTTGCTGGCACTGCGCGAACGCTTAAACGTGGTGTTTGCTGCAACGACCGAAGTGATTAAACCCAGTTTGTTTGGGGTAGCGATTATCACGGTAGTGTATATCCCGATTTTTGCCCTGACCGGCGTTGAAGGCAAAATGTTTCACCCAATGGCCGCTACAGTAGTAATGGCATTACTGGCCGCTATGGTGCTGTCACTGACTGTGGTTCCTGCCGCCGTTGCCGTGTTTATGAGCGGTAAAATCAACGAACAGGAAAGCCGGGTTATTGTGGCTGCAAAATCACTGTATCGTCCGGTGTTGCATGCCGTAATCAAGCTGCGTTTGCTGGTTGCTGGTTTGGCAACGCTGCTGGTCGCGGTTTGTTTATGGCTTGCCACCACGCTGGGATCGGAATTTATCCCACAATTGGATGAAGGCGATATTGCCTTGCATGCGATGCGGGTAACCGGTACCGGGCTGGAGCAGTCAGTTGCAATGCAGGAAGTACTGGAGCAGCGGATTAAGCAATTTCCTGAAGTTGATAAGGTTTTTGCCAAAATTGGTACGCCGGAAGTAGCAACTGATCCGATGCCGCCGAACGTTGCAGACAACTTTGTTATTTTAAAACCGCGCAGCGAATGGCCGGATCCGCGTAAAACCAAAGCGGCGCTGGTAGCTGAAATGGAACAGGCACTGGAACAACTGCCTGGTAATAACTACGAGTTTACCCAGCCGATTCAGATGCGTTTTAACGAGCTGATTTCTGGTGTGCGTTCGGATGTGGGCATTAAAGTGTTTGGTGATGACCTGGATGTGCTGTTAAGCGTAGCAAACAGCATTGAGCAGGTTGCCAACAGTATTAGCGGCGCGGCAGATGTGAAAACAGAACAGGTATCCGGTTTACCGGTACTGTCGGTAATGCCAAAGCTAACGGCTTTATCCCGTTACGGACTAACAGTCAGCCAGTTTCAGGATATCATCGCCATGTCGATTGGTGGCGAAGAGGCGGGGCTAATCTATGAAGGTGATCGCCGGTTTCAGCTAATAGTTCGTTTACCGGAGCAAATCCGCAGTGATATTGATAGCCTGTCATGGCTGCCTATTCCAACGCCGGATGGAGGCTATGTACCGCTAAATGAAATTGCTACGCTGGATATTCAACCGGCACCGGCACAAATCAGCCGCGAAAATGGTAAGCGCCGTATTGTGGTATCGGCTAATGTGCGCGAGCGCGATCTGGGTAGCTTTGTTGCCGAACTGAAACAGCGGATTAGTGCCGACGTCACTCTGCCAGCCGGTTACTGGCTGGATTATGGCGGTACTTTTGAGCAATTGGAGTCGGCCAGTAAACGGCTGGCAATCGTAGTGCCGGTGACCTTATTGCTGATTATCGCCTTGTTGGTGATGGCGTTTAATTCGCTCAAAGATGCACTGATTATCTTTACCGGTGTGCCACTGGCACTGACGGGGGGCGTACTGGCACTGTGGCTGCGCGATATGCCGCTGTCTATTTCAGCCGGTGTCGGCTTTATTGCCTTGTCTGGTGTCGCGGTGCTGAACGGTCTGGTAATGGTATCGTTTATGCGCCAGCTATGGCAGGAAAAAGGCGATTTACTGTATGCCGTGGTTGAAGGCGCGTTGATCCGGTTACGTCCGGTATTGATGACAGCGCTGGTGGCCAGCCTGGGGTTTGTGCCAATGGCGTTGAATACCGGCACCGGGGCAGAAGTACAGCGCCCGCTGGCAACAGTAGTGATTGGCGGTATTATCTCGGCTACTTTGCTGACATTAGTAGTACTGCCGGCGTTATACCACTGGCTGCATCAGAATGACCAAAGGTTAGCTGATTAGATCGTTGTCATCCTCAATTCAATAATGTGGCAAGCGTTACCGCGGGATGACCCTATCGGTTATCCCGCGCATGCTACAACCGTATAAGGTAAAGTGTTCTGCCCTGAATTTCGTGAACTGGTGCGTAATTACCAATTACTAGTGAGTTGGCTACGCAGCAGCTAGCTTTTCTGCCGCCTCTGGCTGCGACAGCGGCCGGCTAACAAACCAGCGGCCCAGCTGCCACAGCAAATACATGGATAACAGCGGAAATAGCAAAGTTTTCAGGCTGTATACCACGATAAGCTGGATCAGCTTTTCTACCATATTGTCGGAGAAGCTGCGCATCGCGCCCAGCATATCAGTGGCTTTGGCGGCCATTTGCCGCAGCCAGCTAACTGAGCCATCCTCTGTATTGCTCATGGGCTGATCAATTTGCTGCAAAGCAGCCGTTTCGCGGTTAAGTGCCGCTTCGGCGGCTTCGCGTTGTGGCGTAAGCACCCAATCTGACAGTTCGGTCACACCATAAGCCGCCAGTGGATTACCGATACGGATAATCAGCAATAGCGCTACAAAAAGCCGCAGCAGATAGCGACAACTGTTGCGCCAGCTGGCTGGTCCGCATAACAGCAATGCCGCCGAGGCCAATATACCGCTACCAAAAAGTGGCAAGGCGGCCAGTTGACCAAAGTGCAGTAAAAAGAGCTGCAACCCAACCGAAGTCATCGCAATCACCATCACATCCGAGTAGCGTACGGCCATATCCTGTAGCGGCTTTAACAGCTGGCCCGGTTTTACGCTGGCAACACCGACGCCCACCTCGGCTTCGGAAACAAAAGCGATACCGCGGTCAATCAGCCGGGCAGTAGCAAAGGAGGCACTACTTAGCACTAAACTTTGTTGTAAAGCCTGTTCGGCTTTGTGATCCAGTGGCGCCAGGGCCGGGTTTATTAACCGCTGTTGCAGCACACCGCTATAGATCCCGGCAGCCAAGGTAAACAGGCAGAGTAGTAGCGCCAATAGCCGCTGCCCGGTACTGAGTTTGCTGAAAAAACGCATGCTGTTCTCCGCTTTCGGTCAGGATGTTCAGTATTAATGATATTCCGGCCAAGATAAAGTTCGCTCAGGCATATCGCTGCTCGTCAAAAAGGAGCGGTGAGCCAAAACCTGCAGCTCCTGACATCTTGATACTTACAGATTGCAGAGTGGACTTGCCGTATAGTACTTTCACTATTTGCTAAGGTGTTAGCGGCGTTACCTGATTAAGACGTCAGAAAATAGTATTGATTTTAAACAGGATAACCTGAGATAAGTGATTTATCTCAGGTTTTGGCGGCGATCTTCTGCACTTACAGGTAGAATACGCTTTTATTTACGCGTCTACCGTCTTTGTTCAGCGCCCACCTGTAGGATCTGTTATGAAAAAAACCTTTGCGTTAACTCACCCTAAGCTGCAACCGGCGCGTTTAGTTGACGCTATTAAACACGAAATTCGCAAATATCTGGCCCGTGAACGGCGCAAGGCGGTGCCAGCCGATAAAGACTATTGGACCTTTGATTGCCGCTTTGGCGCCTCAGAAGTGGAAGCGAAACCGATGTTCACCTCTGAAATCAATCAACATATCGACGCAGCGGCCGCGCAGCAGTGGCCGCAGTTTTATATCGAAATTCTGGCTCGTGCCTGTAATCACAAGCCACGCCCGGATAGCGATACCGAATAAGCTTCACTTATAAGCTGCAGCCAGGCTGCAGAGGAATTCTTATGCAATTTTCAGCTTTAAATTTGGCACCAGACTTACTGCGTGGCTTAACAGCATGTGGTTTTAGTGAGCTTACGCCAGTGCAGGCGCAGGCGATAGTGCCGGCGCGGCGCGGCAAAGATTTACAGGTTACTGCGCAAACCGGTACCGGTAAAACCGCGGCCTTTGCTATTCCATTATTACAACGCTTAGTAGATACGCCGCAAGCCGCGGTTGAGCGACGGCCCCGGGCGTTAATTTTAACGCCAACCCGGGAGCTTGCCGAGCAGATTGCCAATGCGATTAGTGCCTATGCCCAATTTTTGCCACTTAGCGTCACTGCGATTTATGGCGGCGTTAAAATGGGCGGGCAGGCCAGTAAATTACAGAACGGCGTTGATATCGTGGTCAGTACGCCGGGCCGCTTAATTGAGCATATGGCGCTGGGTAACGTGATCTTAAGTGACGTTGCTTTTGTGGTGCTGGATGAGGCTGATCGTATGCTTGATATGGGCTTTAGTACTGATGTGCTGAAGTTAGTGGAGATGACCGCAGCCAGCCGGCAAACACTGCTGTTTTCTGCGACCACGTCGCCGGCAGTGAATGAACTGTCTCACAAGATTTTGAAAAATCATCAGCAAATCCGGGTAGCGAAAACCAACAGCACTGCCGACACGGTGGAGCATGTGGTGTATCCGGTAGAAGAAAGTCGCAAAATCGAGTTATTTGAGCAACTGTTAGCTGAGCACAACTGGTTTCAGGTGCTGGTTTTTACCAGTACCAAAGAGCAGGCCGATCGGTTACTCGCCGATCTGCAAAAAGCTAAAGTCAATGCTGCGGTTTGTCATGCCGATAAAAGCCAGGGCAGTCGTCGCCGCGCACTGGCCGATTTTAAATCAGCCAAACTGCAGGTACTGATTGCTACTGAAGTTGCCGCCCGGGGTCTGGATATCCAGGGGCTGGATTATGTGGTGAACTTTAACTTGCCGTATTTACCGGAAGACTATGTCCACCGCATTGGTCGTACCGGCCGCGCTGGCGCCAAGGGGCAGGCGATCTCCTTTGTCAGCCGTGAAGAAGAGCAGAGCCTGGAGCGCATTCAAAAGCTGATTGGCAGTACTATTGCGCGGGTGGTGAAACCCGGCTTTGAAGTCAGCAACCGCGGCAGCTTGTTAAAAAGCATTTCGCGTAAAGTGCTTGGCACCCGCGCCAATAAAGCCAGCGCGACCCAAATTGATGTTGCCACCCCGAAAGCAAAAGCAAAAAAGCCAGCCGGCAGCGCAGCGGTAAAACCTGGTAAAGCCCGCCGCAGCTAAGCTCAATACATTCTCAGCACGCAGCGCAAACCGTTATCGTGAATGGCGGTTCTGCGCTGGCGCACCGTGCTACTTTAGTCGATAGCTTAAAGCTGTCGCACTTACAGCAGAATGCCGTTATTACAAGCAGTTACACTCAATAGTGCGGCCTGGTCAGTGTGCGGGGAATGGCATAAAAATCACGATGAATAACGCTTAGCGCTTTACTTCCTACCGCTAAGGGTTAGAATACGCGCGCTGTTCTGAGCAAAGACTACACCGCTCTGGTTATATAAGGTAATTGCAATGCATCCGATGTTAAACATCGCGGTCCGCGCTGCCCGTTTCACCGGTAACGTCATCATTTTCGTCGGTATTATGCTGGCCGGAATCCTCTGTCTGGTTTCGCAACGCCGTGTCTGTAAAACGCCCGTCCTTATGTTATCTGCCAAGCTCTTGCCTCAGTCTCAACCTCTTTATTTGCTGCGCTGTTTTATCACCCGCGTCCGCCATCTTACGGTGTATTGCCACCATGCCGGACACCCTGATAACAGCCGGCACGCCAGGGTCGGCCCAACGTATTCCTGCCTCCCTGCCAACCGCTTTTCGTTTACTACCGCTGTTTTGTCGCTGTTATCTGTCGCCCTGAGCAAGCCAGCCTTTGCTGCCTCAGGGATGCAGGGCGCTTATGGTCACTCAGGCTAAAAGACAAAACACAGTTCAGTTAACGGCAAGGTTCACTCACTTTTAATTTAAACCGTGCAATATCTAGCGGAGAGCTTTGGCAATGGTACTGACTCTGACATCCACACTGGCACTATTTGTATTAATAGCGCTGTCGACCGTGGTTTTTTTCGCAGCTAAACGTTTTAAAATGCCTTATACCGTGTTGCTGGTGCTGGTTGGCTTGCTGCTGGTGCCGATTGTCAGCTTGCCCTATGTCAGTACGGTTTTCGGCTTTATCAGCGAGATGGCGCTGACACCGGAGTTACTGTTCTTTATCTTCCTGCCGGTGCTGATTTTTGAATCCGGCTTTAATATGAACTTCCGCAAGATGGTCGATAACGCCTGGGCCATTTCGTTACTGGCGGTGGTGGGTCTCTGTATCTCGTCAGTGATGATCGGTACCTTGCTCTACTACCTGTTACCGCTGATTGGGATTGAAGTACCCTTTATTCTGACGCTGATGTTCGGTGCCATTATCTCTGCCACCGATCCGGTCGCGGTGCTGTCGATGTTTAAAGAATTTGGCGTGCCTCGCCGCTTAGGAATGATTTTTGAAGGTGAAAGTTTGTTTAACGATGGTACCGCCGTCGCCTTATTTTTTGTGTTCTTTGCCATAGCTACCGATGGTTTTAATGGCAGCGCTACGGTACTGCACGGTATCAGCGAGTTTGTCATTATGCTGACCTCGGGTGTGGTGATTGGCCTGGTGTTGGCAGGACTGTTTTCCAAAGCACTGCACTTTACCAAAAGCAATGAATTTGTAACTGTCACCTTGTTAGTGATCTCGGCCCACCTGGTGTTTATCCTGACCGAGTTGATTAACAGCCTGGGCTATTTCCACGTCTCGTCGATTATTGCGACGACTGTTGCCTCCTTATTCCTTGGTAATTACTCGCGTAATATCCTGGCGCCGAAGGTCGATGAGTACCTGAGTAAGCTGATTGAGAACATGGCTTTTATCGTTAACTCGCTGGTGTTTCTGATGGCGGGCTTATTGTTCGCCAGCCTGGGCGTTAATTTTGCTGAGCTGTGGTTACCAATCTTGCTGACAGTGGTTGTGGTGGCCGTAACCCGGATCGTCGCGGTTTATGCGGTGATGGTGCCACTTAACTGGAGTAAGGTAGAAGAAACTATTCCCGCATCGTGGAATAAGTTATTGGCCTGGGCCAGTTTGCGCGGTGCCTTGTCGATTATTATCGTGTTGATTATCCCGGAAGACTTTACGCTGGAAGGCTGGAGCCTGCCATATTCGCCACGCGATTTCCTGCTGGCACTGACCATCGGCTGTATTCTGGCGACCCTGTTTATTAAAGCGCCGATGATTGGCCCTATGATGCGCCGCTACAAAATCAATGCCGCCGAGCCACTGGAAACCGCACATCGTGCCGATCTGGGTATTTACTATCTGCTGATGGAGCGGTCACGCTTACAGGAACACCGCGCGAAAGGCTTTTTCAGTGAAGAAAAATACCAGTTTTTATTGGCGCAGGTAGAGAAAAAGCTCGGCGAAGCCAAAGCAGAACGTGAGGCTCTGATGCAGCGTTATGGCCGGACCATCTTTGTGCAGTCGCTACATCTGGCGATGGTCAATATCGAATTTACCATCCTGAAACGCTTGTATATTAATGATGAAGTCAGTTTACGGCCTTATCGCAAAATCTATAGCAAGTTGTTCTTACAGAAAGAAAAAATTGAGTATGCGCAGCATAGCCATATCGATCCGGAAGCCTTTAAAGAGCGAAAGGATATCTTTGAATGGCTGGCCAATATGATGCACACCTTGTTCAGCCGCAAGGTCAGCGAGCAGAAGTTACTGGAAGAAAAATTAGAGTATTATCGCAGCCAGATGATTGTTGCCCGCAAAGCGCTGATTATTATTGGCCTGATGCAGGATAATTTCGACGAGCCGGTATTCCAGGCAGATATTTATGCCGAAGTCACCGAGTTGTACCGGCAATATCAGGAGCGCAATGCCGGCAAACAGGCTGCCTTGACCGCACAGCACCCGCAGGTCTTATCAGCACATCTGGAGCAACTGGCGAACCGTTCGTTGGCGCAATCCGGTCAGCGGGCACTGAACTATTTACATGAGAATGGTCTGGTAACGGAAGCGGCCGAAGAAGATATCCGCCACCGGTTTGATACCAGTAATCATAGTGCCTAGCGCGGTGTTTTCGCAGCGCAGCGGCATTTAACGGGCCAGCCTGTTAAAAGCGGGTCCAACGGGTAGCAACAGGCGCGGGGTAATCAGCCGCGCCTTGTTTTTACATAGCGATCAGCAGACAGCAGAGGAGTTGTCTTTGTCTGAATTAACCAAGTCAATTGCTGCTGCCGGCACGCCAGCATCCGCCAGCTTTTCCCCCACAGTGTTAGTCTTGCCGGTGGTTGGCGCGGTCAGTTTTGTGCATTTGCTGAATGATATTATTCAGGCCATCTTGCCTGCCGTCTATCCGATGTTAAAACTGGATTATGCGCTGAGCTTTACCCAGATTGGCTTAATTACGCTGATTTTTCAGCTTACCGCATCATTATTGCAACCGGCGGTCGGCCTATACACCGATAAGCATCCCAAACCCTTGTTACTGCCACTTGGTATGGTGTTTACGCTGCTTGGTCTGGTGTTACTCAGCCTGGGGCAAAGCTTTGTCATGTTGTTGCTGGCTTCGGCACTGATCGGGTTAGGCTCGTCAACTTTTCATCCGGAAGCGTCGCGGGTAGCCCGAATGGCGTCGGGTGGTCGTTATGGCTTTGCGCAGGGGTTATTTCAGGTCGGCGGTAATGCCGGCTCGGCCCTGGGGCCATTGTTAGCGGCACTGATTATTATTCCGCGGGGCCAGGGAAGTATTGGCTGGTTTTGCCTGTTAGCAATAGTTGGCATTATGGTGCTGTTGCGCGTCAGTCGCTGGGTGGTTAGCAGTAACGCCCGTCTGCAATTGCGTGGCGCGGCAAAAAATGGCAATGGCTTAACAGTGCAGCAAACCCGGCAGGCGCTGCTGGTACTGGCGCTGCTGGTGTTTTCCAAATACGTCTATATGACCTGCCTCAGCAACTTTTACACCTTTTATCTGATTGAAAACTTTGCTGTATCCGTTGCAGATTCCCAGCTGTTTTTATTTTTATTTCTGGCTGCAGTGGCAGTGGGTACAGTGGCAGGTGGGCCTATCGGCGACAGGATAGGGCGTAAGCCGGTGATCTGGGTGTCTATTGTTGGTGCGGCGCCGTTGGCGTTGCTACTACCCTATGTCAATTTAGCCGGGGCTGCCGTGCTGACCGTGTTGATTGGCCTGATAATGTCATCGGCGTTTTCGGCTATTATCGTCTTTGCCCAGGAGTTGATGCCAGCCAAAATCGGTATGATTTCCGGCGTATTCTACGGCATGATGTTTGGCATCAGTGGCATTGCCGCCGCCTTGCTCGGCATGCTGGCCGATGCCACCAGTATCAGCACCATCTTTAAGCTTTGTGCCTGGTTTCCGCTACTGGGGATGCTGGCGTTTTGGTTACCCAGGATCCCGCGACCACAAACCTAGCACGCATAATCAGCTTTTGGTTAACCCCAGTGCTGAGCGGATAGAGTTGGCAAATTCGGTAAAGCGTTCCTGTAAGGTGCGTTTTACACTGATACTGACCGAGCCCAGTACTGAGATACCCTCAACCCGGATAAAGTGCGTTTTGGCTTGCCCCGGGCCGCCGCTGCTGACGTTATTGCTGCTGGAAGAGGCGATATTGTTCACATCGCTAATTACTGCAACGTGTTCAGGTACCTTGATCGTGACGCTGCCCAGCCAGTTTTGCACTTTTATCGTTAGCTGCGTATGGTCAAACTGCGCTTCAGAAAAATCCAGCTCAACTGAGGATAGCGCGTTAATGATGGTCAGATGTTGTGGTACCCGCCATGGGCCACTGCGCTCATCACTGCTTAATACTGAAACCAGACGATCGCAGTCAGTCGGCGCGCTTTGCGGGTGCGCCTGATTATGGCGACCCGGCGAGTTAAAATTTTGTGCCCACATAGCACGGTATTTGGCATCGGGTAATAAGGTAAGGTCAGCAACCTGTTCGGCCAAGAGCAGGTGATCATCAGAATTGGTGGCAATGTCCAGCCGCCGTTCAAAGGCTTGCTCGGAAATGACACCATGGCTGTAGTTCATAATCAGTTGATCAATGACTTCTTCCCTGATTTGAGCAACAGGCCGGTCTTGCAGTTTTACGCCTGTGGTATCAATTGCCATCTCGCTATCCTCTTGCTGGTTGTCGCCGGAGCCGGCACACAGTACTGATTGAATAGCGATCAGCATGGCCCAATTTTAGCCGTTCGAACAGGAGAAAATTGTAAGCGATTTTAACAGCCAGAAAACATCGGCCTTCTGGCTGTGGTCTACTGCCGGTTAGTTCGCGCCTGTCAGGTAAGCTTTAGTGCCAGCGTTGCAACATGCTGCCCCTGAAAGCGCGCCATATTCAGTTCTTTTGGCGAGGGTGCGCGTTTCCCATCTGCCCCGGCTATACAGGCTGCACCCAGTGGTGAACCCCCTTTAAGCTCTGAAATATCGGCCAATTCCGGACAGCTGTAAGGCAAGCCAACGATAATCATGCCATGGTGCAATAGCGTGGTATGAAAGGACTGCACTGTGGTTTCGTTGCCACCACCGGTGCCGGTAGAGGTAAAAACGCTGCCAATTTTGCCAATCAGTTTGCCTTGCGCCCAAAGCCCACCGGTTTGATCAAGAAAATTGCGCATTTGCGAGGCCATATTACCGAAGCGGGTTGGGGTACCGAAGATGATCGCATCGTAATCGGCCAGCTCAGCAGGCTTAGCTATTGCGGCTGCCTGATCCAGCTTCACACCGGCTGATTTCGCCACTTCGGGGGGCATCAGTTCCGCCACCCGCTTAATATCCACCTGCACGCCACTAACTTGTCGGGCGCCTTCGGCAACCGCATTCGCCATGGTCTCGACATGACCGTATGATGAGTAGTACAGCACCAGTAGTTTTTTCATAAGATCCTCATAAGTATATATGGCATCAAGCAGTTTAAGGTTCTGCCACAGGCCGCTGTTATCACGCCTTTGGCGACCGGCGCCGTGCCGGTGACAGTCTGGGCAGGTGCAATGTCAGCAATAAGCTTAGCTGCAATAGCCACTGCTTGCCTTATGACTCTGCCAGTTGTTTGGCATGTAACACGGCATTTTTAATGGTCTCTTGCCAAAAACTGTCGGGCTGCGCTGCTGACTTACCCGGTTTCAGCGTCCAATTCAGGGTGTAATCAAGATAAACGCCGTCGTCTTCTTCAAAGATGGTATTAGTGACAAAGCCGCTATACACCTCATCCTGATAAGATTTAAAAATCACCGTCAGGGTTAGCGGTTCGGCCACAATCAGCTCTCTGATTACTTTGCCCTGTGCCGTCTCCATTTCCCGCTCAATACAGTTGGCACTGTGTTCCCGTAGTATTGCGACCCGGACTATCCCGGGTACATATTTGTCAGGACGCCGCATTTTATCGAGCATCATGTCCCAGAGTTTATTCGCACTTGCATGCACCTTTACCCGATAGTTCACTAATGGCATAGCGGCCTCCACTGTTGGTTCTGCTACTAAGCTTAGAGGGTGTGACCGCCGTGCACTAGCGCGAGATCTGAAACAGCTGCGTTTCAAAATAGCTAGCTATAGGATAGGGGCGTTTGCCCGGGCGTCCGCGGCAAACTCTGTTGCTCACAGTTTAGGAGCTGGTTTTGCGCTGTTGACTGAGCCAGACACTGCCCAGTACCACCACAATACCGAGGATTTGCAGTACCGACAGGGCTTGCCCCAGGATCAGCCAACCCAGCATTACGGCACTTAGCGGGCTTAAAAAACCCAAAGGTGCCACCAGATTGGGACTTAGCCGGGCAATGCCCCGAAACCAAATAATGTAGGTAAAGGCGGCACCCAGCAGCCCCAGATATAAAAAACCGGCGATATTGACCAATGTCAGGGGCGGCAGAGCTGGCTCGAAAAGCCATGCCGCAGGCACTAACAGAATGCCGCCAGCCGTGAGTTGCCAGCTGGTAAAGGTCAGGGTGCTGACCGCCGGTTGCCAGCGCCGGCTCAAGACAGTGCCCAAAGCCATGGCAACGGCACTGCCGATCCCGGCTGCAATGCCCACAGGATCGAGTTTAGCCGCCGGTGTCAGAATCAGCAGGGCGACCCCGAGCATGCCAGCCACGGCAGCGATTAGTGCGCTGGTGTGAATCTTGGTGCCCAGCAATCCTCTGGATAAGACGATAACAAACAAAAACTGCATTGCCCCCAGGGTTGCAGCCACGCCTCCGGGCAAGCGGTACGCCGCGATAAATAATAACCACCAGAACACTGAAAAATTCAGGGCGCCGAGCAGAAAAATCCGGCCCAGCCAGTGTCTGTCGGGAAGTTGCCGCACCAACAGTAACAGCAGGATACCGGCCGGTAAGGCCCTTAGCATTGACGTGGTAAGCGGGTAGCCCTGTGGCAACATCTCGGTGGTGATCAGATAAGTGCTGCCCCAGATCACTGGTGCCATGCCAGTGATCAGCACGTCACGGGCGTTGCTTTCACGGTTCATTAGTTAGTCCTGTGGCTATTATTGCGCTCAGATTATCCTGTTGTCTGCTGTGCCACTAGTACTAAAATTGGCCGGGCGCTGTTTCGTTTTTACACGCTATCCGTTACCGTCGTGGCTTGTTCCGCCGCGGAACGGCGATTTAAACGGCGAGCCAGAATAGTTGGCACTATAGCTGGGTTTAAGATCTAAGCTGAACTATGCTGTGTAACGCTAATGCCCGCTGCCGGGCACGTTTTGCCAGCCTGAAGATGAGCTAGTCATGGATTTAAATGCGACCCGGTATTTCGTAAAGATTGTGCAAATGGGCAGTATCTCTGCCGCAGCCAGGGTACTGAATTTGCCGAAGGCAACCCTAAGCCGGCAATTATCAGCTCTGGAGCTGCGACTTGGCAACCGGCTACTAAACCGCTCCACCCGGGCGTTGTCGCTAACCGATTTGGGGCAGGAATACTATGCCAGCGTTGTCAGCTTAATTGACGAATTTGAGCTGGCAGAGCAGAGCTTGCTGCAGCAACATGCCGAGCCTGCAGGCCTGATCCGGATTGGTGCCACCACTGGCTACTGTCAGCATCGGATTACGCCGCTGCTACCGGGCTTTCTTACTGCGTATCCCAGGGTCCGGATTGAATTAAAGCTAAGTGAGCAACGCAGCCACATTGTGCAGGATGGGCTCGATCTTACCATCAGAATGGGGGAGTTGGCTGACTCTGAATTGTTGTGCCGCAAAATTGGTACTGTCAGACGGATCCTCTGTGCTGCTCCCGCTTATCTTGCAAAATCGGAAACGCTGGTCACTCCGGACGATCTGAGACGGCAGCAATGTGTGGTATTGTCTGCCGCGCTGGATAAATGGCAGTTTGAGAATAATATTTCGGTCAGCGTAAATTGGCAGATCGCAGCCGGTAATATGTCTAACGCCTGTCAGTTAGTGCTGGCTGGGCAAGGGATAGGGTTGCTACCTGATTTTATGGTGGCGGAATATCTTGCCACAGGGCAACTGCTCAGCTTATTGCCGGATTATCCGGCCAGCCAAACGCCGGTGAATGTGCTGTATGCCAACAGTAAAGCCAAAACAGCTGCCGCTATGGCCTTTGTTGATTATCTGGTTGCTGCGCTTTAACCTTTATATCCAACCTACGCCTGGAACCTTTAAATGACAGCTGATATTAAACAACAGATTGCCTGCATTGCCTTGCTGGTAGCCGATTATGATGAGGCGATAGCATTTTACACAGAAAAATTGGCTTTCAGCCTGCTTGAAGATACCGACTTAGGAGGCGGTAAGCGCTGGGTACGGGTTGCGCCACCAGGCTCAGGCGGTACCGCATTATTGTTAGCAAAAGCCAGTAATCCGCAACAGTTGCAGCAAGTCGGCGACCAGGCTGGCGGTCGCGTGTTTCTGTTTTTGCAAAGCAACGATTTTTGGCGGGATTATCAGCAAATGCGCGCCAACGGGGTGACATTTTATGAGGAGCCACGCGAAGAATCTTATGCGACCGTGGTGGTGTTTTCCGATTTGTATGGCAATAAGTGGGATCTAATTCAGCCCAAATGAGGTGCGCTGTCATAAAATCTTAATTTCAGGGTCACAGCAATGTCATCTGTTTTCCACACACTCAGCTTCAGAATGTTGAGGAGACTTTGCAATGGCCCGACAACTGATAGCCTCAATTCATGCGCTGGATGTGAGAACTTTTATCTGGTGTATGAGTTTAAAACAACGTGAGCGTCTGACGCGGTTTAGCCGCTACTTGTCTGCGTCAGCGGATGGGCCCTGGTACGTTATTTTAACTGCCCTGTTATTTATGCTGGAAGAAGAGTTGCCAGCGGGGCTGTTACAGGCGATGTTATTGGCCGTCAGTATTGAGCGCGCCATCTATCTGCTGGCCAAGAATTTATTTAAACGTAACCGGCCGCAGGACGCACTTGGTGATTTTCACAGTTTTATCCGACCGTCCGATCGTTTCAGTTTTCCCTCCGGCCATACCTCCTGCGCCTTTTTATTCGCGTCTTTTATGGTGTTGCTATTCCCGCAAGCGCTGCTGTTCTGGTTTGGCTGGGCGGCAGCAATTGGTATGTCCCGGGTATTTCTGGGCGTGCATTTCCCAACGGATACTTTGGTCGGCGCAATATTAGGCTTAACGGTGGCTAATTGGGCGCAAGGGACTATGGGTTTATGAAAAGTGGCTTTATGAAAAGTGGGCTTATGAAAAATGAGTCTATGAAAACTGGGCCTATAAGAATTCTGTATGGCGTACAGGCGACCGGCAATGGCCATATTACCCGGGCCAGAGTGATGCAACAGGCGTTGGCGCAGCGCAATATTGAGGTAGATTACGTTTTTTCCGGTCGTGCTAAAGATAAGTTATTTGACATGGCTCAGTTTGGCGATTACCAGGTACTACGCGGTCTGACCTTTGCCACTGAAGCCGGAAAGATCAATTACGCCAAAACGGCTATAGAGGCCAGTTTGTTAACCTTGTGGCGCGATATCAAGCAGTTGTCGCTACAACACTATGATTTAGTGATTACCGATTTTGAACCTGTTACCGCCTGGGCTGCGCGTCGTGCCGGCGTACCTTGTATTGGCCTTGGCCATCAGTATGCGTTTCAATACGCGGTGCCAAGAGCGGAAGATAACTGGGTCGCCAGTATGGTGATGCGCTGGTTTGCACCGGCCAGTATTGCGCTCGGCGCGCACTGGCATCATTTTAATGCACCGATCCTGCCACCCCTTATTCATGTTGCCGCGCCAGAGCGGCCAGTGCAGCCGGAGCAGGTATTGGTCTATCTGCCATTTGAAGACCCTAATACCGTATTGCAGCTATTGGCGCCGATTAAAGATTATCAGTTCCACTTTTTTAGTGATGGTCTTAAAGCCGGTCAGTATGGCCAAATCCAGGTGCATCCTTTTGGGCGCGAGAGCTTTCAATTGCAACTGCAAAGTGCGGCCTCGGTACTGTGTAATGCCGGCTTTGAATTAGCCAGCGAAGCTCTGCATCTGGGCAAACGCATTTTAGTGAAGCCGGTGTTTGGCCAGATGGAGCAAGCCTCGAATGCTTTGGCATTAAGTCAACTGGGTTACGGTCAGGCCTGCCGGCAACTTAGCACAGAGCGGATTGCCCAATGGCTGGCAATCGCGCCTGTGGTACAGGTGGTTTATCCGGACGTCGCTGCCGCCGTCGCAGACTGGTTACTGGCTGGTAACTGGCAGCAACCCGGGTTACTGTGTGACGAGCTGTGGCAGCAAGTGGTAGCTTCGACCCGCTAAGCTCGTCACCCCAGATGCGCTGCGGCAGTGACCCTGAGCAGTCACCCCCGGCCTGGTTGTAATGCGTTACCAGCTGTAGCGAAACAAGAAGCGCTGCTGCTGCGGGTTAGTCAAACTTACCACAACCTTGGCACCATCAGGCAGGCTTAGCCCGGCACTGAGTGTCTGCCCCGTTACAACCAGCGGTATGTCCCGTTTTTCACCGGCGGCAAGTACTGTAACTTGCCCCTGCCAGCCTGTTGGGTCAATCGCATCGCCGTGATCTGTCAGATGCAACTCTATACTCTCGCTGTGCCGGACCAGCTCCACTGCTAAATCGTGCCGGCTTTGGATCTGACCACCATGTTGTGCTTTGGCTTCGCCGTGGCTAAAAGCAGGTGTTGCCGGTAACAGGGTGACCATAGCCACGACCATTGTCATGCTCAGAATGCAGCCCGTTTTTTTCAATAACGTTAATCTCATCAGTTATACCTCAGTGTGCTGTTGTAACAGTTGTTCGGTTGCCGACCGGCCATACAGCCAGTACAGCAGGGGGGTCAGTAAAATATCCAGCAGCGTAGAGCTGAGTAAGCCGCTGAAAATTACCACGGCCACCGGATACAGAATTTCCTTGCCGGGAGCTCCGGCCGATAACAGCAGTGGCAATAACGCAAAAGCCGTTACCAGCGACGTCATTACAACGGGCGCCAAACGCTCGGCGGAACCCCGGATAATCATTTCCTGACTAAAATGCTGCTGTTCATGCCGGCACAGGTAAATATAGTGACTGATCTTGAGAATAGCGTTGCGTGCCGCGATGCCGGTGAGCGTAATAAAGCCAACAACCGACGCCACGGACAGCGATAAGCCGCTTAGCCAAATCCCCAGCACACTACCCAGTAGGGCCATTGGCATGGTGCAAAACACGATGGCAGCCAAGATCCAGGACTGGTAGCGCAGATACAGCACCAGTGCAATCAGCAGGAAGGAGACTAAGGCTAAAACAGCCACCAGCTGCATGGATTGCTCCTGCGCTAAAAACTGACCTTCGAGGCTGATAAAGCTGCCCGTAGGCAGGCTGAGGCTAGCCACTTGTTGCCGGATCTCGGCCAGTAAGGTTTTAACATCAGTGCTGTCGGCGTTGGCGTACACCACAATCCGACGGCGGCCATTTTCCCGCAGGATCTGATTCGGGCCGTCACTGGCACTGACTTCTGCCACTGCCGCCAGCGGCACCGGGCCGGCAGGGGTATCCAGCAACGCCCGGCGCAGCGCTTCCGGGCTACGTTCAGTGTCTGCCAGGCGTAGTACTACATCAAAACGTCTTACCCCGTCGATAATTTCCGCTACGACCTCGCCGTCAGTCAGTAGTTGTAGCTGCTCGATCGCCGCCCCGGGCGTTAAACCGTGTTGGGCGGCGCTGCGCTGGTTAAGTTGTACCGACAGTTGCGGGATCAGCACCTGCTGTTCCACGTTAATATCAACCAGCCCGGGGATCTCAGCCAGACGTTGTCGCAGTTGCTCAGCCGTCAGGCGCAGCTCGGCTAAATCATCACCAAAGATTTTCACCGCCAGCTGCGCCCGGACACCGGATAATAAATGATCCAGGCGGTGGGATATCGGTTGGCCGATCGCAACTTGAGCGGGCAGCACCGCGAGCTTATCCCGGATCTCCGCGAGTACGGCGTCGCGACTGCGGGTGGAAGGCGTTAAATCGATATCGATTTCACTGGAATGCACGCCTTCGGCATGTTCATCCAGCTCTGCGCGACCGGTTCGACGGCCAACCTGGCTGACCTCCGGGATTTCTAATAGCAAGCGCTCGGCCAGTAAGCCCAGCCGGTTAGCTTCCGACAAGGCAGTGCCGGGCTGATATATTACTCCCAGCACCAGGGAGCCTTCGTTAAAGGCGGGTAAAAATGCTCTTGGCATCTGTGTCAGAGACGCCAGTGCAATCAGCACCGCGCCAGCGGTCACGGCGAGTAGGCTTTTCGCGTGCGCAAAGGCCCAACGCAGCCAACGCTGCTGCCACTGTTTCAGTTGCTGGATCAGCCAGCTATCCTGGCGCTGCAGCTCTGGCCGGCCCGGTAGCAGGTAATAGCAAAGCACAGGCGTAACGGTGATGGAGACCAGCATCGAAGCCAGGATGGCGACAATATAGGCCACACCCAGCGGGCTAAATAACCGGCCTTCAATACCCGGCAGCGCAAACAGCGGCAGGAATACCAGCACTACGATCAGCGTGGCGTACAAAATGCCGGAGCGCACTTCCATGCTGGCGCGCCAAATCACGTCTAATACCGATTCTTTGCTGTCTGCCGCTCGCTGTTTCAGCCGGCGCAGCGTATTCTCAACCCCGACCACCGCATCATCGACCAGCTCACCCACAGCGATAGCCAGGCCGCCAAGCGTCATCACGTTGATGGTCATGCCGAACCAACGGAACACCAGGATGGTAACGGCAAAAGACAGCGGGATCGCCAGCAGTGAAATAAAGGTGGTGCGGCTGGACAGTAAAAACACAAACAACACGATCAGCACCATAATGGCGGCATCACGCAGCGCTTCGGTGACATTACGCACCGCGGCACTGATAAAGTCGGCCTGGCGGAACAGCACTTGCGGCGCTGCCAGTCCGGCAGGTAAACCACTTTGTAGCCCGGTCAGTGCCTGCTCGATGGCGGCGGTTACCGCAACGGTATCGGCATCAGGTTGTTTTTGGATGCTGAGGATCACGGCGCTTTGGCCATTAAAGCCGGCATCACCACGTTTTACCGCGGCGGCATAGCTGACCTCTGCCAGTTGCTGTAACAAGATGGGTTGACCGGCATGCCAGCCGACAGCCAGTAATTGCAGATCTGAGAGCTCAGTGGTCAGCGCCTGATGGCGTAACAGATATTCGCGTTGATTTAGCTCCAGAAAACCGCCGCCAGCATTACGGGCAAAGCCCTGCAGCGCTGCTTTGAGATCGGCTAAGCTGACGCCGGCAGCCGCCATTTTCGGCAGATCCGGGATCACCCGGTACTGACGCACTTCGCCACCAATCGGGATCACCTGAGATACACCCGGAATAGCCTGCAGGCGCGGGCGCAGCACAAAGTCGGCATACTCGCGGGCCTGCATCGGACCTTCTGCTACGCCGGCTTTAAGCGGCAATGCCAGCAACATAATCTCGCCCATAATAGACGATACCGGCCCCATGACCGGCGTAAGCTGTCGCGGCAGTTGTTGCTGTGCCAGGGTCAGGCGCTCTGCCACCAGTTGCCGGTTACGGTAGATATCGGTATCCCAGTCAAATTCGACATATAACAGCGAAAGTCCGATACCGGAGGTGGAACGGATCCGGCTGACGCCGGTAACACCGCTCAGCAGGTTTTCCAGTGGAAAACTGACCAACTGTTCCACTTCTTCCGGTGCCATACCTCCGGCTTCCGTCAGGATAGTGATAACCGGCTTATTCAGATCCGGGAACACATCGACCGGCAGCGATTTGGCGCTGAACAGGCCGTAAATTAATAGCAGCAGGGCAGCCAGCAGCACCAACAGCCGCTGCTCCAGGCTGCGGCGTACAATAATGTCAAACATGGTTCCTCCCGCTTAGCGGATCTGATTCAGCAGGTTGGCACCTTGTACCACCACGCGATTGTCCGCTCCCAAACCGGCGGTAATCAGCACCTCTGTGTCATTCAGCGGCATATAACGCACAATTTGCGGTAAAAAGCGCTCGGCACTCAGTTTGATCCAAACCTGCGGCAGATTCTGACTGCTGCTGACCACAGCGCTGGCGGGCAGGCGAATACCACTGAGCTGCCCGGCTTGCGCTACGACCAGCGTCACGGGTTGGCCGACAGCCAGCGGTGCCTGGGTTAGCTTAAACTGCAAACTGAGGCTACCCTGCTGGTATTGCCCAGTGCTGCCGATATATTCCAGCGTCGCTTGCGGCCAGCCTTGCAGATAGGCGTGCCCGATTTGATTGAGCAGCGCGGGCTCAGTGGTGCGGGCATCCAGCAGTAACAAAGCCGGATCAAGGATTTCAAACAGCGGTTGCCCGGCAGCCAGCCACTGGCCGCTACTCAGTTGATGCGGCTGAATAATGCCACTTAGCGGCGCGGTAAGCACTTCTGGTTGCTCCAGACCACCTTCTAACTGCCGGATTTGTTGTCGCAGGCTGTTCAGCTGCAACTGCAGCTGTTCCAGCTGTTGTTGCGCCACTAAATCGGACAACTGCTGCAGACGCTTCACATCACGCTCGGTCTGGCTGGCACTGAGGCGCAGCGCAGTTAGCTCTGCCAACTGGCTGGCCTGCTCGTAAGCCGTATCCTGGTAATATAAGTAGCCAAGAATTTGCCCGGCCTGAACGCGTTGTCCGGCAACGGGCAGGCCATTTGCCGGCGGCGCTAAACGGCCGGCACTGTTGGCTTGCACCAGGCCCCGGCCAGCTGGATGACTTTGCACTACAGCATGCAATTGCCGGGTTGGTGCTGCGGTACTGCTAACTCCCAATTGAGTGCGGATCTCAAACAAGCGTTGCTGTGCCATCGTTAACACCACACTGCCATCCGCCTGTCGGCCCAGCGGCGAATGAGTTTCGGGCGAAGTGGTTAAATGCTCGCCATCAGGACCATGCGCCCCCGGGGCGGCACTGGCAGCGGCGGCCTGTAGCCCTGCTGCGAACAACATGCTGAGATAAAATCGATTAAGCCTTTGCATTATAACCTCCGCGCCGCACGGGTTAGACCAAGCCAGTAGCCGCTGCCAGCGGCCAGCGCCAGCAGAACCAGGGCCGCTAACCAGCTACCATAGTGGCTATGTTCATGATGGTCATGCTCATGTTGATGATCATGATCATGCTCATGCTCAGAGGCATGCGGAGTGGCTGGTTGGGATGGCTGAAAACTGGCCAGCAGCAGATCAGCGTGTTCCGCGGTCAAAACGGTCAACACCAGCTCATGTTGCTGTGGTTGTTGTAGCAGCTGTAACAGTGCCGGCTCGGTTATTTCATAGTTACCTGCCTCACTGTCATAGCGGGCTTGAGCAGTTAAACCAGCACTTTCCAGCTCCAGGCTGGCATCAGCGACGGGCTGATTGCTGGCATAGTGGTGCAAATGTAACACCAGGCGATCGTCGTAGAGTTCGGCCAGCAGTTCAAACTGCTCGCTAAAGGTTTCAAAACGCGGCGCCAGCTGGGTGTTAGTGACAACGGGCCCGGCAAGGTGTTCGCCATTGGGGCCATGTGCCCCGGGTGCGGCTAACGCAGGCAAAACAGCGAGCAGCACGCTTAACAGCAAGCCGACAGTCAGCTGCTGTAGTTTAAAGCTAAACATAACAAATCCTCTGCTAAATACAGTGAAGTAAAAATTTAATCAGCAGAGTCAGGGGCGGGGAGGCCGCCATAGCAGGTTTTGCGGTGAACGCGGCCACCAGCCGGAGAAGGTTATCAGTACCAGATCCGGACGCAAATCGAGCGCTACCTCGGGCACTGTTTGCCATAGTAACTGCGCGCTGTGACAGAGATCGGCAAACACATGCCAGCGGGCTTCGGCAGAGTTTTCCAGACTAATTTGCTCGGCATCAGCGTGGTGCAGGTGCGCCTTACCAAGAAAATGCAGCAGGTCATGCCAGGATAAAGCCGCGCTGGTCTGGTGTTGATGCTCAACGGCGATACCGGCGTTATCGTTATGCAATAGCCAGTGACGTCCAGACAGCTGGACAAATAAGCTTAGCATTAACAGGCAAACCAGTATCTGGCGGAGCACGGCGAAACTCGGTGAGAAATGATAGAGGCATCACTTTAGCATGGCCATTTTACTGACACAATCTATCGCTGGCTGACGACACCCTGTCGTTTAACGTGATCTGAGAGCGAAGTTAGCCCATACTGCAAATATCAAGCATAATCAAAAATGAAAAGGGAATGGTAGCATGATAAGCCGTGGCATCTATCTGTATTGGCTGGCGCTAACGATATCAGGCTTATTGGTACCGGCTGTTGCCGATGAGGCGGTACCGGTACAGGTTGTTCAACCGCAACAACAGGGGTTAGCCGAGCAGCTGCAGTTAAGCGGCAGTCTGACGGCGCAGCAAAATGCCCAGTTGTCGAGCCGCACTGCCGGCCTGGTGGCTGAATTGCTGGTGGATGCCGGCACTGAGGTCAAGGCCGGGCAGCCGCTGTTAAAGTTAGATCCGGCGCTGGCTGAGCATGAATTGGCACAACAGCTTGCAGCGGTTAATGCGGCCCGGGTTATGTTAGCCGAGCGCCAACGTCTGGTGGCTGAAGCGGAACAACTGACCACACAACAACTGTTTCCGCAAACCGAGCTGGCAATTCGGCGCGCCCAATTAGCTGAGGCCGAAGCCTTGCTGCAACAAGCCAATGCCCGCTTAGCGCAGCAACGGGAAATTATCAGCCGGCATACCTTAACTGCACCTTTTGCCGGTGTGATTGCTCGGCGCGATACTGATCTGGGCGAGTGGTTAGCATTAGGCGCACCGGTGTTTCAGCTGGTCAGTTTATCGCCGTTGTTACTGGATATTCAGGTGCCGCAAGAATATTTTGCCAATCTTGCTAATTTGCGCCGCATCGAAGTGCGCTCGGATCTGGCGCCGCAGCAGGTGCTGAGCGGCCGGTTACTGGCCACAGTGCCGGTGGGCGATAGTAATGCCCGCAGCTTTCTGGCCCGCCTTGAAGTGACTACCGCCGATACTCCGTTACTGCCCGGCACCTCAGCCCGGGCGACCTTATATTTTGAACGTGAAGACAGCCAGGTGCTGGTGGTGCCACCCGATGCACTGTTACGTCATCCGGATGGTAACTTCAGCGTCTTTGCGATCCGCGATAATCAGGCTGACCGCTTTAATGTGCAGCTTGGCCGCAGCAGTGAGCGCGGTGTGGAAATTTTATCAGGCTTACCTGCCGGTTTACCGGTGGTGGTGCGGGGTAATGAAACCTTGCGCGCTGGCCAGCAGGTACGGATCCTGAATACCGCGCCAGCTGGTGCCAATCGTCAGGGAGCAAACTGATGCTGGATGCAGGTATTCGTCGCGGTACCATCCTGACGGTAGCCGTATTAATGGTGTGTGTGCTGGGGATAGTGGCAGCGCTGCGTATACCGGTGCAAATGATCCCTGATCTGGAAGTCCGCACTATCAGTGTGGTAACCGGTTGGCCCGGGGCGACGCCGCAGGATGTCGAAAAAGAGATCCTGATTGAGCAGGAGCGGTATTTACGCACCCTGCCAAATCTGAAACGCATGGTGTCACGCGCCAGCACCGGCTCGGCGCAAATTGAGCTGGAATTCCCGTTTGGCGTCGATGTGAATGAAGCGCTGATCCGGGTCAGCAATGCGTTAAGTCAGGTTTCCTCCTATCCGGAAAATGTCGATCAGCCGCGGCTGTTCAGCAGTTCTTTTTCCAATAACGCCTTTATGTACTTCCGACTGATGCCACTGGCCGGTAATCCGCTGAACCTTGATATGGATATGCTGCGCGACTATGCGGAGGATTTTGTCCGGCCGCAGATGGAGCGGGTGCCCGGGGTATCGGAAGTCGGGGTAAGTGGTGGTGCCGAGCGGCAAATCCAGGTCTTGGTCGATCCGGCGCGTCTGGCGCAGCGTGGCATTAGTTTAACCCAGGTGCGCGATACGATCCGTGCCCGCAACCGTGACAGCTCAGCGGGGGATATTGATAGCGGGAAAAGGCGCTATTTGTTGCGGGTAGTCGGGCGTTTTGAACAACTGTCTGAGCTGGAAAATTTGATCCTGACACAGCAGGGCGATAATCAGGTACGTCTGAAAGATGTGGCGACTTTGGTGCTGGATCACTTTGAAGTGCGGGAGTTGTCGTTTGCTGATGGTGAGCAAACACTCGGCCTGTCGGTGCGGCGCGAACCCGGCTCAAATGTCATTGCCATTAAAGAGGCGATGTTACAGGTTGTGGCCCAGATTAACCGCGATATGCTGGCCAGTAATGGTTTGCAACTGATGTTAATCAGTGATGATGTGCGCTATGTCGAAGACTCTATTAGCAATGTTTGGGTTAACCTGGCGCTGGGGGCCGCGCTGGCTACCGGGGTGATGTATCTGTTTTTACGTTCGGGTAGCGCAACCCTGGTTGGCGTGATTGGCGTGCCAATCTGTACTATTGCTGCCTTTATTGGTTTGCTCGCCTTTGGCCGTACCATTAATGTGATTTCCCTGGCCGGTATTGCCTTCGCGATAGGTATGACGCTGGATAACACCATCGTGGTGCTGGAGAGTATCGAGCAGGCGAAGCAGCGCGGTCTGGACCGGATTGAGGCCGCGATCCGCGGCGTGCGTGATGTCTGGCCGGCGGTGCTGGCGTCCACTTTGACTACCGTGCTGGTTTTTATGCCCATTCTGTTTATTGAACAGGAAGCCGGTCAACTGTATTCCGATATCGCCATTGCCATTGCGGCGGCGATTATTGCTTCTATGCTGGTAGCGGTCTTTGTGGTACCGCCGGCGATTGCCCGCTTAGGCTTTCGCAGTAACGGCAGCAGCACGACCCTGCAGGGTGCTGCTGCCCTGCCAGGCGCTAACGGCCTGATCCTGCCGTTGCTGGCAAAGCTGTTGCACTCGACACTGGCACGACGGTTAGTATTAAGCCTGACGGTCATTCTGACACTGGGTGCGGCCTGGCTATTTATGCCACCTGCCGAATATCTGCCTGAAGGTGAAGAACCGAAAGCCTTTTCGTCAATGATTGCACCGCCCGGTTATAACTTATCGGAAATGGCACAGATTGCGGAGGAGCTAAAAGCCATCTTAACCGCTCAGGTTAATGCCGATCCGGCTGCATTTGACCGGGGTGACACGGCGATGCCGCCGCTAAAGTACTATTCATTAAGTGTCTCTGTTGGTCGGATCCGGGTGTTAAGTGAGCCGGTACGACCACAGGATATTACACCGATGATGGATGCGATGACGGCATTATTCCGCCAGTATCCGGGGATGCGGGCGTTTTCATCACGT
This sequence comes from Alishewanella agri BL06, assembly GCF_000272005.1. Classification (GTDB taxonomy): domain Bacteria; phylum Pseudomonadota; class Gammaproteobacteria; order Enterobacterales; family Alteromonadaceae; genus Alishewanella; species Alishewanella agri. The sequence continues at coordinate 219,927 of NZ_AKKU01000011.1, read as the reverse complement.
GGGTCGATTATCAGTAGCAATGACGGTGGTACCCGGGCGGTTGCGCTGGATATTTCCGGGCCGGATTTAGCGAGTTTATATGCCACTGCCGATGCGGCCTATGTTGCCGCCGGCGACTTGTTTGACCGGCCACAACTTAACTCGGAGCCGGCTTCGTTGTCACTGGATCAGCCGCTGATAGAAATCCGGCCGAATTGGCAGCGCCTGGCTGAGCTGAATTTTAGTGCCGCCGACTTTGGCTACGCGGTGTCGGCATTGAGTGATGGCGCCTTTGTCGATGAGTTCTTTTTAGCCGATGATAAGGTGGATATCTTTTTATTCAGTCAGGCCGGTGCCGGGCAGAGCCTGGCGCAACTGGCGCAAACGCCGGTGTTAACCCCCTCGGGGGCGGTGTTACCGCTAAGTAGCCTGGCGGAGCTGGTTGAAGTGGCGGATAGCGATACGTTGCGGCGGGTAGATGGCCGTCGTACGGTGACCTTGTATATTATCCCGCCGCGCTCGGTGGCGTTAGAAACCGCAGTGGACAGGGTGCGACAACAGTTAGTACCGGCATTACAGCAGCAGGGGGCTATCGCGCCCGGCGTAATGCTGGATATTTCCGGTGCTTCGGATCAACTGGATGAAACCAAAGCCGCATTAAGCAGTAATTTCCTGATTGCCGTGGTGCTGATTTATTTACTGCTGGTGGCAATTTTCAGCCACTGGGGTTATCCGCTGTTCATTCTGGCGACAGTACCACTCGGGTTAGCGGGGGCTTTGGTCGGTCTGGTGGGGATTAATGGCATCAGCGGTCTGCTCTCAACTATCGGCCTGGGCGGTTTTTATCAGCCTTTTGATATGATTACTATGCTGGGCTTCCTGATCCTGCTGGGTACAGTGGTGAATAATCCGATCCTGATTGTCGATCAAAGCCGGCATAATTTACAGCTCCCCGGCGTGTCTGTTACTGAGGCGGTGCTGCAAGCGGTAGCGACCCGCTTAAAGCCGATTTTAATGTCAACCACAACCACGGTGTTTGGTCTGGCGCCTCTGGTATTGCTGCCTGGCGAGGGCACCGAACTGTACCGCGGTGTCGGTATTATCGTGTTATGCGGCCTGATCTTTTCGACGCTGATTAGCTTAATCTTCCTGCCTGCGCTGCTGGTATCGGTATTAAAACGGCGGGAATTGTTGCGAAGCTGAGTGAGATGAGTGAATAAAAAGCGGGGAAAAATCCGAAAAACCTCCTCGCTTTTGTTTTTCGCACTGATATACTGCGCGGGTCGAGGCAAAAAGGAGTGTTGTAACCAACCTGTATGAGTTTATTAATCGCTTTTGTGGTGTTATCCATTGCGGTATCTTTTGTCTGCTCCATTTTGGAAGCTGCCCTGTTATCTATCACCCCCAGCTATATCGCCCAGCAAAAGCTGGTGCAGCCCAAGCGCTACGAAAAACTAAAACAGCTGAAAGAGAAAATTGACCAGCCGCTGGCGGCTATTCTGACCCTGAACACTGTGGCCCATACCGTGGGTGCCACTGGTGTCGGCGCACAGGTCACTATCGTCTTTGGCGACGGCTATCTGGGTATCGCGTCTGCGGTGATGACCCTACTGATTTTGGTCTTGTCAGAAATTCTGCCTAAAACCATTGGTGCCCGCTACTGGCCAAGTCTGGTGCCGGTATTGCCTGCCATGTTGAACACCATGATATTGCTGCTAAAGCCCTTTATCTGGATGTCAGACCAAATTATGAAGCTATTCGGTGGCGGCCAGCACGATCATGATTTACGTCAGGAGATAAAAGCCCTGACCATTTTAGGCCGTGAGCTGAATAAACTCGACGAAGATGAACAGCGGGTGATTGGCAACATTCTGGATCTGCACGATATTAAAGTGCGGGACATTATGACGCCGCGCACCGTCTGTGAGTATGCTAAGCCGGATGAGCCGCTGGCTGAACTGGTGGAGCGGGTTAAAAAAGATCAGTATTCGCGTTATCCGGTACTGGATGATGACGAAGCGCCTTTGGGTATCGTGTTTCGTTACGATATGTTGGAGTTTGCTGACGGCCAAACCGCAGCTGATATTATGAAGCCGGTAAAAATTATTCCGGATAAACTCAGTGTGGAACAACTGATGTCGCAGTTGATCCGCGAGCGCCAGCATCTGGCTTTGGTATACGATGAATACGGTAGCTGGATGGGCTTGGTGACCATGGAAGATGTGATTGAAGCCATTATCGGCCAGCCGATTATGGATGAGACCGACGATATCCCCAATATGCGCCGCTTTGCCAAGCGCCGCTGGGAGCATAAGCAGAAACAACTGGAAGATGTAAAATCCTGATCTTGTTGCTCAGGCAAAGCTTGAGCAACAACAAGGTTTCAGGCTAATCAAATCCAAAGTCGCAGCACCATGACTGATTCCACCCTCCAGGCTGCTGCTGGCTTTGCTACGACAAAGATATCCGCCATAGCTGGCGGCCGAGCCCAGAGTAAAAATACCCAACTCGCTGATTTGACCAGCGCTGTTATTCTGCAGCAGTTCGCCATGTTTTAGGCTAAAGACATTTTCACGGCGAATGTTAGCATTAATCGGCGCCATCAGCAGATCGGCGCTGTCATAGTGCTGATAGCGTTGCCAGCCTTGCGCGTAGCGCGCCACATTGCCACCGCCTTCTTGTTGAGTCTTGTACCAGTAGCCGGCGGCTAGTTTGGCGCGGACTGCCTCCGCTGTTAAGTCGGCAACGGCAAAGCTGGGCACGATGAGTTGTTGCAGCAGCTGCAATTGTGCCGGGCTAAGTCCAAAGCGCTGAGCGAGCTGTTGCCGCCCGCTAGGCTGCTGCAGCAAGAGTCCCAGTTGATGCTGTAACCATTTGCTGCCGCTTAACTGTCCTGCCAGATTAGGGCATTGCAGAAGATTCGTGTGCTCAAGACTCGTCCGAAATGCCCAGTAATCAGCTGCCTGTGGCAGTGGGTTATAGCCGGTGCGCCAGTACAATAAGCTTACCCGCCGTCCATCTGTCAGATAGAAACCTTTGTCTCCCCGCACCTGGCCTTGTTGTAACTGGTTTAGGGTCAGCCGTTCGGTCGCCACGCCGTGCTGGCGGACGGCTTCAGTGAGCAATTGCTGATCAAAGATATTTTGCTCCTGTTCCGCGATGACCATAACCAATAACGCGGGCTGTCCGGCAGCATTGGCAATAGCGGTTTCTGCTAACAGCTTCGCTTGAGCGGCCAATGCCGGATTATCGACATAAGGCAGTGGCAATAAGGGCGCCAATAGTTGTTGATAGCGTGCACTAAGGGGGCCCATGCCGGCGGCAATCGGATTAGATTCGACCCAACGCCATCCGCCTGCAGTTAACAGCAAATCATGCCGGCTTAAGTTGAGATTCCGGCTGGTTAAGCGAGCTGGCTCTATCGCAGACAAGGTTCGCCAGATCTCGCCTGGCACTGATGCCGAGTCTTGAAGTGCCCGGGTTTGTTGCAGTAACCAACAGGGATCACCAGCGATCCTTTCCAGCAAACGTCCAAGTAGCGTAGCCGCTGTCCTTGCCTGTTGCCACTGCGAGCTACTGAGTTGCCAGGGCGTCAGTGAAACCGGCGCCGGTACAAAACCCTTGGCCTGTTGCAAACCCAGGCGGGCGTTAATCAGCAAAGGTTGCAGTGTAGTAGCCAGTTGCTGAGGTGTGGCGATTGTTCGCAGCGACTGTGCCATCACAGACTCCTTACCGGTAACAGCAGATCAATAGCAATACCGGTGCTGCAGGCAGTAACAAGCACCACACCAATAAATGCCAACAGCAGTGGCCATTGAAAGATCTTTTTCAGGATAATCAGCTCGGGCAAACTGGCACCGGCACCACCGATTGTCAGCGCCATAACGCTGCCATAGCTCATTCCTTTACCCACTAAACTGAGGGCCAACGGGATCATTGAACTGGCGCGAACATACAGCGGAATGCCAATCACAGCGGCCAGCGGGATCAGGTACAGGCTATTGCTACCACTTAAACTGGCAAAGAATTCGGCTGGTACATAGCCATGGATCACCGCACCCGCCAGTACACCAAGTATTAAATGTGGCAGAAAGCTGCGGGTATCTTTAATTGCCCGCAGCCATAAGTGGCTCCAGTACTGCCATGACCAATACTTTATCGCTACTATGGCCTGGGAGCTATTACAGCAAGACTGCTCTGCTGCAGGTAGCCTAACGTAACGGGAAAAGCCCAGTTGTGATAACAGCAGGCCAGACAAGACCGCAATACTAAGCACGCCCGTTGCGTATAGCAGAGTGAGTTTGGCGCCAAACACGGAAAACAGCAGGGCAACCAGGATTGGATTAAGCAAGGGGGAGGTGAGTAAGAAGGTCATCACCGGGCCAAAGGCTGCATTGGCACGCAGCATACCGACTAACATCGGCAGAGTGGAGCAGCTGCAAAAGGGTGTAATAGCGCCCAGGGCAGCGGCGGTAAAGTAACCTTTGCCACCGGCTAATAAGGCCTGGATCCGCTGTGCCGGAAAGCGATCCTGCAGCTGGTACACCAGCATACTAATCAAGACAAAGAGTATCAGCAGCTCGCTAAGGGTACCGATAAAAAATTGCACACTGACATAAAACGCATCTGACATAAAACCTCCACAGGTTAGTTAGCACACACAGATATTTCCGTGATTGTGGAAATATATTATTTCTACAAACATGGAAATGTCAAATGATATTTCCAAGTTTGTGGAAATTATTTCGGGAGGGCGTTACACTAGCGCTGTTAGCAACTCAGGACCTGGAGTAAAGATGAGTCTGGAATTGGAGCAGGCTGCAGCGCAGTTGGCAGAATTGGGGCATCCAACCCGATTAGGCATTTTTCGGATTTTGGTGCGTGCTGGTCATCAGGGCGTTGCGGTTGGCGAGATCCAGCAGGCTTTAGATATTCCAAATTCAACGCTGTCACATCATTTAAGCCGGATGACCAAAGTCGGTTTAATGGCACAACGCCGGGATGGCCGCACCTTATATTGCAGTTTGCTTTTTAACAACGTCGAGACCTTGTTAGCATTTTTATATGATGAGTGTTGCCTCGGTTTGCCCTCGGCTTCAGCTTCACAAAGCAGTTGTTGTGACTAATACTGGCTAGCACCGCTGTAAAAAGTGGCGATAGACGGTAGCACTTTGCTTTGGGATCTCCAGCATCGGTAAATGACCAATCCCTTCAAAAACCTGCAGTTGGAGTTGCGGTAGCTGTTGCTGCCAAAGTGCTACAGCACTGATATCGATCAGTTGGTCTGCTTCGCCCCAACATAATAAAACCGGTACCTTAATCTGCGCCAGCTCTGCCGCTGTTAAGCGGGAATCGAAAAAATCAGCAAAGATAGCAGCAAGTAATGCCCGTTGTTGCTGGTAGCGGCAGGCAATGCCTTTTAGCATCAGCTGTGGAATATAGGGTGGCCTGGCCATCGATAGGGCGTAGAATCGCCTAAAGTCGGCAAAATCCAGCTGTAAAAAAGGGTTTAAGCCCTGGCGTACTTGCTGTTCTAACTGACTTGGCGTAGCGGAGCTAAGCCCAGCAGGATCTTGTAGTGCCAGGGAGAGCACCTGCGCCGGATAGCGGCTGGCAAAGACGGTGGCTAAAAAACCGCCCATCGAATTCCCAATCAGATGCACCTGTGGCAGGTGCAGCGTCGCCAAAAATAATGCCAGTCGCTCTGCTTGTCTGGGCATACTATGATTGGCATCAGCGGCAAAGGGTGTTTCACCATGACCAGGTAAGTCTGGGATCAATAACTGATAGTGACGCCGCAGCTGACGGGCAAAACGCAGCCAGATACTTTTATCGGCGCTAAAGCCATGTAGCAATACCAGTGTTGGTTTACCGGGGTTGGCATACCAGTAATAGTCGATGGTTAGCTCGCCAATATCAGCTTGCCTGCGGCGCAGGCCATAGCAGTAAGCTTCGGCAGCCATGCTTTGTTTATACAACCATAAACCGAATTGGGCCCGACGGCTGCAGCAAGGGCTGACTGATGATGTCGCGCTGTGACTAAAGTCCATTTTTTTGCCAGGAGTCTAACGGGTGAAAACTCACTTTAGCCGGTCAGTCGCCAGAGGTAAAGCTTTGAAGTACCGCCGGTTAGCCCGGCGGTAGAGGATGCAGAATTAGTTAGATGGCATTACCACGGTATCTAACACATGGATCACACCATTGCTGGTCTCTATGTCGGTAGCGATAACTTTGGCGCCGTTAACAAATACATTGCCGTCTTTCACTTCAATGTTAAGGTCCTGCCCCTGTACGGTCTTGGCGGATGTCAGATTAACCACATCAGCGGCCATCACTTTACCGGCTACCACGTGGTACGTCAGGACATTGGTCAATGCGGCTTTATCGGCTACCAGCGCGTTTAAATCAGCCGCAGGGATCTTGGCAAAGGCGGCATCATTTGGGGCGAAAACAGTGAACGGACCTTTGCCTTTTAAGGTATCAACCAGCTCAGCCGCTTGCACTGCAGTGACCAGCGTAGTGAAGCTACCTGCAGCTACAGCAGTATCGACGATGTCGGCTTTTGCTTTGTGGTTGTGTGCCTGAGCAGTAAACAGTAATGAGCCGGCAAAGAGTGAACAAGCGATCAAGTGTGACAGTTTCATAACGTTTCCTTTTTCAACTTAGGTTGGGTTCGGGCGCATACAACAAGCGTTCGCGCCACAAGGTTCGGGTAATAAAACGCCAGTTGTTGAAAAAAGGATCAGATTTATATTTTTTCGGGACGGGAAAACTAAAACAGAATTAACAACGTAACGCCAGCAACTCCCAACCCGATCACTTTATCCACACGTCTCCGGTACCGGCCCGACCAGTTTATCCACAGGTCTCCGGTACCGGTCTGACCAGTCTGCAGTGCTTAATCCCGCTTAATACAGACAAAAAGCGCATTGCCGGCTTGCTGATCCCAGGGTTGGATCCGCTCATAATCATGCGCCAGAATATGAATCTCAAAGTAGGGGGCAAGTAGCGCTTGCAGTTGGGTAAAACTCACAGCAACCATCGGGTGTTCGTCTTGCTAATATTGATGCTCTGACGCCGTTGTTTTGCTGATTTGTAGTTTAAGAGCTTGTTGTTCGCCGTTACCGCTGTAGTACCAGGCCGACGCAAAGTCGAAACGGCTATCTTGATATGAGGTACTGTGGCTAACCGCACTAAGGTTACAGATTTTATCTTTATCAACGGCATTAAAACAAAATATGCCACCCGCGTTTAATGCCTGCCAGGCTTGCTTGATGCAAGCACTCAGCTGCGCAACGCTACCACTGTAATGGATGGAGTAAAGAAAGCAGGTAATTAAATCAACTGGCTGGCTAAGTTCGAAGGTACACATATCGCCGAGTTTAAATGTCGCTTCAGGGCAGCGTGCCTGGGCTAACGCTAACATAGGTTGATTTAAATCTAATCCTTGCGACGTAAAACCGGCATCTAGGAAATGCCGGATATGTGGTCCGGTGCCACAAGCCAGATCCAGATGTTGAATACCGCTATTGCCAAAGAGTTGCTGTAAGCGGATGATGCCATGACTTTGCTGTAAATAGTTAATATCACAACACATTAAGTCGTAATAGCCCGACAAATCGGTGTAGAGTGCGTTAGTAGCCTGCATATTAAGCGTCGGACGACAAAGGGTGGCGCATTTTATAGCAGTTTTCAGCGATAGCGAAGTGAAACTCTGGTGCGGGTTGAATAAAGTCGGCATCTCGAGGCGGTGTTAATGAATTATTCGGTGTTGCTGGTCCTACCGGTACCGGAGACCTGTGGATAAACTGGTCGGGCCGGTACCGGAGACGTGTGGATAAGTGGGGTTGGGATGGTGTTGCTTGCGTTATTGCCGGATTTTTTGCTGCTCTTAAGTGGTACTGCGCTGCGGCGGGTGCTACCTGTCGGCGGCTGGCAGGCATTGGATACGCTGAATTTTTATTTGTTGTTTCCGGCGTTGATCTTTGTCAGTGCGCTGGGGGCACCACCGGCAGGCGCTGATATCGCGATTCTGGCACCTGGGATCTGGGGCATTATGTTGTTTGCCTGCCTGCTCGGTTGGCTGGTGCGCGGCTGGGGGCCTGGGCGGTTTCTGGATTTTGCCGCACTGTGGCAAACCGCCTGGCGCTTTAATACGGCTTTGGCGATGGTGATGGTGCAAGCGCTGCCCGCCGAGCATCGGGCGCTGATGTCGATCGCGATTGGTTTAGCAGTTCCGGTAGCCAATATTCTCGCCGTTGGGGTGTTATCGCGTGGTCAGGGATTGGGGTTTACGAAATCGGTTAGGTTGATTGCGACAAACCCTTTTCTGTTGGCGAGTCTGGCTGGTTTATGCTGTTCGCTGTTTGCGCTGACACTGCCTCATATTCTGATGTTGGCATTACAAAAACTGGCACAAGCCGCGATTCCGCTAGCGCTGTTATCAATTGGAGCTGCTATGCAGTGGCAGGCGCTGTGGCGGCTGGGCCGGTTTGCAGCTGCGCTAAACAGCATCAAGTTAGTGCTGATGCCGGCAGCTATGTTGGTAGTTTGTTACTGGCTGGCCGTGCCCAGTGGTCCGGCGATGGTATTGATTTTATTTGCCGCCTTGCCTACTGCTTCTGCAGCGCATGTGTTGGCGTCGGTTTATGGTGCCGATCGTCAGCCTGTTGCCACCGTGATTGCTCAGTCCACTATGCTGGGGTGTTTGACGCTACCGCTCTGGCTGTTATTGTTATTTCACTTCTATCCCGCTTAGCCGGTTCGAGAGTTAACAACCCGATACCATTGGGCACCCGGCACCCGAGCTGTTCAAGTCAACGGGCGTTGAGCGCTGGCTGGCTAAGGTTAACTAACTGGTAAAGTTAGATAAAATGTTCTAAGGTAACGGTTACCTTGGTTTTAAGGAGATATGGATGTCAGCTGTTATTACCCTGAGCAAAATAGTTATCAAGCTGGTGTTGGCCCTATTTGTCGTCGGCGGGTTGGGCTACTTATTGTTACTGGCGTTAAACTGGCAAGACGAAGCACCGTCAGTTCCGGCACTGGCGTTGCAACAACAGTTGCTGTCAGAGCCGGTCGCTGGCAATGGCTATCAGCGCTATCAGGCGCAGCAAGCGGCTTTGAAAACCCAGGATAACACTACGCTGCAGCAATTATTTGCCGGTTGTAACCAGGCAGGTTGCCCGGCCTTAGCGGCTGCAGACACGACGCAACTTGAGCAGCTGCTACTGGAGAACACGACTTTATTGGCGTTCTATCAGCAGTTGCTAAGCAGCAACCATTGGCAAGAACCAGTGCTTGCCAGTGCCGATGAACTGCCGGCTTTTCAGCCGCTATTAAATGGGCAGCGCCTGCATTTGCTGCAGATTTATCTATTGGCACAGCAAGGTCACTGGTTGCAGGTTGAGCAGCTGTTAGCGGCCGATCTTAAGTTCTGGCGCAATCTACTGACCGAGAATCGTTACCTGTTAACCAAGATGATTAGTAGTGCCGCCATCGAGCGTCATTTTAATCTGGCGCTACAGCTTACCAACTTACCAAAGCCGGCAGAGACGCCATTTAACATCACGCCCTGGCAGCAACCTTTTACTGAATCTGAACTCAGTTTAAGCAAGGCGCTGGCTGGCGAGTGGCAGCTGACAGAGCAAGGCATTACCGCGGCGCTGCATGATACGTCGGATTTAAACTTTTTAGAGAAACTTGGTTTAACTCTGGTTCGCCCGTTATACCAACCGCAAGCCAGCAGTAACGAGTTAGCCTTGCTGCTAAGCTGTCCGCAAACAGAGGCGGTAGCTGAGCTAAGCTGGTATCAGTGGTTCTATAATCCACTGGGTAAAATGATCAATCGCGTCTCAATGCCACCCTGTGACGATTATCTGCACCGGCTGGCACAACTGGAACAGCAGCGGCAACAACTCCAGGCCCGTTTATAACAGCATAGTACCAGCCAGCGGTTTAGCGGGCTGGTACTATCCCGCCTGCTCAGCTGCACTGAATTCACTAAAAAAATCAGCGCTTGCTCAGCTTTTCCTCATGTCTTTTCGCCGCTAAGACCACAGACTCAGCATGCTTGCTAACTTTCGATTTGGAGTGAACTATGACTATGCTGCAGCACCTAACGCATTTTTGGCGTAACCCCTGGCGGATGATACTTTGGGGAACTGTTGTTTCCTTGCTGCTGTTACCTTTGATAGCGATGCAATTTACGACTGAAGTGAACTGGACCGGATCAGACTTTGTGATTGCCGGGATCTTACTTGGCGGCACCGCCTTGCTGATAGAACTGGGTTGTCGTTGCTGTGCCGATCTGTCCGGACGCGCCGGTTGGGCACTACTGGTGCTGACCTCCTTAGTGCTCATCTGGATTAATCTGGCTGTTGGCATTATAGGCAGTGAAGATAATCCGGCTAATTTACTTTATCTGATCGTGTTGGCGTCGGTAGTCCTTGGCGCGGTATGGGTGCGCTTTCAGGCGCAGGCCATGAGCCGGGTGCTTTATCTGACGGCTGGGCTGCAACTGGGGGTGGAAATTGTTATTCAGTTGGCGGGGTTGGGCGCTGCGCCGGTAATTAATGTCGCCTTTATGTTGCTATGGCTGTTAGCTGCGGGTCTGTTGCGAAATTCTGGCGCCAGCAAGACTGCAACTGAGGCATAATAGTGAAAATGATGGTGCAGCGGTTTTTTGATGGAGTCAAACAGCCTGATGGTGGCACAGTGTTATCAGTTCGCAGAATTTGAATTAGAGCCAGCGCAGCGCCAGTTACGCTGTGCCGGGGTGCCGGTTGAGCTAAACAGTCGTTATTTGGATGCCTTGCAGTTATTACTGCAAAACGCCGGTAAACTGGTTAGTAAACAACAATTTTTTGAGCAAGTCTGGCCCGGCCTGGTGGTGAGTGATGAAGCACTCACCCAGTGTATCCGCACACTACGTCGGGTACTGCAGGATAGCGCCAGTGCGCCGCGTTTTATTGAAACCGTGCCTAAACATGGTTATCGCTTTATCGCTGCCGTAAGCTGGCAAAGCGCCGCTGATAGCAGTGCGAGTCTGTTAGCTGAACAGGTGCCAGTCAAGAAGGATGTCGTCGCCTCACTACAGTTCTGGCAGCATTTAGCGCAGGGATTGGCGGGGGCGGCTATTGCCGGGCTGTTTGGCGGTGCCGTATATGGTTTACTGGCTGCTGCACAATTGTCTTTTGCTGGTCGCGAGGCCATAGCGCTGGGACTGGTTTTACTCAGTATTACGCTATTGCTGGCACTTTTGGCTGGTGGCGCCGTCGCTGCCGCGCTCAGCGCGGCAATGGTGTGGGGGCAAGCCCGGGCAGCCGTTATCCTGCTCAGCGGTGTTAGTGGTGGGCTGCTGGTGGGTAGCTTTGTCAGCTTGTTGTTGCATGAAGTGTTGCAACTGTTTTTTGGCCGCAGTCCGGCACAAATTACCGGCGCCGGCGAAGGCGCGGCGATTGGACTGGCAACCGCGCTCAGTTGCCTGTTGTTACTGCGCTTTCCCGGCAAATGGCATGGTGTATATGCGGTGTTACCGGCGCTGCTTATCGCGTTAATCCTGAGTCAAAATGGTGGTGTGTTACTGGCGGGCAGCCTGGTACAGCTGGCGGCACAGTTTCCTGATGCCGCGCTGGCGACCGTGGCGAGTGAAGCCTTGCTACGAAATCAGGGGCACAATGGGTGGGTGCATCTAAGTGCGATGTTAGAAGCGGCCTTGTTTTGTGCCGGTGTCAGCCTGGCGTTATCGCGCTCCTGGCTGCGTGTTAAGCAGAGAAATTTATGATTGAAATACAACGTGATCCGCTCACTAGTCAGGATATTCAGGATCTGCTGAATGAACATCTTGCTGATATGTATGCGACGTCGCCGCCAGAGAGTGTGCATGCGCTGGATATCGAACGGTTAAAAGCACCCGATATCGTGTTTTGGAGCGCCCGGCAGGGCGGGCAGCTGCTGGGCTGTATTGCGCTTAAGCACCATACTGCTGCTATGGCAGAAATTAAATCGATGCGTACTGCCAAAGCCGCCCGTGGTAAAGGGGTGGCGAAAGCCCTGCTGGCACACTTAGAACAGTTTGCTACAGCAGAGGGCGTTAGTATGCTGTATCTGGAAACCGGCGCTGAGCCATATTTTACTGCAGCGCGACAGCTGTACCTAAGCCATGGTTATCAGGTTTGCGGGCCCTTTGCCGATTATCAGCCGGACCCGCTTAGCGTTTTTATGCAAAAAGCCCTTTAATCCTGTTTTGGTACTGGTGCTGCCAGCTTTTTCTGCTGCGGCTCCGGCTGCTCGCTTAACTGTTGCTGCTGTGCTTCGATAGCCTGCTGCAGCTGTTGCTTGGGTGCATCAATTAGCTGCTGTTTTTGTGCATCAATGGCTTGCTCAAGTTGCTGCTTGGGCGCTTCGATTAGCTGCTGTTTTTGCGCATCAATGGCTTTCTCAAGTTGCTGCTTGGGCGCATCAATTAGCTGCTGTTTTTGTGCCTCAAGAGCTTGCTGCAGCTGCTGTTGCGGCTGTTCAAGTAATTGTTGTTTTTGCTGTTGCAGTAATTTTTCCGGATTGCTGGCCATTTTGGCGTAATCTACCAGCTCATCTGGCCACACTGGCAGCACAGTTTTCGCCTTTTTCTCTACCGCTTCGGCGAAAATCTCTGTAACACCGCCTTTACTGATTAATACCGCCATCTGGTTGGTTTCGGCATTCCAGACAAAGCCCGCTTTTTCAGCCAGCTGCGGTAGCGGCGTATAGTTGGACGCAACATAAAACAGCGGCCCTTGCTGTTTGATCTCATCTGCCGTGTTCAGCAAAGATACTGCCGTTTGGTAATGCTCGCCCAGTAAGGGTTCCAGCCGCTTTTTAATCAGCGGTTGCTCAAATAAATTTACCTCTTTAGGATCGAGGCCCACCATGGGTTTAATCATGGCCCACATCAGCTGGCCCTGAGGTGATAATAACAAGGCTGGCGCAACACAGGCGCTTAACAATAACGCTGCTATTAACAACAAGCTTAGGCGCACGGCAGCGCACTTGTTTACGACATAAGTGAACATAGTTTTTGAATACCTGAATGGTGTTAGGATTTGAGGGTTGAATTGAGCCGGAACCGGATCGCGCGCACTCTAGCACGGCGCTGAATGTTGCGCCAGTCCGCTAAATTCTATTCTTTAGCTTGTTGCTGCAGATAACTGATAAAGCCCCGTGCCGTTGCGCTTTGCGGGGTATCCCGGCGCCAGACTAGGTACCATTGCCGGGCGATTGGGAAGCCGGCGACATCCAGTGTCGTTAGTCCGTTTGTGGTGCTTGACCAGGCCGGTTGATTGACGGCCAAATCTGACAGCACCGCAATACCAAGCCCGGCCGCTACCGCATGTTTAATTGCCTCGTTACTGCCCAGGCTCATCACTATATTCGGCTGAAATTGTTGCTCGGCAAAAAATTGCGCCGTGACTTTGCGGGTACCACTGCCGGCTTCCCGCATTAACCAGCGTTCGCTGCTAAGTTCGTTTAGGCGCAACTTTTTATTGCTTAGCGGATGGTTCGCCGGGGCTATAACAATCAAGTTGTTGGTTTGAAAGGCCTGGCTGTCCAAATCCAGCTCTGCTGGCGGTAGCATCATTACCGTCAGATCGTCCAGTCCCTGGCTTAGTCGCTGCACAATACGATCGCGGTTTTCAACACTGAGTTCAATTTCAATGCCTGGATAGGCGCGCGCGAAAGGGCCCAGCAGATCCGGGACAAAGTATTCGGCTGTGGTGACCGCGGCAATTTTTAGCTTGCCGCGCACCAAACCATGAATTGCCGCCAGCTCGGATTCCAGCCGCTGCCAGCAGCCAGCGAGCTCGCGTACCGTTTGATACAGTAATTTACCGGCCTGAGTTAAACGGATCTGACGGCCACTTTGCTCAAATAGCGGCTCACCCAGGGTTTCTGCCAGCTCTTTCAGTTGCACTGATACCGTAGGCTGGCTAACAAAGAGCTCACGCGCAGCCTGGGTTACCGATAACAAGCGGGCACTGGCTTCGAAGGCGCGCAGTTGTTGCGGCGTAATACGTTGAAAACGGGCGAGGGTACTGGCTGGCATCGGTAAGTTGGCTCCGGCTTGGTAACCTATAGATTTTAAGCTATGGATAAGATTAAAACTAAATATTTTTCTTAATGATTTAACTGCTCTACAGTGCCGGCATAGCAACCACAGTTGGAGAAGTTGAGATGCAAGCTAAGCAACACATGCACTTAGAGGCAATAGAGCAGAGCGAAAAGGTACCGGTAACCGTCGCACTGGGCGATGGCATAGGGCCGGAAATTGTCCAGGCGACGCTGAAAATTCTAACGGCAGCTGGGGCGCGGATCGCGCCGGAATATATCGATATTGGTGAGCAGCTTTATCTCGCCGGCCATAGCTCTGGCATAGCGCCACAGGCTTGGACTTCCTTACGCCGTAACCGGGTATTTCTGAAAGGCCCAGTGACAACACCAAGTGGCGACGGCTACAAAAGTCTGAATGTGACCATCCGTAAAACCCTGGGCTTGTATGCTAATGTGCGGCCCTGCGTCAGTTATGCGCCCTTTGTGGCGACTCTGCATCCGCAGTTAGACATCGTCATAGTGCGGGAGAATGAGGAGGATCTTTACGCTGGTATTGAGCATCGGCAGACTGACGAGGTGTTTCAGTGTTTAAAGCTGATTAGCCGCCCGGGCTGCGAAAAGATTGTGCGCTACGCCTTTGACTATGCCCGCAGCCACGGCCGGAAAAAAGTTACCTGCATGGTCAAAGATAATATTATGAAGATGACAGATGGCCTGTTCTATAAAGTGTTTCAGGAGATATCCGTCGAATACCCGGAGATCGTGGCAGAACGCTATATTATTGATATCGGTGCTGCACGTTTAGCTACCCAGCCCGGGCGTTTTGATGTCATTGTGACGCCCAATTTGTATGGCGATATTCTCAGTGATATCACTGCCGAAATGACGGGTAGCGTTGGGCTGGCACCCAGTGCCAATATTGGTGATAGTATCGCGATGTTTGAGGCAATACATGGCAGCGCACCCGATATTGCCGGCCAAGGCATCGCCAATCCCAGCGGTTTATTACTGGCAGCGGTGATGATGCTGGTGCATATCAAACAAGCCGAAGTGGCAGCGCGCATTCATAATGCCTGGTTAGCCACCCTGGAAGAGGGGATCCATACCGCTGATTTGCACAGCACGAATAGTCAGCGCCTGGTCAGTACTAACGAGTTTGCTGAGGCGGTGATTCAGCGCTTGGGTCAACTACCAGAGAGCTTTAAGGCCGTGAGTTATCAAAATGCTGCTGAGCCAATTCAACCGACTTTCCGATATCAGCGCGCACAGCCGGCGCAAAAAGTGTTATTGGGGGTGGATGTGTTTTTACATGAAAGTCAGTTTTCACCAGAGCAGCTGGCAAGTCGGCTACTCAACTTAACCGATGGGGTGTTACATCTGCAGATGATTACCAATCGTGGGGTCAAAGTTTGGCCACAAGGTTATCCGGAAACCTTTTGCACTGACCACTGGCGCTGCAGATTTATGGCTCAGACGCCAGAGCAGCCGGTGAGTCAGCGCGATCTGATTAAGCTGCTCTCGGTGTTGACTGAGCTGGGGTTAGATGTGATAAAAATTGAAAATCTGTTTAGCTTTAACGGTGAGCGCGGCTTCGCACTGGGGCAGGGGCAGTAGTCGCGCCTTATTGCCTACTTAATGTTATAAAAGCGGCGCCATGCAGAGCAGATGCTGGCGTCGCAATTTATTGCTGTAATGGGACCTGCAGCATGATGCTGAATGTTTGGCCGACTTGCCGGGTCTGATATGACCACTGATGTAGCTCCAGGATCCGCTGCACAATCGACAAGCCCAACCCTGAACCTGTCAGTTGCTGGTGCTCCGGAGCTCGGTAAAAGCGCTCGCCAAGCCGGGGAGTATCAAGTATTACCGAGCAGTTGTTGCTTAAAGTCAGTTCCAGTTTCTGCTGGGTCAATGAGGTTATCTTTAGCACCACTTCAGTATCAGCTGGCGCATACTTGGCCGCATTTTCAAACAGGTTACGCAGCGCTACCTGTAACAGTGTCGTGTCAGCCTGCACCTGATAACCCGCAGCCCGGCAAGCATCAAGGTCGGCTAATTGCCAGATCACTTTTTGCAGCAGGGCAGGTGCAACCTGGTGCAGGCTGGCTTCCAGTAAGTCCGCCAGCGGTTGTGAACGTAACGCCAGTTTCGGGTGTTCTAATCGCGCCAGCGCCAGCAGTTGATTGGTCAGATGGCTCATCCGTTCACTGCCTTGTTTAATGGCAGTCACCGCGGCATCCTGTTCCGCAGTAAGTGGTGTTTGTGCCAGATTTTGGGCATGCAAACTGATAATACTCAGTGGCGTGCGCAGTTCATGCGAGGCATCAGCAATAAAACGTTTCTCGCGCTGCATATGTTGCTCAATCGCCTCTAACAACTGGTTAATCGCGGTGACAACCTGAGTCAGTTCAGCCGGCATCGGGCTATTGATCGGTTGCAGCTGCTCCGGTTTGGTATGGCTGAGCTGCTGTTGCAGTTGTTTTAACGGCTTTAAGCCGCGCCGCACCAGATAAAGGGTTAGCAGACTCAGTGGTAAGATCAAAAACAGAACAGGGCGGATCTGGGTTAGGGCGATGCTATAGCTCAGTTCCTCGCGTACCGCTTCGCGTTGGCTGCTAACGATTTGCACCCCCAGCTCATCCAGACGTAGGGTAAAGTTGATCCACAGATCACCATTTTCAGTGTGATATTCGCTAAAACCGGTTTTACGCACCGGCCGCATCGGCTGTTGCAGGTTGGCGGTATGTAAAATCAGCTGCTGATCATTGCGCCAAATTTGAATGGCGATATTACTCTCATATTTGTAGCCGGTAAGAAAGCGCTCACTCAGTTCTGCCTGGCCTTTGACCAGTTCATCCAAATGCGCTACCGGGATCAGTACCGGTGTATCTTGCTGTAATAAAGTGGGATTGGCTTGTAATACACCCGCAGTTAAGCGGGCGCTTTGCGCCAACTGGGCATCAAAAACTTCATCGATTTCATGCAGGCTTTGCTGATAACTGATATAGCCGGTCAGGCTTAATACCGCGATCACCAACAAATTTAGCAGTAAAACTAACCGGGTTTGAATACTCAGTGGCTTCATACTTGCCCCGGCAGCAGATAGCCGATACCGCGCACGGTTTTAATAAGCTCCGGGTGCAGCTTTTTGCGCAGGTTATGAATATGCACTTCAATGGCATTACTTTCGGTATCGCCATCCCAGCCCACACTCAGCTCTTCCAGATGCTGGCGGCTTAAAATCTTATCTTTATGCTGCAGAAAGTCTTTTAACAGTAAAAATTCGCGCCGGGTTAAATTCACGGTTTTCCCGGCATATTCGCAGCTATGTTTCACTAAATCGAGTAGCAGTTCGCCATGCTGCAGCACATCATGCCGCCGCTCGGCTTTGCGGCGTAACAGTACCCGAATGCGCGCTTCCAACTCCCGCACATCAAAGGGTTTTACCATATAGTCATCAGCACCGTCGTTTAACAGTTGCAGCTTGGTGTCAATTTGATCCAGCGCCGTCAGTACCAGCACCGGCAGTTGATGCTGTTGTGCGCGTAGCTGTTGTAAGATTTTACCGGCAAAGCCATCGGGTAGGCCTAAATCCAGGATCATTAAATCAAACTCCGCATTATCCAGCGCCTGTAGGGCTTGCTTACCGGTGCGGCAATGTTCGGTTTGATAACTGGCCCGCGCCAAGGCTGTAACTATGCCCTGTGCCAGCAAGTTGTCGTCTTCTACCAGTAAGATCCGCATGCCATTTATCCGTTTACGGTCAGTCTGTTAACTATAACCAGATTAACCTCACTTACTTAAGAAATTCTTAAGTTTTTCATCCTAAGCTGACGCCAACTTCTTGTTGGAGCCTAGATTATGACTCGCGTACTGCAGCCGATAAAACGCGCCGGCCCTTATTTGCCGTTATTGGTTTTTTTTGTGGTGACGCTACTGCTGTTAAGCGCTAGCCGGCTTGGCTTAGTACTTTGGCAATTCGACCGGGTAACGGCTGTAGCTGATATTGGCATCATATTACTGCAGGGAGTAAGAGCCGATCTGATTTTTATTGGCCTGTGGCTGGCAATACCGTTATTACTTGCCCCCTTACTGGCGCGACAGAGTAGTTTTAAGGTCTGGCTAAAGTTAAATCATCTCTGGTTATTACTGGGGCTGGCACTGGTGCTGTTGCTGGAAGTCTCGACGCCGCAATTTATTATGCAATACGACGTTAGACCAAACCGGCTTTATATTGAATATTTAAAATATCCGAAAGAGGTGTTTGGTACGCTATGGCAAGGTTATCGCGGTATGCTGCTTGGCGGTGTGCTGGCCCTATTAGTTCTATTATGGCTGGGCAATCTGGCGCTGCGGCGGGTCCTAGCGCACACGCAACCTTTTGCCCGCTACCGCAGTTTGCTGCTTAGCTGGCCGCTGCTGGTTTTTTTAACCTTTGCGGCTATTCGCTCGACCACAGAGCACCGCCCAGCTAATCCGGCGTTGTTTGCCATTACCGGCGATGCGATGGTGAACTCGCTGATTATCAACTCGCCGTACTCGGTGCTGTATGCCATCTATAGCCTGAAACATGAAGCCCGCTCCAGTGAGATCTATGGCAAGTTGCCACAGCAGGAGATGCTTGAGTTGGCGCTGGATTGGCCATGGTTAAAACACCTGGAGTTTAACGATCCACAATTGCCTACTCTGGCACTTCGCCAGCCGGCAATGGAACGTGCGCAGCCGCTTAATCTGGTGATTATTCTGGAAGAAAGCCTGGGCGCAACCTTTGTGAAAAGTCTGGGTGGCTTGCCGGTAACGCCAGAGCTGGAACAGCTTAAAAACGACGGCTGGTGGTTTGACAATATGTATGCCACCGGTACTCGCTCAGTGCGCGGTATTGAAGCGGTAGTCGCGGGTTTTCCGCCGACACCGGCGCAAAGCGTGGTGAAACTCTCCGGCGCGCAGCAAAATTTTTATACCCTGGCCAGTACCTTACAACAGCAAGGTTTTCATACCAGCTTTGTGTACGGTGGCGAAGCGCATTTTGACAATATGCGCGGCTTTTTTACCGGTAATGGCTTTAGCGAAGTGATCGATTTACCGAAAATGCTTAAGCCGGAGTTTGTTGGCAGCTGGGGCGCCAGTGATGAAGATTTATTTAATGCGGCAGCTAAACATTTAGCGGAAATGTCCGCTCAGCAAAAGCCATTCTTCAGTTTGATTTTTACCTCGTCCAATCACGAACCCTTTGAATTTCCTGACAATAAAATCGCGCTGTACGATAGCGAGAAAGCGACCGTCAATAATGCCGTAAAATATGCCGACTATGCGCTGGGTAAATTTATTGCACAGGCAAAACAGCAAGCGTATTGGCACAATACGCTGTTTGTTATCGTCGCCGACCACGATAACCGGGTGTATGGTAATAGTTTGGTACCGGTACATAAATTTCAGATCCCGGCGCTGATGTTAGGTGCGGATCTGAAGCCAAAAACTATTAGCAGCCTGGCCAGCCAGATTGATTTAGCACCTACGATCTTATCTTTAATAGGCATCAGTGCACAAACGCCGCTGCTTGGCCGGGATTTTAGCCGCGATGCTGAGTCGCCGGGCCGGGCGCTGCTGCAGTTTGATCAATATTTTGCCCTGTTAGAGCAGCAAAGCGCCAACGAAGCGGCAGTGACGATATTAAAACCGGATGGTAGCAGTGTTGCTGCGCGCTATTTGCTCGATGATAAACAACTGGTGCTGACAGACGCTGCTGCCAAGCCGGCAGCACAGCGCCGGGCACTGGCGCAGGTGTTACTGCCATCCTGGTTATATCGGGAGCAGCGCTATCGCTTAGTAACAGAATGATGGCGGTGGGCCCAAATAAAAATGCCGGCTAAACCGGCATTTTACGTTTTAAGCTACAGCTGATCTTAGTTATTAATATTTTGCCCGCACCGGGTTTAGCTTTTAATTTTGCTACGCGCTTTAGTCAGCGCTTGCTCAATCTCTTGCCGGCGTCCGGCATCGGCGTCTTCACGGCCAGGGCGCGGCGGCGCCAGTAAGGCTTTTTCCAGTACCGCCACGGCGGCCTTATATTCTTTTTGTTGCAGTAAAAAATCACCGTAAAAATAATTACTGTCGATACCGTCAGGGTTAACCTCCAGGCCTTTTAGCAAATATTCGCGGGCCTTTTTATCGCTACCAAAGCCGACAGGCCAACCTGGTACCTGATAATACAGCGAACCCAGGCTGGTATAGGCCGAGCCATCCAGCGCTTTCTCATCCTGCTTTAGCGCCTGTTCAAATAGCTTTTTCGCGGTTTTAACTTCGCTAAGCGCATCCAAACCGCCGACACTGCCGGCATAGGTGGCGCGGATAATACCTTCCCAAATCAGGTAGCGGGCATCCTCAGGGTGAGCTTTTACGGCAGCTTGGGCGGCGCTAACCAGTTCGGCGAAAGCCTGTTCCTGGGTTTTACCGCTTTGCTGATACTTTACGCTGGCCCACTGCTGCTGAATCTGACTCAGTTCGCTTGTTACTGCGGACGGCGAGGTTTCTGCCTGTACCGAACCCAACAGCAAGCTGGCGGTCAGTACAGTCAGGGCTACTAGTGAAGACGATTTTTTCATTTGCATGCTCCTTTAACGCCTGCAGGGGTAGTTTTAATGCTTTGGGTTAACCCGGGAGTTTTACGCCGGGCGAATTGTTTAATAACAGTAAGTTGTTTGCGCAGTGCTTTATCCAGTAAGGCTGGCAGCAGCGCATTGAGCCGGATAAACAGTCGCTCCGGCATACCAAGGTTCTGATCCTGCATCTGTTTTGCGATTAACTGGTTTAGAATTTGGGATGCTACCCAATCTGGTTGATCGGTTTTGCTACCCAGCGCCTGATTCAGCTCCTGTGCTGCCAGGGTGTTCATACTGGTTTGGGTAGCCCGGGGTGCGATATAGCAAAATTGCAGGGCGGTATCGGCCATTTCCCGGCGCAGCGCCTGCACAAAATGCTTTAGCGCGGCTTTGCTGGCACCATAGGCGGCATAGCCCGGATAGCCGATAGCACCCAGTGTTGAGCCGACATAAACTAAGCGTGCCTGAGGTGTCAGCCTGGGTAGCAGGGCGCGGGTGAGTAGTATCGGCAGCAGCGTGTTTAGTTCAAATAGCCGGTGTATCGCTGTTGGATCCTGCTGTTCAAACAACGCAAAATCGTTATAACCTGCGGCGAAGATCACGCCATCCAGCTTATCCGGTAGCGCCAGCAGTAAATGCTCGCGGCCGGCAAAATTGCTGAGATCGGCGGCCACACACTGGGTTTTAGTGGCCAGTTGCGTTGCTAACCGCTGCAGGGGGACTAGATTGCGCCCGCTAATAATCAGGTTCGCGCCCTGTGCCGCGAGTTGCTTCGCCAGTGCGGCACCAATACCGCCACTGGCACCGAGCAGCAGTAGTGTTTGGCCCTGTAGGGCAGCGGCGCTCATGCCGCCACCTTAGCCGCAGGTGCGGCTTCAATACTGCGGAAGATATTGCCATACAGCTGATAAAATACCTTTGCAGCATGCACAATCGCTTGCTGATCGGTTGCATCGCTAATGGTGTCCATCAGTTTTTCAAAAAAGCTCAGATGTTCAATATCCAAACTGCCGTGCGAGCGTAAATAACTAAAGGCTTTGTTGGGTAACTGTAGCTGCTGCTGAATAATCTCAGCGGCACCGGTGGCGAGGTTAACGCTGGTGCCTTCCAGTACCAACACCATGCCAAAGAACGCCAGCGGGTTGCCTCGCAGCACAGTGTCATAGGCGTAGGCAACCATCAGTTCGGTAGCAAGGCGCGGTGTGCCGTGGCGTACTTGCTCTTTGTCGGCGCCGGTCGCTGCAAGATCATTCAGCACCCATTCCTGATGACCCAGCTCTTCTTCGATATATTCAGCAATGGCTTCGCGGTAATATTCCTGGGCACTGCTTAGCCTGCTGCCAACAGCCATCAGCAATGGCACTGTGTGCTTAACATGATGGTAAGCTTCCGTTAGAAACGCCTGATACTCGGCGAGCGTAAAGCTTTGTTGCTTAAGGCAGCGCTGGATCAACGGTGCACTTAACAAATACTCGCGTTCGGCCTGGGTTTGCTCAATTAATTGCTGATAAAAGCTCATCGCGATGCTCCTGGTTTAGCGGCACAAGCACTGGCTCTGCCGTTGTTGGGGTAAGGTGGTAAAGTTGCTCAATAGGTTGTTGGTACCGCGCCAGAATATGTTGGCGGCGCAGCCGGCCGTTATCGGTAAGTTGCTGGTTTTGACTGCTAAAGGGTTCATTTAGCAGCAAGACGGTACGAATTTGTGCATAATCCGGGAGCCGGGCGTTAAGTGCCTGTAGCTGCGTGCTAAGCTCTGTCAACTGCCTGGCCGATCTCGGCACTATCAGTGCACTTAGCCAGGGCTTGGCATCACCGCATACCATGGCCTGGGCGATCGCCGGGCAAAGCTGTAGCTCAGCTTCCAGCCATTCCGGCGAGATATTACGGCCAAAGCTGCTGATCAACAGTTGTTTGCTGCGCCCGTCAATTTTCAGATAACCTTCGCTGTCCAGTTGCCCCAAATCGCCGGTCGCTAACCAAGAGTCGGCGTCGCGCGGTGCTTCACCTAAATAGCCAGCATAAAGCTGACCTTTTACTTCAATCTGGCCCGCGTTAATCCGCAGTTGTATATGAGGTAGCGCTTTGCCGACGCTACCGGGCCGATTCACCGCAGGTAAGTTTAAAGCCAGCACAGAGCCAGCTTCGGATAAACCGTAGCCCTGATAGACAGGTAGCCCCAGCTGTGCGGCCTGTGCCAGTAGTGCCGGTGCACAGTGCGCACCACCAACGGCAATAAAACGAAAACTTGCTGCCAGTGCCGGTTGCTGCTGGCAAATCAACAGCAGCGCCTGCAGCAACTGTGGCGTTAGGATCAGGCTGTGCGGCTGGTACTGTGCCAGGTTTTGTGCCAATTGCGCTAAATCGAGCTTTGAACTGCCGCTCAAACCGCTTAGCGATTCATTCAGCACAATAATTTGCTGCCCCAGAGCCAGCGGTAAATACACACCGGCCTGATTTTCCAACAGGGTAGATAAGGGCAGCAGACAGTAATGTCGCAGTTGTTGCTGTTGTGCCTCTGCACTAAATTCTGCGCCTAGTGCTTTAACTAAGCCGGCTAAGGTCGCCGCTTGCTGTGCCCAGCTTAAACATACGCCTTTCGGGTTGCCGGTAGTGCCAGAGGTAAAGGTAACTTTAC
This sequence comes from Alishewanella agri BL06, assembly GCF_000272005.1. Lineage (GTDB taxonomy): Bacteria > Pseudomonadota > Gammaproteobacteria > Enterobacterales > Alteromonadaceae > Alishewanella > Alishewanella agri. Next base: position 196,626 of record NZ_AKKU01000011.1, on the reverse strand, counting down.
CGCTGGATATTGGAAAGGTTGGCACTTCGTGAGTACTTGATTGCGGCACCTGCCGATACCATAACCCTGGCACTGTGCTGGCTATGCTGCCGGCAAGTGGCTCGGTCTCCAGTACGATCTCGATCGCGGCGGTATCAAGCATATAGGCTTGCTGCGCGGCTGAGAAAAAACGTGGTAGTGGAACACAAATTTTGTCGCTCACGGCCAGTGCCAAATCAGCAATAATCCAGCTGATGCTGTTGGGGCCGCTAATGGCAAAGCGCTGTGCCGGCAGTTGTTGTAGCCAGTTGGCCAGTTGAGATACCTGTGCAGCGAGTTGCTGATAACTCAGGCTGTGTTGACCGTCAGTTAACGCCGGGCGGTCGGCAAACTGGCGCAGGCTAGGAAAATCCAAAGGTACTGACTTAGCCATGACCAGCCTCCGTTAGCCGCGCCAATTGCGGTTGCAGCTCAGTCAGCTGTGGAGCCAGTAACTGCTGTAACAACTGATAGCGCGGCAAACGCCGGGCACTGGCTATGGCCGGTAAGGCCATACCTGCCATCACTTGCGGGTGTTTTTGGTAGTACGCGCCCCAGACTTGGGGGTGCTGCAGCTTATCGGCATTGGCTGCGGCTAACAGCATGGGTTGATAATGCAGCTTGCTTAACAGCGATTGCACTTCATCGGTTGCGGTAAAGGTCACCCAGCGAAAGCGGCTAGCGGCAATCAGTTCACTCAAGGCAACCATGAGCAGCAAGCTGCTGCCGGCGCGTGCCGATACCAGATTACCGATTTCCAGAATCTGCCCGCGTTTTACCTCTTGCCCGGATTGTTCTGACAGCAGCTGTTCAATTGGCTGTGGCAGATATTGCTCCAGAAACAGCGGGCCTTGCGCTGCGGCCTGTAACCCGACCGCTGCGGTCAGGGTTCCGGCGCAGCGTAAACTTAGCAATTGTGGCAGAAAGTAGCGGATTTCGGCCTGATGCTTGCGCTGAAACTCGCGGGCGATAAGGGTTTCTGCTTCAGCACGGCCATCGGCTTGTCTTGCCAGCAAAGTCAGTTTACTGGTCATATTTCCCAGGCTACACAGCAGCGGCATAGCGGTAGCGGGTGGTGCCAGTAATAAGGGTTCAGACATAAGACGCTCCGGTTTAACCTCGATACTGGCAGGTTAGGTGGCGAAGCTTAAGAAAACATTAAGCTGATTTTTTTGTTGCAAAAACTGTGTTCGAATTTCTGCATCATTGCAGCCGATATCTTGGGTTGTTGCTGCCGGTCATTCGCAGGCAAACTAGCCGCAGATTTGGATGTGGCAATTTTGGGGGCTTACACATGCTTAAAAACTCGACAACACATTATGGCCAGCTGGCCCGCACCTTACATTGGCTCACCGCACTGTTGTTTTTACTCGCTTATTGTTCGGTGTACTACCGGCAATGGTTTACTGAAGCGCAAACACCTGAAAACTGGACGGCACTGCAGCTACATTTGTCGTTTGGCGTGACTATCGCGGTACTGGTAGTGCTGCGGCTTTACTGGCGGCTGACGAATGTTCAGCCTAAAGCCGAGCCCGGTTCGGCGCTGATGCATAAGGCTGCGCACCTTGGGCATCTGGTATTGTATGGCGTGCTGATTGTAATGCCATTGACCGGCTATTTAGGTACCGGTGTGGCGACCGAGTTTTTCTTTTTATTTGAGATCCCGAAATTTGCCGATACCTGGTTGTTTCAGGCGCTGGTTGCGGATGGTATGGGACTAACCTTTGAGCAATTTGAAGCGCCGATAGATTTTATTCATAAGCAGGGCGGAGCTTATCTGGTGTGGCTATTGATTTTGGGGCATGCCGCGGCCGCGCTTTACCATCACTATCATCTAAAAGATCGCACGCTACTGAAAATGTTGCCACCCCGTCGCTGATGGCGGAAATGTCTGCTGGGTCTGTGAACGTGAATGGCGTATCATACGTAGCAGTTAGCAGTTGATAGTAGTGTAATACGAGGTGACATGGCCAGCCGTTCTAGCGCTGAAATGACCTTACCGGGTGAACAGGATTTGTGGTTTCTGCCACTTGGCGGCTGCGGCGAAATTGGGATGAACCTGAATTTATACGGTCATGCCGGGCGCTGGTTAATGGTGGATTGCGGCATCACCTTTTATAATCCGCTGCAGCCGCAGACACAGCCAGCTCAGCTCACGGCTGACGTGCAGGCGGCTGATCCCAGCTTTATTGCCGCACAACGCGAAAACCTGTGCGGTATTGTTATTACCCATGCCCACGAAGATCATATCGGTGCCTTGCCCTATTTATGGCCACGCTTACAGGCGCCGGTGTATTGCACGCCTTTTGCTGCTGAGGTGCTGCGCCGCAAACTGGCGCGTACCGACCTTATCGAGCAGATGCCAATTATCGAAATCCCGCCCGGCGGCACCTGTCAGATCGGGCCATTTTTGGTCAATTGGCTGAATATCACTCACTCGATCCCGGAGTGTCAGGCACTGTTAATCAGCACCCCAGCCGGTAAGGTGTTTCATACCGCCGACTGGAAAATGGATCCGGCACCTGTGCTGGGCCGGCCGTTCAAACCCCAGGTATTTAAACGGCTGGCGGCGCAAGGTATTACTGCCATGGTCTGTGATTCAACTAATGCACTGAAAAGTGGCTTTTCGTTGTCGGAAACGGCTTGCTTTCATGCGCTGCGTGAGGTGGTCAGTCAGGCACCGAAGCGCGTATTGGTAACCGGTTTTAGCAGTAATATTGGCCGCTTAATTAGCCTGGGGCGCATTGCCCAGCACACCGGCCGTTACCTGGCACTGTTCGGTCGGGCGATGGAGAATATGGTCGGTGCTGCGCGGGCCTGCGGTTATTGGCCGGATGATCTGCCGCTGATTGATAACGCCCATATTGGCTTTTTGCCGCCGGAAGAAGTGCTGGTCGCAGCAACCGGCAGCCAGGGGGAGCCCAGAGCCGCCCTGAGTAAACTGGCTGAAGATCGCCATCCGCAGCTGCTGCTGGCAAAAGACGATTTGGTGATTTTTAGTGCTAACCTCATTCCGGGCAATGAGATGCTGGTCAGCCGGCTGGTGGATAAACTGAAAGCCAAACAGCTGCAGGTGTTGCAAGCGGCGGATACCTTATTGCCAATCCACGTTTCCGGTCATCCGAATCAGGGCGAATTGGCTGAGATGTATCAGGCGGTAAAACCGGCCCTGGCGATACCGGTACACGGCGAAGCAACGCATATGCAAGCCAATGCCGCCATTGCCCGCGAGGTTGGGGTACCGCAACAACTGCTGGGGCAAAACGGCGATCTTTTTGTATTAGCGCCAAAGCCCAGGATCTGGCCGGGCTTTGTCAAAGCGGGCCGGGTACCGATAGCCAATACTTGAGCTTTTTGTCCGCAGACGTTAGCTTATGTCATATGACGTCTCTCCTTACAGGTTCTTTATGCAGCAAGTACTTAGCGCTGCCCAATTTTTTGATGGTTTTGTCTGGCAGTCAAATGTCGAGTTGTTGATTGAAAACGGTCGTATTGCAGACATCCGACCTTGTCGTGATACGCCACAGGCAACCTATTTGGTGCCGGGGTTTATCGATTTACAGGTGAATGGCGGTGGCGGCGTGCTGTTTAATAACGCACCGACTATTGACACGCTACGCCGGATGCGACAAGCCCATAGCCGTTTTGGTACCACGGCACTGCTGCCAACGCTAATCACTGATCAACTGGCGGTGATGCAGCAAAGTGCCGATGTGATTGCTGCAGCCATTGCTGCTGGCGAGCCGGGTATTTTGGGAATTCATTTCGAAGGGCCACATTTATCGGCACCGAAAAAAGGTGTGCATCCGCTGCAGCATATCCGGCCACTGGCAGAGGCAGAAATGCAGCTATATCTGCGTAAGGATCTCGGTCAGGTTTTGCTTACGTTGGCGCCGGAAAATGTGACGCCAGAGCAAATTCAACGTTTAACCGCTGCCGGTGTTAAAGTTTGGCTTGGCCATTCCAATGCCAGCGCTGAGCAGGTCCTGCAGGCACTTGCTGCCGGCGCGCAGGGCTTTACCCATTTATATAATGCAATGTCACCGCTGACTTCGCGTGAGCCGGGCATGGTCGGGGTAGCATTAACCGACAGTCAAAGCTGGTGTGGCTTGATTCTGGACGGTTTACATTTGCATCCGTTAGCTGCAAAGCTGGCTGTATTAGCAAAACCCCGCGGCAAGGTGCTGTTAGTCACCGATGCGATGTCGCCGGTTGGTACCGACGAGACCGAATTTGATTTCTTCGCCGGTAAGGTGACCCGCCAAGGTAATAAGTTGACTGACAGTAGCGGCGCACTGGCCGGCTCAGTGCTGGATATGGCGGCGGCCGTGCGTTATGCCGTGAATACTTTACAGCTTGACCTTGCTGAAAGTCTGCGCATGGCAGCCTTATATCCGGCGCAGGCGCTGGGGCTGACTGACCGCGGCCAGGCACAACCCGGCCATAGGGCTGATCTGGTGCAATTGAACGCGCAGCTACAGGTACAACAATGCTGGATTAACGGCGAAGCGCAACTGGGTTAAGCTGGTAATCTAAGCCGGTAACGACAATAAGAATAACAATAAGGATCCGAAGATGCCTAACACTCCAACCACGCCAGCACCCAAGGTGTTGGTGCCAATGCTGATTCTGGCGGTGCTGTTTTTTCTGTTCGGTTTTGTGACCTGGCTTAATGGTGCACTTATTCCATTTTTGCAGATTGTCTGTCAGTTAAACGAATTTCAGGCTTTATTTGTGACCTTTGTGTTTTATATCGCATATACCGTCATGGCGATACCTATGTCGTTTTTACTGAACTATCTGGGTTATAAAAAGGGCATGCTGGCTGGCTTACTCATTATGGCCTTTGGCGCCTTGCTGTTTATTCCGGCAGCGAAAGTAGCGGCTTATCCGCTATTTCTGTTGGCGTTGTTTTTGTTGGGTACTGGCCTGACGATTTTGCAAACCGCAACTAACCCCTATCTGGTTTGTATCGGTCCGCGCGATAGTGCTGCGATGAGAATCAGCATTATGGGGCTGGTTAACAAAGCGGCCGGAATAGTGGTGCCGATGCTGTTTGCCACTCTGGTGCTGACCAATATTGAACAATATAGCGCTGCAGAGCTGGCAATGCTGCCAGCGGCAGAGCAGCAAGTACAACTGGCTGAGCTGTCGAATAGGCTGGTACTGCCATATGTGTATATGACGCTGATGTTGTTAGTGTTGTCTATATTTATCTGGTTTGCTCCTTTACCTGAGTTAGCAGAGCACAAGCACGAAAAAGGCGTCGAATTTAAGGCGGTAAAAGCGGTATTCGCTTATCCGCAGTTAGTACTGGGGGTGTTGGCGTTATTTTGCTATGTCGGTGTGGAGGTGATTGCTGCTGATACCATCGGTCTATATGGCAAACAACTTGGTGTGCCACACTTTGGCATCCTGACCTCATACACTATGAGCTTTATGGTGTTAGGGTACATTTTGGGGGTGGTGCTAATCCCGCGCTACCTGTCACAAGGCCGTGCTCTGCAACTATCAGCTTTGGCTGGAGTATTACTCAGTATCGGCGTTTTATTTGGCGCAAGCGATAGCCAGCAGTTGTCGGCTTGGCTATTTGGCTGGTTGGGTATTCCTCTGGTACCGGATACAGTGGTGTTCGTTGCGTTGTTAGGGCTGGCTAATGCGCTGGTATGGCCGGCGGTTTGGCCTTTGGCTTTGGAAGGCCTCGGAAAGTTAACCGCGACCGGCTCAGCCTTGCTGATTATGGGAATTGCCGGTGGGGCATTGCTACCACTATATTACGGGTATTTGGCCGAACAGTCCGGTAATAGCCAGGGTGCGTACTGGATTCTCATTCCGGCCTATCTTTATATCTTATTTTATGCGATGAAAGGCCATAAGCTGCGACGCTGGTCATAACAACGGCGGCTAATCACGATTCAGGCGGCGCAACAGCGCCGCGTTTTCCTGTTCAATATGGCGGTAAAATGCCAGTTGCTCTAAGTCACTGGCGGCTTCTTCATCCAGTACTACTGTAGCCTGCTGGTGCAGCTGTAAAGCTGACGCCGGACAGCTGGCACTCAGTGGCCCCTCGATCATCGCTTTTACGACCTTAGCTTTAGCTTTACCCGTTGCCAGTAACAGCACTTTGCGAGCATCCAGAATGGTGCCGATGCCCATGGTAATTGATAGATGTGGTTGATATTCACCGGGCGCAAAGAAACGGGCATTATCGGCGATGGTTTGCTGCGTCAGGGTTTTAACCCTGGTTCGAGAACGCAATCCGGACGAGGGCTCGTTAAAGCCAATATGGCCGTTACGGCCAATGCCCAGCAGCTGCAAATCGATACCACCTGCAGCCATGATTTTTTGCTCATACTGCTCGCAGGCAAGTAATGGATCTGCGGCGTCACCCTCTGGCACTGCGGTATTTTCTGGCTGAATATCAATGTGATTAAACAAGTGGTGTTGCATAAAATAGCGGTAGCTTTGTGGATGCGTTGCCGCTAAACCAATATATTCATCCAGATTAAAGGTTTTAACGGCCTGAAATGACACCTCGCCATGCTGATAGGCAGTAATTAATTGTTGATACAGCAGAATGGGTGTCGCACCTGTCGCCAGCCCCAGCACAGAGGCAGGATGTTGCCTGATTTGCCGGATAATTGCAGCGGCACCATAACGGGCCACGGCTTGTGCATCTGGTTGAATAACGATCTGCACCCTGATACTCCAGTTAACAAATTTGACTTAGCCTACCATAAAACCGTTGTGAAAAACGTCAACACGCCCTAATGCTTTGGCTGTTTTTCTTTAGTTATTGGCAACTTTGCATCAGCTGGCATATGCTGAGAGCGAGAATAACACTTCACGGAGAGAAACCTTGACTGCTGCAACCAAACCCCATCAATGGCGTTTCTTCCGCTCCGGCGGTTTTGACCAGGTCGCGATTGAAACTGCAGGTGATTTACACCATCTGGCCGAACTTGATCCGAAACTCTGGACAGTCTTAAATTGCCCGACTACGGGCCTGGAATTTGACAACCGCACCTTGGCGCTAATGGATGGTGACGGCGATGGCCAAATCCGGGTACCGGAGATCCTGTCGGCAGTGCGTTGGAGTTGCCAGCGCCTGACGGATGCCAGCATTATGTTTGCATCACCTGGCTTGCCGCTTGCTGCGATTGCTGATCAGGACGCCGAAGGTGCCGGCATTAAACATGCCGCCGAACTGGTACTGCGCTATAGCGATAAAACAGCGGAGCAGAGCCTGCAAGTGGCGGATGTGCTGGATACAACACGGTTATTCTCGGCTGATCACTTTAATGGCGATGGCGTGGTTATGCCGGAACTGACCGCCGATGAAAGTTTAAAATCGGTACTGCTGCAGATCGTGGAAACCCAGGGTGGTGTGGCAGATCGCAGCGGTGGTCTGGGTGTAACGCAGGATACCCTGACCGCATTTTTTAGTCAGGCCGAAGCGGTAATCAGCTGGCATGCGGCTTTTGCCGCAGAGCAAAGTCAGCTTTGCCCGCTGGCCGACTCTACTGCCGATGCCGTTGCTGCCTTTGAAGCCGTACAAGCCAAAGTCGACGATTATTTTGTTCGCTGTCAGCTGGCCGCCTTTGATAACAGGGCGACTGATAGCCTTAATCCTGCCCCGGCAGTCTATGAAGTACTGGCGAACCGGGTCGTGGCCGGTGCGGATCAGGATATTGCCGCTCTGCCTCTATCCGTGATTGCTGCTGAGCGGCCACTGGATCTGACACTGGGTATTAACCCGGCCTGGGCTGGCGCTATCGCCAGTTTAAAAGAGAAAGTACTGGCGCCGTTATTGGGGGCAGACTATGAGGTATTAACCGCCGCCGACTGGCAGCAGGTTTCAGCTAAACTTGCTGCCTGGCGCAGCTGGCAGGCCGCTAAGCCGGCTACGGCATTGCATGCGTTAGAGCTGGCGTATCTGCAGCAGCTTCTTGCCAGTGATACTAAAACCCGACTGGAAGCCTTAATTCAGGACGATCTGGCGGCTAGTACCTTTGCCGATAATCTGTTAGCACTGGAAAAATTGCTGCGTTATCAGCGGGATCTGGTAACCTTGCTGCGTAACTTTGTCAGTCTCAGCGATTTCTATCAGGGCGAACATAAAGCGATTTTCCAGGCCGGTACCCTGTATCTGGATCAGCGCAGCTGTGAGTTGGTGATGCAGGTTGCCGATCAGGGCCGGCATGCCACTATGGCACCCTTTAGCGGTTGTTACCTGGTATATTGCAGCTGTATGCGTCAGGGTGAAGCGCCGATTAATATTGTTGCGGCACTAACCGGTGGTGATGTCGATGAGCTGATGGTGGCTGGTCGTAACGGGATCTTTTATGACCGCAAGGGCCGTGACTGGCGAGCAACAGTGACTAAAGTTGTGGCACAGCCAGTCAGTATCCGTCAGGCGTTCTGGTCGCCCTATAAGCGGGTTGCTGCCTTTATTGAAGGTCAGATCCAGAAATTTGCCGCCTCCCGCGATAAAGATATTGAAGCGAAAACCACCAGCGGTGTAGCAGATGCTGCCGCTGCACCTGCCGCGGCCCCCAGCAACTTTGATATTGCTAAATTTGCCGGTATTTTCGCGGCCTTTGGCCTGGCATTAGGCGCCTTAGGCACGGCACTGGCGGCGATAGTGGCGGGCTTGTTTTCGCTGAGCTGGTGGCAAATTCCGCTGGTATTACTCGGGGTAATGCTGCTGATTTCGGCACCATCGATGTTACTGGCGTATCTGACACTACGCCGGCGCAATATTGGCCCCTTATTGGATGCTAATGGCTGGGCAGTGAATGCCCGGGCGAAAATTAATGTGCCTTTTGGTGCCTCGCTGACCGGACTGGCGCATCTGCCGAAAGGTGCCAAACGCTCCTTGCATGATCCTTTTGCTGAGAAAAAACGGCCCTGGGCGTTGTATCTGCTGTTGCTGATCATCGTTGCTGTAGCCGCCTGGTATGGTTATCAGCGCTTTGTAGGCTAACCTGCATTAGAAACGAAAGGGCTGTTAATGACAGCCCTTTTTTATGCCTGCGCTCTGACCAGCAAGGCCGATTTGCTACGACTAACCAGCATCCCATTCAAAGCGGGTGGGCAGGGCAGTAAAGGCCCCAAAATGCTGACAGGTAAGGGAGCCGGCTTTAATGGCTTTTTGTAATATCAGCTGCTGTAACACCTGATCGGCCAATAGACTTTGCCAGTCTTGATAGATAAGAGTTTGGCTAAGCTGATATAACCAGGCACCGACAAAGGCGTCGCCGGCGGCAGTGGTGTCGACCACTTTTACCGGCGGCACCGGTATGCTCAGGTTAAGTTTGCTATAACTCTGTACAGCTTCACTCCCAGCGGTAACCACTATCCAGCGCTGCTTGTGCGCATTTAACGCGCTTAACCAGCTTTGCTCATCGCCATCCGCGGCCAGATAACGCAGTTCATCGTCACTGAGTTTAATGATGTCAGCCTGTTGTAGCAGTTGTTGCACCAGCTCGCGGTCGGCTAGCCCGGTTGGCCAGAGGTTATGCCGCAAATTGGCATCGATAGAAATTAACCAGCCGTGGCGTTTGGCCTCGGCTAACAGCGCCAGGCTGGTATCGGCAATGGCGCTATCGGTCAGGCTATTTGAGCATAAGTGCAAAATAGATCGCTGCTGCCAGAAATCCACCGGCAAATGGCTGAGCCGATACAACAAATCTGCTGCCGGTGGCCGGTAAAATGAAAAGCTGCGATCGCCGTCGGCATTGAGCGCGACAAAGGCCAGCGCGGTTTTTGCCTCTGCCGTGCGCGCGCAGGCGCTGACATTAACGCCATAATGTTCCAGCTCGGCTTGCAGAAAATCCCCGAACATATCGGCCCCCAGCATGCCGACAAAGCGGCCATCGCCACCCAGTTTCGCTACGGCTACAGCGACATTCGCCGGTGCGCCGCCAGCGAAGCGGCGAAAGACACCGGCTTGTTGCGGATCCTGTAAGAAGTCAATTAAGACTTCGCCAAAACAATAGACTGGTAGCGACATTAGGGTACCTGTGAAGATTAACTTAAATGTTTAAGCTTAAGCTAGCCTATTCGCCAGCTGTTGTAAATTAGACGCTGGCTAAAATTGCTTAAATTTTTAGCAAAGGCTTGCAATGCAGCAAAAATAAAGCAAAGATAGCGGATAAAACTTTGGTTTGGACCCTTGCTTATGCCACAGTATCTGACCCGCTCCATGACAGCTGATCCTGCACAATTAGCGCATTTTTCTGATATTTTACTTAAACGTTATAGTTCGTCGCTAAAAACGCTGGCGAAGGGGCGCTGGCCGCTGCTGGCAGAGCGCTTACGACAGCAGTTACCGGCGTTGCTGGCACTGTATCTGCCGCTTTATGGCGCACGCTTTGACGCCTATTATCATTTGGAGCAGCTGCTAAAAATTCTGGCCAAAGCGATAGCGCAGCGGCCGGATTATCTGCTGGCCGAAGATGCTGCGCCGCAAGATTGGCATCAATCGGAGCAGGCGCTTGGCTCGGCCTGTTATGTCGATCTGTTTGCCGGCGATTTTCAGGGGTTAAAGCAGCGTATTCAGTATTTACAGCAAACCGGGATTAATTATCTGCATCTGATGCCGCTGTTTAAAGCGCCCGAGCCAAATAGCGATGGCGGCTATGCGGTATCAGATTACCGCGCCACCATGCCTAAGCTGGGCACTATGACTGAGCTGGCAGATCTGATGCAGTCGCTGCATCAGCATGGCATCAGGCCGGTGCTGGATTTTGTGTTTAACCATACCTCAGATGAGCACCGCTGGGCGCAAAAAGCCAAAGCGGGCGACTCTGAGTATCAGGATTATTATTTCTTTTTTGATGAAGCCGAACGCGATCGCTATGCGCCTTATTTACGGGAAATTTTTCCGGAAATCCGCCGCGGTTGTTTTACGCGGGAAGCCAATTCCGGGCGCTGGGTCTGGACCACCTTTAACAGTTTCCAGTGGGATCTGAATTACGCTAACCCGGCGGTATTTAATGCGATGGCGGAAGAAATGCTATTTTTGGCCAATCAGGGTGCTGCCGTACTGCGCCTGGATGCATTAGCCTTTGTCTGGAAAGAGGCCGGCACTAACTGCGAAAACCTGCCGTTGGCACACACCTTGATCCGCGCCTTTAATCAGGTGGCACGGCTAGCGGCACCGGCGCTGCAGTTTAAATCAGAAGCCATAGTGCATCCGGATGAGGTGGTAAAATATATCGCCCCGGAGGAATGTCAGCTGTCATATAACCCGCTGTTAATGGCTTTACTGTGGAATAGTCTGGCGACCCGTAAAACCCGTTTGCTGACCGAGTCGTTACAGCGACGCTTTGCCATTGACCCGCATTGTAGCTGGGTTAACTATATCCGCTGCCATGATGATATCGGCTGGACCTTTGACGACAATGTTGCCTGGCAGCTGGGGATTAACCCCGAGCATCACCGGCAGTTTTTAAATCAGTTCTATACCGGGCAATTTGCCGGCAGCTTTGCCAGCGGGGTGCCGTTTCAGCAAAATCCGCAAACCGGCGATTGCCGCGTCGCTGGCATGCTGGCGTCATTAACCGGTGTTGAGCAGGCTCTGAAAACCGGTAATAACGCCCATTTACAGCATGCGTTGGCCCGTATTTACCTGCTTAATAGCGTGATCCTGAGTATCGGCGGTTTGCCGCTGCTGTATATGGGCGATGAGCTGGGCCTGTTAAATGATTACAGCTATCAGCAGGATGCAGCGAAAAAAGACGACAGCCGCTGGGTGAACCGGGTGGCAGTTAACGAGCAGCAACTTGAAAGCGCCACCGACAATACTAAGCTGTCCGGTAAAATTTACCAGCAACTGCAGCAGCTGCTGGGCGTAAGGCGGCGCTTGCCGCTGCTGGGGCAGGGCAAAACCGAAATTCTGGCCAGTGCCAATCCACATCTGTTTAGCTATCGTCGTTATCAGGATCAGCAAAGTTTGCTGTGTGTGGTCAATTTTAGCGAACATAGTCAGACGCTGGCGATGCCGGCCGGTAGCCAGTGGCGGGATGAGTTAAGCGGTAACCTATATCAGGGCGCCCGGCTTGAGCTGCAGCCTTATCAGGTACTGTGGTTAACGGCGTTGTAAACTGTGTTATAAGGGGGCTTCCGCATAAATTGCGCTGCCCCATGGTGTTTGAAAGACGATATCACCACTTTTGTTCGCCTGAGCGGGTTAAGTTTGAAAGGCTTTATCTGACTTCGGCAGCGCTTGTTAAAGGTTGCTGTATGCTTTAGCCATAGCAATAAAACTTTGCAGGTAATCCACATCAAGATCGGTTTCCCGCACACCCAGATATATGTGTTTGTGAATGCCGTTCTCGCCAAGTCGCACACTGCGGATGGCGTACTGTGTTGCGGACTCCTCCGCTAACCAACGAGGAAGTGCGGCAACACCGCGATTACTTGCCACCATTTGTAGCAGGATATCGGTGTCTTCAATGGTCTTATGTTTCTTCGGCGCAATACCGGCGGGCGTCAGGAACTGGCTAAAAATGTCCAGACGATCGGTACTGACCGGATAGGTTATCAATATCTCCTGACTGAGATCAGAAGGCATGATTCGGGTTGCATTAGCCAAGCGATGCTGCGTTGATAGCACCAGTACTTGCTCATAGGCAAACACCGGTTGGTAATAGAGGCCTGGTTTAAAAAGAGGATCTGGCGTTACCAGCAGGTCAATTTCAAATCCAAATAAAGCCCCAATACCACCAAACTGAAATTTTTGCTTCACGTCGACATCCACTGCCGGCCAAGCTGCCAAGAAGGGTTTCACTAATTTCAGAAGCCATTGATAACAAGGGTGGCACTCCATACCGATGCGTAATGTACCTCGTTCGCCACTGGCAAATTGGGACAGTCGTTGTTGTGCGTGTTCCAGCTGTGGTAACACACGATTTGCTACGGCTAAGAGATATTGTCCGGCTTGCGTGAGCTTAAGGCGGCGGCCTTCACGTAACCAAATGGATGTACCGAGTTGTTGTTCCAGTTTCCGCATTGTGTGACTCAGCGCCGATTGCGTAAGGCAAAGCTTGCTGGCGGCTGCGGTTAATGAGCCTTGTTGCTCAACGGCCCTGACGATAGCAAGGTGATGTCGTTCCAGCATATGATGATTTCCTTTCATGGTTTAATGAAAAAATACCATTTTTCTTCATCAATAACCACGTTTAGCATTGCAGACATCTAAACATCTATTAAGAGTTTCCGCAAAGCTAAGGTGAACATCATGCGTAACCCCGCACTAAGCTACAGTATCCGAACTATTACATTTGATGACGATTATCAGCCAGCAGCCAATACACGCTTAACAACGAACTTTGCCAATTTAGCCAGAGGCCCGGGACGTAAGCAGAATCTGCGAACCGCTTTAGATATGATTAATCAGCGCTTTAACTCGTTGGTGAACTGGGACAATCCACACGCCGATCGTTACCGTGTTGAGCTTGAAATCGTTTCCGTTGATTTGCATATCGCAGGCATTGGTCCGGCGTTTCCTGCCATCGAAGTGCTGAAAACACAGATCGTCGACAACCTGCGACAGCAACGATTTGACGGCGTAGTGGGGAATAATTTTTCGTCCTATATTCGAGACTATGACTTTAGCGTTTTACTGGCGCAGCACAACAAAGATCGGCCAACGTTTCAGGTGCCTGAACATTTTGGTGAGTTACACGGCCAGCTGTTTCAACACTTTGTACGTTCTGAGGCTTACCAGCGGCATTTTTCTAAGTTACCGGTGATTTGCATCAGCGTATCTGAAAACAAAGTATATCAGCGAAATGGTAATCAACACCCCATACTGGGAGTAGAGTATGTGCCAACAGAACCATCGTTAACCGAGCAGTATTTCCAAAAAATGGGGCTGCAGGTACGCTATTTTATGCCCGAGCAAAGTGTGGCACCACTGGCGTTTTATTTCTTTGGTGACTTACTTAACGATTACACCAACTTGGAGTTAGCCAGCACCATCAGTACTATGGAAACCTTCCAAAAAATTTACCGGCCGGAAATTTATAATGCGCTTCGCAGAGCCGATGTCAGCTACTGCCCACGATTAGCATCCAACGCGTATGTGTCGACCTCAGTCGAGTATGACCGCGATGAACGGCGCGCGTTGGCATTAAGTCAGGGGCATTATGTCGAACAGCATCTGCTGAAACCCTATCAGCAGACTTTGGCGCAGTGGGTGACGCAGGTGGAGTGTTAATGATGAACCAAAACTATGCAGCTAATCCTGATTTTGCAGCAACACCTCTGTTTCCTACTTCGACGGCAGGCAGTTTACCTAAGCCTGGCTGGCTGGCAGAGCCCGAAACTTTATGGTCGCCCTGGAAATTGACGGGTGATGATTTACTGACTGCACAGCAAGATGCGCTCAGAATTACGTTACAGGAGCAGCAGCAAGCGGGTATTGATATTGTTAGTGACGGTGAACAAACCAGACAACATTTTGTCACCACCTTTATCGAACATCTGGCGGGGGTTGATTTTCAGCAGCGTCAGACAGTACGGATCCGTAATCGTTATGATGCCAGTGTCCCGACAGTCGTGGGACCAGTAGCACGCTTAGCTCCTGTTTTTGTTGAAGATGCCCGCTTTTTGCGTCAGCAAACCTGTCAACCCATAAAGTGGGCCTTGCCGGGCCCGATGACAATGATTGATACGCTGTATGATGCGCATTATCACAGCCGGAAACAGTTAGCCTTCGAGTTTGCCCGCATCTTAAATCAAGAGGCGAGAGATTTAGTCGGGGCCGGAGTGGATATCATCCAGTTTGATGAACCGGCATTCAATGTGTTTTTTGACGACGTCAATGATTGGGGCATTGAGGCACTTGAGCTGGCTATCGAGGGGCTAAGCTGTGAAACCGCGGTGCATATTTGTTATGGCTATGGAATTCAGGCCAACACAGCATGGAAAAAGACGTTAGGTGAGCAATGGCGCCAGTACGAAAAAATCTTACCAAAGTTAAAAGAATCAAATATTGATATCGTTTCTCTGGAATGTCACAACTCTCGCGTCCCATTGGAGTTACTCGAATTGGTAAGAGGTAAAAAAGTCATGGTAGGTGCCATTGATGTTGCTAACCATCAGATTGAAACGCCTGCCGAGGTTGCAGCGACTTTACGCAGTGCCTTGCAGTATGTTGATGCTGATAAGCTATATCCATGCACAAATTGCGGTATGGCACCTTTGCCGCGTCATATTGCCCGGCAAAAGCTAGCTGCGCTTAGCGCCGGAGCGGCGTTATTGCGCCAGGAGTTACAGCGTCGCTAATGTCCCGCCTTTGATAGCGGTTCAAGCACAGCAGGGGGGCGTTTTTGCGGCGTCGGTTCGGGTTGCAGAATTAATTGCCGCTAACCCGCCAGCCTTGTTCGGCTTTGCTGATGCATTTGGGGTTACCTTCTGCTACCAGCGACTCGGCAAAAAACCATTCTTTAAATAGCTGCCAATTGGCCGTGATCGGACTTTGGCACTGGCCATTGGCCGTTTCGGCAAAGCGCTCTTCGCTGCAAGACGGCACCTCAGGTAACTGGCCGCGGTAGGCATAGGCATAAACCGCCTGACAATGTTCGGTCAGATAGGTATTAAACACCACCAGCCAGCCTTGCTGATAGCGCACTATACTAAAGCTGGGCAGGTTATTGGCCACCGCGGTGGCAATGATTTCAGGCGCTTCTGCCTCGGCCAGTAACTGCAGCTCGCCCTGTTGTTCCCCCTCAGTCAGACGCTGGCGGATCTGGATCCGTTCGCCGCGCCGCCAGGCGAAACCATCATAGGTGGTGTTATCTGCGGCTGCGATCAACGCATCCAGACCCCGTTCGTTACGTTTAACTTCCTGTTGAATGCTGCGCGCGATCTGCTCGGCTTCGGTCAGGGTTTTAAATTGATCGCAACCCGCAACAAACAGGCTGGCAAGTAGCAGAATAGTAGCAAAGGGTCTGGACATCATATCTACCTGATCAGAGTCATAGCGCGGCGCTACCTTACTGCAAGGCCGGGAGCCTTGCAACTTTGGTGCTGGCTTTAGCAATAAAAAAAGCCCCGGTAAAGCGGGGCAACAGCACGAGAGAAAATCAATAAGAGCCCCTAGTCGGACATCGCCTGTAATTGAGCCTCAGCCGGATTAAACAGATGATTCCACCACATGGCCGCTGCCAGCAGTAGCGCAAAGCCGGTTGCCAGATAAAAGCCGTAGCGCACATCGCCAAACCAGTCACCGACTATACCCATCAGTAGTGGCCCCAGCGCGGCCGCCAGAGCGGTAAAGGCCAGGATCAGGCCTGCCGCTGCGCCATGTTGTTTGCGTGGGAAACAGCTGATGCCTTTAGAGTTCAGCGTCGGGTACATCATCGACATAAACAGACCGGATAAGGGCATCAACCACAGCGCCCAGGCTACGCCATGCCACATACTAAGGACAAAACACAGCGCGATAACACTGCTAAACCAGGCCAGCAGAATGGTCCAGCTAAAGCGGGTCAGTAACCATTCCGCCAGAAAGCGGCCGATAGTCCGCAAAATAAAGAATACGGTAATGGCATGTGCGGCCAGTAAGGTCCACTGACCCTCATATTGCTGTAACAGAGTAGGTAACCAGACAAAGACCGCCACTTCAGTTGCGACATAGCAGGCAATGGCCAGCGAGAAGCCCAGCGCATAAGGATTTTTCACCAGAGCCAGAGTTTGCCAGATCGAGGCTTTAGGCTGTGGTGAGTAAAGCGGATAGTCCATACGGTAGGCAATCAGCAGTAACAGCGCACAAATAAAGCCGGCCACAAAATACAGCTGCTCCCAGGCCATATCAAACATCAGCAGCACTGCCACCAGGGCCGGGCCAACGATGGCGCCCAGGCCAAAGAAACCCTCGACCCGGTTCATCAGCCGGGTATGGCTGGCAGAATTAGGGCTGATATCGCCAATCAGCGCCAGGGCGCCGGTTTTAAATAAGCCGATACTCAGGCCACATAGCCCCAACAATAAGTTATAAAAGTAAAAACTTTGCCCCAGCGCAAAGGCGAAGCAGGCCAGGGTATAGATCAGTAAGCCAAACAGAATAATTTTCTTCCGGCCAAGCTGATCGGCCAGTTGGCCCAGGAATAGACCGGATAAGCCGATAAAAATCATCGGCACATAATGAAAGGCGGCTGCTTGCGTCAGGCTAAGGTCAAACTGCTTGACCACTTCGGGAATAATCACCCCCACGGCATCCGTGGTCATGGCGAAGACGAAGAACATCAGGCAGGTCATCCATTTAACCTGGGTATAGGTGTGCGTCGGCACGGCGGTTGCCGCTGCGCTGCTGAGCTGTTGCATAGTCTAACCCTGTCTTATCGCTGTCATCAGTGCAGCGTTTTATTAGTGTGGCAGTCTGCGCTATGCGCAGCTAACCTTAGCCGCAGGTAGCATCAGTGGCTCAGGGGACTGCTTATCGGCAGACACTGACCATTTACGCTAACCCTGCTGTAATCGTTGTTACGGCTTAAAATTACACCTTAAACGTTTAAGTTGCAAGCTAAGAACCCACTTTCTGGCGAAAAATACAACGTTTTTTAACAGCTATCGCGCAGGCGTAGCTCGCAAGGTAAGAGCACATTTTCAGCGGTATTACCCGCCAGCAGCATTCTGGCGGCAATACGGCCTTTTTCATCGCTGTGCTGGGCGACGGTAGTCAGCGCCGGATAGCTACGCTCGGCCTCTTCAATGCCATCAAAACCGACAATCCGCAGATCTTGCGGGATATTAAGACCTAGTTGCCGGGCGACACTAATAGCACCAAGCGCAATCCGATCGCTCATACAAAGCAGCAGCGTTGGGCGGGGATGTTGCGTCAGAGCCTCACGGGCGGCGATTTGCGCGTAATGATGGTTATTAACCGGAATATGCCAGATTTGCTCCGCGTTTAATTCGCGTTGCTGCTGCGTGGCGGCGGCCAGATAGCCCTCGAGCCGGCGGCGGGAAATCGCTTCGTTCGCATCGTACAGCTCATGTTGTTGCAGCCGGCAGACCCGATCGGAATCTATCAACCTAAGCCCTAACACTGCGACCTTGCCAGGCTGTTTTTGCAGCGCATACTCAGCAATATCATAGGCATATTGATAGTTGTCGATATTAACCGAGCCGATACCACTGAGATTACAGTCGACACAGAGTAGCGGTTTGCCGCTTTGTTTAACCCGCTCCAGTTGCTCCGGATTTTTTGGGCTGCCATAAATAATAAAGCCATCGGGCAGGGCTTCGGCGGTGCTGTGTACCGCTTTGGCACCGGATAACAGCAACATATCCTTGCCGGCGTCCTGCAGCACCTCGGCGATGCCTTTAATCAACTGATTCGCAACCGGATCGCTAACCGAATACTCCAGCGTATCCGACAGTAGAATGGCAATCATATCGGAGCGGCCGGTACGCAGGCTGCGGGCTGTGGCATTAGGGCCGCTAAAGCCGAGCTTTTCACTTTCCTGCAGAATATGTTTGCGCAGCTCTGCCGAGAGCTGATCCGGGCGGTTAAAGGCGTTAGATACAGTCGCCACCGACACCCCAAGGTGTTTGGCCAGCGCTTTAAGGGTAACTTTTGGCATCAGGTTTTCCGGGTTTTGTGCGTATTAGCAGACAGAGCTGACAGATAAAACCACTCTAACTCAGTTTATCTTAAACGTTAAGATAAATTGTACTTTGGTTTTAGGGCGTGCTTGCCGGAGTGGAGGTGGAGCACAGGTTCCGGTACCGGGCTTAAATCTGGCTGGTATAAAAAAGGCGACCGCAGTCGCCTTAAAGTATAAAGCAGCGGTCGCTTAGAACTGATAGCGTAAGCCAACTGAGGCAGTACGACCGTTAATGGTGCGGGCGGTAATAATGCCATTGGCCGGCACACTGCCTTGCTCAGCTTCCGTTAAACCGACCTTATCGAACAGATTATTGATATTCAGTGATACCGTCAGATCCCTGGCCAGCTCGTAACTGGCAAAGGCATTGATCTGGGTATAGGCACCGAATTTCAAGTCGTTATTATCCTGAGCATAGGCGGCACTGGTGCCAATTAAACTGACACCAAATTGCGCCTGATCCAGAGTATAACGGGCTAACAGGTTATAAATTACATCGGCCTGACGCCTTGGCGTATTGCCGACTAACTCAGGATTCAGCGCATCTTTGCTGATCTCGGCATCGGTCCAGGTAATAGAGCCGCGCAGGTCCAGATCGCCGATGCGGTAGCTACTTTCCAGCTCAATACCCTTGGCCTGATAAACGCGGTCAAAGAAGCGCTGGGTAGTGGCTTCAAAGTTCTGCTCATCCGTTTCAGCAAAGAACAAGGTCGCAAATAGATTCAGGTTGCCATGGCGGCTTTTGCTACCCAGTTCATATTGTTTCACCTGGTCAATGGCATCTTCGCGGGCGACTGAGCCATCGGCGTTAACCTTACCAAACAACAGACGGTCGGCATTAGCACGGCCACCTTTACTGACGCGGCCAAACATGGCCCAATCGTTATTAAACTGGTAGTTGGCGCCGACTGAGTACGAGTTGTAAGCCCAACCGTAGTTCACCAGTTGCGGATTGGCCAGATCAATACCGGACACACTCTGCTCGATAATACTGATCACCCCGTCGCCGTTCATATCACGGCTACTTTGTACCGCGCCGGCATAGCTACCGCTGGCACTGCCAATATCGCGGCGTACACTGGCTTCCAGCGACCAGTCGCCAAAGGCCCAACTGGCTGAAGCGTAAGGTGCCTTAATGCTGTAGTCAGTATCATAATTGCGCTGACAGCAGTTGCCCCAGAACGGCACGCCATAGGCCAGCTGGCCCTGTTCGGAGAAGGCGGTGCCGTTAGCGGCAAACACATTTAGCAGCTCAGCATTATCACCTTTTAACGCCATCAGATAGGAATTCCACAGCCAGGACATGCTGATGCTCTGATCAGCCAGGTAGTAGCCAAAGCTGACATCCACCTCGCCAAAACGGCGTGACAATTTCAGATCGTTAACGATGGAGCCAAAGTCATGCAGTTCGACATCAAAGGTATGAATACGCATCGCATTGCCGTTGCCGTACAAGTCGCCAGCTTGTGGGCCTACCGCATAGCGCACGGTAGCGCCACTGCCGGCAATGCTATTGGCAATCGACTGGGCGCTGTCGACTTCGGCCGGAAACAGCGTAATAAAGTTGCCACTGACTTCACTGATCCGAAAGCGGTTATCCAGGGTCCAGTTATCATCCAGGTCAAACTGCGCTTCGATACCAAAACTGTTTACTTCAGGGTTCATACCATCGCGAATGTCACCGCGTGAGATCTGGTTGTCGCCATTTAGCCGTACGGTCTGAGTTAAGTATGCTGATTGCAGCGTATCTTTTTTGGCATCGTAGCCGGGAACTGAACTGCCATCAGCATACATCGGCATCGGCATATAGCTGGTTACCCGGTCATTCAGATGTTTGGCGTAAAGCCGCACATAACCGCTGTCAAAGTCTTTGGTCAGGTTAGCTTTGAGCTGATAGCCACGCTCACCCTGATAACCCGGATCCCTTACGCCTTCGCCCTGGCGCACAAAGCCGCCAATATGAAAGCGCATATCGTTGTTAATATCGCCGCCATACTCAAAGTCGGTACGGAATTGATCATAATTCAGGCCGGTGGTCAGCGCGACGCTGCCGCCATTATCAAGCCCGGTTTTACTGATAAAGTTAATGACGCCACCCGGTGAGTTGCTGGCGAGGGTGCTGGCAGAGCCACCGCGAATCACCTCGAGCCGTGCCAGGGTAGCGTCAGCGCGGACAAAAATATCGGCGTTACCAAAGGCAATATCACCAAACTGGATCACCGGCAGACCATCTTCCTGCAGGGTTAGAAATTTGGCGCCACCAGCAGCCACCGGCAAGCCACGCACTGCGATATTGGCATTACCCTCACCACCACTGGCTTCACTGCGCACACCCGGCAGCATACGGAACACTTCAGCAGTAGAGCGGGGCGCGGACGCATCGATATCTTCAAAGGTCAGGGTACTCACTGAGACGCTGGATTGCATTACGGTTTGATTGCGCGATACCGCACCCGTTACCAGAATACGCTCAAAGCCGAGGCCACTGGGGGCAGCGTCTGCGGCCGCGTCAGTTTGCTCTGCAGCCGTTGGTTCAGGCGCAGTTTCCTGCGCAATAAGTTGTTGAGAAGTTAAAGCGAGAGTAATGGCCAGCGCCAGGCTGGATAACGCAGGTTGCTGTTGCATCTTGGGTGTCTCCCTTGTCGATCTGGAATAGTATTTTTTATAAGCTGAAACGTTTAAGTTTCCTACCGTTAAAAAAATGCCAGTGGGCATTTTAAGTAGGGCGACCGACCAGTGCAGCGTGATAACAGCTAGATGACACGCTAAAGCTGCTGGCTGGTTCAGGTACAACTCTTATTATTTGGGTAAAACTTTATCAGTTAAAATTGTCTTAAACGTTTTACCTCTAAATTTTGTGGGCGTCAAGACTGTTTAATAACTACACAATAATTTTTTTATCATCAACTAGGAATGTCAGGGTAAACTACAACAAGCCTTGGTATTGGAGTAACGAGTGAATTATCTGGCGCATGCGGCGCTGGCGCAGCCACAGCCGCAATCTTTAGTGGGCAATTTATTAGGCGACTTCTGCAAAGGTGTTGCCATCGATACGCTGCCGCGGCCAATTCAGGCCGGTTTGGCCAATCATCGGGCGGTGGATCGTTTTACCGATAGTCATCCGCTGGTGCGCGAGGCGCGTGCCTGTTTTAGTACTGAGCGCCGTCGCTTTGCGCCGGTGGCATTGGATGTGCTGTTCGATCATTTCTTGATCCGGCATTGGCAGCAGTTTTATGCCACACCGTATCCGCAAGCCAAGTCAGAGCTTTACCTGCAATTGGCGACAGCGGAGCCCCTGATGCCGGAGGCGATGGCGGTGGTAATGCGCAAGGTGCGCCAGCAAGACTGGTTGGCGGCCTATCAGCAGTTAGAGGGTGTAGCAATGGCGCTGGACCGCATTGCGCAGCGCATTCGTTTTGCTAACCGTTTTGGCGGTGCCGGACAGGATATCGAGCGCCATTATCCCAGGCTGGAACAGGCGTTTTTAAGCTTTTATCCCGAATTGCAGGCGCATGTCGCGGCATTAGAATTAGAACGGCCGTCCGGCAGCCTGGATCCGGATTAACGTAAAGCCCGCCGGCATGCTTTAAAACGGCCAGCTGTAAGCGATATTCAGAAAATCCATACCGGGATTGCGGCTGGATAAACCGGCGTTAGAGTAGTGCATATAGCGCAATTTAAGCTTGGCATTGTTTGGCAAATCTAAAATCAAGCCCAGCCGGTCTTCAAACTGGAAATAAGATCCCAGATCTTTACCGGCAAAGCGGCGTTTGTTCAGCACACTGACCCCAACACCAAACTCCCAGGACAGCGCGCGGCCGCCCAGCGTGGTAAATTGTCTGCTTATTACTGGCGACAGCGCGACGGCAAAGTTAGTTTCATACTCTGCCGGCTGGTTATAGCGCCAGAAGTTAGTACTGGCTTCAAATGTTAGCGTTAAATCAGTGGGTAACTTTAAAGCGGTGATTGAAACCTGAATAGGCTGTACAGCCAGACGCAGGCCATGTACCCGCCCGGGACCTTTCAAATATTCTGCTGAGACTTCTTGTGCGGCGACAGGTGATAAACCGACACTAAAAAGCAGTAAAAAAAAGTATATTTTGGCCATTGCCATCCTCCGACTTGCTGGATGGCGGTATTATCTTAAATCAGAAACGACTGAATAAAGGCACTCGTAGTGATAACATTGTTCATGCAGATGAACAATAACAGCCTTGTTTTCGTTACTAATAAGCCCTATATGGCGCAAACGCCTGTTGCAGCCAATTAGCAAAAGCCTGAAAGCGGCCACTAAGATGCCGGTTTGGCATATAGACCAGATATAGTGGAATCGGATTGGTATGCCAGTTTGTCAGAATTGGCTTTATTAAACCCTGAGTCAGTTGTTGCTGTACCATAAACTGTGGGAGCTGGCCGATACCTAAGCCCAGTAGAATCGCATTACGGTGTGCTGTACTCTCATTTAGTATCAACCGGCTATTCGTTAGGATCTCCAGCGAATGTGAACTGCAAGTAAAGCGCAGAGGACGTAGTTGCTTGGCTTTTCCAGCGCGATAAAGAACCAACTGATGGCCGTTTTGCAACTGTTCGGGATGTTGTGGTTCGCCGTAAGTTGCCAGATAAGCCGGTGTGGCACATGTTAATACCGACAGATCGGCAATTTTGCGGGCGATCAGCGAAAGGTCGGTAAGAGCACCACCACGCAGAACGCAGTCAACATTTTCACTGAGCAAGTCCACATTGCTATCTGCGACCCCAAGGTCCAACTCGATCTGCGGATAACGTTGAAAGAAATCAGGTAATAATGGCAATAAAATATCATTAGCCACACCGGAAGCGACATCAACCCGCAATCGGCCGCGAGGTATTGCCTGCTCACCACTGATTTGACTCTCTAAATCGTCAAGCTCCGACAGGAGTTTGCGGACTTGCTGATAATATTGTTGTCCTTCAGTGGTTACAGTGAGCTGACGGGTTGTGCGGTGCAGTAGTTTGACTTTAAGGTGGCTCTCTAGCTGCTGTATCAGTTTAGTCACTGTCGATTTGGGTAGATCCAGCAGCAACGCGCTTTTGGTAAAGCTACCGCTTTCGACTACCTGGCAAAATACTTTTATGGCCTGAAGATGATCCATTTGTTTTCCTGCTATCGTCGTTACTCTTAACCTTTAGCAATCTTAGTGGTTAAGCGCTTTGTTCAAATTCCGCACTGAAAAAAAGCAAGCTGATTAAGCCCAGATGGGGATGGCCACAGTGCCACTGTAACAAAGTTGATATTGTAGCTGGTAAAATGTCAGCAGTCTGGTTCGCTCACTGATTTCAGCTTCTCCGTACTGATATTAACCAGAGCTCTCCTGTAAGTCTTTTGCTGCTTAGGACTATGCTGCCAGTTAAAACAACCAGCTCAGGACGTCAGATTAGCGCCAACCCAACGCCAAAACGCCGTCACAGCGCTTTTTTTCGGCAACTGACGGCACAGCTCTTTACAAAATAGCCAAAGCCGGTAGGCTGCCACTATTTTCGCACTGACCAGAATAACAGCGAGGCACTATGCAACCTTTTATCTATCATATCGGCACTCAGGGCCAGCCTTGGGGTGAAGCAGAAAAACAACAATGGCTTGCCGAGCAACGCATTAAGCGCAGCTATCAGAGCGATGTGTTAAGTCAGTTGAGTGAACTGGAGTCGCAGTTTGAGGTCGTGCAATACGGTGAGCTGGATTATCAGGCGCAGGGTTTTAGTCGCTACCCATTATTTTTGCTAAAAAGCCGTAACTGGCAGGCCGATAAACCGCTGGCGCTGATCACCGGCGGTGTGCATGGCTATGAAACCAGCGGGGTGCATGGCGCGCTGCGGTTTGCTAAAGACCATGCGGCAGCTTATGTTGCCGACTTTAACCTGTTAATTGCGCCCTGTATTAGTCCCTGGGGTTATGAAACGATCAATCGCTGGAACCCGCTGGCAGTCGATCCAAACCGTTCTTTTGTGGCCAATAGCCCGGCGGCAGAAGCCGGATTATTGCGTGACTATGTGCTGGCATTGGATGTTACACCGTTGGTGCATATCGACTTACATGAAACGACCGATTCAGATAACAGCGAATTTCGCCCAGCCAAAGCGGCACGGGATGGTACGGTAAACACCAATTGGAATATTCCGGATGGCTTTTATCTGGTTGGCGATAGCGAAAACCCACAGCCGGATTTTCAAAAAGCCATGATTGATGAAGTGGTAAAAGTGACGCATATCGCCCCTGCTGATGAGCAAGGCTGTTTGATTGGTGAGCCGCTGGCGCAGTTTGGCGTCGTCAATTATCCGAAAAAATCCCTGGGTTTGTGTGGCGGTATGACGGATGCGCGCTTTGTTACCACCACCGAAGTCTATCCGGACAGTCCCAGTGCCACGCCCGAGCAGTGTATTCTGGCGCAGGTAGCCGCGGTAGTGGGTGGCTTAAACTATGTTCGGGAACAGCTGTCAGCGAAGTCGGCATAGTCGGAACGGTCGGAACAGTCGGCATAGTAAGCAACATGAGTATTCAGATCCGCTTAATCAGCGCTGCCGATTTGGCGGCGGTGGTGGCGCTGCAGGATAGCTGTTATAGCGATAATCTGTATGAGCCACCGGAATTATTGGCAAGGCGGCTGACTGCAGCGCCAGAGAGCTGCTGGCTGGCAGAAAGTCCGGCCGGTGAGCTGCTCGCTTATTTGTTTTGCTACCCCTCTGTAGCCGGCAAAGTGGCGCCACTGGGCTGTCCGTTTCAGGTTGCCAGCAAGCCAGAGCTATTGTACTTGCATGATATGGCGGTAAGTACGAAAGCCAGGGGCTTAGGGCTGGCCAGCCGCTTGCTGCAACAGGCGGAGGATTTCGCCAGCCAATACCGCCTGAGTCGTCTGGCGCTGGTCGCCGTGCAGGGCTCAGTAGGTTACTGGCAGCGGCAGGGGTTCATCGTGCAGGATCAGCCAACTGCTGAGGCTCAGGCTGCGTTAAACAGCTATCGAGGGGAACAGGCGCGGTATATGATGAAAGCGTTCTAAAAGCAGTGACGACTTTGCCCTATTGCGACAGCGGTAGCTATACTGGTTGCTGCTAAAATAAGCAACTGGCAGAGGAACCGCCATGCGTAATCCCATTGTTATCCTGCACGGCTGGAGTGATAACAGCCGTTCTTTTCGTGACTTAGCCCACTTTCTGCAAACCGAGTTTGGTGCTGCGGTACAACATCTGTATCTGGCTGACTGGTTGTCATTACAGGATGAGATCAGCTATGGCGATCTGGCCGCGGCGATGCAACAAGCCTGGCTGGGTATGCAACTGCCTACTTCGCCGCAAAGTGTTGATCTGATCGTCCACAGCACCGGTGCCCTGGTTAGCCGGCACTGGTTTACCCGTTATTATGCTGCGGCCACTAACCCGGTCAAACGTTTTCTGCAGCTGGCGCCGGCTAACTTTGGTTCGCCGCTGGCGCATAAAGGCCGCAGCTTCTATGGCCGGGCCGTTAAAGGCTGGAAGCAACCGGGCTTTCAAACCGGCGCCAATTTGTTATATGGGCTGGAGTTGGCGGCCGACTATAGCCGGGAACTGGCTAAAGCCGATCTCTTTGCCACTGAGTCCTGGTATGGTGCGGGCAGAATGCTCAGCACCATTTTAATTGGTAATCGTGGTTACAGCGGGATCAGCGCTATCGCCAACGAAGCCGGCTCAGATGGTACGGTACGCATTGCCGGCGCAAACCTGAATTGTCGTTATCTGAAAGTGGCGCTGGATGAGCAGCAAAACGTTAAGCCCGGCAGTTTGCAACTGAGAAAAAGTCAGGGTGAAATCGCCTTTTCGGTGCTGCCAGATGAACATCATGGCAGCATTACCGCGAACGGTAAAAAAGCTCCGCATAACCCGCTGACCTTAAAGCTGATTCGCCAGGCACTGCAAGTCGAGGATGCCGATTTTCAGGTTGGCAGCACAGGTCATTTTGCCTATC
Organism: Alishewanella agri BL06; assembly: GCF_000272005.1. GTDB lineage: Bacteria > Pseudomonadota > Gammaproteobacteria > Enterobacterales > Alteromonadaceae > Alishewanella > Alishewanella agri. The sequence continues at coordinate 170,013 of NZ_AKKU01000011.1, read as the reverse complement.
AGCAGCAGTTGGATAGCCAAAACCCGCCAGCCAACTGGCAAGCGGATTTGCGCAGCCAGGTGCTTTGTAAGCTACAGGATCAGCATGGCGATCCGGTCACCGATTACTTTTTAGAAATGTATCGCACGGCCAATGCCGATAGTCGCTTTGAACAAAGGCTGTATCAGCAGTTTTTACGGCACGTGCATCCGCATAGCCAGCAGCCACAAAACCGGGCGTTTTATTTTGATGTAGCGGCGTTATACGAGCTTAGGCAAAGCCCGAACTTTCAGCAGTTGTTTTTAAGTTTTCATGCCCAGCCGCTGTTTAAACCGCCGCGACAACCCGCTGGCTTTAGTGTGGTACCAGCCAGTGCAGCAGCAGGGCTGCGTTTGGCGGTTGAGGAACTGGCGCAGATTTTTGCACCGCATCAAACACTGCTGTTGGATGTGGAATTAACGCGCCAGGTCGCTGAGTCGGTTTTTACTTTGCAGCGTCATTAAAGGCAGTACGCCAGCGTTGATAATGCTTTAGCGTTGGTGCCGGGCGCTCGGTATACCAGGCATAACCTTGCCGGCGTTCGAGCGAGACCTGATGCACGTCATAATAAAGTTCGCCATCACGATCGCCAAAGATCGGTCTGTTGGTATTAAGCTCTGCGAAGCGTGGCCACAAAGGCCCGGCGCCGGCTTTGGCTTGCAGCACCCGCAGTTGCGGATGCCAGTGTTGATCAGTGATCGCATGGCGCGCTAACCAGCCGGCGGCAGCATGGATACTCTGCTTCAGTTCAACGGATGGCTTGGGCAAGCTGAGCAAAAAATCCAGCAGGCTGGCACTTTCCATTACCGCCAGCGCCGGCATTTCGTAGGCTCTGGCCCAGGCCGGTTGCAAGGTACGGTGATGATACTGTGCCGCCCACAGGCTCAACCCTGCCTCGTCCCGCTGTTGCAACTGCAGTAACAGCTTAAGGCCACGGCTAAAAGCCTGTCCGGCTTGTTGTTGCAAGCTGGCATCGACGAAAGCAAACTCAGTTTCAGCTGTACTTACGGCATACAGTAAGCTCAGTACCTCCTCGGTTACCTCATCGTTAAGCGTAATATGATCATGATAACCCCCGCGCAGCGGAAAGCTCTGCGGCCAGCCACCATTCGGGTACTGCGCCTGCAACAGCAAGGTTATACCGCGGGTAAAGGCTTGCCGGTAAAGCGGCTCGGCCGTTGCGTTATATGCCCGGGCCAGCACCCTTAATTGTGTCGTGGTGGCGCTGTTGTCAAAGGTAGGCACATAGTTTGGCTCCACGCCCCAGTGCTGACCACTTTGCCGGGCAATGCGCATATCGGTTCGTTTCGACCAGCCACCGCTTGGCGTTTGCAGACTGAGTATGGCCTGCAATAATTCGCGTCCGGCCGCGCTTTGATAAAACGCCGCCGGTAAGTCAGGCTCAAAGCCAAAGCGCCGGGTTGGTGTGGGTAAGCTAAAATCGCTTTGGCGCAAAGCCTGCCGTTCAGCCTGTAGCGTCGCCTCATCTTGCTGCAGCAGCCTTGCAGAACGCGCGTAATACAGCTCCCAGCTGGTTGAAAGCAGCGGCTCTGACGGGCTGCTGCCGGCATGCAGTTCGCCGCAGAGCAGGGCGCCGCTCAGTAACAAAGGCCGCAATAATGAGAGCATTTTCAGCACCAAATTGAATGGTAAAAAAGCTACGCTAACCTGCGCTGGCCTCGCAGGCAAAGTCAGGCCTGGGGTTTTTGTGCTTTTGTTCGTATCTGGAATTTCCCTGTCGCGGGAAATCACTTAGTCTGTAACACGGTCTGTTACGGAGAGTGCAAATTGAGAGTATTGCTAAGTGTACTGGTGTTAACCTTTGCTGCGCCGCTTTCGGCAGAGATTCTGGCGCAGCAGTTACCGGGTTTTTATCAGCAGCTGAAAGCAGAGCAACAGTTTAGTGCCGCCTGGCGCCCGGATAGCGCTCAGTCAATTCAGCTGTGGCGTACTGAGGCGCGGCAACTGCTGCGCGACGCACTGCTGTGGCCTGAACAGCCACTGGATTTTGCGGCTGAACAACTGATGGTTGAGCAGCGCGATGGCTATCAGGCCGAGCGCTGGCAGCTTAATCTGACACCAGAAAACCGGGTTACCGTTTCGGTGCTGAGCCCGGCAGGTGAGGGGCCTTTCCCGGCGTTACTGCTGCTACATGATCACGGCGCTTATTTTTTAATTGGTAAAGCCAAGCTGATCAAACCCTTTGCCAGGGATCCCGATCTTGCCAAGGCGGAGGCCTGGACTAAACGTTATTACGATGGCCGTTTTATCGGTGATGAGTTAGCGGCTCAGGGGTATCTGGTGCTGGCAGCGGACTCCTTGGGTTTTGGTGAACGGGGACCGTTAAATGCCGATGCCCAGCAGGCGCTGGCCGCGAATTTTTTTCAGCTCGGGCGCTCGCTGGCCGGTTTGGCGGCTTATGAAGACTTGCGGTTGGCAGCCTTTCTTGCCCAGCTGCCGCAGGTCGATAATACACGCATTGCGGCATTGGGTTTTTCAATGGGCGGGTTTCGGGCCTGGCAACTGGCGGCACTGACGGATGATATCAAAGCCGCGGCGACCATTAGCTGGATGACCACCAGTGATACTGCTATGACGCCGGGCAATAATCAATTACGCGGCCAAACGGCGTTCTGGATGTTACATCCCGGTTTGGCAGCGAAACTGGATTACCCGCATCTGGCGGGCATAGCAGCACCTAAACCGGCATTGTTTATCAGTGGTGCTAAAGATCGTCTGATGCCTGCGGCCGGCACTGAGCAGGCTTTTGCCACGATGCGACAAATCTGGCAGGCGCATGGTGCCGGCGAAAAGCTGGTGACTGAGCTTTGGCCGGAGTACGGGCATCAGTTTTCGGCGGCGCAGCAGCAGCGGGTATGGCGTTGGCTGGAGGAGGTGTTTGCTAAGCCTGCTGCTGCAGATAATCATTAGCGTTGGGAGCTGAGCATCCGGCGCGTTTAGCCGCCGGATGCTCGGAATTAAAATCTGTGTAACGATGACTAACAGTAGCTTTGAGATCGGAGCAGCGCCCTTAGCAGGGTAGTAATTTTCTCCACCGGCTTCAAGGATCACATCCCTGTGCCCTTTCAGCCTCCGCAGCATCCCTGCTGCTGTTACGAAAATTCTACCGCAGCCAAGGGCTTAAATAGTATCTGGTATGCATCACGAAAAATATCATAGAGAACAGCAGATATAAGACGAGGTGGTAAGCATTCCGTGCACTTTGTAAGGGAATGTATTTTTCAGGGATGAAAAATGCAAGCGTACAGGGATGTATTCACAGCGTGTCCCGTCAAAGTTGTACGGTGTGCTTGCCACCGTATGCACAGATCTGGGACTCTATCTCTAACGCCGGATGGGGATAACTTGATAGTTCACCCGTAGACGACGGATTTGAGGATTCTTAAGGTAGTAACAACCAAATCACTACTGATCTAAACCCCCTGCAATCTGGTATAGTCCGCTTATTTCCCTGAATACAGAGCAACATATGCAATACACCACTTTAGGCAGCAGCGGCTTGCGGGTATCGCGGGTTTGTCTGGGTACCATGACCTGGGGCCAGCAAAATACCCAGGCAGATGCCGATGCGCAACTGGCGCTGGCACTGGATGCCGGCGTGAATTTTATCGACACTGCAGAAATGTATGCGATTCCACCGCGGCCAGAAACCTATGGCGCCACCGAGCAGATTATTGGCAACTGGTTAAGCCGTAATAGCGCCAAACGAGAGCAGTTAGTGCTTGCTACCAAGATCGCCGGCAACGGCCTGGCACATATTCGCGACGGGAGCGATATTAGCCCGCAAAGTCTGGTCGCTGCGGTCGACGGCTCGCTTAAGCGGTTACAGACAGACTATATCGATGTATACCAGCTACACTGGCCAAATCGCCGTTCGCCGCACTTTGGCCGGCATGCCGTGAATCAAGTACGCTTTAGTGAAACGGATAGCATAGCGCAGCAAGCAGAGATGCTGGCGATTCTGGAGACGCTTGGCAAGCTGGTGCAGGCTGGCAAGATCCGCTATTGCGGCCTGTCGAATGAAACGCCCTGGGGGATTAGCCAGTACCTAAAGCTCAGCGCACAGCATAACCTACCGCGGATGGTCTCGATTCAAAACGAGTTTGGCCCGCTGCATACCAAAGACTGGCCCTATCTAATTGAGCAATGCCAGCACGAGAATATCGCCTATTTACCCTGGTCACCGCTGGCAGGTGGTGCCCTAACCGGTAAGTATCTGGACGGGCAACGACCGGCTGCCAGCCGCTGGACCCTGGTGCAGCGCAATGGTTTATTTCGCGACACACCAGAGTCAAATGCGGCGATCCGTGCTTTTTGTGAACTGGCTGCCGCCCATCAGCTAAGCGCGGCGCAATTGGCGCTGGCCTGGGTGAATCAGGTTGATGGTGTCAGTTCGACCATTATCGGCGCCACCAGTACCAGCCAGTTAGCAGAAAATCTGGCCGCCTTTGAGCTGACATTAAGTCACGAGCTATTGGCTGGCGTAACCGAATTTCTGCGCCAGCACTCACTACCGTTTTAGCCACTTTACAATGGCTGGGGGTCAGGTGTTACAGTAACAGCTAATATGCAGCAGTTGAGGTATTACCGTGACCAGAGAGAATCAATCGGATTGCCAGCAATCAGCTTGTTGTGCAAAAGTGCAGCCTGAGCAAGAGCCTGTTACTAAAGCCGCCAGCCACGATGCTCAGTGGCATAGCCTTTATCATATTCCGAAAATGGATTGTCCATCGGAAGAGCGATTAATCCGTCTGGCATTGCAGGACCTGGATGGGATTGTGCAACTCGAGTTTGATCTGGCACAGCGTCAGCTGGCGATCTTGCATCAGGGCGATGCAACGATGATCACCAAAAAGCTGCAAAGTTTGGGGTTGGGAGCACAGCTTTCCATCTCACGTGCCGCATCTGCAGCTGATCGCCAAAGCTTTACCGCTGATCCGGCAGCTGAAAGAAGTACACTTTATTGGTTGCTGGCAATCAACGCTATGATGTTCGTGCTGGAGTTTGCTGTTGGCATAGTCGCGCAGTCAATGGCGCTGCTCGCCGACTCATTAGACATGTTTGCTGATGCAGCCGTTTATTTGCTGGCCTTATTCGCCGTCGGCAAAGGATTACAGTTACAGCTTCGGGCTGCCAAAGTGGCAGGCTGGTTACAGGCGATTCTGGCGCTTGGCGTGTTAGCCGAGGTTGTACGCAGAGCACTATATGGCAGTGAGCCGCAGTCAACGCTGATGCTGGGCATGGCCAGTCTGGCGTTAGTCGCAAACGTTAGTTGCTTGATGTTACTAGCTAAACATCGGCAGGGTGGCGTTCATATGAAAGCCAGCTGGATCTTTTCGGCTAACGATGTATTGATTAATTTTGGAGTGATTCTGGGCGCGTTGTTAGTCGCATGGACCGGCTCGGCTTATCCGGATTTGCTGGTAGGGGCTGTTGTTGGCGCTATCGTGTTGTTGGGCGCCAAACGGATATTGGCGTTAAGAAGCTAGCCTTTATGACAGTTTTATGAAGTTTAGCGCCATGACTTGATATATGAAAAAACATATATACAATTCAGTATATATTTGTTTTTTACGTACATGGGTTCAGCATGGCGTTAGCGAAAATTCTTTTTATCTGCACCGAAAATTCGGCGCGCTCCATCATGGCGGAAGCGATAGCCCGACATAAATATGCCGATCGTTTTGAAGTTTATAGCGCCGGTAGCCACCCGGGCACCGCCGATAGCCGGGCATTGGCAGTATTAAACTCGCATGGCATTAGCACCGAAGGTTTGTTTTCCAAGCCCCTGAGCGCGCACCGGCAGCAGCATTTCGATTATGCCATCGTACTGTGCAGCAAAACCGCTGCTGAGTGTGCCCATGATATTTCAGCCAAACATTTGCTGGCCTGGGATTTTAGCGATCCCAAACAACAAGGCACCCTCAAAGCCTTTGAAACGACCTTACATGAACTGGCTGAACGGCTAAGTATGTTTGTGCTGCTGTATGACAAACAGCATCAGCACGAGCCTCTCACCGCACTAAATCTGTGCAAATTACTGTCTGACGACACCCGTCTTAATACCGTACTACTGATCCAGGCGGAGCAGGAGCTATGTGTCTGTGAGCTGACGGCAGCCCTTGTCGAAACGCAGCCAAAAATTTCCCGGCATTTAGCAATGCTCCGTAAAGCCGGCTTGTTACAAGACCGCCGGCAAGGGCAGTGGGTGTATTATCGCCTGGCCGAAGATTTACCGTTGTGGGCCAGCGAAAGCATTAAGCAATTTGCCACTGCCAGCGCCAGTAGCATCCAGCCGCTATTAGCTAACCTGAACGCGATGGGCGAACGGCCACAGCGCCTGCAGCAATGTCAAACCGCTTGTTAATGTTGTAATCGACAATAAGGAACCATGATGGCTCATCCATACGATGTATTACTGCTGGAGCAGGTTCGGCTGATTTTTACCCCTTGCCCCGGTACCAAGGGCACCTCTGTGGCTGAGGCATTGGCGACACTAAAAGCTGCGGGTGCCAAAGCCGTATTAACGCTAACACCGGCAACTGAGCTGGCGGCGCTTCAGGTCACGGAGCTAGCCGAACAATGCGCGGCAGCTGGCTTAACCTGGTTTCATTGCCCGATAGAAGATGACTGTGCGCCGGGTGAAGCCTTTCAGCAGGCCTGGCAAAGTGCCGGCCCCGCCATACAGCAGTTACTTAGCCAGCAGCAGAGCGTGGCGATTCATTGCAAAGGCGGCTCAGGTCGCACTTCGCTGGCGGCAGCACAATTGCTGGCCGAACGTGGTGTCGCTAAAGCGCAGATCCTGAGCAGTATTAAGCAGATCCGGCCGCATGCGCTAAGCCTGCCGCCACATATTGATTATTTTAACGCGCTAGCTGGCGCCTGACAGAAGGATTTACTGATGACGATTAAAGTTGGCATTAACGGCTTTGGCCGGATTGGCCGCCTGGCCCTGCGTGCGGCCTTTGATTGGCCAGAGTTTGAGTTTGTAAAGATCAATGATCCGGCAGCCGATGCCGCAACCTTTGCCCATTTACTGAACTTTGACTCAGTCCATGGCCGCTGGCAGCATCAAGCTGAGGCGGCTGGCGATACCATACTTATTAATGGCAAAACCATTCAGGTCAGCGGCAATAAAGCCATTGCCGATACTGACTGGTCCGGTTGTGATCTGGTGATTGAAGCTTCGGGTAAGATGAAAACCAAAGCCGCGCTACAAGCTTATCTGGAGCACGGCGTAAAGCGCGTGGTGGTAAGTGCACCGGTAAAAGAAGCCGGAGTGCTGAATGTGGTGATGGGCGTGAATCAGCAGTTATTTAATGCCGCCGAACATCGCATTGTTACTGCAGCCAGTTGTACCACTAACTGTTTAGCGCCGGTGGTTAAGGTGATCCACGAACAACTGGGGATTAAGCATGGCTCTATTACCACGATTCATGATTTAACCAATACGCAATCGATTTTAGATACGCCCCATAAAGACTTACGCCGGGCCCGCGCTTGTGGTGCCAGTTTAATTCCGACCACCACCGGTTCAGCGACCGCTATTACCGAGATCTTTCCGGAGTTAAAGGGCCGCTTAAATGGCCATGCGGTGCGGGTGCCACTGGCTAATGCCTCGTTAACGGATTGCGTGTTTGAAGTCGAGCGCGCCACTACCGCCGAGGAAGTGAATGCCATGCTCAAGGATGCAGCTGAAGGTGAGCTGGCAGGAATTTTGGGTTATGAAAGCCGGCCGCTGGTGTCGGTGGATTATAAAACCGACCCACGCTCCAGTATTATTGATGCCTTATCGACTATGGTAGTAAATGGTACTCAGGTAAAAATTTATGCCTGGTACGACAACGAATGGGGTTATGCCAATCGCACGGTCGAACTGGCGAAATTAGTCGGTTTGGCAGACTAAATGACGATATGATAACTATGCGCAGCGATATCAAACAATATCTGGTCGTTACCGGTAATTACTGGGCCTTCACGCTGACCGATGGTGCGCTGCGCATGCTGATTGTGCTGCATTTTTATCAGCTGGGTTACTCGCCACTGGCCATTGCCTCGTTATTCTTGTTTTACGAGTTTTTCGGGATTGTAACTAACCTCACCGGCGGCTGGCTCGGTGCCCGGCTCGGCTTAAACAAGACGATGAATATCGGTTTGTTTCTGCAAATTATTGCGCTCAGTATGTTGTTAGTTCCTGCCGATATGCTAACGGTACTGTGGATAATGGTAGCGCAAGCGATCTCGGGAATAGCCAAAGATCTGAATAAAATGAGTGCGAAAAGCGCCATCAAGTTATTGCTACCGGATGAGGCCCAAGGCGCGCTGTATAAGTGGGTGGCGGTACTAACCGGCTCCAAGAATGCGCTAAAGGGCGTCGGGTTTTTCCTCGGTGGTCTATTGCTGGCGTTGCTGGGATTTCAGGGCGCAATGGCCGTAATGGCGGCTACGCTCTTGCTGGTGTGGATCCTCAGTTTGTTGCTGCTGAAAAAGGATCTTGGGAAAAAAAGTTTCAAACCCAAATTTACCGAGTTGCTGTCAAAAAGTGCCAGTTTAAACTGGCTATCGGCGGCGCGGTTTTGTTTGTTTGCCTCGCGCGATGTCTGGTTTGTGATAGCCCTACCTATTTATCTTGCCAGCAGCGCCGGTTGGTCACAAAGTGCGGTCGGAGCCTTTTTAGCCTGCTGGGTGATTGGTTATGGCATAGTGCAAGCTCTTACGCCAGCACTTACCCACAGCAGTAAAAAGGCGCCACCGGCGGCGGGTACAGCTCTGCATTGGGCGTTGGTGCTGGCTGCCTTACCCTGGCTGATCGGCCTGGCGATGCTATTTAGTGGCGAGCCGCTGTGGGCGCTGCTGCTCGGTTTGCTGCTCTACGGTGCGGTATTTGCCATTAACTCCAGTTTGCACAGCTATTTAATTGTGGCCAGTGCCAATCGTGACGGTGTCTCGCTGGATGTCGGCTTTTATTATATGGCAAACGCGGCCGGGCGCTTAGTCGGCACTTTATTATCCGGCTGGGCGTTTCAGGCCTATGGTTTAGTGGCGTGTTTGTGGATCTCAGGGTTACTGTTGCTCGGGGCTGTGGCTTGTACCTGGGCATTGCGGCGCTGTCAGACATCGGCACAGGTAACGGGTTGAGCAGATTAATTTTTCTTTTGTTGTTTTTTTACACTAGACTGAAGCGGACTGGAACAAAAAAACAGCAAGAGGAGAGTGATATGCGTTGGTCTGCTTCAATTTTAGCGTTATCTTGCGCCGCTTTATTAGCGGCCTGCTCGCCACCGGCAGAGCAAAAAACGGCTACTCCGCCACCACAGGCAGCGGTAAGTCAGACAGTGCCGCAGTATTCGGCTGAAACCTTTTTTAACACCACCACCCTCTATGGCTCTTCACTAAGTCATGACGGCACTGCGGTACTGGTAACCAGCGATGCCAGTGGTATTTTTAATGTCTACCGTTATCCGGTAGATGGCAGCGCCCCAACGCAGTTAACCCAATCGACCAGCGATGCCTATAACGGTATCAGTTGGTTTCCTAAGGATGATCGCTTTTTATATACCGCTGATCAGGGTGGCAATGAGTTAAACCACGTTTATGTGCAACTACCCGATGGCAGCAGCAAAGATTTAACACCGGGCGACAAGCTTAAGGCGCAGATGGTGGGCTGGCATCAGGACGATGTGCATTTCTTTATTATGACCAACGAGCGGGATAACCGCTTTTTCGATTTGTATCAATACAGCAGTGTGGACTACAGCCGTAGCATGTTGTTTGAAAACAATACCGGTTTTAATTTAGAAGCGGTAAGCCCGAATGGCCGCTATCTGGCGCTTAGCCGCACTAACTCTAACTCTGACTCCGATCTGTTTTTGGTCGATTTACAGGCCGATAAAGCAGAACCTAAGTTGATTACGCCTACCGATGGCAATATCCAACATGGGGCTTATACCTTTACCGTTGATAATAAGGCCTTGATTTACAGTACCAATGGTCATGGCGAATTTAATCAAGCCTGGCGTTATGATCTGGCGACGGCTGAACACAGTGCCTATATCGCCGCCGATTGGGATGTTTCTTTCCTGTATTTCTCGAAATCAGGCCGTTATCAGGTGGTGGGGGTGAATGCCGATGCCCGCACTGAGTTAACCATTACCGATCTGAGCAGCGGGCAAAAACTGCAAATGCCGGCTTATCCAGCCGGCGATTTACGTGGAGTCAGTTTCTCGGCCGATGAAAACACCATGGTGTTTTATGTGAACTCAGATACCTCACCGTCAAACTTATTCGTCTGGCGTCTGGGCACCGATAGCGTGGCCCAGCTAACGCAAACCCTGGCTGCGGGTATGGATGCCGCGCATCTGGTGCAAAGCTCGATCGAGCGCTTTAAAAGTTTCGATGGCCTGGAAATTCCCGGTTTACTGTATAAACCTAAGCAGGCCAGTAGCAGCAACAAAGTCCCCGGCATTATCTGGATCCACGGTGGTCCGGGCGGCCAAACCCGCCAGGGCTACAGTGCGATGATGCAGCATCTGGTCAATCATGGTTATGCGGTGTTTGGTGTCAATAACCGGGGTTCGTCCGGTTACGGTAAAACTTTCTATCATCTTGATGATAAACGGCATGGTGAAGATGACTTACAAGACATCGTCTATGGCAAAAAGTACCTGCAAAGCCTGGACTGGATTGATGGCGACAAGATAGTGGTCATGGGTGGTAGCTATGGTGGCTATCTGACGATGGCGGCGCTGGCCTTTACCGATGAGTTTGATGCCGGCATTAATATCTTCGGTGTTACCAACTGGGTGCGGACGCTGGAGAGTATTCCACCATGGTGGGAGAGTTTCCGTCAGTCGCTGTACGATGAGTTGGGCGATCCGGCCGTTGATGGTGAACGTTTGCGCCGTATTTCGCCGCTGTTTCATGCCGGTAATATTAAAGCCCCGGTATTGGTCGTGCAGGGCGCTAACGACCCGCGGGTGTTACAGGTTGAAAGCGATGAGATGGTGGCGGCGATCCGTGCTAATAATGTGCCGGTGGAGTATGTGTTGTTCCCGGACGAAGGTCATGGGTTTGCGGTAAAAGCTAACCGGATTAAAGCGCAGGAGGCGTATTTAAGTTTCTTGCAAACGCATTTGAAGTAGCGGCTGTTGTTTGATTCAAGCGCCGCAGCTAATTACTGCGGCGTTTTTTATTCAGTGTTATGAGAGTCATATTTTTGTTATAAAAAATCAGTATGTTAAGGTTGTTGTACTCCGGTTTGAACGCTGCAACGTCTGGAATAGAGCATCCGGTGGCAAGCACACCGTACAACTTTGACGGGACACGCTGTGAATACATCCCTGTACGCTTGCATTTTTCATCCCTGAAAAATACATTCCCTTACAAAGTGCACGGAATGCTTACCACCTCGTTCACGATCGTGCTACCACCAGTATTTTCAGAAAGTATGCATGACATCCAGCGAGCTTCGATTGAAGATTGCGGTTGCTGTAGTTGCTTAGCGAGGCGGTAAATGCAGAGTACACTTTTCTGGGGACGTCTTTGGCATGGATTCCAAAGAGACAAATTCGTCGGGAACGAATTTGAACAGCGCTTGCGCTGGCCCGCAGGGTAAACTTCAGGATGAAGTTTATAATCCCCCAGGGATGGGTTCACGGCGTGCCCCAGGAAAGTTGTACGGCGCGTTTAGCCGCCGGATGCTCATATATCGACTCTGCAGCGTCCAGACTAGCGCAGCGCCCTTAGCAGGGTAGTAATTTTCTCCACCGGCTTCAAGGATCACATCCCTGTGCCCTTTCAGCCTCCGCAGCATCCCTGCTGCTGTTACGAAAATTCTACCGCAGCTAAGGGCTTAACTAATATCGGTGAGGCATGACGACTCGCCCGTCCGACAATGTGGTTTCAGCAGTAGGCATTTTTAAAATTATCGAGATTGAAGCAGGATCTGCATGACAAACGAAGTAATGAACGAACCGATACATAACAACTTCTGGAGCATCTTCCGGATTTTCCTGGTACTGGGCCTAACCTCCTTCGGCGGGCCGGTAGCGCATCTTGGTTATTTTCGTACCGAGTTTGTTGAAAAACGTAAATGGCTGACTGAACGCGACTATGCTGAACTGGTGGCGTTATGCCAGTTCTTACCCGGCCCGGCCAGTAGCCAGGTTGGTTTAGCGCTTGGTTTATTACGTGGTCGCTATCGCGGTGCGCTGGCTGCCTGGCTTGGTTTTACGCTGCCATCGGCTGGGGTTTTGATTGCGTTTAGCCTAAGTTTGGCGATTTTACAAAGCCCGCTGTTGCAGGGTGCCTTGCAGGGCTTAAAGCTGGTGGCGGTTGCTGTGGTCGCTCATGCGGTTTGGGGGATGGCAAAAAGTTTATGTAATACGGTGCCAAAAGTCAGCATTATGGCGCTAAGTGCGGTGTTGTTGCTGTTATTTCCGGTTATCTGGTTGCAACCTGTGGTAATCCTGCTTGGCGCGCTGCTTGGTTATTTTCTGTTAAAGCAGGAAGCAGCCGCTGCGGCCTCTGCCTTACCTCTTAGTGTGTCGAGTACGGCAGCCAAGGCTTACGGTCTGTTATTTCTGGTCTTGTTATTCGGTTTACCGCTCGTGGCGCAGCTCTATCCCGGTACTGTTGTCACACTGTTCGATATTTTCTACCGCGCTGGTGCGCTGGTGTTTGGCGGGGGGCATGTGGTGTTGCCACTGTTACAGGCCGAAGTGGTGCCAACAGATCTCGTCAGTGCTGATAACTTTATTGCCGGTTATGCGGCAGCGCAGGCGGTACCCGGCCCCTTGTTTACCTTTGCCGCTTTTTTAGGTGCCGCCAGTAATGGTGAACTAAGCGGTGTTTGGGGTGGGGTAGTGGCGCTGCTGGCCATCTTTTTGCCGTCTTTTCTGGTATTGGCTGCGGTGCTGCCGTACTGGCAGAAACTGCGCGCTTCTAATAACGTCAGTCGCTTAATGGCCGGCGTGGGGGCCAGTGTCACCGGCATTTTGCTGTCAGCGCTATATCAGCCAATCTGGCAAAGTAGTGTGTTCGGAGCCACTGATTTTGCGCTGGCACTGCTGGGTTTTATTGCGCTGCAATTCTGGCGCCTGCCAGCCTGGTTACTGGTGCTGGCTGGCGCCCTGATTGGTATGGTAAGGGTGCTGTAGAGCCCCTTAGTTACTGCTTTAGAATCTCATCGACACTACCCTGTGCCAGTGGGTGATAACCTGGCCGCGCCTGTTGATAGACCTTACGGGCGAAGGCCAGGCCATCCGGCGCTTTGGCCAGCTCGCGGTACAGTGGCAGGATCAGTTTGCGCCGCCCGATGCTAATCAGATAGCGCTCTAATGCCGGTAGCACTTCGCGATAGCCGGTTTTTAGGGCTAACAGATACCAGGCGTGGGCAATTTCGCTATTGGTCGATTGCGTCAGGTTAAAGCCATTATCCAGCTGCTGTAACTGGCCGGGGCTAATACTCAGCGGCAGGTTATTGATAAAATACAGCCACTCGTGCACTGTCCAGTCTGCCGTCGGCAGCTCATCCAGGGTGTGTAAACCTGATAACCAGGCATTGCTATGTTGTTGTACCCTGACAAAGGCATCTGATTGCGGGTTGGGGGCTGTTGCCGGTAAACCCCGGCCATGGATCCATTCCTGCACTTCGGCGGCACTGACTTTGCCGGGATGCTTATCCAGCAAATTCGCTGTTAAGTAAGCCTCAAAGGCGGCCGTGGTGATACTTTGAAAGGCATGGTCATCGAAGTATTTTCTGACGAAAGGATCAAAGACCTCACGGCCAAAGCGGCTTTCCAGAAACATCAGAAACAGTTGTCCCTTGGTATAGGGCACGCCACTAAAAGCATCATCCGGATCGCGGCCCTTCAGATCGAGGTAGAGCCGGCTATCGTCCGGATCCAGACTGGCCAATTCTTGCTTTAGATCCTGCACCGCCAGGGCCTGCTCCATGATGGCGCGATCGGTGCCAAACACCTGCTCCATAATGCGGTTTTCGACATAAGAGGTAAAGCCCTCGTTTAACCACAGATCCTGCCAGGTAGCGTTGGTGACCAGATTGCCGGACCAGGAATGCGCCAGCTCGTGGGCAATCAGATTGACCAGGCTGCCATCGCCAGCGACTACGGTCGGCGTAATAAAAGACAGCACCGGGTTTTCCATGCCGCCAAACGGAAAGCTGGGCGGTAAGATCAGTAAATCATAACGGCCCCAGCGATAGTCACCGTACAGCTGTTCAGTCACATCAATCATCTGTTGCGTGCTGGCGAACTCTTTGGCGGCGGCCTCCAGAATATAAGCTTCGGCATAAACGCCGGTTTGCGCACTCATGGCTTTAAATTCGAGATCGCCGACGGCGATGGCCAGCAAATAGGGCGGGATCGCCTGTGGCATCGTAAAGCGGTAATCGCCACTGCGCGCTGCGCCGGGAGCGGTTGGCGCACTCATTACCGCCAGCAGGTCTTTATCGGTTTGAATGCGGGCACTATAAGTCAGGCGTACCGCGGGTGTATCCTGAATCGGGATCCAGCTTCTGGCGTGAATCGCCTGATTCTGGCTAAACATAAAGGGTTGCGTTTTCGCCGCGGTTTGTTCTTTGCTCAGCCATTGCAAGCCTGAGGCCTGCGGTTGCGATTGATAGTGAATACGTAGCGTATCGGCCTGAAAGCCTGGCTCTATCGTCAGCTTACTGCCAAGCACCGGCTCAGCGGCGGCCAGACTAAAGGGCACTTTACGCCACTGACCATCAGCGCGGCGGGCATACACCTGTTTGATGATTAAGTCCCGGGTATCGAGATAAACCGTATTCGCCGTTTGGTTTTGCCAGTTTAGGCTCAGATCGGCAAAACCGGTCAGGGCTTTTTGTTCAAAATCGACCGCCAAATCCAGATAGAGATGGCTGACTTTCACATCCTGTAAATTGGCGTAGGTATAGGCATCATCGGCGGCCTGAGTCAGACCCGCGCCGAGCAGTAGTGCGCACAGCGCGGAAGCGCGTGCAGCAGAGAGTACAGAAGATAGCGCAGAAAAACGCAGTAACATAGCAAACCTTATTCTTATTCAGCTAAAGTACAGTCAACAAGGTATGTAATAGTCGCACTTATGTAAAGGGAAGAACCATCATGCTGAGATTAACCACCGCTTTTAGTCTGTTAGTTGCTGCTGCCAGCGTCACGGCCAGTCCATTACCTGATTTCCCGTTTATCAATGTTACCGGTCAGGCGACGTTGGAAGTGGCCCCCGACAAAGCTCAGATCCGCTTTGTCTTGCGCCAGACCGGAGCGACGGCCGAACAGGCAACCCGGGCGGTCTACCGGCAGGGCGAAAGTTTGCTGAAGTTTTTGCAAGCGCAAGGCTTAACTGAGAAGGCACTGGATGCGGCGCAAATCAATAAAGAAGCGCTGTATAAAGACTACCAGGACAGAACCATCACCGGCTATGAAGCCAGTCAGCCGATCACCCTGACACTGACGAATTTGGAGCAGTATGTGACGGTAATGGATTATCTGTTTACCCAGCCACAGATTTTTTCTATTCACAGCAGCTTTGATCACAGCAAACGCGAGGAATTTGAACTGACGCTAAGTGAAAAAGCCGGCGCGGATGCCCGTGCCCGAGCCAACCGCTTAGCCGCGGCGCAAGGCGTAAAGCTCAGCTCCGTATTTGCCATCACCGAGAACGCCGGTTTCGGTAATCTGGCCGGTGATTTTGGCTTTGGCGGTGGCCAGGTAAGTTATGGCCGGATGGAGAAAATGAGTGCTGACAGCGGCATGGCCGGGGCCTTATTAGCGCCGAAGCAGATTACGTTGCAAAAAAGCGTGAATGTCATTTATAAGCTCAATCCTTAAGCCATATCAAGTTAGCGCTAAGCAGTAAGATCCTCAGCTGCTATGCTTTAAGCAGGCAAGTAGGGGGCTATTAATGGTCGAAGCAAAAGCGTTTCAGATTTGGGTTGAAAACAGGGTGGTTCTGGCTTGTATCCGTGGCTGCTGGGATCGTTTTGCGGCTGAGGATTATAGCCGGGCTTTTAAGGCTGCCGCCAGCAGGCTTACCGGTCAGCCTTGGGTGCATATCGTGTATCTGGATGACTGGCAGTTGGGTACGCCCGATATTGAGCCGATAGTGCAGGAACTGGTGACCTGGTGTTTGCATAATGGCCTGGTGCTGACGGCTCAGGTGTATTGTCCGCACAGCGTAAAGCGCTACCAACTGGACAAGATGATTATTGAGAAAACCCTGACCTTTGAACGCCGCGTATATGCTGACCAACAACAAGCATTTAACTGGCTGGCCGAGCGAGGTTTCCCGGTTATTGATTCTTCATTTCAACGCTGTTCCTGACGCTTAACTATCTTAACAACATCTAATCCCGACTCCGGTATGCTTGTCGTAGCGGAGTCGTCACCTGCGATCTCAGTTCTGGCACTAAAGCGGACGCTAAACCGCACTCCGACTTCGGTATGCTTGTCGTACCGGAGTCGTCACCTGCGATCTCAGATCTGGCACTAAAGCAGACCTTAAACCACGCTCCGACTCCGGTATGCTTGTCGTACCGGAGTCGAACGGTGTAACGCGTCGATAAGCGCTGATGCAGTTGCCTTAGCAAGTTGGTATAATCTTCGCCCTACTATCCTGCTGCTGTGCTTGCTAAAGGTCCCGTTTAATGTCGCAACCCCTGATTGATCGTCCGCTGCGCGGCATTATCGCTATGCTGCTGGCGGTGGCGTTTTTTTCGGCGATGGATGCCGGTATGAAAGCCTTGACTGCTTACCATAGCCCGATGCAAATCACCGCGCTGCGTGGCGCCTTAGCCTGGCCACTGGTAGTCATTTGGTTATGCAGCAGTGGTGCCATTAAGCAGATCTTGCAAACCCGCTGGTCGCTGCATCTGCTGCGCGCAGCGCTCGGAATTACTATGCTTTGGGCCTTTGTGTTTAGCTTGCAAACGCTGGCACTGGCCGATGCTTATGCCATTTTCTTTGCTGCGCCCTTTATTATTACCCTGCTGTCGGCCTGGTGGCTGAAAGAGTATGTGGCACCGCGGCAGTATCTGGTGTTGGTGATTGGCCTGGCGGCGGTGTGTTATATGTTAAAACCGGATGCCGGGCAGTGGCTAAGTTTAGGGGCTTTAGCGGCACTGTTGGCGGCCTGTTGCTATGCGGTGTCGGCGATTACGGTGCGGGTGCTGGCGCGCTCAGACAGCGCTGCCAATATGGTGTTCTGGCTGATGACCTTTTTAACCCTGGGTGCCACAGCGCTGGCATTGCCGAACTGGCAGCCGTTACAAGCGCAGCTATGGCCGGTCTATCTGCTGATTGGTGTCTGTGGCTTTCTGGGGCAAATTACGATTACCGAAGCCTTTCGCATTGCGCCGGCGGCAATAGTCGCGCCCTTTGAGTATACGGCGCTGCTGTGGGGCATTGGCTTTGATATTGCGTTATGGCAACTGTATCCGGGGCGCAGTGTTTTGCTCGGTGCCACTGTGATTATGCTCTGTGGTTTGTATCTGCTGTGGCAGCAAAGGCGCGGTCATTAGCTTACCAACATCAGCGCCACAAGCCCAGCTTATCGCCGGCACTCAGTTTTCGTTGCAGCAGCTGCAGTGTTTGCTGTTGCCCGTCTGAACGGTCATTTAACCAATGCACAAAAACCCCAACGAACAGCGCGCTTAGCGCCAGTTCCTGACCAATTCGCGCCAGGCCACTGGCACTAAGTGCTGCTGCTTCACGCAGCCACTGTACCGTCGCGCTGATCCTAAGCAGCGCCGCTGCCTGCAGATGAACATGACCCGGTTCCAGCTTATACAGCAACATTTGCCCGGTTTGCTGTTGATAAGGGGCCAGAGCATTAAGCCAGCTGCTAATGGCCAGATATAAGCGCTCGCTTGCTGACCGCCCCTGATAGCAGTGGCTTAGCATCTGTTGATCGGCACGATCAAACCAGGCGTCGGCCAGCTGATCTTTGGTGCTGATCTGCTGATAGAGCGCACTGAGCGGACAGTTGAGGGCTGAGGCGATATCGCATAGCCGCAATTGCTCCCAACTGCTGGCCGTAGCCAGCTGTAAGGCGGTGTCGAGGATTTGTGCTTTAGTGAGGGCTTCCATTGGTCGCTTTGGCTCCGGCTTAAATACTCGGTTAAGTATAGTGGTGCCGGGCGAAAAAACGCCGGCAACAGCGTGAAATCTGTGCCGGCGTTTGATTAGAGCGTGCTGCGTTTGTATGCAGCACTAATGCTTACAACCCCAACTTGGTTGGCATGGCTGGCGCCTGCCGGTGGTCTTGCGGTGGATTGGCTTTTAACTGCTGCAGCGTGTGTTCAATTGCACGCTCCAACTGTACATCGATGCCGCGGTTAACGGCTATCGGATCCAGCTCTACCTCGATATCCGGCGCCACCCCTTCGTTCTCTACCCGCCATTCGCCATCCGGCGTATAGAAGCGGAAATAGGGCACCACATGGAAGCCGCCATCGATCATCGCTGGATTCGCCGAAATACCAATCAGACCACCCCAGGTACGGGTACCTATGGTTTTGCCCAGGCCCAACCGTTTAAAGGCCCAGGGCAGGAAGTCGCCGCCTGAGCCGGCATCCTGGTCAATTAGCATGGTTTTCGGGCCATAGATTCCGGCACCCGGCGTAGTAAAGCCGGCACCGGCCCGATCTTTCCAGCCAGCCAGGAAGGGCCGGGCCAGAATTTCGGTTATATAGTTCGCCGCCTGACCGCCGCCATTTTTCCGCTCATCAATAATCAGCGCCGGCTTTTCGGTTTGCGCAAAGAACATCCGGTTAAAGAAGTAGAAACCGCCATCGGCCGTGTTTGGCAGGTAAACATAGGCAACCTGGCCCTGGGTCTTTTCTTCCACCCGTTTACGATTGTTTTCTACCCAATGCCAGAGTCTTAGCTGACTTTCATCGGTCACGGGCTCTACAGTAATATCGCGTTTGTTACGGCCACGCACATCGTCGGCCAGTGTCAGGCGAACTTGCTTGCCGGCCGTATTATCTAACAACTGATAGATATTTTGCGCAGCAGTGAGCTCGACACCGTTAATGGCCAGCAGGTAATCACCGGCCTTGGCACTGGCGCCAGGCGTCGCCAGCGGCGCGCGCAGGAAGGGGCTCCAGCGATCGCCCTGATATACAGTTTGGATTCGGTAGCGATTATTATCAATTGCAAAATCGGCACCCAGTAAGCCAACACCCGTCGCAGCGGCCTGGTATACATCGCCGCCACCAATCCGGTTATGGCCAACCTGTAGCTCGGCAATCATCTCGACCAGCACGTCGTTCAGATCTTCACGGCGCTGCACATGCGCCAGCATCGGCTGATACTTATCGTAAATACCTTGCCAGTTAATACCATGCAGTGCCGGATCATAGAAGTAATCGCGTTGCATCCGCCAGGCATCATCAAAGATTTGCTGCCATTCCACAGCCGGATCGATAAAGCTACGCACCTGACTAAGATCCAGGGTTTTAGGTTCAGGCTTGGCGACCGCATCAGCCAGTTGCAGCCGGTTCGGTAAACTGACCAGTAACAATTTTTTGCCATCACTGCTCAGCTCGTAGTCATTCAGCCCTTGCTGAACTAACGTTGCTTTACGCTCTGTAAAATCAAAGCGATACAAGCTGGCGCTATTACGGTTATCGTTGCCTGGTGGCTCGTTACTGGCACCGCTTTGTGGCAGCTCCAGATAGAACAGGGCACCATCACTGGCAACTTCCAGTCGCCTATAATTGCGCTCAGCCACTGGCAAGCCAACAATGCGATCCTGAATGCCGTTAAAATCCAGCTGTACCGGTTTAACCACAGCGGCTTTGTCATCGGTATCGGTTTTGGCTGCAGCTTTTTTCGGGCTTTCTTCGTCGCTGCGAGGCAACAACGGCGACTTGCCGTTAGCGGCAAGCACTGCAGCATAAAGCGCTGAGCGCACCGGCCGTTCCCGGGTAGACAGATCCAAACCTACCTGCGCCGGCCCCGTATTTACAGACGCAGCAAAATACAGATAATCCTGGCTAAACACCGGGCTGGTGGCATGGCTTAAGCCATCGGTTAACTGTTGACTGCGTTGCAGCGTAAAGTCATAGATCTTGATTTGGCTAAAGTAATTTTCGCCCACTGTGGTATAAGCCAGATAGCGGCTATCCGGTGAAAAACTGACGCTAAAATTCTGCCGGCGTAATGACGTATCCAGCTTGGCTTCGCGTTTGCGCTTTAAATCATAAGCATACAAATTCAGGTTACTGTCCTGATAGACCAGCACATTGGCATCCGGTGACCAGCTCAGCAGGTTGTAGTAACCGCTGCTACCAAGAGCAATAGTGGTTGCCTGGCTGCTGCCATCCTGATTGCTGATCACCAGCTGATGCTGGTTACCCTGATCAGAAATATAGGCCACTTTGCTGCCGTCCGGGCTCCAGTGCGCGTCGAATTCCCGCACGCCCGCACTTTGCGTCAGATTACGTGTCGAACCCTCTTTGGCCGGTACGGTAAAGATATCACCGCGGGCACTAACCAGAATTCGCTGGCCGGTGGCAGATAAACGGGCTGAAGTCAGGGTTTTAGTGGCATCTTTCCACTGCGGCCGCCGTTGTTCCGATTGGGTATTAAGTTGCACCACCAATTGCTGACTCTGGCCGCTGGTCAGATCCAGCTGGTATAAATAGCCCCCGGCCTCATACACTACCTGATTATCAAAACCGGCTGCCGAGCGGATATCCCAATCCCGCAGTGTGGTTAACTGTTCTACCTGCTGGTTGCGATAGCGGAACAGATTAACCGCCTGATTATCGCGATCGGATAAAAAATACACCTCATTATTTAACCAGAACGGGTTCAGGTTATTGGCATTGGGTTGTGGCACTTTTTCCAGCTTTTCTTGTTCCAGATCGAGGATCCAGATCGGCGGCGTACTGCCACCACGATGTAGCCGCCAGCCACTACTGCCGCTATAAGCCAGATTATTTGGCCGGTAGGCCAGCTTCTTACCATCCGCCGATAACTCACCTTCAAAAGCCACGGCTGGCATCAGTTTTTGTTCATAACCGCCGCTTACTGCGACCTGATATAGCTGATTACTGCGACTATTGGCTACCTCACGGTTTGAAGCAAACAACACCTTGCTGCCATCAGGGCTCCAGCCGTTGACGGTATCGGCACCGGGGTGCCAGGTCAGGCGCTTCGCGGCGCCACCCGTAGCAGGTATCACGTAAACGTCGGTGTTATTATCATAGGCTGCTGAAAAAGCGATCCAGTTACCGTCGGGTGAAAATTTTGGCGCAAACTCAGCTGCCGGATGGCTGGTCAGTTGTCGCGGTGCTGAGCCATCGCGGTTGGCAATCCAAAGATCACCACCGTACACAAACACCAGCTGATTGGCGGAGATATCAGGTTGACGTAACAGCCGGCTGCCTTCACTGGCCAAAGCATTGCCACATAAGACAAGCGAGCAGCACAGCGCCAGATAAGATCGAGCGTGCATAAGCAATTCCTTCGTTTTTGGTTTAGTTGTTATCTTAATCGCTTTATCTTAGCCAGAAATCTCGCTGCTTAACACCTGTTGCCGCTCATCTTCGGTCAGAATGCCGGTTAGCAGCGTTTTGCGGCGTAACCGGCGCATACTTTCGCTATCTTCCAGCAGGGCATGGCGAAACAGCTCCGGTTGGTCGAGCTGGGTCAGCATGCTGTACCAGCGAATATAGCCCCAGTGTTTAATCAGACCACTTTGGTAGCGCAGTTCCAACTTTTCCAATAAAGGTAGGGCCAGGTCTGGTTGAGCCAGCAGTTTTTCGGCGATAAGCTGATGCAGAGCAAGCAGTTGTTGGTCATTGTGCTGTTGCGCCCGGCTGGGCGGGCGACGGGAACGGCGACCGTTTAAAGATCGCATTGGCCGTTGACACAACGTTGGCGACGAGCGGCCCAAAACTGGTAAGCCTTGTTGGCCAGGGTATTAACCAGTGGCAGGCTTAACAGCCAGGGTAAAAAGCGCAGGCCGGCGGTGCGCCAGTAATAGAGCGTAGCGGGTAGGGCGGTGAGATAACGTTCGCCATCCCAGAGGTGAATTTCGGCCATCATCTGGCTACGACTGACGCCGGCAAAACCGGTAAAATCAGGCTTACTGATATCAACCAGTTCGATTTTGCCGCGCAGTTTCGGCCCCAGCCAGTTAATTTCATGCCGGCAAAGCCTGCAGCTGCCATCAAAAAACAGTTTTTTATTCAAAGCAGTAGAGTTGTAATTAGTAAGCGACATAAAACCCCAGATGACACAGCACCACCACAGTCGTCAGCTGATTACGCAGACTACGGTAAGGTGCTGTATAGCGCAGATTGACGCCGCTGATTATTTCATAGCAACGTAAACCAGCAAAGAGTGCTGCCAAAATCAGCACGCTATAGGCTGGTAACAGCGCTAATGCCAGAATGGCCAACACCGGAAAACTCACCGCCCACAAAGCACGGCTTGCCGGCTCCGGCGATTGATACAGCACAGGCCAGAGCACGCCGGCCATAAAACCTAAAATCAGACAGCTGTAGAATTGGAATAACAACATCGCCTGTGCCGGCGCCATTAACGGCCAGAGCAGGCTGCAGAGTGGTAATAGTATAAAAGGGAGTAATCCCGCATAACCCAGAGGCGTAATCATCGACATTAAATATAAATCCTGTGATGTCGCTTTTACGCCCCGGATAGCGGCAGGGATCAGACCATACGCTGCTTATTAATCACGGTTTTACCAATCGGGGCCACCGCCAAACCGGCCAGTTTCAGATGCTGTAAACCAAACGGGATACCAATAATAGTGACAAAGCAGACAATGGCATGAAATAAGTGCCCGATCGCCAGCCAGATCCCGAAAAATACAAACCAGATAATATTACCCAGGGTGCCAAAGGCACCGGTGCCAATGTCGTCGACTTTATTCAGATAACGCCGATTGATCACATCCTGACCAAAGGGCCAGAACGCCAGTTCACCCATCACAAAGCAAGCGCGGCCAAAGGGGATGCCGATAATACTGATAAAACAAAGCAGACCAATTAGCCACCAGGCCAACCCCATCACAAAGCCACCCAAAATAAACCAGAAGAAGTTAAAAATTAATCGTAACACGCTCATTTGTTTTTCCTTTTTGCTGTTGCGAAAGTCACTATGGAATTTGCTGTTATGCTGATGCCAATTCTATGCCATATTTTAAATGTTTGTTATTTAACAGAAATAAATTTTATGTCGGCGAAGCATTAGTCAGGTTCACCATAATATAGTCATTTTTCGATCCCAGTGTTGCGGTTTACTACGGCTGATCTATAATAATTTACTGTACCAACTGGTCGGTTTTTTGCTGTGGCTACAGCGGCCTCAAACCGGCCTCGGCACGGGAGCTTATCCTTGAATAAAAAATCTCAACTTACTAACAGTCAAATCATTCAGGCCGCACTCAGTGTTGCCGCTGAAAAAGGCGCCGGTAAAGTGACGCTGGATGCGGTTGCCAAAGCCGCTGGTGTCAGTAAAGGTGGTTTGATTTATCACTTCCCCAGTAAAGAGGCGTTAATTAGTGCCATGGTGCAACAGTTGATAGAGGAAGCTGAGTGCCAGCGTAGCTTGCAAGAGCGCACAGAAAGCTCGACCTTGGCAGCGGTATTGCAAACCCGCGCCCACTTTACCCGGCAGATTGCCGGTAATACCGCGATGGCGATTCTGGCCGCGGCCGCAGAGCAGCCTGCCTTGTTACAACCGGTGCAGCAACACAATAAGGATGTAATGCAGCAAATTCAGGCTGAACATGGCAATGCACTGCAGGCAACCTTGCTGTTACTGGCCAGTGAAGCCCTGATTTATCACGATTTACTTAATTTATCCCCTTTTACCGCAGCAGAGCGCAGCGCGCTGGAACAACAATTAGTGCAACAGGCACGGGAGCTACAAGTATGAAGATGGCATTTAAATCACCCTGCTGGGTTTTGAGTTTCGTGATTGGTTTAAGCGCCTGCTCAGACGCGACGCCACCTGCCACTGTGATAGTACCGACAGTAAAGCTCTATACCATTAATGGCGAAGAGCAAGCCAATAGCCGGCATTTTGTCGGGCGTATAGATGCGGTCAGTACAGTGGATCTGGCGTTTCAGGTCGGTGGCCGGGTAACCGAATTACCGGTGCAGCAAGGACAAGTCGTGCCTGCCGGAGAATTACTGGCCGCATTGGACCCGGCAGACTATCAATTGGCCGTCGAGCAGGCTGAAGTGCAGTTGGCGCAAGCCAGTCGTGATCTGGAGCGTGGCAAACCCTTGCGTGAGCAAGGTATTTTAACGCCATCAGCCTTTGATCAGTTGCAGACCAACTACGAAATTGCCCGGGTGGCGCTGGAAAATGCCCGCCGTAATCTGGACTACACCCAACTTAAAGCGCCCTTTGATGCGCTGGTTACCCGCAGGCTGGTCGAGCGTTTTGCCACTGTTGCTGCCGGTACGCCATTGTTACGAGTGCAAAATATTACCGAATTGCGTGTACATATTAACGTGCCGGAACAGATTATGCGCCAGGTCAGGGATACCAGTGACTATCTGGTTTCAGTGCGGTTATCAGAAGCTGCCAGCGAACGCTATCCTCTGGCTTACCGTGAACATGCCACTGAAGTTGATCCCTTAACTCAGACTTATCAGGTCTCGTTTGCGATGCCACGTTTGCCGGATGTTAATTTATTGCCCGGTATGACGGTGAATGTGGTGACCGAAAAAGTTGCCACTAACAGCACCGTCCTTATTCCGGTCTCGGCACTGGATACCGCGACACCGGAACAATTTTATGTCTGGCGCTATCAGCCCGAAACCCAAACTGTGCAGCGCATTGCCGTACAGGTTGGCACGGTGCGTGAGCAACAGATTGAAGTGCTCAGTGGCTTGAATCGTGGCGAGCAGGTGGTTTCTGCCGGGATTTATCAGTTACAGCCCGGGCAGCAGGTGCAGCCCTTTGTGGCCTACTAAGGAGCCTTCTGATGCGGATTGCCAGTTATGCAATTGAAAAGCAGGTTAATACCTGGCTGTTTATTATGCTGTGCTTTTTGGGCGGACTTTGGGCATTGGTCAGTATTGGCCGCTTAGAAGATCCGGCCTTTACGCTGAAAGAGGCGATTATTGTCACCCATTATCCGGGCGCGACTGCGTTGGAAGTGGAAGAGGAAGTGACGGAATTGCTGGAATCCGGTATTCAGCAATTATCACAATTAAAGCGTATTACCTCCAAGTCGATGCCGGGTAAATCGGAAATCCGGGTGCAAATTCAGGATAAGTATGACGGCAGTCAGATGCCACAGATTTGGGATGAGCTCAGGCGTAAGGTTAATGATGCCAGTATTCGCTTACCTTCAGGCGTGATGAAACCGATCGTTAATGACGATTTCGGTGATGTATTTGGTATTTTTTATGCCGTGACAACTGACGGTTTTTCCGATCGCGAAGTGCGCGAGCTGGCTACTTTTTTACGCCGTGAGATGCTGACGGTGCCTGGGGTGGCAAAAGTCCAGACCGCCGGCGAACCGGAAGAGCAAATCAGCGTAGAAATCTCACATGAGCGTTTACTCGGGATTGGCCTGCCATTGCAATTGGTGGTCAACACCCTGCAAACCGAAAATGCAGTAGCACAAGCCGGCTCGGTGCAGGTGGGGGACAAAAGGGTTCGCCTGAACAGCAAACCAGGCCTGGATTCAATTGAGGCAATTGAAAATTTACGGATTGGCAAACCTGGCTCAACCGAGCAACTAAGCATTTTTGATGTTGCAACAGTGCGCCGGGATGAAGTTGAAGTGCCGTCGCAACTCATCCGCTTTAATGGCAAACCGGCCTTTACGTTGGCGATTTCCGGCCTGACTGATGCCAATATTGTCGATGTAGGTAAAGCGGTTGATCAGCATCTGGCGAAACTGGCAGAGCGTATCCCGCTTGGCGTAACCCTGCATCCGATCTATCAGCAACATGTCGTGGTGGATAACGCCATTAACGACTTTATTATTAACCTGATCTTGTCCGTGGTCATTGTTATTGCTGTGCTGTGTCTGACCATGGGTTGGCGGGTTGGTTTAGTGGTTGGCGGTACTTTGTTACTTACTGTCTTGGGTACCGTATTCTTTATGAAACTGGCGAATATCGAAATGGAGCGGATTTCGCTTGGTGCCCTGATTATCGCCATGGGAATGTTAGTTGATAACGCCATCGTTGTGGCGGAAACCATGCTGATTAATATGCAGCGTGGCCAGAGTTCACGGCAGGCGGCGGATGAAGCGGCCAGTCGTACCCAGATCCCGCTGTTAGGCGCGACCGTGATTGGCATTATGGCCTTTGCTGGTATTGGCCTGTCGCCGGATAGTACCGGTGAATTCTTGTTCTCACTGTTCGCGGTAATTGCGATTTCATTGCTGTTAAGTTGGGTGCTGGCGATTAGTGTCACGCCTTTGCTGGCGCATTATTTGTTTAAAGTCGATGCTAATAGTGCTGCTGCCGATCCCTATGCAGCAGGTTTTTATCAGCGCTATATCAGGGTATTGCACTTTGCCTTACGCCAACGTGCGCTAACTCTGGGCGGTTTGGCGGTGCTCACGCTAATTAGTGTGATCGGTTTCGGGCAAGTAAAGCAGGTATTTTTCCCGGCGTCGAACACGCCAATTTTCTACTTGAATTACTTCTTGCCTCAGGGCTCAGATATTCGCGCTACCTCGCGTGATCTGGCAGAAATTGAAGCCTTTGTACTGGCGCAACCTGAAGTCGAATCGGTCAGTAGCTTCGTTGGCTCGGGTGCCAGTCGCTTTATGTTGACTTACGCACCGGAGCAGCCGAATGCCGCCTATGGCCAATTGATTATCCGTACCGCACACCGTGACCAGATCCCACCGCTGATGCAGCGGCTGCGCACTGAACTGCCGCCGCGCTTACCGCAGGCTGAGATCTACACCCAGCAACTGATGTTTGGGCCGGGCAGTGGTGCCAAGCTACAGGCCAGGGTATCTGGCCCGGATGAACGCATCTTACGGCAGTTGGGCCAGCAAATTACCGAGTTAATGCGCCAAGAGCCGGCTATCACCGATTTACGGCAAAACTGGCGGCAACGGGAGCTGGTGATCGTACCGGACTTTAACGAAGAGCGGGCGCGGGTTGCCGGTATTAATCGCACTGATTTGGCGCAAACACTGGAGTTTGCCAGCACCGGAGTACGCAGTGGTGTCTACCGTGAACATGATAAGCAAATCCCAATCGTGGTGCGGCCGCCAGCGTCAGAGCGCTTTGATATTGACCGGCTGCAGGATCGGATGATTTGGAGTGCTAACGATAATACCTATATCCCGATTACACAGGTGATTAATGGGCTGCAAACCCAAACTGAAGAAGCGAAAATTCAGCGCCGCGACCGGTTAAGAACCCTTACTGTCGAAGCTGAGCCGGCCTTGGGTTACACGGCCGATCAAGCCCTAAAATTGGTTCGCCCGAAAATTGAGGCGCTGCCATTACCCAGTGGTTATCAACTGAGTTGGGGTGGTGAATATGAGAGCTCTGCTGAAGCTCAGCAATCGCTGGCCGCGCAATTACCCTTAAGTTTTATCGTGATGCTGGTGATCAGTATTCTGCTGTTCGGTGCGCTGAAGCAGCCGCTGGTGATTTGGTTAATTGTCCCGATGTCTATCTGTGGCGTGACCGCCGGTTTATTGGCAACGGGTCTGCCCTTTGGTTTTACGGCGTTGCTCGGTTTCCTCAGCTTATCAGGCATGCTGATGAAAAATGCCATCGTGCTAGTGGACGAGATTGACCTGCAAATTCAGCAAAATAGCGATAAGGTTCAGGCGATAGTCCAGGCTAGCGTTAGCCGGATCCGGCCGGTATTACTGGCAGCCTTGACCACGATTCTGGGGATGTTGCCGCTGATTTGGGATGCGTTTTTCAATAGTATGGCAGTAACGATAATGGCCGGCCTAGCCTTTGCCACGGTATTAACCCTGGTCGCGGTGCCGGTACTGTATGCCATGCTGTTTCGGATAAAACCGGCCTGAGCTGGTTAAAACAGGGCCGGTTTTGCCGGCCCAGTGGCTACTTGGCGCAGCGAATACAAAGCTCAGTAAAGGGGATAGCGGTAAGACGTGCCAATTTAATGGCCTCGCCACACTGGGCACATTTATCGTAAGTGCCGTGTTCCATTCGGCCAAGCGCTCTGTTGATTTGTGCCAGTTCTTGCCGATCTTTTTGTTCTATGGCGCTTAATACTTCATCATTCTCACGTTCGGTTGCCTGTTCGGCAAAGTCGGCACTGCGACCTTGCGCAAAGTCGCGCTCAATGGCAGCGACCTGGCGCTCCAATTCTAATTTTCGGGCTAGCAGGCGACTTTTAAATTCCTGAAATGGCATTTGCGGCTCCTGTTTGCTGTTCTACCAACTTAAACTGTAGCAGAGCCGTTACAAGCTGCTGTTGATCTGGCGCACAAAAAATGTGCAGCGCATGCGGTTAGTCCGACTGTTCAGCTTGCTGCCGCCATAAACTGGCATAGCGGCCATTGGCGGCAAGCAGTTGCAGGTGACTCCCTTGTTCGACTAACTGTCCCTGCTGCAACACCAGGATCTGGTCGGCGTCGGTAATGGTAGATAAGCGGTGCGCAATCACCAGGCTGGTATGCTGCTGTGCCACCTCGCGCATCGCCTTGAGAATCGCCTGCTCCGAGGCCGAATCTAAAGACGATGTGGCTTCATCAAACACTAAAATGGGTGAGCCTTTCAGCATGGCGCGGGCGATGGCTATCCGCTGTTTTTCGCCACCTGAAACTTTTAAACCGCGCTCGCCTACCTGGGTTTGGTCGCCCTGCGGCAAGCTGTTAATAAAATCCTGCAGGTGCGCCATAGCGATAGCCTGGTCCACTTCGGCGGCGCTGGCGTCGGGTTTGGCATAGGCAATATTATCGCGAATACTGGTATTAAACAGCACCGTATCCTGCGGCACTATGGCAATAGCGCGACGTAGTGATTCCAGGCTGACTTTACGGATATCCTGACCATCGATCAGGATCCGTCCGGCCTCTAGCTCATAAAAGCGATACAGTAGGCGGGCAATGGTGCTTTTGCCCGCGCCTGAGGCACCGACAATCGCCACTTTACTGCCGCTGGGCACATGAAAACTCAGATCCTGTAATATTGGCCGCTCTGTTTGATAGCGGAAACTAACGTTCTCAAAACGAATATCGGCCCCATTAAGTTGTAGCGGTTGCGCATCTGTTGCATCAATAATGGCCGGTTTTCGGGTCAATAGCCCGAGCATATTTTCCAGATCGGTCAGGGCGCGGCGAATTTCCCGATAGACAAAGCCAAGAAAGTTCAGCGGTAAAAACAGTTGGATCAAGTAGGCGTTTAGCATCACCAATTCGCCAAGACTCAGTTGCTGATTCACCACATCGCGTGCTGCCAGATACATCAAAGCGGTTACGGCCAACGCAATGAGCAGCGCCTGACCTGAGTTTAACACCAATAAACTGAGTCTATTCTTTAGCCGCGCCTGCTCCCAGCTGGCTAGAAAGCCATCGTAAATTTTCGCTTCATGCTGTTCATTATTAAAGTATTTAACTGTCTCATAGTTCAGCAGACTGTCGATGGCGCGGCTGTTGGTGGTGTTATCAGCCTGATTAGCTTCACGGATAAATTTATTACGCCACTCCGTGACATAGATCGTGAAAAAGATGTAGAGAGCAACCGCGACCACAGTAATCAGCGCATAAACAGGGGAGAACAGCACGCTGAAGATCACGGCCACGGCCAGAATTTCCAGCAGCGTCGGCACAATATTGAACATTAAAAACCGCATCAGAAAGCTGAGGCCGTTAGTGCCACGCTCAATATCGCGGCTGATACCGCCGGTTTGCCGGTCGAGATGAAAACTCAGTTCCAGCTGATGCAGATGTTGAAATACCTTTAAGCCCAGTTGACGCATCGCATGTTCGGTCACCCGGCCAAAGAGTGCATCGCGCAGTTCGCCTAAAAATACCGTCAGAAAACGCAGGCTGCCGTACAGCAGGATCAAGGCCACGGGCAACACCAGCAAAGCCTGGCGACCAGAATCCAACGAATCTACAATCTCTTTTAATGCGAAGGGCACTAGCAAGGTCGCAGCCTTGGCGCCGATCAAACAGAGCAGTGCCAGCAGGACCCTGACTTTAAACTGCATTAAATAAGGCCAGAGCGTTTTTACGCTCTGGCTAAGTGGCATCGCATAGCTGCGTTTTTGTGGTTCAGGCTGTTTGGCTGCGCTGCGCATGCCACGCATAGTTCACTCGTTCGGCTGGCTTACTGATAGGTGCAAAGGTAAGCGGTATCACGGGCGACTTGCAACTGAAACTTGCTATTAGCAGGCACCTGAAAGGCCTGGCCGCGCGAATAGGTTTGCCAGCTGTCACTACCCGGCAGCTTTACGGTCAACTCGCCGCTGATTACCGTCATCACTTCGTGCTGGCTGGTGCCAAACTCATAATTCCCCGGTGCCATCACGCCAACGGTGGCAGGCAGTTGCTCGCCCTGAAATGCGACAGACGCCACCTTACCATCAAAATACTGATTGACTTTAAACATTGCTCGCTCCTTAAATAGTTCGCTGCTTAGTAAAACCGAAATTGACGCTTTTGCCTAGCGATATTTAGCTATTTAGAAGTCTTTACGTCTTTTGGTGGTCAGCATAATTTCTTCAAAATTTAATCAGATTGCCATAAAGCGGTTGTAGTCTGAGCAACCGATAACAAAAACCAGGGAATAACAACGTGAAAAAGACACTCTTAGCCGCCAGTCTGGCCGTCGCACTCGCGCCGGCTGCTCAGGCGGAAATTTTTATCTCAGAATATGTCGAGGGCAGTGGTAACAATAAAGCGCTGGAGCTTTATAACCCGGGCGAACAAGCCGTAGATCTGAGCAACTACCGCGTGCGGGTATTTTATAATGGTAGTACATCATCAACCAACATTAACCTCTCTGGCTCACTGGCGGCAAAGCAAACCTTTGTTATTGTCAATGGCCAGGCGGTAGTTGGCTTGAGAGATCTGGCAAACTTAATCACCGGTAGTGCATCGTGGAATGGCGATGACGCTATTGTGCTGGAGAAGAACGGTGCCGTAGTAGACAGTTTCGGTCGTGTTGGTGAAGATCCGGGGGCGGCCTGGAGCAACAATAATGTGCGTACGGTTGACCAGAGCCTGAGACGCGTGGGGATCGTCTACGACACTAATATTAGTGATGCCTTTGACCCCTCGGTGCAATGGCTACAATTCCCGCAGGATGACTTTTCTGATATCGGCCAATTTAATGGCAGTGGTGGGCCGGTGGATCCGGAAGAGCCAGAACCAGAGTTTGACTTGACGTGTGCCGCGCCTTTTACGCCTATTTCAGCTATTCAGGGCGCGGAGAGTGCCAGCCCGCTAGCCGGGCAAACGGTCGTTGTTGAAGGCATCGTGACGCATACTCTGTCTGGTTTGCGTGGTTATATGATCCAGGCGGCAGATACTGAGCAGGATGATAATCCGCTCACCTCGGAAGGGGTATTCGTTTATACCAATAGTCAAACATTAGCAGTGACAACCGGGCAGCGTGTTCGTTTACAAGCCCGGGTTGCTGAGTTCCAGGGCAATACACAGCTCGACAATATTACCGCTACGGTAGATTGTGGCGCTGCCGCTATTCCTGCCGCGGTCAACCTGAGCCTGCCGGTTGCCTCCAGTGATTATTTGGAGCGCTATGAAGGTATGCTGGTGCAATTTAGCCAGGAATTAACAGTTAATGGCAACTTCACGCTGGGACGCTTCGGCGAGTTAGTTTTATCTCATGGTCGTCGTTTTACGCCAACGCAAGTTGTCAGCCCGGGCGCAGCGGCACAAGCGCTGGCAGCACAGCATAGTCTGAATAAAATTCTGATCGATGATGCATCGACACTGCAAAACCCACTGCAGGTTCCCTATCCGGCGCCGGGTTTAACTGCGGCTAATACCGTGCGCTCTGGTGATACCGTTGTTGGTTTAACGGGCTCCCTGTATTACGGCTTTAATGAGTATCGGGTTAATCCTACTCAGCCGGTTAATATCATCGCGACCAATCCACGTACTACAGCACCGGAGTTAACCGGTGACGGTAATGTGAAAATAGCCAGTTTTAACGTGCTGAATTACTTTAATGGTAATGGCGTAGGTGGCGGCTTCCCGACCTCCCGCGGCGCTGATAGCGCACTGGAATTTGAGCGGCAACGGGCGAAAATACTTGCTGCCTTAAGCGCATTAGATGCTACTGTGATCGGGTTAATGGAAATTGAGAACGACGGCTTTACTGAGACGTCGGCACTGGCTGATCTGGTTGCCGGTTTACGGCAAAGCTCCGGTTTCGCCGACTGGCAATATATCGCGGTTGACGCGGCCAAAATTGGTACTGACGAAATTACTGTTGGTATGTTGTACCGCGCTGCACTGGTCACACCGGTAGCCGCCGCGCAAATTCTGGATGAGCAGAACTCCGCAACCGATACTAACGGTGTGCCGCTGTTCGATACCAGCCGTAACCGGCCAATGCTGGCACAGCGTTTCCGCTTGCTGGAAAATAATGCCGAGTTTGCGGTGATGGTAAATCATCTGAAATCCAAAGGTTCATCTTGCTCTGGTGATCCGGATTTGAATGACGGACAGGGTAACTGTAATCAAACCCGTACCCGCGCAGCTGAAGCTATCGGTGTGTTTGCAGCTAGCCAGTTTGCTGATATTCCGGCGGTAGTACTGGGTGATCTCAACGCCTATGCCAAAGAAGATCCGCTGACGATGCTGGCCAGTGCTGGTTACGTCAGTGCCTTCGAGGTACTTGGCAAAACCCCGGCCTATGGTTATATCTTCGACAATCTGTCTGGTCAGCTTGATCATATGTTGTTAAACGCTGATGCGCAGCAATATCTGGTCGATGCCACAGAGTGGCATATCAATGCCGATGAGCCGATAGTATTGGATTACAATACCGAGTTTAAACCAGGTAATACGGTTAATACTTATTATGCACCAGATGCTTATCGCTCATCAGATCATGATCCGGTATTGGTTGCCTTAGACCTGCCACGACCGCTGGATATTCAGCTGCAATTGGTACGGGTAAACCAGGGTAATGCGCGCTCTGGCAGTAAGCTGGTGCAGCTGAGTTGGAGCAGCGAGCAAACTGGTTTGACCCTGTATCGTGATGGTGAGGTGGTAAGCACCCTAACCAAACCGGGTATTTATAATAATCAGTTTAAGACCCAGGCAGAATCAGTAACTTATCTGCTGTGCTATGATGCCACTAAGCAATGTTCGGCACCCTTGGTAGTTAACTTCTGATCGTAATGGCGAAGCGGCGGTACAGGTATAAGGACCGGCCGCTGCAGCACAATATGCTGTCAGAATAAAAAAATGATGTCAGAATAAAAAAGGCCGGTTGCGATAACCGGCCTTTTAATTTCTCTGACTTGGCTGTTATTAAGCCGCCTTTGATTTTTTCTCGGCTGCATTTAGCGCCTCGGCGCCATTAGCCTGCTGTTTTAATGATTTATCCGCAGCCAGATACTCTGGCTCAAAATCATCAACATTAATCACAAATAAACGGCTTTCTTCAGCTGTGCGCAGTATTTGGGCTTCCTGTTGGTTAATCACACCCAGCTTCAGACCTTCATCCGCCACTTCATGCAGGCGGAAGAACGGCAGGCGTTTGCCCGAGGCTTTGCTGACTTTATCGAACAGAGGCTCAGCGGCCAACACATCCAGCAGCGCCTGCTCAACACGGCCTAACTGATTAAGTGGTTCAACTTTCAGATACAGGTGTTTACCTAAGCGGTTACGCGCTTCGCATGGTGTCATCATAATACGTGATACCTGATGATCCAGTTGGTCGGACGGTTTGCGCAGGGTACGGCCAAACGGGAACACAATACGCTTTAACACGACACCGACAACGCGGTTCGGGAAGTTATCGAACAGCTCTGTTAACGCCAGCTGCGCACGGAACAGGTTATCTTCACAGGCCCACTGCACCAGCGGTAAATCCTGCACCTGCCGGCCTTCGTCCTGATAACGTTTTAACACGGACGAAGTGATATACAGCATACTCAGAATATCACCCAGGCGCGCTGAAATCCGTTCACGACGTTTTAAATCACCACCCAGGGTGCCCATGGCCACATCAGACATCAGTGCAAGTGCTGCGCTAAAGCGGTTCATTTGCTTGTAGTAGCGGGCGGTATCATCGTTGTAAGGGGCGTGACTGAAGGCGCCGCCGGTTAACGATAACCAGAAGGTGCGGAAGAAATTACTGATTGCAAAGCCGATATGGCCAAACAGTGCCTTGTCAAAAGCCGTGACCGCTGCGCCTTCGTCCGTCAGTTGGGCTGCCTGCAATTCAGCCAGTACAAAAGGATGGCAACGGATCGCGCCCTGACCGTAAATAATCATATTGCGGGTCAGGATATTGGCACCCTCTACGGTAATGGCTACCGGTGCGCCCTGATAACCACGGGCCAGGTAGTTGTTCGGACCCATACAGATCCCTTTACCACCATGCACGTCCATCGCGTCAATAATGGCCTGACGCATGCGTTCGGTCATATGGTATTTGGTAATGGCTGAGATCACAGACGGCTTTTCGCCGAGGTCAATTGAACTCACTGACATTGCTGTTGACGCGTCGGCCATGTAGGCATAACCGCCAATCCGCGCCATCACTTCTTCTACGCCTTCCATCTTACCAACAGGTAATTTGAACTGACGACGAATACGGGCATAGGCACCGGTCGCCAGCGCCACAGCCTTGATACCACCAGTACTGTTCGATGGCAGCGTAATAGCCCGGCCCACTGATAAACATTCCACCAGCATCCGCCAGCCCTGGCCAGCCATCTTCGGACCACCGATAATATAATCCAGTGGCACAAAGACCTCAGTACCCTGCGTTGGACCATTCTGGAATGGTACATTCAGCGGGAAGTGACGGCGGCCAATTTTGACACCTGGGGTATTAGCAGGGATCAGCGCACAGGTAATGCCCAGATCTTCTTTATCGCCCAGCAGTTTGTCCGGATCTTGCAGTTTGAAAGCCAGGCCCAGTACAGTGGCGATCGGCGCCAGTGTGATATAGCGCTTATTCCAGGTCAGGCGCATGCCGAGGATTTCCTCACCATTCCACTGACCTTTACAGACCACACCAAAATCCGGAATGGCACCGGCGTCTGAGCCGGCTTCCGGGCTGGTCAGAGCGAAGCAAGGCACATCGATACCCTTCGCCAGACGCGGTAAATAATAAGCTTTTTGTTCATCCGTACCATAATGCTGCAACAGTTCGCCCGGGCCTAAGGAGTTAGGTACACCGACGATACTGGATAACATCATGCTCTTACTGGTCAGCTTTTGCAGTACGCAAGACTGGGCAAAGGCAGAGAATTCCAGACCACCGTATTCTTTCTTGATGATCATGGCAAAGAAGCCTTTGTCTTTCAGATACTGATAGACTTCCGGTGACAGATCGGCCCGCTCATGAGTCGCATGCCAATCATCAAACATGGCCAGCACTTCTTCTACCGGGCCGTCTAAAAACGCCTGCTCTTCAGCGCTTAAGCGTGGTTGCGGGAAGTTATGCATTTTTTGCCAATCCGGATTGCCGCGGAACAGATCCCCTTCCCACCAGGTAGTGCCGGCATCAATAGCTTCTTTTTCGGTGCTGGACATTTCCGGCATAATTTTGCGGTACAGCTTTAACAGCGGCTTAGTCAGATGCTGCTGGCGTACCGAGGCGATATTCAGCGGCAGCGCGATAACTAAAAATACCAACCAGGCAAAAAAGCCGGCCACACCACTAAAGGTACCTACTAACAGAATAGCGCCAAGTACCGCGGTAAATAATGTCAGGCTGGCGCGGTGATAGGCGAGTACGCCTGTCGCAACCAGCAATGCCATACAAAACAGAAACACACTCATTGTAAACTCCTGTGATAAGAGGTCTGACCACTAAAGTCTTAGCTTAGAATGCTTTGCGCCAAGTTGCAAGCACTTCGTGCCGCAGCACACCAGCTATAACTGTCAACAAAAGTTGCAGACACTGTTTGTACGTTCTAGCATAGCAACCAGACTGTTGTTTTGCCGGAATGGGAGTGTGGCACTTGTGTGAATTACTGGGGATGTCAGCCAATGTGCCAACCGATATTTGTTTTAGCTTTAAAGGACTAAAAGAGCGCGGTGGCCGAACTGGCCCGCATAAAGACGGCTGGGGCGTGGCGTTTTACGAGGGGAAGGGCGTTTGTACCTTTAAGGATGCATTACCGAGCTATCAGTCGGAAATTGCCCGCCTGGTTTCTGATTATCCGATTAAAAGTACTGCCGTGATTGCCCATGTGCGGCAGGCTAACAGCGGCCGGGTGGGACTGGAAAACACCCATCCTTTTACCCGCGAGCTATGGGGCCGTTACTGGACCTATGCTCACAATGGTCAGTTAAAAGATTTCCGCCAGTTAGCGGTTGAGCGCTTTCAGCCTGTCGGAACCACGGATAGTGAGCGCGCCTTTTGTTACTTATTCAGTGAGTTAGTAAAACGTTATCCCGGCACAAGCCCGGGACCCAAAGCGGCAATGCGCTTTATCGCCGGATTATTACCCAAGCTGCAACAATTGGGGGTATTTAATATGCTGCTGAGTGACGGTGAGTATGTGCTGGCATTTTGTACTACCAAGTTGCACTGGATCACCCGACGCGCGCCCTTTGGTGTGGCACGGCTGTCGGATGTGGATGTCGATATTGATTTTAGCCGGGAAACCACCCCCAAGGATGTGGTCACCATCATTGCCACTGAGCCACTGACCAATAACGAGCAGTGGCATAAGATGCGGCCAGGCGAGGCGCAGTTATTCCGTTTCGGTGAGCCGCTCGTGCTCTGAGCGCTGTAACCACTCTAATTTATGCAGCTGGACATCGAACTGTTCCACGTTGTCTTCACCGCGCCACAGTCGCACTAACATATAGTCCAGCTCAGGCGCGACCCAGGCCAACACTTGTTTCTCGCTGTTCTCTTCCACTCTGGCAATACGGATTGCCCGCACATTGCCGTAGGGCAGCGCCAGCGGTTCTTCCAGTTCTACCCGGTAGTGATAGGTACGGCTATTGCCATCACGATTGAGTACGTCATAGCTGAATTCGGTTTTACCCGCTTTCAGATCATTAACCAGCTGCTGATGATAACTGAGCGGATCTAACCAGTTATCCTGCCAGGGTATGGCTTTTACGGCTGCTTTCTTACCGGTAAGGACCTGTTGCTGTTGCCAGTCTAAACGCCATTCATAATGGCGGTTACTACCGGTACCACTGCGTTTCATCAGGTAATGCAGCGGTCGGATCTGCGCATCCTGCACGATAAAGGTTGAGGTTTCACTGCGTTTATCACTAAACACCAGCCAGCTAATATCGCTGCTGTAACCCATTTCATAGTGGTCTGCTTGCTGGTGTAGATAGCGTTTGGCTTTACCATGACTTTTACCGCCACGGTAAATCAGATATTCGGCATTAAAAGTACTAAAAGCAGGGCTTTCTATTGTAGATTCAGCAACTGCAGTGCTTGAGACTGCAGTGCTGATTAGAAAGGTGGTAAACAAAACGGCTGCGTTACGGCGCCACCTCGACATCATCCTCATCCTGGGCATAACCTTGTGCTGGAAGTAAGTTACCGTCTAACCATGCCTCATTTACCTGTTGTTGTAAACGGCCCTGACAGAACCAACGCACCACCAACGGATAAATTTGGTGTTCTTGTTCATGCACCCGCTCTGCCACAACTGAAGCATCGTCGCCTGGGAAAATTGGCACCTTGGCTTGCAAAATTACCGGCCCGCCATCCAGCTGTTCAGTGACAAAGTGCACACTGCAGCCATGTTCGGTATCACCGGCGTCAATCGCCCGCTGATGTGTCGCCAATCCCTGATACTTAGGTAGCAAAGAAGGGTGAATGTTCAATAATTTACCGGAAAAATGTTGCACAAACTCTGCAGTCAGGATGCGCATAAAACCGGCCAGCACAATTAAATCGGGTTTAAACTGCTCAATCGCCGCAATCAGCGCCTGATCATAATCTTCCCGACTGTCGAAGCCTTTGTGGCTGAGGACCGCAGTCGCGACACCTGCGGCTTCTGCCCGTTTTAAGCCAAAGGCGTTTGCCTTGTTCGAGATCACCCCGGTAATCTTACCGGGGATAAAGCCCGTAGCACAGCTATCAAGCAGGGCCTGTAAATTGCTGCCACTGCCTGAGATCAGCACGACGATAGATTTCATGCTGCCTTCTTACTCGTTGATAATAACCAGTTGCTCGCCGGCCGCAGCGGCCTGAATTTCACCCAGATGCCAGGCGGTTTCGCCAGCATGTTGCAGCTTCGCCAGCGCCTGATCTAACTCAGCGGCAGGGACCACTACGATCATACCGACACCACAGTTAAAGGTACGGTACATTTCATGGCGGCTGATATTACCCTGTTGCTGTAACCAGTCAAAAATCGCCGGCCACTGCCAGCTTTTGCCATTAATCACCGCTTTGGTATCAGCCGGTAGTACCCGTGGAATATTTTCCCAGAAACCACCGCCGGTGATATGACACAGCGCATGTACCGGTGTGGTTTTAAACAGTGCCAGCAGGTTTTTCACATAGATACGGGTCGGTTCCAGTAGGTGGTCGGCAATCGACTTACCGTCCAGTAAGGTCTCAGGAGATTGACCTGACACTTCCAGTACCTTGCGGATCAGTGAAAAACCATTGGAGTGTGGACCAGAAGAGGCCAGAGCAATCAACTGGTCACCGGGTTGGACTTTGGAGCCATCGATAATATCGGCTTTTTCCACCACACCAACGCAGAAACCGGCGATATCGTAATCATCACCATGATACATGCCTGGCATTTCAGCGGTTTCACCGCCAACCAAGGCGCAACCCGACTGCACACAGCCTTCCGCAATACCGGCAACGACCCGCGACGCCGTATCGACATCTAATTTACCGGTAGCGTAATAATCGAGGAAAAACAGCGGTTCTGCACCCTGTACTACCAGATCGTTCACACACATCGCAACCAAATCGATACCCACACCATCATGGCGCTTTAAATCCATCGCTAAGCGCAATTTGGTGCCGACACCGTCAGTACCTGACACCAGTACCGGCTCTTTATAACCGGCAGGGATTTGGCATAGCGCGCCAAAACCACCAAGGCCACCGATGACTTCCGGACGGGTGGTGCGCTTTACCGCGCCTTTAATCCGATCAACCAGCGCATTACCTGCGTCTATGTCTACTCCGGCGTCTTTATAGCTTAAAGATGTTTTCTGCTCGCTCACGGCTTTCCTCGAATGGCTTGGGGGTTGGCTAAAGAGGGCGCCATTTTACCTTTTTAACGGCGCCGACAAAAGCCTTACTGTGTGGCGTTCTCACGTGCCTGGCGCAGGTAATCTTGCAGGCTGATGCTGTTATCATTAACAATCTTGTGGTAACACACTGATGCAAATGGAAATTCTTTATCGCCAAAGCCTACCGCCAGGTACGGCGCGCTGTGATCTTGCGTATTATTTTGCCACTGGCCACCGACGTGTTGGATAAAAACTTCCCCAACATAGGCACCAATAATATTACACAGCGTAAACAGCATTTCACTGGAGTGCGGTTTTGCCTGTTGATCCTGATACAACTTGGCCAGCAACGTATCAACCTGATGCAGACTTTCCAGACTGCCATCCAGCGTTAATTGATATTGCTCAGCCGCAAAGTTGACGGCATCAACTGCCGATTGTTGCATCAGGGCGTTCAGTTCCTGCGCTTGCATAAAAGGTCCTTGTTATTTTTGATGTGCGGCCAGTAGCAACTGCCGTAATTGCCGGCTACCCGGCCCTAAGGTTTCTTCTTGTGGTGCCAGCAAACTCATCGGCACCAGGCGTTCGGTACTTTGTTTTAGCGGTAAACGGCAAAGTTGACCTGTTTCCAACTGTGGATTCACCACAAAGTCGGGTAACCAGCAAAATCCTAAGCCAAGCTGTAAGATATCGACTGCTTCGTGAAAATTATTCACTGTCCAGCGTTGTTCGGCTTTAAGCCAGCCCATATGCTCCTGCGGCTTGACGGCGGTATCGCGGATCACAATTTGCAGCTGTTGGCTTAGCTCATTTTGATCCAGGCTATCTATACTGGCGAGCGGATGCTGGCAACCGACCACCGGAATAAAGCGGGTCACATACAGCGGTTCACTTAAATAGCCTTTGGGTACTACGCCGGTAATCACCAGATCCGCTTTTTTCTGGGTAATAATCTCGCTGGTGCCAGTGAGTACCGTATCAATAATTTGCACCCGGCTGCCACGACTAATTGGGTAAAAGGCCTGCAGCGCCTGGTATAAAAAGGGTTTCGGATAGGCCAGTTCAGTAGCGATACGAATTTCTGGCTCCCAGCCTTTATCAAGGTTATCGGCTAACAGCTCTAAATCTTCAATTTGCTGGGTCAGAATGCGTGAGCGGCGCAGCATCACCTCGCCAGCTGGGGTAAGCTGCGCTTTGCGGCCAATGACTTCCAGTAGCTCGACGCCTAATTGCGATTGTAGTTTGGCGACGGCATGGTTTAACGACGACTGGCTTTTGTTTAACAGATCCGCCGCCTGGGCATAACCGCCGGCATCGACCACGGCCTGTAAAATTCGCCATTGTTCCAGCGTTGACTTGGGACGGTAGGGCATAGTGCTGGTGCGCTCCTGCTGCAGCTATGCCGGCGTTAAACGCCGGCAATCACAACGGCACGTATCGGTGCCGGATAACCTTCAATGGTCTTACTATGATCATTCGGATCGAGAAAATCAATCAGACTTTCATTTTCCATCCAGGCCGTGGCGCGCTGTTCCTCCAGGCTGGTGGTATTTAAATCAACCACCCGTGCATCTTTAAAGCCAAGCCGGGTTAACCAATGGCATAAGGCGGCGGTACTGGGAATAAACCAGACATTACGCATCTTGGCATAGCGCTCACCCGGCACTAACACCGTCTGCTCGTCGCCTTCGACGACTAAAGTTTCCAACACCAGCTCGCCGCCCGGCCGCAGTTGTTGCTTTAATTGCTGTAAAAAATCCAGCGGTGAGCGGCGATGGTATAACACCCCCATCGAAAACACCGTATCGAACTGCTTTAAGGCCGGCATCTCGTCGATACCAATCGGGATTAAATTCACCGCCGGATCCGGATTAAAGTGTTTAATGGCTTGAAACTGCGCATAAAACAGTTGCGACGGGTCGATACCGACTACAAAACGGGCGCCGGCACCGCGCATCCGCCATAAGTGATAGCCGCTGCCACAGCCGACATCAAGCACGGTGCGGTTAGTTAAATCACTGATATGCGGTAATACGCGCTGCCATTTCCAATCCGAGCGCCACTCGGTATCAATGTCAATGCCGTGAATTGAGAAGGGGCCTTTGCGCCAGGGTTTTAACTGTTGTAATAAATAGCGAATGCGTTCGGCTTCGCCAGTGCTGATATCAGCGGCGGTACCGAATTTCACCTCCTGCTTTAGCTCAACGACCGAGGGCCTGGTCACGGGCAAATGCTGCAACACCTTTTGCCAGCTGGCAAAGTCACCATGTAGCGCTTCTTTGCGCCAGTTGGCCAGTTGGGCCGGTAAGGTTTCCAGCCAGGCGCTTAACTGGTTTTGCGCCAGGGCGGCATAAAAGGGAGAAAAATCCAGCATGCTTATTCCTTAATTGCCAGCATTGAGCAGAAGTTAAAACACTGAAACCATAGTGTTTGCGTGTTAAAACCTGCTTGCTGCAGTCTGCTACGGTGGGTTTGCAGGCTATCCGGACGCATCACATTT
This sequence comes from Alishewanella agri BL06, assembly GCF_000272005.1. GTDB lineage: Bacteria > Pseudomonadota > Gammaproteobacteria > Enterobacterales > Alteromonadaceae > Alishewanella > Alishewanella agri. The sequence continues at coordinate 128,102 of NZ_AKKU01000011.1, read as the reverse complement.
TCCAGTGCGGTACGCTTTTGGCTGATTTCCAGTTCACTGTAGCCATTGGCGCGTTTAAAGTCGTGGTGCAGGTCAATCAGCAGCTCATTGGTCAGGCTGTCGTCGTTAATAAATTTCTCGGACAGGATCAGCAGGCCACCTGGTTTTAAGCCCTGATAAATTTTATTAATCAGCGCACTACGATCCTCAGGCGCTAAAAACTGCAGTGTAAAGTTCACCACGACCACGGCGGCATGTTCAATCGCCACATCACGGATATCGGCCAGCAGGATCTCCACCGGCACCTCAGAGCGAAATGCCTGTAAGTGCAGCTGACAACGCTCGACCATGGCTGCACTGTTATCGACACCAATGATCCTGCTATTAGCGGCACTAATATTGCGGCGCATCGCTAGCGTACCGGCGCCCAGTGAGCAACCGAGATCATAATAATGACTGTCCGGCTGTTGAAAGCGGGCGGTAAGCTTACCAATGGTCTGAATAATAGTCTGATAGCCGGGTACCGAGCGCTGAATCATATCCGGGAATACTTCGGCCACGGCCGCGTCAAAGCGAAAATCGGCAATATGGGCCAGCGGATCGGCATATACCTGATCTTTTTGCATCTTAATTTCTCAATAAGGGCACGATATGGGCGGCATTTTAACGCAAAGGCGGGTACTTTTCTGCAGTTAATCTTTACAGTCGCGGGGCTTTAATGCTTTTCCAAAGCGGGCAGTGACATTAAAGCGCATTTCGCTATAATTAGCGCCCATTAAATAGATACACTATCAATTTCGACAGCCGCGCAGACAAAAACCGTGGTTGTCGCCAGATGACAGGTGTAGCACTTCAGCTTGAATGAAAGGAAAGGTTAATGCGTAGCCATTATTGCGGTAAGTTAACGGCAACAGAAGTTGGGCAAGACGTCACCTTAAGTGGTTGGGTCAACCGGCGGCGGGATCTGGGTGGTCTGATTTTTATTGACTTGCGTGACCGTGAAGGTCTGGTGCAGGTCGTTTGTGACCCGGATTTAAAAGATTTGTTCGATGTTGCCTATACCGTGCGTAATGAATACTGCATTCAGATAAAAGGCCAGGTGCGGGCGCGCCCGGCCTCGCAGGTAAACCAGGAGATGGCCACCGGTGCGGTAGAAGTTTATGCCAGTGAGCTGACTATTCTGAATAAAGCCGCGCCGCTGCCGCTGGACTTTAACCACGAAAACAGTGAAGAGCAGCGCCTGAAATACCGCTACCTGGATTTACGCCGGCCGCTGATGAGCGACCGGCTGAAATTCCGCGCCAAGGTCACCAGCTTTGTGCGCAATTTTATGGACAGCCAGGGCTTTTTAGATGTCGAAACGCCGATCCTGACCAAGGCCACGCCAGAGGGCGCGCGCGATTATCTGGTACCCAGCCGCACGCACAAAGGCCAGTTCTTTGCGTTGCCACAATCACCACAGCTGTTTAAGCAACTGTTGATGATGTCAGGTCTGGATCGCTACTACCAGATCGTGAAATGCTTCCGTGATGAAGACTTACGCGCCGATCGCCAGCCGGAATTTACCCAGATCGATATCGAAACCTCCTTTATGACGGCGCCGGAAGTGATGGCGGTGACCGAGCAGATGGTACGTGAGATGTTCCAGAGCCTGCTGAATGTCGATTTAGGCGATTTCCCACGGATGCCGTATTGGGAAGCGATGCGCTTATACGGTTCCGACAAGCCGGATTTACGCAACCCGATGCAGTTTGTCGATGTGGCTGACTTATTAAAAGACGTTGAATTTAAAGTCTTCTCTGGCCCGGCCAATGATCCAAAAGGCCGCGTTGTGGCATTGAAAGTGCCAGGCGCTGCCGAGAAAATCTCCCGCAAAGATATCGATAACTACACCAGCTTTGTTGGCATCTATGGCGCCAAGGGGTTAGCCTGGTTGAAAGTTAACGATCTGGCAGCAGGCGCTGAAGGTATCCAGTCACCGGTAGCTAAGTTCTTAAGCGCAGAGATCATTACCGAAATTCTGGCCCGCACCGGCGCTCAAAATGGCGATTTAATTTTCTTTGGTGCCGATAGTTACAAGGTTGTCTGCGAAGCCATGGGGGCACTGCGCTTAAAGCTGGGCGAAGACTTAAAACTGACGGTACCGGGTTGGAAACCGTTATGGGTGGTAGACTTCCCGATGTTTGAAGAAAACGATGATGGCAGCTACTCGGCAGTACACCATCCGTTTACCTCGCCACTGGACACGGCGCATTTCCTGAATACCCCGAATAACGAGCTCAAGCTTGGTGAGCTGTTATCCAATGCCTATGACATGGTATTAAACGGCACTGAATTAGGTGGTGGCTCAGTGCGGATCCACACCGCTGAAGTGCAGGCCAAGGTCTTTACCTTATTGGGCATTAGCGATGAAGAAGCGGCCGAGAAATTCGGTTTCCTGCTCGAAGCCTTAAAATACGGCGCGCCGCCGCATGCCGGTTTGGCCTTTGGCCTGGATCGCCTGGTGATGTTGATGACCGGCGCGACCTCAATCCGTGATGTGATGGCGTTCCCGAAAACCGCTACTGCAGCCTGTCCGCTCACGGACGCACCGGGTGCCGCTAATCCAGCCCAGCTAGCCGAACTGGGTATTCAGGTGGCGGTCAAAGCCTGAGTCTAAGTAGCGAAACAATCGCTAAGCTTGTGCAGTGGGCCTTGCCCACTGCGTCTTTACCCCGCAGTTTTTACAAGCACAGGAGCACCGATGGCTGGACACAGTAAATGGGCCAATATGAAGCATCGTAAGGCCCGCCAGGATGCGAAGAAAAACAAAATCTGGACCAAGATGATCCGCGAGCTGACCACCGCAGCCCGCATTAGCCCCGATGTTGCCGCTAATCCACGCTTACGTTTGGCTGTCGACAAAGCCTTAAGTGAAAATATGACCCGCGATACCATTGAACGCGCCATTAAGCGCGGTGCCGGGATGCAAGACGGTGAGCAATACGAAGAGCTGGTCTACGAAGGCTATGGGCCGGGTGGGGTCGCGGTTATCGTTGAAACCATGACCGACAATAATAAGCGCACTGTGGCGGATGTGCGGCATGCCTTTACCAAATACGGCGGTAACCTGGGTACCAGCGGTTCAGTCGCCTATATGTTTCAACGCAAGGGCGTGTTGTTGTTTGCGCCGGGCATTGATGAAGACCAGCTGCTGGAATTAGCGTTGGATGCCGGTGCCGATGATGTCCAAAGCCATGATGATGGCAGTCAGGAAGTGCTGACCAGCCCGGAGGCCTTCAGTGCCGTCAAAGATGCGTTAGCGGCAGCTGGCTTTACTGCCGAATCAGCAGAAATCACCCTGTTACCGGATACCCGCGCTGAACTGGATGCCGAGACCGCGGCCAGGTTTATTAAAATGCTCGACGCGCTGGAAGACTCTGACGATGTGCAAAACGTTTACCATAATGCCGACATTAGCGACGACATTATGGCAACTCTGGAGTAAGCTTGGCCATTATTCTGGGTATTGACCCCGGCAGCCGGCTGACCGGTTATGGCGTGATTAAGCAGCTTGGCGGTAACTTTAGTTATGTCGCCAGCGGCTGTATCCGTACCGGTACCGATGAGCTGCCGGAGCGGTTGATCCGCATTTTTAATGGCGTAAGTGAGATTATTGCCCAAACTCAGCCCACTGTGTTTGCGATTGAGCAGGTCTTTATGGCGCGTAATGCTGACTCGGCGTTAAAGCTGGGGCAGGCACGGGGGGCGGCCATCGTCGCCGCCTGCCATGCCGGGTTGTCGGTGTTTGAGTATTCTGCCCGCCAGGTGAAACAAGCCGTGGTTGGCACGGGCGCGGCCGATAAAGCGCAGGTACAGCATATGGTGCGTTATCTGTTAAAGCTACCGGCCAACCCGCAAGCTGATGCTGCTGATGCACTGGCAGTAGCGCTGTGTCATGGTCATACCCAGCAGAGCCTGGTCAGTTTAGCCGGGCAGGCCAGTAAAACGGTACGCGGTCGTTTACGTAAATAAGGAAAGCTGATGATTGGTCGTTTACAAGGCACTATTCTGGAAAAACAACCCCCGGACTTGCTTATTGATGTCGGTGGTGTGGGTTATGAAGTGCAGCTGCCACTGACCAGCTTTTATGAATTACCGGAAGTGGGCAAAACCGCTATCCTCTATACCCACTTTGTGGTGCGTGAAGATGCGCAGCTACTCTATGGTTTTAGCAATCCGACCGAGCGCAGTTTATTTCGCCAGTTGATTAAAGCCAATGGCGTCGGCCCCAAGCTGGCGCTGACTATTTTATCCGGCATGACCGCGCAACATTTTGTGCGTTGTGTGCAGTTTGACGATATCAGCACCTTAATTAAGCTTCCTGGGGTCGGTAAAAAGACGGCCGAGCGGCTGGTAATTGAAATGCGCGACCGCCTAAAGGATTGGGGTGTGACACCACAAACGCCGGTAACCGATAAGCTACTGCTCAGTGATGATGAAGCCATTTTCGCGCCGCCAGCCACCGCTGAGCAGGATGCGATTGGCGCTTTGCTGGCCTTGGGGTATAGTCAGGCACAGGCCGCGAAAGCGGTAAAACAGTATTTGACGCCTGGGATTAGCTGCGAGCAGCTAATCAAGGCAGCCTTAAAGAGTATGATTTAAGCCATGATTGAAGCCGATCGCCTGCTGCAGCCGGGAATATTAAAAGAAGAAGAAGTGATTGACCGTGCGATACGGCCAAAAAGTCTGGCAGATTATACCGGTCAGCAGCATGTGCGCGAACAAATGGCGATCTTTATCGAAGCTGCCCGCGGCCGGGGCGATCCACTGGATCACTTACTGATTTTCGGCCCGCCGGGTCTGGGTAAAACCACGCTGGCGATGATTGTCGCTAACGAAATGGGTGTCAATATTAAAACTACCTCTGGCCCGGTGCTGGAAAAAGCCGGAGATCTCGCCGCGCTGTTAACCAATCTGGAGCAGAATGATGTGCTCTTTATTGATGAGATCCATCGCTTAAGCCCAGTAGTAGAGGAAATCCTGTATCCGGCGATGGAAGACTACCAGCTGGACATTATGATTGGCGAAGGGCCTGCCGCCCGCTCAATCAAACTCGATCTGCCGCCTTTTACGCTGGTGGGAGCCACTACTCGTGCCGGTGCCTTAACCTCACCCCTGCGCGACCGCTTTGGCATAGTGCAGCGGCTGGAATTCTATAAGGTTGAGGAACTGAGCCAGATTATTCAGCGCTCGGCCCATTATCTGAATATGCAGCTGGACGTGGCAGGGGCGACCGAAATTGCCCGCCGCTCCCGCGGCACACCGCGTATTGCGAACCGACTGCTGCGGCGGGTGCGCGATTATGCGCAGGTAAAATCCAATGGTATCGTGTCTATCGAGGTTGCCTCAGCCGCGTTAAAAATGGTTGATGTTGATGCCGAGGGCTTTGATTATATGGACCGTAAGCTGTTAACGGCCATTATTGACAGCTTTATGGGCGGGCCTGTGGGGCTGGATAACCTGGCCGCAGCCATCGGGGAAGAGAAAGAAACCATTGAAGATGTGATAGAACCGTTTTTGATTCAGCAGGGTTTTATTCAGCGCACACCGCGTGGCCGCATCGCCACAGCAAGAGCCTATCGTCATCTGGGCTTTGATTTGCCTGAATCGAAATAAGTCGAGTTAAAAAAAAGCCCGCTCAATGAGCGGGCAAGCAACAAGTTGAAGGAGTGCTTCAATAAATCCAGGGAACATGTTTGGAGCAAACAACAAAACCTCTCTCACAAAGTCTCATTGTTAAGTGAACTGTCTAAACAACCAAAACTCGCTACCAACTTTCTGATTGTCTTTGCGCTAGCTCAGAACACCTGCGTATCTTAAAGATTTGGAGTAATTACTTCAAACGAGAAAAACTGGCGCTTTGTTATAAGAAAAACTAATGCCATATCACAAATAAAGGTGTTGAGTGTTCTCGCTGTGATAATAAAACAGCCTTTTAGTTGCAATGTTCATCTGGGGTTCAGCTAAAGGACAGAAGATAGACGCCAGATTACTTTTTTGCAGTGAAAGGTATCTGCTGTCCCTGAAATATTGACGGTACAACGGAACTTCAGCCTGGCTATCGGGTCAATGGCTGCAAGCCCTGAAATTTTGTAAAAAAACAAGTGGTCGAAGTAAAAAAATATAGTTACCAAAACGGCAGTTGGCTGATTGAGTTCCGTTGCAGGCTTAATTATCATACAGGCGCGAAATTACATGGATCCAGACGCAGTAAAACCACCTCATCACCACAGTGCGGTTTATCAAGACAAAACGCACTTCGGCAAGTTTGGTGCTTCAAGCTAACCACCTGAATTATATGGATAAAACGCGCAGCTAATGGCTGGGTGCATAGAAGGGCGGATGGCAGTTTGATGGTGTAAAATCTGGCAGATGGAAACAGTGACGCAAATTTTGTGTTTGTATAACGCTGAACATAGGTTCGCAGGCCGGTAAAAGGTTGACGCTGTACAAGCAAATCAGTACCTTAACGAGGTCTGATAAGATTTTTAAACAATATAGTTACAGAGGTACTAACGCGTGGCAGGTGAAATTTCGATTCTGCATTTATTACTCGATGCCAGTATTGTGGTGCAGGCAGTGATGTTGATCCTGGTTGGTATGTCTGTCACCTCCTGGGCGATGATTTTCAAACGCAAAAAAGTATTAAAAGAAGCCCTGCAAGACGCCCGTAAGTTTGAAGACCGGTTTTGGTCTGGTATCGATTTGTCAAAGCTATACGCCGAAGTCAGTGCCCGCCAGCAAGTTGATGGCCTGGAGTCGCTGTTTAAAGCCGGCTTTAAGGAATTTGCCCGCCTGCACAAGAGCAGTCGCCAGGCGACCGCTGTGATGGATGGTACCCATCGGGCGATGCGCGTTGGTTTATCGCGTGAAGTCGAACGTTTAGAGCAAGACCTACCGTTTTTGGCGACCGTCGGCTCGATCAGCCCTTATATCGGCTTGTTTGGTACGGTATGGGGTATTATGAATTCGTTTATTGCGCTGGGTGCGGTGCAGCAAGCCACGTTAGCGATGGTCGCGCCTGGTATCGCAGAAGCCTTGATTGCAACAGCTATTGGCTTATTTGCCGCTATTCCAGCCGTTATTGCCTATAACAAATTTTCACATCAGGTCGAACAGCTGGAAAGCAGCTATGTGAATTTCGTCGAAGAGTTTGCCAATATTCTGCATCGCCAGGTTAGCAGCGGAGAAGCCGCCTGATGTATACCCGTAAAAAACGTCGTCCGGTCGCCGAAATTAACGTCGTGCCTTACATCGACGTGATGCTGGTGTTGCTGGTGATTTTTATGATTACGACGCCAATTATTACTCAGGGCGTCAAGGTTGAGTTGCCGAAGTCTGCAGCTGAGCCGATTGAACAGATGAAAGATGGCAAAACACCGCTGGTTGCCACGGTAGATGAAGCCGGTTTGTATTATTTTGAAAAAGACGGTAACCAGCAGGGGCCTTTTACCGCGTCGCAGTTACAGGTCGAAGTGGCCAGTTGGTTAAGTATTGAGCCTGGCACTCAGGTTATCGTGAAGGGCGATGGTCGTGTTGATTACAATTCTGTGATCCGCCTGATCAATGTATTAAAGCAAGCCGGAGCACCCTCTGTCGGGTTGATGACTGATAATGAAGTCTGAGTTAACCGAAAAGTGGTGGCAAACGGCTTGGGCAAAGTCGGCCTGGGTACATTTGGGCATAGTGCTGGGGTTAACCATCAGCAGCCTGAGCTTTTGGCCTAAGCCAACGCAAATAACGCTGTCTGGTGAAGCTGGCGCTGCCAGCAGTACGCCACCGCCGCCGGCACCGGTAGAGGCAGTGGCGATAGACAAAGACGTGTTAGAGCAGCGGGTTGCTGAGATCAAAAAGCAGCAAGATGATGCTCGTAAAGCAGAAGAGCAAAGGATCCGCGATTTAGAGCGTCGGGCGCAGCAGGCCGAACGTTCCAGAGCACAGGAAGAAGCGCGCTTAAAGCGGGTAGCGGAAGAAAAGCGTAAAGCCGATGAGGCAGCTGCCGCATCGCGTAAAGCGGCAGCCGAAGCGAAAAAACAACAGGAAGCTGAAGCAGCTAAAGCCCGCACCGCTGAGCAGCAGCGCATTGCGCGTGAACAAGAGCGTAAAAAAGCTGAAGAAGCAGCGAAAGCCGCTGAAGCGAAACGCAAAGCTGAGCAGGAGGCGTTAGCCAAAGCCCAGGCTGAACGCGAGCGTCAGGCGCGGGAGCAACGCGAACGTGCTGAGCAGGAAAGAATGTTACAAGAGCAAATGGCTGCGGAAGCCGATGCCCGTCGTCGGGCCAGAGCGCAACAAGCGGTAACAGAAGTACAACGTTACACGGCGATGATCAGTGATGCGATTACCCGTAATCTGATCAAAGATGAATCGACGATGCGCGGGCGTTCCTGCCGCTTGAATTTGCGTCTGGCGTCGAACGGCTTTGTAACCAGTGTTAGCGTGGTCAATGGCGATCGCGCAGTATGTGACGCCGCAGTGCGGGCGGTAAACCGGGCCGGAACCTTCCCTATGTCGCAGGATCCGGATGTGTATAATCAGTTAAAAGATATAAACTTAACGGTGGCACCTGAATTCTGATGATGACAAAGTTATTACGAAGCCTATTTTGCAGCGTTTTGCTGCTGGTCACAGTGCAGGCGCAAGCTTCACTGGAAATTATTATTACTGACGGTGTGGATTCAGCGCGGCCTATCGCCGTCCTGCCTTTTACCTTCCGGGGTACGACCTTACCGAAAGAAAATATCGCCGAAGTGGTTGCAGCAGACTTAATGCGCAGTGGCAAGTTCAGCCCGATCCCTTTTATTAAAATGCCGCAGCGGCCGTCAAAATCCGCAGAAATTAATTTTTCAGCCTGGGCACGCGAAGGGGTTGAAGCCATTGTGATGGGTGAAATTACCGAGGTAGGGATTGACCGCTATTCGGTAAGTTTTGAATTGATTGACGTGCTTAAAGGTAATAGCGGTATCAGCACTCAGATGTTAAATGCTGGCCAGCTCGTCGGTAGCAGTCAGTTTATTCTGGATGCCCGTGAAACCACCATTAATGGCGGTCAATTTCGCCAGTATGCACACCGCATTAGCGATATCGTTTACGAGAAACTTACTGGTGAGCGCGGTGCGTTTCTAACCAAAATTGCCTATGTGCTGGTACGGCCGAACGCAGAATTTCCATACCAGTTAGTGGTTGCAGATTACGACGGTTATAACGAGCAGGTATTGCTGCGTTCGAAAGAGCCATTGATGTCACCAGATTGGTCACCGGATGGCACTAAGCTGGCTTATGTGACTTTTGAAAAGCGTCAGGCACAGATTTATATCCAGGATATCTATACTGGTCGGCGTACCATTTTGACCGCGTTCCCGGGTATTAACAGTTCGCCGCGCTGGTCGCCGGATGGCCGTAAGATGGCGATGGTATTATCAAAAGATGGTAACGCTGAAATTTACGTAATGGATATTGCCACCAAAGCCTTAACCCGAATCACCAGCCACCGTGCTATCGATACGGAGCCGAGTTGGTCACCAGACGGTCAGGAAATTGTATTTAGCTCTGAGCGCGGCGGTAATCCACAGTTATATACCGTTAATATAGCCACTGGTGATACCCGTCGTTTGACCTTTGAAGGTGAAATGAACCTGGCTGGTACTTTTTCGCCTGATGGTCAATCGGTTGTGATGGTAAATCGTACAAATGGGCGCTATCATTTAGCAAGATTGGATAGACAAAGCCGTTACCTGCAAGTGCTGACCGCGACGAACCTTGATGAGTCGCCCAGCGTTGCACCGAACGGCTCAATGATTATTTACAGTACTATGCATGGTCGTTCGCAGGTACTGGCACTGGTTTCTATGGATGGGCGTTTTAAAGCACGACTACCGGCGTCTGATGGACAAGTTAAATCGCCGGCTTGGTCACCTTTTTTATAAAACAAAAACTTGGTAAAACTTGGTAAATATAATCTAAGGACAACATTATGAACTTAAACAAAGTGTTAAAAGGTTTGTTAGTTGCAGTTCCAGTATTAGCACTGGCAGCTTGTAGCTCTAAATCTTCTACTGGTGCTGGTGATGCTGATACTTCAGCCACTAACCAAACTGTACAGGTAGAGCGCGTTGATCCAGCAGTAACTGCTGCTGAGCAAATGCGTCAGAAAATGGAAGCGCTGCGTCGCGAGAACACCGTATACTTCGATTTCGACAAAGCGACTATCCGTCCTGAGTTCGCCGAAGTATTACAAGCTCACGGTGAATTCCTGCGTTCAAATCCAAGCGTTCGCGTGACTATCGAAGGTCACACTGACGAGCGTGGTACTCCAGAGTACAACATCGCCCTGGGCGAGCGTCGTGCACTGTCTGTAGTACAGTACTTACAGAACCTGGGCGTAAGCGCTGGTCAACTGTCTACTGTTAGCTACGGTGAAGAGAAGCCAGTAGTTCGTGAAACGAACGAAGCGGCTTACGCGAAAAACCGTCGCGCGGTTTTAGTATACTAATTAACCAAGGGTACGAGTGAGGATGACAGTGAAGAAACCTCTGCTTATAGCGATGTCCTTAGTCAGTATCGGCGCTTGGGCGAATCCGGCGCCGGTTACTGAGATAAGCAGAAGCGGCAGGGTTGCTTCCTCTACGGCTGCAGCTGCCACCGGTACGGTAGAGCAGCGGCTGGCTGCGCTGGAGCGGGTGGTTGAAGCCCGCGCCGAAGCGCAGGTAAGAATGCAGCAACAGTTGCAGGTCTTGCTGGATGAAGTAAGCGAGCTGCGCGGGGTCACTGAAACCCACTCGTATCAGCTGGATGAAATTATTCAGCGGCAACGTGATATTTACCAGGAAATCGAGCGGCGGGTAAGTGCCGTGCAAGGTAGTGCTGGTAACAGCACTGCCAATACGACACCAAACGCCACGAGTGGCCCGGCAGTCACGGTTTCGGGCAATGCCTCGGAAAATGACGCCTATGACAGAGCGGTCAACATGGTGCTGAAAGACCGGCGCTATGATGCTGCTATTCCAGAATTTGAGAGTTTTTTGCGTACCTACCCGAACTCGGTGTATGCGCCAAATGCTCATTACTGGCTTGGTCAGTTGTTATTTAACAACGGCGAGCTGGCAAAAGCAAAAACCCAGTTTGAGCGCGTAGTGAATAACTTTGCTGACTCAAATAAGGTAGCAGATGCCTTGTTAAAACTCGGACAAATTGCAGAGCGGGAAAATGATAAGGCTGCGGCCTTAACACACTACCGTAAAGTCGTGTCGGCCCATGGTAGCTCCACAGCTGCCAGGTTGGCAAAAGAACGAGTAGATGCGCTGAAATGATCAACCCGGCCTGGTGCCGGGTTTTTCTTTATGGTGTTTAGCAATTTTATACCTAATTGCTGCCAAGAGCTCCGCCATCAATCCGCTGGCATTTTAAGCAAACAGGCGTCCAGATCGCTTTTTTTCGTAGTTTTTGGTTGCACAAATTCCGTAAATCAGTAAGATATGCGTCCGCGGTGGGGGTCATTAGCTCAGCTGGTAGAGCAGCGGACTTTTAATCCGTTGGTCGATGGTTCGAATCCATCATGACCCACCAACATCGCGCAAACAAGTAAATTCGAAGTGGGTCATTAGCTCAGCTGGTAGAGCAGCGGACTTTTAATCCGTTGGTCGATGGTTCGAATCCATCATGACCCACCACTTCGCATTATCCTGTTTGGGTCATTAGCTCAGCTGGTAGAGCAGCGGACTTTTAATCCGTTGGTCGATGGTTCGAATCCATCATGACCCACCACTTCTCGCGTTATCCTGTTTGGGTCATTAGCTCAGCTGGTAGAGCAGCGGACTTTTAATCCGTTGGTCGATGGTTCGAATCCATCATGACCCACCAAACAGCCTGACACTGTCTTTTTCTGATTGTCCCTTATATAATACGCGCCCTTGTTAGCCTACAGAGTAAGCCTAATGGAGCAGCCGTTGTATTTTTCTGAGCAGGACTTCCGTTTCCCGAAAAAGCCTGTGCCATTATCTGACGATCAAAAGCAGGCCTACAAGGCGCGCATTAAAACACTGCTTGCCGCTAAAGATGCCGTGTTGGTCGCTCACTACTACACCGATCCAGAAATCCAGGCCCTGGCTGAAGAAACCGGTGGCTGTGTGTCTGACTCACTGGAAATGGCCCGTTTTGGCAATCAGCATCCGGCAAAAACCCTGTTGGTAGCCGGCGTAAAATTTATGGGCGAAACGGCGAAAATCTTAACGCCGGAAAAAACCGTGATTATGCCAACGCTGGAAGCCACCTGTTCTCTTGATTTGGGTTGCCCCGCCGCAGAGTTCTCTGCATTCTGTGATCAGCATCCTGACCGTGTGGTCGTGGTTTATGCCAATACCTCTGCAGCAGTAAAAGCCCGTGCTGACTGGGTGGTCACCTCATCTATTGCACTTGATGTCGTGGACTATCTGGATAGCCAGGGGAAGAAGATCCTGTGGGGCCCGGATAAGCATCTGGGGGCCTATGTGCAAAAGAAAACCGGCGCTGATATGTTGCTGTGGAACGGCGCCTGTATCGTGCACGATGAGTTTAAAGCCAATGCCCTGCGTGAGCTGAAAAAACAACACCCGGAAGCCGCCGTACTGGTGCATCCGGAGTCGCCTGATAGCGTAGTGGAGCTGGCTGATGCCGTTGGCTCCACCAGCCAACTGATTAAAGCGGCGCAAACTTTGCCGAACCAGCATTTTATTGTCGCCACCGATCGCGGCATCTTCTACAAGATGCAGCAGTTAATGCCAGAGAAAAGCTTTGTCGAAGCCCCCACTGGTGGTAACGGTGCAACCTGTCGTAGCTGCGCCCATTGCCCCTGGATGGCCATGAACGGCTTAAAAGCCATTGAGGAAGCGCTGCTAAGCCCAAGCGGCCATGAGATCTTTGTCGATGCGGCATTGCGTGAACGGGCCTTATTACCGCTTAACCGGATGTTAAATTTCGCCAAAGAGCAAAAGGTGCAGGTAAAAGGTAACGCCTGAGTTGTGATTGCTTAAAATAGCGGCAACAACAGCGGCCAACGCATTTAACCCTTGCACCGCCGCTGCTTTTTCCCTAGTATAGCGGCGCTTGCAGTGCAAGCCCCGGAGAGATGGCTGAGTGGCTGAAGGCGCACGCCTGGAAAGTGTGTTTAGGTTAACCCCTAACGAGGGTTCGAATCCCTCTCTCTCCGCCAGATTAAAACAAAAGGCCCACGCCAAAAGCGTGGGCCTTTTGTTTTAATGCGGTGAGCGAGGTCTTGGTTCGAATCGTGCTGTGCTGTTATCTCAAGCCAAATCGCTTTAACACCTCGGCGCGCTCAGCCGCTGGCAACGCCGCCAGTTTCTGCTCTGCTTTTTTGTTTATCCGGATCACCGAGCCGCGTTGTAGGTCACGTAACTGCTTGGATAACTCTAACTCACGCTGCTCAATAAGCTGTGGCTGTAGCAAGGTGCGACACTCATGCAGCTCTGGCGCAAAGCCCAGTTTGCGGGCATAGGCATCTAACTGGCTGCTGGCAACGGCCTGACTCTGTAGTTGGCAGTACTCAATATTAGAATAAACATAGCTGTTATTGCTGGCCAGCGCATTCAGGCTGAACAGGGCGGTTAACGACACCACAGCATTAACTAATAATTTCATCACGATCTCCGGTTAAGTTAGATAAACTGTGCGCAGTTTATGCCCGAGTTGTGACAGCGCTGTGGCGGAAACACGAGATTAATTGTGACAAAAGGATAAGAATTTCTTATGTATAACTTGTCTTATCTGCGCGGCTACCCGAAAAAAAATTTGCCGGCAGGCGCAACAACTGCTGGCAAAGCATGCATGAGCGGAGAGGTGGTGAGTTCTTCCGCAGGTGGGGGATTTGCTTCAAACTATCCCAACTTCCGATTATTTTTCTCTACGTACATCGAGCGATCACTGGCGCTGATAATGTCATCAAGATCGTCTGGCAGCGATTCGAAAATGGCACAACCGACACTGGCTGAAACTGTCCGCTCGGTATTACCGAGGTTAAAGGTAACACAGCTCATTGCCTGTTTTAGCTCAGTATGTTTTTTGTAAACCTCGGCAATATGTTTAAAACTGGCGATTGCGATAAATTCATCACCGCCCAGTCGGCCGTAGACATCATGTTGTCGCATATTTTTAGTCAAACAGGCCGCAATTTGTTGTAGAGCCATATCACCAACATTATGGCCGTAGTTATCATTAATCGATTTGAAATCATCTGCATCTATATAAAAAGCGGCATACAGCATCTGGTCGTCCGGGTCAGACGCAGCAAGCGTTGCCAGTTTCGAGTTCAAACCTCTTCTATTGGCAATACCACATAAAGGGTCCAGATTAGCCGCTTGTTCAGCAATGTCTTTTTCCTGAGTAATCCGACTCACCCGTTGTGCCAACGCCAGCGCCAGAATAATAGATTCAATTGCCAGAGCGAGCACAAAGCCATAGCGCTGTATAAAGGGGCTATAGTTGAGCAACACCACACGAAACAACAGACTGAACAGCACTATCGATAACGCAATACAAATTAAACCTGCCTCACGGGTTCCCCGATAAGCTTGCACCAAGGATACGATAAACACCATCGTTACAATCAGCAAAGTACCGTAGCCCATAATGGCGCCAAGCCAAAACAGCGGCAGACTTTCCGCAAAGAGTGCCCGCAGAATTGCGCAGCCACACACCACCAACGAAAAGCCAATAACAGCGTAATTTAAGTAGGGGAAATCTTGTTTGATATATAAAAAATTGGAAAAAAACCAGCTGGCACTCAGCACAGTGAAGCCAATACTCAAGATATAAGCGAATTTGTGCAGCTCGGCGATATCTTCACTGAAGAAGATGAACAGCTGGCCTTCCTGCAGTACTAAAAAAGCGGTCAGACAGGCAATATAAAAACCATATAACTTTAAGGCCGGCGCTTTAATTCTCCAGCCGACTACAAAAGACAGTAACATCAACGTAAAGCCTAAGCCATAAAAGCCGCCCATAATCAGACTATGCTGTTGGCTAGCCGTGAGAAAGTCTTGCTGATACTGCCATTTAAAGCGGGGAGTGTATGCGTGTTCAGCTTCGAGTTTTAGGGTCGCCTTGAAAAGCCCCTGTGGCAAAGCATAGGCGATTTGTCCTGCGGTAATAGTCAAACCGACTTCACTGCCAAGGTCCAGCTCATGGCTGATTAAACCGGGTCTTTGAAAAGTCAGCACGCCATCTTTTGCTAAATCACATTGCAATAAGAAAGCGTTTTGTCCTTTATAAAGCGGCACCAGAGTATTTTTGCCTGATTGCAGTTGCCAGTGCTCAATGCCGGTTGCCAGATTTCGGGTCAACTGACAACCGGCATCGGCAAATACCTTCGCAGAAAAGGTACCGGCGAGGAGTAACAATAACGTAATCTGCAGTATCCTTTGCAACAACTGTTTATCCTTACAATACGCGCTAAAAGATTCTGGCTTTAGCTTAACAGATTTTGTTTCTTATTTAGCCACTAAACAGTAAAATCTTAATTAATTTATTAGCATTGATACCCGGTAACATCTTTTAAAAGCCCAATATGACTGAACTGCCTTACTTGCAAGGTTATCCGGATAACATTCGCCAACAGGTGCAACACTTGCTGGCGACAGGCAAACTGGCGGCAATGCTGGCCGCTCGCTACCCGCAAAATAGCCATAATATTCAAACCGATAAAGCACTTTACGATTACACCCAACAATTAAAGCGGCAATATATGAAAAGCAGCGAGCCGATTAGCAAGGCGGTGTTTGATCCGAAAATTCATATTATTAATAATGCGTTAGGCACCCACACCCAAATCAGCCGGGTGCAGGGTGGTAAATTAAAAAGTAAGAACGAAATCCGTATTGCCAGTCAGTTAAAGCAACTGCCGTTACCATTGCTGCGAATGGTGGTGGTGCATGAATTGGCGCATTTGCGGGAAAAGGACCATAACAAAGCCTTTTATCAGCTTTGTCAGTATATGGAGCCGGCTTATCATCAGCTGGAATTTGATTTACGACTCTATCTGACCTGGCAGGACAGCCAGCTCGTTTGCAAATAAAAAAGGGCGCCGGGGAAAACCACCCCCGAGCACCCCTACCAGGGAAAGGTTAGAAGCTCACGGTATAACGTAGCGTCCATAAACGGCCGATCCAGTCATGCACGGAACTGGCGTAACCATTAGTGGGTGAGGACGCATAAGGTGGCGCTTTGTCAGTCAGGTTACGCACCGCCAGGCTAATGCTTTGGTTCTCGGTAAGGTCATAACCCAGGCTAGCGCTTAATGTGGTCCAGGATTTCACTGTTTCGTTACCACCAAAGCGGAAATCACCGTCGCCCAGCGAGCTGACATAGTGTGCCGACAGGCTGGCTTTCCAGTCACCTGAGCGCCAATCGGTACCGAGATCTGCGACTAAATCCGGACGGGCGATTTCGTTAGCACCGGATAAGCGGCCCAGCAAATCTTCTTTTGGCGAGTCAGGCGTTAACTGCCGCTCATAACTGAAGGTTTTGGTACCAGTGGCGTAAAACTTAAAGCTGCCGTAGTCAGTATCCAGGCGGTAATTCAGGTTAACGTCAATACCGTCTGTCTCCTGACTGCCGATGTTGTAGAAACCGGTGCGCAGGAAGACCAGCTCGTTATTCACCACCACACAGCCGAAGCTGTCGCCAAGCGCGGCTTCAGTATTGGTGACTGGGACATCACCATTTAAACAGCCACGTAAAGTAGTGATTGAGTCATAGTCAACAATGTCAGTATGCCGGTAACGCCAGTAATCGGCAGTCAGTTGAAGGTCATCGGTCAGGTTCCACGACATCCCCAGGTTTAGCGCGCGTGACTTCTCGGCATCCAGCGCTTTGTTGCCAACCCGCTCTTCGTCATAGCCAATCTCAACGGGTTGGTTACCACAGAAACTCTGGAACGGTTGACCTGGTAAGCAACTAATATAGTTAAAGCCCAGTGATTTACCGGCACCAATTTGCGATAACGATGGGGCACGGAAGCCGGTACTGGCTGAGGCGCGGAAAATCAGGTTATCTGTGGCACGATAGCGTAGCGACAATTTGGGGTTAACATCACCACCAAAGTCGCTGTAGCGGTCATAACGCAGGGCAACGACGGCATCCAGTTGCTCAAGTAGCGGCAGGTGCAGTTCCGAATACAAGGCAAACTGATTTCTGCTGGCAGCTGCATCGCTGGCACCCAGGGCATAAATTTCATCGGCGACAGCCAGGGCATCGGGGCGATCGCTGATTTCTTCCCGCCGATATTCGCCACCGAGCACAGATTGTACCGCACCAGCGGGCAAACTAAACAGCTCACCGTTCAGGCTGAAATCCAGCGCCGCTACCGTTGACTCGCCACGCCGTGGTGCCACAGCACGCATTCCTTCAATGACGCTTTGTGCTGTATCGGCACCGAGGTTAAAGGGGTTAAAGCTGCCATTATCCAACGCCTGACGTACTGCCGCGCGAGAGAAGTAACCGCTGACATGGCGAATTTCACTATCAGATTTGCCATAACTAAGCGCAGTTTCATAACCCCAGTCAGCCAACTCGCCGCGAAGACCCGCTAATACCCGATAGGCCTGGCTGTCGAATTCCTGACTGCGTCGCTCTGGGAAGCGCGTTCTTAGGCGGATAGAGTTATCCGGGTTGCCGTCCAGGGCATTAATGGTCCTGGCCCACTGCGGAACAAAGCTGGCATTACCGGCGACAGTAACATCGACGCCGGCAGGCGCATCATAGGTAAAGCCGGTATTGCGTTGGTACATGGCTTCAGCAAAGAATTCGCGGTTATCTCCCAAATCATAATAATGATTTACAGAGGTGCCGAAATTACGGGTTTCCGGCTGGATAGCCCGTTGAATGACATAATCATAAACACAGCGGGTGCCAGCGTTACTTTTGTCATCACCACACCATGGCTCGGCATAGTCAAGGCCATCAATGGTTACCCGGGTATTGGATTTAAAAGTCACTTCGACATCGCGATCTTTATTAAATAATGCATTGCGGTCAAAGTAATCAATAACTACTGTTGTATTACTGTTTTCAGTACGAAAGCCACCAACATAGGTCAGATTTTTGCGGTTAAAATCGTGGCTGGAAGTATCATCGCCGTACATCGCAGATAACTCATGACCTTCAAAGTCTTTACGCAGAATAAAGTTAATTACCCCGGCAATTGCATCGGAGCCATAAACCGATGAGGCACCGTCAGTCAGGATCTCAACCCGTTCAATGGCTGACATTGGAATGGCATTCACATTGACGAAGGTATCGGCGCCATTGGCAAACGAATCGACGGCGACCCGGCGGCCATTAACCAGCACCAGAGTGGAGCTGCTGCCCAGACCGCGTAAACTGACACCGGCAGAGCCGGCCGGAGTGCCATCATTGCCTGAGACACTGCCAATTTCATTAAAGGTGCCGGCACTGGCTTGCGGCAAATCGCGCAAGAAGGTGCTGATACTGTCATAACCGCGGCTTAGCAACTCATCGCGGTTAAAGACTTGTAGCGGATTGGCACCTTCCATATCCACGCCTTTTAAGCGCGAACCGGTCACTTCGATTTTTTCGATCTGACTGCTGTCGTCAGTAGGCTCCTGTTGCGCCAGCGCAAGGCCACTTAACGCCAGACTACAACTTAAACTGATTTTGGTTAAACGACTGATGATTTCTCGTTTCATACACATTCCTCTGGATCATAAAAATGTTGCCTGTAATGGCAATCTGATTAAAAAAGAGAAGCGGCGTCGAAACAGAAAATCCAATTGCTTAGGGTGTTACCGCGCAGCACCTGACGCGCAAAACAATGCGACAGGCGACCGTGTGGCAGTCACTGCTAAGTTTGATGTGAGGAGTCTCTGCCTGACGCAGAGCTGGGGCTAATTATTAAACCACTCAGACAGGTAATAAGGGGCGACATAATAGCCATGGCGATTGCATGCGCACTTTTGCATAGTCGGCCTCCTTATCTGATTTGAACACTGGGGGTGAGAAACATCTGCCGCTATAATTTGCTGATTGGTCGCAAGCTGTCAAGTAAATTTTGCAGCTCCAGTGTTGAAACTTTATCTTTGGTGAACAATTGCTGTGCAATCCGGCTATTGCTAAAATTCGCGCCAATACCGCGTTGTTGCGGTGCTGCCATAACCGGCAAGAGTTTAATCGGGGTTCAGATGCGTCGATTTATGTTGTTCTGTGGTGTCATTCTGGCACTGCCTGTCTTAGCCAGACCTGCCGGCACCGTTTTTAACAGTGACTTTGAACAAAGCGGCCTTAGCCAGTGGCGCACCCTGGGTGATTGCCAGCTTACCAGCGAGCAACCACGCAGTGGGCAGGGCGCCTTACGTTGCACCAGTGGTAGTCATACACTATTTAGCCGTGATGCCTTGGGCGAGCAAGGTTTGCTGGAGCTTTGGGTGTTGCCGGAGTCAGAACTTACCAGTTACCGTATCCAGGTGCTGGTGTCAGATCGCAGCACACTGGATAGTGCCTGGCAGCCGGTCGCGGTGATTGAACATCAAAGTGGCAGCAGTGGCTACAAAGCGCACCGGGTATCGGTTGACGATCCGGGGCGTAAGTTTTTACGCCTCGATATTGAAGCGCAGCATGGCTTCGTGCAGCTGGACGATCTGCAAATAGAACGTATTTTGCTGGCCACCGCGCTGACGAAAAATGAACAGCGCATTATTAGCGGCATTCTGGATAAACTGCGTCGCGATCAAAATATCGAATTACAGGCAGAGTCTTTTCGCAGCTTAGGCAGCAACTACGCGGCACAGCTTGAAGTACAGCGTCAATATCTGGAATATGCTAATGCGCTGCATTCCGGCATTTCACTGGTGTTGGCCAGCTCTGAACGCAATAAGATGTCGAACCCTATGGCTTATGCCAGCTTTCGCAACATTATTAGTGATACCAAAAGGGTGACATCAAAAATCCAGCAAGCCCGCTTAAACTCGATGATTAAACCTTTCGGTGATCTGGTAACTGCCAGCTTAAATGTGGTCAGTGCCGGCACTTATTCGGCTTTTGCTGAACCGTTCAAATCTTTTCTGGCTGCCAGCTTTGATCGCTCCAATTATCAGAATGCCGGTTTAAGCCGTGCCGACCGCAAATTCGCCGAAGAGCAGGGCCTAAAAATTTATCAGGACGCAGAGCGTTTTTTAACCGAGCTGGAGCGCGAACTGCAGCAAGTCAGTCAACTGGACAATGAACTGAGCAATATTCAGCGTACTATTGAAAGCTTTAGGCGTGATTTGGAAAAACACCTGCGGGATACCTTACTGCATGCCAATATCGCCAGCTCGAAGGAGAATATCAGCCGGGTACTCAGTAAAGATGAAAAAGTCCGGCAAAGTATGAGTGCGGCGGTTTCAGGCAATATCAGCCTGAAAGCCGGTTCTTATCTGAATGATGGCAATAATACCGAGCTGATCCGCTTTGTACTGAAAACCTCAGAATTGCTTGATTCAATGCAGAGTTATAAAGACGGTTTTAACCAGATCACCTCGCAAATGCTCACTTATTACGAGCGATTTGACCGTTCAGTGGCACCAGAACAAAACCCCTTTACCGACAAAGCTGACCGCGAAGCATGGGAAAATCATGCCAAAAAAGCCCGTGAATATCTTAAGCAATCACGCGAGTCGTTTAACAAAGCTTACCTGTAAGCGATAGTCAGGCAAAGCTGCAGCCAACGACTATACTAAAACTGGCGCCAGTCTTGGCGTCAGGTCATTTTCTCTGCTGCGAGGAAAATGCGATGAGCTCATACTTTGCCGAAAGTGAATGGGGCAGGGTCCGCGCTCAGGCCAAGTTACAGTGGGACAGGATCAGCTATGCTGAGCTCGAGCAAGTCCGGGGCAATCCCGATTATCTCGCTGAATTAGTGCAAGAGCGTTATCAACTGGATGAAGACGATGCCCGCGAATGGGTTCAGGAGTTTTTTGACAGTATCTGAAGCCAAAACAAGCCCGGTAGCCATATTGACTACCGGGCATTCCCGTTTTTAAGGTGGCCCTCTGCGCTGCTTCCGTTATAATAAGCGCACTTTTTTGTCAGTTCGAGGGCCTTATGTTTAAAGCATCTGTTGCGATGTTGCTGTTAGCGGGCGGTTTGGTGTGCAGTCAGGTAGTGCAGGCTGCCGAGCCCCTGACGTTGGAACGTACTATGAAAACCATGGGGTTTGCGTTTAAACAGGCCTCAGAAGCTGCCAATCCGGCAGCAGCTTTACCACATTTAGAAAAACTGCACCGTTTAACGCATGACGCGAAGCGTGCACCTATGCCAACGGATAAAGCTGACGTGTTTCAGGAAGGTCTGGATAAAGTGCTGGCAGAGCTAACCCTGGCGAAACAAGCCGCCGTAGCAGACGATGCGGTAAAACTGCAGCAGCATTTAGCGGCTGTCGAGCAACTGAAAAAACGTTACCATAAAGAGCGGCGCTTTAGTTTCTGGCAGTTGATTTTCGGTAAAGTGTAAACGCATAGTTGTTGTTCAGCGCACGCTCAGCCGCCGCCTCCTAAGCTTAGCTCACTATGCAGCGAAGGAGCTTTAGTGATGAAAGCGAAACAAACTAAGCAACCCCATGCCGAGCGTTACTATTATCAGCCGCATACGGTGGATTTAAGCAAGCAGGAGCGGCGGGCGTTAAGTCTGGTATGGTCTGAGCCGGATGAGCCGGAAGTCACAGCCGTTGATGGCGATACCGAGCATTGCGCGGTGTTGGGGTATAACTAGGTTATAACCGGGTTATAACAAAGATGGCTGCCCGGCGCAGAAGCCGCCGGGCAAGGCTGGTTTAGATATTACGCCAAGCCGACATAGACGTTCTGCACGTCGTCATCATTGTCGATAGCGTCCAAAAAGGCTTCGACTTCGGCGCGGGCTGCGTCATCAAGACTGACCGGGTTGTTGGCGCGGTAAACCAGTTTCGCCGAATGTACTTCATAGCCAAAATCTGGCAGCGCCTTGGCAACAGCGTCTAAATCGGTACTTTCGGTTAAGAAAATCACTTCACCGTCTTCGCCTTGCTCAAAATCCTGAGCACCCGCTTCAATCGCTGCCAGCTCCAGATCGGCGTCGGCGGAAGTGGGTACAGCTTCAATCTGTCCCAGATGTTTAAAATCCCAGGATACCGAACCTGAACTACCTAACTGGCCTTTACGGAACAGGATCCGCATACTTTGGGCACTGCGGTTTTTGTTATCCGTTAAGCACTCGACAATCACCGGTACCTGATGTGGCGCGAAGCCCTCATAAACCACGGTTTCGTAGTTAACCGGGCCATCCAGCAAGCCGGCACCCTTTTTAATCGCCCGCTCCAGGGTATCTTTCGGCATCGAGGCTTTTTTCGCAGCCTCAACTGCGGCCCGTAATTTGGCGTTCATGCTGGGATCTGCACCATTGCGCGCGGCAACCATAATTTCTTTGGCAAGTTTGGTAAAGATCCGGCCTCTGGCATTGGCCGCATCCATTTTATGCTTGGTTTTCCACTGGGCACCCATAATGCATTCCTGTTAAGCTAAAGAGAAAATTTCGGTCGGCTAGTCTAGCGAATTGCAGCTACCGGCCGCAACCGCTGCCCGGATTTTTTTAATCCGTTAGCGCGCGCTTTGCGTAACTTCGGCCTGTACTGGTGCTTAAGACGTGGAACCTGCAATGAATTTACAACATATCCGGGCAGTGGCTTTTGATTTAGATGGCACCCTGGTCGACTCCAGGCTGGATTTTCGGGCGATCTGTCGTGATATTGGCTGGCCTGAGGGCACGCCCTTACTGGAGCGGCTTTCTCAGCTTGGCGACTGTGCCGAAGCGCAGCGGGCGGCAGACATTATTTATCAGCATGAGATGCGCGGTGCTGAGCAGGCGAGTTGGATGCCCGGCGCCGCCGACTGCTTGCAGCAGTTGCAGGCTCAGCAGATACCGCTGGCCATTTTAACCCGCAATATGCGCGCTGCCACCCGCCTGACGCTGCAGCGACTGCAAATACCGATTTCGCTGGTGTTAACCCGCGAGGATTGCGCCGCCAAACCCGATCCTGCCGGTTTATATAGTATCTCGTCCAGCCTGAATATTAGTTGCCAGCAGCTATTATATGTCGGGGACTATGTGTTTGATTTGCAGACTGCAGCGAATGCTGGTGCCTGGTCCTGCTTGTATCTTAATGAAACAAATCAGCATTTTAAGCCGCTGGCAAACTACCATATCGGGCATTTTGCGGAGTTAGCCCGGGCCTTTGCCTGAGCGATATTTGTGCAACGGTTGTCAGGTACCCCCTTTTGGCACTATAGTGGTTGTATAAGAACAACCTATAATAAAGGTGCAAGGTGCTGACGCGTTTAAGGAACAATTTTTATCTGGCAATGATTAGCCTGGTCGGCCTGATTATCACGCTATTTGTTACGCCTTATGGCATTTATCGCTTATTAAGTGGCAATTTGGTGGTGGGCATTGCCGATCTGCTGATTGTGCTGTCTTCTGTTATTGCCGTGATCTATGCCTGGCGTACCGGTGACACGGTGCGGCCCGGACAGTTTATGGCGGTTACTTTCTGTGTTGGCGTATTGATCGTCTGTTTTAGTCTTAAAACCAATGGCGTATTCTGGATTTATCCCATTCTGGTTTTTATCTTCTTTCTGGTATCGCCGCTGACGGCAGTGGTCTTGTCGATGCTGATGTTGGGCATCTTAATTGTTACCGACCTAGTGGTACCGGGCATGATTTTCCAAAGCCACTATCAATTACTGGCATTTGCGGTTACGGCCTTTATTTCCAGCTTTTTCGCCTATGTATTTGCTTATCGGACACAACTGCAACGCAGCGAGCTAAAACAACTGGCCAGCATCGACAGCCTGACCGGTGCTGGCAATCGCCATACGTTAAATGCGGAGTTAGAGTTGGCGATGCAGCTCAAACAGCGGTTGCAGACTAATTTTGGCGTTATTTTGTTTGATTTAGACCATTTTAAGCAGATTAATGACAACTATGGTCACCGTACCGGCGATGAAATTCTGGTGCAACTGGTGCCGCTGATCAGCAGTGTGTTGCGACAAAGTGACCGGGTATTTCGCTATGGTGGTGAAGAGTTTCTCGTGCTGCTACGTGATATCAATGCGGCCGATTTGCCGCAATTAGCGGAGAAAATCCGGCTGAATGTTGAACGCCGTTTACTCTTACCTGATGCTAAGCCCGTTACCTTGTCAGCCGGAGTTGCCATGCTGCAGCCTGATGAAGACTGGGAGCAGTGGCTACACCGCGCCGATATGGCCTTGTATCAGGCTAAAAACAATGGTCGCAACCAGGTGGTTGCCGCCTGAAAGGAAACCAACAGGCCCACCATGCAATAGCAGGCCTTATCGCTAAATGCCTACAGCGGGCAACCCGCTTGTGGTTTTAATATCGGCATCAGCAAGGGGGCCATACCGTTCAGTACCTGTAATGGCAGTGCTGAGGTAAAGAAATAATCCTCCGCCGCATTACCCGGCAAATAAACCGAAATCACCCCAAAATGCCGATCACCAAGATAAAATGCGAAGGTCGCAGTACGGTTTAACGCCCTGGACGTCACTGTTTGCCCGCGGCTATTTACCGTACTGATCCTGTTGTCTCCGGTACCGGTCTTACCACCTATCAGTGCAATATCCGGCGCCAGCGGTTGGCTAAAATTCGCCTGCAAGCGCCGGCCGGTGCCCTGTTGTACCACTCCTGCCAGACTTTCCCGTAATACTTGAGCAACTTCCGGTAGCATGACCCGCTCTTGCTGCAGTTCGGTGCGGGCAACTTGCACCTCGTACGGCGTATCAGCGGCAAAATGTAAGCCTTCAATCCGGAACATCGGCAGGCGGCGGCCGTCGTTTTGAATAATACCCATCAATTCCGCCAGTGCCGCAGGGCGGTCGCCAGAACTACCCAGTGCAGTTGCCAAGGATGGCACTAAATATTCAAACGGATAACCCAGCCGCTGCCAGCGCTGGTGAATGTCCCAAAAGGCTTCAATTTCCAGCATAGTGCGAATACGGTTATCCCTGGCACTGCGCGACTGAGTGCGGAACAGCCATTGGTAGGCTTGCTGGCGTACGTCAGCGGTTAAATTGATTGCTTCAGCCAGGGTTGGGTTGGGTTGTTGCTGTAAATAGCCGAGCAACCACAGTTCCAGAGGATGGCTGCGTGCCAAATAGGCTTGATCCGGCAAACTGAATTCACTTGGAGCATATTTGCGGTACAGTTGCCGCCACTGCGCCGGCGTTTGCGGGTTATCAGCAAAGCGCTGCTGCATAAAGCGGATAAATTCGGCTTCGCCAACCTCAGGGTAAATAAACCGATACCCGGCACTTAACCGATCGGGCGTCTGGCGCAAGCCATTTAAAAACACCTCCAGCCGCTGTTCAGCCGTTAAACGATGATATTTGCGCCAGAACCGCTGCAGGAAACTTACGCCTTCTTTATCAGCAAAGCGGCGCAAATACTGGTCGCGGCGTGGGTCATTGTCGTTTTTTAACAGCTGATAGCTACTGCTCTCACCATGATAAATATTGTAGTTAACAATTTCCTGGGTCAGACGGACAAACGGCAGGTTAATAGACTCATACAGCGCCTGGCGCATAGTCGGTACCATCCGATCTTCTTCACGGCGGAAGTTACTAAAAGTATGCAGGCCGCCGCCGGTAAAAAAGCTGTGGCGGGGATCGGCTGAGAATTCACGGTCCATAGCCGCGTTTAACATCGTCAGTAAACTGACCCCGGGGTTCGCAATCAGATAGTTAATAGCCCACTGTGACAAATTATCCTGTGGTGCAATTTCCAGCAATGCCAAGGCTGAAGCCGGTTGCTCCGCATAAGTTTGGTGCAGTTCAGCGACTAACTCCAGATAGGTTCCCAGCATCCGTAGTTTTGCCGTCGAGCCCAACTCCAGCTTACTGCCTTCATTTAAATCAAAAGGTTGCTCGGCATGGTTGTCGGTTTGTACGCGCAGCTTATTACCGGTAGGCGCACTTTCATACAGTGTAAAGCTGTACTTTACACCGCGAATTTGGTCTTCGCGCAGCAAACGCGGGCCAATAATACCGGCTTTTTCGGCCGCAGAAAGTTGCTCCAGTTGTTGCAAATAGTTTTTGATTTGTTGCTGTAGCGGCAGATCCAAGGTAGTTTGCACTGTTAAATCCAGCCGATCAGTCTGATACAGCGTCCGCTCCAGTAAGGCTGCGACCCGGTTGCGAACCAGCAAGGCGGTTTTATCCAGCTGCGGCCGGCTAACGCTGGCTGGCGTTTGAAAGGCTAATCTGACTGCGCTGGCCTGTTCCAGCCAGGCCTGACTGATAATATTAGCCTGACGTAGCAAGCGTAAATGGCTATCAACCAACTGCTCCAGCTCGTCACGTCCCTGCAGTAGATAATAACTGGGGCGGCGCTGAGCAATAATCAGCGCCATCACCTGGCGCAAAGCTGTACCATGGGCGGCGGTGTTAGGGTTAATGTCTTGCAGCAGCCGGTTGACCCGCTGTGGATCTGCACCGAACCAGGCATGCAGGCCGTCAGCCATGCCATGGACTTCGCCAGCTTGGGGGGTGGCCGCCAGTGGTACGGTATTAATATAGTCCAGCGCGATTTGTTTGCGCCTTTCCATCGTTTCCCGTGCCGGTTGATAAGCGCGCACACTGGCAGAGACCATCTGTTGTAGCTTATCCAACACATCGGCGGTAAAGCCTTGCTCAGAGTGCCGGTACTTTTCAATTTGGGTAGCCAGGGTGCTACCACCGGCGGCGGCCGCCTCACGCCCAACCGCTTTTTGGGTTTGGGCTAAAACAGCGGCGCCAAGGCGCGACCAGTCCACTGCGGGGTTAGCATAGGCAGTTGGTTGAAACAAATCGCGGTTTTCGACATAGAGCAAAGCCCGCAGCAGTAAGGGCGCAACCTGCTCAAATTGCGAAAACTGAAACTCAGGTTTTTGAAAACTAAATAACGGTTGCTGCCGGCAATCAAAAACCTGGAGTCCCCATTGGTTTTTTTCGGCATAGGGCGGATAAAAGCCCAGCTCGGCATAACGTTGTAAGGCGGGTGAGAACCGGCTTTGCCGGGTAATCGAAAACCCCTGTTCATTTAACGTTGTCAGCCAGGTAGGCAACTGACTATAACCTGCCCGCAAATCAAAAGGCCCACCTTGCGGATAAACCGGCGCCGCCTCTTGCGGTGCCGGCCCGGCCTCAGTGCTGAATGTCAGTTGCTGCGCCAGATAGTGCCATACCCTGGCTTGCAACACACTGCTGCGCATTTCCTGATAGATTAAACCTGCCAGCAGTACCAGCAGCAGTAACCACAACAGCCATTTTAACGGCCGCCAGTTAACAGGTTGTCTCGGCCCCCGGCCTGGCGCTTGCGCTGCGCCGTTTTGTGGTTCACGAGTGTTCTCGAAACGCCGCCGGCTTAATACCGGTGGGGCATCCAGTGGTGCGTCGCCAAGGCGTGGTTCAACCCTTTGTTGATCTGACATAGTAAAACTTACTGCACTTCCTGTGAATTTAGCTGTTTAGCGCGGGCTAGGCGCTGCGGATCGGCTGTCACTTGCCAGCCTTGTAAATTATCAATAATCAGTTGACTGAGTGCTTTGATATGCTCGGGGCGATCATTTAGCGCGCTGATATATTCATAGCGCTTACCACCGGCATGTTCAAAGTATTCCTTATTTTCTTCGCCAATTTCTTCGATGGTCTCCAGACAATCGGCGGAGAACCCCGGGCAAAATACCTGTACCGAACTGACACCCTGGCCCGGAAGTGCTTTTAGCGTTTCGTCGGTGTAGGGTTTAAGCCACTCTTCACGGCCAAAACGCGATTGAAAGGTGGTAAGGTACTGCTCGGGTGCTAAACCCAGGCCTTCAGCAATCAGCCGCGAGGTTTTATAGCATTCGCAGTGATAGGGATCGCCATTCAGTAAATAGCGCTTCGGGATGCCATGATAAGAAAATAGCAACTTATCGGCCTGACCATGCTGCTGCCAGTGTGCCTTAATCCGCTCAACACAAGCCGCGATATAACCCGGATTATCATGATAATGACTGACAAAACGTAAGTCAGGCAGCCAGCGGCGCTGCATAAAATCCCGCGCCAGTTCATCAAAGGTTGAACCAGAAGTCGAGGCAGAATACTGCGGATACAGTGGCAGCACAATCAGCTTGCGTACCCCTTGTTGCATCATACGTTCCAGCACTGACTGAAAACTGGGGTTACCGTAGCGCATAGCAAAGTCGACCACCACATCGGTGTAGCCCTGAGCCGCCAGTTCGGCAGCCACCGCTTTAGTTTGACTTACCGTATGAAACAGTAGTGGCGAGCCTTGCTCGGTAAATACCGTTTGATAGGCTTTAGCCGAGCGGCGTGGCCGGATATTCAGAATAACGCCATTTAAAATAAACCACCACAGCAGCCGTGGCACTTCGACAACCCGGGGATCGGATAGAAACTGCTTTAAATAGCGTTTTAATGCTTTTGGGCTAGCCTCATCCGGCGTTCCCAGGTTAGTTAACAGTACGCCAATCTTATCGGCGCGACCATGACTGAAATCTTTGCTATTAATATATCCCATACAGCGCTGTGCTCCTGATTATACTAAAGCCGGCATTACGGCGAAGGAGCCCCGTTAGATCGCCCGGCTTTATAGTGATCTTAGCAGTTTCAGCTGCGTAAACCTATGACTGGAACAGAATATTTAGCATCACTGGTCAGACCGCACTCCGGTACCGGTACGAGGTCTAACCTTTTAAGGTGTAACTGACATCAGGGAGAACTAAATGCGTAGAATCCTCGTTTTTCTGTTGGCGGTGCTACTGGCTGCCAGCGCCGGCTCTATGATCCAAAGCCTGGTGAATCTGCAGGCGATTGTTGCTCTAACCGGCCCTATTGCTACTGCCGAGCAGTTGAGCACCCTCTGGTTTGATTTACGCCATTTTATGCCGGTACTAGCGGCGATTTTCCTGCCGATTATGCTACTAAGCTTAGTGCTAAGCCGTATTGTTTTGAAACGCGCAACGCTGGGTAAGGTGCCGGCCGTATTTGTTATTACGGCACTGAGTACCTGGGCAGCGTTACTGATAATTAATCAGCTGGCGCCAATGCCAACCTTAATCGCGTTAAATCGTACTCTGGCCGGTACTTTGTTATTGCTTAGTTGCTGTGCGCTGGGTGCCGTCTTTTATCATTATTTTAGTCGTAGCAGGAGCGTCGCATGAGCCTGAGCCGAACCCTATTATTTACGCTAGCGTTAAGTTTGCCGCTGGTTGCGCTGGCTGCGTCATCGCTGCCTTCCTCATTGCCGCCTTCCGGGCCTAAAGTTCAGATCCTGACTGAGGGTTTAGAATATCCCTGGTCACTCAGTTTTTTGCCTTCCGGCGGCTTTTTACTGACCGAGCGCAGCGGGCAGTTGGTGACATTAGGCAGTGATGGTCAGGTGTTGCAAAAACTCGATGTCAATTTACCGGAATTTTATGCCGCTGCGCAGGGTGGTTTGCTGGAAGTGTTACTGGCCGATAATTTCGCACAAAGTGGTCGTTTATTTTTAAGCTATGTCTGCGGCACGGCTAATGCCAACAGTGTTTGTCTGGCCAGTGCCAGCTGGCAGGATAATCAGCTGACTGATGTCAAAAAAATTTTTCGGGCAACTCCGGATCGGCGCGGTGCCGCGCACTATGGCGGTCGGATGGTGCAGCTACCGGATCAAAGCCTGGTGCTAACCTTAGGCGATGGCTTTGATTATCGTGAGCAAGCCCAGAATAAAGCCAATCACTTGGGGAAAATCGTACGTTTACAGCAAGACGGCAGCGTGCCAGCCGATAACCCCCTTGTTGGGCAAGCTGCAGTAGCCGCCGAGATTTTTACGCTCGGGCATCGAAATGTGCAGGGGATTGTCTATGATGTAGCAACCGGCAGCTTGTGGAGCCACGAACATGGCCCCAAAGGTGGCGATGAACTGAACCTGCTACAAGCCGGTGTTAATTACGGCTGGCCGGTGGCGACCACAGGTATTGATTATACCGGTGCCCGGATTTCTCCCTTTACCCGCTTTACTGGCATGGCTGAGCCAGTGTACCAGTGGTCACCTTCGATTGCCCCTGCCGGGATGACGCTGTATCGCGGTGAGGCTTTCCCGCAGTATCAGGGCAATATCTTTATTACGGCTTTAGCCGGCAAAGCCTTGCACCGGTTGGTACTGGACGGCGATAAGGTGGTAGAAGAGGAAAAGCTGCTCACTGAACTCGACAGCCGTTTGCGTGATGTGCGTACCGGCCCGGACGGCCTGATCTATATCCTGACCGACGGCCCGGCCGGCAAGTTACTGCGCCTAACCCCGCAGTAACTTATCCACAGCACTCCGGTACCGGTCTGACCAGTTTATCCACAGGTCTCCCTTTTTTCTGGGAAAATCAGGGTATGACCAGTTAGTGCTGATGGCCGCCTTCACCATGGGCGTGGCCGTGAGCGATTTCTTCTGCAGTCGCCTCACGTACGTTCAGCACTTCGAGTGCGAAGGTTAGGGTTTTGCCGGCCAGTGGGTGATTGGTATCAACATCCGCCTTAAACATGCCTACTTTTACGATAGTCACTTGACGCTCGCCCTGATCAGTGTTCACCCAGGCCACCATGCCTGGCTTCCATTTTTTAGCTCCCTGCAAATGTTTGACCTGCACGCTCTGAATTGCATCGTCACGACGCTCACCATAGGCATCAACTGGTGCCAGCGTAATTTCGAACGTATCGCCGGCAGTTTTACCTTCCAGCGCCGCTTCTAATTTTGGCAACATCTGATTATGACCATGCAGATAGAGCAGGGGCGCGGCTTTCCGCGAGCTTTCCAGCTCGCCAGAGGCATCGCTTAGGGTGTAGTGGAATTGCACAACGGCATTGTTGGTAATTTGCATAATGATAAGTCTGTTAGCTGATAAAAGTGGCGCCATTATATGATATCTACCCGCAGATAACAGCTATAGCAGTGATTCAGGCAGCAAAGTAAACTGGTATGACCGGTACCGGAGACCTGTGGATAAGGTGGTCAGACCGGTACCGGAGACGTGTGGATAAATTAGGTGGCGGCTTTCATGGTGCTGACAAAGTTGCGCAGCTTAGTGAGCAGTAACTCAGGCTCGTGCTGATGCTGCTCAATCAGCTTGACGATAGCCGAACCGCTAATGGCGCCGGCCGCACCATTTTTAATCGCATCTTTTACCTGCTCGGGCGCGGAGATCCCAAAACCCAGCAGCGGTGGCGCCGGATTATAAGCACGAATGCGCGCGATCAGCTCCGAGGTTGGCATTGCGGCCTTGGTTTCGGCACCGGTCACGCCGGCGCGACTTAAAAGATAAGTATAGCCGCGGCCATAAGAGGCGATAGCGCGTAAGTCATCATCATCGACATTTGGTGGCACGATATAAATCGGCGCGATGTTTTGTGCCATCGCGGCCTGGCGGAACAGCTTACTCTCATGCAGCGGCACGTCGGCAATCAGTACCGAGTCGACGCCGGCAGCCGCCGCTTGCTCGTAAAACTTAGTAATGCCTTTAGCCATTACCAGGTTTGAATACAGTAATAAACCAATAGGTACTGCCGGGGCATAGGCGCGGATTTTTTCAATCAGCTCAAAGCTGACTGCCGGCGTGACGCCAGCGGCCAGCGCCCGGATATTGGCATTTTGAATTGTTGGGCCGTCAGCAATAGGATCAGAAAACGGAATACCCAGCTCCAGCGCATCGGCGCCGCCATCGACCAGGGCTTTTAAAATTTCAAACGACAGCTCAGGGTTCGGATCACCAAGGGTCACGAAGGGCACAAAGGCACCGCGGCCTTCGTTATTAAGCCGCTGAAACATCTGTTGATAACGCTGCATCTTATACTCCTCCCTGCTGCGCCGCTAACACGCTATGCACGTGGGCCAAATCTTTATCACCACGGCCGGATAAATTCACCAGTAACACCATTGGCTCTGTGGCTTCAGCAGCAATTTTTAACGCCTGGGCTACCGCGTGCGAGCTTTCCAGCGCCGGAATAATGCCTTCGGCTTTGGCCAGATGTTGGAACGCCGCCAAAGCTTCATCATCATTAATCGCCACGTACTGCGCTCGACCACTTTGCTGCAGATAGGTATGTTGTGGCCCGACCGCCGGGTAGTCTAAACCGGCCGAAATCGAGTACGACTCTTCAATCTGACCATCACTGGTTTGCATAATGGCAGTATAGGCACCGTGCAAAATACCATAGCTGCCGGTACTTAACGCCGCGCCATGCTGATGGGTATTAATACCCAGTCCACCGGGTTCGACGCCAATCAGTTTCACACCAGCTTCAGCAATAAAGTCAGCGAAAATGCCAATCGCATTAGAGCCACCACCGACACAGGCAATCACCGCATCCGGTAATTTGCCCTCGGCTTTTAAGATCTGTTGCTTGGCTTCTTCACCAATCATCCGTTGAAAGTCACGCACAATAGTGGGGAACGGGTGCGGGCCAGCTGCGGTACCCAGCATATAGTGCGTGGTTTCATAGGTAGCTGACCAGTCGCGCATCGCTTCGTTAACGGCATCCTTTAGCGTACCAGAGCCAGCCGTCACCGGAATCACGGTCGCGCCCATCAGTTTCATCCGAAACACGTTCGGCTGCTGGCGTTCAATATCTTTAGCGCCCATATAGATGCGGCATTTTAAGCCCAACAGCGCACAGGCCAGCGCCGTGGCCACGCCGTGCTGGCCGGCACCGGTTTCAGCGATCACTTCTTTTTTACCCATGCGTTTGGTGAGCAGCGCCTGACCTAATACCTGATTGGTCTTGTGCGCACCGCCGTGTAGCAGGTCTTCGCGCTTTAAGTAAATTTTAACCAGCGGGTTAGGGGATAAGTTACGGGTTAGCGTCAGCGGCGTTGGCCGGCCGGCATATTCGGTTAGTAATTGCTGAAACTCGGCTAAAAAGGCCGGATCCTGCTGTGCTTCGACAAAGGCCGCTTCCAGTTGCTTTAACGCCGGTACCAGCAATTGTGGCACGAACATGCCGCCATATTCGCCGAAATAGGGGTTTAGTTTTAACTCACTCATCAGTTTTGCTCACCCTTAGTATTGGTTTTGCTCTGAAAATCGAAATGACGGATGGCGCTAAAGGCCGCCGCCAGCTTAGTGTGATCTTTAATACCCGGCGCACTCTCTAATCCAGAGTTTAAATCCAGCCCCGCCACCGGTAAGGCCAGCGCCTGCGCCACGTTATCCGGCTTAAGGCCGCCGGCTAACATAATAGGTTGTGCGCTGTTAAGCGCTGACAGTAGCGACCAGTCAAAACGCAAGCCACTGCCGCCATGCTGGCTGGCATGAAAACTATCCAGCAAGATCCGATCGGCCTGTGGGCTAAACGCCGGTAGCTGCTGTTGCACGCGATAGGCTTGCCAAATCTGACAATCTGCCGGTAATAGCGGCCGCAGGGCAGCAAGGTAAGCCTCATCTTCCTCGCCATGTAGCTGCACGGCCGCCAGCTTCAGTGCCTTAGCCAGCTCAGCCACTTCAGCTAGTGGGCTATTGACAAAAACGCCAACAAAGCGAAGTTTAGCGGCCTGTACCAGCTGTTGCGCCTGCTCCGGTGTCACATAGCGCGGTGACGCCTTGGCAAAAATTAAGCCGCCATAGTAAGCGCCGGCGTTGGCCACCGCCTTAACATCTTCAATCCGGGTTAAACCACAGACTTTATGCTCGCCGATAATCAGCCGCTGACAGGCAGCTGCCAGATCGGCTTCAGCCATCAGTGAGCTGCCGACTAAAAAGGCATCAGCGATCTGCAGCAGCTCTCGTACCTGCTGATTACGATAAATGCCGGACTCCGATACCACAGTGCGATCAGCTGGGATCAGCTGCCGCAGCCGGAAGCTGGTGTTTAAGTCCGTACTCAGATCGCGCAGGTTGCGGTTATTGATCCCAATTAATTTGGCGCCAAGCTCCACCGCCTGTAAGGTTTCTTCTTCGTTACTGACTTCGGTTAATACCGTCATATTCAGCTCGGCGGCAATGGCCGCTAACAACTGGTACTGCTGGGGTGATAAAATCGACAGCATTAACAGTACCGCATCGGCACCGGCAGCCCGCCCGGCATAGATCTGGTAGGGATCAATGATAAAGTCTTTATGCAGCAGCGGCTTGTCAGATAAGGCGCGCATCTGCTCCAGATACTGATAGCTGCCCTGAAAAAACTCGCTGTCGGTCAGCACCGAGATACAGTCGGCATATTGGTTGTACACCTGACTAATAGCGCTAAGATCAAAATCCGGCCGAATTAAGCCTTTCGACGGTGAGGCCTTTTTACACTCCAGAATAAAACGGGCGCCAGGCTGCTGCAAAGCGGCCAGAAAATCGCGGCTGGTCGGGCTGACACTGGCGATAAAGTGCTCCAACGGCCTCTCGTTAGCCATAGCCGAGACTTCAGTTAACTTATGGCTGACGATTTTCGCCAGTACCCCGGTAATGGTTTTATTGTGTAATACCAGTTCAGCCACGGCTTAACTCCTGCATTTTTTCCAAGGTCGCCATCGCCTTACCACTGGCCAGTTGTTCCAGTACCGCTCGGGTATTCACTTTTAAATCCTGGCCTAAACCGGCAATTTTTAGCATCGCCGCCACA
The DNA here is from genome assembly GCF_000272005.1 of Alishewanella agri BL06. Classification (GTDB taxonomy): domain Bacteria; phylum Pseudomonadota; class Gammaproteobacteria; order Enterobacterales; family Alteromonadaceae; genus Alishewanella; species Alishewanella agri. The sequence goes on along the minus strand of NZ_AKKU01000011.1, from coordinate 93,438 downwards.
TTTACGGCTACTGCCTGATTATGCGCCTCTTCGCCACGGCCTTGCAAAATGGCCAGCGTCGCTGCCGCATTTTGCTCCGGCTCGCCACCTGCTAAGGCACTAAGAGGAGTAATATTGAGGCCAAAATCTTCCGGCGTAAGCGTAAATTCGCGCAGTGCACCGTCTTTTAGCTCACAGACATAAGTATTGCCATGCAGCGCGACTTCGTCACAGCCGCTACCGTGCACCACCCAGGCGCGCTCAGTACCCAGTTGCTGTAAGGCCTCGGCCATCACCCGGCACAGTGCCGGATCGTAGACGCCAAGTAGCTGAAAAGCAGGTCGCGCCGGGTTAATTAAAGGCCCGAGCAAATTAAAAATAGTTCTGCTTTTCAACGCATTGCGTACCGGCATCGCATGCTTAATGCCGCTGTGATACAAGGGCGCAAATAAGAAGGTACATTGCGACTCGGCCAGCATGCTGGCTGCCTGTTGTGGGCTTTGCTGAATATTCAGCCCCAGCCGTTCCAGCAAGTCAGCAGAGCCCGAACGTGATGACACACTGCGGTTGCCATGTTTTACCACCGGCAATCCCATACTGGCCGCAACGATGGCGGCAGTGCTGGAGATATTAATGGTATTGCTGCCATCACCGCCGGTACCACAGCAGTCGATGCTCGGTTTGGTCGTAGCCGGGAATGGCGCGGCGGCTTGCAGTAGTGCACTGGCTGCACCGGTTATTTCGGCGCTGCTTTCACCGCGTACTTTCAAGGCTGCTAACATAGCGGTTAAATGCAGTGGATCGACCTGACCGGTTACCACAGCACTAAAGAATTGCTCGGCTTGCTCGCGGCTAAGTGCTTTACCCGTCAGCGCTTGTTGCACCAGCGGTAAAACCCCTGCCTCTGTGTTGTTAAGATCTGTCATGCTCTTAACTCCTTAATAAATATTCGATACTTTGCTTAAGCAGCGGCTTGCCAAGCGTAGTTAAAATCGACTCGGGGTGAAATTGAAAACCCAGCATCCGCTCAGTCTCGTTAATCACCGCCATCGGAATATGTCGCTCATTGGCAATTTGTGTAAGCTGCTCTGGCAGTGTCGTCGCCATTAGCGAGTGATAACGCGCCACCGGGAAAGGCCGTGGTAAACCGTTAAACACCGGATGTTCGGCCAGACTAATCGCCGAGGTTTTACCGTGTACGGTTTCACCGGCACGGCCGACCACACCGCCATAATGTTCAACGATAGCCTGATGCCCGAGGCAAATCCCCAGCACCGGATACACCCCGGCGCAGCGCTTTAATAACGCCGGCATTGAGCCAGCATCGGCTGGCGCGCCCGGGCCGGGTGATAACACCAGCAGTACCGGGCCGCTTTCCTGCTGCATTTTTTCAAAAATATAATCGGCCGGGACAGTATTGCGATACAGCTTTAAGCTTACGCCCAGCTGCGCAAATTCATCCACCAGGTTGTAGGTAAAAGAATCGATATTATCCAGCAGATACACTGTGCAATTAAGGTTCTGGCTCATTTTAATACCCCGCCGCCTGAATAGCGTTAATTACTGCTTGCGCTTTGTTGCGTGTCTCTTCTGCTTCGAGCTTCGCTACTGAGTCAAACACCACCCCGGCACCGGCCTGAATATAAGCCATACCATCTGCGACATAAGCTGAGCGGATCACGATGCAGCTGTCAAAATCGCCATTACCGGCCAGATAACCGACGGCACCGCCGTAAGAGCCGCGTTTTTTCCCCTCAACACCGCGAATAAGCTCAGCCGCCTTCACCTTAGGCGCACCTACCAGGGTGCCCATATTCATACAGGCCTGATACGCATGCAGCGCATCGAGCTCTGGTTTTAGCTGGCCGACCACCCGGGATACCAGGTGCATCACATAGGAATAACGGTCGACTTTTAGTAACTCTTTGACGTAACGGCTGCCGGGCGTGCTGATGCGTGCTACATCATTGCGGGCTAAATCCACCAGCATTAAATGCTCGGCTTTTTCTTTCTCATCTTGCCTAAGCTCAAGCTCAATGCGGCTATCCAGATCGCGGTCAATACTGCCATCGGCGGCAAAACCGCGGCGGCGGGTGCCGGCGATGGGGTAAATCTCCACTTCGCGGCTGGCGGCATTAAACTTCAGCGCCGACTCCGGTGAGGCGCCAAACAGGCAAAACTTAGGGTCTTGCAGATAAAACATATAGGGGCTGGGGTTCAGCTGTTTTAACTTGGCGTAAGCCTGCAGCGGCTTAGGGCAGGGCAGCGAGAAACAGCGCGACGGTACCACCTGAAAGATATCGCCGGCGACAATATGTTGCTTTAGCGTTTCGACCTGGGCTTCAAAATCGGCATCGCTAATATCAACCGCAATCTCTTTGCTGCTGGCGGCTTGCCCCACAGCCAATGGCTGGCTATGTAGTAGCTGTTGTTTTAACTGCTCCAGCCGTTTACCAATGGCAAAGCAGTTGGCAGGAGCCGCTTCGCCGCAAAATACATTGCCCACTAAGCGGCTTTGCTGCGCTTTATGGTCAATGACCAGTGCAGTTTCGGCCAGATAAAACAGATAATCCGGGCACTGATTTTCTTTTACCGGCACCTCGGGCAACTGCTCGATATTGGCCACCATATCATAGCCAATCACGCCGCCTAAAAAGATAGCAAAGGGTTCATCACCCTGGCTGCGCAATTGCTGCTGTATTAAACGTAGCGCACTAAATGGATTAGGTTGGGTTAAACGGCTGACTTCATCTAACAGCGGATCGGGTAGTGCAAACTCGGCGACTAACACTGCTTCAGTGGTCTGACCGGTACCGGAGTGCTGTGGATAACTGCTGGTCAGACCGGTACCGGAGACGTGTGGATAAGTGAGGGTGGCGATGGGGCTAAGCAGGTCGGCTAAAAAGGGCAGCAGGGTAAGGCCGTTGCTGCTTAGCGCCGTAATACTCACCTGTTGACCGTTACACTCAATACGCAGTGCGGCGTCGATCAGCATCAGGCTGTTGACACTGTTTTTGCTGTCAATCTCGGCTGATTCCAGCAGCAGTGAGCAGCGGTCGGCCTGACACAGGCTGGCATAAGCCGCTAAGGCATCGCTTTGATAGGGCACAGGTAGCGCAATACTGGCTACTTCGCCCGCGGTGTCTGTGATATGGCTGAAAATCATCTTAATAATTTTCCTTAATTTTTAGTTGGTTAACCTGTTGCTATTAGTTTATTGCCGGTTAACCCCAAAACTACGCCCAAAAAAAAGCCCGTTTCGGGGGAAACGGGCCTGGGTTTCTAAAGCGAATACAACGCCTACACACGCCCGTTGGGAATGTGCCACCACCAGTTAATCAGTGAAAACGTTGTTAGAAATTGCATTGGCTTTAACTACCTTATTCTTGAACGCCTACATAAAACCGCGAATCGGGCTTGGCGTCAAGCCCTGTTCACTAAAAATCATCAATAAAAACGTATAAAAGTCTGGACGGCTCTATTGGTTGGCAGCTTGTTGTTGCTGCAACTGCTCAATTTTCTGCCAAAGCTCCTCGCTTTCTGCCGTCAGATCAGCAAATAAACGCATATCGCCATTGCGCTGGGCATGCATCGCTTGCTCCAATTTTTGATCGTACGCTTTGCGCAATTTCTTTACCGGATCGGGTTTTAGCCAGCCAAACATCTGCAGAGTCCTTTTTAATCTTCGTACACTCCATTACGGCATTACACCGCTGCCAGTTCTCTATCATCTACTTTTATATTCGAAGCGGTTATTTCGTAGTAGTAACTTGCCAAACCCGACGCTTCCGGCATAAGCTGAATCTAAAATTAAATTGTGCTGATTTTGTTAAGGTATTGTGCCTACTGAACAGCCGATACTGCTTTTACAGAGCATAATCAGGGAAGACAAGGAATAACGAATGCGGCTTTTTTTGATACTTATACTATCACTTAGCTGGCAGGTGACAGCCAACACCAATACTGCTGGCTTTAGCTATCAGCAACAACCGGTGCCAGCCTGGGTTGAGTTACCGATGACGCAACAGGCTGAACCAGATCGCAGCGAGCCGGTCAGTTATCTGCTGGTAGATGAACAGATAAACTGGTTGAATGCCGAGCCGGTAGCCTATTCTCATATCGCGATGCAAGCCAATACGCGTAAAGGGGTTGAGCAAGCGTCGCAGTATCAGGTCAGCTTCGCACCGGAATATCAGCAGCTTACTTTTCATAGTATCCGGTTAACCCGCAATGGGGATACCAAAGAGCAATTAGGTATCGCTGATATTCGTCTGGTGCAGCGTGAACAGCAGCAGGAGCGGCAGATCTATACCGGTTACGTTACCGCTATGGTGCTGCTTAGCGACATGCAGCCCGGTGACAGACTTGATATTCAATACTCTATTACTGGTACCAACCCAATCTATGGTGGTAAGCGCTCGGTTTACTTTCCGCTGACCTGGTCTGTCGCCGTGCAACAGTTACAACTCCGGGTCTTGTCCAGGCAAGAAAAACTGGCGTATTACAGTAATCAAGCGGGTGTTGCGCCGCAACAACGCAAAATCGGTGATCACTACGAATACCGGTGGCAGCAAAATGCGATTGCCGCAGTAAAAGCAGAAGACAATTATCCGCAGTGGTTTATGCCCTACAGTTTTATTGAATTTAATGAGTTTGGCCATTGGCAGGACGTCGTCGCCTGGGCTATTCCGCTCTATCAGTTTAACGAACCACTGCACGGCGACCTACAGTTATTAGTGAAAAGCTGGCTGGCGGAAAGTCGTTCGCTGGAAGATTATGCCGCGAAAGTTGTCCGCTATGTACAGAACGACATCCGTTACTTTGGGATGGAAATTGGTCTGAACAGCCATCAACCTTACTCACCCAATACCGTGTTTGCCCGCAAATATGGCGATTGCAAAGATAAAACCACCTTAATGATTGCGTTGCTGGCCGCCGGTGGCATCGAAGCCTATCCGGCACTGGTTTCCAATGCTACGAGGGGCCATATTCAGCGGCGCTTGCCAGGCCCTATTGTGTTTGATCATGTTATTACCTATCTGCCTTTAAACGGTAAAGACTACTGGCTGGACGGCACCCGTAGTCAGCAATATGGCAGCCTCGAGCAAAAAGGCCGTCAGTATTTTCAACAGGCATTGTTGATCAAAAACGGCGTAACAGAGCTTACGTCAATACCGATGCCAAGCAACACCGATGGTATTATCGAAACGGAAGAGCGCTTTCAGCTTGCTGCGGTTGGTGCGCCGGTTACTCTCTCAATATCACTGAATTATCAGCAATACGAAGCAGAGTCTTTTCGGGGGATGCTGGACCAGCATGGCCTGACTGAATATGCGAATCATTTGGAACGGGTTTATCAACAGCAATATCCGGGCGCAGACTTAATGGCGGATCCTGTGATTTCTGACGATAAACAGAATAACCAGGTGCAGGTGGTTGCCAGCTTTAGCATCGACAACTTTTGGGATGAAACTGAACCGAGACAGGAGCTGTTGCTATTTGGCGACTACCTCGAGCGCTTTATGCAGTTACCCAAAAATACGCGGCGTAAAATGCCACTCTATATCGAACCTAATGTCCGGGTACAGCATCGGATCCATTTCGATCTGGCAAGCCCGATCGATTGGCAGTTGGGCGATTTACAGGTAAAGATCGATCACCCGGGTTTTGTCTATCAGCGCCAAGTCGACACCAGTGCGACCAGCATTACGGTGGTGCACCACTACCAAAGCAAAAGTGACCACATCACGCCCGAACAAGCCCTGGATTTTGTCAGTGCAGTTAAAAAAGTACGCGATGCGATGTACTTTACAGTGGTAATAGATAAAACCGATCCGGTACCTGAGGTAGAGCTGGATTTAAAGCAGCGACTGCGGGAGATGTTAAAAGCGACGGAAACGCCCTGAAGCGGTTTGGCTTTAACGGTATCTATGCGACAATAGTCCTCTGAATAGGGGACTGCATGAAAATCGATTTACATAGCCACACTAACCACTCAGACGGCCTGCTGCCGGTTGCCGAGCTGTTAGCGCGGGCGATCAGCTGTAATCTGGATGTGCTGGCCATTACCGACCATGATACGGTGAGTGCCTTGCCACAAGCTGCGGCCTGGCTGACAGAAACTCAGGCATCGTTAACGCTGATTAACGGCGTGGAAATTTCTACCGCCTGGCATGAGTTTGAAATCCATATTGTTGGCTTAAATATCAACCCCGATTGCCCACAATTTTTAGCGCGTTTGGCATCACAGCAGCAGCGACGGTTGGAGCGGGCGCAGGAAATGGCTCGCCGGCTGGAAAAAGCGCAAATTCCGGGCGCATTAGAGGCAGTGTTGGCAGAGGTTGGCGACGGCGCCATTACCAGAAGTCATTTTGCACGCTTTCTGGTGAAAACTGGCCGAGCCGATTCGATAAATGCGGTATTCAAAAAGTACCTGGCACGCGGTAAAACCGGCTATGTACCCAATAATTGGGTCGATTTGGCCAGTGCTGTGCAATGGATCCATGATGCCGGCGGCCAGGCTGTGCTGGCGCATCCATTAAAATACAACCTGAACGGGCGCTATTTAAAACGGCTGGTCACCGATTTTGCTGCGGCTGGCGGCGATGCGATGGAAATTATCTCCCCGCAGCAAACGCCGGTACAGCGCCGCGACCTGTGGACACTTTGCCTGCAACATCAGCTAACTGCCTCTGTCGGCTCGGATTTTCATCAGCCAACAACTTGGAATGAGCTGGGAAAGCATCTATATTTACCAGACGATGTCACGCCGGTTTGGGCGAACTGGGGCTTAGTCCCGAAAAGACTAACTCAGGAGCCTGAAGCCACAGCGGTCTTATCCGCTGCACCAACTACTAGCATGGATACGCCAAGATGAGCCAGTTTTTTCATATTCACCCGGAAAATCCGCAGCAGCGCTTGCTTAAACAAGCGGTGCAAATTATCCAAAAGGGCGGTGTGGTGATTTTCCCCACTGATAGCGGTTATGCGCTGGGCTGTCATGTCGGCGATAAAAACGCCATGGACCGCATTATGCAAATCCGTCAGGTTAGCGGCGAACACCATTTTACGCTGATGTGTCGGGATTTGTCGGAGTTGTCGGTTTACGCAAAAGTTGAAAACACCGCCTTTCGACTGATTAAAAATAACACGCCAGGCGCCTACACCTTTATTTTGCGCGGTACCAAAGAAGTGCCTCGTCGGCTGTTAAATGAAAAGAAGAAGACCATCGGCCTGCGCATTCCGGAAAATAAAATCGCGCTGGCGCTGTTGGAAGAGCTGGCCGAGCCTTTATTGACCACCAGTTTGATTTTACCCGGTCAGGAATTTGCCGAGAGTGATCCGGATGAGATGCGGCATCAGTTAGAGCGGCAGGTTGATCTGATTTTGCATGGCGGTATTATCGGTGAAGATCCGACTACAGTGGTTGATCTCTCTGAAGATACGCCGGAGATTATTCGTCAGGGCCGTGGCGATAGCCGGCCGTTTGAATAAGTAACGAGTTAAGATGGCTGAGCCGCTACCGCCGTTAACGATACAGCAGCCGTTACCGCTGGCCTTTGTCCGCGGTGAGGCGGTGCTGGAACGGCCGGAAGACTTGTATATTCCGCCGGATGCGCTTGAAGTTCTGCTCGATACCTTTGAAGGCCCACTGGATTTCCTGCTGTATTTAATTCGCAAACACAAGTTTGATTTGGTCGATTTACCGGTAAACGAAATTACCCTGCAATATATGGAATATATTGAGCTGATGCAGGAGCTGAATTTCGAGCTGGCGGCCGAATATCTGGTAATGGCCGCTATGCTGGCAGAAATTAAATCACGCTTGTTGCTGCCGAAAATCACCAGTCTGGAAGACGATGAGCACGACCCTCGCGCCGAACTGGTGCGCCGCTTACAGGAATATGAAATCTTTAAACAGGCAGCGACCGATCTGGATGCCTTACCGCGCGATGAGCGCGACTATTTTACTGCCCAGGCCAGCCTGGCTGATAATTTCAGCCCGTTATTGATTTTACCGGATGTGGATTTTACTGAGCTGATCAGCGCCTTAAATGACATAGTCAAGCGCAGCAAGGCGCTGGCGCATCATCATATTCAGCGTGAACATCTGTCGACCCGCGAGCGGATGAGCCGTATTCTGGATTTATTGCAGCAGCGGCAGGGTTATCTGGAGTTTGCTGAGTGCTTTGACTTAACTGAAGGCCGGGAAGGCGTGGTGGTGACCTTTTTAGCGATCCTGGAGCTAACCAAAGAAAAGCTGGTAGAGCTGATCCAGGTGGCGCCTTATGCACAAATTCATGTCAAACTGGCGCTAAGTGAGGCATAATGGCGCAGAAAATTAACGATATTCAATTACTGCAACTTGTCGAAGCCGCGATCTTTGCTGCCGAAAAGCCCCTTAGCCGCGCCGAATTGCAAGCCTCCGTGCTGGAGGGCTTTAACGTCAGCGCGAAACGGCTGCTACAATGTCTGAAACAACTGCAGGACGATTACAGTGCCCGTGGCATCCAGTTGATGGAAACGGCCAGTGGCTACCGGTTTCAAACCCGCCCTGAATTAAGTGAACCGCTGGCCAGACTCTGGCCCGAGCGTTCACCGCGTTATTCGCGTGCGGTGCTGGAAACGCTCGCCTTAATTGCTTATCGCCAGCCCATTACCCGCGGTGAAATTGAGCAAATTCGCGGCGTATCGGTTAGTAGCCAGATTATGCGCACCCTGACCGAACGCGGCTGGGTCAAGGTGGTCGGCCACAAAGAAGTACCGGGTCGGCCCGGGCTTTATGCCACTACTGAGGCCTTTTTAGATTACTTTGGCTTACGCCATTTAGACCAATTACCGCCATTAGCCGAGTTTGCAGCCTTGCAACCGGCAGAAGCGGAATTATTAACCACCGTCGGGATGACAGGAGAGCTCCACTAATGAGTGAAAAATTACAGAAAGTTTTGGCCCGTGCCGGCATCGGTTCGCGCCGCGAAATGGAAGACTATATCAGCCGTGGCCGCGTGACCGTGGATGGTAAACCGGCTAGCCTGGGCGACCGGGTTACCCCGAACCAAGCGATCCGCGTTGATGGTCATCCGGTACAGGTGGCGAGCGAAGAGCAGCAAGTCTGTCGGGTACTGGCTTATCATAAGCCCGAGGGCGAGATTTGTTCGCGTACCGATCCGGAAGGACGGCCCACGGTGTTCTCGCGCTTACCCAATATCAAGGGCGCACGTTGGATCGCCATCGGCCGGTTGGATATCAATACCTCAGGTTTGCTGCTGTTCACCACTGACGGCGAGCTGGCTAACCGCCTGATGCACCCTAAATTTGAAGTAGAACGCGAATACGCGGTGCGGGTTTTCGGTGAGATTAACGATGCCATGATCCAGCGTCTGCGCACCGGGGTGGAACTGGAAGACGGTAAAGCTAACTTTAAACGTATTAAAGCGCTGCCGGGCGAGGGGATTAACCGCTGGTTCCATGTCGTTCTTACCGAAGGCCGTAACCGTGAGGTACGCCGGATGTGGGAATCTCAGGGCGCGGTCGTTAGCCGGCTGATCCGGGTGCGCTATGGTGATCTGTTGTTGCCTAAGCACTTACCTGCCGGGGGTTATACCGAATATCCGCTGGCTGAAGTCAACTATCTGCGTAACCTGGTCGGGTTAAAAGACGAAGTGGCATCGCTGGTAAAACCGGAAGATCGCACCGAGCGGCGTCGCCGCCTGGCCAGCATGAAGCGTGCCGTGCGTAAGCATCAAATTGCCGAAAAAACGCCCGCTAAAAAAACTGAACCCGGCGCAAAACCCAACCGGGCCGAGCCGGCCAAGAAACCGACTGCGACTAAAGGTCAAGCGGGTAGAGGCAACAGCACACAGCGGCAGCCAACCGGCAAAACTCCAACCCGTGAAGGCAGAGGCTAATTATCCACAGCACTCCGGTACCGGTCTGACCACTTTATCCACAGGTCTCCGGTACCGGACCGACCAGTTACCTGCCTTAACGCACCTTGCTTTTGCGGATCAGCCGGTACAGCAACTCAGGTGATAGCCGGGCGATGCAAGCCGCCAGCTTTTCTTTAAAGCCGCCGATAACAATATAACTGTTACCTTTGCGCAATGCTTTCAGTGTTGCTGTAGCAAACTCATCGGCAGTCATGGCTTTTGCCTGGGCATCGTCCATTTTACCGAGCGCTTCGCCACTGCCGGTTAGTGCATTCATTGATACCGCGGTTTTCACAAAGCCGGGGAAAACCACCGCCACGCGAATACCCTGGTTATACAGCTCGGCCCGCACGCTATTGGCCCATAAGTGCAGTGCTGCCTTAGCAGCAGAGTAGCTGCCGCGGTATTGGGTACCGACTAAACCGGCGACACTGGAGATAAACACCAGCTGGCCGGTGCCTTGTTTTAACATCACCGACAACACCCGCCGACTCAGCGCCACCTGCGCAAAGTAATCAATTTCCATAATTTTGCGATCAGTGTCGCTACTGGTATCCATTACTAGCGCGCGCTGGCTGATCCCGGCGTTATTGATCAGCCAGTCCAGCCGGCCGTAGTGATGAATAATCTTATCAAGCGCTTGCTGCTGTGCAGGCTCATCGCAGATATCCAGTGGTACAGTTAAATGCCGCTCTGGATGCGGCAAGCTTTGCTGCACGCGCTCAAGCTCTGTTTTACGGCGGGCGCTCAGCACCACCTTGGCGCCGGCTGCGGAAAATTGCTTTGCCAAAGCTTCACCGATGCCCCCTGACGCACCGGTGATCCAGATCACCTTGTCTTGTAGCGATATTGTCATTGTTATAGCCATCTTAAGATACAGATGGCCGATGTTAGGGGATTTGCGGTGTGACTGTCAAAGTGAAGTCACCATGACTGGTCAGACCGGTACCGGAGACGTGTGGATAAGTTAGTTGCCGACACGGAATTTTCGGCTAAAGTGGCGTTTAAACAGCATAATGGCGCTAATGCCCATTACCGGGGCGATAATCCAGCTTACCAACTGCCATTGACCAGTCAGCACTTCGGCCAGTAAGCGGCGGCCACCGGCGGCAAAAAAAGCCGTGTATAGCGCGATACCGGTACCAATCATCGAGGTAAAGTGCTCAATAATCCATTGCCGCGGCTGTAACTGATTTTGATGGATATAACGCAAAATCCCAAGCACTGTCATAGCCCCCACACCGCTAAAGATGATTGATAACAAATCACCGGCAGCAAAACCGACTATTGCCAGCGCAACACTGCCGACCAGCAACGTCCACACCGGTCCCTGATAAGACCATACCCGTAGCTGTGCCAGCTCAGCTTTTACTTTCAGCACACCATAGGCATGGCGCACTGTCACCCAGGTCAATAAGCTGAGTTGTAATAAAAAGAAGGAAAACACACGCCGCTCTGAAATAAATCTCTCCAGCTGTGCCACTGTCCAGTTCGGATTCTGACCATAAACCATGGTGGGGCTATATAACACCATCAGGCACATCAGTACCCCGGAGCCCGCAATTAATAGCATCATCTGGTAGTAAAGCTTACCGGCCGTATTGTGCAGCATACTGCCTTTGGCACTGACGACCGGCACCCAAAACAGCATCAGGCAAATAGCGCCCAATAAAATGTGCAGAAAAAGTAGAGTTGTATGTAAGTAGTTCATTTAACGCCTCCTTAGGCTGAAAACAAATTCAGCTTACGCCTGCAGCTGTTCGATCGCAGGTGCCGGAAGTCAGGATTTTCGAACATGACTTTTGGCCTATTGCACTCGTTAAGACAAGCGTCATAATAAGCCGATGAAATACCATTTTCCGCTGGCAACTCTGGCCGGCATCCTGACCTGGCTACTGGTATCCGGTATCACTTTGATGCTGCTGTTACGGCTGCCTGCACCGCAGCCTCTGCTGCCAGCAGGCCTGCTGTTGTTAGTCTATGGCATCAGCTTTATCTTACTGACGCAGGAGCAGCACCCGCTGGGTCTTGGTGGCCGCTATGGTCGCTGGTTACTACCGTTGCCACTGCTCTGTGCCTTTGCCTTACAGTGGTTATTACCGACCGCTATTTTCGATTATCTGGCCATCCTGACCATTATCTGGGTCTGTTTGCTACCACATTTGATGTCGCAGCGTTTGGCTTTGCTACTGACTCTGGGCATAGTGGTGCTGTGGTTTGGCTTACAGGCCTATCTGGAACAGCGCAGCCTGTGGATCACCGCAGCCCTGTACGGCAGCTTTCATTTATTTGCGGTACTGATGCAGGCAGCAATCAAAGCTGAGACTGAGGCGCGCGCTGAATTAACAGAAAAGCATCGCCAACTGCTGGCGGCACAACAGCTATTGCAGCTAGCGTCACGCGCGGAGGAGCGTAATCGGATCGCCCGCGATCTGCACGACTTATTGGGGCATCATTTGACCGCGCTGACAATACAGCTACAGATTGCCAGTTATCAGTGCGATGGCGAGGCCAAACTTCAGGTTGAGAAAAGTCTGCAACTGGCCAGATTGCTACTCTCTGATGTGCGCGAAGCGGTATCCGCCATGCGCGACAGTTCCGAGCTGGATTTACAGCAGTTATTTACCCCCTTGTTGCAGCATTTGCCGGAAAGCTTGCAGGTTGAACTGGATATTGCCCCCAAGCTAAAAGCCAGTTCTCTAAGCCAGGCTCAGCATCTACAGTATCTGGTGCAGGAAGCGATTAGTAATACTTTGAAGCATGCCAATGCCAGCCGCTTGTGGATCCATGCCAGGGAGGCAGAACAGGGCATCGCTCTGGAAATTAAAGACAATGGTCAGCTAAAGGCAAGCTGGCAGCCCGGTAATGGTCTGATTGGCATGCGCGAGCGCGTTGCCGAATGTGGTGGTAAACTACATCTTGTCGTTGATGCCGGTGGCCTGGCTTTACAGATCTGGTTACCTCAGGCAGGAGTGGCCAATGTTTAAGGTGCTATTAGTCGATGACCAAAAACTGATCCGCGATGGCATTCGTAGCTTGCTGGCGATATCCGGCAAGGTCGAAGTAGTCGGTGAAGCCTGTGATGGCAGTGAAGTGGTGGCGCTGTGGCAAAGCTGCCGGCCGCAAGTGATCCTGATGGATCTGTCAATGCCGAAAATGGACGGTATCGCCGCCATTAAAGCCTTGAAAGCAGCCGGCAGCGACACGCCGGTGCTGGTATTGACCACCTTTGACGACCATGAGTTAGTGCTGCAAAGCCTGCAAGCTGGGGCCCGTGGCTTTTTATTAAAGGATGTGTCGCTTGATACGCTCATCAAAGCCATTGAGAGCCTGGCGGCCGGGGGCAGCTGTTTTCAGCCCACTATAACCGAGCGCTTGTTGCAGCAACTACCTGGCAGTAGCGATACCCAGTACCGCAAGCCGGTGTTGCCCGAGCCGCTAACTGATAAAGAGTTAGAGATTTTGCGGCTGATGGCGGCTGGCTACAGTAATAAAGAAATTGCCAGCGCGCTGTTTAAATCTGAAGGCACAGTAAAAAACCAGTGCTCGACCATTTTAAGTAAGCTGGGGGTGCGGGATCGCACCCGCGCCGTATTACTCGCTCTGGAGCTGGGCCTTATCACCCCTTAAACTTATCCACACGTCTCCCTTTTTTTGGGAAGAGCAGGGTCTGACCAGTTTATCCACATGTCTCCGGTACCGGTCTGACCAGTTTTGCCCACACGTCTCCCTTCTCTTTGGTAAGAGCAGGGTCTGACCAGCTAGCTGCGATAGCCGTTGGGGTTTTGTTTCTGCCAGCGCCAGGTATCACGGACCATATCGTCCAGCGTTTTCTCTGTTTTCCAACCCAGTAAAGTCAGGGCTTTATTTGGCTCAGCATAACAGACCGCAATATCACCGGGGCGACGCGGCGCAATCTGATACGGCACCGCTACCTGATTCACTTCGCTAAAGGCGTTAACCATATCCAGCACGCTGTAGCCAACGCCGGTACCGAGGTTAATCGCCTCTATACCTTTGCTCTGTTCCAGATATTGCAGCGCCTTTAAATGACCATTGGCTAAATCCACGACATGAATATAATCGCGTACGCCGGTACCATCTTTGGTTGGGTAATCATTACCAAACACACTGAGTTGTTGGCGTTTGCCCACCGCGACCTGAGAAATAAACGGCATTAAATTGTTCGGGATGCCATTAGGATCTTCGCCGATGTGGCCACTGTCATCGGCGCCGACCGGGTTAAAGTAGCGCAGCAGCGCAATAGACCAGTCCGGTTCGGCTTTTACTAAGTCTTCCAGAATTAGCTCGATCATCAGCTTACTCTGGCCGTAAGGATTCGTAGCCGAGCGTGGCGAAGTCTCCTTAATAGGCACTTCTTTAGCATCACCATAAACCGTCGCCGAAGAGCTAAACACCAGCTTTTTGACGTGGAAATGCCGCATCACCCGGCACAGGGTCACGGTGCCAGCGACGTTATTGTCGTAATAATGCAAGGGCAGTTCGGTCGATTCACCCACCGCCTTTAAACCCGCGAAATGAACCACCGCGCTGATTTTATATTGGCTGAATACTGCTGTAAGTGCGGCCTGATCGCGGATATCGCCATTGATACTGAGTAGTGATTTACCTGCCAGTTTTTCGACACGTGTTAGCGACTCTGCCGAGCTGTTACTAAAATTATCAAAGCTAATCACGTTATAACCAGCGCGCAGCAAACACAACGCGGTGTGGCTACCGATATAACCGGCACCGCCGGTTAGCAAAATATAAGAGCTCATAGGCAATCCTTTGGCTAAAAAACAAAACAGTTAAGGCAAGACTTTTTTATAGGGTTTAACAGTCGCCTTAACATAAACGCCTGCTGCCCAATACGGGTCAGCCGCGGCCCAGGCTTCTGCATCTGCTAACGATGGGAATTCGGCCACCACTAAAGAGCCTGTAAAGCCGGCTGCGCCCGGATTGTCTGAATCAACGGCGGGCAGCGGGCCGGCCATTAGCAGCCGACCTTCCGTTTTTAATTGCTCCAGGCGGGCTAAATGCGCCGGCCGGGCTTGTAACCGTTTTTCCAGACTATTGGCCGCATCTTCGGCATAAATCATATAGAACATGTTAAAACTCGCTACGCTAGAAATTCTGGCTGCACCTTAGCAGATTTGTGCTTTAAAACCAATTCAGGCCGGCAGGTCGGGCTAGGATTTCCCGGCACAGGCTGTTAGCATGAAGGCGCTTTTTCTAACAATAACTAAAAAAATCCATTCAGGGAGTCCACCCACGCATGAAACGTGAACAATTCAGTTCCAGCCTTGGCTTTATTCTGGCCGCGGCCGGCTCCGCCGTTGGTATCGGTAATCTGGTCGCCTTTCCGGTAATGGCCAGTAAAAATGGCGGCGCCGCCTTCCTTATCATGTACGCGATTTTCGTGTTCTTTATTTGTTTACCCGTGATGCTGGCCGAAATGAGCCTGGGGCGTCACACGCGACAAAATCCACTTGGCGCTTACACCCAAATTGGTCAAAACCGCGCCTGGCGCACTGTGGGTTGGTTGTCGGTAATTACCCCTTTTATGATTGGGGTATTTTATCTGGTGATCACGGTGTGGATTGCCGGTTATCTTGGTAAAGCAGTGTTAGGCCAGCTCGACCAACTGGCTGATCCTGAAGGTTTTAATGTCTTTATTAACAGCAATGAACTCTTTGTGTACATGGCGCTGGTGGTCGGCTTAACCTTTTTAATTCTGCAGGGTGGTGTCAAAAAGGGTATCGAAAAGGCGACTACGGTATTAATGCCGACACTGTTTATCATGCTAATTGCACTGGTAATTTACGTGCTGACACTAGATAACGCCATGTTAGGCGTCAAGTTTTTCCTTATCCCGGATTTTACTAAGCTTACCGGTGAAGTCCTAAATGGTGCCTTGGCGCAGGCATTCTTCTCGTTATCACTGGCAATGGGTATCCTGATCACCTATGGCTCTTATATCCAAAAGCATGACAATATCGTCTCAGCCGGTAAAACCGTGGCAGGTTTATCGTTGTTAGTTGCCGCTTGTTCCGGCTTGCTGATCCTGCCTGCAGTATTTTCGTTTAATCCTGACATTCAAATCGCCGAGTTATCCGAGTCCAGTATCGGCATGATTTTTATGTTTTTGCCAAAAATTTTCCTGGCTTTACAGGCGGATATCGGCTATTTCGGTGCTTCTTTTGTCGCCGCGTTCTTTTTCTTACTGGTGTTTTTTGCTGCGATGACCTCACTGGTATCCATTATCGAAGTGCCAGTGGCCAGTGTGATGGACGGTAAAGGTTTAAGCCGCCGCAAGGCGCTTTACACGCTAGGTGCGGTAATGGTGGCATTGGCGGTAGTATCTGCCTTGTCATTTGGTCGCATAGATTGGCTAAGCAATATTCTGAACTATGGCGGTAACAACAAGTCCTTCTTCGATCTGGTTTACGATATGTTCTACGAAACCATTCTGCCGTTAAACGGTTTCTTGCTGTGTTTGTTTGTCGTTTACCGCTGGAAAGCGCACAACCTGGATAAAGAAATCGCCGATGGCAACCCGGGCTTTGCCGGTTCAGTGCTGCAAAAATACGTTAACTTCTCATTGGGTACTTTTATCCCACTGATCCTGTTAATTATTTTTGTAAACACCGTCTCAACCATCTATTTCGGTAAAAACTTACTGTTCTAACTGGTCCAACCTCACTCCGGTACCGGTTTGACCTCAGAGGTCTGGCCGGTACCGGAGTGCTGTGGATAACTCAGGCTTGGGTAGCGATAAGGCTTGTTCTGCGACTACCGAGGGTGTCGGGGATTTTCCCGAGCTGGCAAGCGGCCTGGCTAACCTGAATGCCTTGCGCCTGACAACGCTCGGTGAGCAAGGGTAAAAACTTCTCGGCCTGGCGCAGCGCTGCGGGCTGATCAGTATAAAATTGCAGTTGCAGATCCTGGCCCGCCAGTTTAGCGACAGCCAACAGCTGGCCATACTGGCCCAAATCAAACTTCATCGTCAGTTGCCAAAGTTTTTGTTTCTCTGCGCCTGGCTTTTTCTCTGCTTCACGTTGCTCGAGTAAAATTTCACTAAACCGGCTTTCTTGGTGCTGCTGCAGCGCAAGCGGAATAAACCACTGCTGGTTTAGCTGCGGCAAATCAGCATTTTGCAGCTGCGATAACTGCAGCAAACTACTGTGGCTGCCCAGTGCCCGCAGCAATTGGCTGGCTTGCTGGTTATCTAACTGGCCAATTTGCTGCGCCAGCTGCTGGATTTTGCCGCCGGCTTTGCTGTTGTCGCTTAACGGTTGACGTAATAAATGTCCTAACAATAATTGAATCGCTACGGCCAGCGTGCCGGCGCCAGTGCTCAGATTAGGCTGAGCCTGCAGTGGCTGAAATTGCAACACGGCTTGCAGCTGTTGCTGGATTTCCGACACACTAAGTACCTGATTACCGCCCGGTTGAGCTTGCCGGACTTGCTGCAGTAATGCCACGACAGCCGCGGGCATTTCCGGCAAGGCAGCCAGTCGGGCCGGACTGCTGCTAAGTAGCGGCAGTAACTGACGCCAGCCCTGCTCAGCCACGTGGTTTGTGGCTTTATCTGCGCCAGATGTCGCTGTTGCCGCGCCCTGGTTGCTCTGCCAGGGTAGCGGTTTCAGAAAATCTTTATTATTAAGCTGTAGTACTTGTTCTGCGGCTACCGGCTGCACTGATAAAAGTATGCCCTTTGGCTCAAATGTGCTACCGGCAGCTGTGCTTGTGGTAGAAGCAGGCTGCAGCTGTAAGTTGACTGGTTGAGTATTGCTGCTGAGCGTTGCAGGAAGTTTCAACGGCTCACCGGCCAGTTGTGCCGGCACCTCCCCCCGGCTTAATTGTTGCTGCAGCATCGCCAGTTGTTTTGGCTCCTGCAACAACCGGGCTTGGGTTGCAGTAAGTGGTATCTCCGTTGCTATCCCGGTCAGAACCTTAACCTGTATCGTCAAGCGCTCAGCATTAAGCTGCTGAAAATTCAATAATAGTGGCAAACCGGGCGGCAGCGGAGGCACTTGCTGCAGCGGCAAGCGCAATACACCTTGCGGCGTTTGCACAACTAAATCGGCAGCTTGGTTAGCCTTAACTTGTAACCGTGCGTAATAGTCTACCCCCGGTTGCAAACGGACATTATTCTGTTCGATATTAGCGCCAGAGAGTTGTAAGACTTTGTCTAAATTCAGCGTTTTCATGCTATTACCGTTAGCCTCGGCTGTTTGAGATTGTTTCATCAACGGCAGCCTGGTGGCAAGCAAACTCTGAATGACGGCAGGCTCTTTTAATGATGACAGCGGAATACTTTGAGTTGTCCGCGGTGTAGCGGTTTGAACCGATAAGGTGCCATGACTGCTTAACTGCAGAGTTATCGGGGCGTTCGTCGTCAGAAAGCGCCGTAACTCTGGTGTCAATATCGGCTTACCATCAAGCAGTGGGCTTTCACCACGGTTAAGTTGCTGCGTAAGTTGTATTAATTGCTGCGGCTGCAACAAGATAGTGCGCTGTGGCGCCGTCAACGGCAGCGTGATGGCGGCGCCAGTCTGGCTGACGAGGATGCGGATCTCCTGGCCTGGCTCAAATGCCAGTGTCGCTGTTAAAGCTTTGCCGAGGGGCAACTCAGGTAATTGCAGTAATGATAAACGAAGCTCAGTAGTCCCAGACCGCAGCACTAAGAGTGCTGTGCCATCCTGTACCTCAAGTTGTGCCGGGTACGGCGTATTTAACACTAAAGCTGCGCCACTCTGAGTAGGCAATGCTTGGCCAGCTCTTAGCAGTGGGAGTAAAGGGTCCATTAACTGAGCTGCCCGTTGCAAGCCCGCCTGGGCCTTTGACAGGCAGCGGGAGAAGAATCTGACTGGTCAGACCGGTACCGGAGTGCTGTGGATAAAATCAGCTGGTCAGACCGGTACCGGAGACGTGTGGATAAAGTAGTTGGGGTGGTACCGAACCGCAGCAGAGAGTGTGGTGGATAAGTTGCGGAAAAGATGCTGATCTGGATCATGGCTTAGTACCGGTTCTGATTCGTATTCGTCGCCTGTTATGCTAATATGCGCGCAAATTTTTGCAGAGTCGGTAGTTAAGGCCAGTGGATCTTACGCAATCAACCCAATCGCACGCGCAGAGCGCATTGCTCGCTGCCAGCAACCTCAGCTGCGTTAAGCAGGACAGGGTGCTATTTGAGCAGTTATCTTTGCAGCTACATCCCGGTCAGTTACTGCAAATCAAAGGCAAAAACGGCGCCGGCAAAAGCAGCTTATTGCGTATTTTAGCCGGTTTGGCACGGGCCGACGAAGGCGAGCTGTATTATCAGGGGCAAGCTATCGCGCAAAGCCGGGTCGATTATGCGACTAACCTATGTTTTATCGGCCATCAGAGTGGTATTCATGAGCAGCTGACCGCGCTGGAAAACTTACGTTTCTGGCGCGCCGCCTGTGATCTAACACCGGCCGATGATCTGGCCCTGCTGGCGAGCCTGGGCTTAGCCGGTTTAGAAGATATCCCATGCCGGATGCTCTCTGCCGGTCAGCAGCGCCGGGTGTCATTAGCCAGGTTATGGACCACTAAAGCCCAAATCTGGATCCTCGACGAACCCTTTACCGCTTTGGATCAAAGCGCTATCGCCACCTTGCAGCAGCATTTTGTTACTCACCTCGAGCAGGGCGGAGCCATTATTCTCACTACTCATCAGCCACTTAGCCTGCAATATGCACAGCTGTTCGCACTGGAGATCCACTACCGATGGTAAGTTTTGTGGTGTTCTTACAGCGCGAGCTAACCTTGTTAGCGCGGCAAAAGTCAGATTGGCTGAATCCGGTATTATTTTTTATCATCGTATTAACACTTTTTCCGCTGGGCGTTGGCCCAGAGCCGAATATGCTGCGTATAATGGCGCCAGGTATTGTCTGGATCGCCGCCTTACTCAGCGTACTGTTGGCGGCTGAGCGGTTGTTTAAAGATGACTACCGTAACGGCGTGATCGAGCAACTGGTCGCATCGCAACAGGCATTAATGCCCTTTGTATTAGCGAAAATCAGCGGCAACTGGCTTAGTACCGGCCTGCCACTGGTGTTGTTATCGCCGTTGGTAGCCTTGCTGTTTAATATGGAAAGTGCCTCCTTAACCGCTATGGCACTGACGCTACTGTTGGGTACGCCGGTACTGAGTTTGCTTAGTGTGCTTGGCGCGGCCATTACGGTTTCGGCCGATAAAGGGGGCATTTTGCTGGCCCTGTTGATTTTACCGCTGTATATTCCGCTGCTGATTTTTGCCAGTGCAGCGATTGAGGCCGCCAGTATCGGGCTTGGCTATCAGGGGCAATTGGCAATTTTACTGGCAATAATGTTGTTTGCGCTGGCGCTGGTGCCGATGGCCGTGTGCAGTGCCCTGAAAATTAATGTGAGCTGATATGTTTAAGTGGTTACATCCGCTGGCCAAGCCAGAAACCCTTTATCATTTTTGCGGCAAACTCTCGCCCTGGTTAAT
This sequence comes from Alishewanella agri BL06, assembly GCF_000272005.1. Taxonomy (GTDB): domain Bacteria; phylum Pseudomonadota; class Gammaproteobacteria; order Enterobacterales; family Alteromonadaceae; genus Alishewanella; species Alishewanella agri. The sequence goes on along the minus strand of NZ_AKKU01000011.1, from coordinate 73,027 downwards.
GGCCAGTGCGCTTTTCACGCTGCTGCTGGGCAACATCTGGGGCCTGGGTTTTACACCAACCGATTATCAGCAAGGCGACAGCTACCGTATTATTCATATCCATGTGCCTTCGGCCATTATGTCGATGGGCGCCTATCTGGCGATGGCGATTGCTGCCTTTACCGCCCTGGTGTGGCAAATTAAAACCGCGCAATGGGCTGTATTGGCGATTGCCCCAATTGGTGCGGTATACACAGCTATTGCCCTCTTAACCGGCATGGCCTGGGGTAAGCCAATGTGGGGCGCCTGGTGGGTGTGGGATGCCCGCTTAACCTCTGAGCTGATTTTATTGTTCCTGTATTTCGGTGTCATGGCACTGCACGGTGCCTTTTCAGACCGGCAAACCGGTGCCAAGGTTGCTTCCTTGCTGGCAGTGATTGGCTCGATTAATTTACCCATCATCCACTTTTCAGTGGAATGGTGGAACACCCTGCACCAGGGTGCGACTATTACCAAATTCGCCAAACCGTCAATCGATCCCAGTATGTTATGGCCGTTGTTGATTAGTTTGCTGGCGTTTAAGTTACTTATGCTGTGGTTAACCTGCGTGCGGCTACGCACCGCTATTTTGGAAAATGAACAGCACCGGCCCTGGGTAAAACAACTGGTAGGTAAAGTATGATGCACAGTCTGAGTCATTTTTTTCTGCTTTTTACCGCCAGCCCCGAGCTGCCACAGAAACTTTTTGGCCTTTTTCCGTTCTACTTCGCCAGCTTTAGTGACTTTTTAGCCATGGCGACCACCGGCATCAGCTATGCGTTTTTTGTTTGGTTATCCTTTGGCTTAACCTATTTATTGCTGGTGGGGTTAATCGTCTGGAGTTACTACCAACATAAACAATTTAAGCAGCAATTAGCCGCCCGGCTGGCACGCGAACAACGAGTTAAGCAGTATCAGGAGCAACAGACCTAATGCAATCAAGACGTCAGAAACGCCTGTTTTCCATTCTTCTAGTCATCGGCCTGATTGCCGGTGCTATCGGTGCCATGCTATTTGCCCTTAGCCAAAATATTAATTTGTTTTATACCCCGGGCCAGCTGGTGCAGGGCCTGGGCGAAGGCAAAATTAAACCCGATGTTGGTCAGCGTTTACGCTTAGGCGGTATGGTCGTGCCAGGCTCGGTGAAGCGTGATGCAACCAGCTTAAAAGTCAGTTTTGATTTAACCGATGACAGTGGCGAAATTGCCACCGTCGAATTTGAAGGTATTCTGCCGGATCTGTTTCGTGAAGGGCAGGGTATCGTCGCGCAGGGCTCGTTAAAAAGCGCGACAGTGTTGGCGGCAACCGAAGTGTTGGCTAAACACGATGAAGAATATATGCCGCCGGAAGTCGCCGAAGCGATGAAAGGTATCCGCCACGTCCCGCCCAGCCAGCTAAAGCAGTCTGAGCGCAGCAGCGCGAATTACGGAGGCTAAGCATGATTCCTGAATTAGGGCAGCTGACGCTGACGTTTGCCTTTGCGCTGTCGTTACTGCTGGGTGTAGTGCCATTAGTTGGCAGTTTTACCGCTAACGAGCGGGCACTGCTGGTCGCTAAGCCTTTAGCCGTGGGTAATTTTGTCTTTACGCTGCTCGCGTTTATCGCGCTGTGCTGGGCGTTTTATCACGATGACTTTACCGTGGTAAACGTTGCTACCAACTCCAGCTCTATCTTACCCTGGTACTACAAACTCACTGCTACCTGGGGCTCACATGAGGGCTCTATGCTTATGTGGGTGATGATTCTGGCAGCCTGGACCGCGCTGGTGGCACAATTTTCCAAGGGCCTGCCTTTGCTGATGCAAGGCCGGATCCTCGGCATTATGGGTCTGATTAACGTTGGCTTTATCGCCTTTTCGCTGTTTATGTCGAATCCGTTTGAGCGCAGCCTGCCGTTTTATCCGGTAGAGGGTAATGATCTTAACCCACTGCTGCAGGACTTTGGCATGATCATTCACCCGCCGCTGCTGTATATGGGCTACGTGGGTTTTGCGGTGTCTTTTGCCTTCGCCATTGCGGCATTAATTGGTGGCAAATTTGACAGCACCTGGGCGCGTTGGGCCAGACCCTGGACCTTAGCAGCCTGGATGTTCCTGACGCTGGGCATTATGCTCGGCAGCTGGTGGGCCTATAAAGAGTTGGGCTGGGGCGGCTGGTGGTTTTGGGACCCGGTCGAAAACGCTTCCTTTATGCCCTGGCTGGTGGGTACAGCGCTGATCCACAGTCTGGCGGTTACTGAAAAACGCGGTACCTTTAAATCCTGGACCGTATTGCTGGCGCTGGGCGCCTTTTCTCTTAGCTTACTTGGTGCCTTTTTAGTGCGCTCCGGCGTGCTGGTATCGGTGCATTCGTTTGCCGCCGATCCGGAGCGCGGTGTCTTTCTGCTGATTTTCCTGCTGATTGTCATTGGTGGTTCCTTATTACTCTATGCCAGCCGCATGCATTCGGTGCGCAGTCAGGCACGTTATGAGCTGTTCTCCCGCGAAGTGATGCTGTGGGGTAATAATGTGTTTTTACTGACGGCAACCCTTGTTGTCCTGCTGGGTACACTGTTTCCACTGGTACATAAAGAGCTCGGTTTAGGTTCGATTTCTATTGGTGAGCCGTTCTTTAACCAGATGTTTTATTACCTGAATATTCCTTTTGCGTTGTTACTGGGTTTAGGCCCCTGGGTGCGCTGGAAGCAGCAAAAGGCGGCGCCGTTGTTAAAACCCCTCAGCATGGTGGCGGTATTTAGCCTGATCCTGGCCCTGGGTACTCTGGCGGCCACCCAAAGTGTAACAGCGAATCTGGCATTACTGGGGTTATTACTCGGTGCCTGGGTTGGCTTGTCGGCCTTGTTGGAAATTTACCAGCGGCTGCAGCAATTTGGTTCACTGTCTAAAGGTATCGCCAAACTACAGGCCTCGCACTATGGCATGACGCTGGCCCATATCGGTTTTGCGGTGCTGGTGGTCGGTGTAGCGATGACGCTGACCTACAGTGAAGAGCGCGATGTACGGATGGAAATAGGCGATCGGGTGGTGCTGGCCGGTTATGAGTTTGAGCTGCAGGATGTTTACAAGCTGAACGGCCCGAACTATGGCGGCGAGGCGGCAGAGCTGGATGTGCGTACTGTTGATGGCCGCTATGTCACGCATTTACATGCCGAGAAGCGCGAATATAAAATCCAGCGCATGGTAATGACCGAGGCCGCAGTACATGCCCGCTTAAGCCGCGATTTATATGTCTCGCTGGGCGAGGCCTTACCTGGCAACGCCTGGGCGATTCGGGTTTATGTGAAGCCTTTTGTGCGCTGGATCTGGTTAGGCGGCTTGCTGATGTCACTGGGTGCACTGATCGCGCTGCTGGATAAACGCTATCGTCGCCCAACCACCGCGGTGGAGGTGCGACATGCGTAAAGGCTTGTTCTATATTCCGCTAGTGCTGTTTTTAGGCTTGTCGCTGTTTTTATTAAGCGGCCTGTTTTCCGATCCGCGCGAGCGCGATTCCGCCATTATCGGTAAACCACTACCTGCCTTTAGCCTGCCGGATTTAATGAACCCACAGCAGCAGTGGACGCCGGAAAGTTTAAAAGGCGAGACCTTCTTGCTGAATGTCTGGGGTATCTGGTGCCCAACCTGTAATGCCGAGCTGGGGTATATGAGCCAGCTGCGCAACGAGCAGGGTGTGCGAATTATTGGTCTGTACTATGTGTTACCCGAAGACCCGATGTTTGGCGAAGTATTTGATTTAGCGACCCTACAAAAGGATGTGCAAAGCCGACTACAAAGTTTTGGCGATCCTTATCAGTTTAACATTCTGGATCGCAACCGCCGGTTGTCGATGGATTTAGGCGTAAGTGGCGCGCCGGAGCATTTTATTGTTGATGCCGATGGCATAGTGCGGGCCCATCATATCGGTGATATTAACCCCCAGGTTTGGCGCAGCAAACTGGCGCCAATTTATCAACAGTGGGCGGCTAAACCATGAAGCCTTTAATTGCATTGCTATTGCTGGTCAGTTTTAGTGTGTTGGCCGATGGCAACAAAGAGCTGCTGACCTTTGAAAGTGAAGAGCAGCGCCGGCTCTACGCCCAGTTAACTGCGGAGCTACGCTGCCCGCAGTGTCAAAATCAGAATATCGCCGACTCTAATGCGGTGGTCGCCGTGGATATGCGCGAAAAAACCCACGAATTGGTGCAGCAGGGCTACAGCCGGCAACAAGTACTGGATTATATGATTGACCGTTATGGCAACTTCGTCCATTACCAGCCGCCATTAAACCGCATAACAATCTGGCTCTGGTTATTGCCAGCCCTGGTGCTGCTGGCGCTTTTCCTGTTCCAGCTTAAACGCCGCGCTGGTCAGACCGCACTCCGGTACCGGTCTGACCAGTCAGCAGAGCCTGCACCGTCAGCAGCTAAGGCGGAGCTAGAGCAGCAGCTGGATAACATTATCGATCGCTATCGGAGTAATAAACCATGATCTGGCATCTTGTCGCCGGCGCACTCGCCATGTTGGCGCTAAGTGCCATCTTTATCTGCTGGCCACGCCGTGCCAGTGCGCAAAATAATCAAACGCCGGCTCAGCTATTTGAAGAACGTCTGCAGTTGTTGGTATTAGCCCGTGATGCCGGTGAGCTGGCAGAACAGGACTTTGCCAGTGCGGCTTCAGAACTGAAACAACAGTTTCTGGAGCAGGAGCAGCAAGCCGTGCGTTATCAGCAACCCCGGCATAAGGCATTATTTCATTTAAGTTTAGTGTTAGTGGCCGCTGTAATCGTGGCGTTAACCTATAGTCAGAATGGCCATTATCGCCAGTTGACTGATTGGGAGTATGCCCAGCAAAATCTGCCGGCTTTTGGTCAACGCGCCTTATTAGGTGAAGGTGCGCCAATGGAAGAGCGCGACATGCAGTTATTCTCATTGGCGCTACGCACTAAACTGGCGAATGAGGGCGATGATGCTGTGGCCTGGATGCTGCTGGGGCGGGTTTGGATGACGCTGGGGATGCTGGAAGAGGCAATTGAGTCGTTCGAGCGGGCGTTAAAGCTGATGCCAGAGCGCACACCTTTACTGATCAGCTACAGCCAGGCCTTGATTATGCTTGGTGGTGACTTAAACCTGGCGAAGGCCGGGCAAAGTGTGGCGCAGGTATTAATGCGCGAGCCGGAAAATATCGATGCGGTTTCGCTGATGGCGTTAATTGCCTATGAACGCGGTGATAATGAGCAGGCCATAGCAGCCTGGCAACTGCTGGCAGAGCGCCTTGACGCGGATGATCCGCGGCTGGAGGTGGTAAATGAGCGGCTGGCCGAATTAACTGCCCGCTTAGCACCAACGCCAGCTGACGCAATGGACGGGCGGCAGATCCAGCTTGAACTTGAAGTGGCTGCAGAGCTGGCGGCGGCACACCCGGATGCGATGATCCTGGTATTCGCCCGCGCAGTTGGTGGCCCCCCGATCCCGCTGGCGGCGAAACGGATCCCGATGCAAGCCGGTAAATTGACGGTACAATTAACCACGGCGGATGCGATGCAGCAGGGCTGGGATCTGAATCAGGCAGACCAAATTGAAGTGGTGGCACGCATGACTGTTTCCGGCACGGTAGAGCGCTCGGACGCCGATGTGGAAGTGAACTCGGCGGCACTGCGTTTTGACCAACCTGCAATTCGACTTGCCTTAACATTGGAAGATTAGAATGAGCGCTTTGAATACATTTCGTCTTATTAGCAGAGCCGCTACGCTGGTACTATCGCTGGCATTTCTGGCTGGTTGTGCCAGCTCTGAGCAAGCGAAACAGCAGGCTGCAGAGTCTAATGCTGTGCCGCCGCCAGTTTATGATGATCCGCGCGATCCCTGGGAGCGGGTCAACCGGCCACTGTGGGATTTTAACTACGATGTGCTGGATGCCTACGTACTGCGCCCGGTAACCGTCGGCTATATGACGGTGGTACCCAAGCCTGTGCGCAAAGGTTTGATTAATGTCGTCGACAACCTGGGCGAGCCAGCCAGCTTTTTAAATAGTATTTTGCAGGCAAAACCAGAAAAAGCTGCGGTGAGTGCCGGCCGGTTTCTGGTCAACAGCACCGTGGGTATAGTCGGCTTGTTTGATGTAGCCAGTAAAATGGGGATGGAGCCGGCAGACGAAGACTTTAACCAGACGCTTGCGGTGTGGGGCGTTGGCGATGGTCCTTATTTGATGGTGCCTGCCCGCGGCCCTACCACCATTCGTGGCACGGCAGGTGGTATTGTCGATAACCTGTATTTCCCGCTAGGGTTACTGAATACGCCGCTAACCCTGACCCGCGCTGCCATTATGGCGCTGGATGCCCGCGAGCAGCTGATGCAAGTCGAAAATATGTTGAACGATTCACTGGACCCGTACTCCTTTGTTAAAGAAGGCTACTTCCAACGGCAACAATTTAAAATTTACGACGGCAATCCACCGCCACCGGAAGAAACCCTGGACGATGACACCCTCGATTTCCTCGACGAAATCGAATAACTTATCCACATATCCACACGTCTCCGGTACCGGACCGACCAGTTTATCCACACGTCTCCGGTACCGGTCTGACCTCTGACCGGTACCGGAGACGAAAAAAAGAGGGACAAAATGATTAAAGTTCTAAGCGTGTTTGGCACCCGGCCTGAAGCTATCAAAATGGCACCGCTGGTTAATCAGCTGAAGCAGGATGCCGCTTTCGACAGCCGGGTTTGTGTTACCGGTCAGCACCGGGAAATGTTAGATCAGGTCCTAAAGTTATTTGATATCAAACCCGAATACGATCTGGCAATTATGAAGCCCGGTCAGGATCTGTATGATGTTACAACCAGTATCCTACTGAATATCAAACCGGTTTTACGTGAGTTCCAGCCTGATATCGTGTTAGTACATGGCGATACCAGTACGACCTTTGCAGCTGCGCTCGCCTGCTATTACGAAAAAATTGCCGTCGGCCATGTCGAAGCCGGTTTACGTACCGGTAATATTTACAGCCCCTGGCCGGAAGAAGCGAATCGCAAGCTAACTGGCGCCTTAACCCGCTGGCATTTCGCACCCACTCAAACCTCCGCTGATAATTTATTGGCTGAACGGGTTCCGGCAGAGCAGATCGTTATTACCGGTAATACGGTGATTGATGCACTACTGCAGGTAGTTGCGAAAATCGAAAATAACAGCGCATTGAACCAGCAATTTGCAACGCAATTTCCCTACGGCCAGCACGATCGGCGGATGATTTTAGTTACCGGTCATCGCCGTGAAAGCTTTGGTGGTGGTTTTGAGCAGATCTGCGCCGCTTTGTCAGAAATTGCTAAAACCTATCCGGATTGCGATATCGTCTACCCGGTGCATCTGAACCCGAACGTAAAAGAGCCGGTTTATCGCTTGTTGAGCGATGTTTCTAACGTGCACCTGATCCCGCCGCAAGATTATCTGCCTTTCGTTTATCTGATGAATCGCAGCTATTTGGTGTTAACGGATTCTGGTGGTATTCAGGAAGAAGCCCCGTCATTGGGTAAACCGGTATTAGTGATGCGGGATACTACTGAGCGGCCGGAAGCGGTTGCTGCGGGCACCGTGAAGCTGGTCGGCACCGATAAGGCAAAAATTGTCAGCGAAGTAACTAAATTACTGACCGACAAAGCCTATTACGAAAGCATGAGCTTTGCCCATAACCCCTATGGCGATGGTAAAGCCTGTTCCCGTATCCTCGATACCCTGCGCCAACTAAGCTTAAGCTAACCCTCAAAGTTATCCACACGTCTCCGGTACCGGTCTGACATCTGAGCTCCGACCGGTACCGGAGACGTGTGGATAAGTTTTGGCCATCTGGATGGAAATATCTTATTCCAAAACAACATTATCGTTTTTAAACTGTTCTGGTAAGCTGTTGTAATCAGTTTGATTATCTGGAGTTACCATGGCAGCCCAGCGCCTTAGCCATTTAAAAGCCCTCGAAAACGAGTCGATTCAAATTTTTCGTGAAGTGGTGGCCGAGTTTGAAAACCCGGTAATGCTGTATTCAGTCGGTAAAGATTCCTCAGTGTTGCTGCACCTGGCCCGTAAAGCGTTTTACCCCGGCAAAATTCCGTTTCCTTTGTTGCATGTCGATACCACCTGGAAATTCAAAGAGATGATTGCCTTTCGCGATCGGATGGCAAAAGAGCACGGCTTTGAACTATTGGTGCATATCAACCCGGATGGTCTGGCAATGAACGTCGGGCCTTTTAGCCATGGCAGCGCCAAACATACCGATATTATGAAAACCCAGAGCTTAAAACAGGCGCTGGATAAATATAAGTTCGATGCGGCCTTTGGTGGCGCGCGGCGTGATGAAGAAAAATCCCGTGCCAAGGAGCGGGTCTATTCGTTCCGCGACCGTAACCACCGCTGGGACCCAAAGAATCAGCGTCCGGAGCTGTGGAATATCTACAACGGCCGGGTGGATAAAGGCGAGAGTATCCGGGTGTTTCCGTTGTCGAACTGGACTGAGCTGGATATCTGGCAATACATTTATCTGGAAAATATCGACATCCCAGAGCTGTACTTTGCCAAAGCGCGGCCGGTGGTCGAGCGCGATGGTACCTTGATTATGGTCGATGATGAGCGGATGCCGCTAAAAGACGGTGAAGTGCCACAAATGAAGCAAGTCCGTTTCAGAACGCTGGGCTGTTATCCGTTAACCGGTGCGGTGGAATCGAGAGCAGCGACCTTGCCGGAGATTATTCAGGAAATGTTGCTGACGAAAACCTCAGAGCGGCAGGGGCGGGTTATCGACCACGATAGCAGTGGCTCGATGGAAAAGAAGAAAATGGAGGGGTATTTCTGATGAGCCACGTTTCAGCGTTAATTGAACAGGATATCCTGGCCTACTTAAAGCAGCATGAAAACAAGCAGTTGCTGCGCTTTATTACCTGCGGCAGTGTCGATGATGGTAAAAGCACGCTGATTGGCCGCTTGCTGCATGACAGCAAAATGATTTTTGAGGACCAGCTGGCGGCGATTACCGAGGATAGTAAAAAAGTCGGCACCCAGGGCAATAAAGTCGATTTGGCGTTGCTGGTCGATGGCTTGCAATCTGAGCGCGAGCAGGGCATTACCATTGATGTGGCGTACCGCTATTTCTCCACCGACAAGCGCAAGTTTATTATTGCTGATACGCCGGGCCATGAGCAGTACACCCGCAATATGGCTACCGGTGCTTCGACCTGTGATTTGGCGATTATTCTGATTGATGCACGCAAGGGCGTACAAACGCAGACCCGGCGTCACAGCTTTATTTGCTCCTTGCTGGGCATTAAGCATGTCATCGTGGCGATTAATAAAATGGATTTGGTCGATTACTCGCAAAGCCGCTATAAGGAAATTCAGGAAGACTACCTGAAACTGGCCGGTGCTTTGGATATCCCGGATATCCGCTTTGTGCCCATTTCGGCGCTCGAGGGCGATAACGTGGTCAATCCCAGCGAGAAACTGAGCTGGTTCCGTGGTTCAACGCTGATGCAGTATTTAGAGAATATCGACATCAGCCCGGTTGCCAATGAAGATTTTCGTTTCCCGGTACAGCTGGTCAGCCGGCCGAACTCGGATTTTCGTGGCTTTCAGGGCACTATCGCCTCGGGCAGTGTCGCGATAGGCGATGCGGTGCGGGTGTTGCCATCTGGCACGGTTTCCACCGTAAAAGAGATTGTTACCTTTGACGGCAACCTTGACGCCGCTTATGCCGGCCAGGCGGTCACGCTGACACTCAACGATGAAGTGGATATCAGCCGCGGTAATATGTTGGTGAAAAAAGATGCCTTGCCACATGTGTCATCGCGCTTACGGGCCAGGCTGATTTGGATGCATGAGAACGCCATGAAGCCAGAGCGGCAGTACTACATTAAGTTTGCCTGCAAAACCACCTCCGGCGAGATTGAAAAGCTGCATCACCGTATTGATGTGAATACGTTGGCTGAGAAAAATGCGGAAGTGCTGGCGATGAACGAAATTGGTCTGGTGGATGTAAAACTGACCGAGCCGATGGCATTTGATGCGTACAGCAAAAATAAGCAAACCGGTGCCTTCATTATTATCGACCGCTTAAGCAACCTGACGCTGGGGGCGGGGATGATTGAGGCGCCGTTAGTAGCCGAGGTTGCTCCGGAAGAAGAGATTACTGGCTTAAGTGAGTTCGAGAAAGAGCTTATATTATTGCTGCGTAAGCACTTCCCTCAGCTGAGTAAACACTAAGATGCTAAGCAGTGCACTGCTGATGGTGTTACTGCTGGGGCTGTTGCTGGTCGCGTTAATACGCTTTCAGCAACATGCTACCGAGGTGTTCGGTGCCGCCATTTTAGTCATGCTGGCCAGCGGCTTTATTGGTACTAACGAGCTGCTACGCAATGCCGCTAACCCCGGCCTGGCAACGCTGGTGCTGTTGGTGCTGATATCCTACGCCCTGGAAAAAACCAGCCTGCTACGCCGCTTATCGGGTTATCTGTTTACCGATTCAGTCCAAGGCTCAGTGCTGCGCACTGTTGGTTTCTCAGCCTTGGCATCGTCAGTGTTAAATAACACGGCGGTGGTAGCCGCTATGCTCAACGCGGTGTTATCAAATAAAAAGGTGTCGCCGTCTAAACTCCTGATCCCATTATCTTATGCCGCTATTATGGGCGGCACCTTAACCCTGATCGGCACCTCAACTAACCTGATTGTGCATTCGATGCTTACCGAAAAAGGTGAGCCGGGTTTTGCCTTTTTTGACTTTACGCTAATTGGCCTTGGCGTAGTGATCGCCGGTGGTGTGGTGCTGTTAGTCTGCAGTCGCTGTTTGCCGGATGCGGCGCTAAACCGGGAAAAAATTACCGAGTATCTGTTAGAGGCCAAGCTCAGTAATGATTCGCCTTTGATAGGAAAAACGGTCGAAGAAGCCGGATTACGTAATCTTGATGAGCTGTTTTTAGCTGAGATCGTGCGTGGTAGCCAGTTAGTCCGCCCGGTCGCCCGCTATCATCTGCTAGAAGCCGGCGATAAGCTTATCTTCAGCGGTAATGTGCAAAAAGTGCAAAGCTTAAAGCAATTTCCGGGACTGCAGTTATTCGCCGAGGAGAATGGCCTGGCAACACAACAACTGACTGAAGTGATTATCAAAGAAGACTCAGCTCTGATCGGCCAGAGCTTAAAAGATACCGGCTTTCGGGCACGCTTTGATGCAGCCGTTGTTGCGCTGCGCCGTGAAGGGGGCAGGGTAAGTGGCAAGCTCGGCGACGTTGAGCTCAAAGCCGGTGATTTTTTGCTGCTGGCAACCGGCCCGGATTTCGCTGGGCGACAAAACCTCAGTAAAAACTTCTATGTGTTATCAGGAATAAAGCCGGATCACATGTTAAGCGGCTGGCGGGAGAAGCTGACCTGGTGGGGCTTTGCGGCGATGATCGCCGTCAGTGTGCTAACCGATATTTCGCTATTAGGTGCCAGTATCTTTTTACTTGCGGTGCTGCTGTTCAGCGGTTGCTTATCGGTAAATGAAATTAAACGCCGCTTTCCGGTAGAAATCTGGTTGATTGTCTGTGGCGCGCTGAGTATTGCCACTGCAATGAACACGACGGGGCTTTCGGCGCTTATCAGTCAGTTTGCCAGCGAGGCGCTGGCTGGGCAGTCGCCATTGTTAACCTTTATCGGCATTATGCTGCTCACTTACGCCCTAACCGAAGTCATCACCAATAATGCAGCCGCCGCTCTGATGTTCCCCATTGCCTTTAGCTTGGCCGAAGGCCTGGGAATCAATACCATGCCAATGGTAATGGGGGTTGCCTTTGCTGCATCCGCCAGCTTTATTACGCCGTATGGCTATCAAACTAACCTGATGGTGTTTAACGCCGGCAACTATCAGCTGAAACACTTCGTAAAAGTCGGTGCGCCTGTCGCCGCCACCTACTTGCTGGTCAGCATTCTGCTAATCCCACTGGTTTTCCCCTTCTAACTTATCCACACGTCTCCGGTACCGGTCTGACCACTTTATCCACATGTCTCCGGTACCGGCTAGACCTCGTACCACTCATGGCTCGATTTGCAATCAGCTAATTCATCATCTATTTTAAAATTTATTTAACATAAGGTTAATATAATGGCTCGCAAACCGCGTTGTTTCGTAAGTGGAATGCCCTATCATATTGTTAATCGGGGGCATAATCGTATGCCTTGCTTCGGCTGTGAGGCCGACAAAGCAATGTTTTTCAGTATCTTATGTAATAAATTACAAGAGTTTTCGGTGAAACTTCATGCCTTTGTGCTGATGTCTAATCATTATCATTTGCTGGTTACGCCGGAGGATGGGGCGGAAGTACCACATTTTATGCAGTGCCTGGGGCGGAAGTTTGCTGGCTATTTCAATACAACTAAAGCACGCAGCGGCACGGTATGGGATGGTAAATATTTCGCCAGTGTCATCGAAAGTGACTACTATCTACTCGCCTGTTATCGCTACATCGAACTCAATCCAGTGCGCGCTGGCCTGGTTAGTTCGCCCGGTGGATATCATTGGTCAAGCTTTCACAGTAATGCTTGTGGTATGAAGTCGAATATTCTTGAGCCTCACCGCACCTATCAGGCATTGGGTGATACCACTTTTAACCGATTGAAAGCTTATCGTGAGTTGTTCACTCAACCGATCAGCGAGCAAGAACTCAGTGCTATTCGAAGTGCATTATCGAAAAATCGAGTCAGCCCGATTGTTTCGAAACTCGTCGGACCGGTACCGGAGACATGTGGATAAGTTCTTCTTCAAGAGTGTTTGCTTAATTCTTGCGATGATTTAAAGTAACTGCATAAAAAACGACGTCAAGGATCGAGCATGCTTTTACCCGTTATTATGGCCGGTGGCACTGGTAGCCGCTTATGGCCTTTATCCCGTGAGTTAATGCCAAAGCAGTTTCTTAAACTGTGTGGCGACACTACCATGTTGCAAGCCACGGTACAGCGTTTACAGGGCTTAGAGTTTGAAACACCTCTAGTCATCTGTAACGAAGAGCACCGTTTCATTGCCGCCGAACAGTTGCGACAGATTGACAGGCTAAACCATAACATTATTCTTGAGCCTGTGGGGCGTAATACCGCACCAGCTATTGCCCTAGCTGCACTTACCGCTATTAGACAAGGGCAAGATCCGCTATTGCTTGTTCTTGCGGCAGACCACGTAATTCAAGACAGTGAAACCTTTCATCAGGCGATAGCAAAGGCGACTACCCTGGCGCAGGCCGATCAGCTGGTTACGTTTGGCATAGTCCCAACAGCGGCTGAAACGGGCTATGGCTATATTCGTCGCGGGGTAGCAACTTCCCCGACAGATCAAGCTTTTAGCGTGGCAGAATTTGTTGAGAAACCCGGTTTAACAACAGCTCAGCAGTATTTAGAGAGTGGCGAGTATTACTGGAATAGCGGAATGTTTATGTTTAAAGCCAGTGTTTACTTGGCTGAGCTTAAACAATTCCGACCAGAAATCTTAGCTGCATGCGAGGCGGCTATCTCTAATGTTGAGCCAGATCTTGATTTTATCCGGGTAGATAAAGAAGCCTTTTCAGCGTGCGTCGCAGACTCAATCGACTACGCTGTCATGGAAAAAACAACTAAGGCAGTGGTAGTGCCAATGGCTGCTGGCTGGAGCGACGTTGGCTCCTGGTCTTCGCTCTGGGAGATCAGTAGCAAAGACCAAGCGCACAATGTTCATCTGGGGCAGGTGTTTCAGCATAATTCTCAACACAATTATGTCTATGCCGAAACCGGTATTGTAGCAACAGTGGGGCTGCAGAACACCGTTGTCATCCAAACAAAAGATGCTGTATTAGTTGCAGCCAAAGATAAGGTGCAAGATGTAAAAAACATCGTGCAACAACTTAAAGCCGCAGGCCGTAGTGAGCATTATATCCACCGTGAGGTATACAGACCCTGGGGCAAATACGATAGTATTGACAATGGCAGCCGCTATCAGGTTAAACATATTAGCGTGAAGCCAGGCGAAAAATTGTCTATTCAAATGCATCATCACCGGGCTGAACACTGGATAGTAGTGCACGGCACAGCGAGAGTCACTATTAATGAGCATGAGCAGTTGCTCACTGAAAACCAGTCGGTGTACATACCTATCGGCGCAGTGCATTCGCTGGAAAACCCAGGGAAAATACCGCTTGAACTTATTGAAGTTCAATCCGGCGCCTACTTAGGCGAAGACGATATCGTCCGTTTCTCCGATCGCTACGGCCGCAGCTAACTTATCCACACGTCTCCGGTACCGGTCAGAGGTCATACCGGTACCGGAGTGCTGTGGATAACTGAGGGGTTATGAGTAGAAAACTAAGTGATATTATACATTGCAGTGGTATCGCCTTTGGCACCAGCGGCGCGCGGGGGCTGGTAAAAGACTTTTCGCCAACAGTGTGTTCTGCCTTTACTCAAAGCTTTTTACAGACAATGGCGAGGCGTTACTCATTCTCTGCAGTGGCTATCGGTATCGACAACCGCCCAAGTAGCCCGGTTATGGCGCAACATTGTGCAGCTATGGCTCAGGCGATGGGTTTAGCTGTTCATTATTACGGTGTGTTACCGACACCGGCATTAGCATTGCAGGCGGCTAAAGAGCAGATACCTGCGATTATGATTACCGGTAGTCATATTCCATTCGACCGTAATGGTATTAAATTCTATCGGCCCGATGGCGAAATCAGTAAAGCGGATGAGCAAAGTATTCTCAGCTGTGCTGACACGCTGCTGCATACCATGCCAAGCACACTTACTGCCGATGGCAAAGCGGCGCATGCCTATTTGCAACGATATCGGGAAATCTGCCCGGTAAACTGCCTCAAAGGTAAACATATCGGCATTTACGAACACTCCAGTGCCGGGCGCGACCTGTATCATCAACTACTTACTGAGCTTGGTGCTAAGGTTACCCGGCTGGAGCGTACCGATCACTTTGTCCCCATCGATACCGAAGCAGTCTCAGAAGCTGACCAACAAAAAGCCCGGAAATGGGCAACAACTTATCGGTTTGATGCTATTTTTTCAACTGACGGCGATGGTGACCGGCCACTTATTGCTGATGAAAACGGTAATTGGCTGCGTGGGGATACGGTTGGCTTGCTCACCGCCAAAGCGCTGAAAATACAGGCTTTGGCCGTACCGATAAATGCCAATAGTGCCATCGATTTGTGCGGTAATTTTACTGAGGTACAGCGCACCCGGATAGGCTCGCCTTATGTTATTGAGGGCATGCAGCTATTACAGCGTCAATATGCCAGCGTAGCGGGCTTCGAGGCAAATGGGGGATTTTTACTGGCGTCTGACATCAAAGTAAACAGCCACGAGCTATCGGCATTACCCACCCGTGATGCTTTACTCCCTTTTATCGCTATTATGCTGCTCGCTGAAGGTAAACCATTATCAGCTCTGAGTCGGGAGTTGCCACAACGCTTTACTGCCAGTGAACGCATCCAAAATGTTCCGGCGGAACTAAGCCAAAAGCTGCTGGCTATCGCGGCGTCTCAGCCTGAACTTATTTTGCAGCAATTGGGAATGACAGACACAACCACGCAAGATATCGATCAAACTGACGGTGTTCGTCTTACCCTGAATAATGGCCATATTCTGCATTTCAGAGCCTCAGGCAATGCACCTGAACTTAGAATTTACAGCGAAGCTGATACCGATATCACTGCCAAACATCTGGCACATCTTGGCACCAAAATAAAACTCAACTAACTTATCCACACGTCTCCGGTACCGGTCAGAGGTCCTACCGGTACCGGAGTGCTGTGGATAAGTGTGGGGAACTAGCCGAAGATGCCGCGGGTATCAATGACGACTTTGGTGGTTACATCGTTAATGTGCAATGCTTTGAACTGACGATGATCAACCAGCACCACCAGCACATTGGCGCGCTCTAAGGCTTTTGGCAGGGTAGTCAGCTTATCATTGTGCTGGCTTAAGCGTTTTGGTAAAGCCTTGATATTAGGCTCCACCAACAGAATTTCACCAACATTGTCATTGATCAAATGCTCAGCGATATCCAGCGCCGGGCTCTCGCGCAAGTCATCAATATCCGCTTTAAACGCCAAACCCAAACAAGCAATTACCGGGCGTTTAAATTGATCTGCCGCTTCTTTCACCTTGTTGATAACATAATGCGGCTTACTGTCGTTAATTTCACGCGCGGTACGAATCATCCGCGCCAGCGCAGGTGCTGAGTCGACAATAAACCAAGGGTCAACCGCAATACAGTGGCCGCCCACACCAGGGCCTGGGCTGAGGATATTTACCCGAGGGTGGCGGTTCGCCAGCTTAATCAGTTCCCAAACGTTAATTTTTAACTCATCACAAATCAGCGATAGCTCGTTAGCGAAGGCGATATTAACATCACGAAAGGCGTTTTCAGTTAACTTCGCCATCTCGGCAGTGCGCGCATTGGTACGCAAGCATTCGCCACGCACAAACAGCTGGTATAAGCCCATCGCTTTTTCGGCACAGCGATCGGTAATACCACCGATAATCCGGTCGTTACTTACCAGTTCCTGTAATACCCGGCCAGGCAGCACTCGCTCCGGGCAGTGGGCGATAAACACATCAGCACTGTCAGAAGGGTCCAGCGGTACTTTTAAATCCGGGCGAAGTTCCGACAGCCATTGGGCGATTTGCTCAGTGGTACCAACCGGCGAAGTCGACTCCAGAATAATTAAATTCCCCTTTTCGATAACAGGCGCAATATTCTCCAGCGCCGAGCGGATATAACTTAAATCCGGCGCTTTATCATCTTTAAAGGGCGTAGGTACGGCAATCATAAAGGCCTGGGCCGGCTCCGGAGTTAACGAGGCCCGCAGCTTACCCGTGGTTACCGCGGCCTGTACCAGCATATCTAAATCTGGTTCGATGATATGAATTTTGCCCTGGTTAATGGTATTAACCGCATGCTCAGACACATCGATACCTACCACCTCAACGCCGCGTGAAGCGATAACCGCTGCAGTAGGTAAACCGATATAACCCAGGCCGATGACAGAAACTTTTGCAAAAGAAGACAGCATTATCCGATCCTTATAACGCTAGAGAAGTGATATAACCATCATAAAGCCGCGAAAATGAATATACAATTTACCAACCAAAATTCTCTTCACCGCTACCGTCTCCGGTACCGGTCGGAGGTCTGACTGGAGCCGGAGACGTATAGCTATGAAAGTATTGTTATTAGGCGCCAATGGCCAGCTAGGCCAGGCGCTAAAAGCCGAAGCGGCTGGGTTTCCTGCATTAGCGCTTATCAGCACCGGGCGCAGCGAAGTTGATATTTGTGATACTGCCAGTATCAGGCAAGCCATTACGCGCTACCAACCACAGGTTATCATTAATTGCGCTGCCTATACTGCAGTAGATAAAGCCGAAGCCGAGCCGGCACAAGCCTACCGCATCAACTGCGATGGCGTGGCGAACCTTGCAGCGCAAGCCGCCCTGTACAATATCGTGTTGCTGCACATCAGTACAGATTATGTTTTCTCCGGTGAGCAGGCGCATCCGTATACCGAGCAAGATAGCCCAGCACCCAAGTCAGTTTACGGCGCCAGTAAATTGGCCGGCGAACAAGCGCTGCTGCAAAGTGGCTGCAAAGGGGCGATTATCCGCACCAGCTGGCTCTATTCGGAATTTGGCAGCAATTTTGTAAAAACCATGCTTAGGCTAGGCCAATGCCGAAAACCGCTCAAAGTGGTTGCCGACCAGTATGGTAGCCCAACCTATGCCAGCGATCTGGCTGCCGCGCTATTACAAATGGCGGCAGCCGCAAAGCAGCCCCTATTTAACCCGCCACAGCTTTGGCATTACGCCAATAACGGCATTACCAGCTGGTACGATTTTGCCTGCGCCATTTTCCACGATGCCGGGCTTGAATGTCAGGTCGAACCCATTCAAACTAGCGCCTATCCAACTGCCGCTAGCCGGCCAGCCTTTAGCGCCTTGGCCAGTGGTAAAATTCAGCAGCACTTTAATACACCAGTGCCATCCTGGCGCGACAGTTTAAAGCCGGCGCTAACCCGGCTGCAAAGCCCAGCCTCACATAAAGTAACAGATTAAAAATAAGGTAATATGGCAAAAGTTATTTTTGTAACAGGTGGCGCGGGTTTTATTGGCTCAGCCCTGCTAAGACACCTATTTCAGGCAACCGACTACACCCTGGTTAACATCGATAAGCTAACCTATGCCGCAGATTTGGCTGCGTTATCCGACATCGAGGCCTCGCCCCGCTATTATTTTTCACAAACCGATATTTGTGACCGTGCCGCTCTAGACAGCTTATTTCAGCAATTTCAGCCAGCTGCCGTTATGCATTTGGCCGCAGAAAGCCATGTCGACCGCTCCATTACTGGCCCGGCAGACTTTATCAATACCAATATCATCGGAACCTACACCTTATTGGAAGCGAGTAGGGCATACCTGCAGCAAGCCCCAGCCGCAGTTAACGCCAATTTTCGGTTTCAGCATATCTCCACCGATGAAGTATTTGGCGACCTGGCCGGTAGTAACGATCTTTTTACTGAAAGCACACCCTATGCTCCCAGCAGCCCCTATTCGGCCAGCAAGGCCGCCAGCGATCATCTGGTACGGGCCTGGCATCGCACTTACAACTTACCAATTTTGATCACCAACTGCTCTAATAACTACGGCCCTTATCAAAACCGCGAAAAACTGATCCCGCTTATGATCAGCAAAGCCCTGGCAGGTGAACCTATGCCGGTATACGGCAACGGCGAACAAATTCGCGACTGGCTATTTGTAGAAGATCACGCCCGAGCGCTGCTTACCGTTTTGACCAAAGGCAAAGTAGGGCAAACCTACAACATCGGCGGCCACAACGAAATCAAAAACATCGACGTAGTAAAAGCCATCTGCGCACTACTGGACGAACTCGCCCCAAAGCAACATTCAACATTCAACACTAAACATTCAACATTAATCACCCATGTAGCCGATCGCCCCGGCCACGACCAACGCTACGCCATCGACGCCAGTAAAATACATCGCGAGCTAGGCTGGCAGCCGCAAGAAAGCTTTGCCAGCGGCCTGCGAAAAACGGTAATCTGGTACCTGCAAAACAGGCTCGACCTCTGACCGGTGTCCGACACCAGTGGATAAGTCGCACATTTTATACACAGGTGTCGAAGACGTGTGGATAACTACATTATAAATCTGAGCTGCAATGAAGATTCTTGAAACCTCCTTACCCGGCTGCCTGCTACTTAGCCAAACCCAATACCGCGACCAGCGCGGATATTTCCAAGAGTTATATGTGCAGCAGCGCTACGAGGAGCTGGGTATAACCGAGGCTTTGGTTCAGGACAACTTGTCACACTCAACCAGGGGAGTAATCAGAGGGATGCATTTTCAGCGGCAACAGCCGCAAGGCAAGCTAGTTACCGTATTACAAGGCCGCATTTACGATGTCATGGTCGATATCCGACCAAATTCTCCCACCTATGGCCAGTGGCAGGGTATCATCCTTAGTGCCGACAACCCGCAACAGCTCTGGATCCCTGCAGGATTTGCGCACGGCTTTCAGGCACTCGACAGCACCAACCTAGTGTTTTACAAAACCAGCAGCTATTACAATCCTTCGGACGAAGGCGTGTTCCAGCCGTTTGACCCCAAACTCAACATAAGTTGGCCATTACAAGACGCTATCCTGTCAGAAAAAGATAGCCAAGCCCCGAATGCTGATTGGTAATAATTAAAAATGCAATATATTATCCACATGTCTCCGGTACCGGTCTGACATCTGACCTCCGACCGGTACCGGAGACGTGTGGATAACTCAAAACTTGTAACCCCTACAGCGGTTTGGTAGCATTGCCGCGGGTAATACGCCCGTACAGGATGTTTATGTAAGATGCGAGTTTTATCAAAAGCAGTTTTGGCAACCTTGGGTTTAAGTTTGGCTCCGGGGCTGCAAGCCACACCATGGGTAAAAACAGACGACCAATTTTTGCAGCAAAGTATTCATCTATTGGCGAATTCTGGCCATATCAATACACCAGTAAATACCTGGCCAATAATGTGGCAGCCGATATTAGAAGACCTCGCCGCCATTGATACGCAGCTTCTCAATGATGCTCAACTCCATGCCTATTTACGAATAAAATCTGCCGCCGCTTTTGCAAAACAAGACCAAATAAAAAGTTTAGCTGTGGCAGCCAGCGAAAATGCTCAGGGTCAAAGAAGCTTTGGCAATCAATATCAGCAAGAAGCAATGATTAGTGTCGGCGCAGAACTAAAAGATAATAACTGGACTACCGGCATCTATAAACAATTCAATCATAACGCTTACGATGCTAACAGTTTTTCCAGCAACGACTCAAGTTGGGACGGTAGCTATGGTGCATATACTGCCGGTAATTGGGTAATGATGGCCGCTATTCATCAACAGTGGTGGGGGCCGGCTATTCACAGTAGTTTTAATTTTAACAACCAGCAACGCCCGGCAAAAAGCTTACAAATAAGTCGTCTTAATCCGAATTTACCACTGCACCAACGCCTAAGTTCACTTGGCGCCGTACAGTTTAATTTGCAATATGGTGAATTTGCCGGCACGGCTCCAACCCGTCATGCAACCTATCTGGCCAGCCGAATTGGCTTAAAACCACTAGCTGATTTAGAAGTTGGGATAACTGGTCGAAAATTGCAGCCTAAGCTTGACCAGCAAAGCATGCAGGAACCCTTTTTTGACCAGCTACCAACAGAAAATATAACTACCCTTGGTTTGGATTTACGATATCACCTGAACATCCAAACCGCGCTTTATGCTGAGTTCTCCAGCCAGCGAAGTGAGAAAAAGGCAACCGGTTGGCTAACCGGCGCACAGTATCATTTAGGTAATCAGTTTGTATTACTGCGTTTTTTCACTGAGTACCAATATATTTCTGCTGACTACAGCCAATGGTTATTTATCCAGCCTGGCCAGTTACAAGCCGCACTTAAAAGCGAATGGGTCGCTGGCGTACAAATTACTACACCGTCGGGTGAAAGTGGCTACCTTAAGTTCAGTAAAGGTACCTCGCAACAAAATGTTGCTCTGCAAGAACAATTAGTTGATCCTGCTGCTATACAAGCCGGATACCAACGACCCTTGCTAAAAGGCTTAGTTAGTATCGACTACCAGTTACAGCGTGCTAAACAGGAGAGTGGCAGTACAGAATTTGATCATGCGGTTGGCGCCCGATGGGAATGGCGCTGGTGATGGTGATAAAATCAGCGGTTAGTTGGTTGGTCGGATGAAACAATTGACGTCCTGCGCTGTTCAGCTTTACCATCTACGCCAGCATTAAGGAAGTAGTACTCTATGGACAGTTGGTATCTATTATATAGCAAATCCCGGCAAGAGCAGCGCGCCCAGCAACATCTCGCTAACCAGGGGTTTGAAAGCTTTGCACCGCATATCTTGGTGAAGAAACTTCGTGCCGGTAAAACAGTGGAGATAAATGAACCGCTGTTCCCTCGATATATTTTTTTGAAATGCCCAAAAGCCCTGAACTTGTCTACCATTCGAAGTACGCGTGGCGTTGCGGGCTTAGTTCGTTTTGGTGATACACTTGCCCGCGTGCCATCAGCATTGGTGCATAACTTATTACAGCAGCAAATTGTTTTGCAACAGCAAACACCAACACAGCCGTTTCAACCCGGCGATACGTTAGAAATTCTTAATGGTCCCTTCGCTAGTTTAAACGCAGTGTTTCAGCAAGCAGATGGGGAGCAGCGCAGTATCATTCTGCTAAATTTCCTGGGGCAGCAGTTGCAGCTCAGCTTTGAAAATAAAGACTTAAACAAAAACAGCTGAAAGCTGGCGCTAACCAGGTTAATGCCAGCGTTAAAATAGTAAAATCGAAGGGAGAGTTAAGGTATACTCCCGCTGGAAAATATAACAGTCAGTACTGGGGCGCTCAACTCAGGGGCGGTAGCATACCTAAAGGCTGTAAATGCATAATCAACTAAAAACGGAAGCAAGTGAATGAGGTTGTCTAAAAGTTTTTTTCGCAAACTGGTTGTGAGTACTGCAGCACTCTTTATGGCTGCCAGTGTCATGGCGCAGCAACCCAGCGCAGCACAAATCGAACAGTTCAAAGCGTTACCTAAAGCTCAGCAAGAGGCCCTTGCCAAGCAATATGGTATTGATATTTCTCAACTTGGTAATGTTGGTGCTGCAGATCGCTTACAAGACGAAGCCGTAATGCCGTTAAAGCAAGGAAATGACAGACAGCCAAGTTTCACCGAACGGGTTTCAACAACTCGCCCAGAGGGTTTGCAGCGCTTTGGTGCAAACCTGTTCGATGCGAACGTTAGCACTTTTGCGCCCGTAGCTAATGCACCGGTCCCAGAAAATTATCGATTGGGGCCAGACGACACCCTTTTACTACAGCTGTATGGCAAGCAAAACGATAATCTTGAGTTGGTGGTAAACCGCGAAGGTAATGTTAATTTGCCTGATCTAGGCCCTGTTAACGTTGCGGGCTTAACCTTTTTGCAAGCCAGTAACTTAATTCGTACCCGCTTAACTGAAGCGAATATTGGCTTGCAAGCAGCCGTTACCATGGGTCAGCTTCGCACCATTAATATTTTTGTCGCAGGCGAGGCGAAAAACCCAGGTATGTACGCGGTGTCGGCGCTTACTTCGGTAACTCAAGCCTTGTTTGTTAGTGGTGGTGTTTCAGAAATCGGTAGCCTGCGTAACATACGTGTTACCCGTAACGGGCAAATCGTTAGCACCTTCGATTTATACGACCTGCTGTTAAATGGCCAGAATAAAAACGACATACTGCTGCAGCATGGCGATGTTCTTTTTATTAGCCCAGTCGGTAAAGTTGTTACCATTGAAGGGGAAGTACGACGCCCTGCACATTATGAGTTGGCTGCAGATGACAACCTGTCAACACTGGTTAAAATGGCAGGTGGCCTGCAGCCCGGAGCGCAAACTAATGCATTATCACTGCAACGAGCCACCGCAGCAGGCCGGGAGTTGTTAACTATTGACTTTAATAATAGCCAACAACAACAGTTAAATTTAGTAACCGGTGACCGTATTCTGGTGCCAGAGCAACCAAACCGGATTCATGAGCAAATTACGTTGGCAGGTGCGGTTGCCCGTCCTGGGCATGTAGCTTGGCGGTCAGGTTTACATTTGCACCAGGTTATTTCTAATAGTTGGTCCGATTTACTCAACACAACAGATACCGACTACGCACTGTTAATTCGTAAACAGAATATCCGGGGCGACGTTGTTGTTATGCAGTTTAACCTGGCAGAGGCGTTGGCCTACAATCAACAAACGCCGGCGAAGCCGGTGCTGCTGCAGCCTCAGGATATTGTTGTCGTTTTTAACCAAGCTAATGCAAGTTATCAGCGTGAAAGCCTAAATGCCTTTATTCGTCGTGGTGTGCAAGAACATCTGGCTCAACTGGCTAACAATACACTTTTATCGGGCGATATCGCGGCAAATAATTTCCGTAATATCGAAGCGCGTACCGCTGTAATCGGTGCGTCACAGTTCGCAACCGAGTCACAAGACGTATCAGCTGAGAGTATCATTGAAAACTTTGTGGCGAACATGCTTAGCCAAATATATGTAGACTCTAAATATATTGAATTTTCCAAGCATTTGACCCGAAGGGAACTATTGTTTCCATTGCTGCAGCAACTACGTAAGCAAAGTAATAATCTACAGGCTATTCCAGTAGTGTCTATTAGTGGTGATGTTAAAGTGCCGGGCGAATACCCGTTAACAAGTAATGCATCTGTTAGTGCCTTACTGATTGCGGCAGGCGGGCTAACAAACTCCGCTTATTTAAATCGGGCCGAGCTAAGCCGTTTTTCTGGTCAGCAAGTACAGCAAAGTGGTATGACTCAACAAAATATCAATATCAATCTTGCTGAAATGCTAAATAACCCAGAAGCAGATCTTGCATTGCAAAGCCGCGATAGGCTTAACGTATTGTCTATTCCGGACTGGTCAAAAGTTCGCCTGGTAAACTTGCAAGGTGAAGTTAAGTTTCCGGGAACTTATCAAGTAATAAAAGGTGAAAAGCTATCAGACGTTATTCAGCGTGCCGGTGGTTTTACCGAGAATGCGTATCCATATGGTGCGGTATTTACACGTAACAATATTAAAGAACGCGAGAAACAACAAGCCGAACGCTTGCTGGCACAATTAAAAGCCGATATCGCGAGTAAAGCCTTAACCAATACCAATGCACTGGGTGCGGCAGCTTCGCCACCACTGGCTCTGATTAACGAATTGCAAACCATTGAACCGGTGGGGCGTCTGGTAATCGATTTAGAACAAATTATGCTAGGTCGAGCCGATTTTGATATAGAAATGGAAGACGGTGACGCTCTCTTTGTTCCTCGTACGCAGAACTCAGTAACGGTAATGGGCGAAGTTCAGCATCCTGGCTCCCATCGTTTCCGTGCCGGCATGAGTGTAAATGACTATCTGGCTCTTGCCGGAGGTTCACGCAAACGTGCCGACGAAAAACGGGTATTTGTAATCCGTGCCGACGGCTCGGTTATGGTTCCAACTCAGAATCGCTGGTTCGGTACAGCTAACAACGACTTAAAACCGGGCGATACCATTATTATGCCACTGGATACCGAATATAAGGATGGCCTGAGTATGTGGGCACAGGTAACGCAGATTTTCTACCAAACTGCGGTGGCAATTGCGGCACTAAATTCATTCTAATCATTATGGCTTAGCAGCTGTCTCTGGTGTGCGAGTAGCACTGGAGGCCGAAACTACTAACAAGGACCCTTATGTCTGAACAACTAACACAACCGAATTCTCAGGTTGCAGACGATGAAATCGATTTACGTGAGCTTTTTAGAGCGTTGTGGCAAGGCAAGTGGATTATTATTGTAACTACCTTACTGTTTTCGGTAGCAGCTGTGTTTTATGCTTTAAGTCTACCTAATGTTTATAAAAGTGAAGTTACATTAGCACCAGTAGCTGAAGATGCCGGCTTAAAAATTCCAGGTCAATTAGGTGGTTTAGCTGCGCTGGCAGGGGTTAATTTAGGCGGTTTGGGCGGTGGCGACAAAACCGGTTTAGCAATGGAGATCCTTAAATCCCGCGAGTTTATCGGCCGTTTTATTGAGCAAAACGATTTGTATTTACCTATTATGGCCGCAGAAGGATGGAACCGTACAAATGATAAACTTCTATTAGACCCTAAAATTTACGATGAGCAAACTCAGCAATGGGTTCGCAAGGTTAATGCTCCGTTCCAACCCAAGCCAAGTACACTGGAAACAGTTGAAGAGTTTAAAAAACTATTTTCAGTAAACCAAGATAAAACGTCCGGCATGGTAAAGTTAAGTGTTGAACATTTCTCACCTTATTTAGCAAAAAACTGGGCAGATAGCATAGTAAAAGCAATTAATGAAGAGATGCGTACCCGTGAGCTAGCTGAAGCGGAACGTAGTATTGCATATCTAAACAGCCAAATTGCGCAAACAAACCTTGCGGATGTTCGCACCATGTTGTACTCGCTGATCGAAGAGCAAACGAAAACCGTGATGCTAGCCAATGTGCGTGATGAATATGTTTTCAAAACTGTGGATCCGGCTGTAGTAGCAGAAAAAAAATCTAAGCCTGCTAGAGCTCTAATTTGCATTTTAGCGGCTATGTTAGGTTTTATGCTAAGCGCATTAATTGTTTTAGTACGTTATTTTAGTCGAAAGTAATTGAATCTGGATTAACAAATGTTGAAATTGAATGATGCACATATCGCCATTATTGGCTTGGGTTATGTTGGTTTACCGCTTGCGGTTGAATTTGGTAAGCACTATCAAACTTTGGGTTTTGATATTAACCAGGCTCGCATCAGTGAGTTGAAGCGGGGCGAGGATCATACCTTAGAAGTGAGTAGAGGCGAACTCGCTTTAGCAAGCAGGCTGAGCTACAGCAACGAAATATCTGATTTACGCCGTGCTAATATTTTTATTGTTACGGTACCAACGCCGATAGATGAACATCGTCAACCTGATTTGACTCCATTGGTAAAGGCGTCGGAAACCTTAGGTGAGGTTATTAAACCTGGCGATGTGGTTATCTATGAATCTACAGTTTATCCCGGTGCCACTGAAGAAGATTGTATTCCTGTCATAGAGCGGGTATCAGGCCTAAAATATAACGTGGATTTTTTTGCAGGTTACAGCCCTGAGCGGATAAACCCGGGTGACAAAGAACATCGTGTTACTACTATTAAAAAGGTGACGTCAGGTTCAACTCCTGAAATTGCAGAGTTGGTAGATAACCTTTACCGCAGCATCATTACGGCAGGCACCTATAAAGCCAGCTCTATTCGAGTGGCGGAGGCTGCCAAAGTTATTGAAAATACCCAGCGTGATTTAAATATTGCCCTGATAAACGAACTGGCAGTTATTTTCAACAAGCTTGGAATTGATACTGAAGAGGTTTTATTAGCCGCGGGTACTAAATGGAATTTCCTGCCCTTTCGCCCGGGCTTAGTTGGTGGACATTGTATAGGCGTGGACCCATATTATTTAACTCATAAAGCTCAAGCGATAGGCTACCACCCTGAAGTCATCCTTGCCGGTCGCCGTATTAATGACAGTATGGGCCGTTATGTCGTTGGTGAGCTGGTTAAAGCAATGATTAAGCGTCGTATTCACGTTGCAGGTGCTAAAGTACTGGTGATGGGTTTAACTTTTAAAGAAAACTGCCCAGATATTCGAAACACTAAGGTGGTTGATATTCTGGCTGAGCTAAAAGACTTTGGCGTTGATGCTGACGTCTTTGACCCTTGGGTAAATAGCGAGGAAGCCATGCATGAATATGGTATCACACCGCTTAATCGGCCAGAGACCGGGGCATACGACGCAGTAATACTGGCTGTAGGGCATAAAGAGTTTCGCGAAATGGGTGCTGCTGGTATCAAAGCGCTGACTAAGAAGGAGAGTGTACTTTATGATTTGAAGTATGTTTTACCGGCAGAGTCAGTTGATATGCGTCTTTAAAGGGTTATTGGTTCATGTATTACGATAAAATTAAGCAGCAGCTGCTTGGGGCTCCTAAAGTCTGGCTAATTACTGGTGTAGCAGGCTTTATAGGGTCAAATCTTCTTGAAACTCTATTGAAATTAAATCAGAAAGTTGTTGGTTTAGACAACTTTGCTACAGGTTATCAGCACAACCTGGATGAAGTTAAAAGCTTGGTCAGCACGGAGCAGTGGTCTCGTTTTAGCTTTATTAAAGGTGATATTCGTAATCTTGAAGATTGCCAGAAAGCGGTCGAAGGCGTTGATTACGTATTACATCAAGCTGCATTAGGTTCTGTTCCACGATCCATTGCCGACCCTATTACATCAAATGCTGCTAACATTACCGGCTTCTTAAATATTCTTGTTGCTGCTCGAGATGCAGCTGTGAAAAGTTTTACCTATGCAGCCAGTAGCTCAACTTATGGGGACCATCCAGCACTTCCTAAGGTAGAAGAGAATATCGGTAATCCGCTGTCGCCCTATGCGGTTACCAAGTATGTAAACGAACTTTATGCAAACGTTTTTGCTCGCAGCTATGGGTTTAAATGTATAGGTCTTCGGTATTTTAATGTATTTGGTAAGCGGCAAGATCCAAATGGTGCTTATGCAGCGGTAATCCCCAAATGGACAGCTGCAATGATTAACGGCGATGATGTCTACATAAATGGCGATGGCGAAACCAGTCGCGATTTCTGTTTTATCGAAAACACAGTTCAAGCCAATATTTTGGCAGCAACAGCTCCTGATAATGCAAAAGATCAAGTGTATAACGTTGCAGTAGGTGACAGAACAACACTAAATGATTTGTTCCGTTCGATAAAACAAGCATTAGAAACCAACGGTATTGTTGTTTCTAAGTCTCCGGTTTATCGAGAGTTTCGTGCTGGCGATGTACGACATTCTCAAGCAGATGTCAGCAAGGCTAAAATGCTCCTGCAGTTTGAGCCGACTCATGTCATTAAGCACGGTATTACGGCTGCAATGCCGTGGTACATAAATTTTATGAGTAAATAAGATGAAATTGTTAGTAACAGGCGGTGCGGGATTTATTGGTTCAGCCGTTGTACGTCACATAATTAAAAATACCAACAACTCGGTAGTGAACGTTGATAAATTGACCTATGCGGGCAATCTCAATTCGGTTGCCGACGTAGCACATGATGAGCGATATGTTTTCGAAAAAGCTGATATTTGCAATGCGGAGGCAATGGACTCACTGTTTGCTAAACATCAACCTGATGCCATAATGCATTTAGCGGCCGAGAGTCATGTGGATAGGTCTATTGATGGTCCTGCGGCTTTCATTGAAACCAATATTATTGGCACTTATACACTGTTGGAAGCATCTCGAAATTATTGGAGAGCCTTACCAGACGAACGCAAACAGTCATTCAGATTTCATCATATCTCTACGGATGAAGTGTATGGCGATTTACACGGTACAGATGATTTGTTTACTGAGTCTACTCCTTATGCGCCCAGCAGTCCTTATTCTGCCAGTAAAGCCAGCTCAGATCATTTAGTACGCGCCTGGTGCCGTACTTATGGCTTGCCTGTTATTGTAACTAATTGTTCAAATAACTATGGTCCTTACCATTTCCCAGAAAAACTGATTCCATTAATTATTCTAAATGCATTAGCCGGGAAGCCATTGCCAGTGTATGGAGAGGGGAATCAGGTCCGCGATTGGCTGTATGTAGACGACCATGCTCGTGCACTCTATAAGGTTGTTACAGAGGGTACAGTTGGTGAGACTTATAATATTGGTGGCCATAACGAAAAACAGAACATTGAGGTTGTTAAGACCATCTGTAAAATTTTGGAAGAGCTATTACCCGTTCAACATTCAACACTGAATATTCCAAGCTACGAGAGTTTAATTACTCACGTGAAAGATCGACCGGGGCATGACCTGCGCTACGCTATAGATGCGAGTAAAATTGAGCGAGAACTTGGCTGGAGACCGGAAGAGACGTTTGAAACAGGGTTGAGGAAGACAGTAAAATGGTACTTGGATAATAAAAGTTGGTGGCAATCTGTCCTGGATGGTAGTTATAAATTAGAGCGCTTAGGGAAGGGAATTTAGCGTATGAAAGGTATTGTACTAGCCGGAGGCTCTGGTACCCGGCTTTATCCTATAACGAGAGGCGTTTCTAAACAGCTATTACCTGTTTATGATAAACCAATGATCTATTATCCATTGTCAGTATTAATGCTAGCTGGCATTCGAGATATTCTCATCATTACTACACCCGAGGACCAACCAGGTTTTCAGCGTTTGTTGGGGGATGGGAGTGATTTTGGTATAAATCTAAGTTATGCAATTCAGCCAAGCCCCGATGGCCTCGCCCAAGCTTTCTTAATAGGGGAGCGGTTTATTGGTAACGACAGTGTTTGTTTAGTTCTTGGCGATAACATTTTCTATGGTCAGGGTTTTAGCCCCAAGTTAAAACAAGCGTCATCCCGTACAACAGGCGCTACGGTCTTTGGATATCAGGTTCGTGACCCCGAACGTTTTGGAGTTGTTGAATTCGATGACAACAAAAAAGCCATATCCATAGAAGAAAAACCGGTAAAACCCAAGTCTAATTATGCTGTTACCGGTCTATATTTTTACGACAATACGGTAATTGATATTGCAAAGAGTATATCGCCCTCAGCTCGAGGCGAGCTAGAGATAACCTGCGTGAATAGAGAATATTTAAAGCAAGGCTCTCTAAATGTTGAGATGTTGGGTCGAGGGTTTGCCTGGTTAGATACCGGTACCTATGACAGCCTACTGGAAGCTTCATCCTTCGTGCAAACAATAGAGCATAGACAGGGTTTCAAAGTTGCAGTTCTTGAAGAGATAGCATATCTGAATGGCTGGCTAACTGCAGATGATATTGTTCGGATATCAAGTACTATGGCAAAAAACAGTTATGGACAATATTTAGCGGAGTTAGTTAAAACAAAATGATACCTGTCAACAAACCCTACCTCCCGGCATTTGATAAATATACACATTATCTTGAGCGCGTATATCAGAGAGCTTGGCTAACAAATAATGGACCTCTTGTACAAGAACTTAAGGTTAGACTTGAAGAATACTTAGGGGTGAAAAATCTACTTCTGGTGGCGAATGGTACTCTCGCTATGCAGCTAGCTTATAAGGTATTTAATCTTAAAGGGAATGCAGTTACGACACCTTTCACTTTTATTGCAACGAGTAGCAGTCTTGCATGGGAAGGCATTGCACCAAATTTTGCTGATATAAACGCAGAAAGTTACAACTTGTGTCCTCATCATGCCGAAAAAGCTATTGATGATTATACGACCGCAATAGTACCGGTGCATGTATATGGTAACCCCTGCGATGTTGATGCTTTTCAGGCGCTCAGTGCAAAGAAAGATCTCAAAGTCATTTATGACGCAGCTCATGCATTCGGCGTTAATGTCAATGGTACCAGCGTACTTAATTATGGCGATGCGTCAACACTCAGTTTTCATGCAACAAAAGTTTTTCACACCGTTGAAGGAGGCGCTGTAATTTTTAAGAACAGTGACGACTATGAACGAGCGTTGTTGATGACCAACTTTGGTATTGATACAAAAACCATGAACATAAATGATAGCGGTATAAATACCAAAATGAGTGAGGTTCATGCTGCTATGGGGCTAGCAGTTCTTGATGACATTGACAACATAATCTCTCATAGAAAAGCACTCTTTGTTGAGTACTGTGCACAATTAAAGGATATTGTCACCCAGCCAAGTTGGCATAATCAGTCAACGTTGAATGGTGCATACATGCCGGTTACGTTCTCAAGTAAAGAAGAATGTACAGCCGTTTTAAAAGGTTTGGCCGATAGCGGAATTATAGCAAGACGTTACTTCAACCCTTCTATCAATACGATTGAACATTATAGAATGCAGAAGTTTGCGAGATGTGAAGTTTCAGAAAGCTATGCAGAGCGTACATTGTGCTTACCTTTATATTTTGACATGAACGATAATGAAGTCCATGCAGTGGTTACAGGTGTAAAGAAGGCTTTGTATGCCGATTCTATCTGATAACGAGCTAAAAGAGTTAGGCTTCAGAAAAGTCGGTAAGAATGTCCGTATTTCTACGAAGGCGAGCATTTTTAATGCTAAGAATGTCTCCATTGGCGACAATGTAAGAATCGATGATTTTGTTGTCATATCTGCAGGGGATGGCGGAGTAGACATAGGCAGTCATATTCATATTGCTGTTTACACCAGTTTAATTGGCAAAGCGCCAATAGTGATTAAAGATTTCGCTAATCTATCTTCACGAGTTTCGATATATAGCTCTAGTGATGATTACTCAGGCGAAACTATGACAAATCCATGTATTCCTGACAAATACAAGAATGTCGAAAATGAAGCCGTTACGTTAGAAAGACACGTAATTGTTGGGTGTGGCAGTGTGATTTTGCCTGGCTCTACATTAGCAGATGGCGTTGCAATTGGCGCTCTAAGTGTCGTAAAAGGTCATTGTAAACCATGGTCGATATTTGCAGGTACACCTTTAAAATATATTAAAGAAAGAAAAAAAAATTTACTCGAGCTTGAAAAGTTATTTGTCGACTTACTTTGTCAATAAATTTTGAAGTAACTTTGCATGTAAAGCACAGTAACCTAACTAGTATAAATTCTTGAAATCAATATCTCTAAATAAAAATATATTTGTGTCATATATCAGTCAGGCATATGTTGTTTTGCTGGGGATAATGATATTACCTTTTTACATAACGTGGCTCGGTGCTGAAGCTTATGGCCTTATCGGTTTCTTTGCGATGCTGCAGGCGATTTTTGGCCTTCTTGATCTAGGGCTCACCCCAACAATAAGCCGTGAGACAGCAAGATATCGCGCGGGAGTTCTAAGTGAATTAATTTACACTCAGTTGTTTCGGACAATGAATCTGATTTTCTCATCGATAGCGGTGTTGGGGGGCGGGGCACTTTACTATCTATCAGAGAGTATTGCCAGTAATTGGCTAAGTATCGAGAATCTCAATCCTTCCGAAGTTGTCATTGCCATAAAGATTATGGCGGTTTGTACTGCTTTGAGATGGATGACGGGATTATACAGAGGTGTGGTAATAGGCGGAGAGCTACTAGTCTGGCTTGGCGGCTTTAATATTATTATCGCCACAATGAGATTTCTATTAGTATTTCCAGTAATGTGGTTTTTTGGTGCGAATGTTACAGTTTTCTTTGCATATCAATTGCTAGTAGCGATAACAGAATTTGTTGCACTACTTTTAAAAGCATTATCGCAAACTCCCAGGTTGCCCAAAAAATTATCAGAAAGTCTTTCTTGGTCTCTAAAGCCTCTAGCACCGATTATTTCATTTTCGATGAGTATTGCCCTAACCTCAGGCTTGTGGGTGATCGTCACCCAAACCGACAAGCTTATTATGTCAAAACTATTGACACTTGAGCACTATGGCTATTTTACGCTTGCTGTTCTTGTCGCTAACGGAATAATGATGATTGCAGGACCCATTAGTGGTGCGATAATGCCGAGAATGGCAAGACTCGAAGCCGAAGGTAAAAGAGACGAATTGCTAAAAATTTATAGCTCCGCAACACGCCTTGTTTGCCTGTTAGCGGGTTGCTCAGGTATTATATTAATTGCTTTTGCAGAAAAAATTCTTTTTGTATGGACTGCAGATTTACATATTGCAACGACGGCGTCTTCAACGCTTAAATTGTATGCTGCTGGATATTTAATGCTAGTAATAGCCGCTTTCCCATATTATCTACAATATGCGTTAGGGAATCTCAAGTTACATGTTCTGGGAAGTTTACTATTTGTTAGCTGTTTGCTGCCGCTGTTATATTTCTTTACAAAAAACTTTGGTATGACTGGTGCTGGCATTGCATGGGTAATTACAAATGCAGTGTATTTTCTTTTTTGGACTGGCATTGTTCATAACAAATATTTGGAAAAATTCCATTTCTCATGGCTGGCTTTCGATGTCTTTAAAGTATTAGCTGTCCCAGCTGCCTTGGCGTTGTTATTTACATTTTCGGCGAATAGCGAATCAAGGACAACAATGTTCATTGAATTGAGTCTTATATCGATAACCATTTTCTTTCTAACAGCGTTGAGTTTAAACGAGTTTAGAAGGAAGTTGAAAGCTATTGTAGGTATTAATGAGTAGTTTTAAGCCTAAGGTTTCGGTTTGTATCGTAACTTATAATCAATCTCAGTATATTGCGGAATGTTTAGACAGTGTTGTTTCACAAAAGACTAATTTCGATTTTGAAGTCATTATTAGCGATGATTGCTCTACTGATGGCACTGCTAAAATTATAGAGCACTACACGAAGAAATATAGTTTTTTGAAGCTAGTGCCCAGGGAAAATAACATTGGTGCCTTTAAAAATTTTATAGAGACTCATAATCTAGCAACGGGAGAATATGTGTGTCATCTTGATGGAGATGATCGTTGGTTACCCGGAAAACTGCAAGCCCAAAGTGACTTTATGGACACTAACCCAGATTTCAGTGTGTGTTGGACCAGAGCTAATTTCTTTAACGACTCTGGCGGTTTTTACCCTGGTGAGAAATATGATTATTCAATGTTTGAAGATGGTATTATAACTTTTGAGTCTAGTTTGCAACTAGGGGCAGTTGCTAACCACAGCAGTATAATGTATCGAAAAGTCTGTAGGAAAACGAAGGATAGTAGTCTGAAATTACTTGATTTGTATTATACATGGGAATATCTATCCTTAGGTAAAGGAATGATACTCGACAAAGTGTATATAGAGTATAGAGTGTCTGCTAAAGGTGCGATAACAGTAAGTTCTAGCGTTAAAATTAAGAAATTATATGCGGCGCACGCTTTAACTTTTTTAAAAATGTTCCCGTCGAAGCGGAAGGAAATATTTATTTTTTCGCTTCTTAATTTTTTTTATGACATAAAGAATTTTAGGTCAAGTTCATTTGATTTCTTTATCTTGTGTCTGAAAAGCTTTTCTTTAGTGTCCCCTAGAAGAGTTTATTCAGTATTTGTTAGTTCACGAAAGTTGATTGTTCCCCGTTTGGAATATGATGATTGAATATTTTTTATATTTACTTTTTCTTTCTCTGTTAAAAGGTTTTCCATTTGCAAGGTTTGTCTGTCTAATTTTCTAAAATTCTTAATCGCATTTATCACATAACAATTTGAAATTTTGAATTTTATTTTTTAATTTTTTGTTTACTAACCGTTATTCTATAGCTTAAAATATTCTCGATTTATTAACTGATTGGTTGAGTAATGCCATATATAAACAGCCTTAAAAGTAATGATTCTACTGCGGTGTTTAGTGCTGTAATTGTATTTTTTGTTTTGCTTTTTTATATACTTAATACTACATTTAGTGTTTACTCGGTTCGGTTGCCTGTTGCTTATTTTGCGCTGATTCTTGGGTTTTTTTTAGCATTTATCAAATACCCTCTTACGTCTTGTAATGTTTTGGTTTCTCGCGAATCTTTGACTGTAATTTTTTTTATTTTGTTTTTTTTGATATATGCATCTTTTATTGAAATTGTTGCTGGCCTTTCAGGTGGTCTTTTTTATTTTTCAATTATTTTGATTAACATTTTGGTTTGTACGCTTTTTTGCTTTGTTTTTTGCGTTTTTTTACTTAAGCAGTTTTTTGATATTAATAATATTTTTAAAATCGTTCTTTACATTGCATTATTCAATTCTATTATTATAATAGCTTCTTTTTTTATTTCTGAGTTAAGATTGTTTGTAGAATCGTTTCTTTACCATCAGGAACGATCAAACATTGATTACTTGAATGTTGACTGGCGGTTAAGAGGTATCGCTGCTGCCGGTGGTGCAAGTTTGTCAATTTTTCTTGCTTTTTCGGTCATGTGCGCAATTATTTGTAATAAAGCAAAATTACTAAGCTCTAGCATTTGTCTTGCTTATATTGTAGTTATCATATTTGCTCAGTTCTTCGTGGCTCGGACAGGGCTTATTTTAAGTTTAGTAATGTTTTCATATTGGCTTATTGCAGAGCTGCTTAGATTTAGAACAGGTTTTTATCTGGTTTTAATAATATTGTGTTTTGTACTTATTTCATCTTTTTCGGCTTTCTATAATGAATTGTCGTCGATTTTGCCATTTGCCTTAGAGTTATTTTATAATTTTTTTTCGGGTGAAGGCTTTGAAACAGGATCAACAAACGATTTATTTGAAATGCTAGTTTTTCCTGAACATCCTGCATATTTGCTTTTTGGATTCGGATGCTTTGAAAATTGTCAATTTTATCGAAGCGATTCAGGTTATCTCAAGTCTATATCGGCAGTTGGTATTATTTTATCTGTTGTGATTTATTTTTTATTCTTTTATTTTTTATTTTTTAAAGTGTCAAGATTAATTTTTTTTGGTAAGTTTTATTGGAATTTATTCCTCATTCTTTTGTTCCTCTCGGAAGTTAAAGAGCCTTTCATTTATCAAAATTATCTAGGCAGAGTTATTATACTTCTAGTCTGTTTTTATTATGTAAACCAGTTTTTAACTAGAGAACGCCATGCGGATTTATCACGTGATTACAAGTCTTGATTTAGGTGGAGCTGAGATCACCTTAAAGAAACTTCTCCTTAACAATAAATACCGTGTTAATGCTAAAGTTATAGTGTTAAACGAAATTGGAGTTGTGGGTGAAGAGCTTATTAAATCCGGTGTCGAAGTCATTTCCCTTCCCGTGAATAACTTGTTTAGACTTCCAATAGTACTATATAAATTATCAAAATTTTTTAGAGAAGAAGATCCTGATATAGTTCACACATGGCTATATCATGCTGATCTGATTGGCGGTATTGCAGCTAGGATGGCAGGTATAAAAAATGTAATATGGAGTATTCGAACAACCCGATTAAAAAAGGGCTCTTATGCGACAGCTGTTGTCCGATTTTTTTTATCTGGCTTGTCTTACGTAATACCAAAAAGAATTGTCTGCGTGGCTGAAGCTTCTTTGGAGTTCCACCGCCAGTTGGGTTATTCAAGAAGTAAGTTTGTTGTTATTGGTAATGGATTTGCAATACCACCTAATGTTGTAGATTTTGAAGATAGGAAAAAATTTTTAACAGAGCTTAATATTAAACCCGGCGAAAAAGTTATCGGCTCTGTTGGGCGCTTTAGTTCAGACAAAGGGCAGGATCTTTTTGTTAAAGCTGCAGGTTTGTTGCTGGAACGATATAGTAATCTAAAGTTTATTATGGTTGGTCGGGGGAATGATACTGGAAATATTGAGCTTGTTCAGTTGATTGAGTCTACAGGTTTTCCCTCAAATTTTATATTGCTCGGGGAGCAATCAAATGTTGGCAGACACTATGCGCTTATGGATGTTTTTTGTTTACATTCCAGAACCGAGGGGTTCCCTAATGTGCTTGGGGAAGCAATGATGCATCAAATACCCTGTGTTGCTACACGAGCAGGTGATGCTGAGCGAATTCTAGGTAGCACAGGTATCGTTGTCGACGGTTTTGAACCAGAAAGTATTGCAAAGGCACTCAGTACAATGTTGGATTATTCTCATGAGAAGCGTATTGAGTTAGGTTGTATGGCAAGAGCCAGAATGATAAATGAGTACAGCTTTGATAGTGTAGTTGTTAAATACATGAATTTATATAAATCTTTAGTCTCGGATTCTTAATATGTGTGGTTTTGCTGGATATTGGTCATTTGGAAGAACAACAGTTGCTGACAATGAAGCGTTACTTCATCGGATGGGTGATGTAATCATCACTAGGGGCCCTGACAGCTCGGGAATCTTTTTTGATGCGGCTGATGCTATAGGTTTTACTCATCGCCGTTTGGCTATCGTGGATCTTTCCGAAGCTGGGCATCAACCAATGCGTTCACAGAGCGGCAGATATGTGATCGCATTTAATGGTGAAATTTATAATCATAACGAGTTAAGACGCGAGCTCGAGCAAACAGTTGCAGTTAGTTGGTCTGGTCATTCAGATACTGAGACTCTGTTAGTCGCAATCGAAAGATGGGGGCTCAAGCTCACCCTGCAAAAAGCGACGGGTATGTTTGCGCTATCACTTTGGGATAGTCAACGCAAGGAACTTTATTTAGCCAGAGATCGTTTTGGCGAGAAACCACTTTACTATTGTTTAAATCAAGGTTCACTAATCTTTGGTTCACAACTGAGTTCGTTGCGCGAGCATCCAGAGTTTTCTGCAGAAATTGAGCGTGATTCAATCGCTTTGTTACTTCGGCACAACTACATACCGGCACCTTATTCAATTTATAAAGGTGTTTTTAAATTACTGCCGGGCACAATAGTGTCATTTAGAGGCGATGCTGGCAGCACTTACGAGGAGTATTGGTCTGCTAGAGACGTAATTTTAAATGCTCTTGCAAACCAATCAGAAGGTGACGTTACAGCGCAATTGGATGAAATTGAGAAGTGTCTGTCAAAAGCCGTTTCTGGACAGATGCTCGCTGATGTACCGTTAGGAGCATTTCTATCCGGTGGAATTGACTCTTCCTTAATCGTAGCTTTAATGCAGAAACAGTCGGATAAACCTGTCAAGACATTTTCTATTGGTTTTGATGACGAGCGCTTTAACGAAGCTAAGTTTGCTAAAGAAGTTGCCACTCATCTGGGGACTGAGCATACAGAGCTTTACGTTACAGCACGGGATGCGCTTGCAGTTATCCCTGAACTCCCGGCAATTTTTGACGAACCATTCTCAGACTCTTCTCAAATTCCCACTTATTTAGTATCGAAAATTGCAAAGCAGCATGTCACAGTCTCATTATCCGGTGATGCTGGAGACGAACTCTTCTGTGGCTATAATCGTTATATGCTTACCGCTAATACATGGGGAAAGTTGAATAGACTCCCGGTGTTTTTACGTAAGGTTCTTTCTCGTCTGCTTTTATTAGTACCTGTTAAAGCCTGGGACTTTATTGGAAGAATACTCCCCAAGAGATACACACTTCGTAATTTGGGAGACAAGTTACACAAAGCTGCTGCAGTGATTACGTCAAAAGACATTAACGAACTATATTTACGACTCGTTTCTCACTGGCAGAGCCCTCAAGAGGTAGTTTTAGGTAGTAAGGAACCGCTTACCGCACTGACTGACCCAGAACGAAGAATTGTGGTTGACGATCCAATATTACAAATGATGGCTTTGGACACCGTAACTTACCTTCCTGACGATATTCTTGTAAAAGTTGACCGATCTGCAATGGCGGTATCTCTTGAGACCAGGGTGCCATTTTTAGATCACAACGTTTTTGAGTTAGCCTGGAAAACGCCTCTATCGATTAAATTAAAAAGTGGCCAATCCAAATGGTGCCTTCGACAGATTCTTTACAAGTACGTTCCTAAGGAATTGATTGAAAGACCTAAAATGGGTTTTGCAGTTCCATTGGATAGCTGGTTACGAGGCCCCTTATTGGAGTGGGCTGAGAACTTGCTTAATCATGAACGTCTGGTGTCGGAGGGATTTTTTGACGCTAATATAATTAGTAGCATGTGGCAAGAACATAAATCCGGTAAAAGAAATTGGCAGTACCAACTTTGGGATATATTAATGTTTCAGGCTTGGTTCGAGAAGTACCATAAATGAAAGCGAAGATACTTTTCGTCGTAAACGTAGATTGGTTCTTTGTTTCGCATCGTTTGCCTATAGCTGTTGCAGCAAAAGAGGCGGGTTATGAGGTTCACGTCGCGTGTCAGTTCACAGATAAAGCAGATGTATTGGTATCCTCTGGTTTCGTAGTGCATGAGTTAAAGCTAGAGCGAAGTGGAACCTCAATTGTTGCAGAGCTCAAAACGTTATTTTCCATATGGAGATTAATTAGTAAGCTTAAACCATCGCTGATTCATATGGTTACTATAAAGCCCGTGTTGTACGCTGGTATCGCTTCGCGTTTTTTTCGCGTAGCCAGGGTGGCATCGATTTCAGGTCTGGGTTTTGTGTTCATCGCTGAAGGCTTTAAAGCTAAGTTGTTGCGTTTTTTTATTAGTTTACTGTACCGCTTTGCACTCAGAAATTCGGCAACGAGGGTTATCTTTCAAAATAATACAGATAAGCAGTTGTTTATTTCTCAAAAAATCATTGAAGAAAATGCGGCGGTTACAATCCGTGGCTCGGGAGTTAACCTAAATAATTACGTGATTAGTGAGGAGCCAGCGGGGGCGCCGGTTTTTCTGTTACTTGCCAGACTTTTAGTTGACAAGGGCGTCTTAGAATTTGTTGAAGCTGCGAAGTTGCTTAAAGCCCGAGGCTTGGATTGTCGTATGGTATTGGTTGGTGATACTGATGAAAATCCAAAGTCAGTTACTAAGCAACAAATTGATAGTTGGGTCTCTGACGGTTTAGTCGAGTATTGGGGCTATTCTAAAGATGTTAATTCAACCTACGCTAACTGTCATGTTGCTGTGCTGCCAAGTTATCGCGAGGGGCTACCGAAATCACTCATTGAAGCTGCAGCTTGTGGGCGAGCAGTGATTACTACAGATGTGCCGGGATGTCGTGATGCTATTACTCCTGACGAAACGGGTTTGCTTGTCGAAGTCAAAAATGCAGAACAACTCGCTGATGCGATCGAAAAACTGAGTGTTAATAAGCATTTGCGCCTGAAGCTGGGCCTTAACGGCCGGCGATTGGCAGAGGCTGAGTTTGATATCAACACAGTAGTGGGCATCCATCTGAAGCTTTATCAGGAATTATTGGGGCGTTAAATTGCTTAAGGATGTAATTTTAATTACCGGTCACACTGGTTTCGTTGGATCGGCCCTGGTGGCCGCGCTATCCGGAAGCCAATTAAGACTCGTCGGGCGTCGTCACATAGCGGGGCAGCCAGGACAGTTTTTTCAGAAAGAGCTTACTACTACTGAAGACTACTCCGACTGCCTGGCCGGCGTTTCGGTCGTCATTCATGCAGCTGCGCGTGTACATGTGATGGATGATACGGCTGCAGACCCGCTGGCAGCATACCGTGAGGTCAACGTTGCCGGAACTCTTAATCTGGCTCGTCAAGCCGCAGCGTCCGGCGTAAAGCGTTTTATTTTTATTAGTACGATTAAAGTGAACGGTGAAGCAACGCTCCCAGAGCAGCCGTTTACTGCGCATGATTTAAGCAAAGCAACTGATCCTTACGGGATCTCCAAAGCGGAAGCCGAAGCTGCTTTAAAAAGATTATGTTCGGACACCGGAATGGAGTTTGTAATAATTCGTCCTCCGCTGGTATATGGTCCGGGAGTAAAAGCAAATTTTGCTGCGATGCTACGTCTCGCAAAAAGGAACTTGCCGCTGCCCCTAGGAGCTATTCGTAACCAGCGAAGTATGGTCGCGCTCAGCAATCTGGTCGACCTGATAAAAGTTTGTATTGATCATCCCAAAGCTGCCAATCAAACATTTTTAGTGAGTGATGACCGTGACCTGTCAACCACCGAGCTGTTACAGCTAATGGTTCGAGCCTATGGAAAAACTCCCAGACTTATCCCAGTGCCTGAGAGTTGGTTTAGACTGGCTGGTAAACTTACGGGTAAGCAAGCTATTGTTGATAGGTTGTGTGGCAATTTACAGGTAGATATTAGCCATACAAAAGAGACTCTCGGCTGGAAGCCGCCGATTACGGTGGAAGAGGGGATTAGGCGGTGCTTTAATAATGTTGAATGTTGAATGTTGAATGTTGAATGTTGAATGTTGAATGTTGAATTTCTTTTTTATTTCCTTTTGAGGTTATATGTTAATTAGGTTGTTGGATATTATTTTTGCCTTTTGTGGCTTAGTGGTAGGGTTTCCTGTGCTGGTTATTTTAACCATTATTGGTTTGTTTGACACAGGCTCACCAATATTCCGGCAAGTTAGAGTTGGGCGTAATAAAAAGCCGTTTACGCTGGTTAAGTTTCGTACTATGAAAAAAGATACTGCTTCGGTTGCTAGCCATCTT
This sequence comes from Alishewanella agri BL06, assembly GCF_000272005.1. Lineage (GTDB taxonomy): Bacteria > Pseudomonadota > Gammaproteobacteria > Enterobacterales > Alteromonadaceae > Alishewanella > Alishewanella agri. Next base: position 32,024 of record NZ_AKKU01000011.1, on the reverse strand, counting down.
GCTAGTGCCAGCGCCATCACTCCCTTTGGTAGTTTTTTACGCAAAACCAAGTTAGATGAATTACCTCAGCTTTGGAATGTATTTTGGGGCGATATGAGCTTAGTTGGTCCAAGGCCGGGTTTATTTAACCAGGAAGAACTCACAGCAGCGCGGGACAAAAAAGGTATTTTTAATGCTCGCCCTGGTATTACGGGTTTAGCGCAGGTAAATGAAATTGATATGTCTACGCCAGAGCTGCTGGCTGAAACCGATGCCAAGATGTTAGAAAATTTAACCTTAGCAAATTATTTTAAATATATCTTTATGACCGTTGCTGGTAAAGGCAGTGGTGATCGTATTAAGAGGTAACAAGGATGAAACGCCAATATTTCGGTACCGATGGTGTACGCGGTAAGGTCGGTACCTTTCCGATGACGGCAGACTTTGCCATGAAGTTAGGTTGGGCTGCCGGTAAAGTGCTTGGCGCAGCTGGCACCAAAGAAGTGTTAATTGGTAAAGATACCCGTGCCAGTGGGTATATGTTGGAATCAGCATTGGAAGCTGGTTTATCGGCTGCTGGGGTGAATATTGCTTTGGCCGGCCCTTTGCCTACGCCGGCGGTAGCCTATTTAACCTCTACCTTTCGGGCCGATGCCGGGGTAGTGATTAGTGCCTCGCATAATCCCTATTATGATAACGGCATTAAGTTTTTCTCCAACAGCGGTACCAAGCTTACCGATCAGCAAGAGTCAGAAATAGAGGCCTTGCTGGAGCATGCTTTGCAATATGGTATTGATTACGCCAGTAGCGAAAGGCTGGGTAAAGCACGGCGTATTGATGATGCCTCTGGCCGTTATATTGAGTTTTGTAAAGGCACTTTCCCTAATAGCTTAACCCTGGCCGGACTGAAAATTGTGGTGGATTGTGCCAACGGTGCTGCCTATAAAGTAGCGCCAGCAGTATTCCGCGAGCTGGGCGCCGAGGTAGTAGCCATTCACGACCATCCAGATGGTATTAATATAAATTCCCATTGTGGCGCCACCCATCTCGACAGCCTGGCCACGGCTGTTGTGGCGCAACAGGCGCATTTAGGCCTGGCGCTTGACGGTGATGCCGATCGCATTATGTTAGTTGACCATAATGGTGTTGTGGTCGATGGCGATGAAATTCTGTATATGCTGGCCAGCACTGCTAAACAAAATGGCACCTTACAAGGTGGTGTAGTAGGCACCCAAATGGCTAACCTGGGATTGGAGCTGGCGTTAAAGGCGCTGGATATTCCTTTCGTCAGAGCCAAAGTAGGCGACCGCTATGTGCTAGAGCAGCTAAAAGCTCATAATTGGGTGATTGGCGGCGAGAACTCCGGTCATATTTTATTGCTGGATAAAGTAAGCACCGGCGATGCCATTGTAGCGGCTTTACAGGTATTGGTTGCGATGCTGCAAAGCGGCAAACCACTGGCCGAATTTAAGCTGGGTATGCAAAAGCTGCCGCAAGTGCTGATTAACGTGCGGGTAGAAGGTGAGGCCGCTGCAGTACTGCAATCTGACGCTGTTAAACAAGCAGTAAGTGCGGCAGAGCAACAATTAGCCGACAATGGCCGGGTATTACTACGAAAATCCGGCACTGAGCCGCTTATTCGGGTAATGGTGGAGGCTGCTGATGCTGTTCTTTGCCGGCAGATGGCGGAGATGATTGCTTACGCTGTTAAAAGTTGAACTATTATTGTGTTTTAACTTTTTTGTAATAAAGCGGAGACAAGGATGTCAAAGTTTACTTGCTCACCTCGTATAATTCATCACGGAGCAGTCGACGGTGTTACCGGTTCCTGCCATGAGTATTTGATAACACCAGACTACGCCGTGCTAATCGACTGCGGCTTATTTCAGGGGGACGAGCAGGGCAGCGGCAGCAAAGCTAATCTTGCAATCAACTTTCCCATCTCTCATATCCGCGCTCTTATTGTTACCCATGTCCATATCGATCATGTCGGAAGAATTCCTTATTTGCTGGCGGCCGGTTTTACCGGCCCTATTTTTTGCTCTGAAGCCTCAGCTCATTTGTTACCTTTAGTACTGGAAGATGCACTTAAAGTTGGGGTAACGCGCGACGAGCAGCTGATTAACGGCTTTTTGCGTACCATTGCCCGCCAGATTGTGCCCTGTAAGTTTAACGCCTGGGTTGAGTTCCCTGCTTTTAACGGTATTAAGGCACACTTCAGGCTAAAAAAAGCCGGGCATATTCTGGGCTCTGCCTATGTTGAAATTAAACATTGGGTTGCCGGCAAACCTTTTTTAACGGTGTTTTCCGGTGATCTGGGGGCGCCATATTCCCCCTTATTACCCGCACCAAAACCGCCTTATGCTGCTGATATTGTGGTAATTGAAAGTACCTATGGTGATAAGTTGCACGATAACCGGCGGGATAGGATTAAGCGCTTAGAGCAAGCATTGCTGCATTCGTTGCAGGATAACGGCACTGTGTTGTTTCCGGCTTTTAGCATCGGCCGTACTCAGGAGTTGCTATACGAGCTGGAAACGTTAATTCATCGGTTACGTGGCAAAAAAATTCACCAGCATTTAGGCTGGGATGAGCTGACCGTCATTGTAGATTCACCTTTGGCCGCTAAATTTAATGTGGCTTACCAACAACTGGCCGCATGCTGGGATGACGAAGCACTAAAACGCTTGCAGGAAGGTCGCCACCCGCTAAATTTTAGCCAGCTGTATACTATTGATAGCCACGCAGAACATTTGGCTGCGGTAAATTTACTTAGCAGTACCCGTAAACCGGCTATCGTTATTGCCGCCAGTGGTATGTGTGAGGGTGGCAGAGTGGTAAATTATCTGAAGGCTATGCTGGGTGACCCGGTGCATCAGGTAGTATTTGTAGGTTATCAAGCGCGTGGTACGCTTGGTGCGGCGATCCAGCAATATGGCCCGCGAGGTGGTTATGTTAATATTGACGGCCAGCGTATTGATATTAAGGCAGAAGTGTTAACATTAAGCGGCTATTCTGCCCATGCCGACCAGCAAGGGTTAACTCGCTTTATAAAAGGTATGCGCAAACGGCCAAAGCAAGTGCGGATTGTGCATGGTGATGTCGATGCGAAGAAAGCTCTGCAAACTGCTTTGGCTGCTTATGCGGATAAAGTGGTGATTGCGGAATGATGGGTTTTGAATGTTGAGTGTTGAGGGGTATTGCTATGCGGCTAACTGAACCACAACAGCAAATTATCAGGCAAGTGTTGTTAAAGCATTTTGGTCAGAACTCTGAGTTACGTTTGTTTGGTTCAAGGGTCGATGATAACGCCAGAGGTGGTGATATTGATCTCTACATTGAACCGGAAATCTGTTCTGTCGACGAGATCGTTGAGGCTAAGCTCAATGCTCTTGTTGATCTTCACCGTGCTCTGGGTGATCAAAAAATCGATCTTGTGGTTAACCGTAAAGCCGGAACAGTATTACCCATTTATAAAATTGCTAAAGAGACGGGTGTTCCGTTATGAATAAGGCTGTTTTTCAGGGAATAATTGATGTATGTAAAGTACATGCTGAGCGTTTGCGCTGGTCCATGTCGCATTTAGCTGAAAAAAAACCTTTTACGGCCGATAGTCTGGCGCAACTGACCGAGATCGAACTGGCAATATTTGATCAATTTATTGTGCGCTTTTCTAAATTGCAGGATGTAATGGGCGCTAAGCTTTTACCAGCGGTGCTTGAATTGACTCATGAAGAAGGTGAACTTAACACCTTTATAGATAAATTGAACAGACTTGAGAAAATTGGTGCGCTGAGTTCAGTTGATCAGTGGCTAAAACTTAGGGAAATGCGCAACCAATTTGCACACGACTACCCCGACGATCCTGAAATTCAAAGTACCTTACTTAATAGAGCTTTTGTTATGGCAGAAGAGTTGTTAAAAGTACTTGATCATGTCATTCATTTTTCTGCAAGGTATGGTGTTTTAAAGGGAGCTTTATGAAAGTCACAGTATTCGGTATTGGTTATGTTGGTCTGGTGCAGGCGGCGGTGTTGGCCGAGGTGGGGCATCAGGTGCTTTGTGTCGATGTGAATGCAGATCGGGTTGAGAATCTGAAGAAAGGCATCATCCCTATTTATGAGCCTGGTCTTACGCCCCTTGTTGAAAAGCATTTTGCCAGTGGTTACCTGAATTTTACGACGGATGCGCAGGCTGGTGTAGAGCATGGTGAAGTGCAGTTTATTGCAGTGGGTACACCACCTGATGAAGATGGCTCTGCCGATTTGCAGTATGTGTTGGCGGTTGCCAGAACGATTGCCACTTATATGCAGGCGCCGAAAGTAATTATCGATAAATCCACGGTACCTGTCGGTACGGCCGACAAAGTCAAAGCAACCATTGCTTCAGTGCTGGCGCAGCGTGAGCAAGCCATTAATTTTGACGTGGTTTCTAACCCCGAATTTTTAAAAGAAGGTGCAGCAGTAAATGACTGTATGCGTCCGGATCGGATTATCGTTGGCACTTATGATGATCGACCAAAAGATCTCATGCGGGAGCTATACGAGCCGTTCAACCGTAATCACGATAAGATGATTTTTATGGATGTGCGTTCGGCCGAACTCACCAAGTACGCCGCCAACTGCATGCTGGCGACAAAAATCTCTTTTATGAATGAAATGGCGAATCTCGCCGAATTACTTGGCGCGGATATCGAGGCAGTGCGAAAAGGCATAGGTTCAGACCCCCGTATTGGTTACCACTTTATTTATCCGGGTTGTGGCTATGGTGGCTCTTGTTTCCCTAAAGATGTGCAGGCATTGATTCGCTCATCTGAACAAATGGGCTATACACCAAGGGTGTTGCAGGCGGTTGAAGCGGTTAACAACAAACAGAAATTTAAATTGCCAGAATTACTTAAACAGCATTTTGCAGGCGATCTCGCCGGTAAAACTATCGCAATCTGGGGCCTTAGCTTTAAACCAAACACTGATGATATGCGGGAAGCCAGTAGCCGCGTATTAATGGAAGAAATGTGGCACGCGGGGGCTAAAGTTCAGGCTTATGATCCGGAAGCGATGGAAGAAACGCAGCGTATCTATGGCGTTCGCGATGATTTAACGCTGGTTGGCACCAAAGAGGCCGCGTTAAAAGGTGCTGATGCGCTGGTGATTTGTACTGAGTGGCAACAATTCCGCGCCCCCGATTTTGAGCTGATTAAAGCGCAATTAAAGCAACCGGTAATTTTTGATGGCCGTAATCTGTACGAACCAAAGCGCTTAGCGCTCCGTGGTTTTACCTACTATGCTATCGGTCGTGGTGATTCTGTTCGGAATCCGGCGTAGGGAACCGCTATGAAATTTCTGGTTACCGGAGCGGCAGGTTTTATTGGCTTTTATGTTTGCCAACGTTTGTTGGCACTCGGTTATCAAGTTGTAGGCCTTGATAATCTTAATGATTATTATCCGGTACAACTTAAGCGTGATCGGCTGTCACAGCTTCAGAAGCAACCAGGTTTTCGTTTCGTGCAGTTAGATTTGGCCGATCGTGATGGTATTGCCGCCTTGTTTGCGAGCGAGCAGTTTCAGCGGGTTATTCACCTCGGCGCTCAGGCAGGGGTGCGGTATTCGCTGCAAAACCCGATGGCCTATGCCGACAGCAACCTGATTGGTACTTTGACTATTTTAGAGGGCTGTCGCCAGCATAAAGTTGAGCATTTAGTTTATGCCTCATCCAGTTCGGTTTATGGCATGAACAGTAAAATGCCCTTTAGTACCGGCGACCGGGTAGACCACCCGGTTTCCCTTTATGCCGCTACTAAAAAAGCCAACGAGTTAATTGCCCATTCATATAGCCACTTATATGGTATTCCGACTACAGGGTTACGCTTCTTTACGGTGTACGGCCCTTGGGGACGCCCTGATATGGCGCCGTTTTTATTTACAAAAGCCATTTTAGCCGGCGAGCCAATTAAGGTGTTTAACCATGGCCAGATGCTCCGCGATTTTACTTATATCGATGATATTGTTGAAGGTGTAGTGCGTATTCAGGCGTTACCGCCTAAGCCACATGCTGATTGGGATGGTAGTGATGCCAGCAGTAGTTTTGCGCCTTACAAGGTGTTTAACATAGGCAACAACCAGCCAGTTAAGTTAATGACCTTTATTGAAGCCATTGAAAAGGCCACGGGTAAAACAGCGGTAAAAGAATTTTTACCCATGCAGGCTGGGGATGTACCGGCGACCTATGCCGATATTGATGATTTACAAGCTGCGGTAGGCTTTAAACCGGCAACTCCGATTGAGGAGGGGATGCAGCGGTTTGTGGACTGGTATCGAGGGTATTATAGTGTTGAATGTTGAATGTTGAATAAAGCAAGGATTGATAATGGCAAATAATGTTGTGCGTAAAGCGGTGATTCCTGTAGCAGGTTTGGGAACCAGGATGTTGCCTGCTACTAAAGCTATTCCAAAAGAAATGCTGCCGGTTGTGGATAAACCTCTTATTCAGTATGTGGTGCAAGAGTGTATTGCGGCAGGCATAAAAGAAATTGTGCTGGTTACGCACTCATCTAAAAATAGCATTGAGAACCATTTTGATAAAAGTTTTGAACTGGAATCTATGCTGGAAAAGCGGGTAAAGCGCCAGTTATTGGATGAAGTGCAAAATATTTGCCCGAAAGACGTAACCATTATGCATGTCCGCCAGGGTGAGGCTAAGGGGCTTGGTCACGCTGTGTTGTGTGCTTTGCCGCTGGTTGGCGATGCCCCTTTTGCCGTGTTATTGCCCGATGTGATAGTTGATAGTTATGACTGTGACTTAAAACAAGATAATTTAGCCGAAATGGTCAAATTGTTTACAGAGTCACAAGTAAGTCAGGTAATGGTTGAGCCTGTTCCGAAGCAAAACGTGAGTAATTATGGTATTGCTGATGTGGCTGGCGTGGAGTTAGCCCCGGGTGACTCGGTTAAAATGACAGAGATTGTCGAAAAACCGACAGTTGAGCAAGCTCCATCCAATTTAGCGGTAGTGGGTCGCTATGTGTTTAGCAAGGATATTTGGCCGTGCCTTAAACGTACGCCAATAGGTGCGGGAGATGAAATTCAACTAACTGATGCGATTGCCATGTTATTGGATCAGCAACAAGTTAATGCGTACCAAATAAAAGGTCGCAGCCATGATTGCGGTAATAAGCTGGGGTATATGCAGGCTTTTGTTGAGTTTGGAATACGCGATAAGAATTTAGGTTCGGCTTTTAAGGAGTGGTTGGTAAAACAGCTGGGGGATTAGAGTGTTGAGTGTTGAGTGTTGAGTTGCGGGTAATGAAATAGCCTTGCTTTGCTGCTATACTTGCACGCTAAATTGTTATGTTTGGTGCCGGTAACTGAAACCGGTACGATGGAGTAGAAAAATGCTTGCATGGTTGCTGGCGCTGCCGCGTTCGGCTAAGCGCATAATTTCAGTAGTAATAGATTCATTGTTTTTAACCATGTCGTTGCTGTTGTCTTTTGTGCTTACCCAAAATGGTGATATTAGCCAATTTCAATTTATGGTGCTGGCGTTTGCCGTAACGCTGCCGTTAACCTTACTGATTTTTACTAAGCTGGGTTTGTATCGCGCGGTAATTCGCTATGTTGGGCAGCACGCCTTGGGTGCTGTTATTTTTGGCATTATGGGTAGTGGCGTTATTCTGGCGCTAATGTTTGCGGTATTAGGTGTGCACGACAAAACCAATATGGTGGTGGTGTACGCTTTGTTGGCGTTGGTTACATCAGGTGGGGTGCGTTTGGGCGCACGGTTATTGCTAAGACCCAATAATAACAACCACAAAACCCGCGTACTTATTTATGGTGCCGGTTCATCTGGCCGGCAATTGGCACAGGCATTGATTAACGGCGAACAGTATCATCCGGTGATGTTTGTAGATGATGATACTACCTTACAGCGTTCTACCATTTTGGGTATTCCGGTCAGTAGCCCTGATAATATCGCGGGTATTGTTAAACAGCGTAATATCGGCCGTATTTTGTTGGCGATGCCTTCAGCCAGTCGCTCTCGCCGTCGCGAAGTATTAGATCGACTCGAAGAATTACCGGTTCCGGTGTTATCAATTCCTGGTATGAGTGATTTAGTTAACGGCAGTATGCGCATTGATGAGTTGCAAGATGTTAAAATTGAAGACTTGTTAGGTCGCGACCCGGTAGCACCGAAAAAAAAATTATTACATGCCAACATCAAAGGCAAGGTTGTTATGGTTACCGGAGCTGGGGGGTCTATTGGCTCAGAATTATGTCGGCAAATTATTCGGTGTGAGCCCCTCACGCTGGTTTTATTTGAGTTGTCGGAATATGCTCTGTATGCCATTGAGCAGGAACTTAAATCGACAATTAGTTCCGAGGGTCTGGAGATTAACCTGATACCGGTAATGGGCACTGTTCAGCGGCAAAGTCGTATGGAAAGTGTTATGCGTGCCTTTGGAGTAAATACTGTCTATCATGCGGCTGCTTATAAACATGTACCTTTGGTCGAATACAATGTTGTTGAGGGTGTTCGCAATAATGTATTTGGTACTTGGTATGCAGCTGAGGCCGCAATAAAAGCCGGTGTTGACACCTTTGTGCTTATTTCTACGGATAAAGCGGTACGCCCTACTAACGTAATGGGAGCATCTAAACGACTGGCTGAACTAGTATTGCAAGCTTTGGCGCAATACCAAAGCAAGACACGTTTTTGCATGGTACGTTTTGGTAATGTGTTAGGTTCCTCTGGCTCAGTAGTACCGCTGTTTCGGGAGCAAATTCGTAAGGGGGGGCCTGTTACCGTAACTCACAAAGATATTATCCGTTACTTTATGACTATACCCGAAGCGGCGCAGTTGGTGTTGCAAGCCGGTGCGATGGGCAAAGGCGGCGATGTTTTTGTGTTAGATATGGGAGAGCCTGTGCGTATTGCGGATCTGGCCCGTCGTATGATTCATTTAATGGGTTTAGAAGTGCGGGATGATGAGCATCCAAATGGCGATATTGAAATTAAATACACTGGTTTGCGGCCTGGAGAAAAGTTGTACGAAGAGTTACTGATCGGAAATAATGTACGGCAAACAGAGCATAGCCGTATTATGGCTGCTGATGAAGTTTATTTGACTTGGCCCGAGATGGAACATTTGTTGCAACGATTGGACAAAGCCTGTAAATTTTTTGCTGTAGAAGAAATAATAGAAATTATTCGTAGTGCACCTACAGAATTTTATTATACTAATGCAACCAGCGATTTAGTGGTTAACGCTGCTTGTGCTCTGTTAACAGCCAAGCAGTTAAATGACGTCGCTAAACTTGATACTGTTGCTGGTTTAACTGTAGTTTCATCCAAACCCAAGCAGCAGATTGCCTGATTTTGGCGATAGTTGAATTTTTGTCAGTTGTATTTGGTTGCGGAGCAACCTGTTTTACTGTAACCTTTTAACAATTAAGTTTTTAAACGAGGGATCAACAATGAAAAAATTCGCTTTAGCAGCGTTGGCTTTAACATTATCTTTAGGCGTATCAGCTCAAACTGAGTCTAGCGCGACGGCCGGTGGTACTGGCGTTGCTGGTTTGGGTGGTGTTACTGTAGCGACTATCACAGCGTTGGGTGTAACTGCAGCAGTTGCTGCCGCTATTATTGCGAACGCACAGGAATCGGGCGTGTTACCAATTACACCACCACCACCGCCACCAGGTACTGTAACCACAACTACACCTCAAATCCGATTGATTTGTAATGAAGGCGATGGTGAGCCGGTTGCCGGTGTATGTACCAATAACAGTACAACGGTAACTGTAACTGGTACCGGTACCGCTACCACTACCATTACGGTTCCAGTGACTTCAACTTACCCTGCTATTATCACTACCCCATAACGGATAGTGTTGAAAAAAAGCCGCCAGAAGGCGGCTTTTTTGTTCCGGTTCTTTATCAGGGTACAGTATAAATGACAATAAAAAAGGTAAAACTGCTGGCGGTTTTAGTTTGCGTTAGCCTGCTCAGCGCATGTGCGGGCACTTACCGAACATATTATGAGATGTTTAAATTAGCGCTTAGCACGCCAGAAGATGTGTCGTTAACTTATTCGGCGATAGCTGAGGCACCATACGATTTTATGTATTTACGTCAGGGAGAAAAACCCAGAGTTGCATTAGCTTTGGCTTTTATTGAGCAGCAGCAATTTAAGTGGGTATCTGGCGAACAGGAAATGGTGGTTACTGAGAGTGGCCGTATTGTGCGAACCCTTGGTTTGGGCAATGATTTACTATTTCTAAGTAATCGCCAGGCTGATCCGCTTAAGCAGGGAGCGTTCCGAGGCACACAGTGGCGAACTGCAGCGGATTGGCAGCTCGGTGAATATGGTACCGAATTGCGCTCAACATTTTCGGAACACCACAATTATCAACTCACATATTTTAACCATGTTTTACCAACAGTGTTAGTGATCGAGCAGGTTGCAATTGATACTAAGCCTCGATTCTGGCGTTTTGATGGTAGTTGGCAAAATCTGTATTGGCTGGATGCTCAAACTGGGCGAGTCTTGCAGTCCCGCCAGCAACTTACCGCCGGGCAAGCGTCCTACGAACTGGTTTATGTGAGCGAGGTAGTTCGAGCGTTAAAACGCCGTGGTTTAGTTGTCGCCGGGGATGAGCAGCTATGAGTATAAAAGAGTTTTTCTTATTAACGCTGTTGGCGGTAGCAACAACGGATTTGACAGCTATGGAGCAAAGTGATGCTCTTACAACTGACGCAAAAGTTGAAGTGCGGGTTAACAGCACTTTATATGCATTTGAGCAGTTACCCACCTTAGCCGAAGTTTTGGAGCCGGTAGCATTAAAACAACAGTGGTATTGGCCGGCCAGCAAGCTGTTTCGGTTAAACACGGTTAGCTTGGAACCACAAAGACAAGTATTATTGACTAAGTTACAGCATATCGCATCTAACAGTACGCCAGAGCAACAAAATGTTTTGTTAGCCCTGCAAGCAGAGGTTTCTGGCTGGCAGTTAGCAGAACGTGTACTAATTACTGTTGATTATGATCTTGCCAGAATAGCACCGGCCAAGAATCCACGTTTTACGCCTGGTACTTATCAATTGTTATTAAATGAACGCCCCTCATATCTATCTTTTGTCGGGGCGATTTCATCGTCTGTTCGTCTTGCCTATCAACCAGCTACATCGCTGAACGAATATATCAAGAATATTAGACTTTCGTCTTTTGCTGACACGGCTAACTTATATGTGGTGAAACCAAATGGAGAAGTTGTTAAGGCTGGAGTTCAATTGTGGCAGTCCAGTCAGCTGCAACCAGAGCCCGGCGCAATGGTGATTATTCCTTTTCAGGTTGGTTGGCTATCAGACGAGATGGCAGAGATTAATGAATTATTAATTACTCTTGCAGTGAATAGGGTCTACTGATGCAAAAGAATGCTTTTACATTGTCGCTTTTAGCAATAGCTTGTAACGCAGCTTTCGCGGCTAATGCGCAGTCTTCCTGGCAGTTATCTGCGGCAAAACCATCACAGGCAGTGCATGGCGGTGTGGGGTTAATTCAAGTTCCTACCGCCCGGATGGCAGATGAAGGGAGTGTTTCATTAAATTATACTGACAATAATGAGTACCGTTTTTGGTCCGTTAGTATTCAGCTTTTTCCATGGTTGGAAACCTCGGCACGTTATACAGATGTGCGGACTAGGCTTTACAGCGATTCGCCTGGATTTAGTAATGATCAAACACTCAAAGATAAAGGTCTTGACGTTAAATTCAGAGTTTGGCAAGAAAGTAATTACACCCCGGAAGTTGCCATTGGCCTGAGGGACTTTGGTGGTACCGGGCTATTTGAAAGTGAGTTCGTTTCCCTAAGTAAAAAACTGGGAGCTTTTGATTTTCATCTCGGTATGGGCTGGGGTTACTTGGGGGCGGCGGGTAATATTACTAACCCTTTTTGTGAGGTGAGACAGAGCTTTTGTGAGCGACCGGGTGGTATTAGTGGTCAGGGTGGTAAGATAGAGTTTCGTAAGTTTTTTAAAGGTGCTGCCTCGTTATTTGGTGGTGTTGACTATCAAACGCCCTGGCAACCATTAACGCTCAAGCTTGAGTATGAGGGTAACAATTATGTTAATGATGCCGCAGGTGAATTACCACAAAATTCGCGCTGGAACTTTGGCGCATCCTATCGCTGGCAAGATTTGACCTTTGATTTAAATTATCAGCGAGGTAATACTGTAGGGTTTGGTGTGCATTACGCTTTCAATATGCACAGTGCAAACCAGATAAAAATTAAACCCGCACCTGTTGCTGTATCCGCTGATCGTTCACAGCATCCTGCAAGTATTAACTTTAATACGCTAACGACGAATCTCTACTATAACGCGGCATTTCTACCTAAAACTATTCATGTCGCAAATAACGAATTTATTATTCACGGAACCAGCTTTGCTTACCGTGATGATAATGAGGCCACTGAGCGAGTAGGTAGGATTATTGCTTCCCAGTTACCTGAGCACATTAAAACTATTCGGGTTGTGGAGCACGCCAACAACCTGGTTCAGGTAGAAAAGGTGATTGATGTTGATGCTTTTGTGAGTGCCGTTGCTTACCAGGAGCTTCAACCAGATATTCGATCGACTTATGTAAGACAGCAACCTGATGAAAATTCACTTAGCATAGTAGAGGTACCAGAATACAAGGGGTTTTATACCGGTGCAGAAGTGTTCTGGGTACAATCTTTTGGTAATCCTGAATATTTCTACATGTATCAAGGTGGTCTTTACCTTGGCGCTGGATACCGTTTTAACTCGGACTTTAGCTTAGCAGCGACTGGGAAGCTAACGGTTCTGGAAAACTTCGATAAATTTAACTTTAAAGTTGATGCTATTGAGTCCCGATTACCGCGCGTGAGAACCTTTGTTAGGGAATATGTCACCCGTAGTAAATTTGGTATGGAGAATATGTATGGCCATTGGCAGAAGGAAATTGCGCCAGCCGTTTTTGCGCAGGCTTATGCCGGCTATCTTGAAACCATGTTTGGTGGTGCGGGTGCTGAAGTATTATATCGCCCTGTTGATAGCACTTTTTCTTTTGGTTTTGATTTGAACTATGTCAGACAACGATCTTATGAAGATGATTTCAGCTTCTTCGATTACAAAACACTGACTGGGCATTTCAATATCTATTGGCAACCGAGTTTCTTACCTGATACCCGACTAACGTTTAATATCGGTCAGTTTTTAGCAAAAGATAAAGGGGTAAATTTTGATTTTGCTAAGCGATTTGATAGCGGCATTATCGTGGGCGGTTATGCGGCTATAACCGATGCATCTTCCGCTGACTACGGTGAGGGCAGTTTTACAAAAGGATTTTATATTTCGATCCCATTCGATCTATTTTCCGTAAAACCAGCCAAAGGGCGAGGCAGAATACCTTGGGTACCAATTGGCAGAGATGGAGGGCAACCATTGAACCGCCCCATCAAGTTAATTGATATAACCGAGCAGCGCTCACCGTTCTTCGACTAATAATCCACACGTCTCCGGTACCGGCCCGACCAGTTTATCCACAGGTCTCCGGTACCGGTCTTACCAGTTGTAACGAGGCGTTTTGCGTTTATAGGTGGAACTAATGATTTATTTTAATAGCAAAAATATCCCTGAACTGCAGGGCTTGAATTTTTCGCAACGGATGCAGGTGATTCGTGCTGCCGCTGACCGCTTGCCTGCGCCAACAAAAATTACGCTTAATATTATTAAGTTAATTATTTTATCAGTGTTGTTTATTCTAATAGCTCGCGCTGAGGGCTGGGCCATAGCCGGATATGTGGCGTTATTAGTGGTGTTGTATCCGTTGATTACCCGGCCAATTACCTTTTATTTATGCCGCAAATCTTTTGCTGGCATTCGCCTGCAGCAATTCCCTGAACATGCTGAATAAATAAAAACTTAAGAATTATCCACACGACTCCGGTACCGGTCCGATCTCGGACCTCCTACCGGTACCGGAGACATGTGGATAACTCAGGCTAAGCCGTGTTTTTTCATTAGGGCTTCTAGCTCAGGCAAGCTAGCCGGGTCATCGATAGTCGAAGGAATTTGGTAATTTTCGCCTTCGCCGATTTGCCGCAGCAGTTTACGTAAGATTTTGCCTGAGCGGGTTTTCGGTAAGCGCGGCACCACCAATGCCCGCTTAAAGCAAGCAACAGCCCCAATTTCCTGGCGAACTAAGGCCACTAACTCCTGTTGAACCGTTTCAGCATCGGTGGTGACACCGTTTTTCAGCAGCACAAAACCAACCGGTTGCTGGCCTTTTAGTTCATCTGGTAAGCCAATTACACAGCATTCGGCCACGGCGGGATGCGACGCGATAATCTCTTCCATTTCGCCGGTGGATAAGCGGTGCCCGGCAACGTTAATCACATCATCGGTTCGGCCCATCACAAATAAATAACCGTCTTCATCCAGATAACCGCCATCGCCGGTGGCATAGTAGCCCGGAAACTGGCTCAGATAGCCCGCGAAAAAACGGTCTGGATTGCCCCAGATAGTACTTAAACAGCCGGGTGGTAAAGGCAATTGAATGGCGATATTACCTTGCTGGTTCGCAGCAACCTGTTGGCCTTCGTCATTCAGGATTTGTACATTGTAGCCCGGTACTGGCCGGGTGGCGGAACCGGCTTTGGCTGGCAATAATTCGATACCGGCTAAATTGGCACAGATAGCCCAACCGGTCTCGGTTTGCCACCAGTGATCAATCACCGGTTTGCCGGAGACTTCACAGGCCCAGTGATAAGTCGGCGGATCCAAGCGCTCGCCAGCCATAAAGATGGTTTCGAGTTTGCTCAGGTCATGTTGTTTCATTAATTCGGCATGCGGATCTTCTTTGCGGATCGCCCGAAATGCAGTAGGCGCTGCGAAAATAGCCTTAACGCCATATTCGGCGCAAACCCGCCAGAAGGCACCGGCATCGGGTGTAAACACCGGTTTGCCCTCATATAAAATCGTGGTGCAACCAGCCAGTAATGGTGCATAGACGATATAAGAGTGGCCAACTACCCAACCCACATCGGATGCAGCCCAAAATACTTCGCCCGGTTTGATATTGTAAATCGCTTGCATGCTGTAGTGCAGCGCCACGGCATGGCCGCCATTATCACGTACCACCCCCTTGGGCTTACCGGTGGTGCCGGAGGTGTACAGTATATACAGCGGATCGGTGCCTTTTACCGCAACCGGCCCGGCAGGCGCGGCCTGTTGCATTTCGCGATGCCAATCTAAATCTCGCCCGGCGACCATACTGGCACTGTGTTGTGGCCGCTGCAAAATAATGCAGCGCTCGGGCTGATGACTGGCTTTTTCCAGGGCACTGTCCAGTAACGGTTTGTAGCTGATAATACGGTTTACTTCGATACCACAGGACGCACTCACCACTACCTTCGGACTGGCATCGTCAATCCGCACAGCCAGCTCGTGTGGCGCAAAACCACCAAAAACCACCGAGTGAATCGCACCTAAACGAGCCGTAGCCAGCATGGCGATTGCGGCCTCTGGCACCATCGGCATGTAGATCACAACGCGGTCACCTTTGCCTACGCCCTGAGCTTTTAAAACGCCGGCGAATTTCGCTACTTCATCACGCAACTCCCGATAGCTGTAGCAGCGTTTGCTGCCGGTGACCGGTGAATCATAAAACAGCGCTGCTTGCTCACCACGGCCCTGTTCAACATGATAATCCAGAGCCAGATAGCTGGTGTTAAGTTCGCCATCGGCAAACCATTGATATTGTCCCTGATGTTCAGTTAAGACCTGGGTTGGTTGCTTGAACCAGGCCAGCTTGCTCGCTTTATCAGCCCAGAATTTTGCCGCATTGTCGACTGATTCTTGGTGTTCGGTACGGTAAGACATGGTTTTTGCCTCTTTTTTGGGACGTTATGTCGACACTTTACAAAATTTCACGCTGAATAAAACTTAGACTATAGGCTATAGCCTTGCCAATCCTCTCAACAAAACTTATCCACACGTCTCCGGTACCGGTAAGAGCTCTGACCTCCGTCCGGTACCGGAGACGTGTGGATAAGTTGTTTCTGGTTTGGGGATTGAAAGTCGGCGGCTTTTATCGATCTCTGCTCGGTTATTTGTAATAATCGCGAGTGATTTGTTAACTTAGGCGGTGCGATATGACAATTACGTTGTGGTTGTTCCTCCGTCGGTCGTTGTGGTTTGGTTTGGTTGCAGCGGCCTGCTGGGCAGTGTTAACAGCTAATTCCGGCTGGGGCTTCTTCACCTTGCTGCTTCCTTTGTTGCTGCTGTGGCAGTGGCATTATCCGCTACCTATGCCGGCGCTGCGCTGGCGCTATCTGCCTGCATGTTTGTTGTTGTTCGGTCGTCAGTTGTTGCTGGGCGGTTTTGATGTCGCGGTGCGTGCTTTGGGGTGGCGCCCTTTGGACAGTAGTAACTTTTGTCACTATCAAAGCCAGCTCACTTCACCTGCCAGCCGGTTGTTATTGGCTTCTCTGATCAGTTTATTACCCGGCACCTGCACAATAAGTTTGCAACCAGACGGCATGTTACGGCTGCATGTGTTAGATCAAACGGCTAATTGGCAACAGGAAATTGCCGCCCTGGAGTGGCAGTTGGCACGGCTTTTTGGCCAAAGTGGGTCAGGAGAGCAACCATGAGTGTCGTGGCCCTAATCTTACTATTCTCGATGCTGCTGGGGATTTGGCGCGTGCTAAAAGGTCCTGCGCTGCTGGACCGACTCTTAACTATTCAACTCTTCGGTAGTACCGGTGTCGCCATTTTGTTGGTACTCAGTAAAGTTTTTGCGCTACCAGCCCTACTGGATGTCGCCTTACTGCTAGCCATTCTGGCGGCTGCTGCGCCGGCCGCACTGGTGCAGCGGCTGCGACAGCAAAAACAACGGTCACGGCAGAGGACATCACTATGACAATTATGTTGATGATAAGCTGGCTTTTGCTGGCGCTGGGCTTAATGTTCTTCCTGGCGGGCAGTATAGGTTTGCTGCGTTTTCCCGATAGTTTTTCCCGTTTGCATGCGGTTACCAAGGCCGATACGCTTGGCCTTGGGTTGCTGGTGCTGGGGCTGAGTTTACAAAGTAGCTGGCGTGAAGGGCTGTTAATGGCATTGATCTGGCTGATCGTGATGGCATCCGGTGCCGTGTCTTGTCAGTTGTTGGCGCGTTTTAGCGACGAGCAGCCGTCGGAATCTGCTACGCAGCAGGAGGACTAATGGCGTTATTGCTGTTTGATCTGGTGCTTTGTGCGCTATTACTGCTGTTAGCGGGTGCGGCAATGCTCAGCCGCAGCCTGACCCAGGCGGTAACCTTGTTTATTGCCTTTGGCGTAATGATGGCATTGGCCTGGGCCCGGTTAAAAGCCCCGGATTTGGCATTGGCCGAGGCGGCTATTGGAGCTGGTTTAACCGGTGCCTTATGTTTTACTGCGCTGGTGCGTTATGCCAAACAACCGGCTTATCCGCAACCGGCGCTGTGGCGACCACTGACATTTATCGGTTTAGTCACTGCACTATTACTGGCAAGTCTATCGCAGATCCCGCTACAACCCAGCTCTGCTATTCCTGCTCTGGTGCAGCAACATTTACCGCAAAGCGGGGTTAGCCATCCGGTTACCGCCGTACTGCTCAATTTCCGTGCCTGGGATACCCTACTGGAACTGTTAGTGTTGCTATTGGCATTACTGGGGGCAAGGCAGGCACCGGGCGATTTGCCCCGTTATCGCGGTTGGTCGTTAAGTATCAGCTGGAGCAGGCTGCTAAGCCCATTGTTATTGCTGGTCAGTGGTTATTTGCTTTGGCGCGGTGCCGCAGCGCCCGGTGGCGCCTTTCAGGCCGGCGCGTTATTGGCATCAGGCCTGGTGATTTTGAGGCTAAATCAACAATTAAGCTGGCTAAGCTGGCGGCATTTCTGGGTAAGAATGTTAGTGCTCGGCGGTTTACTGGCATTTGTGTTGGCGGGGGCTGTTAGCCTGCTGCTGCAAGATTTGGGTGCTGTGTGGTTAAGCTGGCCACAGTCCATCGCCGGTGCGGTAATTTTAATAGTGGAAAGTTTTGCCACCCTGGCAATAGCGGTGACCTTAACCTTGTTAGTGGTCGGCGAGCCAAAACCGGAGGTCGCGGATGCTTAGCTTTTATTTGTATCTTGGCACCGCTGTGTTGCTGGTCGGAATTGGCGGCCTCGGTTTGTGGCGTGGTCCGGAATTATTGCGTCGTATTCTGGCGTTAAACGTGATCGGCGCTGGCATCTTTATGTTGATGGTAACCTTGGCCTATCGGCCCGTGATGCAGGGAGAGCCGGCCGACAGTGTGTTGCATGCACTGGTATTGACCGGCCTGGTCGTAGCCGTGAGTGCGACCGCTTTTGCGCTGGCATTGCTCGGACGTTTACTGACGAGGGCCGACTGATGTTTCCGGCACTATTGTTGGTAACCTTGCCGCTTAGCGCAGCCTTATTGATGCTGCTTTGGCCACGTTTTGCCCGCAGCCTGCATGTAACGGTAGCGCTGCTGTCGGTGCCGCTGGCCGGTTACTTTTTACAGCAAATTTTATTGCATGGTGAACAGCAGTGGTTACTGGGCGGGTGGAGCCCGCTACTGGCGATCCGCTGGCAAGCCGACAGCCTTAGCGCATTATTATTGCTCCTTTCGGCGTTGTTGCATTTATTGGTGTCAGGTTATGCCTTAGCGGTACAAGCTCGCGACCGTTTGCCGGCAGCATTCTGGCCACTCAGTAGCTTGCTGCTGGCCAGCTTACAGGCATTATGGTTAGCGCGGGATCTGTTCAATTGGTATGTCTGTCTCGAGTTGCTTGGCATGGTAGCGGTGGCTCTGGTCACGCTATCGGGTGATAAAGCACTAAAGCCAGCATTGAATTACTTATTGTTTTCGTTATTTGCATCACTTTGCTACTTGCTTGGGGTGGCACTGCTGTATGCCGGTTATGGCGCCTTGGATCTGCCGCTTTTGGCCGGGCAACTAGAGGCAAATCGCCTGAACGCCATGGCGCTGCTCCTGATAACACTGGGCCTAATGCTGAAAGCAGCCTGTTGGCCATTGCATATTTGGTTACCGGCGGCTCATGCCGCGGCACCGGCGGCGGTCAGTGCGTTGTTGTCGGCATTGGTGGTAAAAGGCCCGCTGTTTATTCTCTATCTGGTTTGGACAGAGCTGGCACCACAAGCATTTTGGCTGCCGGCATCTTATTTGTTTGCGTTGGCGGCCCTTGGAGCTTTGCTGTTCGGCGGTATTGCTGCCTTGCGCACGCCTTACGGCAAATCGCTGGTGGCATACTCAACCGTGGCGCAGTTGGGTTACGCGACTTTGGCTCTGGCCTTTGTGTTGCGCTTTAATTTGCCTGAGTTTGTCGCCGCATTGTGGCTATTTGTGCTGGCGCACGCACTGGCGAAAGCAGCAAGTTTTCTGGCGATGGGCGAGTTGCAGCAAACGCTGGGTTCAAAACAGGTTAGTGCGCTAAAAGGTGCCAGCCAGACAATGCCGCTGGCGATGTTTGCTTTTGCGGTGGCCGGTGGCAGTTTAATTGGTTTACCGCCCAGCGGTGGCTTTCTGGCCAAATGGGCTCTGTTACTGGGGTTGTGGCAAAGTCAGCAGTATTTCTGGTTATTGGTATTAGCGGTTGCGACCTTACTGGCGGCAGCCTATGTATTTCGGGTCGTGGTGTTAGCCTTTGATCGTGCTGAACCCACCGCTCCGGATTTCGCCCCACAGCGCTTACCGCAATATTTGGCGTTGTTACCTGCATTAGCGGTTTGGGCGATGGCGCTGTTTAGTATGCCGCTATTAACGTTGTTAAAGCAGGAGCTGTAATGCAAGCCTGGTTACTGGACTATTTGCCGCTACTGATAGTGCTAAGCTCGCTACTACCGGGCTTGTTGATCTTTACCCTAAAGGAGCAGCAGGTAGCGCTACGAACGTTTTTAAACCTGTTGGGTGTCACGCTGAAATTGGTGTTAGTTTTTCTGATGTGGCAAGGGGTAAAAGAGGGTGAGAGTTATTATTACCGGATCGCCTTTTTACCGGGCGCAGATCTTATCTTACAAGCTGATGCCTTATCGCTGTTGTTCGTGGTGTTGTCGTCGGTACTATGGCTGGCGACGACGATTTATGCCATTGGCTATTTAGAGCATTCACCGCTGCGTTCGCGCTTTTTCGGTTATTTTAGTCTTTGTGTTAGTGCCACTGTGGGGTTGGCGCTGGCGGGTAATCTGGTTACCTTCTTACTGTTTTATGAGCTGCTGACGCTGGCAACCTTTCCATTAGTGGTACATCGGGGAACGCCACAATCGCTTGCTGCCGGACGTCGTTATCTGGCTTATACCCTAAGTGGCGGCTTGTTGTTGATGTTAGGTGTGTCGCTATTGCATTTGCTGGCCGGTAGCCCGGACTTTACACCCGGCGGTTATCTGGCACCACTGCTTGCTTCCGGAAGTATACTTTTGCAAGTCGCTTTTGCTCTGCTGATTGCCGGTCTGGGCGTAAAGGCGGCGTTATTCCCGTTACATGGTTGGTTACCTCAGGCGATGGTGGCACCGGCACCGGTCAGCGCCTTATTGCATGCGGTAGCAGTAGTGAAAGCCGGAGCCTTCGGTATTGTGCGGGTGGTATATGATGTTTTTGGCGTAGAGGTAGTCAGAGCCCTCGATTTGGCCTGGCCGCTGCTGTTTTTAGCTGCTTTTACCATTTTATTTGGCTCCTGGCGCGCCCTGGCGCAGCAGGATCTGAAAAAGCGCCTGGCGTATTCGACCATTAGTCAGGTGTCTTACATTACGTTGGGTGTGGCCCTGCTCGGGCCTCTGGCGGCTGTGGGAGCTTTGGTGCATCTGGTGCATCAGGGTGTAATGAAGATCACGTTATTTTTCTGCGCCGGTAATTATGCCGAGACATTGGGGATCCATAAAATTCGTGAGTTAAACGGTGTTGGCCGGCAGATGCCTATGACATCGCTGGCTTTTACTATCGGGGCGCTCGGAATGATTGGCATTCCACCAGCGGCGGGCTTTATTAGTAAATGGTACTTGGGGCTGGGTGCGGCTGAGGTGGCACAGCCCTGGGTAATTCTGGTATTCGTGTTATCTGGCTTGTTAAATGCCTGCTACTTTTTGCCGGTAGTTTACCGGATCTGGTTTGGGGTGCAGTACAGCGCCTGGCCCTCACCTCAGCGGTTGTCATCGCGCTTCGAAACGCATTGGATGCTGCTGGCGCCGTCGATGTTTACGCTGGGCTTAATTCTATTAATGGGGCTGTTCGCCAGTACCGAGCTTAGCCCGCTCAGCTGGAGCGAGCTGATTGTCGAGCGGGAGTTTAGTTTTGATGATTGATCTGAGCCATTTACTCTGGCCCGGCGCTGGTCTGGGTTTTACCTCTGCGGTCAGTCAGGGCTGGCTGTTGTTTACACTGCTGCTTTGGTTGTTGGCTCTGTTGTATAGCTTGAGCAGTCAGCAACAGGATCCGCGGGCGGGTCGTTATTGGTTGTTTATGCTGCTGTGTTTTGCCGGGAATGTGCTGTTGATTGCGGCACAGGATGCCCTGAGTTTTTATCTCGGCTTTAGTATGATGAGTCTGGCCGGAACCGGCTTGGTGCTGCACAGTGGCACTAAGCAAGCCCGGCGCGCTGGAAGGTTGTATTTGCAGCTGGCGGTAATAGGGGAGTTGCTGCTGTTTAGTGCACTGGTGCTGCGGGCAAGTGCGGCCGGTGGGCTTTATGATTGGCAAAGCTGGCAAAATGTCCCTCTGGATCATCTAACTATCAGCCTGTTTGTGCTGGGGCTTGGCCTAAAAGCCGGATTCTTTCCGCTACATCTGTGGTTACCTCAGGCGCATCCTGTGGCACCGGCAGCGGCCAGTGCGGTGTTATCCGGCGCTATGATCAAGGCCGGGATCTTTGGTATGTGGCTATTCTTACCGGCAACAGATCCCCTGCTGCAGCAATGGGGGCAGGGGGTGTTATGGCTGGGGTTTGTATCGGCTATCTTTGGTGCCTTGGCGGCACTTTGCCAGCAAAAAAGCAAACAAATCCTGGCCTATTCTTCGGTTAGCCAAATGGGCTATCTGCTAATGTTATTGAGTTTGAGCTGGTTGTTGCCGCCCGCGCAGCAGAGCCTGGCGCTGATTGCACTGGTTGGCTATGCGGCGCATCATGCCTTTGCCAAAGGTGCCCTGTTTTTACTTGCTGGCAGTGCCAGTCGTTATCGGTTTGGCACTGGGGATCAGCTGTTACTGGGTTTCTTTATCGTCAGTTTAGCCGCCTTGCCATTTACGAGTGGCGCTATGGCGAAAACAGCACTAAAACAAGCTACTGCCGCCTTCGCCTTGCCGGCGGCAAACTTACTATATTTAGGCGCGCTTTGCACCGCCTTGGCACTTTGTCATTTACTGATGCGACTAAAGGCCGAACAACTGGCGTTGCTAAGCCAGACTTCAGCCAGCAATATGCCCTGGTTGCAGCGCGGGCCGGTGCTGTTATTAGCTGTCGCCGCGGTGCTACTGAGTTGGAGTGGGGTGATGCCAGCTAGTGCTTCGGTCTGGCTACCGCTGGGCATTACTTCTTATACCTCCTTAAGTTTACAGGCGTTGACGGCTGCTGCTATCTGGGCTGCGATATGGCCACTGCTAATGGCCCTGCCAACTTATTATCTGTTACAGCGTTTCGCCGGTAGCTGGCTGCTGCAGCTTGGTCGCAGGCAGCGCTGGGTGTTTTTCACCTCACTAAAACTGAAACGCCTCTACCAACCCCTATAGTTATCCACACGTCTCCGGTACCGGTATGAGCTCTGACCTCGGACCGGTACCGGAGTGCTGTGGATAAACTGGTCGGGCCGGTACCGGAGACGTGTGGATAAGTTAGCCGTTGATGGTGTGGAGTTGGATCATGTTCTCGCGAATGGCGCCTGACAGATCGGATTGCAGATGGGGTTCGGCATCAGCAAACGGCACATTCAGGCCGGTTACCAGGTTGATTTGATTACGGCCGTTCACTTTGCTCAGGTACAGTGCCATATCGGCCACCTGAAGTACGCGTTCCCAGTTGAATTGATGCTCTGGCACGCCAGCAAAGGGCAGGTTGATAAAGCCACCGCTGATGGTAACGGGAATTTCTTTGCCTTCAAACAGTACTGGCAGCTCAGACACCTTATGGAGCAGTGTCTGGCAGAGCTGGTCGATGTCGTCTTGCTGTGGGCGCTGCAACACGATTAAAAACTCCTCACCACCCCAGCGGATTAATAGTTCCGACTCCTGACAAAGCGCCTGTAAGCGTTGGCTGATTTCAATCAACACCGCATCGCCGGCAGCGTGGCCATAATGATCATTAATATGTTTGAAGAAGTCGATATCCAGCAGTAAGAGTGCACAGCGTGCGGGTTGGCTTTCCTGATGGCGTTTTGCCATCTTTTCCTGCATGGCGCGGCGGTTATACAAGCCCGTTAAGGGATCGCGCAGCGACTGATATTCCAGTTGTTTATTCATTTCCCGCAGCCGCAAATTAGAGCGGCGTACTTTACGGTACAACTGAACCAGCATCACGGCAGCCAGCCCCATCAGAATAATAAATAGTAGGGTGATTTGTTGTTGTAGTTGTTTGTTTTTAATCAGCTCTTCCTGCAAATCATTTTGCTGCTGCAAAATGGTGATTCGCTGTGCTTGGGATTTGAGATCGTAACGGCTTTGCAATTCATTGATCCGCTTTTCTCTGTTTTCAGAGAAAATTTCCTCACGCAGCGCCATTTGCTTTTGCAGCGTATCTGCCAGTTTTAAATAATCGCCGGCAGCGCGGTAGGCCTTGGCCAGCCATTCCAGATGGCCTTCCAGCTCGGTCTTAACGCCAAACTCTTCATAGTACGCATAGGCCGCCTCCATCTGTGCTAAACCGGCCGCAGTATCGCCCTGCATCACGCGGATATAGCCCAAATTTAAGCGCATAATCTGATAAGTGTTGGGATCTTCTAACGCTTCAGCTTCCGCTAATGCTGTTTCCAACATGGTTTTAGCTTCGGCATAGCGTTGTTCTTCAATCAGAATTGAAGCTTGGTTATTCATAAAGGTCAGCGCTAAAGATGGTTGTTTGCGCGCTCTGGCTAAGTCATGCCCTTGCTGGTTGATTTGCTCCGCCGCCTGAAAATCTTTTTGCATACTCAGCACATAACCGAGTGCCAGATAAAGATCACCTAAGTAATCGTCCTGACCATGCTTTTTAACTTCTTCAATCAGGTTTTCGAGTAGCGGTCTGGCCTGCGTCCAGTTTTTTAGCTCGGTATATACCAGAGCCGTTTGCCAGTTCAGGGACGAGCGGCGTAGCAGTAAACGGTCATCATTCAATTGTTGCAGTGCATCCATGGCACTACTGTAATGCACCAACGCCTGTTCAAACTGGCCGTCGGTGCGGGCGAGATTACCCAGCATGCCGTGCGTCCAATAGAGGATGCGTGGATTATTGGTATCCGCTAAGTATTCTTTGACTGTTTCAGCTTGCAGATAGGCTTCGTTTAGCTGTGATTTTAACAGCAGCACCTGCAATTGGAGTGTATTGATTTCCGTTAAGGCGTTGACAGTAATAGGTTTATCAGCTTTTGCCTGCAGTGCGGTCAGTAACTGCATTGCTTCAGTTTCATCGTCGGCTTGTCTGCTGTAAAACTTTGCCAGGATTTGGTAAGTCCTTGCTCTAACGTAGGTTTCAATGGGGGTAGTGTCATCCAGCTGGTTTACAATACTTTGTAGTAAAGCGGCAGCTGTTTCCGGTTCACGAAATTCAAGGTTGAGGTAGCGGTCCAGCTGCGCTTCCAGCTCCGCGTCTTGTGCTTGTTGTATCGATAACACCGTTAGCGGTTTATCCAGATCCTGAGTATAAGCATAAGCTGACGGCGACACAGAGGCTGTCATAAAACTACAACACAGGATGGCTACTGTAAGCGCTGACTTAAGCATATTATTATCGCAGCTCGCTATATATTAGCCGTAGTTGTAACTAAATTTTTCAGTAAAGTCCAGATAATAGCGTCAGCCAAACAGTGAAATAACGTATACTACCAATGGCGTAGCTGACAGCTGTTGGCTCTGGCGCTTTTTAATAGCTTTGTTGCGGATAATCTATGACAACCCTTGAATACCTG
Source organism: Alishewanella agri BL06 (assembly GCF_000272005.1). Taxonomy (GTDB): domain Bacteria; phylum Pseudomonadota; class Gammaproteobacteria; order Enterobacterales; family Alteromonadaceae; genus Alishewanella; species Alishewanella agri. The sequence continues at coordinate 6,896 of NZ_AKKU01000011.1, read as the reverse complement.
CTGGTGATGTTTTTGCTGGTCGCAGCCAGTTCGTTTTTTTCGATCTCTGAAATTGCTCTGGCCGCATCGCGCAAGATGCGATTGCGGATGCTGGCAACTGAAGGCGATGTGCGGGCAGAAAAAGTACTGCAGTTGCAGGAACATCCGGGTAACTTTTTTACGGTGGTGCAAATTGGCCTAAATGCCGTTGCAATCCTCGGCGGTATTCTGGGTGAATCGGCTTTTACCCCTTATTTTTCGAGCTTACTGGCACTGATTAGCTCAGAGCCCTGGGTACAGCCGGCGGCTTTTACCTTGTCGGTATTTTTTGTTACGTCCTTATTTATTTTGTTTGCTGATCTTATGCCAAAACGCCTGGCGATGATTGCACCTGAACAAATCGCACTTCGTATCGTGTCGCCGATGTTGTTTCTTATTTTGGTACTTCGCCCCTTTGTTTGGTTATTTAACGGTCTGGCAAACTTATTCTTTAGTTTGTTTAAAGTACCAACGATGCGCAAAGATGACATTACGCCTGACGATATTATGGCAATGATGGATGCCGGTGCTCAGGCGGGGGTGTTACAGGAGCACGAGCATCAACTGCTGGAAAACGTGTTTGATATGGAATCCCGCACCGTGACCTCGGCAATGACTGCGCGTGAGAGCCTGATTTTCTTCACCAAGGATGAATCGCAAGACAATATCAAAGCCAAGATTGCCGAGCATCCGCATGCCAAATTTCTGGTATGCGACAAGGTGTTGGATCAGGTGGTGGGTTATGTTGATACCCGGGATATTTTAATGCAGGTGCTGCATGACCAACCTATTTCTTTGAGTAAAGAGGGCATAGTGCGGGCGCCACTGATTATTCCGGATACCTTGTCACTGTACGAAGTACTGGAACACTTTAAGTCAGCAGGTATCGACTTCGCGATTATCCTGAACGAATATGCGCTGGTAGTGGGCATTATCACGTTAAAAGATGTGATGAGTATCGTCATGGGTGAGTTAGTCAGCTCAGAAGAAGATCAAATCGTAGCCCGGGATAACAACTCCTGGCTGGTGGAGGGCTTAACGCCACTGGCCGACGTAATGCGGGTGCTGGGTATTGATAGCTTTCCCGATGCAGAGAATTACGAAACTATCGCTGGTTTTATGATGTACAGCCTGCGCAAAATCCCGAAACGCACTGATTTTGTGCTGCACGGCGGCTATAAATTCGAAGTGGTCGATATTGATAGTTACAAAATAGACCAGCTGTTGGTAACCCGGATAGAGCAGCCGTGAGCACTATACTTTAATCAGGGAGCGCTATCACTCAGACGCAGTTGGCTGCTCAGGCTTGGTAAAGCTTTCCAGCATCTTTTCGCGGAAGCTCTGTAAACCCTGTTGCACTAAATCGTAGGTGGTATCGACGCCGGTTTTTACTTCACCATTAAAAACCTGCAGACCTTCGAGAATTTTAATCGCATCGGCAAAGCCTTGTTCTATGCCTTTGCCAATTACAGCCATAAATTCATCCAGCTGTTGTTCCTGGTCATCAGATGGGCGCTGTTGCTGATATAGAGAAAACAAGCTGGTAGCAAAGCCAACGATACGGCCGGCAGTGGCTTCCGGTGAGGTGTCGATACCGGAGTCATAAATTTTTTGCGCGGCATTTTTACCAAAAATTGGCTCCAGCTCTTTGTTAATACCTTCCAGCGCAGTCTTGTACAATAAACTCAGCGAATTATTACCGCTTTGTAATGCCACTTTTTCGTTGGCTTGCAGGATGGCGGCATTCATCTGCGCCTTGCCGGTTTTTTCCAGCATCTGACTGTAGTTTTCCTGCGCTTTGACATTGGCGCTGGCCGGCAATTCGGTTTTAAAGGCAGTCTGGCGGTTAGCATTAATCGCGGCATCGGGTTTGATGGTACTCATAGCGGCGCTCCTGTTACATTTTGGCCTTAACGGGTTAACGGCCAGCTTAGTGTAAACTTTAGCCGAAATTTAGTTACCGGGAATAAAAAAGGAGCCTTTGCCGGCTCCTTTGTTAACTATTAACGGTACTGCGTCAGGCAGAGTTTTTACTGGTAATGGTATCCAGACCATGACCATGCGGGCCTTGCTCGGTGCGCCAGAGTTTATAAGAGAAATATAAACCCAGTGATGCCATACCGGTATAAAGCCACATACCCGGTGTATAGCCGCCGATATTATCCGGGCCAGCCATAAACTTATCGTTCAGGAAACCAATGGTTAGCGGCACTATTGCCCAGCCGATTTGCTGGCAAAAGGTCATGAGTGCATAGGCCGAACCGAGACGGCGCCCATCAACGATATAGGCAACAGAAGGCCACATAACGGCTGGGATCAGTGAGAACACTATGCCCAGTACGGTGATCACCAGTAATAAGGTGAGTGGCACCACGGCACTGCCAATAAAGGGGATGCTAATGCCCACCAGCGGACCGGCGGGCGCATAGGTGACGATTAAAAACAGCGGCAGTAGCACCAGCGAGCCGGCGGCCATAAAGAGGGCGCGTTTGCCGATGCGATCGACCCAGAGACCAAAGAGCGGCGTCGCGATAATGGCGGCTACCGGCAAAATGCTGCTGAGAATACCGGCGGCTTCGCGGTCCAGGCCATGCGCTTGCTGAAAATAGTCGATAGCAAAGCTACGAAATGGAAATACGGTGGCATAAAACACCACACAAAGCGCTACCACATACCAGTACGAGGCACTGAAGCTGTAAAGGCCTTTAAATTCCAATTTTTCGTTATTTTCAACCACGCCCAGGCCGTAACGGCCTTCGGCGCGACGTTCTAAAATCCAGTACAGGATAGCGGCACTAACTGAAATCCCGGCTACGGCGGTCGCCAGCCACAATGGGTCTTGCCAGTTGGCGTAAAGCGGGCTGGCAAAACCGGTTGACCAGTCAGCGGCAGTAGAGCCTAAACGGGCAATGGACAGGTTAATACCAAAGGCAAAACTGAGTTCCTTGCCTTTAAACCATTTCGCCAGTACGGTGGTAGCGGCAACAATCAGGGGTTCGGCACCTAAACCCAGCAAAAAGCGCCCGGCCAGCATCATCTCAAAATTCGGGCTCCAGGCGGTAACCAGCGCGGCAAATAAACAAATCAAGGCAAACAGCGTAATGGCTCTTTTAGTACCCCAGCGGTCAATCAAATAGCCACCAGCCAGTAATACCAGCAGTGCCGCTACGTTATAGGCAGTGGAAAGCCAACCAATTTGCTGATAGCTGAATCCGCGTTGTTCGCGCAGTAAATCGACGATAGGCCAGAGCGAGTCATAAATGTAGTAGTTACCAAACATCGCCAGGCTGACAAACAGCAACACCATCCAGCGATAAAAAGGCGTGGGCGGGGGCAAATCCCGCCAGGATGCGTCATGCATAAGAAGTTTCTCGTTATTAGTATATAAGGTAAAAAGGGGCCAGATCTGCCGATCTCACCCCATTCTTGACCTCACAACTGTACCCGAGCTGACCGCCAGCTGCAAGCAGGCCGCATTAAGCTGGTCAGACCGCACTCCGGTACCGGTCTGACCAGTGTTTCAACTTTTAGGCGCTGGCGCGAGGATAATCGGTATAACCTTGAGCTTCGTGAGTGTAAAAGGTCGCCACATCAGGCTGCGCCAGCGGTAAGCCCTGAGCCAGCCGTTCAACCAAATCGGGGTTAGCGATAAAGGCACTGCCAAACGCGACGGCATCGGCTTGGTTGCGACCAATTACCTGGTTCGCTTCTGCCAGATCGTAACCCATATTTACCAGTAAGTTACCCTGATAATTAGCGCGTGCTGCACTGACCACGTCGCCAAACTGTAAACCGGCAAAGTCGGCACGCATCAGATGCAGGTAGGCCAGATTTAACGGAGTTAACACTTTTGCCAGGTAAGAAATAAGACCTACCGGGTCGCTGTCTTTCGCGCTGTTAAAGCTGTTCAGAGGTGATAAGCGTAAACCAACCCGGTCGGCACCCCAGACGCTGATCACGGCATCCAGCACTTCCAGCAGGAAGCGGGCACGGTTTTCGATACTGCCACCGTAACGGTCATTACGGTTATTAATACCATCACGCAGGAACTGGTCAATCAAATAGCCGTTGGCACCGTGTACTTCCACGCCGTCAAAGCCAGCTTGTTTGGCATAAAACGCCGCCTGGCGGAATTGTTCGACCACCTCTGCCACTTCATTTGTGGTTAGCTGACGTGGCGCGGTGTAATCTTTTTTGCCCTCAGGGGTATGAGTGTAATCGTTAATGGCGGTGGTGCCGGCAGATACCGGCACTTTGCCGTTATTTAATGCCGGGTGACAAGCGCGGCCACCGTGCCAGATCTGCAGGAAAATTTTGCCATCTTTCGCATGTACTGCTTGGGTGACCTGGCGCCAGGCTTCGGCATGGGCGGCAGAGTAGATGCCAGGTTCACGATAAAATGCCGAATTACCCTCAGCAACCATGGTCGCTTCGGCGATCAACAAGCCGGCACTGGCACGCTGGGCATAATGTTCAGCCATCAGTGCGGTGGCGTAGTGATCGACAGTCGCACGACAACGGGTTAATGGCGCCATCACAATGCGGTTTTTCAGCGCGACTGCGCCCAGTTTAATCGGGGAAAAGACAGTATTCATAACACTCCGGTGGTTGTGGTTTCTTCGTGTGACATAGATATGGGCGGTGCAGCGGTTAGACCAGTGCAAATAATCCGTCTTTTCTTTCGATTTTTTGCAAGTCTTCTACTCGGCTACTAGTCAGACCGCACTCCGGTACCGGTCTGAGGTCGGACCGGTACCGGAGTCGTAACGAAGAGTGGCGTGTCGGGAGCAGGGATTTCGGGTACAATGGCCGTCTGTGTCGAAGTAGTGGCGTAGTGGGACGACAGACATTGATTGAATATAAATCGGTGGCGTTTTATCGCAGTGCATTGGCACTTTGTGTGGCAGCTGCGGCGGTGTTTGCCAACCTGCATCTGATGCAACCACTATTACCGGAGCTAAGCCGGCAGTTTCAGCTATCGGCACTGACAGTAAGCTGGGTCTATACTATCGGCACACTTTGTCTTGGCTTGTCGTTACTGGTGTATGCGGCACTGTCGGATGCCTGGGGCCGGAAAAAGCTATTGTTAATTACTCTGGCCGGGATGACGTTCAGTACCCTGATGTTAAGTCAGGTGGAGTCTTTTTCAGCTTTGCTGTTCTGGCGTGCGGTACAGGGGCTGTTTTTAGGTGGTTTGCCGGCTATTGCTATTGCCTGGATGGGCGAAGAGTATAGCAAACCTGCTCTGGTCACCGCGGTTGGCTTTTATATCAGTGCCAATTCGCTCGGTGGTATTTCCGGCCGCTTATTATCCGGTGCTATGGCCGATTTAGGGCACTGGCAGTGGGTATTTTATCCGATGACCTTACTTGGCCTGATCAGCTGTTGGTTGATTTGGCGTTATCTGCCCGCGTCTACCCAATTTCAGCGTACCTCGTTTCGCTTCAAGCAAGCCCTTAGCGACAACCTCTTTCATTTGCGCCAGCCGTTGTTACTACTGGTCTATCTGATTGGCGGGCTAAATTTTCTGGTGTTTTTAAATCAGTATACCTATATCAGCTTCGTACTGGCGGCGGCACCGTTTTTATTAAGCAGTAGTTTGATTGGTTTGTTGTTTGTGACTTATCTCACCGGCACTTTGGGTTCGGCGCTGTCAGCAAAGATCGCCGCAAAACTTGGTGCGCCGTTAGCGATGGCGGTAGGCATTCTTATTATGATCTTAGGCTCTGTTATCACCTTGGGGTCAGGTCTGCTGCTGATTGCGGCCGGTTTTTTTGTCAGTGCTTTTGGCTTTTTTCTGTGCCATTCACTGGCCAGTAGCTGGGTCAGTCAGCATGCCACAAGGGCGAAAGCCAGTGCCAGTGCGCTTTATCTGGTGTTTTACTATCTGGGGGCCAGCTCCGGGACCCTCTATTTGCAGCCGTTCTGGCAAGCAGGGCAGTGGCAAGGTGTGGTGCTCGGTTCGGTACTGATGTTTAGTGTCACGCTGGCACTGTGTTGGCTGTTATGGCGTTATAAGCAGCAAACGTCAACACGCCCTAGTTTGCAGTAACGCTAATTCTTCTGCACTGATTGGCCGCAAAGCGCCCGCTGCAAGTGCCCCCAACTGCAGCTCACCAATGGCAACCCGGCATAAATCCAGTACCCGATAGCCCAATGCCCGGCACATATAACGAATTTGCCGGTTTTGACCTTCTTTTAAGGTGATTTTTAGTTGGTATGGGGCAAGAACTTCCGCCTCACAGGGCTTGGCCTGATATTGATGCGGTCCGACATGCCAGCTAATCCCTGCGGCAAACTGCTGGCTGAGCTCTGCGGTAATGGGCTTGTCGACGGTAACCAGATAGGTTTTCGGCTGATGTGAATCCGGATGCAGTAAGCGTTGTGTTAAGGCGCCATCATTGGTGAGCAATAATAACCCGCGGGAATCTTTATCCAGCCGGCCCACCGGGTAGAGTCGCTCGGGAAGTTGTGCCAGCACACTCGCAATGCTGGCCGGATCGTCCGGGCGGATATTGCAATCAATACCGACTGGTTTGTGATACAGATAATAACAAGACGCCGGACGGCCGGGCAGTGGTTTACCATCCACCCGGATTGTCGAGCTATCAGACAAATGTAAGGTGTGACTGGCGACTTTATCGGCTACCGTCACTCTGCCAGCACTGATTAAGCGACTGGCGGCACGACGCGAACAGAGCCCACTTTGCGCAATCAGTACCGCAAGCCTGCTTGGTGGTGGAGTATCAGAAATTGTCACGGAATTGCCAGTGAACTGTCATAAAATTGCCACAGCATAACGGCATACTAGCAGCCGTTACACCTTCCTTCCTGGATATTTCACTCTTGTTTAGTGGTAGGGGGCCATTGGCCCCCGC